>JAUHXH010000008.1 GCA_030427085.1 Gammaproteobacteria bacterium | reverse complement strand
TCCAGCGCGCCCCGCCCGTTCCCTGTCGAATTGTTACCGCCCCGCTTCCGTCTGTTGCCAGCGTCCCCGCTGCGGTGAAGGCGTATCTAGAGATAACATCCAAACCACGCAACCCCAAAATTTGGGAAAATCCCACAAATCCACAAGTCACTGAATTGTCACGGAAAAATATCACAGAAGGAGTAATGACCCCGCCGGGCGGATCGGCCATGAACGCGCAAGCCTCGGTCGAACTGGACGGACGAATATCACCTAACTCACTAAAAAAATTACATAAATTACCAACACGAATCCGATTCCCGACACACCTGAATCACCCAAAACAGCGAGTCGCGGCAGATCCGGGACATCACCGGCCGCTCCCGCGCCCAGGCAGCATCCGCTCCAGCACACCATCCCGTTTGATAAACCCGTGCTGCAGCGCCGCCCCAACATGCAGCGCCACCAAAAACGCAATCGCCCAGCCACCATAATAGTGGACCGACTTCGCAACCTCAGCCAAAGCATCGGAACGCGGGATTTCGGACCGGCTGCTAAGCTGTAGCGCTTGAGGAAGAACCGACCCGAGATGACGAAACGCAAACGCTATACTGCGGAGTTGAAGGCGAAGGTGGCCCTGGAAGCCATCCGCGAGGAACTCGACGACGGCCGAACTGGCCAGGAAATACAACATTCACCCGACGATGATCAGCGGCTGGAAGCGCACCGCGATCAGGAACATGGCCTCGCCCTTTGACGGCGCCTCTTCGGCCGAGCCGCATATCTCCGGGAAGGACGTCGAGAAGCTGCACGCAAAGATCGGTCAACTGGTCGTGGAGCGCGATTTTGGCCGATGCCTCCATTCTTGTCCTCGGTACTGAAGGAAAAAGGCGGTGAGGCAGGATCATCTTGATCTCAGCATTCGGCGGCAGTGCAGCCTGCTGGCGCTGGCCCGCTCCAGCCTCTATTACCAGCCGCGTAACGAAAACGCCGGGAACCTGGCCTTCATGGAAATCATCGGCAGACAGTTCCTCGGGACCCACTGGTATGGCTCGCGGCAGCCTCTCGGCCGATTGCTGTGCAATCGCCTGCCGGCCAACGAATGGCCCGTGATATGCAACGGGAAGGGCACAAATGCGGGCGTCACCGCGTGCGGCGGCTGAAGAGGTTCATGCGCCTGCTGCCGATCTATCAGGAGCCGAAGACCAGCCAGAAGCACCCCGGGCAAACGATTTATCCATACTTGTTCAAGGACCTGCCCATCACCCGGGCCAATCAGGTCCGGTGCGCCGATATCAGCTACATCCCCATGCGCCGAGGGTTCCTGTATCTGGTCGCCATCATGGAGTGGCACAGCCGCAAGGTGCTGAGCTGGAGGCTGTCGAACAGCATGGACGCCGGATTTTGCGTGGATGCCCTGGAGAAGGCGCTGGCCAGATACGGCGCACCGGAAATCTTCAACACCGATAGTAATAGTGTGATGGCCGTTTTCCCGCAGTTTTCCTCAGCACTTGCTGCTTTTGGTAGATTGAAAGGAAACTGGTACCGCAGGGTGTTCCAGACTTCCT
>JAUHXH010000002.1 GCA_030427085.1 Gammaproteobacteria bacterium | reverse complement strand
CGGACAGGGTGCAGAGTCCCGCAAAGTTTAGACAGGTCTAAGACATTGACAGGCCGCCAGAAAAGATTTCATTGCATATCAAGTGCTTAGAAATCGATCAGGGGCTGGGAAGAAATTGCTTAATTATCATCCAGTTAGCCCCATTTTGGCAGAGGAAGAAAAAAATTTCCCGCAAGCGGTAATTTTTCCGTCATCAGCCTTGACCCCACCGGGGGCCATCATTAATATACGCGGCCTCTGGTTAACACCTATTCCGCCTTAGCTCAGTTGGTAGAGCAAATGACTGTTAATCATTGGGTCGCTGGTTCGAGCCCAGCAGGCGGAGCCATATACGAAAGGGGACTGCAGCAATGCAGTCCCCTTTTTTGTTATTGTGTCGCGCGGCAACTTATCTTTTCTCTCTCCCGGAGCCACAAGAAGGAGCCTGACCGTGCGATTTAGCCTACTCATTCTACTGTCTCTTACGCTGACCGCCTGCGGAAGCGATCAGAGTGCCACAGCGGAAACTTCCCCCTCTACCACCGACAAAACCCCCGTAGGCGCCGACCTGGACCCTCACGGCTGCATCCGCTCCGCTGGTTACCTGTGGTGCGAAAGCACGCAGAGTTGCGAGCGACCCTGGGAGTTGGCGGAAGCGAAGAACTTCACTAACTCGGAAGAAGGCTTCAAGGCTTTTTGCGAAGGCGACTAAGCTAACCGGAGCCTTCACTGTAGAAGGCGCTGCAAGCCCGCCGCCAACACCTCCAGATCCTGCGGCCGGCTCAGGCGATGTTCTGCATCCTTGATCAGGGTGACTTCCACCTGTTCACTTTCAAGTAGCTGCGCTACGTTAAGTGCCGTTTCCCAGGGCACATCAGGATCCTGCTGACCCTGTATTAACAGCACCGGTCCCTTGTAGGGGATAACACTGTCCAGCAGGCAGTGAGCTTCGCCCTCCTCCAGTAACTGCCGGGTGATCCGATACGGTTCCCCATCGTCGTAGCAGTTATCGATCTCACAGTAACCCTGGTCGCGCACAGCCGCCTGCTGTGCCGGAGACAAACCCTGCGTGGCAAGGCGCCGGGTAAAATCCGGTGCGGCGGCGAGGCCGACCAAGGCCGCGATGCGATCGGGGCGCTGACGACTGAGCAGCAGTGCGATCCAACCACCCATAGAGGAACCGACAACGATTTGCTTCCCCTCGGTGACCTCATCGAGTACCCGCAACGCATCGTCTAACCAGCGGCCGATGGTTCCCTCGCTGAAGTCTCCGCTGGACTCGCCATGGCCAAAGTAATCAAACCGCGTGAACTGCCGACCCTGAGCCAGACACCACTGCTCCAGAAACAGAGCCTTGTCGCCCTGCATATTGGAATTGAAGCCCGCACAGAACAGAACCCCCGGACTTGTTCCGGGATGGTGAACATAAGCTACGGTGTGGCCATCGCGAGTGCTTAGCTCTGACATGAAACGACTCCCAATCAGGACTGGGCAGGATCGGCACGCTCGATCAGCGTGTCCAGATCGAGCCCCGTCGGCAAGGTGCCGTAGTTACGCTGCCCGGCCTGCCCCAACCGCGACACGATAAAGGCCTCCGCCACCGCGCCATTGCCCGCCTGCACCAACAAATGGGCCTGCATCGTCAGCGCCAGTTGATCAACGATACTGCGTGCGCGATATTCCACGGCGTCGCGATCCATCACCGCTACTTGCGCCTGCTCCACCGCGCGATCCAGAACGGCATCCGCCCCACGGCTTTGTGCCAATTCACTGAACCACACTTCCAACACTTCCGGGCTGCGACTGACCGCGCGCAACATATCCAGTGCCTGCACGTTGCCTGAGCCTTCCCAGATGGCGTTAATCGGCGCATCCCGGTACAACCGGGCTAAAATAAAGTCCTCTGTCACGCCGTTGCCACCCAAACACTCCATGGCCTCGTAAGTGTGGAAGGGCGTGCGCTTGCAGATCCAGTATTTCCCCGTCGGCAATCCCAACCGCAACAACAACTTGTCATGCTCGCTGCCTTCGGGTGATAGGCTCTTGTCCAGCGCCTCGCCCATACGCAGCGTCAGCGCCAGCGCGCCTTCCACTTCCAGTTGCAGGTCGGCCAGCACATTGCGCATCAGCGGCTGGTCGATCAGCGTGCTGCCGAAGGCGGCTCGGCCGGTGGCGTGATTGACAGCCTGGGCCACACCCTGACGCTGCGCCGCGCTGGAACCAATCATGCAGTCGAAGCGGGTCATAGCCACCATTTCGATAATGGCGGGTACGCCGCGACCCTCCTCCCCGATCATCCAGCCCTGCGCACCGCGCAGTTCAATTTCCGATGAGGCATTGGCCACGTTACCCATTTTGTTTTTCAGGCGCTGCACCTGGATGGGATTCTTGCTGCCGTCCTCACGCCAGCGCGGCACCAGGAAACAGCTCAGGCCACCTTCGGATTGCGCCAGCACCAGAAAGGCGTCGCACATGGGGGCGGAGGTAAACCACTTGTGGCCTACCAGTTCGTAGAGTTGGCCGGGGCCAGGCGCGCCAATCGCGTTAGCCCGCGTGGTATTCGCCCGCACATCGGAGCCGCCCTGCTTTTCGGTCATGCCCATGCCGATGGTGAGGCTGTGTTTTTCGGTGTGGGGAATGTTGCGAGGGTCGTAACCGCGATTGAGGATTTTCGGTAACCACTGTTCTCCTACTGACGGTGTCAGTCGCAGGCTGGGCACCGAGGCAAAGGTCATGGTCATCGGGCAACCGTGGCCCGACTCCACCTGCGCTTGCAGATAGTACTGCGCCGCGCGTGCCACGTGAGCGCCGGCCTTGGCGTCGGTCCAGGGCGCACTGTGCAGGCCCGCCTCAAGTCCCAGTGTCATGAGCTGGTGGTAGGCATCGTGGTATTTCACCAGGTCGACGCGATAGCCCTGACGATCGTGGGAAAAATATTGCGGCTTGTGTTCATTGGCCTGAAAACCCCATTCGTACACCTGCGCGCTGCCACAGCGTGCACCGTGTTCGGTCAAAGTTTGCTCGGCCCATCCAGCGCCGTGACGCTGCACTGCATCGCGCAGCGCGGTATCCCCGGCGTAGCTGTTGTAACCCTCCAATGGGCGCGACTGATTAAACACCTCATGGGTATTGGCCAAGTGGTCCAGTGAAAAGTCTTCAGTATGTGGGTTCATCGACAGGGTCCTTGGGATCAAGCAGAAACGGGCAGGCAGCTTCGTACTACCGCCATCTCTTCCTCAGTATTGTAAATGTGGGGTGACAGGCGCACGCCGGTGGCGCGCTCGTCAAAAGCAACGTCCGCTTCGGTCAGCGCGTGGGTGAACGAGTCGCGTTGCGCGGTGGGCGGCGCAAGCACCAGCGTGCCGCCGCGTTGATCGGGCGACAAGGGCAGTGACAGCCAGTCGGAATCCAGCACTTGCAGCAGCAGATTGTTCAAGCGCCGGTTATGGGATCGCACCGTGTCAATGCCGATATCACACAGGGTGTTGATACTGTTTGCCGCGACCACGTAGGGTTGTACCGAGGGGGTTCCCCCCCAGAAACGCAGCGCATCCGGCGCGTAGCGGAAGTTGTGGATATCGAATTCGAAGGGGTTTTCGTGAGAGAACCAGCCCACGTCCGCAGGCTGCCATTGTTGCAAGCGCGACGGCTCGACCCACAAAAAGCCGGCACCGGGGCCGCCACACAGCCACTTCACGCAGGAGCCCAGCACAAAGTCCGCCTGCCACTGGCCGAGGTTGATGGGTACCGCCCCCACCGACTGGGCAATGTCTACCACGCTGACAATGTTGCGCTCGCGAGCCATGGCTGTGATCGCAGCCACGGGTAGCAGGCGGGAGGTATTGGACTGTACATGCGTCACCAACACTGCAGCGAGCTCGGGTGACAGGGCATCCGCCCACACCTGCGCATCCTCCAGCGGAGTACCGGCGGGCAGACAACGCAGCTCATAGCCGTACTGCTGGACCTGCTGCAGCACGAAACCCATGCTCGGAAAATCTTCTTCGGAGTACAGGATAACCCGCTTGCCCGGACGCGCTTCCAGACAGGACAAAACTTTACCGAGCGCGGATGACAAATTCACCTGCGGGCAAAATTCGGGAGCCGCACCGCCCAACAACTGCGCCAACGCACCACGAAAACTATCGATACCTTCCAGCCAGCGCGGCCAGGTCGCATCGCGTTCCTGCTCCCAGTGCTGTAAAAAACCGTTTGCCCAGGCTTGCTGCGTATCAATCGGCGGTCGGCCCACAGAATGGTTGAGCAGGTAGATACCCTGCGCCGCTACAAATTGCTCCCGATAATTGCGGTTCATGCTGAGCCCTTGTCGTTGAGGGCCGCGCGCAAGGATTGCAGATCGTGATAGCGGCTGGGAATGTCATCGCGGTCAACGGCGCAGCGCAGGTCGGCCAGTTTGCGCAGGGAACGCAGCAACACCGGTAGCGGCGGGCCGCTGGCGGTGAGCCGTTTATCCTCTATCAGGTCGCCCTTCTTGGCGGGAGATTCAATGAACTTCGCCACCAATTGCTCGTGGTGTTGCCGGGCGGTTTCGCCGTGAGCGTCCACCGCGCGCAGGAACAGGGAAAGGTTGTCCACGAACCAGGGCTCATCGCCCTGCCCCGCCGCCAATGCTTCCAGGAAAGCATCCAGCAGACTCTGCCGGCGCATACAGTCGCGCAACTGGAGTTGGTCGTCGGGCATCATGAACAGGAACTTATCCACCAGCAATTGCGAATAGTAGGGGTCGTCTGCCCGGCACAGGCCCAGTAGTAAATCGATGACATTGATGCCCGCAAAGTCCCCCGCATTGGCACCACGATATTCGTGCAAACCCACGCGATGCGGTTTGTAGTAGGGGCGCACGCAGTAGAAGAAGCGGTCGGTGTCCAGCTCCTCGAACAATCGCGCATTGGAAGCCACCACATCTTCCAGCGCAATGCGCGCCACGTTCAACAGGTCCGCCGCCACCGGGTGGGAGACACCCATCGGCAGAATGCGCAACAGCGCTTCCGAGGCGCGAATGTAAGCCAGTGCGCCGCGCGTGTTGTAAGTGATGAACAGTGCTTCATCCGGCAGGGAAGTGAAGGTTTTGTAGGTGCCGTTGATCGCGCTGTTATGGGTTTCCAGATGCGCCGAGGCAAAGCGCGGCACCACACCCAGGGACGCGCCCAGCTGCATCGCCAGGGCGGAGGCTTCTACCAGTGGCGAACGGGATTCGCGGGAGGGTTCGGTTATTTCGTGCCGCCGGCAGGCGGCCATGTACAGGCCGACATTGCCGAGCAGGTCAAAGCCCGCATCAAAGCCCTCGTCGGTGTTGCCCTCACGCAACAGTGCAGCGATAAACTCCCTGCCCTGCGCTTCTAGTTCGGCTTTTAGTTCATCCCCTACACCCTCAACCGACTCACGCTTTTCCTGCGCGAAATACAGGCCTTCCAGTTCGGTGTTCAGGGTGACAAACGGGCCGCGAATCCAGTCATCAAAACGGCGGGTATTGGGGGTGCTCATCGGGATCTCCGGAGTTGGGCAGGCGAGGTAAAAGCAACCGGGATCACCGGCTCGGCTCGCCTGCCACTATAGGCGTAACGCTGGCAAGCGCAAGCGCCCCGTCAGTCCTGCTGTTCCACTTGCAACTCACGCCAGAATTGCCGCGCCGCATGGCGGCACATGGGCTCCACGGCGGCCAGATCCACGTAAATACCATCGATCAGCAGGCGGCTCATGCCATGCAGGGTGCTCCAGCTCACCTGTGCATAACGCAAGGGGTCAATGTCCGGCCGCACCCAGCCGGCACTTTGCCAGTGGCGAATTTGCTCCACGTAGTGGCGAAAGCTGGCGTGGGACACTTCCTTGATCCGCGTCGACACGGTCTGGTCACGCCATAAATGGCTGCCAAACATAAGATCGTAGTATTCAGAGTAGTCCAGGGCGAAGCGAAGATAACTGACGATAAACCGATGCAGGGATTCTTCGTTCACGCCAGTATTCTCACCCGGCGTGGCGGCCGCCATCATCTCGGAAAAACGCAGAAAGCCCTCTTCGGCCACTGCGAACAGTAATGCCTGCTTGTCAGCAAAGTGATGATAGGGCGCAGTGCGCGACACCCCCACCGCCGCTGCCAGTTTCCGCATGGACAAAGCGGCCTCGCCATCCTGACGAATCATTTGCGCCGCCTGATCCAGCAGCACACGTCGCAGATCGCCGTGGTGGTAGGGCTTGGGAGCTTGTGCAGTCATGGGGGCAATCTAACAGCGCATCTTGACAGTGTCAAAATTGAGGTCTATCTTGACCCCCCACAAACTTGACAGTGTCCAGTTCAAACCGGAGAACGCTATGACCAATCAGGACCTCGACCGCTGGCATCAGGTGGTTGCGAACAAAGATCTCGACCTGCTTCAGGACCTGCTGCACGAGGACGTAGAGTTTCACTCACCGGCTGTGTGGGCGCCCAAGGTGGGCAAACCCGTCGCGGGTTTCATCCTCCAGTCAGCCATCGACATCTTCCAGGACTTCACCTACCACCGCGAATGGATCGACGGCGATAGCTGTGCGCTGGAATTCTCCGCCACGGTGGATGGAAAAAACCTCAAGGGGATCGACCTGATCCGCTGGAACGACGAGGGCCAGATCGTTCACTTTGAAGTGATGATCCGCCCGCTGAACGGCCTGCAGGCGCTGGCCGGCCAGATGGCCCAACGCCTGGTCGACGCCGGCCTCGTGCCCCCGCCGCAGAATTAATCGGAGTACCACCATGAACAACTACCCCAAAATGCTGGAGCCGCTGGATCTTGGCTTTACCACCCTGCGCAATCGCGTGCTGATGGGCTCCATGCACACCGGCCTTGAAGAGGCACCCAATGGCCACGAGCGTATGGCGGCCTTTTTTGCCGAGCGAGCCCGCGGTGGCGTTGCCCTAATCGTTACGGGTGGCTTCGGCCCCAACAAACGCGCTGCCACCCACGAGCACACCAAAATGCTGTGGGATGAAGCAGACTGCCCCGATCACAAGCTCATCACTGATGCGGTGCACGCCGAGGGTGGCAAAATCTGCCTGCAGATTCTGCACACCGGCCGCTACGCTTTTAACGAAAACCCGATCGCGCCCTCCGCCGTACAGGCGCCGATCAATATGTTCAAACCCAAGGCCGCCACCGAAGAAGAAATCGAACAACAAATTGAAGATTTCGTACGCACCGCAGTGCTCGCGCAGAAAGCCGGTTACGACGGCGTGGAAATCATGGGCTCAGAGGGCTACTTCCTGAACCAGTTCCTGGCCGCACGCACCAACCACCGCGACGATGACTGGGGTGGCAGCTACGACAACCGTATGCGCTTGCCGGTAGAGGTGGTTCGTCGCGTACGCGAAGCGGTGGGCGAAGAGTTCATCATCATTTACCGCCTGTCCATGCTGGACCTGGTGGAGGGTGGCAGCGACTATGACGAAATCGTGACCTTGGGTAAGGCCGTGGAAGCGGCAGGCGCCACGCTGATCAACACCGGCATCGGCTGGCATGAGGCGCGCATTCCCACCATCGCCACCAAAGTTCCCCGTGCAGCCTTTACCTGGGTGACGGCGCGTTTCCGACAGGCACTGTCAATTCCCGTAATTACCAGCAACCGAATCAATACGCCGGAAGTTGCGGAAGAAGTGCTGGAGCGCGGCGACGCCGACATGGTATCCCTCGCCCGCCCCTTCCTGGCGGATTCTGACTTTGTAAGAAAATCTGCCGAGGGCCGCGCCGACGAAATCAACACCTGTATCGGCTGTAACCAGGCCTGCCTCGACCACGTGTTCAGCGGCAAAATGACCAGCTGCCTGGTCAACCCGCGTGCCTGTCACGAAACCGAATTGAACCTGGAACCCGCCAACGACCTGAAGACTTTCGCGGTCGTGGGCGCGGGCCCCGCCGGTTTGGCCTTCGCCGTTTCCGCTGCACAGCGTGGCCACAAGGTTGTGCTGTTCGATGCCGATGACAAAATTGGCGGCCAGTTCAACATCGCCCGCAAAGTGCCGGGCAAGGAAGAGTTCAACGAAACTCTGCGCTACTACCAGCGTCAGCTCGCACTGCACAAGGTAGAGGTGCGGCTGAACACTCGCGTAAGCGCCGCCGACCTCAACGCCGGTGATTTTGACGAGGTGATCATTGCTACCGGCATCACACCCCGAACACCTGACTTCCCCGGTGTCGATCACCCGAAAGCGCTGAGCTACCTCGATGTGCTGCGCGATGAAGTCCAGGTGGGTGAAAAAGTAGCGGTAATCGGCGCCGGGGGTATCGGCTTCGATGTTTCCGAGTACCTGACCCATAGCGGCACCGCCACCAGCCAGAATATCGAAGCCTTCATGAAGGAATGGGGCGTGGACATGAGCCTGCAAGCCCGCGGCGGTGTGGAAGGTGTGGCGGCAGAAGTAACGCCTTCACCCCGTGAGGTTTACCTACTGCAACGCAAAGAGAGCAAAGTCGGCGCGGGACTGGGCAAGACTACCGGCTGGATCCATCGCACCGGACTGGCCAACAAAGGCGTGAAAATGATGCCCGGCTGTGAGTACCTGAAACTCGACGACGCCGGCTTGCACATCCGCATCAATGATGAGGAGCGAGTACTCGACGTGGACAATGTGGTGATCTGCGCCGGCCAGGAACCTCGCCGGGAACTGGTGGAAGGTTTGACCAAACCCTATCACCTGATTGGTGGTGCCGACGTGGCAGCAGAGTTGGATGCCAAGCGGGCGATTGATCAGGGTACGCGGTTGGCGGCTGCGGTTTAGTCACTTTGCTCCGGGCGCCCGATCACGGCGCCCGGTACTTATTTGGTCAATTCCCAAACCACGCATCAAGCCGGCGCAATACTTCCTCCAGGATATCCCCTTCCAGATTCTCTCGGGCAGCAGTATAGACAGACTCCTCCGTATACACTTCCGAATCAGGCTCAACACGAGGTGAATTGTCCGAAAAGTTGACATCCAGAGTCACCGCTTTGAAACCGTCATCCGCATTACTCCACGGTTCCCAAATTGGCAAACTGTTGCCATTGGGATCACCCACACGAGCAAAATTGCTCCAGTAGCTCACCATGACATCCGCCATAGTTGCCCGGCTGTCAGCATTAGCGTCGTTAAACAGAAGGTCGGTAAAGTCCGGGAACAGAAAAACATCCTCATTGCCCATCATGAAGCTGATCTCAGAAGCATGAAAGGCTCCCCCGGTCTCGCCGAAATTACCCGGCCACGGGCTGTTGCCAGCCTCATCGGGCGCCCCCCAGTTGTAGCGGTAGACGTAGAGTTCTGGCACATCGTCAACGCCACGCAGCTCAGTCGCCAAACGATCTGCGCCTACAACTCGCCAGGCGTCACTGAGGTAGCGGCCTACCGCCGCACGCAATTCCTCCGGGCCATCGGGGTAAGCATTGAAGCCAAGAGGATTGGTGTAGAGTTTTTGTTCATCCCGGTTAGTACCCAGTAGTAACGGTACCTTATTGGGGAATATCCCCTGCCCTAACAGATCGAAGCCGGCCTCAGGGATCACTGTTCCGTCACCGATGATTTCGCTGGTGTTCGCCGCGGTCAGAATGTCCGCGACCTCGACACTGCGCAGAAAATTTGCCATCGCTTCATCATCTTGAAGATCAGGGGTCACGCCCTGCATGGCGGTAAGCTCATCCACCAGCGCCTGTGCCTGTTCCTGAGCCCGCTCAACGCTATTCACGTTACCACCCAGGCTTTGCACGACTCCTCGATGAAACAGGTCACTCGCCTGATCACTCAGTACGAGCGTCAGAACATTGGCGGCACCGGCTGATTCACCGGCGATGGTAACGTTCTCCGCGTCACCCCCAAACGCATTTGCGTTTTCCTGCACCCACTGCAGCGCAGCAATCAGGTCGAGCGTTCCAAAATTCCCGGAATCATCCAGCGAGTCCCCGGTGTGTAGCGCAGGCAGATTGAGCCAACCGAGTGCACCCAGTCGATATTGCACCGTCACCACCACAAGGTTTCCCCGATCAGCCAATCGGGCACCATCGTAGACGGGTGTTAACTGGCCCGTGTCACCGTTATTGTTCCCGCCACCATGAATCCACACGAATACGGGCAAGTCCCGCTCCTGACTGCGTGGCCGGAACACGTTTAGATACAGGCAATCCTCATTGCCCGCTACTGCCTGCTCGAAGTAAGGCACCTGGGGGCAGAATGCGGGCAGTTCCGCGGCCTGTCGGATAGCTTCCCAGGATTCCAGTGGCTGCGGCGCGCGCCAGCGCAGATCTCCGACAGGCGGGGCCGCGTATGGTAATCCCAACCAGACCCAGCTCTCGGCCCGCTCACTATCAATGCCCTCCACTGGGCCCGTACTGGTGGTGACCGAGAGCCCTAGTGGGGGTGGTGGTTCAGGTTGCGGTTCAACAATTGGCGCCTGATCTGAACTATCTGAACAAGCGATCAGGAGTAAGCAAACGACTCCAATAAATTGCGTCCTCAGCAATCCGGTATTCGGCATGGAAGATTCTGCTCAATCAGTGAAATGAGCGAACATTCTCCGATGGGGAAACGACGCGCGCAACCGGATCCAGCGCTGAAAGCATACTATCCGAGCAGTCGCTTAAGCTTTCGTTCAGTATTCCGTACCACAGCAGGGAGAACATCCCGTGCTCGCATGGTGTCGACGCAAGCCGAGAGCACTGCAATCGATGTCTGCGCTTCTCCAGCATCGTCCAGCGCCTTCGCCAGCGTGTTCAGAGCACCAAAATACTCGATGTGCCCAAGTGTGGTGGCCGCCGCATCCGGCTCAATCATCAGCAGGCTCTCCTGCTTGCGCAGCGTTTGTTCGATGTCTGGTGCGTCAACTTCGATTGCTAATGCGCCACCTTCCCCTGCTGCAAGCGATTTATAAGGGCGCAGCCCCGGGCTGCTCAATGCCAGGCCAGCATGTACAGCAGCCGGATGCCCCGGACAGCGCGCCTCCACTTCAGCGAGCGTGTCGCCGGCGTGCTTGAGACTGGGACTACCGTGAAAGCGCAGAAGGCGTGCCACGTCTTCACAGAAATAATCCGGGGCCAGCATTACTTCCTCATCAGTCGCTGGCGGCGCGACATAAATCCGCAATACGTTTGACACCACCACTTCGCCCGCCACCTGCACAGCAGCCTGTAGTTTGTAGAACCCTGGCTCATCCACCAACCAACCCGCCGCTGACACGCCGAACAAATGCGAAGCGTAGCGGGACGTTCCCGGCTTCAGGGACTTGTCGCTCGGTCGGTGGCAGTGAGACACCATCGGCCGCCAACTGCGGGTGGTACCGCCTTCCCGACACACGGCCATGGTTACACTGTCCCCACCTTCCAGCAGATGTTCGGGAACGGTCAGCGCATCCCCCGAAGCATTGGTCAATTTCACTTCAAGGTTTACCGGCTCCATAAAGCGGAAGGTGTTTTGCTCGCGATTGGGCCGCAACGCCAGTTGCCAGTGACCGCTACGGGAAATCTCCGGCGGTGCCTTGAAACCGTGGTTTTGAAACCAGTTGGAGTTGCCCATTTGTACAAAGCGGCGCGGCGCGTGGCGCATGAACAGCAGCTCCTGATCACTGAAGCGAAAACGGAAGTCAGAGAAGAAGGCACTTTCGCCACCGACAACGCGGAAGGGATAGTTCATGAAGCTGCGCACGTGAGGTTCGTCCGCCAGCGGAATCCAGCCCTGCCCCAGTGCCTTCTGCCAACTGTGGGCAAGGTTGAAGGCATGTCCCATCTCGTGGATCGCCGTCCACAACTGCATCCGTTGACGCCAGGCGGTGGGATTGGGATCACCCGCAGGCGCGTCCTGTATGAAGCTGTCGGTGAAAATCGCGGTGCCCTGCCGGTGGTGCGGGCCAATATCGTCGAACATTACCCCACCGAGACCACGACCATCGTCGTGTCGCGCTGCGTACAACACCCACATGGCCCACTGCGGCTGATGAGCAAAGCGTGACCAGTACACCTGCATGGCATTATGCATTTCGCTGTCCGACCAGGTGGTATTGGCCCCTGCCGCACCAATCGGGATCTCACTTTCGTGCTCTGACAGAGTGACCTCA
This sequence comes from Gammaproteobacteria bacterium, assembly GCA_030427085.1. Taxonomy (GTDB): domain Bacteria; phylum Pseudomonadota; class Gammaproteobacteria; order Pseudomonadales; family Halieaceae; genus JAUHXH01. The sequence goes on along the minus strand of JAUHXH010000002.1, from coordinate 1,205,521 downwards.
AAGCCAGCGCGCTGGAACAGGTTCTTCAGGTTGAGGGCTTCAGGGGGTAAGTCCACCGGACGATTGGGGTGGGCAGCGCTGTCGATCTCTGTAACCACCGAACCGGCGTTCGACACCCGGTCCACTTCAAACTCCACGGCATCAAAGCCGCGCGACTCGAACTGTAAATCAAAACGCCGCAATTCCAGCGTGCCGCTGAAGGCCTTCAGCGTGAAAGTGCCATAACCCGTGCCACGCCCCCGCGCCGCACTGAATTCCAGCGTGTCTGCTGGCAGTATCGATGTATCGCCATCCCGGTAGACAATGCGCGCGCGAATGTTGCGGTGGTTGTAAGCCACGCAGTCGTCCGCCTCCACCTGTGCCACCAGATGCAAGGTGGACTGAGGGAAGTCACGTTGTAATTCCAGCGAAATGCGATCCTGCGGGTAGAAGCGATCAACATCAACGCGCGCGACTACCACAAGGGGCTCCGGCATAGGTGGCAATGGACCGTAATCAATCGGCGGGGGCTTCACCGTGTAACGACCGCTCACGGCCGTGCAAAACGTTGGCCCCTCCGGTAAGCGGGGTTGGGGCTGTGGGTGTATCCATGGCGGATGCGGATAGTGCCAGGGGCTGGGGTAGTACCAGAGCGCGGGGTCGCTCGCGGCTGCGGCAGTCGCTTCGAAATCACCAACACCTCGCACATCGGTCACCAGGCCATCCTGATAGTCCGGATGATTCGAGTCGGGCGCAGGTGTGACTTGATTGCCTTCCCGTTGAAGTTTTTTTGCCATCGCCTGATACCTCCCACTGCGGCACACACCAATACCCCTTCATAACAGGTGTAGCCCGCTTCGCTGTTACCCGCCATTACAGAGCATTGCAAACCCGTCCAGCGCCGCCGTTTATAGCGTGGCTTTATTTCACCCTCATCGCTTAGGACAGATAGGTCTAAAACCAGACCAAAAAAACCAGATGAACTTGCGATAATGACGACACACCCCACCCAGGGAGGACGCGACATGAGTCTGTCGAATCGATTGAACAACTACCTCAAGGTCACCCATGCGGACTACCGGGTCCTGTCGCACAGCCCAACGGAGAGTGCCGAAGCCTCCGCTCGCGCTGCTCAGCTACCCGAATCCTGCGTGGTGAAAAGTGTGGTATTGAGAGACCGCGACAGTGGCCGCTATTTACTGGCCCTCACACCTGCCGGTAATCGACTGAAAATGAACTGGGTCTCCCCGACCGCCAAAGCGGACCTGGTGATGGCTCGGGAAGCAGAACTGGCCGACCTCTTCCCCGATTGCCAGATGGGCGCCGTACCGGGCTTTGGCCAGGCCTATTCACTGGATGTGGTCTGGGACGACGAACTCGACCAGGCCGAGCACCTGTACTTTGAAGCAGGCAACCACGAAGAGTTGGTAGAGATAGATCACGACGAGTTCCGCCAGTTGTTCGGCACCTTTCCCCATGCGGCGATCAGCCTGCCCCGGGAGAGTTACAGCATTTATCACGCTGATGAGGTACGCGGAACCGTTGATTAAGGCCGGTAATTGCCGGTAATACCCTGCAATGGCAGAGTGTGCGGCCGTGGCCTATAGTGAAATCCGTAGCTCGTAAGTAGGTACTGGTCGCCACTTGCGCTCTGTTTTATGCCATGCCACTTGTCCCGAGCGAGTGTCGGCCAGTGTGATTGTATCGATGCGATGGTCACATCGGGGAGCACCGACATGCACTACACCCCTCTGCGCTGCACCCTTGCACTGCTCGCCCTCGGTCTGCTCAACGCCTGTACCGATTCCTCCGATGAAGACCTGAAAGCTTGCGCCGAGTTGGTCAAGGGTGGCCTGCGCCCCATCGCCGACGAGCGCGATCAACGCTTTCTGGGCAAGGTCGAGGAAGCAACCGCACGCTGCCGCGGAGGCGATCGAGCAGTGGCCTATCGCGATACGCCCTGGGTTGACTGGACCAATTACTGGGCCACCGCCGATAACAACAGCAAAGCTGAAGGGAGTGAAGCACTCACCTTGATCGGCGAGCATCTCAAACCTAATGGCCGCGGCATCGACGGCGCCCTGATCGATCTGGAATATCAGCGAATCGAGCTGATCAAGTTCAACCTGTTCGACAACTACACCTTCGAAACCTACCTCAAGGGGCTGGCCGGAGAACCCGGCGCCTCAATTCGGCAATGGCGTGAGATGCGCCTGCCCGAGGAACACGCGGCCTACCCTGAGGTGGGCGGCAGCGGCCCTCAGGTCTGTGACGGCGAGTTGATTCGCTACCGTACGCTCGACGGCATTTGTAATGATGTTTTCAATCCACTGATGGGTTCAACCGGCACCCTCTTCGCTCGCAATGTGCAATTTGAAGCGACCTTCCCGCGCCTGCAGAAAAACGAATTGGTCCGCGCCCGTCACAGCGATCCAGAAAACGGCTTACGGATTGGCCTGTTAAAGCCCGACCCGCAGGTGATTAGTCGCGAATTGTTCACCCGCGCACAAAACGATCCGACGGGGTGCGCGCCCGATAACCAGAACACACTCGGCAGCGCAGGCTGTGATTACATTCAGGCACCGTTTTTCAATGTACTTGCAGCGTTCTGGATTCAGTTCATGACCCACGATTGGTTCTCCCATCTTAAGGAGGGCAACAACGCGTCCGGCCTGGCACCCGTGGGATGTTCAGCGGCTGCGCAAGCATCGGGTTGTCGCCCGGGCGATCGACGCCAACCGGCCCTGATGGCACAAGCGGATGACCCGTCCAGTTTTGAAGTCGATGGCAAGGAACACTTGCAGCGCGCCTGGCGCACCACCGAAAACACCGTGACCGCCTGGTGGGATGCCTCGCAAATTTATGGCTACGACGATGTGTCTGTGCAGCGTGTCCTGCGCGACCCCAATGACTCCGCCCGACTGCTTCAGCCCGGTGGCTACCTGCCATTGTTTTCAGAGTGTTCCGATTGCCCGGTGGAATCGCAGTGGCAGGGACAGGAGGCCACGGCCTTTCCTGACAACTGGAACATCGGCCTGAGTTTCTACCACAACCTGTTTGTACGCGAGCACAACGCCTTTATTGCAGCGTTCAGGGCCCGGCAAGCGGAAACACCGGACCGGGACAGCGGACTGCGCGACCCAAGCGATCCACAAAAGATCATCAGCTACGCCGAAGTGGACGACGAGTTGCTCTATCAAGTGGCTCGCCTGGTGGTGTCTGCGGAAATTGCCAAGATCCACACCATCGAGTGGACCACGCAGTTGCTTTATGACGAGCCGCTCTACCTGGCGATGAATTCCAACTGGTATGGCCTGTTTAATCTGGAAGAAGACACTGTTTCACAGGTATTGCGCAAAATTCTGGGCAAGGATGAGAATCTGTTCAGCCGCATGTCTGCTCGCCTGGCACGCGTATTTGGCAGTAATGAGGAAGGCGATCGCTCTAATGCCATTTACTCAGTACTCGCCTCTGGTGCCGGTATTTTCGGCCTCAACAACCGCAAGCTGGAGGGCGCGTTGTGGTGGGAACACGACGCCTGGGACATGACCAACCCCAGCGACGTCAACGCCGGCGTTAATCACTTCGGCTCACCCTTTAACTTTCCGGAAGAATTCACCACGGTCTATCGACTGCATCCACTGGTGCCCGACCTGATCGAGTTTCGCGAACATGGCACGCCCAATGCGATTCAGGGCACGCTCCCCGTGGCGTCTACCGTCAGGGCCGGCGGTTCGCAGGCCATGCACCAGCGAGGCCTGGAGAACTGGGGCTTGAGCATGGGGCGGCAGCGCCTGGGCGCCCTGCACCTGCGCAATCATCCGCACTTCTTACAGAACCTCCCTATGCCCCACCTGGACTCGCCCAGCGGCCTTATCGATGTGGCGGCACTGGACCTGATTCGCGATCGCGAACGCGGCGTGCCGCGATTCAATGAGTTCCGCCGGCAGATTGGCCTGCAATCGCTAACCTCCTTCGACGACTTTATCGACCAACACCTTGAGCCCGGCCATCCCCAACGTACGGCGCAGGAAGCAGTGGTCGCCAGCATGCGGGAAATCTACGGCACGCATCGCTGCCAGGCAGACAAGATCATTTCGGTGGTACAGCGTGATGGGAGCGGGAACTACATCTCTGACTGTCTTGGGCATCCCGATGGCACCGTGGTCGACAACGTAGAGGACCTCGATGTCGTCGTGGGCTGGCTGGCTGAATACACTCGCCCGCACGGCTTCGCGATCTCGGAAACGCAGTTCCACATCTTCATTATCAACGCCTCCCGGCGGCTGTTCAGCGATCGCTTCTTCACGTCCAGCTTCCGCCCCGAGTTCTATTCTCACCTGGGCTATGAGTGGGTATTGCATAGCGGCCCCGTGGCGGACTGCCCCTATCCTCCCAAGGAATTGCGCGACGGTACGCAGGCCTGCATCGAGCCGGAAGTTTCCAATGGCCACGAGGTGCCAGTATCGCCGATGAAGCGCGTGCTGTGGCGCAATGTGCCGGAATTGCGGGATGAACTGCGCCATGTAGTAAACGCCTTCGACCCGTGGGCACGAGATCGGGGCGACTACTACAGCCTTGACTGGAAGCCCCGCAAAGGTGCCGAGAGCGATCCCGCCTTCGAGGCCGGGTCATCACCGTGAACAGGCGATTCCTCACCAGCGTGCTGCTGGCCGTGTTGCTGCCCGCGTGTGACACGGCGGATGACAATATGAAACCGGGGCAAGAGCGAACCCAGGCCAATGAGGCCGCCATCACCGCGCGCATGATCGCACTGATTAGCGAGCACATGCCGCGCTCCTCGCAAGGTGATCTCCAGCGTTTCAACCAGGCCAAATCGCTGGCTTGCCTGGACGCCCGGTTCCAGGTGGATGCAAACCTCCCCTCTGCTTTTCAGCACGGCCTGTTGCAACCCGGCGCCCGCTACGCCACTACTGTGCGCTTCGCCAATGCTGTCACGCAGGACGACCGCGACAAGGATTTTCGCGGTGCCTCACTCAAATTGCACGGCACCCCGGGCACCCCACTTTGGGGGGAACCCGGCACCACTGACTTTTTGTTTAACAGCTATCCAGTGCTATTCGCGGCCAATCCTGAAGACTTTCTGGATTTCATCGAAGCCTCCGCCAACGACCAGCGCTGGCGTTACTTCCTCAATCCTGCGCACTGGTATTCGTTGGCGATCGTGCTGCGCGGCCGGGAACAGATCGACAGCCCCTTCGATATTCCCTACTTCAGCACCACGCCCTACCGCCTCGGTGGCGAGGACAGCGCGGTGAAGTACGCACTGTTGCCCTGCGGTGACCAACCGCATTTTCGTGGCGACGATCACCCCGATGCGTTGACACAGGCGATCGCCAGGCAACTGGAAACGGGGGATGCCTGCTTCCGCTTTGCCGTGCAACCCCAGGGTGATCCAGCAGACATGCCCATCGAAAACGCCTCCCAGGAGTGGGATACCGACCAGTCGGCCTGGCAAGCCGTGGCCACCGTTAATTTTCACTCGCAGACGGTAGCCGCTGCCGGGCAGGACCCACAGTGTGAACAACTCCGCTTCAATCCCTGGCAGGCCACAGAGGAGCATCGCCCACTGGGCGGCATTAATCGCGTGCGGCGCGCGGTGTACGCCGAAGCGGGCCAGTTCCGCATCGACAGCAATCGAGAGCACAGTAACGCGCAGGAGTAGGCCTCAGAGACTCGGGCGCAAGTGAGGGAGCATGAGCAGACACCCCGCAGTAGAACAGTGGCTGGGCCTGGACCGGGACGAACTGGACGAAATTTACGTCAGCGCCGACGCGGGCAACCTTCCCCGCGGTGACACTCGCGGTACCGCGATCGTAGCGGGCTCCACCTTTTCCCGTTGCTATGCGCGCTTCGCCCGGCTGTTCGGCTGGCAGGGCAAGGTGTTCGATATTTTTTCGGCCGATGGCGAAAGTGGCATTCTGGTCAACAAGATCACGCCGTTCAGCCTCACTTTCATCGTGGCCAAGGTGTATCGCGAAGCGAGCTGGATGGATGGCCGGGAAACGATCGTCATCGACTATGGCAGTACCTCGTTCTTTGCCCGCTATATCCGCGATGAAATTCGGGAGATCGAACCCGGCGTTTACCTCGGCAAGGTCTGGTGGGGACAGCGACGCATCCTCGACTTCGCGCTCACACCGACATCGTCGTCGGACTGACCATGACCGACCAGTCCACTGTCACCCTGTTCGCTCGCATTGCGCCGGCGAAGCTGGATGCACTGCGGACCCTGCTGGCCACCATGACCGCGGCACCGGGGCTCGCCGACCCACACAATGCCGTCATACCCTTTTACCAGTTCCAGCAGATACACATGGCGCGCTTTACCATTCTGGAAGCGTTGACCAACGACGATATGCGCCTGCACGGGCGAGCGCCTCGACCGTGGCCACCAACCCTGGCATTTGTTGCCGACATCGATGGTCCGGTGGATGTTTTTCTGGCCGAGCTGTGTATCCGTTGCGATGCGGGACTACGGCAAATATTCAGTCACTGCCTGGGTTTCAGAAGCACACATCCCCATCTGCTGCAGTGGCTACACGAACACCTGGAGCCGGCACAGGCGACCTACACTAACTGGCGCGGCCGCACGGTGCTGCAAGTACGGCAGGAGCAAACACTCAGCGCTACCATTCGACAGGCACTGCCCGATCTTATGCAACAGCCCGCCAATCGCAATCCGAATGCGCTGCGGCAACAGCTGAGGGCGCATATAGAAGCACTGCAAAACAACGGTGAAATAGAGCTGAGCGCACCACAAGCTGCACCCATCGGTCGGGTGTTACGGCGTTGGCTACATGCCATCGGGATACCTTTGCTGCTGTTGGCCTTATTGCCCATCGCGCTGATCGTCGCCATCCCCTGGCTAATCTGGCTGCGGTATCTGGAACGCAGCGATCCAGAAAATACTGAGCGCCCGAGCGCCGATCATCTGGACAGGCTGGTGGCGCAGGAAGACTTGAACGTCACCAATCACTTTAATGTGTTCGGACAGGTCAAGCCGGGGCTATTCCGACGGCTGACGATTCGCGCGCTGCTGTGCCTGCTCAACTACGCTGCGCAACACATTTATCACCGTGGCTATCTCACTCGAATCCAGACCATCCATTTCGCCCGTTGGGTGCTGATGGACAAAGGGCGACGGGTTTACTTCGCCAGCAACTACGACGGCAGCGCCGAAAGTTACATGGACGACTTCATCAACAAGGTCGCCTGGGGACTAAACCTGGTGTTCAGCAATGGCATTGGCTATCCGCGTACACGCTTCCTGATCCTCGGTGGCGCTGAATACGAACAGCGCTACAAGGCCACACTGCGTCGCAATCAGTTGCCCTCAGAGTGTTGGTACAAGGCCTACCCCGGCCTGACGGCTGTGGAGCTGGCGCGCAACGCCCGCATTCGCGATGGCCTGTTCGCTCGCCACCTGTCCCAGCGAGCGCTGCGGCAATGGGCACAGGACCTGTGAGCACGACAAGGCCAGGCCTTCACGCCGCCCCTGAATACGACGACATTCAGGGGCTGGTGCGCTATGGGCATGGCCACCTCAGCGACAGTTGTTTTTTGCTTCTGCAAATTCAGCAGGCCGACGCAGCACGCCAATGGCTGGAAGCCGCCCCGGTAACCTCGGCGGCTACTTCCGAGTCACCACCAGATTTCGCCCTGCAGGTTGCCTTCTCTGCGCCCGGCTTAATCGCTCTGGGCGTGCCAGAGAGCGTTATTGCGGAATTCGATCTGCCATGGCAACAGGGTATGTCCGGAAACAGTGGTCGGTCGCGACGACTGGGCGATGTGGGTGCCAGCGATCCCACACACTGGGATTGGGGAGGCGAGTCAGCCACTGCACCCCATGTGTTGCTGCTGCTCTACAGCCAGCGCGGACGCCTGGCAGAGTTCCAGGCGTCATTGCAGGACGAGGTATTCGATACGGCCTTCCTGCTGGTGGGTGATGCGCTCACCGCCAGCGCCGGCGGCATGCGCGAGCATTTTGCTTTCGTGGACGGCATCAGCCAACCGGCACCGGACTGGGAGCAAAAACTGGATCCTGTGTCCGAACGCGACTACCGCCACCAAATGGCGCTGGGCGAATTGCTGTTGGGCTACGCCAACGAATACGGTCAGTACACTGCCCGGCCGCTGGTGGATGCAAGCCACGACCCCGCAGCCACCGTCCTGCCCCCCGCCGCAGAATCACCCCACTACCGAGACCTCGGCCGCAATGGCAGCTACCTTGTGTTGCGCCAGCTCGAGCAAAACCCACACCTGTTCTGGTCCACACTGAATCATCTAGCGCAGGGTGATGAGCAGCGCCGCGACGAACTCGCTGCGGCCATGGTGGGTCGACAACGCGACGGCACACCGCTGGAACCCTTCGATCAACAGGGCAACACACCGCCCGATTCACGCCAGCGCGCCAACGACTTCACTTTCAACGGTGACCCACTGGGTCAGGTTTGCCCTCTGGGTGCCCACATCCGGCGCGCCAATCCACGCACCGGCGATTTTCCACCCGGTGCCAACACCCTGCTCAAACGCCTGTTGCGACAACTCGGTTTCCCGCGACGCCACCCGGGCGAAGACCTGATAGCATCCACCCGCTTCCACCGCATTCTGCGACGCGGGCGTGTGTATGGGGACGTGCTATCACCTGAAGCAGCGCTGGCCGGCACCGACAACACCCCGCGGGGCTTGCACTTTATCTGCCTGGGCACTGACCTGGCGCGACAGTTTGAATTTGTGCAAAACGCATGGATCGCCAGCGCGCATTTCGCCGGTCTGGGTGGCGAGAGCGACCCGCTGCTGGGAACCCGGGAGCCACTACCCGGGGGCGAGGCCAACGACAGCTTTTCGCTACCGAGGGAAGGCTGCCCGGCACATCGCGTAAGCGGTTTACCGCGCTTCGTCACACTACGCGGTGGCGGCTATTTCTTCCTGCCGGGACTGCGCGCATTGCGCTACTTGTGCACCCGCCGAGATGGGGAGAACCACTGATGCTGCGGCTGTTACATCGCCTGTTGGTGCGGGTACTGGAGGTGGAGCGGCGCCTGGAGCCCTTCTTCCGGCCGCAACTGAACTACCTGCTGCGTGAGCCCAGCGCGAAGCTGTTGCAGTACCTGATCAACCGGAACCGCCCCGACCTCGGCCTGGATATTGCCGAAGAGAAAGTGTTTGAGTGGGAAGAGCAGGCGCTCGATGACATCATTCAGCTAATGGCCGATCAAATGCGTGGGCACTTTCGCCCGGGGCACTACGAACGCGGAGGCAACACCAAAACCCACGGCCTGGTACGCGCCACGGTCACTATTCGCGACGACCTGCCCGCACACCTCAGAGTCGGCTTGTTCGCCCAGGCGCGCACCTTCCCGGCCTGGGTACGCTTCGCAGGGCCGGGGCCGGACGTGCCCCACGATATTCAGGATGTCGGCTTTACCAGCATGTCAGTCAAAGTCATGGATGTACCCGGCGAGAAAATAATGCCGGATGAACAATACACCCAGGACCTGCTGAGCATTTGTACCCCCACCTTTGTCACGCCCGACACCCGCGCCAACGCACGGCTTCAGGACTGGAGCCTGCGGGACATGCCGATTTACTACTTCCTTGACCCGCGCGACAGCCACGTACTGGATTTCCTGATGCAATCCCTGTGGAACGAAACCCAGTACAACCCGCTGGGCCAGCGGCACTTCAGTTGTGTGCCCTATCTGCTGGGCGAGGGGCAGGCTATGATGTACTCCTTTGTCCCGCGCACGGAAGTAGACCGCAAAATTCCCGGCATCCCCTTCGGCCGCATTCCGCCCAACTACCTGCAAGACAATATGGTTCGTACCCTGCAACGCAAGTGTGTGGAGTTCGATCTGATGATCCAGATGCAGACCGACCCGCACCGGATGCCGATTGAAAACGCCGCGGTGCGCTGGCCGGAACATCTCTCTCCCTTCATTTCCGCCGCCCGGGTTCACATTCCGGCGCAGCGCTTCAACAGCCCGGCACAGTTTGCCTTCACCCGGCAACTCTCGTTCAACCCCTGGCACTGCCTGCATGAGCACCGGCCGCTGGGCAACCAGAGCCGCGCGCGGCGCCGTATGTACGAAGAACTGTCCCGCTTCCGCCAGCAAATGAATGAGACCACGCATGTGGAGCCCAATGGCAGTGAACGTTTTGACGATGCGGGGGAGGACACGCAGTGAAGCTGCCCAACATTGCTCGCTTCTTGCCGAACCGCTATGTAGTGGCTGTGTTGGTGGTGTTGCTGGCGATCATGGGCATGTATTACGCCGGCATACAACGATCGTCTGAACACCTCACCGCGAGGAATATTTACTACCTCTCAGGCGTCTCCCGAAACCTGCAGTCCACCGCCGAGGCAGTGGTGACTATTCCTAACTACACTGACTTCCTGCTCGGCAATTCAGACACGCCCGGCAATACCGAGGCGGCCATTGTTCAGGTGCGCAATGCACTGAGCGAACGGCTGGTAGCGCCGGGAGACTTGTTCCGTAGTGCCTCGCAAATACAGGTAGCTAAAGTCTCTGATTGCGGTGATGTAACGCCGAAAGGTTCCTACACTTTCTCTCCCGCAGGCCTTGAGGCGGTTGGCTATACCCGTGATCGCAGTGCCAGCGCGAAAGCCTGCCCACTGCGTATTCGGTTGCATGTGCCCTACGCCAACATCCAGGGAATCAGCGATGTTCCCGAGTACTTCCACAGCATCGTGATTGCCAACGCAAACAACCACGACGTGTACTTTCATAGCGTTGACCTGGAGCGGCGTGGCCAACCCTATGAAGCACGTACGAGTTTGCGCACCACTGAATCGGAGCGACTCACTTCTGTGGTCAAACTTCACTACGTGTACCGCCATTCCGTTCGCAAGGAGGCACTGTCCAGAGACGACGAGGAACCCTATGACTTTGAAGGCAACGCCTTTGGACAAACCGACATCATCCGATTCAGCATGACCGGGCGAAGTTATCTAGGTTTCGTGTATCCCACAGGCATCAAGACCGTGCAACAAGACAGCAGTGACAATTTGGTACTGATTGGCCTGGTAGAGAAAAGTCGCTTCGATGCCAACCGCCTGTCCATCAACCTCGTCCGCTTTGTCCACATAGCCCTCACGCTGGGCATCATCATCGCGGTACTACCCTTACTGCGCCTCTTCCTGATTACGCCCAGTGGCCTGGTGTTTCGCCGGGACTGGGTACTGGTGACCGTGGCCATCCCGGCCATCGTCTCATTAGGCATGATTCTCGCCTACTCACTACTGAGCCAATCGGCACTACGCAGCACGGTCGACTACGATCTGATGCAAATCAGTGCAAAGATGAAAGCCAACATCAAACAGGGGCTGGACCGGCGATTTGAAGCGCTGCGTGCGCTGGATTATGTGGGGCTGCAGCCCGCCCACCGAGAAGTGAGCATGCCGGAAGCCCTTCGCCCCGCACCGATTGTCCTGCCGGCTGGTGAACACTTTCGCTCTGCAACGACCAGCAAGTACACCGATGATTCCCGCTGTGATTTCCTGTTACGCCCGGCAGATATGCTCGACACCGTGTATTGGCTGGACGCAGGTGGCTACCGCACGGTGAATTGCTACAGCCGCATACGCTATCCCAGCAGCAAGCCCAAGTCAGCCGCTGCGGGCGCCACCGATCTGAGCAGCCGGGAGTATTTCCAGCATATTCGACAAAACCTGGGGTGGTACCCACTACCGAATGGCGAGCGAGGTTATGTGGGGAGAATCGAATCGAAAGTAGATGGTTTACGGGAAACGGTGATTTCCCGCAGCACCGACGCCAACCTCAAGCATAAGGATGCTCTGGTCACCGTAGCCATCACCAGGCTGAGCGCGCTTGATGATGCAGTACTGCCTCATGGCTACGGCTTCGCGGTCTTTTCCCGATCCACCGGGGATGTATTGTTTCACAGCAAACGCGAGCGCGCGCTACGGGAAAATTTCTTCAGCGCCACCGATGACGACCCGAAGTTGTTTGCTGCCGTAGCTTCGGACGTAGAGGGAACCTTCAACACACTGTACAACGGCGTGGCACATCGGGTGCACTTATCCCGCATCGAAGACAGCCCCTGGATACTCGCGGTATTTATCGACTCCAAACTGCAGGAAGCGCAGATTTTCCACTTCAGCATCTCCGCGATGTACAGCATGGGGCTGGTTTACCTGGCTATTGTCGCCAGCTTCCTGATTTTGAAAGTATTGTCCATGCTGGCCAGTTCGATGATTTTTCCCGGCACCACACGCTTACCCACCCTGGTAGTTATCTCCTACGCATTTTATTTTTCCGCAACGCTGGTTTGGCTGCTGTCGACCTTTTTTTACCCGCCCAACGAAAGCCATGCATCCTGGTGGCACAACGGCGTACTTGCGGTGGGACTGGCGGTGTTCTTCCTGCGCAAGCGAGCCTTTCCGGTCTGTCGGCGGCTGCGTATCACACACCTGTTAGACCTCGCCATGGTGTGCCTCTCCCTGTGGCTTATCTACAGCTTGCAACACTTCCACGCGCTGGTATTGCTGGTAGCAGCACTGCTGTTTTACGGCGCGCTTCGTTTTGAATACTTCCTGCGTCAGGTGGTGCGCTACCACTACTACCCGGAGAACCGGAATTTCCGTTCGCCCCGAGTACCCGAGTCAGTCGCATTGCCGTTCCGGGCCGCCAATCTTACGCATATCAGCATTCACTTTGCATTCATCCTGTTATTTACCGCCATTCTGCCGTCTTCGGCCGCGTTGCGAGAAAACTTTGACCTGCACCAGCGCGGATGGACGGGTTTCAGCGCCTGGTTTGATGTGCAGAGTATCGAAGCCGCCTACATGACCTACCGCCGGGAGTTGCGGCGCTATGAACCCGGTAGTCAGATAGAAGTGCTGCCCATCGACACCTGGCTCACCCAACATCTGGGTGACAGTATCTATCTGCCGTGCACCGTATTTTCTTCGCTGCAGGCCCCCTCACCGCAACTCGACCCCAGCGCTCGCCCCTGCTACGGTAAAGATCGGTCAGAAGAAGCCATCTCACAGCGCTTACAACGGATCATCCGCTATTCGGGAGCTGACGGAGCCAACGCGCCCACCTCGCATCCGCGTCACCTCTGGTGGCAGCTTGGCGAGCAGTCTTCCGTAACACTGAACGCAGTCGCTACCGGCGATGAGAGAAGCCATCCCGCCCCCCTGACGGGACTGCTCATTCTGTTACCGCGACTGGGCACTGCCAATGCCGTGCTCCTGCAGTCACACGGTGAACGCAATCGCTGGCTCCAGTACTGGCAACGCTGTGAGAGCGACGACAATGATTTACTCTGCATGGCCATTCAGGCCAACACCAGTCGCGCTGAATTTTTCTTCACCTCACTCTATCCGGACACACGGGCACGAGGGCCGGTGGTATTAGCTACCGCGGCCGCGGTAATTGCACTGATGCTGGCAGTTGCCAGCGTATTGATGCGCTACGTACTGGCCCGGCTTATCCCCAACCTCACGCACAGCACGCCAGTGGGGGATTACCGCCCGGGCCGGGTGGATGAACTGGCCGAAGATGAACGCCTGCTCATCGCCATGGCGAACCTCGCGTGGCACAACATTACCAACACCCAGAATCGCAAAGCCCTTAATCGCCTGATGGCAGAGGGCATTATCTACGAAACGCCGCTGGGCTATGTGATTCACGAGGACGCGCGGGCAGAGGTGAAGAAACGTGTCAGCCGAACAGAGCTCGCACAGATGGCGAAGGGCGACAAAGAAGGGATCTGGCGACACTTCCGTGCACCGGCGCTGCTACTACTGATCGGCCTGCTGCTGATTGCCGCCTACGCTACCCAGGACCGGGTTACCCTGCTGATTGAGATTCTCGGTTCCGGCGCCACCATCTGGGTAGTGGTTCGTGAAGCGCTGCACAAACTGTCGTCAGGGCAGGAGTAAGCCCTAAAACTCGTAGCCAAACACGCTGACGTCGCGGCTGTACAGGTCAGCGATCACAGCGGCGGTTTGGGCATCGTAGTATTGCCTGTAGCTCTCCCTACCGCGGCTCTTATTCGCCGTGTGTAGTGATGGAGGGGCGACATTCAGCCGCGTGAATATATGGTTCACGTCCTCGGCGTAATTTTCGAAACGGCCAACAAAGTCCACCTGATCAAGATCGATCAGGCAGGTCTGCAGCCGCAGATGTGGGTCTCCCTGTGTCAGATCCCAACCACTGATGTAATCCACAAATCGGGGGAAGTGATCCAAATCCTGTAACAGCTCTTCCCCCAGACCATGCCAGCGCACGACGCCTTGTTCAGGCTTTATGTGGCGCTGTTTCACCTTGTTGTACCAGCAGGAAACCACGCGGTCCCAGGGATTGCGCACGAACGCGAACTTGAAATACTGCTGATAGTCAGCGGGAGAGTAATACACGTTCATCGGGTGACGGGCGTCCAGAGCAACCCCCGCGTCGTCAAAGGCTCGCAGCAGACTGCGCGTACCTACCTTCGCCACGCGATACCAGATAAAACGATGTTGATGGCTAATCGAAAGATTATAGGGCCGGGTGGGTGGATAGAACGGCAGCTTGCGCAAACCGCGAATACCCAACTGTTCCATCCGGCTGGCAAAGCTCAGGCGGCATTCATCATCCGCCAGTGTTTTCAGTTTCAACAGGGGCATACCGCCTCACGCACTCGTTGTGCCCAACAGTAAATCAAGAGGCCCTCGCCATATCGCTATCCGCAAACATCACTTCGCCCAAAACTTCGCCAAGGTATTCAGCATGGTGATTCAACCAGGTGCTGTGATGGCCGGGCAGCTTATAAATCCGCACGGTACCGGAAATCAATGCATCCCAGCCCAGAAATTCCCCCAGGTCAGGGTAATCAGGGTCATAGTGCCTGGCCAGCGTGAGATCTCCCTGGAACAAGCTGTCTGGCCGGTAGGACTCCATTGCCCTGAACAACAGGTATTCCACATATTGGTGCCGCCACAGTGGGGCCAAATCTCGCCAACGCAAACCACCACTACGCAACTGGGTCACCGCCTGGCGCAACAGGCGCTCACCAATTCGCAGGCGCGATGGCTTGCGTACCAGCGCGGGTGCTTCCACCACCCAGATGCATAACTGGGCTATATCTTCACCGGCTGCCTGCAGCCGCCGCGCGACTTCAAAGGCCACCATACCGCCCTCACAACCCCCGCTGAGGTAATACGGCCCCGACGATTGGATCTCGCGAATGGCGTCCAGATAAACAGTGGCCATCTCTTCAATGGTCGCCAGCGGTTTCAAACCCTGGGTGATACGACTTTCCTGCAGGGCATACACGTCCATACGATAGAAAGCCTGACCCGGTGGCATGGCCTGCGCGGCGGTGCGATAGCCCGGGTGGCTGCCCCCGGCAAACAGTGGCGGTCGAGCCTGCCCCGCGCGCAATAATTCCAGCGCACCGGGTAATGCCGCTTCACCCTCTTCCGTTGTTCCGAGTAAGCCCGCCAGCGTGCGTTGCTGGAACACTGAGGCCAGCGGTACGGTTAACCCCGCCTCCCGTTCCATGTCCGCTACCAATCGGACCGCGAGCAGGGAATGACCGCCCAAATCGAAGAAGTCATCCGTCATGCCAACCTGTTCAACGCCCAGCGTGCGGGCCCACAAGGCCGCCAGTGCCTGCTCCTGCTCAGTGCGTGGAGCGATGTATTCTCTTTCCACACCGCCATCGGGCGCCGGCAGGGCCTTGCGATCCACTTTCTGATTTGGCGTCAGCGGATAGGCTTCCATGGGTACGTAAGCGCTTGGCACCATGTAATCGGGTAGGTCCTTCTGCAGGCCTGCACGCAATTCCGATGCGGGCGGCAAACTCGCTCCATCCGGCAGTAGATAGGCCACAATCCGTTTGTCGCCCGCCACATCCTCACGCACGATCACGACTGCGTCGCGCACGCCCGGCAATGCTGTCAGGCGCGCCTCGATTTCGCCCAGTTCGATACGGTAGCCACGCACCTTCACCTGATGATCGGTACGGCCCAGCACTTCCAGCCGACCGTCTTTCATGTAGCGTGCCAGATCACCGGTACGATAGAGGCGCTCGCCCGGCTGGAATGGGTCGGGGATGAAGCGTTCGGCAGTGAGTTCCGGTCGATTGCGGTAACCGCGTGCCAGGC
The DNA here is from genome assembly GCA_030427085.1 of Gammaproteobacteria bacterium. Lineage (GTDB taxonomy): Bacteria > Pseudomonadota > Gammaproteobacteria > Pseudomonadales > Halieaceae > JAUHXH01. Next base: position 1,189,377 of record JAUHXH010000002.1, on the reverse strand, counting down.
CCTCACCACCGATAAGCAGTTCACCGCTGACACCATCGGGGACGGGGTTCAGGTGATCGTCCAGCACGTGCAACCGCGTGTTGGCGATGGGGTGTCCTATACTGATGGTGCCACTGGCATCAGTGACCTGCTCCACCGCTGACCAGATAGTCGTTTCGGTGGGGCCGTAGAGATTCCACAGAGTCATCTCCAGTTGCAGCATGGATCGGGCCAGATCTGCCGGCAAGGGCTCACCCCCGCATAACACCGTTAGTCCTTTTTTCCCGGGCCAACCGGATTCCAACAACAGACGCCAGGTGGAGGGAGTGGCCTGCATCACGCTGATACTTTGTTCGGTGATAAGCCTGGACAAGGCCTGCGCATCGCTGGCTTCGGTGCGGCTGGCGACCACCACTTCGGCCCCGTTTACCAGCGGTAAATACAGTTCCAGCGCGGCAATATCGAAAGACAAAGTCGTGACCGCCAACAGGCGATCTTCGCTATTCAATCCCGGCTGCTGCCCCATACTGTGCAGGAAGTTCATCAGGGCGCGATGCGGTATCTCCACGCCCTTGGGTTTACCGGTGGAACCCGAGGTGTAGATCACATAAGCCAGTGATTCCGGATCGAGGGGAATGTCCGGAGGTAATGCCGGCTCACTGGACAGATCGCTTTGTGCATCCAGGTAGAGCACCGGACCGCTGTAAGCCGGGATGGTGTCGGCTAGCGATTGCTGGGTGAGCAATAGCGCCAGACCGGCATCTTCACACATGAAGGCAAGACGGTCTGAGGGAAACGCCGGATCGAGTGGCACGTAGGTGGCGCCGGCTTTCATGATGCCGAGCAAGGCCACCAGCAAATCGGTGGAGCGCTCCAGGCTTAGACCCACCAACTCCCCCGGGTTGACCGTTCGGGACAGGCAATGGGCTAGCTGGTTGGCGCGTTGCTCCAGTGCGCTGTAACTCAAAGACGTCTCACCACAGCGTACCGCAATCGCATCGGGGGATCGTTCCGCCTGTTGGGCAACACACTGGGGTAGACAGATATTCCGAGGGTACTCGCTGGCACTGTCGTTGCGCGACTGCACAATGGCATGCTGTTCGCTCTCACTGAGCAAGCGCAGCGTGGACAGTGGTTTGTCGACAGCGGCAACCAGATCTTGCAGCAGCGTTACAAAGTGTTCGCTCAGGGCCCTTACCGTGTCCGCGTGGTAAAGGTCAGTGCTGTATTCAAAAAAACCCTCAAGGCCTGCCGCGGTTTCCTTCAATTCCAGGGTTAAATCAAATTTGCTGCCGCGGGTGTGATACTCCACCGGCTCCAAGCTGACATCACCCAGCGCTGATATTTTGCGCGTGTCCTGAACGTGCAGGATAAACATGGTTTGAAACAGGGGTGTGTGGCTGGTGTCACGAGGCGCCTCGGAAAGTGCCAGCATCTCCTCGAAGGGCAAGTCCTGGTGTTTGAAAGCGCCGGTACAGGTTTCGTTCACGCGAGAGAGCAACTCGGCAAACGTGGGGTCACCGGACAGGTCAGTTCGCAATGGCAGTGAATTGATGAAGCAACCGAAGATGTTTTCTATCTCACTGCGGTTGCGGCGCGCAATAGGCGAACCAACGCAAATGGAATTCACGTGGCTGTAGCGCTGAAGCAGCACTTTGTAAGCTGCCAGCAAAACAGTAAACAAGGTGCAGCGCTGCTGCGATGCGAGTTTTTTCAGGTCTCCCGCCAACGAGGCCGGTAACTGGAAGGGATGAAAATCGCCCCGGTAGGAAATCACCGACGGCCGAGGAAAATCCGCCGGTATTTCCACTGTCGCGTGCGGTGGCGCCAATTGTTGCTGCCAGTAGTCCGCCTGTGTACGCAGAACGTCGCTGTCCAGTTGATCGCGTTCCCACCGGGCGAAATCGGCATAGTCGAGCGACTCATCCGACAGGTTTGCCGCAGGACCCCCAGTGTATTCCGCGTACAGGTCCGCCAGTTCGCGCAGAAATACCATCGACGACCAGCCGTCAGCTACGATGTGATGAATCGTCCACAGCAGCAGATACTCATCATCGGCCAGACGTAACAGTCGCGTCTGGAAAAGTGGTCCCTGCGCCAGATCGAAGGCCTGATTGGCGTCGGCGTCGGCCAGCGCGTCCGCTGCCGCCTGAGGGTCTGGTTCCGAGCGCAGGTCGTGTTGATCGATCGACAGGGGCGACACAGGATGAATTATTTGACGAGCGCCATCGGCATCGCCGGTAAAAGTGGTACGCAGTGCTTCGTGCCGTGCAACGATGGTTTCAAGTGCTTTGATCAGCGAAGCTGTGTCCAGAGGGCCGCGCAAGCGATAGGCGTTCGGCAGGTTGTAAGCCACACCGTCCGGATACATCTGCGCCAGAAACCACAGGCGCTCCTGCATAAACGACAGTGGCAACTGGCCTGCTCGGTCTGCCCGTGGGATCGGCGCCTGTTGCGCCTCGCCCTGCAGCAAGGCCAACAGTTCCGCTTTGTTGGCGCTCAAGCGTGCCTGCAATTCCGGTGTCATCACACCCTTGGGGGCACGCAGGCGCAGCTGGCCCTCGTCAGCCCACAAGCGGATGCCCTGCTCAGACAGTTCCAGCAGCAGATCGCTGACACTCACAGGACAAACTCCTCCATCTCTTCATCGTCCTCACCCTCGCTGCCCGCTGCGTCCACCGAAGCCAGCGCCAAGCGGCGTAACACCAGCTCGGTCAATTGCTCGACCGAAGGATGCTCAAGGAACTCGGCCACGGGAATGCTGGCGCCCAGATCTCGCCCCAGTTCACTGCGCAATTCCATGTGCAGTAGCGAGTCGATACCCAATTCCTGGAAAGTGACCGATGGGTCCGGTTGCTCCCCCGCCGGCATGGCGAGCAAGGTCGCAACCCGCTGCCCCAGATGCGCTTGCACGACTGTACGCCGCTCTGCGGTCGGGGTTTCGGCCAACTGATCGCGCAGACTGGTCTGCCCCGCCACTGTAGTGGCGCTTACCTCCACCAGCCGACTGAAGAAACCGGGCACACGCTCAAACTGCTGCAGGAAACGTGACCAATCCAGTGGTACGACACCCATCTGGGACTCGCCACTGCCCATCAAACGCAGCAGGCTATCCATACCCCGGCGCGTGGCCATCGGTGTCCAGCCCAGGTCGTGCATTCTGCGGGTGGCCAGTTCATCCAGTTGCGCAGCCATACCCACTTCGCCCCACGGCCCCCAGTTCACCGACAGGGCCGGCAGGCCGGCTTGCCGGCTCTGTTCGGCAAGGCTGTCCAAGAAAGCATTGGCCGCAGCATAGTTGCCCTGGCCGCGCGAGCCGAGCAGGGAAGCGGTGGAAGAGAACAAGACCAGGTGCTCCAGTTGCGGCGCAAGCGTTGGTAGCAATGCGTGAAGATGCCACGCGCCAGTGACTTTGGCGGCCATGACCTGCCGCATACGGGCCTCATTCATCTGCAGCAACACACCATCATCCAGGACGCCGGCGGTATGGAACACACCCAGCAGCGGTGAATCGGAGGCTGCGATATCAGACAGCAGGTCGCTCAAAGCGCCTTCGTCGCTGACATCACAGGCACGCGTGGCCACGTTCACACCCTGTTCCCGCAGCGCTGCCAGCAACGTTTGTGCGTCGGCCGAAGGCTCACGCCGGCCGATCAATACCAGGTGTCGGGCGCCCTCCTCCACGAGTCGTTCGGCCAGTGCCAGGCCCAGCGCACCCAGACCGCCCGTGATCAGGTAGCAACCATCGCCGCGGATAACGGCATTGTCTTTGGTGTTGACCGTTTTTTCTTCCAGGTGGGCGACAAAGCGATCGGCACCGCGCAGGGCCACCTGATCATCACTGCCATCGGACAACACTTCGTTCAGCACCGCATCCGCTCCGTCGGCGTCAGCATCGGCTGGCAGATCAATACGCACGCAGGGTAGCTCGGGATGTTCCTGCTGAAGTACCGCGCCCAGGCCCCACAGGCTGGCACCCGCGCTGGCGACGGCATCGCCATCGACGGCTTGCACACCGCGGGTCATTAGCCACAGGCGGCTGTGTTCAATCAAACCTTCGCTGGCCAGTGCCTGTGTCAGCAGGGCCACGCTGGCGCAGAGCCCCGCTTCCGTGTCCAGTGGTGATGATCCAGTACCGCTTTGCGACCAGGCAAACACCAGGCCGAGTTGTTCGTTTTCTGGTACGGCCAGTGCCGAGACAACAGCGCGCCAGTCCGCGGGTTCTCTACTTCGCACGCGCAGCGTGTCGCCCGCCAGATCCAGTGCATCTCCGGGCGTAACGGTGAGCACACGCGCGTCCCGACCGCGCAACTGTTCGGCCAGCTCCCACGACAGGGCATCGTCGCCGAACACCAGCCAGCATCTCGGTGCGGTAGTGGCAGGACTGGCCGGCACTTTCTCCCAACTGCGCTGATACAGAGGCAGTTCGGCCACACTGTCCAGGCTGCGCAAGACATCCTCGCGTTGCGCCAGACGCGTAGCGGCACCACGAACAGAAACAGCCAGGCGACCCTGTGGGTCGAACAGGTCGATATCGGCTGACCGCACCGGGGCTTCTGGCGACGCTTCTCTAACCAGCCGCGCTCGCACACGGCCGCGCGTGATACCGGGGCGCAGCACACGCAAAGTATCCACGCCCACGGGCAGGAACAGCGCGTCGTCGGCCGGCGGGAAGGCCACTGTGACCAATTGGCCGCAAGCATCCAGCAGCGCCGGATGAATTTGCATGCCCTCACCCTCACTAACGAGGGTTTCGGGCAGGGCCACTTCCGCCCAGGCTTCCTGGCCATCACGCGTTACCGACAGTATGGTCTGGAACGACGGGCCGAGCGCGAGCCCCTGTCCCCGTAAAGCGGTGTAGGCCGCTTCACCCGACTGATCAGCGACTGCAGTCGCAGAGCCGGTTTCGGCAGCAACTGACTCGCCGTCACTTCCCTCTCTATCTTCAACCAGGCGACCACTGGCATGGAGCAGCCACTCGCCACCGACAGCGGCAAGACTGTAGAGGCTGAAATCGTATTGCCCACCGCCAACAGGATTGAGCACACATTGGACCGTGGTTGCACCCTGCTCTGGCAATGCGAGGGGTTGCTGCACGGTGACGTCCTGCAGCGCCGGCTTGGTCAGATGCTGGCTGTGGCGCCCGGACGCGAGGACCAGTTCCATCCAGGCAGTGGCGGGAGGAACACAGCGGTCAAATACTATGTGGTCCGCCAACCAACCGGGCTGCTCCCGTTCCAGTTGGCTTTCAATCAATACCTGCCCTTTGCTCAGCGCAGCCGAGGCGAGACGAGTGCCCAGCAAGGGATGATCCAGTCGCGACCGGGTGGCACCACCGGCGAGGGTGTGTGCTGCGCCATAGCCATCGGCGTCCACCCAGTAAGAACGGCGCTGGAAAGGATAGCTTGGCAGGCGTACGCGTTTGCGTGCGGCAGCACCGTCAAACGCCACCCAGTCCACGCCAACCCCATGGGCAAACAGTTGTGCCGCCCCGGTCAAACAAGCAGTCTCTGCGGATTCATCGCGGCGCAGGCTGCTGGCCCAAACCAGGCCCTCATCATCCAGGCATTGCTGGCCCATGCCACACAATACCGGGTGTGGCCCAACTTCCAGAAATGCCGAAGCACCGGCATCGCGCAGTGCCTGCATGCCGTCGGCGAAACGCACCGCCTCCCGGATGTGCTTGCGCCAGTAGGCGGGGTCACACAGTGCCTCTCCCGCCACGCCACCGGTAAGGTTGGAAATAACCGACAGTTGCGGCGCTTGGTAGGTGATCCCTCGCGCAACCGCTTCGAATTCCTGCAGGATGGGATCCATGAGGGGCGAGTGGAAGGCGTGTGAGACCACCAGCGGCCGAGTGTCGACACCTGCCGACTTCAGTGGAGCCAAAGCCCGTTCCACGTCGGCTGCCGCACCTGACACCACGATCGCACGTGGCCCGTTGACGGCGGCAACTGCAATGGCGCCACCGGCGTCTGCGACGGCGCGCGCCACCTCCTCTTCGGCGGCGGTAACCGCTACCATCGCGCCACCGGCCGGTAAGGACTGCATCAAGCGGCCACGCGCAGCAACCAGCTTCAAGCCATCCTCCAGCGAGAACACCCCAGCCACGCAGGCGGCTACCAGCTCTCCGACGCTGTGACCAATCAACAGTGAGGGTTTCACACCCCAGGATAGCCACAACTGCGCCAGCGACCATTCCAGTGCGAACAGCGCGGGCTGCGTGTTGCCGGTCTGGTTCAGGGGATCGTCATCTTCGCCATAACTACCAAATACCAGCTCAGTCAGGGGTATCTCGAGTTCATCCGCAAGAGCGGCGGCGCAGCGATCGAAGGACTCACGAAACACGGGCTGGGTGTTGTACAACTCACGCCCCATGCCACGCCACTGAGCCCCCTGTCCGGTAAACAGGAAAGCCAATTTGTGGGGGCGTGCTGGCGCTTGCCCGGTAACAACACCCGGCGTGCGCTGGCCTTCCACAAAGGCATTCAGGCCCGCTGTTGCCGCTGAGGCCGTATCGGCCACCAGCGCCAGACGATGATTGAACTGCGCACGGCCACTGTTGGCGGTGTAACAGATGTCCGGGAAGGCGTCCGTGGTGGTAGCAAGGTGGGCGGCAAAATCCCTCGCCATATCACGCAGGGCCGACTCGTCCCGTGCTCGCAAGGTCAGTACGTGCTGCTCGCGCGTCGTGGACTCATCAGCCGGAGGCTCCGGCGCCTCTCCTACCAACATGTGGGCATTGGTGCCGGAAAAGCCGAAGGAACTGACACCGGCAATACGCGGACCGGGCAACCACTCGGTGTTAGTCGTGGGTACTTCCACCGGATAAGCCTGCCAGTCGATGTGCGGGCTGGGTTGATTGAAATGCAGGTGCGGGGGAATGCGGGCGTGTTCAACAGCGAGAATGGCTTTCATCAAACCCGCGATACCCGCTGCGGCTTCGAGGTGGCCAAAATTGGTTTTGGCGGAACCCAGTCGCAGGGGGCGATCGGCACTGCGCCCCTTGCCTAGTGCATCGCCCAGCGCACCCACTTCGATGGGATCGCCCAGGGCAGTGCCTGTGCCGTGTGCTTCCACGTAGCCCACGTCCAGCGGATCAATGTCGCCGTTGCGCAGGGCTCGCTTGATCACATCCACCTGGGCACCGCGATTGGGCACGGTCAAACCACTGCTGGGGCCGTCGTGATTGATGGCGGTGCCGCGAATCACCGCGCGGATGTGGTTGCCATCGCGTACCGCATCGCTGAGGCGTTTGAGCACGATCATGCCGCAGCCTTCACCCCGCCCGTAGCCGTCCGCCGCGGCGTCGAAGGTTTTGCAGCGACTGTCGGGAGAAAGCGCCTTGACCTTGCAACAGAAAATGGTGGAAAGCGGCGAGATCATCAGGTTGACCCCGCCGGCGAGAATCATGTCGGCCTCGCCACTGCGCAGGGTTTGGCATGCCGTGTGGACTGCTACCAACGAGGCAGAACAGGCCGTATCCATCAGCGATGTCGGGCCCTGGGCTCCAAGGACAAAAGCCAGGCGACCCACCGCGATGCTCTGGGTATTGCCCATTGCCGAATAGGCATCGAGCTTGCGCGGGTCCATGCCGTAAGCATTGCGTTCATAGTCGTGCCAACTCAGGCCCACGTAAAACCCGGTGTTACTACCGCGTAGGCTGTCGGGCGCTTCACCGGCATCCTCCAGCGCTTCCCAACTCACTTCCAGCAACAAGCGCTGCTGCGGGTCGAGGGTTTGCGCCTCCCGGGGGGAAATACGGAAGAACTGCGGATCGAACAAATCAATGTTATCTACCCAGCCGCCTTCGCGGGCATAGACTTTGCCCGGCGCTTCCGGGTCGGGATCATAATATTCATCGAGGTCCCAGCGCTCCGGTGGCACTTCGCGCATGGCGTCGGTGCCATCGCACAACAGCTGCCAATACTTGTCGGGCGTGTCTACGCCGCCCGGCAGGCGGCAGCCCATACCCACCACGGCGATGGGTTCGCGCTGCCGCGTCTGCGCCTGGCGAACCTGTTCGCGCGCCTCCTGCAGCGCCTTGAGTATTCGATCCTGAGAAGCCATTTAATCCTCCCGCCCCAGCTCTCGCTCCAGGGCAGCCAGTTCGGCAGCGACGGCATCGTCCAGTTCATCGCTGCCAGCCGACTCGGCATCAAGTGACATTTCGTTCGTCTCTACCCTTTCCTCCACCGAGTCGGGGAACACCGCCTCCAACAGGAAGGCCACCACCGATTCCACATTGGAGTAGTCGAAGGCAAAGGTCGAGGCCAGGCTGACATCCAGCGATTTTTGCAGAATCGCCCGGAGATCCACGCCCATCAGGGAATCCATGCCCATTTCGGTAAAGCCCAGTTGCGGGTCGATGTCGCTGTGCCCCAACAAGTCCGCCACCACCGCCGTCACGTAGTCACGCAGCGCTTCCTCGCGCCGCTCCGGTGGTGCTTCGAGCACGCTTCGCGCGGCGCCGCCCGACGGGGCAGCGGCTGCGCCCTGCACCTGCTCCGCGCGCGGCTGCCAGGTACGCAGGAAAGCGGGCAACTCGCCGTCGAACAGGGCGGTGGCAAACTTGCCCCAGTGCAAAGGCAATACCGCCACCTGCGCCGGGGCATCGCGCAGCAACTCGCCCAACAAAGACAAGCCTGACTGCAGGTCAATCCGGCTCCAGCCCTGGTTGGCTGATCGCTGTTGATCGCGTTCGGACAGGGATGCCGCCATCCCCGCTTCGGCCCACGGTCCCCAGTTGACACTCACGCCGGGCAGACCGAGCCGACGGCGGTAGTGCATCAGACTATCCAGCGACGCATTGGCCGCGGCGTAATTGGCTTGCCCCGGCGCACCGAGCAGGGCCGAAGCGGAAGAAAAGCCGAGGAAGAAATCGAGCGCCCGTTCCCGGGTGTGTTCATGTAAGTACCAGGCGCCCGCGAGTTTGGCACCGAAAACACGCTGGAACTGTGCCCAATCCTGATTGGCCGCCATGCCATCTGCCAGCGTCCCGGCGGTGTGGATCACCCCCGCCAGTGGTGGCAGGTCGTTGTCGATCTGTGCAAACAGCTCCGCCACCGCATCTGGCTGACTAATGTCACAGGCTACCACCACCACCTGGGCGCTGTACTCTGCGATGGGTTCTGCCAGCGTTGCCAGCGCATCCTTGCCGCCACTACGACTACAGAGCACCAGATGGCGCGCGCCGTTTTCAATCAGCCAGCGCGCCACGGCCAAGCCGAGGCCACCGGTACCGCCGGTCACCAGATACGTAGAGTTGTCGCGAAGCAAGGGGCCACGCGGCGCTGTAGTAACCGGCTCACGGTAGCGTAACAGCCGCGGCAGATAACGACTGCTACCCCGCAATGCCACCATATCTTCGCTGCCATCACTGTAGAGTTCGGCGATCAGCGCCGATGGTGCTTGTGCCAGTGAGTCTGCCGATAAATCCACACAGCGCACCGCCAGCTCAGGGTGCTCCTGCACCAACACACGCGACAAACCCCAGGCAGCGGCCTGCGCGGGTGCACAGGAGCCGCTCTCGGCCTCACGCGCATCGAGCGTCGTCAGCCACAATTGCGGTGGTTGGCTCCAACCGGTGGTCACCAGCGCTTGCGCCAGATGCAAGGCGCTCTGCGCGCCCAGCCCCGGTACAAAGCTTTCTGTCTTGTCGTTCAAGCCCCACAGATTGATCACACCACGCAGCGACACTTCGCCCGGCAGGCTCCGCGCAGCAGCGGCGATCAGCTCCCGATACTGTTCAGGTGCCGTGGCGTCCAGTTGATAATCCCCGGTATCGTCCACCCCGAAGGCGTCGCCGGGGTGGGCCAGTATCGCTGTATGTCCCAACTGTTCCAGTTGCGCAGCCACTGCCTCGCCAGTGCCCTGCCCATCGTCCAGGATCAACCAGTTGTCCTGCCGGACACTGGCCGCAGGCGGCGCCAGCGGTGCTTGCGACTGCCAGCGTAGTTCATACAACCAATCTGAGGTATCGGCGTAGAGGTGACGCAGCAGGGTTTCCTGGGGCAGGCGCCGGCATTCAAAGGCATCAATACGTGCGATCACAGTGCCGTCATCTTCCGCCAGCAACAGATCACCGATGGCGCTGAGATCATTGGATTCGGGGAGCATGCGGGCATAACACCACAGCCGCGACCCTGAGGGCTGTCGTAACAACTCAAAACGCGCTATCGAGAAGGGCACATAGATGTAACCACCCGCGGCCAATAGCGACTGGCTTTCAAACTCACGGCACGACCGCAAGACCTGAAAGCAGGCTTCGATGATGCCGGGATAGAGTTGATACTGCTTAGTGTCCTCCGGCAGATTGGGCAGAGTCGTTACGGCGATGGCCTCGTCGTCACCCTGCCACACCGTTTCGATCCATCGGAAGGAGGGCCCGGCATCGTCGCCCTGCACCCAGAAATCCCGATAAAACGGCTCGTGATCCATGCTGCTGTGACAGCGCTCGCGCACGGCCTGAATATCCAGGGTTTTGGGCGTACTTTGATCGGCGTCCGCCAGTTGCAGTTGGCCGCGAACATGCTGTTTCCAGTGTTCGCTGTCACTAGGCTCGGCGCCAGGTTGCAAACTCAGCAACTGCAGGGAACGCCGCCCTTCCTCTGGGGCACCGATAACAACCTGCGCCTCACCCACATCCTGCTCCTGCAACACAAAGGGTTGCAGGAAGTACAACTCCTCCAGTACACAGCCATCGCTGTCCAACAGATCGGTGCAGGCCTGTAGCAACAGGCTGCAGTGGGAGGCCCCAGCCACCACCAACACGCCAAAAATACGGTGGTCTTTGACATAGGGTGGGGATTCAAATTCGAAGCGAGCGGTATAGCGCGCCTCCGGTGACAGGGGCAAGGCAAGGCGTGGGCCGAGCAGGGGGTGCTCACCGCCTGGGTGTGTGGTAACGGGTTCCGGCTCGACCCAGCAGCGCTGGCGCTGGAAAGGATATGCTGGCAATGGCACCCGACGCGAGGGACCGTGCACAGCAGACCAGTCCACAGCCAAGCCGGCATTGGCCAACTGTCCCAAGCTTAGCAACAGGTCGGACAGTTCATCGCCGTCACGACTGAGGCCGGTGACCCACTGCACGTCCGGCGAATCCAGACTGGCGCGAGCCATGCCGGTCAAGGTCGGTTGGGGGCCGCACTCCAGCACCACGTTGCTGCCCTGCGCCAGCAGCGATTCCATCCCGGCGTGGAAATTGACCGCCTCGCGAATATGCCGACACCAGTAGTCCGCACTGGCCACTTCCGGGCCTGCGAGCTTACCGCTGACGTTGGAAATCAAACCGCCGCGCGGCGGCTGGTAGCTGACGGTCTCGGCGATACTGCGGAACTCGTCCAGTATGGCGTCCATCAGCGGTGAATGGAAGGCGTGGGATACGTTCAGCTGGCGACTGTCGATGCCCGCTTCATCAAATTGCTGCTTCAAGTTGGCGATAACAGCTGCATCGCCGGAAATTACTGTGTTTCTCGGCCCATTCACGGCACCTATCGACACGCGGTCCAAGTGGGCTGCCACCTTTTCCGCCACAAGCGACTGATCGGCCATTACCGCCAACATTGCGCCATCGCGCGGCAAGGCGCTCATTAAACGACCGCGGTGCGCAATGAGTTTGAGTCCATCTTCCAGTGAGAACACACCAGCGAGGCAGGCAGCGGGATATTCGCCCACACTGTGCCCGAGTAAATAATCCGGCTGGAATCCCCAATGTTGCCATTGGCAGGCCAGTGAATACTCAAGCGCGAACAGTGCCGGTTGTGTGTAACGCGTGTCGTCCAGCAACGCGCCATGGTCACCCTGCGCACCCGCATGCATGACATCCAGCAAGGGGCGATCGAGATAGGCCGTGAGAATCTCTGCACACTGATTCAGTGCGTCACGGAACACCGGCAAGGTTTCATACAGCTGCGCGCCCATGCCGATACGCTGGCTGCCCTGCCCCGTCATCAACAAAGCGAGGCGCGGCGACTGTACGCGCGTGTTCGCCACAATGGATGCGTGCCGCCCCTGCTCTGCGAAGTCCTGCAGGGCTTGCGCCATCGCCTGCGCGTCAGGCGCGACCAGCGACAGCCCCTGTTCGAAACGACGCCGACCGCTGTTGGCGCTGTAGCAAATACGGTTGAGTGTGTGATCGCTGCTTGCCGCCAGTGCGCGTGAGAACTGCCCGGCCAGTGCTTGCAATGCAGTTTCGTCGCGTGCTGAAAGCGTCAACAAGCAAGTTGGCGCGTCAGCGACATCCTCTTCGGCGACGGACTCCGCCTCCTCGACGATGACGTGAGCATTGGTCCCGCCAATGCCGAAAGAGCTAACCCCCGCCCGTCGCGGCGTGTCGTCTGCTGGCCAGTCGGCCGTTTCGGTCACAACGTAAAAGGGACTGCTCTCGAAGTCGATTTCGGGGTTCGGATTTTCATAGTGAAGGCTGGGCACCCGCTTGCCGTGCTTCAGGCACAGAATGGCCTTGATCAGACCCGTGGCACCGGCGGCAGCGTCAGTATGACCGATGTTGGTTTTCACCGACCCGATGCCGCAAAAGCCACGCTCGCTGGTGCCCGCTCGAAACGCTTCTGTCAGCGCTTCAATTTCAATCGGGTCGCCCAGGGACGTCGCCGTACCGTGAGTTTCTACATAGCCAATACTGCGCGGATCCACGCCGGCCTCAGCCTGCGCCGCACGGATCACCGCCGACTGCCCTTCCACGCTGGGCGCCGTATAGCCAATTTTTTGTGAACCGTCGTTGTTGATGGCGGAGCCGCGAATAACCGCATGAATGTGATCGCCATCCGCCTGCGCCTGCGACAGTGGCTTTAACACCACCACGGAAGCACCACTGCCAAAAATGGTCCCGCTGGCTTTGGCGTCGAAAGCACGACAGTGACCGTCGGAGGACAGGATCATGCCGTCCTGGTATTGATAGCCGGTGCGCTGGGGAATGTGTACCGTTACGCCACCGGCGATGGCCATGTCGCACTCGCCTTCCAGCAGTGCACGACATGCCGTATGGACTGCAACCAAAGACGTGGAGCAGGCCGTTTGCACGTTGATGCTCGGCCCTTTGAGGTTGAACTTGTAAGACACGCGGGTGGGCAGGAAATCCTTGTCGTTGCCGATCATCACCTGAAACGCACCTACCGCGCCCGACTCGGTGGCCCGGCGGTGTAGATTATGAACGAGGTAGGTGTTCATGCCGGCTCCGGCGTAAACACCGACCGGCATGGGAAATTCTTCCAGTGCGTAGCCCGCATCTTCCAGCGCGTGCCAGGCCACTTCGAGGAAAATACGTTGCTGGGGGTCAATCTGCTCCGCTTCCCGCGGGCTGTAGCCGAAAAAGCCGGCGTCGAACAGGTCAGCGTCGTCCAGCACCGCACGGGCTCGCACGTATTCCGGGTCGCGCACTGTCGCCTCGTCAATGCCTTCGGCGATGAGTTCTTCTTCTGAGAAGAAGGATACCGACTCCACCCCGTTAGACAGGTTGTGCCAGAACTCATTGACATCGCGTGCACCCGGCAAGCGGCACGCCAAGCCCACTACCGCAATGCTGTCCGAGGCCACTTCAGCAGCACGCCGGCGACGCACTGCGCCCATTGACGCAGGTTGCGCCCGGCCACCGTCCAGCCGGCGAGCCAAAGCCGCCACGGTGGTATGACGAAACATCTCAGCCATCGACAGGTCGCCACCCAACTCGTCGTTCAGGCGCTGGCGGACTCGGGCTACCAGAATGGAATGCCCTCCCAGGTCGAAGAAGTTCTGTTCCAGACCGACCGCGGAGACGCCCAACAAATCACACCACACTGCTGCCACCGCAGCCTCGGTGTCGGACTGGCCCGAGGGCATGTCCTGCGGCACCTCGGAGACCGGTTCAGGCAGTGACTTGCGATCAACCTTGCCGCTGGTATTCAAAGGGAATTCGGGCAATATGACGATGGGGTGCGGCAACATAAATTCCGGCAGCACGCTGGCCAGGTGATCACCCAGATCCTCCACCCGCAGGGTGGTGCCGTCGCGCGCTGTAACGTAGGCCACCAGGCGCTGATCACCCGGCCGATCTTCACGCAGCAGTACTACCGCCTCCCGCACGCCATCACAGGCCAGCAATTGCTGCTCGATCTCTCCCAACTCGATCCGTAAGCCGCGCATTTTTACCTGGAAATCCAGGCGCCCAAGGAAATCGAGGTTGCCATCCGGACGCATGCGTACCAGATCGCCGGTGCGGTACAGGCGCGCCTTCGCATCGTCGCTGAAGGGATCGGCCACGAAGCGCTCTGCGGTTAATTCATCGCGATTCAAGTAGCCACGCGCTACCTGCACACCCCCGATGTAGAGCTCCCCCGGTACGCCGATGGGTTGTGGCCGCATGGCTTCGTCGAGCACATACAAGCGCGTATTGGCGACCGGCGCACCGATAGGCACTACCTGCCGATCATCACCTTGCTGACAAGCCCAGAAACTTACATCAACGGCAGCTTCCGTCGGGCCGTAGAGGTTGTGCAGGGCCACTGCAGGCAGTCGCTCAAAAAAGCGTTCCTGCAAACTGTGCGGCAAGGCTTCGCCGCTACAGAACACCCGCTGCAAGTTGTCACTGTTAATCGAGTCCTCCTCCAGGAACAACTGCAGCATGGAGGGCACGAAATGCAAAGTGGTGACCTTGAATTCGCGAATCAGCTCAGCGAGACGCTGGGTGTCCCGGTGTGCCTGGGGGCCGGCAACAGCGAGTCGCGCGCCGCAAATCAAAGGCCAGAAAAACTCCCAGACCGAAACATCGAAGGTAAACGGTGTTTTTTGCAGGACGGTATCGGCTGAGGTCAGGCCGTACTGCTCCTGCATCCACAGCAGACGATTGACGATACCCCGGTGATTGTTCATCACTCCCTTGGGTTGCCCGGTCGACCCCGATGTATAGATGATGTAGGCCAGACTATCAGCGGACGGACCCGGTGATGGCACCCCTGGATCTTCAGTTGTTTTTGCAAGCCTGCCGGCATCCAACAGTATCGCGACCGCTTCGCCCGGCACCCGATCTTCATGCGCTGCCACAGTCAGTACCACGTTGGCCGAGGTATCGCTCACCATGAACGCCACCCGATCGTCGGGATAAGCGGGGTCGATGGGTACGTAAGCGCCGCCGGCCTTCAATATCGCGTATAGAGCGAGCACCATCTCCGGCCCGCGCTCCAATAGCACAGCCACCGGCTGATCCGGCCCTATACCCTTTTCGTGCAGCGCCCACGCCAGATGATTGGCACAGGCATTGAACTGGGCGTAGCTCAGGCTGCCGCCCTCCCAACTCAGCGCCGTGGCGTCGGGACTACGGGCCACTTGCGCTTCAAATAATGCGTGGAGGCAGACGGGCGCGCCGTAGTCCCGATCAGTTTGGTTCCACTGCGCCAGCAAGGCCAGTTCGTCGGTGCTGGTGAGGTGAATATCGGCCAGCTGGCCTTTTTCATCTTCCGCGATTGCAGTCCAGGCGCCCTGTAAGTGAGCACGGAACCGCGACACTGTGGTGGCTTCCAGTCGATCGATATCGTACTCACAGCGCAAGTTCAGCGCGGCCTCTTCCGCACGCGCATACACCACCAGATCACAGGCCTGAGCCACGTCGGCTATATCGTACAGGGCTGAATCGGCAAGACCCTGCGGGCTGCATTGGTCTACCAACAAAATTCTGAAGGGAGGTACGCGGGTAGGGTCAGGGTCGGTAAACGCGGCCAGTGTGCCTTGAAGCGCGGCACTACCCACCTGCTGCAGCGCAGCATCGAGTGCCCCGGCAGCATGCGTCTGCAAATCATCGAACTCCATCTCAGGATTGAAACCCAGCACAACAGGGACCACCACAGAGACGCCTTCACAACCGGTGGCAACGCCCAGGCAAACCGGCTCCTGACGGTGATAGACCGAGGCCACCACGCCAAGCGCAGTCAACAGTGATAGCGAAGCGTTCTGACTGCTTTCTGTCGGCTTGAGTTGCAGGGTCACTTCGTCGCGCATGTAGGACTGCACGCCATCGCGCGGGTAATCCAGCGGCAACTCAGCCGCCACTGCGAGCGCGAGGGCCTCGTGCCACGAGGCTATCTCACCAGCTAACGCCTGCAGTTCGGCCTGGTCCGGATGGCCACTCATACCCTGTACTCCTGTTTCCTGTTCACAACGCTAACCTCACGAGAGGTAACCGCTGCGCCGCAGTTCGCGGCCCATAATGCGTTCTAACGAATCGCGCTGTGAAGCGTTAAACTCGCTCTCCCAGCGCCCGATGGAGGCGGTAAACAAAGGGCGATGCACGTTGGCATGTTGCGGTAGCACACCGACATCCGGCATCCCCTGCAGCGCTGCGTCATTTACCACCAGCATCCCGGGGTCCAGTGCCAGTCCAAGCAGGGCGCAGATCCGAGCCAACACCGCCTCTGGCGCCTGCACCAATTCTTCGTAGCGCACCTCTAAAAATAGCCCATGCGAACGGCGGGACACAGCAAATCGGCGGCAGTGTTGCAGGTTGTCGCGCCACGCCCGAGCCGCTTCTTCCGGGTTGTTGTTATAAAACCCCGCGCGCATCGCCGACGCCACGCAATCGCGCCCATCCCGAACAATGTGGATGGCAGCGGCCACTGGAAAAACCCGATCGAGCTTATCCAGATAAACAAATTCACCCGGTGTGGTTTTATCCCCCCAGATGGGTTTTCCGCGGGCATAGCGCTCGCCGTAGCACTCATAAAACAGCGCCAGAAGGCGAGCGAGACTGCGATCGCGAGGACTCAAGGCCAGCGCCCGTGCCTTGACCTCGGGCAGCGACAACCCCCAGGTATCCGCCTCATAACCCGTCGCAAAACTCTCGACAACGGCATCGACAACCTTGGTCCATGGCGCCGAGCGACGACCGCCAAATTCCCGGATCATGCGCCACAGGGCTGGATTTTCGGGTGGAATGAACACGTCGGGATGTCGGACCAACAGGCTGCGCAGCAGCGTTGTCCCCGACCGGGGGTGACCAAAAATGAAAAATGGGCTGTGCGCACGCTGCCGCGAGGGATTTTTTACCGGCCACTGATGCCCCGGGAACGGCAATGAATCCGAGAACATCCAGCGGTCCCGGAGCCGAACCAGTTGCCGATTGAGATAGCTGGACAACGGAAGCATCTTACCCGCAAAACCGACCGATCGACTCAGTCGCCCTGCTTGCGGGTCAGGAAATAGTTGCCCACCACCAAGGCGTCCAGATCAGCTATGGCAATGGTATCGATCGCTTCCTGGGGCGTGCACACGATTGGCTGGCCGCGAATATTGAAACTGGTATTCAGTACGACCGGCATGCCTGTACGCTGCTCAAAAGCGCGAATCAGGCCCCAGAAACGCGGGTTCTGCGCTTCACTGACCGTTTGCACCCGTGCTGAGCCATCCACATGGGTAATGGCCGGCAGCGCTTCCCGGTGGGCTTCCCGCACACGGGTAACGAACAGCATGTGGGAGTAAAGGTCCTCCTCACCCGGATCGATTTCAAAATACGTGGTGGCCGCCTCGGCGGTCACCGCGGGCGCAAAGGGTCGGAATAACTCGCGCTTTTTGATGATGGCATTGATCCGCTCGCGCATGTCCTGCGGCCGCGGGTCGGCCAGAATACTGCGATTGCCCAGCGCACGTGGGCCGAACTCCATCCGCCCCTGATACCACCCGATAATTTGCCCGGCTTCCAACTCCGCCGCCACATGGGCAGCGAGGTCTCCAAAGTCATCAAAGTGTGTTACATCAAAGCCGTCAGCGGCCTCCACCGCGCGAGTGATCTCGTCATCACTGTATTCGGGGCCCCACAGCGGGACACCCATGCGCTCGCGGCTAGCCGATGGCTCCTGTTGTTGGCGGGCATACAACGCCGCGCCGAGGGATGTGCCGTCATCACCCGAGGCGGGCTGCACAAACATATTGCGGAACAGGCGACTGCGACGCAGCACGCCATTGGCGGAGCAGTTGAGTGCCACGCCCCCGGCTGTGCAGAGGTTTTCCAGGCCGGTTTCCCGGCGGTAGTGACGCAACAGGTGCAACAAGGTGTTTTGCAGTGCGGTTTGCAGCGCTGCAGCGATGTCCATATGGTGCTGGGTAATTTCCGATTCCGGTTCCCTGCGCGGGCCAAACATCTCCTCCAGCACTTCAATCGTTGCAGAGTAAGTTTCCCGCTGCAGTTCGGTCTCGTTGCGGAACAGCACGGAAATGGTGTGTGTACCATCGTCGTGCAGTTTGATCAGCTCCATCACCTTGGGCAGAAATTTACGGGGGTTGCCGTAAGGTGCCAGCCCCATCACCTTGTATTCATCCATGTTGAACACAAAGCCCAGATACAGGGTAAACACGCTGTACAGAATGCCCAGGGAGTGGATGGACGGAATCTGTGTGAGGATTTCGATATCACTGCCGCGCCCTACAGCCACTGTGGTGCTGTAATGTTCGCCCATGCCGTCGGAGACCAGGATCAGTGACTCATCGAAACCGCTGACGTGAAAACTACTGGCGGCGTGCGCCAGGTGATGCGGCACCTGCACCAGTTTGTCTTCCCAACCCTGGCCCGGGAAGTGCTCGCCAATACAGGCCAGCAGTGCGTCACGGCTGTACACCTCGTCGTAGAGTGCCGAGCTATAAGGGCTTTCCCGATAGCCGGCCTCGTAGGGAGCATAGTTGAAGTTGTGCGCCAGAATATCTACGTCGCCGGGAGATAAGCCCGCCAGCCCCAGGCAGTAATTAATGGCATTGACGGGAAATGCGCCGGTGGTTTTCTCACGGGTAAAGCGCTCTTCCGAGGCTGCGCCCACCAGGCCATTGTCATTGACCAGTGCGCCGGCAGCATCAAAGCCCTGCGCAATCCGGTAGTAAACCCGGGGCAAATCCGGAAAGTGTTTTTTCTTGAACGCTACGCTGTTGTTGAGCCCACTGATCCCGAGGACGTTCATCCGCTTGATTTACTCCTGTCGAAAACCCACGACGACAACCTACAACCCGCGCCTGCTGGGCAGACACTGCCCGCGCGATCACGTCATTATTGTTTGCACGTCACCCAGACGACCCGCCCTGTGCGAGCCGCCTTCTATAAATATAGACGGGAATCAGAACATGACCGCACTGAGGTGCGATTTTGTGACATAGTTGCCAATCGCAGCGGCTGGGGATGAATATTTGGTGACAGGAAGCCGAATTAGCTCAAAAAATAGGCTAATGTGGCCAGTTGACTCAGCGCCAATACCCCGGCTATCCACTGCCAGGCCCGCACGGGGTCACGCTCCAGCAAGGGCCGCTGGCGATACTCCAGGTAGGCTGGATTGGGGTGCTGCAGTTCGTGCAGGAATTCGGCGATGTCCTGATGACGTCGCTCGGGGAGATAACGCAGCCCCTTGCGCAGAGCGCCGTCGATCCACACCGGCACCAGCGGATTGATCTGGAACGCCGGTGTGTAACGGGTATTGAGGAAATCCGCCGGAGTTCGGCAGCGCTCCAGCTTGCCACCGAAGGGCAACTGCCCCGTCAGCATCTCATAGCTCAACACTGCCAGGGAGAACACTTCCGCCGTCGGGCCAGCCTGCTTACCCACGGTGTACTCGGGCGCCGCGTAACTTCGCGTTCCAAGCGGAATATCGCGCACCAGCGGCGTGGCGATTTCGGCGATGCCCGCCACGTGGCAGGAGCCGAAATCGATGATCTTGACCACACCGTTGCGATCGATCAACACATTGTCCGGCTTGATATCCTGGTGGAGCGTTTCCCGGCGATGGAAAGCGCGCAGCCCACGGCCAATTTGCTCCACGAGGTACACCACCTCTTCCACCGCAGGTCGCGGATGTTCTTTCATCCACTGCTTGAGGGTCATGCCGTCAACGTAGTCCGTGAGGTAGTACAGACAGGTCTTTTCCCGCGGCGGCTCCACCACTCGCACCACATGCGAATTGTGGATACGACTGCCAATCCAGCTCTCCATCACGAAGCGCTCGATATAAGCCGGATCATCCTCAAAATTGACCGACGGCGTTTTCATGCAGAAATACTCGCCGCTGGCAACGTCTTCCACCTGGTAGACCTGGCTGCGATTACTGGCGTGAAGTTCCCGCAAAATACGGTATCCATCGAGCACCATACCGGGCTCAAGGAAAGGCGGAAAAGCCAAACGGGTAAGGCTCTCAACCACGTCATCCACTGCCCGATTGGGCAGTCTGTCTACCCGCAGCACCTGACAGCTCAAGTTATCGGTAGAGCCTGCTGCTTCCGCGTCAGACACCAGACTCTCACACACCGCTTCCAGCGACGCATTTGACTGTGAGAGTAACTGGCGCATGTGATCGTGCGACAGACTGTCGTGCACGCCATCCGTCGTCAGCAAAAACAAATCGCCGACCTGTAGTTCAACGGTCTGATAGTCGACGCTCAACTTCAGGTCCAGCCCCATCGCTCGCGTCAGGTAGGTCTGGCCCTCGCTCACCGGCACAGCGTGATCGCGGGTGAGTTGCTCCAGTTGCCCGTCCCGTAACTGATAGATACGGCTGTCGCCCACATGAAACAGGTGGGCCTGGCGCGACTTGAACACGGCCGCACTGAAGGTACTGACATAACCGCGCTGATGTTCGTTGAATGCGCAGCCACGGCTGTAAAGCCAGCGATTGAGGGAGTTGATTACCTGTTGCGCCGATTTGCGCACGCTCCAGGCGTCGGGAGTGGAGTAATAGTCGCTGAGAAAATTGGTGACGCAGGTTTCGCTGGCTTCGCGCCCTGCTTCGGCCGCACTGACGCCATCGGCAATTACCGCCACGGCGCCCTTGGTAGTCAAAACCGGGCCTTCAGGCAGGCGAATGCCGATCGCGTCCTCATTCTCTGGCTTGCGCCCGGCCCGGGTTAGCTGGCCCACCGAGAGGCCCAGCGCCGCCTCCAGGTGTTCCGCCTGGACCGGCGCCGCGGCCCGGGTCAACTGAGCGCTCCCGCGTGCACCGTCAGGCCACGTCGATCAGTTCCACGGTACCGTCGGGCAGCACTTCCGCCATTTGCCCCTGAGGTTCGTCGAGGAATTGCACGCACACCAGGCACACCGCAGCGCAGGCCGCGATAATCAGGAAGAAGGTAGAGTTGTCCACAAATGACAGCACAGTGAGGAAAATGACGCCGCCCACATTACCATAGGCGCCGGCCATACCGGCAATCTGCCCCGTCATACGGCGCTTGACCAGCGGCACCATGGCGAACACTGCGCCCTCACCGGCCTGCACGAAGAACGAGCAACACATGGTGGCGATCACCGCCAGTGGAATCCACCAGCCACCGTCGATCTGGCTCAGCACCAGGTAGCCAATAGTCAGGCCTGTGATCAGGATGGTCAGGCTGCGCTTGCGGCCAAAGTGGTCACTGAGCCAGCCGCCGCCGGGACGCGCCACCAGGTTCATAAAGGCAAAGCCGGACGCCATGAAGCCGGCCTTCACTGGGTCAAGGTCAAAGGTTTCCATGAAGAACAGGGGCAACATCGACACTACCGCCAGCTCAGAACCGAAAGTAACGAAGTAGGCCCAATCCAGTACCGCCACCTGCTTGAACTTGTACTGCTCGATTTCCGGCACACCCTCGGCCAGGTGCTCCTTGTTAACGCGCCAGATCTGGCTGGTTTGAAATACGAACAGCACGACCAGTACGCAGTACAGTGCCAGACAAGCCGAATCGCCGAGCAAGCCGAGGTTAGCCGGCGACAGTTTCCACACCAGAGTGGCCAGTGCCAGATACATGGGCACGTTCATCGCCAACAGGAAGTACAAATCGCCTTTGCTGGTCACTTCCAGGCCGCCGGTACGCCGCGGCTTGAAGTAAGTGGAACCTTTGGGCGTGTTGCGCGCAGTGATGTAGAAGAAAATACCGTAACAGAAGGCAATCACACCGGTGGTAGCCAGGGCGTAGCGCCAGCCGTCATCACCACCGTAGAACAGTGCCAGGCTTGGCAGGGTCATTGCCGCCGCGGCGGAGCCAAAGTTACCCCATCCGCCATAGACACCTTCGGCCACACCCACTTGCCGGGCCGGGAACCACTCGCCGACCATGCGAATGCCAATCACGAAGCCGGCACCCACAAAGCCGCACAGGAAGCGGAACAAAGCCAGTTGCTCATAGCTGTCGGCGAAGGCAAAGCCCCAACAGAAGAACGAGGATATCGTCAGCAGTCCGGCATAGATCAGGCGTGGTCCAAACTTGTCCACCAACATACCGATAACAATCCGCGAGGGAATCGTTAGCGCCACGTTGAGAATCAGCAGGGCTTTCACCTCCTGAGTAGACAGGTCGAAGGCCTCTTTGATGAAGGCCATCAGCGGTGCGTGACTGAACCAGACGACGAAGCTGATAAAGAACGCCACCCAGGTGATGTGAAGGGTTTTGATGGAGGGATTCCTGAAATCCCAAAGCCGAATACCACTACCGCTCATGTTTGACTCCTGTTGCCGCACGATCTGGGTGCGAGGAAATGGACTGCACGTTGCGAGGTCGCTCCTGCAAGAGGTGTGCCACTCTCGGGAAGCTTATAAAAACAGGGGCACAGCAGAATTGCGTACTTCGCGCGCACTCTTTCCGCACCATTGAGGTGCAGAACGCGCACCGAAGCGACCCGATTTGGTGCCAAAAAATCGCGCTCTTTTTGTGCAAGTGACTAATTTGGCGAGTACTCGCCAGCAATTCCGCGCCCTTCACGCACCCTTTCGGAACTGGCACGTCTCTTGCTACTCATCAATGAGAAAGAGGTGACAGCCTGGTAACAACCACAGTGGTAGGACAAGCGGTAGGAAGTGCACCCCTCCGGCCTATCTCTGGCCAAGCAAACGCAAGCAAGTAGTGAGAGAGCGCAATGACGCAGAAAATAGTCCTGGTCGGTAACGGCCCCGTGGGCCACCGGTTTCTGGAACAGATGGTGAAGTCTGGCCGGATCGACGATTTTGAGATCACCGTTTTCGGCGAAGAGCCCCGGGTAGCCTACGACAGGGTCCACCTCACCGCCTGGTTTGAAGAACGCGATGCCGGCCCCCTGAACATGGTCGAAGGCGACTTCTACGCTGACCATGGCATTACCTGCCATGTGGGTGACCAGGTACTTGCGGTAGATCGCGAGGCCCAGACCGTCACCAGCGCCGCGGGCCTGTGCCTGCCTTACGACAAACTGGTGCTGGCCACCGGCTCCTACCCCTTCGTACCGCCGGTACCCGGCCACGACCGCGACAACTGCTTCGTCTACCGCACCATCGAAGATCTGGAAGCAATCACGGCAGCTTCCGAAAACGCCAAAACCGGCACCGTAGTGGGTGGCGGCCTGCTCGGCCTGGAAGCGGCCAAAGCACTGCACGACCTCGGCCTGAAGACCCACGTGGTGGAATTCGCGCCGCGCCTGATGGCGGTGCAGGTGGACGACGGCGGCGGCAATATCCTGCGCAAGAAGATTGAAGATCTGGGCGTGTCGGTGCACACGCAGAAGAACACTCGTGAGATCGTTGACGGTGACAACGCCGTACACAAGATGAATTTCGCCGATGAAACCGAGCTGGAAACCGACATCCTGGTGTTCTCCGCCGGCATCCGCCCCCGTGACGAACTGGGTCGCGACAGCGGCCTGGCCATCGGCGAGCGCGGCGGCATCATCATCAACGACCTGTGCCAAACCAGCGACGACAACGTCTACGCCATCGGCGAAGTGGCACTGTGGGGCGGCCGCATCTACGGTTTGATCGCCCCGGGCAACACCATGGCCCAGGTGGCGGCAGACCACATCACCGACAGCGTGACCTCCACCTTCGAAGGTGCCGATATGAGCACCAAGTTGAAGCTGATGGGCGTGGATGTGGCTTCAGTGGGCGACGCCCATGGCAATACCGAGGGTGCCCTGTCCTACACCTACGTCAACGAAGCCGACGAGGTGTACAAGAAGATTGTGATCAGCGGCGACCGGCAACACCTGCTGGGCGCGGTGCTGGTGGGTGACGCCGAGGACTACGGCAACCTGCTGCAGTTTGCACTTAACAAGATCACCCTGCCCGATCAACCGGACAGCATGATCCTGCCCAACGTGGAAGGTGGTGGTGCCGCACTCGGTGTAGACGCCCTGCCCGACACCGCCACCCTGTGTTCGTGTAATAACGTGAGCAAGGGTGACCTGGTGGAAGCGGTGCAAGCCGGTTGCCACACCATGGGCGCGATCAAGGACGCCACTACTGCAGCTACCGGCTGTGGCGGTTGTGCCGCGCTGGTCACGCAGGTGATGAATGCCGAGATGGAAAAGCTGGGTATCGAAGTCAACACCGATATCTGCGAGCACTTCCCCTACACCCGCCAGGACCTGTTCAACCTGGTCAAGGTAGAGAAAATCAAAAGCTTCCAGGAATTGCTGGGGCGTCACGGCAAAGGCCTGGGATGCGACATCTGCAAGCCCGCAGTGGCCTCCATCCTCGCCGCCACCTGGAACGATTACATTCTTGAGAATGACCACGGCGGCCTGCAGGACACCAACGACCGCTATCTCGCCAACATGCAGAAGGACGGCACCTACTCCGTGGTGCCGCGGGTTGCCGGTGGCGAAATCACCCCCGACAAACTGATTGTGCTGGGCGAAGTGGCCAAAAAATACGACCTCTACACCAAGATCACCGGTGGCCAGCGTGTGGACCTGTTTGGTGCACGCGCGGAACAACTGCCGCTGATCTGGAAGGAACTGATCGACGCCGGCTTCGAATCAGGACACGCCTACGGTAAATCCCTGCGCACCTGTAAGTCCTGCGTGGGCAGCACCTGGTGCCGCTACGGCGTACAGGATTCCGTCGGCATGGCGATCCTGCTGGAAAACCGCTACAAGGGCCTGCGCTCTCCGCACAAACTGAAAATGGCGGTATCGGGGTGTACGCGCGAATGCGCCGAGGCCCAAAGCAAAGACGTTGGCGTAATCGCCACCGAGAAAGGCTGGAACCTCTACGTTTGCGGTAACGGTGGCATGAAGCCCCGCCACGCTGACCTGCTGGCCACCGACATCGACGACGCCACCCTGATCCGCTACATCGATCGCTTCTTCATGTTCTACGTGCGCACCGCCGACCGCCTGCAACGCACCAGCGTGTGGATGGACAACATGGAAGGCGGCCTGAGCTACCTGCAGTCAGTGATCATCGACGATCGACTGGGCATTGCGGAAGAGTTGGAAACCGATATGGCACACATCGTGGACACCTACCAGTGCGAATGGAAAACCACGATTGAAGATCCGGTCAAGGTAAAACAGTTCAGTCATTTCGTGAACTCCGATGCCACCGACGACAACGTGGTGTTTGTGCGCGAGCGCGAACAGATCCGCCCCGCCACTGCCGAAGAACGCCAGGGCGACATCCTGGCCACCGCCTGATAGACACGAGGGATTGAGGTACATGAGTAACTGGACTGACATTTGCCAGGTGGACGATATCCTGCCCAACGCGGGCCGCGCTGCACTGTTTAACGGGCAGCAGGTCGCGATCTTCCGCATCTGCGACAACGATGGTGAACGCTTCTTTGCGGTAGACAACTACTGCCCCTTCGCCCACGCCAATGTATTGGCGCGCGGCATTGTCGGCAGCATCGGCGAGGAACTGGTGGTGGCCTCGCCCATCTACAAGCAACACTTCAGCCTGAGCGACGGGCACTGCCTGGAAGACGACAGCCAGAGCCTGCGCACCTGGTCGGTGCAACGCGACGGCGACACCCTGCAACTGACGGCGTAAGCGCGATGCTCTTCGGACGCCGCAAAAAAAACCCGATCATCCTGCGCGACAAGGGCGTGAAGGAATGGAAGTATGCCACCTGTGGCTACTGCTCCACCGGCTGCGCCATCGAAGTAGGCCTGGATGCCAATGGCGAAGCCGTAACTACACGCGGTGTGGCCGACGCGCCAGTGAACCGGGGCAAGCTGTGCATCAAGGGCATTACCGAGGCGGAGATTTTCAATGCGCCCGGTCGCGGTACCCAACCACTACTGCGCGATCATCCCTACCAACCCTGGCAAGAACGCGACTGGGACACGGTGCTGGATAAAACCGCCGCCGAGTTCAAACGCATTCAGGACAAGTACGGTCGCGACTCCGTAGCGGTGGTGTCCACCGGGCAGATTCTCACCGAAGAGTTCTACACCCTCGGTAAACTGACTCGCGGCCTGATCGGTACCAACAATTACGACGGCAATACCACCTTGTGTATGGCCTCGGCGGTGTCCGGCTACAAACGCTCCTTCGGTTCCGACGGCCCGCCCGGCTGCTACGACGATTTCGAACACACCCACTGCCTGATGGCCTTTGGCTCCAACCTGCCGGAACAGCATCCGGTGATTTACTGGCGCCTGAAAGAAGCACTGGAAAAACGCAAGTTCCCGCTGATCGTGGTAGACCCCCGCGTCACCATGTTCGCCCAGTTCGCTGACATTCACCTGCCCATCACGCCCGGCACTGACCTGGTTCTGCTCAACTCCCTCGCCCATGTGATCCTCAATGAAGGGCTCGCGGACGAAGAGTACATCGCCGCCCACACCAATGGCCGCGAAGAATTGTTTGAGCTGGTGCAGCGCTACGATCCTGTCAGTGCTTCGAAGCTTTGCGGAATTGATGCCGACACCATCCGCAACGTGGCCCGACTTTACGCCGGCGTGCCGGCCGCCATGTCCATCTGGACCATGGGCATCAACCAGAGTACCCACGGTTCCGACGGCGTGTGCGCCATCAACAACCTGAACCTGATTACCGGTAACATCGGCAAGCCAGGCAGCACGTCCCTGTCCATCACCGGGCAGTGCAACGCGATGGGCACCCGCGAGTGGTCGTCCTGTTCCGGCCTGCCGGGTTACCGCGCGCTGGAAAACCCCGCGCACCGGGAAGAAGTGGGCAAGTTCTGGAACGTGGACCCGGAGTTTTTCCCCAAGAAACGCGGTATGTTCATGACCGACATCTTCCCGGCCATCGAGTCCGGGCAGATCAAGGCGCTGTGGCTGGTGGCTACCAATCCGATGACCTCCATGCCCAACACCCACCGCATTCGCAAAACTCTGGAGAAGCTGGAGTTCTGCGTAGTGCAGGATGCCTACGTGGACGTAGAGGCGACGCAGTACGCCCACGCCTACCTGCCCGCTTCCGTGTGGGCGGAGAAAGACGGCTGTTTCACCAATACCGAACGCCGGGTAAACCGCGTTACGCCGGTAAAGCCACCGCTGGCCAATTCCAAACCCGACCTGTGGATTTTCAACGAGTTGGCCAAGCGCTGGCCGCAGGCGGCGCAGATGACCTTCCCCGAATCCGCTTCCGGCGTATTCGATGAGATGAAATCCCTGTCGGTAGGCACCGGCGCCAATGGTGCACCGCGCATCCTGGATCTGTCGGGCATGAGCCATGACCTGATCGAGCAGCAGCGCGGTATTCAATGGCCCATGCGTGAAGGCGAGCAGACCGGTTCGCCGCGACTGTACGAAGATGGCGTGTTCCAGTTCCCCGACGGGAAAGCCAAACTGCTCGCCCTGGACTGGGTGGACAACAACGAAAAGCCGGACGAGGACTACCCCTTCTGGCTCAACAGTGGCCGCGTGGTGGAACACTTTCACACCCGTACCCGCACCGGCAAGGTGGGCAACTGTAACAAGTTCAGCCCCACGCCCTACATGGAAATGAATCCGGACGCCGCCGCAGAGCTGGGTGTTGAACACATGGAATACGTGCGACTGGTGTCGCGTCGCGGTGATGCGGTGGTGATGGTGCAACTCACCCAGCGTATCCCTTTCAATATGGTGTTCATCCCCTTCCACTATCACGACTGTGTCAACCGGCTGTCGCTGGGTCTGCTGGACCCACACTCGCGCCAGCCGGCTTTCAAGCAGTGTTCCGTGCGGGTGGAAAAAACCGACCAGGCCGAGGCCGCGCGCCTCAATGTGGAAATGCGTGCTTTCTAACGAGATCCCATGACTGTAGAACTGTTCGATCCTATCGCGAAATCCCGGCCCTCCGAATCCCTGTTTCCTCTGCGGGAGAACGAGCCCGAGTACGCCAAGCTAAAGGACCCGGAAACTGCCGAGACCAATCGCTATGGCAAATTGATAGCCCTGCAGGAACTGGTGGACGAAGCCGTCTCACTTAATATCAACGGCGTTCGCGAAGTCGGCTTTAACCCCAACCGTTACAAACAACACGCCTTTCACTTCACGGCGGACAATTGCATTGGATGCCACGCCTGCGAGTCCGCCTGTAGCGAGAAAAATGATTTACCACCGCACCTGAGCTTCCGCTCGGTGGGTTACGTAGAAGGGGGCAGCTACCCCAACTACACCCGCATGAATATCTCGATGGCCTGCAACCACTGCGACGACCCGGTGTGTTTGAAAGGCTGCCCTACCCGCGCCTACACCAAGCATCCGGAATACGGTGCGGTGATTCAGGACCCGGACATCTGCTTCGGCTGCGGCTACTGCACCTGGGTGTGCCCCTACAACGCGCCGCAACTCGACCCGGTTGCCGGTCAGGTTGAGAAGTGCAACATGTGCGTGGACCGGCTGGAAGTAGGCCTCAAGCCCGCCTGCGTGTCAGCCTGTCTGGGCAACGCGCTGAACTTCGGCGTTGTGGAAAACATGCCCGACAACCGGGAGCAAATTGAAACCAGCATCCCTGGCTTCCCCGACGCCGACATTACCCATCCCAATATCCGCTTCCAGCAGACTCGCTCCATGCCGCGCGAGGTCACACGTACCGACACCATGCCGGTCAAATACCGCCGCGACGACAAAACCGGTAAATACAAACCCGCCGTGGACCAGAAGGTCGGAAAGAAAAAATCCTGGAACCTCGGCCGCCTGAGCAGCCGGGAAAACCCCCTGGTGATCTTCACCCTGGCCACCCAGACCGCGCTGGGCCTGTTTACCATTCTTTTCCTGGGTAACCTGGTGGGGGTTCCTGCCGCCAGCGCGGTGGCCGCCACACCAGCGTACCCACTGGCAGTCATCGGTGGCCTGGGCCTGATTTCACTGGGTCTATTTATGTCCGCCATGCACCTGGGCAAGCCGATCCGCTTCTATCGTGGCTTTAACAATTTCCGCCACTCCCCGGTGGCGCGCGAGGGCCTGGGGGCCAGCTTCTTTATGGCCTTTGCCGGCCTGCACCTGCTGGCAATACTGCCCGCACAGCCCCTGTTGCAATCCGTGTGGCCTGCATTAACTGAGGTTGCGCCGACACTGGCGCCCGTAGCGACCGCCTGCGGTGTACTGGCATGTGTTGCTGGCTGTGTGGCGTTGTACTACATGTATCGCTGCTACCGCATAAAGGCTCGCCCCTTCTGGAACCACTGGCAAACTGCCACCGCCTTTGTGGGTAGCAGCCTCACGCTGGGCTCTGCCGCATGTGCGGTACTCGGCGCTCCTGCACTTTACCTGCAAGGGCTGGATTACATGCCGCTGCTCAGTCTGTCGGCTGGCCTGATGTTTGTCGGTGTGCTGCTGGAAGGCTTTGGCCTATGGCGACACGCGCATGATATGTCGCATTCTGATTCTGAGGGAGCGGTGTCTCACTACGTACAATGCACCACCTTCGGCCTCACCTACCGCTTCCGCAATGTCTTGATGGCTTTGAACGGCGCGAGCCTGCTGGCCTGTGCGATCGCTGGGGTTTTCGCCGCTGGTGCCTGGCTACCTGCTGCCTTGATAGTACTGGCGCTGTCGTGCCTGGTAACCGCAGTCATCGGACGTGCGCTGTTCTACGTACTGGTGGTGCCCACCACCATGCCTGGCGCGTTCTTCTGGAAGAACAAAGGCTTCGAGGAACACGCGCGGGAGATTGGATTGGCGGATATGCCGCAGGTTGGGGTGGTGCCGCTGGCGCACTAGGTGAGTAGCTATGCAAGCGAATACCCGGAGCTTCGCCCTGAATTCGCAGATCATCCGCTTAATTTCAGACCGAGTTGGCTACCCACCTGAGGCATTACACACAGCACTCATTGCATCGCACGCAACATCCAGGCCGTTTTCTCATGAATACGCATCCGGTCTGAAATAAGCGCGACCGATGACTCGTCCCCCGCTTCCTGCGCGGGCACCAGCGCTTCGCGGCAGGTTTTCACTACTTGCTCGTGGCCCCTGGTCAGAATCGCCACCATCTCACTCGCCTCGGGAATGCCGTCAACCTCAGCAATCGAGCTAAGCTGGGCAAAGGCCTTGTAGGTGCCCGGTGCCGGCTCGCCCAGAGTGCGGATTCTTTCAGCAATCTCATCCACCGCTAACGCCAACTCTGTGTAGTGCTCTTCAAACATCAGGTGAAGCTCACGGAACTGAGGCCCGGTGACGTTCCAGTGGAAATTGTGAGTTTGCAGATAAAGCGTATAGGAATCGGCGAGTAACCTACCCAGACTGCCGGCAACGGCTTTACGATCTGCATCTGAAATACCAATGTCGATGTTGCTCATAACAAATTACCTCCACAAAAGGTTACGTATCTGGTTTTGAGGGCGGCAATTGGTGAGTCGTGCTGCCGCCGGTTATAAGGATCGGTGTTAAAACTTCCGCGTCAGTACGTACCGCGCCAGAAATGTGCCCAGCACATAGGCCAGGACAAGGGTCAGAATATCGGCATTCGCGAAGCTCACGGACGTGATAATCGGCCCGGGACAATAACCCGCCAGGCCCCAACCGGTGCCAAACAGCAGGCCTCCGATAACGATCTTCCGGTCAACGCGGGTCAGGGTAGGTAACTGAAAGCCTTCCGCAAAAACCGGGTGTGGGCGCTTCAAGATAAAAGGTGTGGCCAGCGCGTTAACAACAAGCCCTCCCCCCATCACAAACGCCAGCGACGGGTCCCAGGTACCGCTTACATCGAGAAAGTTGAGTACTTTGGCAGGGTCAATCATTTGGGCCACGCACAAGCCAAAACCTGCGAGCGTTCCTGAGGCCAGAGCTACAACGGATTGCTGGAAACTGTTCACCGCTAGCCTCCCACCACATGACGCATGATATACACCGTTGTGAAACCGGCGAGCATAAAGCTCAGAGTGGCAACCAGCGAACGGGCACTACCACGCGCCAGGCCGCAAATTCCGTGGCCACTGGTACAACCGCTACCGACGGTAGTGCCAATGCCAACCAGTAATCCCGCCACTACCAGTTCGCGCCTACCGACCACGGCTTCGATATGGTCAACACCACTGCCTACGCCCAGCCACTGATAGATAAAACCGCCCACTACCAACCCCAGCACAAACAGTGCCCGCCAGAAAAAGTCGCCCTTCGATGGCAGGATCACGCCGCCCGCAATCCCGGAAATACCCGCAATGCGGCCATTCAGCAACAGCAGCAACGCCGCCGCCAGGCCGATCAATGCGCCGCCCGCCAGTGCGCTCCACGGTGTGAAGTTAACAATGGTCATTTCAGTCCCTCACACCCTCAGTGGCTGATGTCACAGTCGAGATGAACGTCGCAGTTCAGTGTGTTGGACACCAGGCAACTGGCCTCCGCCTTCTCCAGCAACCGTTCGGCTTTGCCGGGGTCCACATCGGCACTGACGGTCAGCCTTGCCTTCAACTTCACCTGGGTGAACTTCATCACGCGGTCAACTTTGTCCAGTTCGCCCTCAGCGGTGACTTCCAGTGCAGACCAGTCCAGCTCGCTCATTCTCGCGATCGCTCGAAACGACAACACAAAGCAACTCGACAACGAAGCCATCAACAGGTCCTCCGGCGACCATAAATCACCGGGGCCACCAAACTGGGCCGGGGGAGCCGCCTTAAAAACTTGAAGCCCAGGTGCTCCGACATCAATCGCCCCCTCCGGGCTAGCACTGATCGATGAATGATAGGTATGAGGCAGGTGTTCCATGTTCGCTACTCCTCGGCTACGGCGCCAGGTTTAGGGGTTTGGTCGACGGGAAGCGGATCTGAAGCACTAACTCGCTCCTCCCGCTCACCGGCAATCGTGGTAACGGCCTGATGCTGGCTAAGCCAGACGCGGCCATTCAATTGCTGGCAAAACTGGGTCCGTTGCAGTGTGTCCATTACCGGCCCTTTTACTTCGGACAGGTGGAATCCAATACCGCTTTCAGCAAGTCGCAGGTTGATCGACTCCAGCGTTTCCAGCGCACTGAGGTCGATTTCATTTACGGCAGTACACATCAGGATGACGTCCTTGACAGCGGGCCGCTCTGCCAGCAGTTCGTACAGGCGCCCTTCAATGTAGCTGGCGTTGGCAAAATACAGGCTCTCATCCACTCGCAGGGAGAGAATGTGCTGATGAATCTGCACCTGGTGCCGGTCGATATTGCGGAAGTGCTCGGTACCCGGAACTTCCCCCACCACGGCCATATGGGGGCGGGATGTCTTGTAGAGGTGTAGGGCCAGGGAAGCCAGCACACCGCAGGCAACACCACTTTCCACCCCCAGCGTCAGCGTAGCCGCCATCGTCGTTGCAACAGCCGCAAAGTCGGAGCGACCATACTGCCAGGTCCGCTTCAGGATCGATAAATCGATCAGTGGCAATACGGCAACGATGATGGTTGCTGCCAGCGTTGCCTGCGGTAAATAAGTCAGCCAGGAAGTGAAAAACAGTGCCGTAACAGCAATACCGAGTGCGGTGAACATGCCCGCCGCAGGCGTTTGCGCGCCCGCATCAAAATTGACCACCGAGCGAGCAAAGCCCCCGGTGACCGGGTAACCACCACTCACGGAAGCGGCCACATTCGCCGCACCGAGCCCCAGTAATTCCTGGTTGGGGGCGATTCTCTGCCGCCGCTTGGCAGCCAGGGTATGCCCCACGGAAACCGACTCGACGAAACCGATGATCGAGATCAACAGTGCTGAAACCGCCAGTTCCCGCCATGCGGGATTGGCCAGTTCAGGTAGTTCCAATGGCGGCAGTCCACCTGGCACGTCACCGACAAGTACGACTCCCTTGTCGCCTAAAGCAAGTGACCAGGCAATAACACTGGTACCGATCACACCCAACACCGGTCCGGTCCGGGCGAGCATACTCGCGGGGTATTCTCTCATTCCCCACCGCTGTAACAGCGGTTGCAAGCCGCTGCGAACCCAGAACAGAAAAGCAAGCACGCCGACACCAAGCAGCAACGTTGGCAAACTCACGGTAGCCAGCCCTTCGGCAAGACTGGCTGACACCGTCATCAGGTTGTCGCCCTGAGCCGGGATGCCAAGAATATGCTTGAGCTGACTGATGGCGATAATAATCCCGGAAGCGGCAATAAAGCCTGCAATAACCGGGTGGGACAGGAAATTGGCCAGAAAACCCAGCCGTAACACGCCCATCAGCAGCAAGAACATGCCCGACATCAGGGCCATCAGGGTGGCCGCCTCGATGTAACCCACTGTGCCTGTATCCGCCACCTGGCCCGCCGCCGACGCGGTCATCAATGACACGACTGCGACTGGCCCCACCGACAGACTGCGGCTACTGCCAAACAGCCCATAGGCCAGTAAGGGAAGTATGCTGGCGTACAACCCCATCTCCACCGGCAAGCCCGCCAACAGCGCGTACGCCAGTGATTGGGGGATCAGCATGACAGTGACAATCACCGCCGCCAGCATGTCACTGGCGAGCAGCTTGCGGTTGTATTCCCGCCCCCACT
Organism: Gammaproteobacteria bacterium; assembly: GCA_030427085.1. Classification (GTDB taxonomy): domain Bacteria; phylum Pseudomonadota; class Gammaproteobacteria; order Pseudomonadales; family Halieaceae; genus JAUHXH01. Next base: position 1,155,811 of record JAUHXH010000002.1, on the reverse strand, counting down.
CCAGGATCGGCAGATAGTGTGCCAGCCGTTTCATTCAGGATCCCTGAGGTTCATACCGCGCTCTCACAGCACATTCAGCGGCAGTTTCAGATACACGGTGTCATTACTCTCCGCCTCGGGCAGGTGTCCGGCACACATGTTTATCTGCAGCGATGGCAGAATGAGGCGGGGCATATCCAGCGTGGCATCGCGAGCTTCGCGCATGGACACAAACTCATCCTCGCTAACGCCGTTGTGTACATGGATATTGGTGGCCCTTTCAGCACCCACAGTCGTTTCATACTCCAGTTCCCGGCCATCTGGCATGTAGTCATGGCACATGAACAACCTGAGCGCCTCAGGAAGCGAGAGCAGGCGTTTGATGGACTGATATAGAACTCGTGCATCTCCGCCGGGAAAGTCAGCCCGGGCAGTGCCGCCGTCGGGCATGAACAGGGTGTCACCGACAAAACAGGCATCACCCATGATATGACTCATGCAGGCTGGCGTGTGCCCGGGCGTATACAGCGCGTGACAAACCAGGTCGCCTACCGTGTACTGCTCACCATCGCGAAACAGATGATCGAACTGGCTGCCATCGCGGGCGAACTCGGTGCCGGCATTGAAGATCTTGCCGAAGGTGTGCTGCACCGTAACGATGTGCTCACCGATGCCAATTTTTCCACCCAGATGTTTCTGGATATACGGCGCTGCGGAGAGGTGGTCGGCGTGAACGTGGGTTTCAATCAGCCACTCCAATTGCAACCGATGCTGGCGAATGTAGCTGATAATTTTGTCGGCGCCGATCAGGCTGAGGCGACCGGCGGCGTAATCAATTTCCATCACCGAGTCCACGACCGCACAGGCGTTGGAGTCCGGATCCTTCACCACATAGGAAAAGGTATTGGTGTCCTCATCATAAAACGGGACCACCTCCGGCTTGCTGGACAGATCCACTGTGAACGGAATGTCGCCCATAGCATTGGCCTCACTCGCTGTCAGACTGCTGTTCATTGGAGAGTTCCTACGCTGCTATCTAAATTAGTCTCTATCAACATTCAGAGCAAAGTGTGTGCCATGCCGGTCTAGCCGCGATTAAAAGCCTTATCCCACTGTTTTTGCAGCATTTTTTTGTTGCAAGGGGACAGCAGACAGACAGGAAACTGCTTTACACTTGAGGCATGACTGCCATAATTGACAGACCTCATGTCATAAATGACAAACACGATGAACACGGGAATACAGCCAAGCGACCTTGATTTCAAATCACTGCTGGAAGGACTCGAACATCCTGCCATCCTGTTGAGCACTGACTACGAAATCCTCGCCTCCAATCGCCTCTATCGCCAGAACTTCGGCGACGTTGCCGCCGGTGAACGCTGCTACCGGATCTCCCATGGCTACGACCGCCCCTGCGACCAGGCGGGTGAAAGCTGCCCGTTGGCGGCCTGCAAAGGATCGAGGGAAAAAGAGCGCGTACTCCACATCCACAACACACCAAGGGGCCGAGAGCACATTGACGTGGAAATGCTGCCGCTGAAGGATGCCAGCGGCGACATCCTCTACTTCATAGAAATGCTCAAACCAGTGGCTATCGCCAGCGCGGAAATTGATCGCGACCGCATGGTCGGCCGCAGCCCCGCCTTTAATCGACTGGTGGAACTAGTCAATCTGGTGGCACCCCACGACACGTCGGTGCTGCTGCTGGGCGAATCCGGCACCGGCAAGGAACTGGCGGCAAACGCGATTCACCAGGCCAGCCCACGCGCCGACAAGGCCTTTGTTGCCGTGGAATGCGCGGGACTGACGGAAACGCTGTTCGAGAGCGAATTGTTCGGCCACGTGAAAGGTGCTTTCACAGGTGCCGCCCAGAACAAATCTGGCCTGCTGGAGCAAGCGCACGGCGGCACGCTGTTTCTCGACGAGATCGGTGACGTGCCAGTTGGCATGCAAGTGAAACTATTACGTCTGCTGGAAACCGGCTCTTTCCGTGCGGTTGGCAGCACGCAGCTAAAGCGTGCCGATTTCCGACTGATCTGCGCCACCCACCGCAACCTTCCGGCAATGGTAACCGCGGGAGAATTTCGGGAGGACCTCTACTACCGGCTCAACACTTTCCCCATCACCTTGCCACCGCTGCGAGAACGGCCCGACGACATCGCACTAATCGCCCGCTCCCTGCTGGAGAAATTGGGAGGCGATGAAAAATATCACCTGACGGATTCGGCCGTAAAAATACTGCTCGCCCAACCATTTCCCGGAAACTCACGGGAATTACGCAACGTGATGGAACGGGCCATTATTTTCGCCCGTTCCAATGTCATCGACGCGAAGGTGCTGCAGAATTGCCTGGCGCCGAATGAATCCGGAAGCAAAGCGGTCGCCAGTGCGTGGGTTGATTTGAGAACACATGAACGCCGCTATCTGGAAGCGCTGCTACAACACTGTAATCACGATAAGGCGAAAGCGGCAGCGGTTGCTGGCATAAGTGTGCGTTCGCTGTACAGGAAACTCGAATAATCCTGGACCTATTGCTCAGGAGGAATCGCCGCCACACCAGGCCGTTCCCTAGCTGCGGTACTCCGCTAGTAGCGCTTCATAATTGGATTGCGCAGCCGCGTCACCCAAAGAGGCACTAGTCTTGACCAGAAGCTCGAGAACTTCCAGCTTCGTTGCGGCGCCCAGTTCGTCGTTAGCGTTCGACAACAGCAGCGCTCGCTCCAGGTGCGCGATAGCATCGGAATATTGCGACCGGGACAAATCAACACGTGCCAGGGCAATCAGCGTACTGCGCAGTTCCGGGTGATCAGCTCCGAGCGCCTCCTCCCTGTCTTGCAAAATCTCCTGCAACAGGGGCTCTGCCAACTGTAGTTGTCCCAACGCTACGAACAGGTCCGCCTGCTCCTGGGCCGCGATCAATGTTCCAGCGTGACTGAAACCCTGCTGCCGGATATGCTCATCCAGTGCATGTTCAATCAGCGGGGCTGCCGACTGATAATCACCGCTCAGTCGGTACACCCGCGCCAGTTTCATTTCAGTCTGCAGGGTCTCAATGTGATTGGCGCCCAGAACTTTGCGACGACGCTCGAGTACATCGACGAACAAGGCTTCTGCCTTCTCCAATTGCCCCAGTCCACGGTAGGCATCGGCCAGTGAATGCTGCGAGCGCAGTATATTCGGAAAATCTTCACCCAGAATGGGGCCGGCGACTCTAATGTGCTCCTCCAGCACTGTTACCGCCTGCGCATGCCGATCCATCGACTCGAGGACCAGGCCCTGATACTCCAGACACCGCAGACGCCGACTGTGTCCTTCCCCAAGGTGCTGAGCGGACAATTGCTCGCAGCGACCGTAAGCTTCCAGCGCCTTGTCGTAGTTACCCAGCCAGTGCTCGATCACCCCTACGCTTGAGAGTGATTGTATGGTGCCTCCATCGGATTCGCCCCACAGTGCCCGTCGACCTTCGTACACCTGGTAAAACATCTCACGCGCTGGCAACAGCTCACCCTGCATATGCAGGTTTGACGCCACATTGTAGAGGGCCCCGAAAGTGTCTGGATGATTGTCACCGTATAACGACCTTGCTAGCGCAAGCGACTCCTGGCTTACAGCAAGCGCGGCGTCATGCTCGAAAGAAAGGTTGAGGGTTCTCGACCATTCAAACAGTGTGCGCAGGCGCTCTTCATCGTCCGTGACGCGGCCGCTGCGGTGATACGAAAGTGCGGCCTGCATCTGCTGGCGAGCAGAATCGATGTGCCCAAGCTGGTTGTAGCCACCCCCCAAAACGCGATGCAGCACGGCTCTGCCAGTATCACCTGCGCTATCCGCCCCAGACTCTTCAGCCAGTCTCGTTGCCGCCTCGTCCAGCATTTCACGAACCGAAACTTCCTGGCCCTGACTCACGTTGGGATCCAGCCCGGTAAATATCTCCTCCACAAGGGCCAGTACTGCGCGAGTCTGCGCCAGTTGGTCTTGGGCAATATCCCGCTCTGACGCCGCCAACACTGCCTGGTACCAGGCCATAGAACCCAGTGTTACCACCGCTAGCAGGGAGGTCAGCGCCAGCGCACTGGTCAGGCGATTTCGCTGCACAAATCGCCGCAACAGATACGCCCAGGTACGCGGCCTGGCCTGTACCGGCCGCTTGGACAGATAGTTGGCAATGTCTTCGGACATCGCGCTGACCGATGCATAGCGCTGCGCCGGGAAGCGCTGCAATGTCTTCAGCACAATGTTGTCCAGATCTCGCCAGCGATCTATTTTTTTGGGCGCGTCCATATAACTGGAGGGCGAAAGCGGATCCGACTCGACTACCTGTTGCGCATGTTTGTAGGTCCCCTGGGCACTCTCGTCGAAGGGCAAGCGTCCCGTTAGCAGCTGGTACAGCACAAGGCCGAGCGAATACAGGTCTGTCAGTGTCGTGACCGGGTCGCCATTGAGTTGTTCGGGACTGGCATAGAGTGGTGTGAGCACGCGAGCGTCGAGGACAGTGTGCGCCGACTCCTGCTGAACCGGTGGGGTCAACTTCGCCACCCCGAAATCTGTCAGTTTCACCTCACCATCTTTCGTAACCAGAATATTGGCCGGCTTGAGATCGCGGTGAATCACCAGATTTTGATGTGCATACGCCACGGCCCCACACACCGATGTAAACAGCCGCAGAATGTCGGGGGCTGACAACTGATGATTCCGGCAGTATCGGTCGATGGGTTCTCCGTCGATGTACTCCATCACCAGGTAGGGCGAGCCATCGGGCAGGCTTCCGCCATCGAGTAGTCGCGAAATATTCGGATGCTGTAACTGGGCAAGAATCTGCCGCTCATCCTGAAAACGCCTGAGGAGATCGGGAACATCCGCACCGCAAAAGCCAATCACCTTGATGGCCACTTGCTGCTCGTATTGATCGTCGGCTCGCTCGGCGCAGTAGACCGTGCCCATGCCACCACGGCCTATTTCAGCAACGATGCGATAGGCCCCTACCCGATCGCCCGCCACAAACTGCTTGCCGTTTAACCAGTCACTGGCAGAGCGATCGACCAGCCGCTCCAGGTCGCCGGCATCGGCCTCGTTGTCCAGCAGCGCCTTCACCTCGGCGAACAGATCGGGCTGCCCCTTACATTGCTCGGACAGAAACGCATGGCGCTCATCAATAGGCCGCTCCAGCGCGGCGTGAAACAAGCGCTCCAACTCCTCCCATTGCGGGTTGCTCACTGCAAGCTCTCAGTGGCAGACATTTGGGCTTTCAACCAGGAACGGGCGAAGCGCAGGTCGCGGTCCAGCGTGCTACTGGACAAGCCGGTTACCTCCTCCATTTCCTGGAAGGTCAGGCCGCCAAAGATTTGCAGGTCGAGCAGGTCAGCTTTGCGTTGATCCAGCTCGGCCAGGCGCTCCAGAGCGCGGTCTACATTCAGCAGATCCTCATGCAGTGGCAAGTCGGCAACCACGCTGGTATCAATAGCAATCATCTGGGCATTACCACCGCGCTTCGCCGATGACCGGGCACGCGCGTGATCGACGAGAATACGGCGCATCATCTGGGAACAGAGGGCGAAGAAGTGACTGCGGTCCTGCCAGTTAACGTCCACCGCATCGAGTCGATCATATAACTCGTGCACCAGCGCGGTGGGTTGCAGCGTGTGCCCAGCACGCTCAGAGCGAAAGGCCCGCTGTGCGCGAGCCCGCAACTCGTTGTAGACCAAAGGGGTCAGCTCGGCCAGGGCATCCGGATTGCCGGCTCGCCACTGCCTGAGTAAGGAGGTGATGTTCTCGTTAGTGCTCACAGCCCAGCGCCCCTCTATCCCTGATAGACGACAGTCGGCTCAGCACGGTGCTGACAGGCGTCAGTATCGAGCCGCGTCACCGCTTATTCTGGCACAGTTCCTCCATGGCAACGCCCTTCATGGCCCGATCTTCAACAGTTTTTAAGCTTTTTCGCGATCCAGTTGGGCAAAATCCTGCCCCAACTCCTGTTCAAGCCGCCGCGAAATGGCTTCCGGGGAGTCCGTACCGCGGGCCAACAAGCAATATGCCAGTGGTACCACGAAGATCGTGATCAGCGTGGCGACGAACACGCCACACATCACCACAATACCGATAACAGTGCGGGATTCATGGCCCGGGCCGGCGGCCAGCACCAGCGGGACGGCACCCATGATGGTGGTTACCGCGGTCATCAGTATCGGGCGTAGGCGCGAAGCAGCACCGCGTGCCACGGCCTCTTCGAACGCCACCCCCTGATCGCGGAGCTGGTTGATGAACTCCACAATCAGGATGCCGTTTTTGGTAGCCAGACCCAGCAACATGATCATCCCCACCTGCGAGTAGATATTCAGGGATTGATCAAACAGCAGCAGGCCACCGAGCCCGCCAACCAATGCCAGCGGCACGGTAAACATAATCACCAGTGGATGAATCAACGATTCGAACTGGGCGGCCATCACCAGATAGACCACCAGAATAGCCAGGCCAAAGGTGAAGACCACAGAGGAGGACGCAGTCACGTATTCCAGCGATTCGCCCTTGTAATCGATGCTGGCTTCCTCGGGCAATTCTGTTCGCACCAGTTCTTCCAGGTAGTCCAGCGCCTCACCCAGCGAGTAACCGTCGGCCAGGCCGGCGGAAATGGTGATGGCGCGCACCCGGTTGTAGCGATTGCGGGTTGCGGCGTCGGCCTCTTCGCGCAGGCTCACCAGGTTGGACAGGGGAATCAGTTCGCCAGTGGTGGCCGAGCGCACGTAGATATCGGTGAGATCGGTCAGGGTCCGCTGCTGGGTACGTTCGCCTTCCAGAATCACGTCGTATTCGCGCCCACCCATCAGGAAGGTGGTGACTTTGCGCGACCCCAGCAGGGTTTCAAGCGTGCGACTGATATCCAGCACACTCACGCCAAGGTCGCCGGCGCGGTTGCGATCGATGGCGATACGCAACTGTGGCTTGGTGGGCTTGAAGTCGGATTCCACGCCTACCAGACCCGGATTATTCGCGATTTCCTCCAGCAGGTAGTCCTGCCACTGGGCCAGGTCCTCATAGGTATTGCCACCCACCACGAACTGTACCGGATCACCCTGACCGCCGCCGAGTGAACGCGCACCGCGCAGGAACACACGGGCCCCGGCGATATCACTCAAGCGCTGCCGGGCGTCGTTCATGATTTCCTGCGTGCTGCGGGCACGCTTGTCCCAATCCTCCAGCACCATGATGGCGAAGGCCCCATTGAAGGACTCACCGGAGCCCCAGGAGGGCGCGCGAATCAGCAGGCGTTTTACCTCACCGGATTCCACCAGTGGCAACAGCCGTTCCTCGGCCATCAGGGTCTGCTTCAGTGTGTATTCGTAAGAGGAGCCTTCGGGGGTGGTGAGGGCCATAAAGAAAGAACCGCGATCCTCCTGCGGAGCGTATTCCTGTGGCACCTGCTTGAACAAAAAGTAGCTGCCAACCAAAGCCACAAGCACCGCCAGCAAGGCCACCACGGGGCGCCCCAACAGGGGCTGCAGCAGTTTCTGATAGGCGCGCTCTGTACGCCGATCCAGTGATTCCACTGCATCCGCCAGCGGATTGTGCAGTTTGTCTGCGCGCAGGAGCTTGCTGCACACCATCGGTCCGAGGGTCAGCGCAACCAGTGTTGAGAAACACACGGCCACCGCCAGAGTTACCGCGAACTCACCGAACAGGCGCCCTATGTTGCCTTCCATAAAGGTGATCGGCACAAACACCGCCACCAACACGGCCGTGGTCGCCAATACCGCGAATCCGACCTGTCGGGCACCACGGTAAGCAGCCACCAACGGTGACTCGCCGTTCACCAGTCGGCGGTGAATGTTTTCCAGTACCACGATGCTGTCATCCACCACCAGACCGATGGCCAACACCAACGCCAGCAGGGTCAATAGATTGATGCTGTAATCAAAGGCGTACAAGGCGGTAAAGGCGCTGATCAGCGAGACCGGTACCGTGATCGCGGGCACCAATACACTGCGGGGATCGCCGAGGAAGATGAAGATCACCAGCACCACCAACACCGCCGCGATTCCCAGGGTTTTATACACCTCGGAGACAGCCGCTTCGACGAACTTCGAATTGTCGAAACTGCCCACCAGGCGCATGTCGCCCGGCAGCACTGCGTTCACCCGCGCGATTTCTTCATTCACCGCACGGCTGACATCGAGGGCATTGGCTGTGCTCTGCTTGACGATCCCCAGGCCCACCATGGACTCGGCATTGCCGCGGAACAGGCTACGATGCTCGGCACTGGCCAGTTCCACCCGCGCAATGTCACCCATGCGTACCAGGTAACCATCTTCGCCACGCCCTACGACGAGTTTGCGGAAGTCATTGGCGTCAATATAGGAACGCTCCACCCGCACCACGAAATCGCGGTTTTCGGATTTTACCGTACCCGCCGGCAGTTCGATGTTCTGATTGCGAATCGCGGCCTCTACATCGGTCACTGTCAGCCGCCGCGCCACCAACGCGTTGCGGTCCAGCCAGATGCGCATCGAGTAAACCTGCTGCCCGGAAATGCGGATGCGCGCCACCCCATCCAGGGAGGCGAAGCGATCCTCCAGATAACGGCGCACGTAATCGGTCAGTTCCAGCGCGTCGAGGCTGGGTGCCACCAGATGCACCCAGTACAGCACCTGATCGTCGTTCTGTGACTTCTCCACTTCCGGCGGTTCGGCCTCCTCTGGCAGGTTACCGGTCACGCGGGATACCCGGTCGCGAACGTCATTGGCAGCGGAATCGATGTTGCGGGAAATCTCGAACTCCAGGGTGATGTTGGCCGCACCGTCCTGACTGCGGGACGTCATGGTTTTCAGACCTTCAAGGCCGGACAAGCGATCCTCAAGGACCTGGGTGATCTTGTTTTCGACCACGGCGGCAGAGGCGCCAGGGTACTGGGTGGCAACGTTGATGATCGGTGAGTCGATATCGGGGTACTCGCGCAGCGGCAGACGGTCAAAGGCGATCAAACCGAAGGCGAGTAACAGGGCATTGATAACCAGCGCCAATACCGGGCGCCGCACCGAAGTATCGGAGATTTTCATGACTCAGCCCTCCACCAGGGCGACCTGGGCCTCGGTACCCCGCAGTTTGCCCACGCCATCGCGCACCACCACGTCACCCACTTGCAGGCCGGAGGTGACTTCTACCCAGCCCGGGCGGCGCGAGCCAATCGTGACCTGTGTGCGCCGTGCGGAATCGCCGTCCAGCAACCACACGTAGTGCTCGGCGGCCCTGGAGACCAAAGCTTCCTCGGGTAGTAGCAGCGCTTCACGCGTGGCACCCAACAAGCGCACCTCCATCAGCATGCCCGGCTTCAGCAGGCCGTCCTCGTTCGGCAGAACAGCCCGCGCGGTAATCGAACGCGACACCGTATCCACGCGGCTGTCGACGGCGCTCACCGTGCCGCTGAAGCTGCGATTGTAGGCCGGCGTGCGGGCATTGATTGTGCGCCCGACCTGAATAAAGGGCAGGAAGGCACTGCCTACGGTGAAGTCGAGCCGCATCAGGCTGTCGTCATCGAGGGTAGTGATTCGCTGGCCCGGTGTGACCAGCGCGCCCAGGCTGACCAGGCGCAAGCCAAGCTGGCCACTGAAGGGAGCGGCAATGTTGAGGTTTTCCAGCCGGGCGCGAACTTCTTCAATAGAGTGGCGGGCTACCGCGGCGCGAGTACGCTCCGCATCCAGATCCGTCTGCGCCACCTGATTGCGCTGGGCGAGGTTTTTCAGCCGCTCCACCTCACGCTCCGCGTCCGCCAGATTCTCCTGCTGTACTCGCAGCGCCGCCTGTTCTTCGTCCTGGCGCAGCGTGACCAGTTTCTGACCCGCTTCCACCCGGTCGCCGTCCTCAAAGTGCAGGCCAACCACCACGTCGGAGACACTGCTGGTGATATCCACCGATTCGCGTGCGCGCAGTGTACCCAGTGCCGAGACTTCATCGGTGAATTCGCCCAGGGTCACTGGCCAGGCGGTGACTGTGGGCAGCGAGCGACTGCCGCTGTGCTGAGCGGTCTGTTGACCATTGAAATAAAACCAACCGGCAACGGCGGCCAGGGCGAGGAGCAGGACAATAAACAGTTTGCGCATAAAAATCCGGTGACGTGTACAGAAAGAGCGGCTGCGGTGCAGGGCGCCGCATTGTAGCGCGCCGAGGGCGTCGCGAATAGCGGTGCTGCTTTCGCGAGGCCGCTGCACAGATCGAACAGTTTGGACTAGGCTAAAGGACAGTAAGCAAGGGCAAAAGTGCCCGCTGACAGGAGTAGAGTGTGAACAGATTGACTGTGATGGCGGCCCTGTTGTCTCTGGTAGCTCCCGCGCTCGCGGACCTGAAGAAGCCAGACATCATCGACTGCAATGCCAAAAAAGCGGCCCGCAATGCGGCCATGGAGGCCACCGTAGGTGTACACGGCTCCTGCGACGCCGACAAACTGGCCAAGGATGCGAAGAAAGACGCCGGGAAAAAGGTAGAGGGTGCGCGGGAAGATCTTGGGGACAAACTCGACCTGGACAAGGATCGCGACAAAAAGGGCAAGGACCAGGACGAGTGACTGCCCCGGGGCTCACGCCCCAGGGCAATTGATGCGGTCAGGCAACAGCTTCCGGCAGTGACTCCAGCGGTAGTGACTCCAGCCGTGGCCACCCTTCGCGCAGAGTCTGCCGGTAGCTTGCGGCGGTGGACTCTGCGGCCCGTCTGGCATTGCGGATTTCATCCGGCATCAGCGGCGGCAAAATGGTGATCTCAATCGTTGCCGGGCGCAGCAGGAAGCGCCCTTTGGGCAGCGCGTCCGCCACATTGTGCAATACCACCGGTACTACGGGCACGCCCATGCGCCGCGCCAGCAGAAAGGCACCCGGTTTGAAGGGCAGCAACTCGCCGGTCGCACTGCGGGTTCCCTCCGGCGCAATCGCCAGGCTTTTGCCGCCCTCTATCGCTACGCGGGCCTGATCCATGCAACCGCTCTGGTCCTGAGCACCGCGCGATACAAAGATAGTGCCATGCGCGCGCAGGATAGGACCCAGTAGCGGGTTGTCGGCCACTTCCTGTTTCACGAAAGCGACAAAGTCACGGCGCAACAGGTGGGCCATCACCAGCGAATCGAGGTAGCTCTGGTGATTGAAAATAAAAATCGCCGGGCGCACAGCATGCAAGTGTTCAGTGCCGCGGATCTCGAAATCCAGACCCGCCAGCGCTGATCCAACGTCACCCAGACAGGACACCATCCGGTTACCCGCTTCCCGTGGAGAGCGCGACCACAACCAGGTGGCAGCACCGGCCACTGCGGCGGTGATCACAGAGTTGGCCGCCAACGCGGTGCGCAGCAGGCTTTCCGCCCCGGGTTTGCCGCGGCTGGAAAAACGCAGTACGGGCCAATCGTGTTCGCCGGCGTAGGCCGCCAGACCCTCTGACGGGTTGGTGGCAACCGGGTTGCCCACTTTACGCAGCAGAGGCAGGTCGTCCTTGCTGTCGCTGTAGAACCAGGTATCGCGGAAACGAGCACCCCAGCGGCGGATATAGCGCCGCGCGGCATTGACCTTGCCCTCGCCGTAGCACAGCTGGCCCTTGATGCGACCGGTAAAACGCCCCTCTTCCACTTCCAGTTCAGTGCAGCTGAAGTGCTCCACACCCAGGGCGCGCGCTACCGGCGCAACCTGATAGCGTGTGGCGGCGGAAATAATCACCACCCGGTGACCCATGGCACGGTGTGCTTCCAGCAGTTGCCTGGCCTCGCGGAAGATGCTCGCCGCCACGTGCTGGTCAAAGGCGGCTTCCCCGGCCGCCTGCAGACAGGCTTCGGATTCGCCGGCCAATCCCGAGATCAGTTGTTTGTACAGCGAAGCGCTGGAACGGCGCGCTCCGCGCCGATCCATGTGAGCCAGCAGTTCTTTGGCTGCCGCCGCTTTGCTGCGATCACCTTTGCGCACGTATTCCCACATCAGTGCCAACACTGAGTAACCGAGAATCAGGGTGCGGTCCAGGTCAAAAATCGCCAACACGGGCGTTTCGCCCGCGGGTTCGAGGGTCTGAAGGTGCTGCACCAAATCGGGCGGCATGGGCATGGAAACTCCTCCTCCGGGTAGGTGGCCGTGCCGTGGCGTCATACCGCTGCCCCGCACCGTCACTGTGCTTCAGTGACTGTACGTGCAAGATACTTGCCATCATGGGAAAACAAGGCCAGAACGGTATCGTGAGGCCGTGACAGGGGAATGACAATGGATTCGATGCACCATAGATTGGCAAAACTGCACAGAAACAGGGCAGGCGACGGCACCAATTACGACCATCGTCGGGTTGCACCCGTGCCCCGTAACGCTACTATGCCAAGACTCGATAAAAACTCTGGATACCGCGATGTCTGACTTCCCTGTGCACCCTGTTCCCGAATCCTTTGCCGACGCCCATATCGACCGCGAGCGCTACCAGGCGATGTACCGCCAGTCGCTCGAGGAGCCCGAGGTTTTCTGGGGTCAAATGGCACAGGAATTCCTGACCTGGGACGCCCCCTGGAACAATGTCCGCCGCTTTGATTTCGCCAACGGCGACGCCGCCTGGTTTGAGGGCGGCAAGCTCAACGTCAGTTACAACTGCATCGACCGGCACCTGCCCGAGCGCGGCGACCAGACCGCATTCATCTGGGAAGGCGACGATCCCGCCGACAGCAAACACATCACCTACAGTGAACTGCACAGCCGCGTCAGCAAGCTGGCCAACGGCCTGAAAGCGCGCGGCGTTAAAAAGGGTGACCGCGTGTGTATCTACATGCCGATGGTTCCCGAAGCCGCCTACGCCATGCTGGCCTGCACCCGCATTGGCGCAATCCATTCCGTGGTATTTGGCGGCTTTTCGCCGGAAGCCCTGAAAGACCGTATCCTCGACTCCGACTGCCAAACGGTGATCACCGCCGACGAAGGCGTGCGAGGCGGTAAAACCATTCCCCTGAAAAACAATGTGGATGCGGCCCTGCGCGATTGCCCGAACGTGCACACCTGTGTTGTCGTCGAGCGTACAGCCAGCAACAACATCCACTGGGATGACAAGCGCGATGTCTGGTATCACCTGCTGACCCAGAACGCCAGCACCGACTGCCCGCCCGAGCCGATGGATGCCGAGGACCCGCTGTTCATCCTCTACACTTCCGGCTCCACCGGAAAACCCAAGGGTGTATTACACACCACCGGCGGCTACCTGCTGCAGTGCGCCATGAGCTTCAAATACGCCTTCGATTACCGCGACGGCGAAGTGTTCTGGTGTACGGCGGACGTGGGCTGGGTCACCGGACACAGCTACATCGTGTACGGCCCGCTGGCCAATGGCGCCATTAGCCTGATGTTTGAAGGCGTGCCCACTTACCCGGATGCGGGCCGCTGCTGGGAGGTAGTGGACAAACACCAGGTAAACACCTTCTATACTGCGCCCACCGCCATTCGTGCCCTGCATGCAGTGGGCGATGAACCGGTAAAACGCAGCTCACGAGCGAGCCTGCGATTGCTCGGCACCGTGGGTGAACCGATCAACCCCGAAGCCTGGGAGTGGTATTTCCGCGTGGTGGGCGACTCTCGCTGCCCGGTGGTGGACACGTGGTGGCAAACCGAAACCGGTGCCCAGATGATCCTGCCGCTGCCGGGTGCTACCGACCTGAAACCGGGCTCCGCCACCCTGCCCTTCTTCGGCGTTGACCTGGCCCTATTGAACGAAGACGGCAGCGAAATTGAAGGCGCAGGCGCAGGCTATCTGGTGATCAAATCCTCCTGGCCCAGCCAGATTCGCAGCGTGTATGGCGACCACCAGCGGATGATCGACACCTACTTCAGCCACTACAAGGGCTACTACTTCACTGGCGATGGCGCTACTCGCGACGAGGATGGCTACTACTGGATTACCGGGCGGGTGGACGACGTACTCAATGTGTCCGGCCACCGCATGGGTACTGCCGAAGTGGAAAGCGCACTGGTGCTGCACGACAACATCGCCGAGGCCGCCGTGGTGGGCTTCCCCCACGACATCAAAGGGCAGGGGATCTACTGCTACGTTACCCCCATGCAGGGCGTGGAGCCGAACGAGCAGTTGCGCGAGGAACTGGTGGCATTGTGCGTGCAGGAAATCGGCCCCATCGCCAAACCGGACATCATCCAGTGGGCACCCGGCCTGCCGAAAACCCGCTCCGGCAAGATCATGCGGCGCATCCTGCGCAAGATCGCCGAGAACGAACTGGGCAGCCTGGGCGACACCAGTACCCTGGCCGATCCGTCCGTGGTAGATAACCTGATCGCCAATCGACCCGGCTGATCGCCGTTCCCCAACAACCTGGTCAGCACCCGCGCAACAGCGGGTGTTCGACTAAGGTCGAGTGCAACTCAGAGGTCACTACGCGCCAGCTCTGATAGTATTCGCAAGCAGGAGGGCCGTCCGGCGAACGGCTGCCCAATAATAATGCTGAGGACAGCCAACCGGTGTCATCCTCGACCCTGCTTAGCCTCGCGCTGCTTTACGTCTGCGCTTTGTTTACTGTGGCCTGGCGCGTGGACCACAACTCCGATCGCGGCCTGGGTGCCTCGCGCAGTGCAACGTGGCGCGGCGTTATCTATGCGCTCTCCCTCTGTGTGTACTGCAGCTCGTGGACCTTCTACGGTGCTGTCGGTAGCGCAACCGCACAGCCCTGGGGGCACCTGCCGATCTACCTCGGCCCGATCCTGATCTTCGTTCTGGGTTGGCCGTTGATCCGTCGCCTATTGGCGATGGGCGAACGCCATCGCGTAACGTCCATCGCCGACTACATCGGCGCCCGTTTCGGTAAACGCCAGAGCCTCGCTATCCTCGCTACCCTGGTTGCCTGCGCTGCCGTGCTGCCCTACATAGGCCTGCAATTTCGCGCCCTCGGTCAGGCCTGGGCCATCGTGGGCGGCTCGGAGGAACCACTGCTGGAAATCGGGATGGACGCCGCGCTATTTACCGCTATCCTGCTGGCGGTATTTACCATCCTGTTCGGTGCGCGCCGCCTGGACGGCCACGAGCGGCACCAGGGCATGATGACCGCCGTGGCACTGGAGTCGGTCGTGAAGCTGCTGGCTTTCGTGTTCGTCGCAATTCTGGCCATCGCTTATTTGTACCGGCTGCCGGAAGGGCTGGACCTCACCTCGGCCAGCGGAGACATCAGTCAGTTTCGCCTCACGTCTGATTTTTTCGCCAGCACCCTGATCAGTGCCCTGGCCGTGCTGTGCCTGCCCCGCCAGTTCCACGTGATGGTAGTGGAGTCGCAGGCGGGCATGGATACGCGCTTCGCGCGCTGGATCTTCCCCAGCTACCTCGTGCTGTTCATGCTACTGGTCATTCCCATCAGCGTGGCAGGCTCCGCAGTATTTGCCGTTCGGGAATCGGTAAACCCCGACACTTACGTGCAACTGCTGCCCGTGGCTCTGGACTCCAACTTCGGAGTAATAGCGGCCTTCGTAGGTGGCATCTCGGCCGCCACCGGCATGGTGATCGTGGCGACGGTGAGTCTTGCCATTATGCTCACCAATGAGGTGGTGGCTCCGCTGTTACTGCGGTTCACCCGCCGATCCCCGGCGGCGGTGCTGCAACTGGGAGACCGACTGCGCCGCACCCGCCAGATCATCATCCTCGCTATTTTGTTCTGCGCCTGGCTGGTGACCAAGGAAATGATGACCCTGCCCTGGCTCACCGAGATCGGGTTCATCTCCTTCCTCGCCGCAGCACAACTTGCGCCGGCGGTGCTGGCCGGATTGTACTGGCGACGCGCTCACGGACTCGCGGTGACAGCTGGCATCCTGGCGGGCCTGGGCTTGTGGTTTTACTGCGGCTTGCTACCCGCGTTGTTATCGCCGCAAGACCCACTGTTGACTCAGGGTCCCTTCGGTCTGGACTGGCTCCGCCCCATGCACTTTTTCGATATCGCGGGAGAATCGCGACTGGCCTACGCCACCGCGTGGAGCCTCGGCTTGAACACGCTCAGTCTGGTCGCACTGTCGCTGTTGCTCAAACCTTCGCTAGCCGACATCCGACAGACTCGCCTGTTCCTGCCACACGAAGTGGACTTGCGCGACGATGACACACTCGACAACGAACTGTCGCTCATTCGCGGCAGCCAGTTGCAGGCGCTGCTGCTACCGTTTGTGGAACAGGACGAACTGACCCGCATGTGGCAGTCGTATGAGGACCGCTACGAACAGCGTCTGTTGCCCGGCGACCGGGTGCCCCGTTTCGTGATCCACCAAACCGAGTCGGTGCTGGCGAGTATGATCGGCGCCGCTTCCGCCCACAAAGCGCTGGAGCATCTGGAGAGCTTCCAGCAACTGGCCTACAGCGATCTCGCCACCATGGTGAGTGACGCCAGTCGCCTCAATACGTTCAATCGTGAATTACTGCAAACCACGGTTGAGAGTCTCGCTCACGGCGTGTCAGTGGTGGACGATCAGCTGCGCGTGGTTGCCTGGAACGCGGTCTACCAGGAGATGTTTAATTACCCCGAGCGTTTTCTCTATATCGGCTGCCCCATCGAACGGGTATATCGCTACAACGCCGACCGAGGGTATCTCAGAGCCGGGAATGATGAAGACATCGAACAGCAGATCGCACGCCGCCTGCGTTGGTTACGTGAAGGCAGTGCCTACCGTCTGGAACGTACACTCCCCGACGGCCGATTGATCGAAATACAGGGTCAACCGATGCCCCGCGGTGGTTTCGTCACCACTTACATCGACATCACCCGCTACCGCGACACGCTGGCTGAACTGCGCGACACCAAGGTGGAACTGGAACAGAAAGTCGCTTCCGGTTCCGAATCGCTGAGCGCCAGCAACGCAATGCTAAGGCAGGAAAACCGCTTGCGGGCAGAAGCGGAGTCGCGCCTGCGAGAGGCGCACCAGAGCAAGTCACAACTGATGTCAGCCGCCAGCCATGACCTGCTGCAACCAATCAATGCCGCGCGTCTGTTTACCGCCAGTTTGCGACAGCAGCTGAATGGCCACGGCACCCCGGACACCGTGCAGGTAATCGATCAGGTCGACCGCTCCCTGCGCCGGGCGGAACAGATGATTTCGGAACTGCGGGAAATTGCCCGTCTCGACTCGGGGCATCTGAAGCCGCAGCGAAAGCCGTTTCCGGTCAACCGGGTGCTCGACGCACTGCGCGATGAATTCTGCGATGCCGCGAGTGCTGCGGGGCAACAATTGAAGGTGATGCCCAGTTCAGTCTGGCTGGATTCCGACGAGGCGCTGGTGCACCGCATTCTTCAGAACCTGCTGTCGAATGCATTGCGCTACGCCCCGCAGGCAAAAGTGTTGGTGGGAGTGCGCCGGCGTGCAGATAGTGCCGAACTACAGGTAGTCGACTGCGGGCCGGGGATCGCAGAAGGTGATCGCGTCACTATTTTCGAAGAGTTTCAAAGGCTGTCGCAGACCGCCGCCGGGCAGGGTGATGGCCTCGGATTGGGGCTCGCCATCGTGCAGCGCTGTGCCCGACTGCTGGAGCACCCCTTACGACTGGAATCGCAGGTGGGTAGCGGCACCCTGTTCTCCATTGTGGTTCCGCAAGCGCCCGCACAAGCGACCACCGGTGAACTTGAACCGGATGACACCAAAAGCCTGACTGGCTTACTCATCGCCTGCCTGGACAATGAGCCACTGGTATTGGATGGCTTACGGCGCCTGCTCGAAAATGCCGGCGCGCGCGTGGCAACGGCGCATAACCGCAGCGAGTTGGCCTCGGTGTTGGCACAACAGACACCGGATGTCATTGTTGCCGACTACCATCTCGACAACACCGATACCGGTATCGATGCCCTGGCTGCAGTACCCACCACACTGCCACCGGTGATCATCCTGTCGGCGGATGACAGCGATACGGTACGCGATCAGGCGCGCAACAAGGGCTACCGCTTTCTGCCGAAACCGGTCGATCTGGCGCGCCTTCAAACGCTGGTACTGGCCTTGCTGCGGGATTAGTGTCGGCAGGGCTAACTTGCCCGCCCTACTCTACCGGCTTGGCAATATCGTCAGGCGGCTCGATACCCAAACTCGCAAGCGCCAGCACAGCCTGGGTGCGAGAGGTAACGCCCAATTTGCGAAAGATCTCGGTCAAATGCGCCTTGATGGTGGATTCCTTGACCTCCAGTTCATAGGCGATCTGCTTGTTCAGCAATCCCTCCACCAGCATGGCCGCTACGCGAAATTGCTGCGCCGTTAGCGTCGACACGGCCTCTGCTACATCCAGAGCCTGCAAACTGGCACCTGTTGTTCCCGCCTGCAGGCCGGGATGCAATCCGCGCTGTCCCGACATTACCGCTTCAATACAGGACTGGATGGACTCGATCTCCGCTGACTTGGACAAAAACGCCGCCGCGCCGTGATCCAGTGCGCGGCGCACCGTATCGGGATGGGTGTTGGCAGAAATCATCACCACCGGCGTGCTGCGAAATTGCCCGCTGAACCAGGACAGCGCAGAAAAACCGGTAGCACCTGGCATGTGCAGGTCGAGTAATAAGAGATCGATGCTGCCGGCCTGTTGAGCCTGCTGTTGTAGTGCATTGACATCCGCAGCCAGCAACACCATGTGGGTCGGAAAGTGTTGTGCAATCACCTGCTGCAGCGCGGAGCGAAACAGCGGGTGGTCGTCAGCGATCAGTATCGTGGTGCTTGTCACGTTTTACCCCGGGCATTGCCATGGTGGCCAGGCCAAGGCCTGACCCTGTATCGCCAATGTAAGTCGCGCCGTGCCGGATTAAAAGCCCCGAACGCTAGACTTTGGTCGAATCGCGACCAAAGTCCAATACAGCTTTCACCGCGTGAGAACAATACTCACATAGCCCAAAACATAAGCACAAAAGGAGCGGTGATCATGCGAAACAAGCTTACTCAAGCTGTCATTGCGGCCGGTCTGGCCGCGTGTTCAACCTCCGCAGCGGCTGATGCGGTTGCCGATCGTATAGCGGAACTGGAACGGCAACTGGCAGAACTCAAAGCCCAGGTGATGTCCAACAGTGAAACCATCGAGGTTAACACCAGCGATATCGAACAATCCCGGCCGATGGCAAAAGGCACCAAATTTACCTATGGCGGCTACGTCCAGCTCGACTCCATCGGATCCAACTACAGCGGTGGCAAACCCGGCAACGATCTAATCGACGACTTCTTTGTTGCCTCACTGATACCCGTCGACCCTGTTAGCGGCGACGCGGATTCTTACCAGTCCACCAACCTCAGCGCCAAGAGTTCCCGATTCTTCTTTACCACCGCCACCGATACCGATGTCGGCAAAATCTCCTCGCGTTTCGAGCTGGATTTTCAGGTGAGTGGCCAGGGTGATGAGCGCATTTCGAACTCCTGGAGTTCCAGGCTGCGGCACGCCTTCCTCAAATGGGACTACGCCGAGGGCAGTTCGATTATGGCCGGCCAGAGCTGGTCGACCTTTTTCAACGTCAGCGCCCTGCCGGACAATCTCGACTTTGTTGGGCCGGTCGGCACAATCTTTGTGCGTCAGCCGCAGGTTCGCTGGACGATGGGTGGGCTGCAATTGGCGGTGGAAAACCCGGCAACGCGCCTGAACGGTGTGGCCTGGGATAACGACGCCGAGGGCATTCCCGACCTGATTGCACGCTACAACGGCAAAACCGGCGATCTGTCCTGGTCCGTCGCAGGCATGGGTCGCCAGTTGAGCTGGGAGGACCGTTCCAACCCGAGCATCGAGGCCGGCGAGGACACGCAGTTTGGCTATGCCCTGTCGCTCGCGGGCAAGTGGCAGCTTGGGACTGACGATCTGCGCTTCATGTTCAACTACGGTGACGCCCTGGGGCGGTACATGGGCCTGAATGCTTTCAATGACGGTTACGTCGATGCCAACGGCAACATTCAGACCATCGATCAGATGGGCGGATTTATCGCCTATCGACGCTTCTGGTCACCCCACTGGAACAGTACCTTCTCGGCTTCGATGGCCCGCGCCGACAATCCAGGCAATGGCGATTTTGCCGGCGCAGACAGTCTGGCCAGCGAGTACCGAAGCCTGCACGCCAGCCTGAACTACCTGCCAGCACCGAAACTTCAGTTTGGCGGGGAGCTTGTGTTCGGCGTGAAAGAACTGGAGGATGGTCGCAGCGGAGATATGAGCCGCCTCCAGTTCTCCGCCAAGTACGCGTTCTAGGCTTTGGCTTAGACCAAAGTCCAGCAGTATGGGTTCTTCGCCTCAGTTACCATCGTGGCGAAGGCGAAAATAACAAACGAGGAGGTACACCATGTCCCCTTTGAACGAAGAACAGGCCCAGCAGTACTGGCGCCGAAACCTGGCCCTGATGGTCAAGCTGTTGGTGATCTGGTTTGTGGTGAGTTACGGCTGCGGCATCCTGCTGGTCGACGTACTCAACCAGATCAGCATCGGCGGCTACAAGCTGGGCTTCTGGTTTGCCCAGCAGGGCTCCATCTACGTGTTCGTCGCATTGATTTTTTACTACGCCAAAAAAATGGCCGCACTGGACCGTGAGTTCGGTGTGGACGAAGACGAGTAGGAGGCACGACCATGGATCTGCGAACTCTGACGTATATCGTAGTGGGCCTCTCATTCGCCCTCTACATCGGCATCGCCTTCTGGGCTCGTGCCGGCTCAACCAAAGACTTCTATGTTGCCGGCGGGGGTATTCATCCCATCCAGAATGGCATGGCAACCGCAGCGGACTGGATGTCTGCGGCTTCTTTCATCTCCATGGCTGGCCTGATCGCCTTTATGGGTTATGGAGGCTCGGTATTCCTGATGGGCTGGACGGGCGGCTTTGTAATTCTCGCCATGTTACTGGCCCCCTATCTGCGTAAATACGGCAAGTTCACCGTGCCTGAATTTATCGGTGATCGCTTCTACTCGAAGTCGGCTCGCGCAGTGGCGGTAATCTGCCTGATCATCTGTTCGGTGACATACGTTATTGGCCAGATGAAAGGTGTCGGCGTGGCGTTCTCGCGCTTCCTGGAGGTGGACTACGACACCGGGCTGTACGTCGGCATGGTGATCGTATTCTTCTATGCGGTTCTCGGTGGCATGAAGGGAATTACCTACACCCAGATTGCCCAGTACTGTGTACTCATCCTCGCGTACACCATCCCCGCCATCTTTATCAGCTTGCAGCTCACGGGCAATCCGCTGCCGCAGCTGGGTCTGGGTAGCACGATGGTAGGCACCGATACCTATCTGCTCGACAAACTCGATCAGGTGGTGATGGATCTGGGCTTCGCCGAGTACACGACCAGCGCGCGATTATCCACGCTCAATATGTTTGCCTACACCATGTCGCTGATGATCGGCACCGCGGGGCTGCCCCACGTCATCATTCGCTTCTTCACAGTGCCGAAAGTGAAAGATGCGCGTTCTTCCGCGGGTTGGGCGCTGGTGTTCATCGCCGTGCTCTACACCACTGCGCCAGCAGTTGCCGGGATGGCTCGCCTGAACCTGATGCAAACCATTGAACCGGCGCCGGGCCAGTACCTGGCTTACGAGGAGCGCCCACAGTGGTTCAAGAACTGGGAAACCACCGGCCTACTCGCTTTTGAGGACAAAAACAGCGACGGACTGATCCAGTACACCTCGAATGCCGAGACCAATGAAATGGTCAAAATCGACAACGACATCATGGTATTGGCCAACCCCGAAATCGCGCGTCTGCCCAACTGGGTGATCGCCCTGGTAGCCGCTGGCGGCCTGGCCGCTGCGCTGTCTACCGCGGCGGGACTCTTGCTCGCGATCTCATCGGCAATCTCACATGATCTATTGAAGGGCATGCTGACACCCAATATCAGCGAGAAGACGGAACTGACGGCAAGTCGCATCGCCATGGCCTGCGCCATTGTAGGGGCCGGCTATCTGGGCTTGAATCCACCGGGTTTTGCGGCCGGCACGGTGGCCCTGGCCTTCGGTCTGGCTGCCTCGTCAATCTTCCCGGCACTGATGATGGGCATCTTCTCCAAAACTGTGTCCAAGGAAGGGGCGATCGCGGGCATGGTCGCAGGTATCGGCGTCACTCTGTTCTATGTGTTCCAGCACAAGGGCATCATGTTCATTCCCGGCACGGCCTTCCTCGGGGATACTCCCGAGAACTGGTTCCTGGGCATTGAACCCAATGCCTTCGGTGTGGTGGGCGCGATTGTAAACTTCGCCGTTGCCCTGGGTGTGTCTCGCGTGACCGCACAGCCGCCAGAAACAGTGCGTGAGCTCGTGGAGCACATTCGCGTACCCGTGGGTGCAGCAGCGGCCCAGGACCACTGAGTCGCCGTAAGCGGAGGGCGCTGCCAACATGCTGACCAACAAGCACGTCATCATTGCACTGCTGGTAGCGCCTGTACTGTCCCTACTGGCCTGGTTCGCCGTCGGCAAGTTCGTCGGCGAACAGCCCCACGCAGCTGTTCCAGGCCAGGTGTACTCCCTGTTGGAAAAAAGCAACTGTCGCTACGCCAGCGGTGCCTGTGACCTGGAAAATGGCGACGTGAGCCTGCGGCTGGAAGTGCTTTCTTCCCATACCTCTCCCCTGCTGGAGCTGCGCTCGAACGTGAACCTGCAAGGCGTAGCACTCGCGATTGCGCCAGCAGGTGAGGAGGCCCCACCACAAGCCATGCGCTCCACCGCTGGTGACCCGACTCTCTGGCAACTGCCACTGGCATCCGCGCCTGAAGAGGGAGAACAAATACGGCTGGTTGCAGTCACTGCCAATAACCGTTTTACTGCTGAAGTGTCCACACGTTTTAGTCGGAGAGAAGACTGAGCACGTTACACGAGCAGGCACCGGCTCTCGCCCCCGAGCTGCGTGCGCTAGTGGATTTTGTGGGGCAAACCCTCCCCTTCAATGAACTGGATGAGTCCACTTTACTCCGGGCCGCAGCCACCCTTGAGGTGGTTTACCATCGTCAGGGCGAACGGCTGTCTCCGGAAGATGGCGGCGGGTTGCGGATCGTTCGCAGTGGTGCCATCGACCTGCGTGACAGCCAGAACAAACTGCTGGACAGGCTGGGCGAAGGCGAGAGCTTTCACCTGGCCCGCCTCGCCAGCGCGCACGAAGACAGCGTCAGTGCCACAGTCATTGAGGACGCCCTGCTCTACCGCCTGCCGGACGCCAGCTACCAGCAACTGCGTGAATCACATCGCGGTTTCGATCGCTATTTTCATACCCAGCGCAGCCGCCGCCTACGTCGCGCGGCGCGCTACGAGCCGCAACCCCACGCCATGGCACAGGCGGTGGAAAGTGTGATGAACCAGGACTTGCTGACGGTTGCTCCGGACGAGGCAATCAGCGCGGTGGCAAAATCGATGAGCGAGCGCCGCGTGTCGTCGGCTTTCGTGCAGGACGGCGAAACATTACTGGGCATTGTTACCGACCGGGACCTGAGAGAACGCGTGCTGGCTGCAGGGCGCTCGCCTGATAGCCCGGTCAGCGACATTATGACGCGCAACCTGCACGGGATCACCGCAGGCGCCAGCCTGTTCGAGGCCGTGCTGGCGATGACACGTTTTGCCTGCCACCACCTGCCAGTGATGCGCGACGGCAGCCTCTGTGGCGTGGTTACCACCTCCGACCTGATGCTGGCCCGCCAGGACGACCCGGTCTATCTGGTGCAACACATTTCGCGCCAGGCAGACGTGGCGGGCCTCCAGAACTTACTCGAGGGTGTCCCCCAGCTGGTGACCCAGTGGGTCAACGCGGGGATACGAGCGCGACAGGTCAGCCGTATTCTCACCGCAATCAGCGACGCTGTTACCGTGCGCCTGCTGCAACTGGGCGAGGAGCAACTCGGCCCGCCGCCCGTGCCCTATTGCTGGCTGGGCTTTGGCTCTCAGGGCCGGCAGGAGCAATTGCTGGGTGCCGACCAGGACAATGGCATGGTGCTGGATGACAGTGCCGAACCAGCCCATGACCCCTATTTCGAGCGTCTGGCCAACTTTGTCTGTGACGGGCTCGACAGCTGTGGCTACCCCTACTGCAACGGGCAGGTGATGGCTACCAACCCACAGTGGCGACAGCCGCTGAAACACTGGCAGGAGGAAGTTGGCAGGTGGAGCACCAGCCCGACGCCCGATGCCGTGATGCGCGTGTCGATCTTTTTTGATATCCGGTCCGTTCACGGTACCAGCGGACTGTGTCAGGCACTGCAGCGAACTATGCTGGACACCGCTTCGCGGAACAGCATTTTCCTCGCCGCCCTCGCTGCCAATGCACTGGACGGTTCGCCGCCGCTGGGCATATTTCGTCGTTTTGTCGTGGAGCGCGACGGCCAGCACCGAGACAGTCTCGATCTGAAGAAGCACGGGGTGATGCTCGTTACCGATATTGCGCGACTGCATGCCCTGCACCACGGCATCGAGGCCATCAACACCGACGAGCGACTGCAGGCACTGGAGCGTTGCGGTGCACTGGCGAAGGTTGACGCACGCAATCTTTCTGATGCGCTGCACTGTTTACAGCGACTGCGCCTGCAGCATCAGGCCGACCTTCAACTCCGTGGCGAGCCGGCCGATAATTTTCTCAATATCCGGAAACTGTCGAAGATGTCGCGGGAACAGTTACGTGATGCGTTTTCCATCATCCACGACGCACAGAATGGTGTTCACCAGCAGTATCGTCAGGGCCTGGGTTGATGTGGCGCCTGCGTTGGCGTAGGCACCGCTACCGTCGCCAAGGCCGCGGCGATGCACTCGCGAGTTGCTGGGAGGCTCCCCTGCCAAAACCTCGCCAGCCCTGGCATCAGCAGGGCTATCTGGTTTGCGATGCAGAAATGTCTTCACTGGAGCTCGAACAAGGTGAATTACTGAGCCTTGGCTGGGTAGCGATCGACGCAGGACGCATCGCGCTGAGTTCTGCCACTCACTGCCTGATTGCCGCGCAAGACACTGTCGGGCAAAGCGCAGGGATTCACCAGATTCGCGACTGCGACCTACGGCAGGCCGGCAGCGAAGCCGATGCGATTGAACAACTGTGCCTGGCCGCGCGAGGGCGCGTGCTGGTTTTTCACCATGCGCCGCTGGACCTCGCCTACCTCGACAGAGCCAGCCAGCGCTGCTTCGCTGCACCCTTGCTATTACCTTACATCGATACCCTGGCACTGGAGCGGCAGACGCTGGCGCGGCAGGAAGGTGGCCCACGTCCCGGCCAGTTAACACTCGCCGGAAGTCGGCAGCGATACGGCTTGCCAGATTACCCGGCACACAATGCACTAACGGATGCGCTGGCCACAGCGGAGTTACTGTTGGCCATTGCCAGTCATCGGGGTGGGGTAGACCGAAACGGAAATTGCCAGCCGGCAACGCTGGCCGACCTGCTACGCGTTCGTTAGCCGGTAGCTACCCGTAGGAAAGAAGTGACGAGTAATGTTAGTGAGAATGCAGGAATTGGTCGATTGCCTGCCGCGCCTCGGCTTCATCAAGAGTGGGCGCGTGGCCGCGATTGGGCACCTCGGTAAACTGCAGGTCTGCTTTGCGACGTTTCATTTCGGCAACACACTCAGGCGCCAGAATATCGGAGGACTCGCCTCTGATAACCAGCATTGGCGTCGCTGCGATCGCGCTGAATACCGGCCACAGGTCCGGGGGTACTGCGGATTCATCGGCAACCTCAATCGGTTGCGCTATCGCCGGGTCATAGGCAAGTAGAGGCTTGCCATCGACGTTGCGATAAATAACGTGGGTGAATTCCTGCCACTGATCGTCAGTGAAATCCGGGAACGCGAGTGCATTGATCTCCCGGCACTGGGCCACCGCGTCTTCCCAGGTAGTCACCGGCTTACTCTTCCCGACATAACCCTTGATGCGCTCAAGCCCTGCCGGATCGACTTCGGGGCCGATGTCATTGATGACCATGGCCTCCACGCTTTCCGGTTTCAGCGTCGCCATCATAAACGCCATCAAGCCGCCCATGGACGTGCCGACCAAAATCACCTTTTCCAGCGACAGAACCTCGAGCAGGGTGAACATATCCTGCACATAGGTTTGCGGATTGTAATTGGCCGGTTCGCTGTCGTAGTCAGACAGGCCACGCCCACGCTGGTCGACACTGATAACGCGGTAATGTTCAGCGAGGTGTTGCGCCAGGCCGTGAAAATCGCCGCTGTTACGCGTCAGGCCATGCATGCACAGCACGGTACCGCGGGGAGTGTCCGACTGGCAGGCGTAGTCCCGAGCGTACAACAGCAGGCCGTCGTGAGACGCGTAGTGAATATCGCAGTAGTCACTCATAACGCAATTCAGCAAATTGCTGGCGCAACTCCCGTTTCAGAATTTTCCCATTCGGATTGCGCGGCAACACGTCGACTTCCTTCACATCTGCCAGGCGCTGCTGCCGACCCAAACGCTCGTTGGCCCAGCATAGCAGTTCCCCCAGACGTTCGCGTTCGGCGGCCACCGGTACCACAATCGCGACCGGGGTTTCTCCCCAGCGATCTGAGGTAACACCGATCACGGCCACGTCGTCCACCGCCGGGTGATTGGCCAGTATCGCTTCGATATCCTGGGGGAACACGTTTTGACCACCAGACAGAATCATGTCTTTTTTCCGATCGACAATGTAGAGGAAACCCTCCGCATCGAGCTGACCGACATCCCCGGAGCGCAGCCACTGGCGACCATGGTCGTCGATATAACTGGCTTCTTCGTTGGCGTCGTCTCGCTGCCAATAACCGGGCATGGTGATGCGCCCGCGAGAGACAATTTCACCCGCCTCGCCGGGCCCAAGTTCGTGGTCATCATCGCCCAGAATACGCAGGTCGGTTCCCAGCAGGGGCCTGCCCACAGAACTCCAGCGACCCGGTGCGTCCTCGGGGTCCAGCGTGGTGATAATGCCTTCGGTCAAGCCGTAAAGTTCCACAATACCGCAGGGGAAGTGTTGGAAAATCGCTTCCTTCAACGGTCCTCGCAGGGGTGAGCCACAGCTCATCATCGCCTGCATGGAACTCAGGTTGGTGGGCATTGTTTCCAGCGCCTGCACCACCCGTTGAAACTGAATCGGCACCATCGCCGTATGTGTCACGCCCTCTGCTTCCACTGTTTCGAGGAAGGCTGCTGCGTCAAATTTTTTGTGCACGAGGATGGTACCGCCCGAGAGCAAGGTACACAGCATGGCCACCCAGGAGATGTTGGAGTACAGCCCAATGGTAAGCAACGTGCGGGCACCGCCGTGGTAGCGCAGGGCGACACACAGATCGTAGGCCCAGTCCCGGCGGCCACGATGGGTATGGGTGATGCCTTTTGGCATTCCGGTTGTACCGGAACTGTAAATAATATTGAGTAAGTCGTCGTCCGCCAGATCCACGGCGGGCAGGTAGCCGGGCCGACCGTAGGTCAACTCTTCAATGGTCCACCAGCCCGCGCTGTCGCCACCGTCACATACGAACAGGGAGGTGGTTTCTGGCAGCTGAGCACGCAGCCCATCTATTCGGGGTTGCTGATCGCTGGTGACAACCACCGCCGCTGCGTTGGCATCGGTAATCATTGCCGCAACCGCTTCATCCGTAACCGACAGGTTGATCGGTACCGACACACCGCCCGCGGCCATTATGCCGAACAGCGCCTGCACCATCGGTGCACCGTTGCTCATCAATACCACCACCCGGTCTCCGGGGCGCAGCCCCTGATCGATCAGGCCGTGGGCAAAACCATGGGTATGGGCGGTGAACTGGCGCCAGGTCCAGCGCGTATCGCCACAGATTACCGCATCCCTGTCAGCTCGCCATTTACCATGCAGAGCCAGTATTTCCGGCAACAGGGGAACCGGGGCGTCAAATCCCGACACGATTACACACTCCCGTGATTCAACTGAGAATTATTAGAACTGAGATTAAAAAGGGGGCCGGCGTGCTCGCCCACCCGGCCCCAGTGGGGAAGGATGCCGCCCCTAGAAACGATACTCACCGGTGATGGTGAAGGTGCGCGGCGGTCCGTAGAACACTGACGTGTTGTCTTCAAGACCGAGCGCTGAACAGTAAGGCTCGTTACCGAAGCAGTAGCCCGCAGTCTTCACCTCTTCGTCCGTCAGGTTCTTGCCGTGCAGACCCACCATCCAGCTGTCGTTGCCGGAAACCCACACGATACTGGCGTTCACGAGAGAGTGTGCTTCCTGGTCCATTACCGGTGCGGCAAACTCGAACTGTGTGGCATCACCCTTGTAGGCGTAGCTGGCAATCCAGTTCAGGTCGCCACCGAACAGATCTGTTACATAGTCCAGACCGATATACACCATTTCTTCCGGTGTATTCTGGATGTAACGATCGTCGGAGACATCTACACCGTTAACGATCCATTCAGTGATGTCAGTATCGAGGAAGCTCGCCGCCACCTGCATGGTCAGACGCTCGGTGAACATGAAGCTACCTTCAATCTCGATACCGGAAATTTCCGCTTCACCGGCGTTGGTGAGCGTGCCAACGAAGTCGTCGTTCACACCGTCACCGTCGCTATCCACACCGACCGAACCAGGCACCTGCATGTTGGTGTAGTCGGAGTAGAACAGTGCAATGTTGGTCACCGCGCGACCGTCCCAGTAAGTGGACTTCAGACCCACTTCATAGGAGTCCAGGGTTTCCGGGTCGACACCCTCTTCCACCGCTGGAGTCAGGAAGTTGGCACCACGCGGATCAAACATGCCCGCCTTGAAGCCCTGGCTGTAGCCGGCGTATACGGTCATGTCCTCGTTCAACAGGTAGCTCACGTTCACCCGTGGCGACCAGTCGTCCCAGGTTTTAGTGGCTTCGTAATCACTGGAAGCGCCCAGGAAGATGGCGTTGTCATTGCCGAAGAAGGGAGAGCCGCCAGCACCCAGGTAGCTGCCGCGGAACACATCGACAGTACGCTCGTCTTCGGTGTAACGCACACCCACAGCGGCGGACAGCTTCTCAGTGAAGTTCCAGGTCAGGTCAGCGAAGGCAGACCAGGAGTCAGTTTCCACGATGCCGCCCGTGTAGGCGGTGAGTTCAGAGCCGTAAGCCACCCGGCCCAGTTGACCGAGAACCACGTCGAAGTCATTGGACGCAGAGGCATCGATGTAGAACAGGCCAGTCACCAGGTTCATCTTGTCGCCGGTGTACAGCAACTGGAATTCCTGAGTGAACTGTTCGTTGTCGTAGATCACCGGTGCGTCGAAATCGTCGCCCGACAGACTGTCGAAGTCGATCACAGACTCTGTGTAGTCAGCGCGGTCGGCTGTGATGGAGCGGAAGGTGTACTTGTCGCCGATATTCCAGTCAACAGACACCATCCAGCCGTCGGAGTCCACCTGGTTGTTGCCACCAATACCAGCGGTAGAGATGTTGTCGGCGGCGCCAGCCCAGGTATCACGAATATCGTCCAGCACTGGCTCACCGGAGACGGCACCCGCACGAGGACGATAACCGGCAACCGGGGCCGATTTATCCTGAGTGTCGTCGTAGGCAAAGCGTACCAGCAGATCTTCGGTGGGCAGCCACTCAGCACTCAGGCGATAGGCGAAAATGTCCTTGTCGTAGTTACCGTCGCCGGTGGTCAGGTTGTCGCCGTAACCATCGCGCTGGAAGGAGGCAACCGTACCACCTACGCGGAAGCTGTCACCCAGAGGAACATTCACGGTGCCCACCAGGTCAACCTGGCCGTAGTCACCATAAGTGGCCTTCACATTACCGCCGAACTCTTCGTCCAGCCGGCGCGTTACGTAGCGGATGGCACCGCCCATGGTGTTGCGGCCGTACAGTGTGCCCTGAGGGCCGCGCAGTACTTCGATGCGCTCCACGTCATAGATGTCTACAACATTACCCTGGGGACGTGCCATGTAGACGTCGTCCATGTACAGACCAACGCCCTGCTCAAAGCCCGCCAGCGGGTCCTGCTGGCCAATACCGCGGATGAAGGCGGTCAGTGTGGTGTTAGTAGCACGGGACGGTTCCAGAGTTACGCTGGGAACGGCCTGCGCCAGTTCGGTGATGTCTGATGCTCCCTTCAGGGTAAGCGCGTCGCCGGACAGGGCCGTTACTGCGATCGGCACATCCTGCAGGCTCTCACTGCGGCGGCGGGCGGTTACAACAACCTCCTCCAGCGCAAAAGAAGGGGTGTCTGACTGGGCAACCACTGTGGGAATTCCACAGCTGCTGGCCAGGGCGATGGCAATTGCCAGGGGTTTACGGGCAGTAAGATTACGCATGGTAGTTTTCCCTTTTATCAGCGCTTTCGAGAAGCTTCTTATGGGCGGGTAGCGCGAGCCACCCGTTATTCAACACTTGTTGAAATCGGAGAATATTCAACGTTTGTTGAAAAGTCAACGGGCGTTGAAATTTATTTTATTGGGGTCGGAGGACCAGCTCGTCGTACTCGCGGCTATCCATGATGGCCTCCACGATGACGGGGCCCGGTATCGCTTGCGCACTGGCCAATTGGCGTTGGAAGTGTTCGGCGTTGTCGGCCACTAACACCGGAACGCCAAAGAGCTTGTCGCCGCCGATAGTGCCGCGTTCTCGTACGCGCGTGCCATAGGCGGGATGGTGCTTTTTCTCTTGTTTGATACGAATCAGCGCCAGGTCGTTGTCGCTGAACACCACAAAAACTATATCCAGTTGCAACCGTACGGCCACGGCTAACTCACCTGCTGTCATCAGGAATCCGCCATCCCCCACTACCGCACAGACGGGGGCATCGGGACGGCACAGCTTGGCCGCGATCGCTGCCGGCACACCAAAACCCATCGCCGACCAACCGTTGGTCATGACCTGCCTGCCCACTGCCGGCGTAGGCCATTTCTGGCCGATCAGATGGGTGTGGGCGCCCACGTCGCAGGCCATGATGCCCTCCTCGGGCAACCACTCGCGAATCACTTCCAGGGCGGCGCAGGGGCCAAACGTGCCAGCTGCCGATCGCAAGCCCTGAAACATGGCTTCGCGCCGGCTGGCCAATACCTCGAGCTGCCAATCCGCGATAGGTAAGGCCGCTTGCAAGAGCACGGACAGACTGGCGGACAACGGCCCGGTGATATCCAGTGCATCGGGATAGCGGGATGTATCGATATCGAGCGGTGCCGTGTCTACATTAATCAGGGGAACCGCAGGCAGCCACTGCTCGAGATTGAACTCGACCGGGTCGTAACCAAGGGCCAACACCAGATCTGCCTCACGACAGGTTTCAACCACCCGATCACTGAGGGCATGAAACAGCACACCGGCGTAGAGCGGATGATCTTCAGGTATCAGCCCCTTGGCCATCGGCGTTAGCACCACCGGCGCCTGCAGCGCTTCGGCGAATGCAATTACCTGCGCGCCACATCGATGGCGGGCCGCGGCCAGTCCCAATGCCAGCAGGGGCCGCTTGGCCTGCTGCAAGCGAGCCACTGCGGTATGGAGTAATTGCTGATCAGGATCGTCCTGAATGGAGGATTCGTGCAAGGCCCCTGCACCCGCAGTGGCTGTCTCGACACTGAGTCCGACAGGCAAACCCAGATGCACCGGCCCCGGGCGCTCGGTGAGCGCAATGGCAGCAGCCTTCTGGATGGTTTGCGCCACACCAGTTGCACACAGGCGCCCGGTAGCCTTGGTCAGCGGTGCAAACAAGGCCTGATGGTCGATTCCCATCTGCGTCACCCGTCCACGCATTCCATCTGGCATTTCATCGGTGAGCGCTATCACCGGGGAGCGATCCAGTAACGCACCGCCCACCCCGGTTGCCAGATTGGTCGCACCGGGACCGAAGGTGCCAAAACACACGCCTGGAGCACCACTTAATCGCCCGGCAACATCCGCCATGAAGGCCGCTCCCCCCTCGTGGGTGGCAAGGACAAACTCGATACCTTCAGTGACGCGCAGGGCCTCCATATAGTCCACCCAACCGCCACTGGGTACGCCGAAGACGTGCTGCACACCGAGGTCGCGCAAGGTCTCAACAAGTTCAATGGCAACCGTTTTCAATGCCCCTCCCCGATCGCCAACAATCTTTCGTCGCCATCCTGTTGTTACAGCCCACGACTGAGCATTCGCACGGCCACAATCAGCAGGAAACAACCAAAGGCGACACTCAGATGCCGTTTGTCCAGGCGATGCGCCAGGCGCGCACCCAACGGGGCAACCAGCACTGTCACCGGCGCGAAACAGGCAAATCCCAGCAGATTGACGTAGCCCAGGCTGCCGGGCGGCAGGCGCGGATCGCCCCAGCCGGTAACGATAAAGCCGAGCGTACCCGGCACGGCGATAACAAAACCGAATACCGCTGCGGTGCCAACGGCCCGATGCATGCTTTCTCCCATCAGGGTGAGCGCAGGCACACTGAGTGTGCCACCCCCGATACCCAACATGCTGGACAGCCCGCCGATGCTGAAGGGCACCAGAGAGACAGCAGCTGTGCGCGGCACCGTCTCAGAAAATTTAACGTGGTCCAGCGGTAACACCAGTTTCAATGCCACCAGCAAGGCCAACACGCCAAACATCAGCGCCAGTGACTGCCCGTTGATGTTGGATGCCACAACAGAGCCCAGCAATGCACCCACTACGATCAACGGCGCCCAAACGGGTAACAGGTTTTGGTCCACTGCCCCTCGACGATAGTGTGCACGGGCGGAGGACAGTGCGGTCGGCACGATGGTTGCCAGCGACGTAGCCACCGCAATCTGCATGCGTACCGAGGCGTCGGTGCCCATGCTCGCCAGAGCCGTGTCCAGCACGGGCACCATCACGATGCCGCCGCCCACACCGAGCAATCCAGCCAGTAAACCACTTGCGGCGCCAGCCGCCAGCAAAGTGGCAATCAGCGGTAGCAATGCATCCCACTCAAGCACGTTTGATTCCCTCGGCTTCCTCGCCCACAACAGGGCGACAAGGGTAACGGCTTTGATGAGGGGCTGTCAGCTTGCATCACTCCCCTCAGCCAGAAATCATGCGTTCAAGCCGCGGCGCGCCTGCTGATCACGGTCTCGCGCAGGGTATCAATGGCCTCGTTTAAGGTGCTGGCCAGATCGGCATCCACGAGTTTTTCAGCGTCGGAGTCGAAATTGTCATGGAAACTCGGCACGGCCAGAGTCGCCACCACTTCCAGGCCCCAGAAAGGCGCCAACTGTTCAGCCTGCGCCAGCACAGTCGCTCCACCACGCCCACCGGGCGAAGTGGACAGCAATAGCGCCGGTAAATTGTGGAAGGGCGGCCGATCCACCCGCGAGGCCCAATCCACCAGGTTTTTATAGGCGGCCGCAAAGCTGCCATTGTGTTCAGCGTGTGAGATTATCAGCGCATCGGCGCCGCGAATCTTTGCCAGAAATTGATGCACGGGCTCCGGGTGCCCCGCTTCACGCTCCAGGTCCTCGCTAAACAGGGGCAGGTCAAAGTCCCGTAAATTCAGCACTTCAACCTCAACTTCAGCGCCCTCCATTAGTCCTGCGGCATAGCTGGCCAGCCTGGCGTTGATGGACTGACTGCTGGTGCTGGCGCCAAATGCGATGATTTTCATTGCCTTATCTCCTTGAGAACGCTGGTCCTTTACTGCTCCGCCGACAAATTACGTTCTGCCGGCAAATCGCTCAGGTATTGTACGAATTCCACTTCAAAGCCGGCGGGATCGATAAAATACACGTTGCGGCGGTGCGGCTCCTTCACGCCGTGATGACTGGGTTTGTGCCCCGCCTCCGCCATCCGCTGTACGACAGCATCGATGTTTTGGGTGACGAAAGCAAAGTGGGCCAAACCGGTCTGGTGCCCGGCGAGGTCGCGAATCTCCCCCTCACCGTTATCGCCCATGGCGAGGTAGGTGTAATCGTCGCCGAAATGAACCCAGGTACGGGGCTTGCCAGACCACTCGCCGGCATGGCGCTCGCGCACTTTCCAGTGCGGGAAAGCTGCGCGGTAGAAAGCCAGTGAAGCATCGATGTCAGGTACCACCATATTGATATGTTCGAGATGCATGATGAACGCTCCTGTGTAGCGGTAAGTTGTTGTGTTCGGAATACAGCCTATTACCTCAACCTAACTTGAGGTAAAGTGCGCATTCGAAAATTGTGGAAAATTACCGGGAGCACGGCATGTCGAACGCGACCTGGACAGTGGGTAAAGTGGCCGATCGCTGCGGAGTGAAGGTGAGCACCCTGCATTTCTATGAATCGAAAGGGCTGATCCAGAGCTGGCGCACAGACGGTAACCAGCGACGCTACAAGGCCGATGTAGTGCGCCGTGTTGCAGTGATCAAGGCGGCGCAGAAAATGGGGATCTCACTGGACGATATCGGCCGCGCCTTCGCCACGCTACCCAGCGAGCGCACTCCCAATCGCAAGGACTGGGAGCGACTGTCGAAACACTGGAAGAGTGATCTGGAAGCCCGAATTGCCTATCTGGAGCGACTGCGGGACTCGCTCACGGGCTGTATTGGCTGTGGTTGCCTGTCGATGAAGAACTGCCCCCTCTACAATGAAGGTGACAAGGCAGCCCATGAAGGCACCGGACCAGTATTCCTTGACCGACTACTTCGCTAGCCTCGAACATTTCCGCTGAACGATAAGGACCCACGGCCACCATGCCCTTACTCGCCCCCTACCGGGAACTACTGGACAGCCCCACCCTGTTTAAGCCCCAGACCGCTACTCTCGCTACCGATCCTATCGGTGTAGGCGCAGTGGGAGGCAGCGGTACTCGCCTTCTTTATCAAATACTTTCTCTCGCGGGCGTTGCCATGGGCGCACCCGTCAATACTGTAGGTGATAGCCTGGAATGGCCGCCCTACGAAATATTACATAACGACGAGCTGCTACGGCGCCATGGTAGGGCTGCGCTGGTATCCACCGCCCTACGGCAGTTTGAACAATTACTCGTCGAACGCCGCGCCGAGTTGGGCCTGGAGGGCCGCATTGGCTGGAAGGTGCCAGGTACCTTTCACTGGATAGCGGAACTCGCAGAATATTTTCCTGCCTTCCAGTACGTCCATATTCTGCGAAACGGATTGGATATGGCGTATTCCGGGAATCAAAACCAGGCAATGAATTGGGCAAGCCTGTTGGGCATCCGCCTCGAGCGCACTGAGGAGGGCCGACTGACACCCGCTAGCATGCTCGAGTATTGGCTCACGGCCAATGAACGAGCCTTGGCTGCGGCCGAGATACACTTACCAGGCAGAATGTATGTAGTGCGCTTCGAAACACTGTGCGAGCAGCCCGAAACCGAGATCGAGCGCCTGCTGGATTTCCTGCATCTTCCTTACACCAACGGATTGCTCACGTCGCTTGTTGCTCAAGTCCGGCCGCCATCATCTACCGGTCGATACCGGCGCAAACCCTGGCGGAAAGATTTCTCCAACCGCGCCATGGAACGACTGGCGGCGCTCGGCTATGTTCCGTAGCCCTGGTGTCAGCTAGCTACCCGCACTCAACACTTTTGTCCGCCCGCCAACTGAGACCAGAAACAGCCCAATAAGCCCGATGCACAAAGAGGCAAAGATCGCCCACGTGGCTGATACCGCAGGATTACTCACACCACCGAGCAGATTCAGATAGAGGTGCAGCCCCAGGCCCACCGCAGCGCATGTGCCCATCAACCAGACCGGCACAGGTCGCTGCACCAACACGCCAAACAACACCGGCACCAGCGAGGCCGCAGCCAGGCCGTACACGCCCTTCTGGGCGAACAGACCGATCAGCGGCGGTGGGTTCCACGCCAGCGCGAGGCCGATAACGCCTACACCAACCAATACCCAGCGCGACAGCACCAGACCATCGATACGACTGTTGCCCAGCGGACGCACAATGTCGTTCACCACCATGGCAGAGAGGGAGACGAGAATTCCGTCCAGGGTGCTCATTCCGGCGGCCAACAAGGTGATGAAGATAAACACCAGCAGATAAGCGCCCAGCGTAGTGCCACCGAACTCAGCCAGCAGGTACTCCCGCACCACCGCGTCCTGTGCATCAATCTCCAGCCCCGACAAGCGCGCGTAGAATCCAATCATCAGCATCAATGTAAACAGGGTGCCCACCACCACCGTAGTGCCGATGAATCGGCCGATGTCCTTTTCACTGCGCAAATACAGTACTTTGGTCAGGATGTGCGGCTGTAACATAAGCGCGAAGGTCACGACAAAGCCGCTGAGGAAGACCGAGAAGAAGTCGAAATAAAGATCACTGTTGGCATTAAAGGGCGCGGCATACTGCTCCCCGACTGATTGCAGCGCCGCCATCGGGTCGCCGCCAAAATACTTCCAACCCTGCAGAAACAGTCCCGCCGTTACCAGCAGCATCATCACACCCTGAAGGGTATTGGTGTACGCATGAGCGTAGGTGCCGCCCATCAACACATACGAGAAAACAAATACCAGCACGAGCACCAGTGCAGTTTTTTGCTCTACGGGAAATAGCCCGGTAACGAGCAAACTGCAGCCCACCAGAATCAGTACGACGAAGGTGATGGACAACAAATTGATAAAGGCAAAGAACAGGCTCAGGCCCCTGCTCTGGTAGCGGAAGTAGATCCACTGGGGTATCGTCAAAGCCTGCTGGGCTTCACCCAGGCGCAAAAACCCGCGGGTGAGCACCACAAAAGCGGTAAGAATGCCAAGAGAGCCAGCCACCGCGTAGTGGATGTAAGCAGACAGCCCGTGGGTGTACACAAAACCCGGATTGATCACAAAGGTAGCTGTAGAAGCGATGGAAGCCGCCAGCGTGATGCCCACGACGTAGGGGCTCATGTCCTTGTTGCCGATGGAGAAGCCCTCCACCGACTTGGTGCGGCGCATGCCAACCCAGGACAGCCAGTAGACCAGGAGTGCATACCCGCCTGTCAGCAGGTATTTGAAGATTTCGGGGCCCATGTGGCCTCCTGCGTATTATTAAAGTCGAGCAAGAGTATTCAACATCTGTTGAATTTTCAACTATACTATAATCGCGGTCGACCATAGGGAACAAAATAATAAATGGCACAGAAACGGGCGAGTCCAAAACGCGAGCGCATTTTGGACGTGGCAGAGGAACTGTTCGCGCTACACGGCTTTGACGGCGTTACCATCCGGCAAATCGCCGCGGGCGCGGAAGTGGACGTGGCGCTGGCGAGCTACCATTTCGGCAAAAAACTTGAGCTGTTTCAGGCGGTGTTCGAACGCAGGGCGATGTTGCTGAACAACTCCCGCCGCGATGCCCTGCATGCCTGCCAGAAGGAAGCGGGGAAGAAAGGCCCTACCGTCGAACAGATTATCGAGTCGTTCTTACGGCCGCTGGAACTGGCCCAGGAAACCGGCGATGCGGGTTGGCGTCACTATCTGGCACTGGTTGCTTACGTGAACAACTCGCCCTACTGGGGCCCACGGATGATGTCCTCGGCGTTTGACCCACTGGTGGGCGAATACATCGAGGCCCTGCGCAAAGCGCTACCCAAGGCGCGCGACGAGAGCTTGTACTGGTGTTACCACAACCTGTCTGGCGCCCTCACCCTGACACTGGCACAAACGGGCCGTATTGATCGCCTGTCGGGAGGCAAGTGTCTGTCGTCTGACTTCCAGGCGGCTTACGATCACATGATCCCCTTTGTCGCCGCAGGATTTCGTGAGGTCTGCAATACGCCTTAACGGTACTTTTGGCATGTAAAGGAAGCTGTGCGCGTCGCTATGCAGAGGCCAGCGCCCGATCCAGCGCCGCCACCGCAAAGTCCACCGCGGCTTCATCGATAATCAGTGGCGGGCGAAACTTCAGGCAGTTGTCGTACCGCCCGGTCACACCGATCAACACCCCCTCCTCCTTCATCGTCTCCACCACCGCCTGTGCCAGGTGCGGCGCCGGTGAACGGGCGGCTGCCGGATCGGCAATATCCACACACTGGAACAATCCCCGCCCCTGCACCCGGTGAATCATCGCGTGGCGCGCTGCCAGAGCCTGCAGCTGAGACTGAAGGTAACTCCCCACGCGAGTGACATGCTCACAAATGCCGTGTTCCTTCGCATAATCCAGCACCGCGCCTGCCGCGGCCGCGGCCACCGGATTACCGCCAAAGGTGTTGAAGTAGGCGTCGCGTGCGGCCCACTGCTCGGCAATGTCGCGCGTGGTGAACACCGCCGCCACCGGATAGCCGCCGCCGAAGGGTTTACCGGTGAATACAATGTCCGGCGCTATGCCATGATGTTCAAAACCCCAGAAAGTACCGGTCCTGCACACCCCGGCTTGCACCTCATCGGCAATCAACAGGCCGTTCGCCCGGTGGACATGCTGCTGCACGGCGGTGAGATAGTCGGCGGGCACTGGCAGTGCGCCGTTGGAATCGAAAATGGTGTCGCAGACGAAAGCGGCAAAACCGGGTCCCGCGCGCTCCAGCTCGGCAATCGCAGGTGGCAGCAAATCTGCATAGGCTTGCCCGGCGGCGCCCGCCGGGGCGTCCAACGGCCCACGATCCAGGTCCGGAGGCGCGATAGCCTGAATGTGGACCGGGCGCTGCTCCGCCGGGTACTTCATGGTGGACATTTCACCCACCAAACGGGAATTGCCGTGATAGCTGTGCTCCAGCACCACCGCGCCGGACTTGCCAGTCACTGCACGGGCCATGCGCATCGCCAGTTCACAGGCTTCCGTGCCGGTACAGGTGAAAACACACACTTCAAAGCGGGCGGGCAGCGTTGCCAGCGCCTTCTCGGCAGTGGCCACCACCACATCGTTCAGGTAGCGGGTGTGCGTGGTCAACTGGCGACTCTGTTGGCAGATGGCATCGGCGATCACCGCGTTGCCATGCCCCATGGACTGTACGTTGTTATAGCAGTCCAGGTAACGACGACCATCGGCGGTGTAGAGATACACCCCCTCTGCTCGCACCACGTGCAACGGATCGCGATAAAACAGGTGGCTCCCGGGCATGACCCGCTGGCGCCGCTCCAGTAGCCGACTCGAGGCGCCCTGCTCCCCGGATCGACCGTCAACCACGGGGATCAACCGAGCAGGGCTTGCCCACCGTCAAGACCGATAGTCTGGCCGTTAACATAGGCCGCTTCATCGCTGCACAGCAGCGCCACAAAGCGCCCGATGTCCTGCTCGCAATCGCCAATACGGCGTTGTGGGATGGTGGCAACAAAGGCTTCGGCCTCCTCGGGGTAGTGTTCTGTCCACCATTGTAATCCGGGAGAGAGCGCATGGGGCATGATGGCATTGGTACGGATGCCTTCCGGCCCCCACTCATTTGCCGCCGCCCGGGTCAGGGTTCGAATCGCTTCCTTGACGGCAGCATAGGCGCCATAGCCGCCCACATCCCAGCGCTTAGCTGAGGAACTGGCCAGGTTAACAATGCATCCATCGCCGCGTAGGTGGGGATAACACAACTTCATCAGGCGAAAGGTTGCGAGCGGGCCGGACTCCCAGCCCGCGGTGAAAGCGGCATCGGTGACTTCGAGCAAGGTACCCAAAGGGACTTCCTGGGCGTTGTTAACGAGAATGTGCAGGCCACCAAAATGATCAACACAGGCAGCCACCACCTGTTCCAGCGCCGCTGGGTCCTTCACATTGCACACCACAGGCAGCGCCTTTCCCCCGGCCTCGGTAATGGCTGCACAGGTCTGTTCCAGCTTGGATGCAGTGCGACCCGTTACGGCCACGCTGGCACCCTGGCGAGCAAGTGCCAGCGCAATGCCCTGCCCCACGCCCTGACCGGCCCCTGTCACCAACGCCACTTTATTGTTCAACATCGCTCGTGCCCCTCAGCTGCTGTTCGCGCCAGTATGGCGTACTTTGCCTGTCGCGATGACCGCAACAGCCAGCAAGGCCCGGTTCGACCAAGCTGTTAAACCGGTAGCGGCACTTGGGTCATGGGCAGTGAACAGGCATACTCCGGTACCGCGATAAACGGGACAGCAATTCATTCAGGAAGCAGGCATGATCACAACGGTACTGTGGGACTTTGGCGGCGTATTCACCTCCAGCCCCTTCGAAGCATTCAATCGGTACGAGGCGGAGCAGGGCTTACCGCAGGACTTCATTCGCAGCATTAACGCCACCAATCCCGACAGCAATGCCTGGGCGCTGTTTGAACGCAACGAAATCAGCCTGGATGCTTTCGACACCGCCTTTGCCGATGAGAGCGCTGCGGCAGGCCATCGAGTTCCAGGACGAGCGATCATTCCCCTGTTGGCCGGCCAACTGCGCCCACGCATGGTAGCGGCGCTGGAGCGCATCCGGCAGGACTACCGCGTTGCCTGCCTGACCAACAACGTGCAGGGTGGCGGCAAAGGCCCTGGCATGGCCAGCAGCAGCACGCAGGCCGCTGAAGTGGCCAATGTGATGGCATTGTTCGAACAGGTATTCGAGTCGAGTAAGCTCGGCTGCCGCAAACCCGACCCACAGTTCTACACGCTGGTGTGCGAAGCGATGAACATTGAACCGCACCAGGCGCTGTTTCTCGACGACCTCGGCGTCAATCTCAAACCGGCGAAGGCCATGGGGATGACTACCATCAAGGTCAGTAGTGAAGCGCAGGCCCTGGCCGACCTGGCCAGCTCCCTGGCACTGGTGCTGGACTGAGACTTCGCCCCAGCTATCAACAGCGAATGCTGCCTTGGGTTACCATAGCGTTCGCTCCAATAACAATCGGAAAGGTTCTTCCATGAAACAGCTTCTGTACGTATTCGCCGCGCTACTGTTGGCAAGCCAGGTGGCTCACGCTGAAAAACCCCTGACACTGCTGGCGAACACGGCCCCGCCCTATGCCGACCGCGCACTGCCTGAGCAGGGCCTGGCACTGGAATTGGTGCGCCACATCTACTCGCGTACCGAGTACGCCCCCGAGGTCACCATCGAGAGTTGGTCCCGGGCCATGGAAGGCGTGCGCCTGGGAGTGTACGACGCACTGGCCACCGCCTGGCGCACGCCAGAGCGGGAAGCGGATTTCCTGTTCAGCGAGCCGTATCTGGGAGCGGATCTGGTGCTACTGAAAAAACGCGGCGACGCCATGCCCTACCGGCAGCTGGAAGATCTGGCGGGCAAGCGCCTGGGTGTGCAGGTGGACTACGGGTACGGCATTGATTTCAGCGCCATCGACAATCTGGAACTGGTCGCCGAGAACCACATGATCCAGAACCTGCTGAATCTGCTGAACGGACGTGTGGATCTGGTGATTGGCGATCTGCGCACCACCAACTACCACCTGCACCAGTATCTGGCGGATCAGGTCGGCCAGTTCCAGGTAGTGCCGATCAAACTCCCCGGCCGCGCCCGGCACATTGCCGCCAGTCGCGCCGTGGACGGTCACGAGGCCATGGTTGCGGCCTTCAACAAGGCCCTGGCCGAAGCCAAAAAAGACGGCTCCTACCAGGCCATCCTGGACAAGTGGGACGCTCGCTACAAATCACTGAAATAAGCAACCTCAAAGCGCGCGCAGCGTTTTGTGCCCCGCGCCCTCGGCTGCAACCACCCGGTTGCGGCCCAGGGACTTCGCCTCATACAGCGCCTGATCAGCTTCGCGCAGTAACTGCGCCAGGCTCTCATGCCCTTCCGCCACGCCGAAACTGGCGGTTAAGGTCAGCTCACAATCCTTAATCCGCAAGGGGCGCAGCTCCAGCGTTTCACGCAGTTTTTGCGCCACTTCCGATGCCGCCTCCAGCCCGGTGTCGGGCAGCAACACCACAAACTCTTCGCCCCCAACACGTCCGCAAAAATCCGCTCTGCGCAAGGTGTCAGTCAGCAGCTCCGCCAGATGGCGCAACGCGCGATCTCCCGCTTCGTGGCCGTGTTGATCGTTGATTTGCTTGAACCAGTCCACATCGAGCGAAATTGCAGATAGCTGCGAATCCGCGCGGCGGCTCTGCGCCACCAGGCGTTCACCGGACTCATAGAAGGCGCGGCGATTGTACAACTGCGTCAACTCATCGATGCGCGCCTGACTTTCAGCCAGCGTCTTCGCTTCATTGAGCAAGTGGTTGAGCAGCAGGTTTTGCTGCAGCGCGTGATACAGCACCCTGGACGAACCAGTCACGGAAAGGCAGAACACCACTGCCAGCAAACCCAGACTGACTGGCAGCGCCTCACCCCGGGACAGAAACCAGCCGACACAGGGCAACAACAACACCGCCATGGTAGCCAATAGCAACGGCCGGTTTGCTGACAACACCGCAATGGCGCTGCCGGACATCGCCAGCAGGAAGTACAGAATGGCCAGTTGGTGCAGCAATGAATCGGCCGGCATCAGCCACAGGCCACCGAAGCCCCAACAGGCCGCATATACGAGAGTCACAAGATAGGAAAGGTGTTGCCAGTGTTTGGCGGAAGCCGGCCCCGGCTTGAAACGGTACAGGCCAAACAACAGCGACAGCCGGAGCAAGCTCAAGGTGATCACCAGCACAAACCACGTCCACAATCGTTCCTGCGTTTGGGCCTCCCACAGCACGTACACCAATAACCCGGCCACCAGCGGCCCGTAGAACGCTGCGGGGAGTGACTGTCTGATCAGTAGCCTTTGCGACTCGGCCCGAATGGCGTCTTCCGACCCACCGGTGCCGGGATTGGGTATCTCTGGCATGTCGGCGCTGGTACCACCTCCATTGAGCTCTCACACCTAGTGTGCGCTCCCCGCCGCAAAAATCCAGCCGAAAAGTGCGATTCCCGCTACAATGCGGGGAATTGAGAGGGAGTCGATCATGCCCAAGCTCGCCTGGACAGTTACCTTGTGCGCCCTGTTGCCCTGGCAATCGGCACTGGCGGATACCGTCTATCGCTGGGAGGATGACAAGGGCCAGGTGCACTTTTCAGATCAGCCGCCTGCGGATGAAGCCGGCGTGGAAACCCTCAACTACCAGAGCGCGCCGAGTGTTGACGCGGAAACCACCGCCAACAACCTCGCCGCCATGCGCGAAACCACCGACCGCATGGCCGCCGACCGCCGCGAGCGCGAAGCCCACCGCGCGGCACTGCAACAACAGGCCGCGGCGCAAGCTACCGTGGTTTACTACGATGAGCCTTACAACCCCGCTGTGATCTGGGCGGGTCCACCGCGCCATCATCACCGCCCGCGACCGCCGTGGAAGCCACCGATGAAGGCACAACCCGCACCGGAACCCTATCCCGCCAAACTGGTGCGCCGCCATTACAGCAGTGTGATCCAGCGCAGTTCCTCGCGCGCGCGTGCCTCGGCAAGCATCCCCCTGCGCAGTGCGGGGCTGCGACCATGACGGCGGCAAAGCGAGCCCAATTCCACCCGGTGCAAGGACACGTTCATCCCGACTTTCTGGAGGTGGAACAGTCACTCCGGCATCTGGTGGACAACTACCCCGGCGGCGCAGCCGCTTGCGTGTATCACCGCGGGGAATGCGTAGCCGACCTGTGGGGCGGCCTGGCAAATCGCGAGGGAGCGCCCTGGCAGCGCGATACCCTGGCCACCAGTTTCTCCACCACCAAAGGTGTGGCGGCAACGTTGCTGCACATTATGGCGGATCGCGGCCTGATCGATTACGACCAGCGGGTGGCGCACTACTGGTCAACCTTTGCCCAGGGCGGGAAGGAAGACATCACCGTACGACAGGTACTGGCCCATCAATCCGGGCTGTACCACATCCGGCGCATGATCGATCGGGCGGATCGCATGCTGGACTGGGACTACATGGTGCGCGCCATTGAACGCAGCGTACCGGCTCACCCGCCGGGAACACGAACCGGCTACCACGGGCTGACCTTTGGCTATCTAGTGGGCGAGATCATCCAGCGGGTAACGGGGGAGAACTTCAGCGACCTGGTGCAGAGTGAAATTGCCCAACCGCTGGCACTGGATGGCCTTTACATTGGCGCCCCGGACGCCGCCCTGCCCCGCAGCGCGCGCCTCATCTACCCCGAGGGCCCCCACCGCCTGGTGCGCAAACAATGGGGCATGGCGGCCCGGCGCTGGACTTCAGGCGTCAACCTGGCACTGCGCTCGGTGGGTGTGGAATCCGATATCGGCAGCGCTTTCGACGCGCTGGCACCCGCCGGAATCGCCGACTTCGCTTTCGATTCCGAAGCCGCGATGCGTTCGGCCATTCCCGCGGCCAACGGTTTATTTACCGCGCGCTCACTGGCGAAAATGTACGCCCTGCTGGGCAATGGCGGTGAGTTGGGCGGCGTCCGCCTGCTCTCCCCGCGAACCGTTTCCG
This sequence comes from Gammaproteobacteria bacterium, assembly GCA_030427085.1. GTDB lineage: Bacteria > Pseudomonadota > Gammaproteobacteria > Pseudomonadales > Halieaceae > JAUHXH01. The sequence continues at coordinate 1,111,807 of JAUHXH010000002.1, read as the reverse complement.
CAGCATCCACCGTACAACCGCCAACCGGCCGCCACGCTGTAATACCCTTCGACATGCGTTGGCGCCTGGGTTACCACGGCATCCTCACCACGCGAGGCATCCCCCGGCGAGGCTTCGGTCATTTTGGTTTTGGTGGCTCCGGCGCCTGGACTGACCCCAGCCAACAACTGGCTGTGGCACTCACGGTAAACAGCGGTGGCGGCGGCCCCTTTGGCGATGCCCGCATCGCCCGCATCAGTGGGGCCGCGCTAAAGTGCGCCCGGCAACGGGTACTTTAATCAGGCTGAAACGTAGCGGCTAACCCGGCGCTGCGGTGCTGCCGCGAACCACCAGTTGATGGGGCAGGATGTACTCATCTTGCGCCAGCGACTTCCCCTTCAGGATCTGCATCAACAGTTTGGCGCAGGTATCGCCGATATCGGCGGTAGGCTGTGAAATGGTGGTGAGAGGCGGATCGAAGTATTTGCCCACAGGGATGTCATCGATACCGATAACGGAAATGTCTTCCGGCACCCGAAAGCCCTGCTCGCGCAGGCGATAGATGGCACCGATGGCGATCTCGTCACTGAAACAGAAAATGGCGCTGGGGCGATGCTTTTGCATCAGCAGTTTTTCCGCGCCGCGCTCACCTGCCTCGAAGATATAGTCGCCCTGCACGATACGGGAATCGTCTGCGCCCAGCCCCGCCTCGGCCATAGCGGCGCGAAAACCTTTCAATCGCGACTGGCTACTGGGGGTAACCATATCACCGGTAATCACCGCAATATCGGTGTGCCCGAGATCGATCAAATGCCGGGTGGCATCAAACCCTGCCTGATGGTCGTCAATGGCGACACAGGGAATCCCGGGGATGCCGATAATTTCACAGCCGTTAACCAGCGGGGGAAGATCTTCAGCTTTGCGACCACCGCTCATGTCAAAAGGCAGGCGGTGCGAGAACAGGATGATGCCGTCGGCCTGGCGGGATTCCGTCAGTGCGGCAAACTCCCGCTCGCGACTTTCCGAGCCCTGGGCGTCACCCAACAGCACCGAATAGCCGTGGCGATGGGCCACCCGCTCCAGGGCTTTGATAATGCCCGCGTTGAAGGTGTCGGTGAGGTCGGGAATGATAACCACGATGTTGCCGGACCTGGCGGTGCGCAAACTCACGCCCAGTTTGTTCGGGGTGTAGCCCACTGCTTCTACGGCTTCGAGGACTTTTTTGCGCGTGGCCTCCGCCACCCGATCCGGGTTCCGCAGGGCGTGCGATACCGTCGCGGTGGACACTCCTGCCCGGGCGGCGACGTCTTTGATTCCGACCCTTGCCATGATGAGCCCGCTGTTCCTGATGACCGAGCTATTTTACGTGTTTGACGGGAGAGATGTAAATTTTTACATGACAAAAATTCGCCGGTCACGCCATCGCCCCAGGGGTACTCACCACTACCTGACTGATGCTGCATCTCGTTGTATTTAAAGGGCTTTATGACACCAATTCACAACAACCTTACAGTCGCCGGCCAGTCAAAGGCGCAGTAAAAACCGGACATTTCTTGATCAGGGGACGGATGAGGCGTAGCATTTCGGGCAATAATACTAAAACGTTTATAAACGGGCCGGAGGGCCGTGCGTGATTCCACAGCACATCGAACACATTGTTATCGTTGGCGGCGGTACGGCCGGATGGATGGCCGCAGCCAGCCTGTCCCACTTCCTGCGCCACCAGCCCACTCGCATCACCCTGGTGGAAGCGCCGAATGTACCCACCGTCGGTGTTGGCGAAGCCACCCTGCCCGGTATCCGCAATTTCAATGCGGAGTTGGGTATCGACGAGGTGGACTTCATTCGCAAAACCCAGGCCAGTTTCAAACTCGGCATTCGCTTTCGCGACTGGTTGCGACCGGGCAGTGATTTTTTCCACCCCTTCGCTGACTACGGTGTACCCCTGTCGGGTGTACCCTTTGACCAGTGCTTTATCCGCGCACGTCAAAGTGACCCGGCGCTGCAACTGGCTGACTACAGCCTGCCTACCCTGCTGGCCCATGAGGAACGATTCGCCCAACCCTCCCCGGAGCCGGAACATCCGCTGCTGGATTACAAGTACGCCTTCCACTTCGACGCCCTGCTCTACGCCGCTTACCTGCGGGATTACGCCGTGGAACGTGGCGTTCGCCACCTGCGTGACACCGTTGGCCAGGTGCAACTCAATCCCGACAGCGGTTACATCGAACAGCTAGATCTAAACTCCGGCGCTACCGTAGAGGGCGAATTGTTTATCGATTGCACTGGCTTTCGCGGTGTATTGATTGAAGACGCTTTGAATACCGGCTATGAAGATTGGTCGCACTGGCTCCCCGTGGATGCCGCCTGGGCTGTGGGCAGCGAAGTAGACAAGGACCCCACGCCGTACACGGTGTCCACTGCGCGGGAGGCGGGCTGGACCTGGCGCATCCCGCTGCAACACCGCTGTGGCAACGGCTATGTGTTCAGCTCGCAGTACTGCGACGCCGACACTGCGCAGGAAACGCTATTGGAGTGCATCGATGGCAAACCGTTGGCCGAGCCTCGCCTGCTGCGATTTACCACCGGTATGCGAAAACGCTTCTGGCATCGCAACTGCATTGCCCTGGGGCTGGCGTCGGGTTTCCTGGAGCCACTGGAAAGTACCAGCATTGCGCTGATCCAGACCGGGCTGTCGAAGCTGTTGATGTTTTATCCCGAGCACGGTTTCAACAACGCTGACATCGCCGAAGCCAATCGTCTGGCAAGGCTGGAAATGGAGCGTATTCGCGACTTCCTGATTCTCCACTATCAACCCAGTCAGCGTGAGGGAGCGTTCTGGCAGGATCGTCGCAATATGGCACTGCCCGATACCTTGCGGCACAAGGTGGACTTGTTCCGGCAACGCGGCCACCTGGTCAGCCTCGAAATGGAATCTTTCCAGCTAGCGAGTTGGCTCAGTATTTTTTACGGCATGGGCATTGAGCCTGCCCACTGCGGTTTACGCGCCGGCGAGTTGCCCAGCGATCAGTTGCAGGCCAGCCTGACCAACATGCGCACGGCACTGGCCAGTGCCGCCGCGAAAGCACCGCGACACGGGGACTTCATCCAGCGGCATTGCGCTGCCCCCGCTTTATCAGCGGCTTGATACTGCCGGCAGTGGCTCTGCCGCGCAGTTGTCGCGCAGAAAATCAGCGTGACTGGGCAGGGTTAACACCTCTTCCTCGATTACAGTGCGACCGCCCCGCATGGCTAGTTTGAGCTGCTCGAAATCACTCATATCCACGAAGGGATGGTAGTGCCGGGGAATTACCCCCATGCCGGTGAACACCGCCTGCCAACTGGGAACTTTAAACAGGTCATCACCTCCGATCCGGACCTCACCGCGCTCGGCGAACATGGCCATCTTTTCCTGCAAGCTATCGGGCCGCGGCAGCGACTGGCACAGTTGCCAGAACGGTGTGTCATCGCGCTGGGTGGTGCAGTAGTGCAGGATGATGAAGTCGCGGATTTCCTCGTAGTCCAGGCGCATCCGCTTGTCGTACTCAGTGGCCAGTTCGCTCCAGTCGGCTGTGCCACGCACGTCGTGGGGAAACAGCTCCAGTAAAAACTGTACGCCTCGCGTTACCAGGTGAATCGCGGTGCTTTCCAGTGGTTCCAGGAAGCCACCCGCCAGCCCCAGCGCAACGCAGTTCTTGCGCCATAGGTTGTGCCGCATACCGGTACGAAACGGAATCACCCGCGGGTCGTGCAATGGTTCGCCGTCGACGGCTTTGAGGAGTGTCGCAATGGCTTCGTCATCCGAGCAGTGATCGGAGGAAAATACATAGCCATTGCCGGTACGATGCTGCAGCGGGATACGCCAGGTCCAGCCCGCACCCCGCGCCGTTGAGCGTGTGTAAGGGGTGATATCAGGGTGCCCCACCGTTTGCAGCGCAACCGCCCGATTGCAGGGCAGGTAGTCACGCCAGCTTTCGTAGGGCGACCCCAACTGGCCCTCAATCAACAACGCGCGGAACCCCGAGCAATCGAGGAAGAAGTCGCCTTCCACGCGTTGGCCATCCTGCAAATGTAGCGCTGCAATGCGCCCGTCCGGCGCCTGCTCGACCGACTCGATTCGCCCGTCGATGCGCGCCACACCGCGAGACTCCGCATGTCGGCGCAACACTTTCGCCACCAGCGCGGCGTCGAAATGCAGGGCATAACCCGCACCAGTGAGCGGAGATTCCTGGGGGAACTTGAACGGCAGGTAGAAGCGATTGTGCTTCGCCATTACCGCCGCCGGGGCATAGTCCATCAGGTCGGTGGTGTCGCCATGTGCCCTCGCCTTCAGCCAGCACTGCAAGAAGTCGTGCCCGTCCAGTTTCCGGCCAAGCGTACCGAAATGGTGGAAGTAGCGATGATCTCGGCGTGCCCAGTTGCGAAATTCAATGCCGAGCTTAAAGCTCGCCTGGGTCTCGCGAATAAACTGTTGCTCATCCAGCCCGAGGTTGCGGATAAAGGTAATAAAGGGCGGGATGACGGCCTCGCCCACGCCAATGGTGCCGATCTCCGACGACTCCACCAGCGTCACATCGTACAGGTCCTTGCGTAATTGCCGGCCCAGGGCGGCAGCGGCAATCCAGCCGGTGCTACCGCCACCGACGATGACAATGCGCTGTTTCTCGTTCATGTTCTTATTCCCTCCTGAGCCAGAAACGCGGCATGTGCTGGTGCCGCGGCAGCGGCCTCACCCAGGGACTGCCGCATTTGCGCGAAGGCTTTTTTCAGGTAGTCAGTGTCGAAATATTCGGTGGCGGGATCATACCGCGCCGGTAACAAGCCCAAGCCCATGTAGAGCGCAACCCAGCTCGCATTTTGAAATATCTCCCAGCGGTATTTCACCAGGTGGCCGCGCTCACGAAACAGATCCATCTTGTGCTGAAGTGTGTCTGGTACGGCGCTGTCGCGACAGCGCTGCCAGAACGGCTCCGAGCGCCCGTTCAACTTGTAATGCAGGATGATGAAATCCCGTACGCGCTCGTACTCCAGCGCAGTCATGTCATTGAACTCATCCACCAACGGTGCAACGCAATTTTTGTCGGGGAACAGCAGTTTGATTTTGTCGATGGCCGTTTCGATGAGGGCGATGCTGGTGCTTTCCAGCGGTTCCAGAAAACCCGCGGCCAGGCCGACTGCAATACAGTTTTTCCGCCACGCCTGGCGACGTCGGCCGGGCCTGAAGGGAATAATATTGGGCTCGGTACGCGGCGCGCCGGCAACATTTTCCCGCAGGGTCGCCAGCGCCTCGTCATCGCTGATGAACTGGCTGCTGTAAACATAACCGTTGCCCTGCCGGTGCTGCAGGGGAATCTTCCACTGCCAACCCGCGCTGTGGGCTATCGATCGGGTATAGGGTGGCAAAACCTCCGGATCGTCGAGTTCGCTCTGGAGGGCAACCGCCCGGTCGCAGTGCAACCACTCGCCCCAATCGTCGAAGCCCGTTTGCAGCGCACCTTCAATCAACAGGCCACGAAAGCCAGAGCAGTCGATAAACAAGTCGCCGGCGACGACCTTACCGCTATCGAGCACAAGCTCCGAAATGAAGCCATCGGGTTCGCGGCAGCGCACCGAATCAATACGCGCATCCACTGCCTCAACGCCCAGTGACAGCGCCGTGTCTTTCATCAACGCGGCAAACAGGCTGGCATCGAAGTGCAGCGCCCAATCGAACACCGACAAGGGCGTAGGGGGATTGGGCGCCGGCGGCGTGAACTTGCCGGACTGGGCCAACGCGACGGCGAGGGAGTAGTCACCGATGTCGCCCGCCAGACCCTCGCGGTGCATGCGCAGCCAGTAGTGATGAAAGCCAACCTGCCGCACATCCTGCCCGTACACACCGAAGGGATGGAAAAAACTATGGCCCGACTCTCGCCAGCCGTCAAACTGGATCGCCAACTTGGCGGTGGCCTGGGTGCGCTTCAGCACCTCGGCATCTTTCAATCCCAACGCCCCGTAGAAGCGTCTTATCGAGGGAATCGTCGCTTCCCCAACGCCGATCGTACCGATGGCGGAGGACTCCACCAGCGTAATGGCCATGGGCGTTTTACTGAAATGACTGGCCAGACTGGCCGCTGTCATCCAGCCCGCGGTGCCGCCCCCAACAATGACCAAGCGCTCTATCGCACTATTATTCAATGGCGCCTCACAAAAATGTATTCACGCTAACTGGTGACCAGCATAAACCCCCGGCTCCTGAATACAAAAAAGCCGTGGCGGGTTGATGCCGCCACGGCAAGAGCCAGGGAAACCGGTTCACCGCAAAACCAGCCCCCGCTGCCCGCTAGGGGTCTGGTTACCTAGAACTTCATACGAAGTCCGAGTGCGTAGCGTGCTTCGTAGTAGTTCTGGAAGGCGTACTGGTCTTCCCACTCCATGTAGTACTCTTCGTAGGACTCGGTGATGTTGGTACCCGACACGTAGACCACGAACTGGTCGTTGATCGCGTAGCTGGCTTGCACATCGACATAGTCGATATCGTCCTGCCACACGGTCAGGTTGCCCGAAGTCCGGCCAGTTTCAGCGAGACGCTTGGAACGGTAGTTGTACGCCAGTCGCGCCTGGAAGGGGCCATTCTCATACCACAGTACGGCGTTGAGCTGGTCTTCCGAGTTTTCCGGGAAGGGGAGTTTGTCGCCGCCAATGTCCAGCTGCTCCTGCTCGCTCGGCGAGTAGGTGTAGTTGGCATCGATGCCGAAACCGCTGAAGAAGCCGTCACTGACAAAGTCGCTGAGCGCCAGTCGCGCGGCCAACTCAACCCCTTCGATAGTACCGCCTTCACCTTGCACGTTGGTGTCCACGTTGATGGTGCGGCGGATCACGCCGTCCGGGTCAGCGAACTGCATGGGAATGGTACCGGCCTGCACAAAGCTCTCCACGTCCACGTAGAACAGCGCCGCGCTCAACATACTCGCGTCACCGTAGTACCACTCCAGCGACAGGTCCCAGTTGTCGGAACGCCAGGGGTCGAGGTCCGGGTTACCACCCAGGGACGCCTGGTTGACCACGAAGAAGCCCAGATCCTGATCCAGTGATGTCTGGATGGCGAGGCCATCACCCCACAGGTTCAAATCCAGAGGCACCGAGTTCTTGGTATACGCTGCGCGCAGAATCAGGTCTTCGGTGAGCTCGAAAGACAAGTTAATCGCGGGCAGATATTCGACATCATCCGTTTTGGTGACAACATCGCCATCATCCACGTTGGTGTTGCCGTAGGGGATACCCGCGCCGGCCACGTTCTGCTTGATGGTCAACTCCCAGTCCTGCACGCGCAGGCCAACGTTACCGCGCATGATGCCGTACTCGAAGTTACCCTGCAGATAGTAGGTATTTACGCGGCGCTCGATGTCGTAAGAGGTGCCGGGAATAATTGCCTTGGTGGTGGAGCCGAATACTTCATTGTGGAATGCCTCCGGATCATCGTAATCCGAGGGGTCAACGGCCCATACACCAGGCACACCTTGCACAGGACCGAAGTCTTCAACGAAGCTGACGTTGTTGAACTGATCCAGGCGCGTGGGCGGCAGCACCGTGTAACCCTGGAATTCGCCATTGACCAATTCGCCGGCAGTACAGGCACCTGTGTTCAGCACCACGTCGGTGGCTTTCCACTGCGCCTGACAGCCCTCGTCATAGAAGGGTGAGAACAGGTGGTAGCGCTCTTCGGAGACCTGGTTGCGGGCGCTGCGAATACCTACATCGACGCTGGTGAAGAAACCGCCCTCGTCAAATTCGTAACTGCCGTCCACACGGAATACATCCAGATCGGCTTCCTTGTCCCAGTTGTTCTCGGACGAGAAGGCGCCGATGTTGTAGCTGTCGAGGTTACTCATGTAATCGCGCAGCGTGGCACCCGCTCCGAGCCCGCCAACTACCTGGTTATCGAAGCCGCTCCAGCGCGGATGCGAGCCCTCGGTGTTGTAGGTCAGGTGAGGGATTTCGGTGTAACCCAGTGGATTGGGCGAGAGGAAACATCCACCCTGGTCGCCGGCTGCCGGCGCGCCGTTACAGAATTCTGCCGGGTAGAAAGGGTTCAGCCCGGTGGCAGTGCCATCGGTCATGTCACCTTCGTTGTAACCGTGGCGTTTTTCCTCACTGGCGGAACCACTGACATAGCGCACGCCACCGGTGAGCTTGCCACCGTCATCGTAATTCAACTCCAGGTTGAAGTTGGTGGAGTCGCGATTAAAGCTGTCGTTCTGGGTGAAGGATTTAACGCGGCGAGCGGCGATGTCCATTTCCTGGATCGCTACCCACTCCTGATCGGTGAAATCACCGGTGCGAGTAACCTTGGTGCCGGTGAAGTAGTCGAGCCCCTGCCACTTGTTGGTAGCGCTCATGCCCACCTTGCGGTTGTACTCTTCCTGCTCGGTGTGGAAGACCTCCGCGACCACTTCAAAGCCTTCACCCAAATCCGCCTGGAAGGCCGCGTTCAAACCGATACGTTCACGCTCAGTCACCTGGTTCCAGGCAACCACACCCTGAGGTGCGATGGCGTTAGTATCGGGGAAACCAGCCGAAGGACCCCAATCGTTAACACCATTTACCCAGGAGGCATCGCCGGAGGGTTCGCCGGTGTTAAAACCGTTGTAGTAGTTGGCCAGGTTCGGATTGGCGTAAGCACCGCTCAGCATCACGCCCATGCGATCGTTGCGCCAGTTGAACAGGGCGCTGCCGGCGGGATCGGTCTCTTCCGTTTCCATGCCGCGTTGTGCTTCGGCATTGGCGGCAAAAGACATGCCCTCGTCGAAGTCGAAAGGACGCCGGGTTTTCAGATTGATGGTGCCGGTGATACCCGCCGTTGCCATGTTAGCCGTAGAAGACTTGTAGACATCAGCACCCTTGAACAACTGGGAGGGAATGTCCGACATGGAGGGCTGGGTTTTGGTGATGGAACCAGCCGCCAGGTAAACCTCGCCGTTCATCTGGGTAATCACCTGCGGCAAGCCGCGAATGCTGACCTCGTCGCCCTCACCTGCAGAGCGGGTAATCTGCACACCGGGGATACGCTGTAGTGAATCGGCAATGGTAACGTCAGGCAGCTTACCGATATCGTCGGCGACGATACCGTCCATGACATTATCCGAATCGCGTTTCAGATTGATCGCCGAAGCCTGCGCCAGGCGATGGCCTGTCACAATGACTTCTTCGAGCATCATCGAGTCGCTGTTGCTCGCAGCATCCTGTGCCACCGCGCTGCTAGCGACGGCAACCAGGCAAGAGGCAATACTGCTCGCCAGTAGACTGCGTTGGAAGTTGGGGGCGTTGCGTTTCATTATTATACCTCTCAAGGAGTTGCTGTTATCTGAAATCCCTGTCCGGTTCGTGCTGCGCTGGCGCCTGACTCGGCACTAAACGTTTTACATTGCCGGCCATACAAAAGCGGCCTTACCCGACACCCGCAACCAGCTCCCGACTGATTACTTTGAGCATCCTGGTGGATGCTACCGGCTCAACCGATGCGATGAAACACCTGCTTTGCCGGGTCGAGCTCCGTGCGAGACGGAACCGCTTTTTGTATTAAACGTTTTACATCATTCTCTTGTCGAAAGCCGATGTCAACCACTTTTCACCCCTGCAATTCAAAATATCGCCACGACGCCATATATCCCGTTGTTTTTAATACAGAAAATATTTCTATCAACCATTTGGCGATAACACACCAGGCCGCTTATACCGATTAAGGATTAGCCGAGCTCTCCGACGCACAGGGATCGCCCTGGATTAATTTGGCCCTATTCGCTTGCAAGGCGGATTTCTCTCTGTTTTAATGTTAAACGTTTTACAGCGGCAGAGCGCCGCAAAGCAGCTCACAATAGCCCCTCTGATTCGAATAATAACGGAGTGAAATCGGGCATGCGCCTGCAGACCATCGACCTGTTGATCATTGCACTGTACCTGGTGGCTACCGTTGCCATCGGCCTCTACCTGCGCCGCCGTGCCAGCCAGAACCTGCGCGCCTACTTCCAGGGCGGCCGGCAATTGCCCTGGTACATGCTGGGCCTGTCCAATGCCTCGGGCATGTTCGACATCTCCGGCACCATGTGGCTGGTGACCCTGTGCTTTGTCTACGGCATGAAAAGCATCTGGATCCCCTGGCTGTGGCCGGTGTTCAACCAGATCTTCCTCGCGGTCTTCCTGTCCATGTGGTTGCGCCGCTCCAACGTACTGACTGGCGCCGAATGGATTCAGACCCGCTTCGGCGACAACCTGGGTGCGCGCCTGTCTCACGGGGTGGTAGTGGCCTTTGCGCTGCTGAGCGTCCTTGGCTTCCTCGCCTACGGCTTCATTGGTGTAGGCAAGTTCATGGAAATTTTCATCCCCTGGGAAACCGTTTCCACCTTCGTGCCTTTCTCAGTGCCCGAGCAGTACGTGCCTCACCTGTACGGCATCTTCTTCACCAGCATCGCCACCTTCTATGTGTTGCTCGGCGGCATGTACAGCATTGTGTGGGCCGACGTGCTGCAGTTCAGCATTATGACGGTGTCCGCCGTTACCATCGCCACCATCGCCATGATGCACGTGCAACCGGAGGTGTTGGCGGCGGCAACCCCCGAAGGCTGGGCCAACCCCTTCTTCGGCTGGCATCTGGATGTGGACTGGGGCGGCATCATCACCGAAGTGAACGAGAAGATTGTGTCCGACGGTTACTCCCTGTTCAGCATCGTATTCATGCTGATGTTGTTCAAGGGCGTGCTGGTCAGCATGGCGGGGCCGGCGCCCAACTACGACATGCAGAAAATTCTGGCCACACGTTCGCCGCGCGAGGCCGCGTTGATGAGCGCCTTTGTCTCCATCGTACTGATGCCCATCCGCTATTTGATGATTGCCGGATTCGCCGTACTGGCCATCGTCTACTACCAGGAACTGGACCTCATCTCCGGAGGCCGCCTGGACTTTGAAAATATCCTGCCCTCGGCCATGCTCCAGTTTGTACCAGTAGGCTTGCTTGGCCTGTTACTCGCCGGCTTGCTGGCGGCATTTATGTCGACCTTCGCCGCCACCGTCAACGCGGCACCGGCGTATCTGGTTAATGACATCTACAAACGCTACATCAACCCCAATGCCAGCGATCGTCGTCTGGTGTCCGCCAGCTATCTGGTGTCTCTGGGCGTGGTGGCGGTGAGCATCTTCATCGGCCTGTTTGTGCAGAGTATCAACAGCGTATTGCTGTGGCTGGTGGCAGGCCTGTGGGGTGGCTACGTGGTGTCCAATGTATTGAAGTGGTACTGGTGGCGCCTCAACGGAATGGGTTATTTCTGGGGCATGGCGGCCGGTATCGTTGGCGCCCTGGCCTTCCCGCCGCTGTTCGACGGTGTAATCGAGGGTGTTGCCTCGGACATTCTGCCACTGTACCTGTTCCCACTGTTGCTGCTGTTTTCCGGCGTCGCGTGTATCGGCGCCAGCCTGCTGACGCCGGCCGACGACATCGACGTGCTCAAGACCTTCTATCGCACTGTGCGACCCTGGGGTTTCTGGGGGCCTGTCCACCAACAGGTGGTGGCCGAAACGCCCGACTTTGAAGCCAATGGTGATTTCGGACGCGATATGTTCAATGTCGCCGTGGGCATCGTCGCCCAGACCTGCCTGGTGGCACTGCCTATTTTCCTGGTGATTCGCGACTACGGTGCCATGGCGACAACCGCCCTGTGCTTCGGCGTTGCTGCGCTGGTGCTCTACCGCACCTGGTACCGCAACCTGCCGGCCGCGCCAGTGGAATCACCCACCCTACAACCAACCGGATTTGAGAGACTTCATGACCAACCCACACCCTGAACTGGAGCAGGACTACGGCTTTTTTGACGATAGCCAGCGGGAATACGTCATTACCGAACCCGCCACGCCCTATCCCTGGATCAATTACCTGGGCACGGAAGATTTTTTCTCCCTGATCTCGAACACGGCGGGGGGCTACAGCTTTTACCGTGACGCCAAGTTCCGCCGCCTGACGCGCTACCGATACAACAACGTGCCGATGGACGATGGTGGGCGCTACTTCTACCTTCGCGAGGCCGACGGCACTACCTGGAATCCGGGCTGGAAACCCTGCCGCACTGCGCTTGATCGCTATGAGTGCCGGCACGGTATGGGCTACACCCGGTTCACTAGCGAGCGAGATGGATTGCACTGCGGGCTACGGGTGTTCGTGCCCATCGGCGACACGGTGGAAATTCAGCACCTCAGCCTGCGTAATGACGCCGAAAATGTAAAACGTTTTAAGTTATTTTCCCTGCAGGAGTGGTGCCTCTGGAACGCCGAAGATGACGCCACCAACTTCCAGCGCAACTTTTCCACCGGTGAAGTAGAGGTAGACGGATCCACTTTGTTCCACAAAACGGAATACCGGGAGCGTCGCAATCACTACGCGTTTTACCACGTGAATGCCCCGCTCAGCGGCTTTGATACTTGTCGCGACAGTTTCCTCGGCCCCTACGAGGGCTACGATGCTCCCGAGGTCGTGCGCCGCGGTGAGCCGGGCAACAGCGTTGCGAACGGTTGGGCGCCCATTGCCTCCCACTGCCTTGAGGTGGAACTGGCCCCCGGGGAAGAACGTGATTTCGTTTTCCTGCTGGGTTATGTCGAGGTCAATCCCGATGGCAAGTGGGACGACAAGAATGTCATCGCCAAAGCCCCGGCTCGGACCTTGATCGAGCGCTACGACACCGTGGCAAAAGTTGAAGCGGCTTTTAATGCGCTGGCTGCTTACTGGGACGAGCTACTGTCCCGCTTCCAGATCGAGTCAGAGGACCCACGGCTCGACCGCATGGTTAACACCTGGAACCAGTATCAATGCATGGTGACCTTCAACCTGTCCCGCAGCGCCTCCTACTTCGAGGCCGGCATCGGCCGCGGCATGGGCTTCAGGGATTCCAACCAGGACTTGCTGGGCTTCGTGCATCTGGCACCGGAACGCGCCCGCGAGCGCATCCTGGATATCGCTGCCACTCAGTTCGAAGACGGTTCAGTATTCCACCAGTACCAACCGCTTACCAAGCGCGGTAACGCGGCCATCGGCGGCAACTTCAATGACGACCCACTGTGGTTAATCGCCTCCACCGCCGCTTATGTGAAGGAAACGGGGGACTTCAGTCTGCTGGATGAGTCAGTGCCCTTTGGTAACGACGACACCCACTGCGCCCCACTGCTCGCCCACCTGCGCGCCTCCATCGACCATGTGGTCAATAATCGCGGCCCGCACGGCTTGCCATTAATAGGCCGAGCGGACTGGAACGACTGCCTTAACCTGAACTGCTTCTCCACCGACCCCAACGAGTCCTTCCAGACCACCGGCGATGGTCAGGGCAAAGTAGCAGAGTCGTTAATGATTGCCGGTGCCTTCGTGTTGTATGCACGCCAGTACGCCGATCTCTGTGAACGCCACGGCGACCTCGATGAAGCCGCCCGCGCCCGCGAACTGGCAACACAGATGAGTGAGTGCGTGGAGCAACACGGCTGGGACGGAGAGTGGTTCCTGCGCGCCTACGATGCCCAGGGCAAACCGGTGGGCAGTTGTGCCAACGAGGAAGGCAAGATCTTCATCGAATCCCAGGGCTTTTGTGGCATGGCCGGCATCGGGCTGGACGACGGCAAGGTCACGCAAGCGCTGGACGCGGCACGTGCCCACCTCGACACGCCTTACGGGATGGTCCTCAACGCCCCCGCGTTCAGTCGCTACTATCCAGAGTACGGCGAGATATCCACCTATCCTCCCGGTTATAAGGAAAACGGCGGTATCTTCTGCCACAACAACCCCTGGATCATGATCGCCGAAACGGTGATCGGCCGCGGCGATCGCGCCTACGAGTACTACTGCAAGCTCGCCCCGGCGATGCAGTCCCACGTGGAACTGCGCAAAACCGAACCCTACGCCTACGCCCAAATGGTCGCCGGCAAGGAAGCAGCCCGGCCCGGCGAAGCGAAGAACTCCTGGCTAACGGGCACGGCGGCTTGGAATTACCACGCCATCACTGAACACATTCTCGGCATCAAACCCCATTATGACGGCCTGCAGATTGACCCCTGTATTCCCTCCCACTGGCGCAGCTTCCGTGTGCAGCGTGTGTTCCGTGGCGTGAATTTCAACATCGAGATTCGCAACCCCGAGGGTGTGAGCAAGGGCGTGCGCAGTATCACAGTGAACGGCGAGGTCTGGTCGTCGACAACGGTTGCCCCTGCCGCGTGTGGCTCGCAGTGTGAAATCGTGGTTGAGTTGGGCCATAGTGACTGAAACGCCCGCCGCCAACGCTCGCCTGGCCCGGCTGGGACTGGGCGAGAAACTCGGCTACGGCTTTGGCGACGCCGGGTTTAACTTGTACTGGACGGTTATCGGCTCCTTTCTCGCGGCCTTCTACACCGAAGTGTTCGGCCTCTCCGCTGCGGCGGCTGGCACAATGCTGTTCACCACGAAAATTGTGGATGCCTGCACCGACCCCCTGATGGGGGCCGTGGCGGATCGCACCCAAACCCGTTTCGGCAAGTTTCGCCCTTACCTGTTGTTCGCCGGCCTGCCCATGGCCGGTGCGGCGGTACTGACCTTTACCACGCCGGACTTCGGTCCCGGTGGCAAACTGGTGTGGGCTTACTGCACCTACACCCTGATGATGATGCTCTACACGGTGTTGAGCACGCCCTACTCCTCACTCTCTGGCGTGATGACTGCCAACTCGCAGGATCGCACCTCACTGATCAGCATTCGTTTTCTGTTCGCCTTCAGCTGTGGCGCACTGGCCAACAAGTACACGCTGCCGCTGGTGGACTACCTGGGTGCGGGCGACGCCGAACGCGGTTGGCAACTGACCATGGCCCTGTACGGCGCCCTGGCAATGGTGATTTTTGGTGTGACCTTCCTGTCTACCCGGGAGCGCATCGCGCCGCCGCCGGAACAGAAAAGCCCGCCCCTGCAGGACATCCGCGACCTGCTGCACAACAAACCCTGGCTGATTCTGTTCGCGTTGGCAATGATCATCATGATGACCATTACCTTGCGGGCAGGTTCGGCCTACTACTATTTTTACTACTACGTGGAGCGCCCCGACCTGCTGCCGGACTACCTGTTCTGGCAGATGGTGGCCTATGCCGCTGGCGCACTGTTGGCTCCGGTCATGACGCGATACCTGGATAAACCGCGGCTGCTGGCGTGGTTGATGGGTTGTGTTGCGATACTGTCGATCGCGTTTTACTTCGTGCCGCGGGACATGATCTGGTTGATGTTCACCCTCAACATTCTGATCAGCCTGGCCCTCGGACCCAAATCGCCCCTGACCTGGTCCATGTACGCCGACAGCGCCGACTACAATGAATGGAAGACCGGACGGCGAGCCACCGCCATGACCTTCTCTGCCGCCACCTTCTCGCAAAAGCTGGGCGGTGCGCTTGGCTCGGCGGGAATGCTGTGGGTACTCGCAGCGCTGGGCTATGCCGCCAACGAAGCGCAAAGCGGTGCCTCGCTTACGGGTATCGCCCTGTTGCAAACCGCCATTCCCGGCGGCTTCGCATTGCTGGCAGTGCTGGTGGTCAAAAGCTACGACCTCAGCGGTGAACGCCTGGGCAAAATCCAGTCGGATCTGATCGCGCGGGCCACCACATGAATTCCCCTGAAAAACCGCTGATCAGTTTTTCAGGGGAACGCATCGAGCTGCACTCCCCCACGGCCCTGCCTGCGGCCAGTGCCTACCTGTGGAACCGCAATACTTTACTGAACGTGAATTGCCGCGGCTTCGTCTCTGCCCTTCACATGCAGCCCGAACCGGCGCGCTACAGCTACGGCCCCAATATGGAGGCCACTACCTTCGCGCAGCCGGAGCAGCCCTACTACGCCCACCACCCGGGGCGCTTCTTTTATCTGAAAGACACGCGTAGTAGCGAACTGTTCTCCGCGCCCTACGAACCAGTACGGCGGCGACCCGAGAGATTCCTGTTCTCGGCTGGGCCTCGGGACATCTGCTGGCAGCTACAATTCCAGGGCATCGGCTTGGAGATCAGCCTGTCTCTGCCCGAAGCAGACAGTGTCGAACGTTGGCACCTGCGCGTAAGCAATCACAGTGCGCAGTCGCGCGATATTGCCCTCTATCCCGCCTTCACCCTTGGCTACATGAGTTGGATGAACCAGGGGGCCGCCTACCATCCCCAACTTGGCGCTGTGATTGGCAAGCGGGTTACGCCCTACCAGCACCTCTCGGATTATCCTCAGGTCAAGGCCGCCAAGGACCTGACCTTTCTGTTGCACGATCAAACACCCAACAGTTGGGAAACCCGCCGGGAAGTTTTTGAAGGCGAAGGTGGGCCACATGCGCCGGCTGCGATCAACGCTGACAGCCTGAGCAACGGCACCGCAAACTACACCACCCCGATTGCGGCGCTACACTATGCGCTGACGTTAGCACCGGGTGCCCAGCACGAGTTCCGCTTCCTGTTTGGCCCGGCAAAGGACGAGGCGGAAATAAGCCGTATCCGACAACAGTACCTGCCGTCCAGGAAAGGCAGCGACAGTGAATGCGGTGGTGGCCATCCGCTTACAACCCTCCAGAGTCAATCGCCGGATCAGGCCTTTGATCACTTCCTCAATACCTGGCTGCCGCGACAGGTTTTCTACCATGCGGACTGCAATCGCTTTACCACTGATCCGCAAACTCGCAATTACCTGCAGGACAACATGGGGGCGGCCTACCTCGCACCCTCGCTGGCGCGCGCCGCATTCATCACTGCGCTATCGCAGCAGGAAAACAGCGGCGCCTTGCCCGATGGCATCCTACTGAACGATCAGGCCACGCTGAAATACATCAATCAGGTGCCGCACTCCGACCACTGCCTGTGGTTACCCCTGTGCCTGGAAGCGTATCTGGATGAAAGCGACGACTACGCACTGCTGGGAGAAGCGGTGCCGAGTCGAGGCAACACCAACGAAAAAACCTCGGTCTACCAGCGGGTTTGTGCCGCGCTGGACTACCTCTGGGGCAGGCGGGATCAACGCGGGCTGGTGTACATCGAACAGGGCGACTGGTGCGACCCGATGAACATGGTCGGGCCGGCGGGGATTGGTGTTTCAGGGTGGCTGTCCATCGCACTGGTGCACGCGCTGCAAGTCTGGGCCCAGATATGTCGATGCCACGGCGACTCCGATAGCGCCGAACGTTACGCTGCCTATGCAGCCGAACTGGCAGCGGTGTGCAACGATACCTTATGGGACGGCCAGTGGTACGCCCGCGGCATTACTGACGGCGGTCGCCGCTTTGGCACACAGGCTGACACAGAGGGGCGCATCTATCTCAATCCACAGAGCTGGGCGCTGCTGGCGCGGATCGCCGATGACGCGCAGACGGAGGCCCTGTTGTCTGCCGTGGATCGGGAGCTGGGTACCCCCTGGGGATTGGCCATGCTGGCTCCAGCCTACACCGCCATGCAGGAAGACATCGGCCGGATCACGCAGAAGTTTCCCGGCAGCGCGGAGAATGGCTCGATCTACAACCATGCCGCGATGTTCTTCATCCACGCTCTCTACAAAATCGGCCGCCACGACCAGGCGTTTCACTGGTTGCGCACCATGTTGCCCGGCCCCGATGTGGACGATTTGCTACGACGCGGCCAGTTACCTAACTTCTTACCCAACTACTACCGCGGCGCCTGGCGGCAATTCCCCGAGGAAGCCGGGCGCTCCAGTGGCCTGTTCAACACCGGCACCGCAGCCTGGTATTACCGGGTAGTGATCGAACAGCTCTACGGCCTGCGCGGTTGTCGCGAAGGCCTGCGACTGCAGCCGGGTCTGCCCTCGCACTGGCAATCGGCCTCAGTCACGCGCCGTTTTCGCGGTGCCATCTTAAACATCACTTACCAACGCGAAGCGCACTGTAGCGAGCCTCGCTACGCTGTGGACGGGCAGGCGCTGCCAACCCCCCTCATCACCAACATCACACCGAGACAGACCTGTCAGGTAATCATCACCCTGCCCAGCGAGGAGCCCTCGCCGTGAAGCCTGGCATGCAATGGCCCCGCCTAATCGTTGCTATGGGTGTCAGCGGCAGTGGCAAGACATGGCTGGCCCGCGAACTGTCCGCCGCTTCCGGTGCACAGTTTGTGGAAGCGGACGATTTCCACCCCCCGGAAAATGTTGCGCGCATGCGCCGGGGCGAAGCGCTCACCGACGCCCAACGCGCGCCGTGGATAGACGCCATCGCCGGCTACCTCAACCAGCAATTGCTGGCGGGACAATCCTGCGTGCTGGCCTACAGCGGCTTGCGCCGTGGCCATCGCGCCAAAATTCGGGCGGTGCATCCTTCCACGCTGTTCCTTCACCTTGAAGTGCCGCTCAGCGAGTTACGCGCGCGCCTGCAACAACGCCAGTCCCACTTCATGCCCCACACCTTGCTGGAGAGTCAGTTCGAAGCCCTGCAGGCGGCGCACAACGAGCCGGATATTATCGGGCTGGACGGCAGCGTGGCACCGCCGGCAGTACTTTCCCAGGCCCTGGCAATTCTTCGGGATACGGTCGATGACTAGTCGCGTCCTGGCTTTGGCCGCGCTGCTTGTCGCATTCGCCGGCACCACAACGCAGGCTGAAGACGCCATCTACATCGCACCCCACGCAGAATTGCACGGCAGTCTGTTCCCAACGCCAGAGCAATGGCGCATGGCAGCCTGGAAACACATCACTCGGCCGATGACGGGTGTGCTGCCACCCGCTGCCGACTTCAGCGGTCGCTATCGTGTGTTATGGACCCCCCAGGCACTGTATTTACAGGCGGAGATCGTGGACGACGTGATCAGCGACCATCACCCCGACCCTCTGGAGAATTACTGGCTGGACGACGCGCTGGAGATATTTGTGGATGAGGATGCGAGCGGCGGCCTGCACCTGCATGACGATAATGCCTACGCCTACCACATCGGCATCGGGGGCGAAGTAGTGGATCTCGCTGCCAGTGGCTACGACGAGCAGGGCCGTGCAATTACCAGTACACCGCGCGAGTTTCCCGACCACGCCCTTAGCCAACTGAGGCGGCAATCCGACCCACCCCACGCCCTGATCTGGGAGCTTCGGATACAACTCTACGCCCAGGGTAATGCCGACACCCCCGTGTCAC
Organism: Gammaproteobacteria bacterium; assembly: GCA_030427085.1. Classification (GTDB taxonomy): domain Bacteria; phylum Pseudomonadota; class Gammaproteobacteria; order Pseudomonadales; family Halieaceae; genus JAUHXH01. Next base: position 1,092,713 of record JAUHXH010000002.1, on the reverse strand, counting down.
TGCAAGCCGGCAAGGAAATTGGCTGGATGGTGGGCTATTGCGACAGCGACGGTCCCGAGGGCCGGGACAATCTGTACACCGACGTGGCGATAACGCCGGTGGCCGGTGATCGTAATCGCGGCTATATCGACGCGTCTACTTTTGGTCGCCTGCGGCTGGCACCGCCGCGCCAGTAAACGGCGTGTCCAGCAGTAATCAGCCCAGTTTGTCGTCCGCCACAAAGTAGTGGGGATCTTCGATCACGTTTACTTCCACCAAACTGCCGGCCTTGCTCAGGAGCTGGCGGCATTCACCAGACAGGTGCACCAGGTGCAGAGTTTTGCCGGCATTGAGGTAACGTTCCGCCAGTGTGTCGATGGCCTCCAGCCCGGAATGGTCGCACACCCGTGAGCCGGCGAAGTCGATCACAACGTCGTCGCGATCGCGGGCGGGGTCGAACTGCTCGAGGAAGGAGGTGACGGAACCGAAAAACAGCGGCCCATCCACGGCGTAGACCGTGGAGCCCTGGTGATCGTCGCGCGCTTCCACGCGGATATGCTTGGCGTGCTCCCAGGCAAATACCAGCGCCGACACGATCACGCCCACCACCACAGCCACGGCAAGATCGGTAACAACCGTCACGCCCGATACCAGAATCAGCACCAGCGCGTCGCTGCGCGGCACCTTGCGGATCACCCGGAAGCTACTCCACTCGAAGGTACCGATCACCACGATAAACATCACACCGATCAGCGCTGCCAGAGGAATGCGCTCAATCAAGGGCGACGCCACCAATATAAAGGCCAGCAGGAACAGGGCCGCGGAGATTCCCGACAGGCGCCCACGCCCGCCGGAGTTCACGTTGATCATGCTTTGTCCGATCATGGCGCAGCCGCCCATACCGCCAAAAAAGCCGGTGGCCACGTTAGCCACACCCTGGCCTACGCATTCCTTGTTGCCACGGCCCCGGGTTTCGGTGATTTCATCCACCAGGCGCAGGGTCAGCAGTGACTCGATCAGGCCGATAGTGGCCAGAATGACTGAATAGGGGAAGATGATCGTCAGCGTTTCCCAGTTCAGCGGTACCACTGGAATGTGGAAACTGGGCAGGCCGCCCTTGATGGAGGCCACATCACCCACCACGCGGGTGTCGAGATTCAGGCCAACCACCAGCAGGGTCACCACCACAATCGCCGCCAGCGAGGAGGGAATGGCCGTGGTGAGGCGCGGCAGGAAGTGAATGATGCACATGGTCAGCGCCACCAGGCCGAGCAACATATAGAGTTGCACGCCTTCCAGCCAGGCCACATCGATAATGCTGCCTTCGAGGAAGGTGCCATTTAACCACCCTGCTTCCCCGGGCGTACCGAACTGGCTCAACTGCGCCAGGAAAATCACGATGGCCAGGCCGTTCACAAAACCCAGCATCACCGGGTGGGGCACCATGCGAATGAACTTACCCAATCGCAAGGCACCGGCGGTGATCTGGATGATGCCCATCAGCACCACCGCGGCAAACAGGTATTCCACGCCGTGGTCCGCCACCAGCGTGACCATCACTACCGCCAGTGCGCCAGTCGCCCCCGAAATCATGCCGGGACGGCCACCGATACAGGCCGTGATCAGCCCCACCATAAACGCTGCGTACAGGCCCACCAGCGGTTCAACACCGGCAACGAAGGCAAAGGCCACCGCTTCGGGCACCAGGGCCAGGGCGACGGTCAGGCCGGACAGGACATCGCTGCGAACGCTGGCGACTTTATTGGCGTGAATTTCGAACATGGGGTTCTCTCGTTTCTGATAACGGTGCGCCACTCGTCTGGCGGAAGGGGACGCGTCAGTCAGTGGGAGACAACTTTAGTTATAGACCCCACGGCAGGGGCGCGCATTGTAGCCAAGCGCCAGCGGCGGAACAACGCGAGTATTTACACTCGGCCAGTCAACTCAGCCCGTCCCAGAGCAACTTCGCCCCCACCACGATCAGGAAAAAGCTGATGATGCGGTAATACACCGTCGGACTGGAACGTTTCACCAGATAGTGGCCCAGCTTCACACCGAGCGGCGCCAGCGGCACCAACACCAGTGCATACAGCAAATTAGTGGGGCTGAACTGACCAAGAAAATAGTAAGGCACCAGTTTGACCGCGTTGACCACGGCGAAAAACATACCCGCCGTACCGGCGTAGATCAGCGGTGGCAGCCGCTTCGGCAGCAGGTACATGGAAACCGGCGGCCCCCCGGCGTGGATGCTGAAGCTGGTGAAGCCCGCCAGCGTGCCAAAAAAACCGGCAGACCAGGGGTTGTGCTGCCGCGAACCGGCGGACTGCAAATTGAATAGCTGCTGCACACCAAACACCAGCGCCAACACCCCCACCATAATGCGCAGGTAGTCCTCGTTCATAAACTCGACGGTAAGCCACCCCAACCCAATACCGACCAGCGCCCCCGGCAGCAACAGCCGCAGGGCTTGCCCCTCGAACTGGTGCCGGTAGGTGTAGACCACCACCGCATCCATCACCACCAGAATGGGCAACAGGATCGCCGCCGCCTGTGTCGGCGGCATCAGCAGGCTCATCAGCGGCACGGACAGGATCGCCACCGCGCCGCCAAAGCCCCCTTTCGCCACCCCGTAGAGCAGCACGGCAGGAATGCTCACCAGGTAGAACAGGGGGTCAGACAGCATGAAATTTCCAGTTGGCGTAGCGTAGTTGCGGAAAGTAGTTGCGGAAAACAGCGGTCCGGGATGCAGGCCGCAGAGTGATCCTCTACACTGCCCCGGTTAACCGCAATCGAGCATACACACATGACCCACAAATTAACATTCTGGCTGAGCCTGCCACTCATGATGGTAGCAAGCCTGGCACTGGCAGAAACGGCCGAAGAAGCCCCTGCCGCCAAGCCCGTTGAGCCGATGCACTTCGAATCCCGCGGCAACGTGCGAATCGAAGGCAAAAACATCGATTACACCGCCACCGCCGGCACCCTCATCATGAAGGATGACGAGGGTAAGCCAATCGCCGAGTTTGGCTACACCGCCTATGTGCAGCGCGGTAAAAACGCCGCAGAACGCCCCATCCTGTTCGCCTACAACGGCGGGCCGGGCTCTGCGTCCCTGTGGCTGCACATGGGCATTCTGGGGCCGGTGCGCACCGTGGTGGAAGATCTGGGCTATGCCACCGAAGGGCCTTTCCAGCGCGTCAATAACGAGTACAGCATCCTCGACAAAGCCGACCTGGTGATGATCGACCCGGTGGGCACCGGCTTCTCTCGCCCGGTGGGCGAAGCTGAAGGCAAGGACTTCTGGGGTGTGGACCCGGATATCGAATCGGTGTCCAAATTCATCGCGCGCTACGTGTCTGACAACGGCCGCTGGCAGTCCCCGAAATACCTGCTGGGTGAGTCCTACGGCGGCATCCGCAGCGGCGGCGTGGCCTACAAACTGCTGCAGGCGCACAACATCTCTCTCAACGGCGTGATTCTGGTGTCGCCCTACATGAGCTTTGTGGCGGGGAACGCGGGTGTGGAAATCGACGTGGCCCAGGTGAATTACATCACCACTTTCGCCGCCACTGCCTGGTTCCACAACGTGGTTAAAGACCGCCCGGCTGACCTGCAAACCTTCCTGCAACAGGCTGAAGCCTTTGCCATCAATGAGTATGCACCGGTGCTGTACAAGGGTAACCGCGCCACCGCTGAGGAACGGCAGAAGGTACTGGCCGGCATGGAGCGCTTTACCGGCATCAGCGCCGACTACTGGGACCGCGCCAACCTGCGCATCGACGAAAGCCGCTTTGCCCAGGAACTGTTGCGCAGCCGCGGCCAGGTGGTGGGCCGTATCGATTCACGCTACGCGGGGATTGCCACCAATGGTATCGCCGAAAAGATGAATTACGACCCCTACTTCCCCTCCGTGGGCCCTGCGTTCGCTGCCACGTTTAACGACTACTACCGCGAGCAACTCGGCGTGAAAACCGACCGCACCTACGTCATCTCCGGCGGTTTGTGGGCAGACTGGGACAACAGTCACCGCCAGCCCGGCGCCAGCGACTGGGGCCCGCAACCGGTAGCCAACACCGGTGTGGACCTGAACTACGCGATGATCCAGAACCCCAACATGCGTCTGCTGGTGCAACAGGGTTACTACGATCTGGCCACCCCGCTGGGCGCCACACAGTATTTCCTGGACCACATGAAGTTGCCTGGCAAGCTCGCCGACAATATCTCCTTGAAGCTCTATGAAGCCGGGCACATGATGTACGTGCACCCCGACTCCATGGCCCAGTACCGCAAAGATCTGGCCGAGTTCATCCGTTAAATCAGGAGACCCACATGAACAAAATCGCCTTGTTCACCCTGCCCCTGTTGTTGGCGGCCGGGTGCACCCAAACCACCGTGCCGGAACCCGCACCGGAAAAGCGTGTGATCTACGCGCCGGTCAAACTCACCAGCGATCTGTCTCACCTGAACAGCGATCAGCACAAAATGCTGGGGCTGCTGATCGAGGCATCCGACATCATGGACCATCTGTTCTGGCTGCAGGCCTTCGGTGAGCCCAAGCCCTTCCTGGACAGCATTGCCGATGCCGACCTGAAACAGTTTGCCGACTACAACTACGGCCCCTGGGACCGCCTGGCCAACGAAAAGCCGTTCATCGACGGCTACGGTGAAAAACCCCTGGGCGCGCGTTTCTATCCCGCCGATATGACCCGCGACGAGTTCGAGGCCTGGCCGGCGGCCGGCAAAAAAGGCCTGTACTCGTTGGTGCGCCGCAACAGCCAGGGCGAACTCACCCTGCTGCCCTACAGCAAGGCCTACGCCGAAGAACTGGCGCGCGCCGCGAAGCTGTTGCGCGAGGCGGCTGACCTTGCAGTAGACCCCGAGTTTGCCAACTACCTGCGCCTGCGCGCGGACGCCTTCCTGAGCGATGTATACCGCGCCTCGGACATGGCCTGGATGGACATGAAGAACAACCCGATTGACGTGGTGATCGGCCCCATCGAAAACTATGAGGACCGCCTCTACGGGTACCGCACGGCCTTCGAATCCTACGTGCTGGTGAAAGACCAGCAGTGGAGCGAACGCCTGAGCCGCTTCGCCAGTTACCTGCCCCAGTTGCAGAAAAACCTGCCGGTGCCGGCGAAGTACAAGCAGGATGAGGTGGGCACGGATTCCGACCTGAACGCCTACGACGTGATTTACTACGCCGGGCATTCCAATGCGGGTTCCAAAACCATCGCCATCAACCTGCCCAACGACGAGGAAGTGCAACTGGCCAAGGGCACACGGCGACTGCAGCTCAAGAACGCCATGCGGGCCAAGTTCGACAAGACCCTGATCCCGATCTCACAGGTGTTAATCGCGCCGGAGCAGCGCCAGTACATCACCTTCGATGCCTTCTTCGAGAACACCATGTTCCACGAAGTGGCGCACGGCCTGGGTATCAAGAAAACCATCACCACCGGCGAGTATGTGCGCACAGCGATGAAGGACACCGCCAGCGCCCTGGAAGAAGGCAAGGCCGACATACTGGGCCTGTATATGATTTCTGAACTGGCCAAGCTGGGTGAGATGGACGCAGCAAAACTCGATGACAACTACGTCACCTTCCTCGCTGGCATCTTCCGCAGCGTTCGCTTTGGTGCGTCCAGCGCACACGGCAAGGCGAACATGGTGCGCTTCAACTTCTTCCAGGAAAAAGGCGCCTTCCACCGCGACGCCGCCACCGGGCAATACAGGGTGAATCGCGGAAAGATGCAGACCGCCATGGCTGAACTGTCTGAGTTGTTGCTGACCCTGCAGGGTAACGGTGACTACGACGGTGCGGTAAAACTGCTGGCGGATTACGGCCACATCAGCCCGCAGCTACAGGCGGATCTGGATCGCCTGGCCGCGGCCAATATTCCGGTCGACATCACCTTCGAGCAAGGCAAGAAGGCACTGGGATTGAAATAAGCACGTCTGGCGGCGGGGCAATCCCGCCGCCATTGTCCTCCGGCTAGTTACCGCCGGTTTGCTGGTCAGCCTGTTTCGATTTTTTCTCTGCACCCCGATTGAACATGGCATAGAGTTCGTCGGCATCCAGCCCGCCATCCTTATTCTTGTCCACGAACCACCACTTCCAACCGATGCGTTTGCGTAAACGTTCGGGCATCTCTTTCTTGCTCACGACGCCATCCATGTCGGTGTCGGCAAAGCCCATGAACTGGTAGGCCTCCGCCAATCCCCGATCGTGAATAGGTGCATCCGAACGCTCATCCACCCAACTGTAGGTGACCGAGCCGTAAAGCATTTCTTCGTGGGATTGCAGACCCCAGCGCACCGTCGCCTCGGGGTCGGGATTGCCGGGGTTCTTCGCGGAGTTGTCGTAGACCGTGCGGTGAACAATTTTTGTGCCCGCCGGAACCTGTTTGGGCTCCTCGAAACTGTAGGTGCGCTGCCAGTTGAAATCGTAATTCGGTACGGACAGCACCAGTTCAGTTTGGCCATCGGGATACACCAGCTCGAAGGTTGAGGCGCGGCCGCGGTAATGGGAGTGCGGCACCAGGGAGTAAATCACCGCGTCCTGCCAGAAGGTGAAGTAGGCGTGCTCTTCATGGGCCTCGGCACCGGGTGGGATTTTCAGACGCGGATTCACCACCACTTCCTGCCGCAGGAAATTGGCGGGGGGTTCGTCGGCGAAGTACAGGCCAATACGGGTGACATCGGTGGAGGCGCGACCATAAGGCGTGTAGTGCATTTGCGTGAGGTACACACCGCCCGCCGGTACGAACACTCCAGTACCCTCGGGCATGAAGGAGGATTCATTCCCCGGCGCGTAACCCATGATGTAGTTCTGGAATACGCTCTCCTCCGGGTCGCTGCCGGGGTCAGGCGCTTCATCGGCTGAACCCAGCAGTACGTGGTGCACGGCCTGTGTGTCACCGGGGATGATGGTGGCGGCCACCACCCACACGTCGCGATCAAGCGGATTTTCGATAACAGGGAATTGGTAATCGACGATACCTGTCGCCGGCACATCGAAGGCCGGCACCTCCACCACCAGATCCGGTTCGCCCAGTGTCCAGTCGGTGCTCAAGGGTTGAGTTGCTTTCAAGGGATCCGGCCCGTCACCGCGGGGGGCGCCCTGCTCGATCCAGCTGATCAGGGTAGTGATATCTTCATCCGACATACCCCCGGCGTTCTTCCAGTGGCCAACCGCCGGGTCCGCATGCCAGGGCGGCATGCGCTTGGTGCGTACCACTTCGCGCATCATCGGGGCAAAGCCCTGTACCATGCGATATTCCGACATCGCCCAGGGCGCGATACCACCCTCCACGTGACAGGCCAGGCAATTGCGCTGCAGCAGGGGCGCGATGGTGTCGCTGTAGCTAATCTCGGGTTGTTTCGGGAAGTTGATCAGGCAGCCAGGGGCATCGTTCTTGCTAAACGCCGGTGTCTCGCCCGCCAGCATCTGGTCCAGTACGTCGCGCACATAGCTTTCGCTGGCGGTGTTTTTCTGCCGCTCGTACTCCACACGGTTATTGATGGCACCGCGGTAAACAATTTCCCAACTCTTCGGATCAATCACCAGCACTTCACCGGTGCGGGTCAGATTCAAAGAACGGCCAATGATCTGCGTGCCGTCGTGCAGGATGGGAACATCGATATCCCAATCCGCGGCCTCGCGGGCGATGCTGTCGCGATCATCCTGCAGATTGCTGTTGATCATCAGCATCTCAACGCCCTGCTCGGCGTAGTCGTCGCGCAGGGATTTGATGTCGGCCAATGATGAGCGCACGATCTGGCAACCGTTGCCCTGCACGATGAGCACCACCGCGGACGCGTCCTTGTGGTAGTGCAACTGCTGCGCCTTGCCCTTATGGTCCAGCAGGACGAAGTCATCCACGCGCTGGGCCGGTTCCGCCACGGCTAGCGTTGCCAGCAGCGGCAGTGTCAGGAAAATGCGTGCAAGGGGGGCCAGGGCTTTCAGCGTCATGGTCGCCTCAAAGGGTAATCAGATTTCGAGTCCTGTCATTCTACGCCCCTGCCCACGCTTGCCTACCCCGATTCGGGGCCTAATCGCGGGGAAATTCCCCGCGGTTTTTCAGGTACCTTTCAGGTCTTCGATTTGAGCCCACACCCGCAGGAAGTTGCCCCCGAGAATGGCAGCGATATCTTCCTCGGAATAACGGCGGCGCAACAGCTCCGCCACCAGGTTGGGATACTGCGACACATCCTTCAGCCCCGTCGGCAAACTATCGCCCACGCCATCGTAATCAGAGCCCAAACCGATGTGCTCGATGCCGACGCGTTTACGAACGTGATCGATGTGGTCGGCCACATCGGAAACCGTGGCGAAGGGAAAGGGTCGCTTGGCGCGGTAGTCTTTTTCAAACTGTTCCACGCGCGGGTCGTCTCCCGACAACTTGTGACGTGCGGTATAGGCATCCCGCGCTTCGGCGTAGGCGGCGTAGTAGGCGTTGGCCTCTTTGGTGAGGAAGGAAGAACCAAAGTTAATCATCACCACTCCGTCTTTAGCGGCCAGCTTAGACAGCAACTCATCACTGATATTACGCTCGAAGTCCGGTGTAAATTTGCGCATCGAGGAATGAGTAGCAACCACCGGAGCCCGACTGTGCTCAAGCACATCTTCCAACGCAGCGTCGGACAGGTGCGACACGTCGATGATCATGCCCAGGGCGTTCATACGCGCCACAACCTGAAGACCGAAGGGGCTAAGGCCATCCCACAGGCGGATTTTGTCGTAGGACGAGTCACTGATGTGATTGGATAAGGAGTGTGTGAGCGTGATGTAACGCACCCCCCTACGATAAAAGTGGTCGAGATTTTCCAGCTTGCCCGCGATAGGCGCGCCGTTTTCCATGCCCAGTGCGAAACTGATTTTTCCGGCCTCGCGCTCTGCCGCCAGTTCGTTAGAACGGGTGACCAGCGCAAAGCTGTCGGGGTGGCGCATCACCATGGCCTCCACGCCATCGATCAGGCGATTGGCGGTGGCGTAGGCGGTGCCGTCGGCCTCTGAACTGGCCGGCAGGTAAATCGACATAAAGGCCAGATCCAGACCACCGGCACGAGCGCGAGGCAAATCGAAATCCCGTTTTTCCGCGGGCACCGACAGATCCTGCCAGTTGTCGTACTGCAGGTAAGGCACATCGATATGCCCGTCCACCAAGGGGTAACGTTGCGTCAGTGCCTCGGCGTCGCGCAAGCGTTGCTCGGCATCACCCCAGGACAACAGGGGTAGCAGGCTCAGGGATAAGAACAGCCATTTCATCGGTTAACTCCTTAGCGGGTCAGGCGGTAAATCAACAGGGCACTGATGCGCGTGGCATCGGTGAGGGTTTGCAGGTCGATGTATTCATCCACGGTGTGGCCGCCGCCACCGACCGGGCCCAGGCCAGCCAACGCGGCTTCCACGTCACCGGCCACGAAGGAAATATCCGCCGCGCCGCGTTTGCTGGGGTCCAGGGCTTCCACTTCTCCAAAGTCCAGTTCGGCCAATACCTCGCCCAACTGCTTCATCAGCGCGCGATTGCCGGCCGTAGGTTCCATGGCGGGGTAACCATCGGCAAAGGTCAGTTCGGCCCTTGTGTGCGGTAACGATTGTGCTGCAATCTCGCGCATACGCTCACGGGCCTTTTCCTTTTGCGCCTCTGTCAGGAAACGCAGGTCACCTCGTGCGAGGGCCTGATCGGCAATGATGTTGGTCTTGCCACCGGCACTGGCGCTGACACCGGATGCGTCCATGGCAATTTCCGATCCCGCCACCACCAGGCCAGGGTTGAACGTGAGGTATTCCTCGCTGTGCAGGGCGTCGTAAAACTCAGACAAGATGCGACTGAGCTCAAACACCGCACCCGCGCCCACATCGGGCTGGAAAATACCCGATGAGTGAGCCCGCCTGGCACTCACCGAAAGCTCCCAGCTGGAAAATCCCCGGCGAGCGATGGTAGAAATGTTAAGGCTCCCCACCCCTGCTTCGTAGCCCAGGGCGATGTCGGCCCACCGCCCGGCGGCCAGCAGAGGTGCACGGGTCTGCGCCAGCGGGCTGCCGGGGGCTTCCTCATCCCCGGTCAAAAACACCTTTACCTGACTGCCCGAGAGCACGCCCGCGTCCGCCAGCGCCCGCAGTGCAAACAGGATAACGGTGTTGCCACCCTTCATGTCTTCCACGCCAGGGCCGAAGGCGCGCCCGTCCTCGATGCGCATGGCCTGGAAGGGGCTGTCGGGCTCGAACACCGTATCCAGATGGCCGATCAACAACACGCGTTTGCCGCGCTCACCCGCCAGGTCCGCCTGCATGTGGGGCCCACGTTCCATGCTGGCCGGCAAATCCAGCAATTGAGCAGACAAGCCAATGTCTGCGAAGGCGTCGCGGTAGATTTCCCCCACCTGGCGCACGCCGGCAGGGTTATAGGTGCCGCTGTTGATATCCACCACCTGGCGCAGGAATGCGACCGCCTGCTCCTGCCGAGCTTCAACTGCGGCGAGAATCGCTTCTTCGGTTTCGGTCAGCGCCGCCTGCGTGGTACTCGCGAGCAGAGTGAGGCCGAGCCCCACGGTTCGAATTATTTTGTGCATTCACTACCCCCGGCAGGCAAAAGCGCCAGTGTAGCCCCTTTACCGCGCCCACCCCAGCCCCCGCACTGGGGCCCGGCGGCCCACTCCTTTATACTGCGCCAGTCGAAATCTGGAACGCGCTGTGAACACGTCTACTGCCAAACCCTACGATTGGGATCGGGTCACTACCTGCCCACGTCTGGTGATTTTGTTTCCCACCAAACATCTGGGAAATTTCCTGCTGGCAGTGAAAACCCTGGAAACCGTGATGGCCGCGCGCCACGAACTTGGCCTTGCCACCCATCTGGCCGCGCTGCCCGTGTTCGCGAATCTACTCCCTGACAACCTCGCCGGCCTTGAGCGCCTGGACTATCCGGGCGAAGCCGGGCGCGGCAGTAATTTGTGGCAGCGCACGCAGGCGTGGCTGGGCTTTCTGGGCAAACTCCGACGACTACGCGCCGACGTACTGGTGGATCTGGAAGGCACACCCCGCTCAGCCAATATTGCCCGTTGGGCCGGCGCGGGATTGACGGTGGTACGCAAGCGGCCCAAGAAGCCCGCGCGCGGCTTTGATCTGGAACTGGCGGTGCATGGTGAGGGCATTCATGCCTGCCAGGAGTTCGCCGCCATGTTTCGTATGCCGGCCGATGTTGCGGGGGAACCTGCCTACGGCACCCTGGCGCACCCGGATGCCCTATGGCGAGAATTGAGCGCTCGCTTCGACGTACTCGCTCCTGCGGACACACCGCTGATCGCCATTCACACCGGCGCCACCAAAGACTACAAAATGTGGCCGCTGGAGCAGTTTATTGCGCTGGTAGAGCGCTGCCAGGCCAGCGGTTACCGTGTTGTACTACTGGGCGCGGGCGCACGTGACGCAGCGTGCAACCAGCAGATCAACGCTGCGCTGGCTACGCCCGTGACGGACTTGTGCAACCAACTCTCACTGGCCGAACTGGCAGTAGTGCTGAAGCACGTGAATGCGTATGTGGGTAACGACAGCGGCCCGGCTCATCTGGCCGGCACTATGGGTGCTCCGGCAGTGATAGTGTTCGGGCCAACCGACTTGTCGTTATGGGGACCGGCGTCAGCGCAATCTGTGGTAGTGACCGAACATTGCCCCTGCGCGCCGGATCGACGTAAAGCGCATTGCAGTAACGAGCTGGTGTGCATTCGTGGTATCACCGTGGACACCGTGTGGGAGCAGTTGTCGCTGCACCTGCAGCCGTAGACTTTCCCTACATAAACTGCATATTGAAGCCGACAAATATCTGCCATTCCGGCTGGCCCGGGCCATCATCGGCGAGAGACACCTGCGGTTCAATAAACGCGTTGTAAACCGTGGTGCCGCGTTTAAATACCTGCCCAATGCCCAACCCAACCGGCACGCCATAACTGTCGTTTTCAAAGTTATAGTTCCAGATGGGCGCGGAGCGCAGGTAGGTGCCGCCACCCAATTGATAAAACAGGAAGGGCTGGAAGGCGCCGAGATTTACATCGGCCCGGTCGTCGTCACCGGCGAAGCTATGCTGCCAGGTGAGCAGATAGCCGTACTGGAACTTGGGGGAGGACGCATTAAACATTACATTGGCAAAACCCGCGGACCACTTCTCGCTGCCCAGCGCATCCTCGGTGGCCGTGGGCACGGTTAGCTGCGGGCCAACGCCAAAACTGATCGCAGGATTACCAACGTCAATTACGTAAGCGGCAAACACGTTTAAATCGCCCAGCCCTGTTTCGTGGCTGCCCCTCGGACCAACCGGATAAGTGTTTAAGGGCAGTGAGGCGCGCAACAGCCATTGGGATTCCCCCAGCGTGAGGGGTTTGGCGAAGCGCGCCCACACCTGATTAGCCGACTCATCCGTGCCGGTTACTTCACCAATGTAATAGTCGTGGATGTTGAAGGCGGTGAAATTGGCCAGGGGGTTGTTGGCCTGGGCGGCGGCGCTGCCCTCCTCCGCCTGGCTGGTAATGCCGAGCATACTACCGAGGATCAGTGCACCCAGTTGCATCCACGAATGCCGGAAACGTTTGCGCATAGCCAGTCCCTCCAAACAACCATCATGAAAAGTGCGGCGCAGACGCGCCGCTGCTCAATGCCTATTAGCCAAAGCGGAAAAACGCCAGTTTGTTACCGTCCGGATCGCGCACGTAAGCACCGTAAAACATATCGGGAATGCGCTGACCTGGCTCACCGTCGCAGCTGGCGCCCAGTTCGATCGCCTTGTGGTAGAGCTTGTCGACCATCTCCTTGGAACCGGGATTCAGGGCAAGCATGTTGCCGTTACCGGGGTGCTGCTCCTGTTGGTCGTAAGGAATACACACAGCCAACATCGGCTTGCCCATGTCTTCCCCGATAAAGGCAATACGATCCATATCCAACAGTAGTTTGGCACCGAGATCGGCCAGCAGTTCAGTGTAGAAGGCCTTGGCCCGAGCCATGTCGCTGGTGCCGAGGGTGACGTATCCGATGGTAGCCATGAAAGTTCTCCGAAGATTCAATTATCGCTGCACGACGTGTGCGGCGCTGACAATCTATCGCATCCTGTTGCACGCCGGAACCGAATTTACGGGCAGGGGGTGGCTCAGGGGCGGACACCGGCCAGGTAGTCGGCGTATTCGGAGCCCAGGAAGCCATAGACCTCGCCGTTCCAGAACACCTGATAGAGCAATCGACGGCTGTCGCGCAGGGCCTCGGATTCGGCGTCCACCTCGTCCAGCGTATCACGTACCATCCAGTTCTGATTGATGTGGCCCGCCACCTGACTCAAAAACACAATCCATTCGCCGTTGAGGTGATACAGGCCGGTAATGTCAAAGCCCTCTTCCCATGCCGATCGGATTTCATCCCGCGGCATCCACTCGGTATCGCGCAGGTGGCGCTGGGCCCGGTATTGCGGTACACCAGACACTGCAGCCACCCAACCATCGCCGTCGCGCCCCAGTGCAGTGACATACTCCCCACCCTGAGCCGCTTCGTTCAGCGCCACCGCGGGAAACTCTGCGCTGTTGATCAAACGCTGGCCATTGAACTGCGCATTGCTCATTACCACCAGCCACTGGGTGCCGTTGTGGGCCAGTGCCGTGATGAACTGACCTCGCCCCATCGCCGCGTTCACCGCCTGCTGGGGAAATTGTGTATCGAGAATCCAGCTTTGCCGGGTGTAGCGGCTGCGGTTGGTCATCACCACAAACCAGCCGCGCTCACTGGCGGAGGCAGCGGTGATGAAGTAGCCCTCCTCCCGATGCTGGGCAACCCAGGCCTCGGGAAACTCCTCGGATTCGGTATACACCTGGCCGGGCAGTTCGCCGCTGACGGTAGGTTCGAGGTAAAAGATGTCGTCGCTGGCCAACTGGGCCATCAGGTCAGGGTTGTCGATAAAGCCACTGGTGTTCAATACGCAGCGTTGATGACGTCCGCCACAGAAATGGGGTTCACCGCCGGAGCCGCGGCGCCAACCGGTAAAGTGGTGGCCGGCATCCACGATCACGCCCATGGATTCATCGAAGGCAACATTTTCGATGGCAATTTCGCAGCGGCCCTCTTCCGGGCACTGGAAGTCGTCGTCCAGACTGACCACCTGGGCGCCCGGGGGCGTTAATACCACCAGGCGACAAGCGGCCATACTCAGCGACAACAGCCCCACTGCCGCTATTGCGGCGAGGCGATGGAGCAGACGATTGTTAACGCAATACAACAAGGGTGCTATCTCACTTCACATGACTTTGAACGCTGGCCCGGCGATTGATTTTGCCATCCCTTCGCAAATCCTAGCAGGCCACCGCCGGGGCGCCAATTCGCAGCCTGCAGGGGCCGCAGCCAGCGCGTTTCAGCGCCGGTCACTGCGCCTGCGCCGGGGAACGAACCACGCGGGCATCCGTGGCCACTACGACGGGGAGTTTTTCCCAGGCTACGCCCTGCTGGGCCAGTTCACGGCCCAGGGCATTATTCTGATAATCCATCCGCCGCTCATCGGGCGCATTGCCGGGCTTGGCTTCCTGTGCATTGGTTACTTGCTCGGCAAAATCCGCGCCCCAGCGCTGGGTGATCAGGAAGGACCAGGCGACATGGCGCATGGCATCGCGCATCCAGCGGTCGTAACGGTAGTGCTCACGCGCCAGTTCACGGGCCTGCTCGGTGAAGTCCACCAATGTCGGGAGCCGCAAGGGGTAGCCCGCCGCAACCTCTACCTGGGCCGGCGACAGGCGCAAATCCATGCGGTGGGACAGGGTTTGCACATCTGCCTGGTCAAAGCGCAGGAAGACCTTGCCGTTCTCCTCCACGCTGTACAGGCGCGCCGGCACTACATGGCCGCCCTTGCTGCGCAACACCACATCGCCACTGAAACTGATCGGCAGGGAGGTGGCATTGTCTCGCAATAATTCGGTCAAGCCCTGCTGTAGGGTGGTGAGGGTGGCGCGCGGGTCGCGCAGACCAATGCCGGGCAGTTGCAGTGACGCATTGTTCAGCGCTTCAAAGGGCATGCTGCCGCCCTCTTCCACCCGCTTGAATTCGCTGCTGACCTGCTCGACCTTCAGTTCCGCCTGGAGTTGCAGCCAATGGACCACACCCACCAACACCTTCGGCACACTCACCTGCGCGATCACCGTGCGCCCTTCACTCTGCCGATAGCGCAACTGCGCCTGCAGGCCGCGCAACACCAGATCGTGCCGCCAGCCGGTGGTTTTTATTTCCTCATAGCGCCAGTCCAGCACTTCCACCCCGGCGGACGCCAGACGGGCCTGTACGGAGGGCGCCACGCGGTCCACGGCACTGGGCAGCAACTGGTTCGCCACCACGCCGAGTCCAATCCACAGGCCAACCAATAACAGTGCGAAGCCCACACACCAGGCCATCAATCGCAGCATGTACTATCTTCTCCTTATTCACTGCAGCGGATACTGTCGCCTCTGCCCGGGGTGTTGTCACGCCCGGACCGGCGTTTTGCCACATTTTCACCCGCAGCGCCCTGTTCATCCACCCCCCCTGTGCAGGAATGGGGCGTGGAGCCACTTTGTCGCCTGCCCTAAACTGGCATTTTTGCCAATAAGACGGATAAGAACATGGACTTTGATTTCGAACGCTTCGCGGAACGCGAAAAAGCCGTGGCGCTGAATCCCTACGAATTGCCGCTGGATGAGCTCGATGTGGCCAATTCTTTCCTGTTCCAGCACGATGCCCACGGCCCCTGGTTCAAACGCCTGCGCGACGAGGCGCCGGTGCATTACTGCCCGGAAAGCCCTTTCGGGCCCTACTGGTCGGTAACCCGCTACGACGACATCATGGCGGTGGATACCTCGCACCAGGTCTACTCCTCGGAGCCCGCCATCACCATCCGCGACCCGCTGGAAGACCTGCCGCTGCCCATGTTCATCGCCATGGACCGCCCCAAGCACGACGAGCAGCGTAAAGTTGTGAGCCCGGTGGTGGGCGCCGACAACCTGCGCCTGTTCGAGCCGATCATTCGGGAACGGACCCGCGACGTGCTGGACAATATTCCAGTGGGTGAGGCTTTTGATTGGGTAGACACGGTTTCGATCGAATTGACCACCCGCATGCTGGCCACCCTGTTCGACTTCCCTTTCGAGCAACGGCGCAAACTCACTCGCTGGTCCGACGTGGCCACCGCGGTTCCCGGCGCCGGCCTGATCGACTCAGAGACGCAGCGCCGCGAGGAACTGCTGGAATGCCTGACCTTTTTCATGGAGCTGTGGAACGAGCGGGTAAACGCCCTGCCCGGCAACGATTTGATCTCCATGCTGGCCCACGGGGAATCCACCCGCGACATGCCGCCGGAAGAATACCTGGGCAACCTGATCCTGTTGATCGTGGGCGGTAACGACACCACCCGCAGTACCATGACGGCCAGCGCACTGGCACTGCACAACAACCCCGGCGAATTTCAGAAACTCCGCTCAGATCCCGCCAAACACATTCCGGGCATGATTTCAGAAACCATCCGCTGGCAAACACCGCTGGCCCACATGCGCCGCACCGCACTGGAAGACACCGAACTGGGCGGCCAGACCATCCGCAAGGGCGACAAAGTGGTGATGTGGTACGTGTCGGGCAACCGCGATGAGCGCTTCTTCGACCAGCCCGACGATTACATCATCGACCGCGACGACCTGCGCAAGCACCTGGCCTTCGGTTTCGGTATCCACCGCTGCATGGGCAACCGCCTGGCGGAACTGCAGTTGCGCATCCTGTGGGAAGAGATTCTGGAGCGCTTTGAACGCATTGAAGTGTTGGGCGAGCCGGAGCGTACCTTGTCAGTGTTTGTGCATGGATACACGAAGATGGATGTGATTGCGCATCCGCGTAAAAACTAGGTACGCCTTAACCGCAGCCCTGCTCCTTCAACACCCTGCGCGTTGAAGGAGGGTTGGCGGCCAACAGCGCGGCGGGACGAATTGGGCGGGGAACAAAGTTGCCCCCACAGTTGGGGCAAACGCCGCCGAGTGTGTGTTCTGCGCAGGTAACGCAAAAGGTGCATTCGAAGGAGCAGATGACCGCTTCTTCCGAGTCGGGCGGCAGGTCTTTGTCGCAGCATTCACAGTTGGGTCTGAGTTCCAGCATGTTCACCCTCCTTGTTCTCTCGTTCCCGAGCAGGTCAGTCGTGTGCCAGTCGTTTGCCCAGCCCCACAACCTGATCATCGCCGTAGCCCAGTGCGGAATAGAAAGCGATAACGGCCTCGTTGGTCTTGCGCACCTGCAGGTTGATTTTGGGGCAGCCCTTCTGTCGAAGCAGCGCTTCCACTTCAGCCATCATGGCCTGCCCATAGCCCTGCCGTTGCGCGGAGGGCTTAACCGCCAGATAGTTGATCCAACCGCGGTGGCCCTCGTAGCCACCCATGACGGTGGCGACTAAGGTATTGTTGACCACGCCGACCAGAAAGAGATCGGGATCAACCTGCAGTTTGCGCTCGATGTCTTTTGCAGGATCATTCTGAGGCGCCACCAAACCGCATTCGTGCCAGAGTGCGATAATCGCGCTTTGATCCTCAGCTTTGTAAGTTCTAATTTCCATTACGCGCTACCACACTAAGCCGCGACGGCGCCGCGAACACCTTCGATGAGCATCTGCACACCTATCACGGCAAGAATGAGCCCCATCAGACGTGAGATTACTTTGATCCCGTTCTGGCCCAGCATTCTGGTCAACCACTGCCCACCGATAAAGGCCAGATAAGTTACCACGCACATCAGGGCAAACGCGGAGAGTACGCGTGTTACTTCGGTAACCGTGGATTCAGCGGCAAAGTTCATCGCGGTGGCAATGGTTCCAGGGCCGGCCAGCACAGGGATACCCAGTGGCGTAATCGCCATGTCGAGCGCGGCGTCCTGGCTGTTTTCGTTGTCCTCGCCAGACGGAGTGTGCAGGGAAGATTGCTCGCCCTGAAGCATGTGGAACCCGATCAGGCCAATCATCAGGCCACCAGCGATACGAAACGCGGGCAGGGTGATACCGAACATGGTGAATATCTCTCGCCCGCCGATGGCGAATACGGAAACGATAATAAATGCGACGATAACTGAGCGCAGCGCAATCAACCGCCGAGTGCTAGGCGGGCTATCCTGCGTAAGACCAATAAACAGTGAGGCATTAGCGATTGGATTCATGATGGCGAAGAAGGCCATGAATACCGTCAGAAAATGAATCGATCCGTCTTCCATCACGCCGCCTATTTGCTGAGGGCTCCACCCGATCCAAGCTTGCTCAGAGGTCGCGCTAGAATGATGTCTCGCTGAGGATCACTACCCACTTGGAATATGTGCGCCCCCACCTCTTCAAAGTCAAACTTTCGATAAAACGCAATTGCCCTGGGGTTGTTTTCCCACACGCCCAGCCAGGCGTATTCCGAGGACCGAGCCTGCAGCAGTTGTAGGCTTAGTGCCATCAATTGTTGAGCCAGGCCTTTGCCGTGGAAAGCGTTTTCCACGTATAGCCGCTGAATTTCACCGGGATGCGCACCCGGCACACATTTGGGCGCTTGCCCCCAGCGTAACTGCGCGTAGGCGACCAAGCGATCGCCGGATTCCGCCACCACGGTTTCGTAATCGGGATTTGCAATTTCAGCCGCCTGGATAGCTTCGCCGTAGCTGGACTGACAGTAAGTAAGCAAATCTTCCGGTGTATTGAACTCGGCAAAGGTATCCCGGAACGTCGCCTCGGCCAGTTCAGCAAGCTGTTTCGCATCTGACAAATTGGCGGCTCGTAGCAAGGTCATAGCCGGTTGCACCCTATCTTATCTTCACCGTTACATCTGCAAGCACACCGAACGCAGCAATCACTGGCTGCGACCAGCCCCATACCGCCCCTGAAGATATTGGTGGCGACGCCAGAAAGCAAGCCGGTAAACCGGTAGTAGCAGTAGGTCCAGAAGAGGGATTCGAGATTGGAATGTAACGGTATCGACCACCTGGCAAGCAGAACCCAGGGAAACCACTTTACGCTCATGGCACCAGTATCGGTTGGTCCAGGACGTGGAACGCTCCGTAAACCCCACGCCTGCCTGAATCCGTTCAAAGAGAAACGTGTGGCGATCGATAGGCAGAATGCCAAACAGCAGAATCCAGCTCTTGAACAGCATCTGCCGTTCGGGCCACTCAAATATGCTGCGCGTTGCAAACGAAGAAGGGGCTGTCATCCGCACCAGCGGGCTGAGTTCAGTGTTCACGCCGGTCATGGTGAGGCTACTGAGGATTTCTTCTGCCGGAGAAGACAGGTTGCTTGAAAAGCTAAATGAGCGCATTCAGCAACTCATACTGGGAATAGCGAAGCCAACCAGCAATTGGGTCCAATCAGGTCACACCTTGAGGAAGTAGCTGAAGAAGTTGGTATCGCGCTGGTAGCCCAAGGACTCATACAACTTCTGTGCTGGGAGATTATCCACCGCCGTTTGCAAGCCCAGGCCCTTTGCCTGTGTGTTGATGGCCAATTCCCGTGCGGCCTCCATGAGTGCCGTAGCAACACCTTGCCCGCGGCCGCTCTCGGTGACGAACAAATCGTTCAGTATCCAGGTTCGTTGCGCCGATACCGACGAGAAGGAGGGGTAGAGTTGGGTGAAGCCTACGGCCTGCCCTTCGCTATTCCTGGCGAGGAAGATCACCGACTCATCATGCTCCATTCGCTGTTCGATGAATTCACGAGCGAGGTGGAGGTCACTCTCCTGCTCATAAAAGATGCGATACTGATCAAACAATGCCGCCACGTCCGGCAGGGATTCCATTCCGGCTTTTTCAACTTGCATGCACTGATCCTTAACTGTTCGAACGCCAAAACATCAGCCGTTTAGCTGAAGGGCAGGCTATTTACGGACTGTGGCGCTGTAAGGGCGAGAGTGCGCTATACAGCGAGATCATCCGCCGACAAATCAATGATAGCCTTCCATCGAGCATCCATCTTCGCCGACCATACTTTGAGCACTGGCGAGGTCGATTCCTCTTCACTCTTCGACTTGTACACCGTCAGGTATTTATACATGAAGGCGGACACACGGGCGTTCACAGCGCAATGAACAAACACCTTTTCCCCTTCCAGTGCCTGCATCACCCGAATGAACTTTTTGACGTGCTCCGCCGTGGGCGCCTCGAAGGGCACGGGGATATGAAAATAGGCCATACCTAACGCAGACACAACGCTGCCTTCCTCGGGAATGGCATTGTCCGAATCCGGCATCGCCAGATTCACCACTGAGGTATAGCCCTGGTTCGCAATATCCGTAAATTGCTCTCGAGTAGGCTGCCCTGAGGTGCCAATACTGTCGGTGGCCTGGTGGAAATTTAATAGATCATTCACGTACAGAATCCTCTAGATGCTTTGACACAAACTGTATCGGCGAAATAGTGATTGCTAAGAATGCTCACTTTGGCAATTCCAGCAAAGCTCGAACGAAGCATCGTTCTCTTCGTTACAGTGGGCGCACTGCCACCCCACTGCGTCCTTTTGACTCAGGGAGGTCTCGATAATTCGGCAGGCCCTTTCGTAATCTGCATCGTCATCCACCCAAAGCTCCACCCAGGCATGTAGTGCGGCGGCCTCCCCCATGATGCTTGAGGCATGCTCATTTTTCAGGAAAACTCGGATACCGTGGGATTCGAGAATGTGCTTTGCGTTGGCGACAAAGAAACGGTTTTCGTGGGTGTAGACCTGTTTCATGGTTGGAGCAATATCCTCCCGGAAGGTACGACTAGTTGGACGGGGTTACTCGTCCAGCTCGCGCATTTTCCTCGCATCCGAGATACCGCCCTCGTTGGAGACCTTCGTATACCCGGCCGCCTGCAATGCTGACATAGCTTTCTCCGCTCTGCCACCGCTGCGGCAGTACAAACGAATTTCCGTGTCCTTGTTTGGGTATAGCCTGGAGACCTCCTCAACGATATCGGAGTGAGCGACCCTCAAGTCGCCATCGATATGGTCTACCAGATGTTCAGGTAGGCTGCGAACGTCTATCCAGACGGGTTCTGCTGCAGCTACCCCGCTGACCAAGGAGAAACAAATGACCGCAATGTAAAGGGTTGTTGACTTCCACATACTCAGAATCCCGTTGGTATCTTTAGTTCGAGTCCTAATCCCGTAACGTAGGCTCTCGGGTGCCGATGCATTAAATTCTATGATATTCCACTCAGTCATGTTCGAACTTCAGAACTTCGCATCTGCACAATAGGCGTAGGTGGATTCATTGATTTTTAACAGGTGGCCGGAAGCCTCGTCATGGCCTCGGTGGCTATCAAGCACATAACCATTCTTCAACAGTAGAATACTATTTCGCCCACTCCCAAACCGAATATAGGCTACATTTTCGTTGGTGATGGGATCCACAGAATGTCCCCCAAGCTTCGTGATGGCAAATCGAAAATTCTTTTCCTCGATCTGAGAGAATTCCTCTAGTGGCGCTCCAATAGATCGAGTGCTCCCGTCACTGGATCTTGCTGAAACGCTGCCATGTTCCCCAGTTACCAGATAGTAACCTTTGTCGATTACGTTATCGTTAGCCCAGCCTTCAAGATACGTAAGGGCTTTATCGTCCCGTGCCACCTCTGCTATATGTGCACATTTATCCTTTGAAAAGCGGTTTACCGGAACAACGAACAAAGTGAACAGCACTGTTGAAGTCAGTCCTATGGCAACTACGGAATAACCGAAATATTTCATCTTTGGCGGTCAATTCTCTACTTACGAATCCAGATCACATGACATCCAGGGACAGCGCCAGCTAACTAACTACTGGAAACTCGAGTCGGGGCTACAATTGCCCCCGATGAATACGAGAGGTTGAGCGGATGAAGTATCCACTAAAGTGTTGCAAGTTCAGGCGCGTTAGCGCGCCCCGGCGCGAGGTGCCCCTGCTGCCTTGACAGGCTAGTGCGCCGAATCACAATTCAATCTATACGAACGGTAGAGATAAATAAGCGGACACATATACCCAACACCCGTGAACAGTACAATCAAAGCAAAGTAATTGAAGTTACCTGCCAGCAAAGATCTTGTTAGCAGTGCAACCCCAATACCGATACATAGTACTGCAGACAAGTAGTTCCACCAGAAAAAGTAACCAAACAGTCGATGCTCTGCTGAAAACGCATAACGAGAAAGCCAGTGGCCTAGTAAGGCAGTTATAAGCAGCGTCACAATTGTCAGAGCCAACCCCCGAGTAGCGGAGAAAACAGCTGGCACCTCAGAACCGAATCCAATTGCCACCCCGAGAAGGACTAGCGTGGTATGGACGAGAACTACGGACTTCACGGCGATCTAACGTCTATAGCAGAGGCGGCCATGAAGTGGCCATCCGATTGGCTGTACTTGTTCCGTGGCGATCAGTCCCCACCACTGTCACCGTCGCTATCGCTGCCCGAATATCCTTCGCCTTCACTAGAACCAACTCCTCCGGATAGGTTGCCGAGAAACCCTCCACCGGAATGTAATTGTGCGTATTCTTCTTCCCCGATCAACGCTGGATCGGGGCCAAGATCCCATTCGAAGAACGGAAAAATTACTAACGGCAAACCGACGCCTGTACCAATAAGAATAAGTGGTACTCGCCATTGAATGGAGCCTCCATCAACGTACTGCATATAGATATCAGCAAGACCTCCCAGAAAGGAGATAACTCCTAGTAGAATCCCAGCAACCTGAACTTGCCGCTTCACTGCGGGGCTTCAGCCACGCAACGCTGCCAGCAAGGGCGCGCAGCATGCGCGTTCCGCTGACTGGCCTTCTTAGGCGTGCGACCTACTTGTACTTTGCGCATATAAAGTGAACTAAATCTGACTTACTTGAGCCTGAAACGAGCGGAGTCCATTTAGAGTGCGATGACCAGTCTTTGAGGGGCTTGCTAGGTTTACTCCTCGCTCCATCTTCACTTGAACCAGCTGTTTCAAAGAACAGCTTAGATGCACAGTCTATTTCTAATTCAGTAAAGTCTGTGTATGCATTTCCTTTGCCAATTCGACTGCTTAGCACTCGAATATTCCCATCATCGAGTTTGCCATGCTCTACGACGTAATGGGTACCCTTGTCGCCAGCGGACGACTTTCTGTACAACTCGTTCGATGAAACGAACGACGAAAAAATCATCAAGGTGATAGTTACTAAGAGCTTTTTCAAAAACTCTATCCTCGCTCGATATTTTTTGAGTATGCCGAACGCCGCATTCAGTGGCTTGTCCGCTGCAATGCCTTGTTAGGCGATGTTTGACGATAAACTAGAATTGGATGAACTAGGACTCTTGGGTACCGACAGGTTCTAACCATAGCCTCCATTCCATCAAATCCTCGGAACATACCACGAAATGCATTTTCAACGGCTTCATAGTCTTTAAGATCTTCTTTTTCAAACTCCTGAAGCGGTAAAAAGCTTTCTTCTTCCATCGGAGGAACAGATGTTATGACGCCAAGCATTGTGAATTCTTCTGTAGGAAATGAGCCATATGTGAAATGAAAGGCGGTGGGGTCTGTAACCGTAAAATTATTTGCATCTAAATGCCCAAAAATGTGTTCATCATTCGCTTCCTTAAATGGATAGACGCGTATGTTTGTTATTTTCGGAAGAAATGCATCAATCCATGTCCCCATACCATCCAGGATCCATTGTGGAACCATTTCAACTGCTGCTGATGAATTTAGCAGTTCGTCAAGGCCTGATCTTAGTTCTTTTGCCTTCTTCTTAGCTTTAGCCTTCGCGTTTCTATCACCAGTTGTGTTTTCTAGATCTCGGATCTGCTGCTCGACATTTTGGTATCTTGGAGTTTCCTTCAATGAATCAGCATGACTTCGATTTATAAGCTTTACTATTTCAGGAAAATCTTGGCCGATTTTTTTCAATCTCTCATAGTCTTCAATAACTATTCGGCCGGAGCATTTTACGCACAAGGCATTTTTTAGTGCCTCCCTTAATCTCAAATCTTTTAGCGTTTTTCCCTCTTCAAAGTTAGCTAAATCCAATAGGTAACCCGAAGAAGATAGTTCTGATTCGAGTTCTTGTAAGAGAGAATGATAAGGCTTAATAGTTGTTTTATTCTGTTCCTGTTCTTGTGTCGTACCACCTGCATCATGCTTGAATACCTTGAAATCGTAGTTTCTTTTATTGTCTAAAGTCGACCCTCTTTCAGATTGGGTTTCTCTCAATTCAATAACACCACCCGTTAACTGGCTATATAGTGAGATCACCTTCTCAAGATCCACATAAAGATAATCAAATAAATTCAACTCGCATTCCTTTTGCGGTTTTTTCGCCTAACGCCGCAAACAGCAGGTGCGAAGCGCCGGAGTGGAGGTTCCGGCCATGCAGCGGCCCTTGCTGGCTTGCTTTGTTAGGTGCCATCACCTAGCTCTAGTTGCACAGCTTCTATAGCTTCAGTGTTAATGGAAGTTACGCAACCAAATGCAGCAGCTTGTTTATTTTGTAATGCAGTGTATAAATCATTGCATTTGCTGACCTTATTTTGCGCATATTTTCTTTCTTTAAGGGTTTTTAGATTAAGACTTATTATGAAGATACCCGACATTACCCCAGAAACAGCCGAACTAATAGCGGCACCAGAATCGCCTCTGACAGCATGCCAACCACTTTCAAATATTACTATCCCATGATCGATTAGCTTCATACAAAGATCTGTTATCTCAATCGCACAGTCTGTTGCCTGCTCAAGGAGCTCATTAGCTTCGCGTGAATAAGCAGATTTTTCTTTGCTTTCCTTAGCGTTATCTCTCAGTTGTCGCAGTTCAACAACTCGATCGAAATCTTTGGCATCTTTTTCAAATAGCTCCCTCAATTTGGGCTCTATCTCTTGTTTGATTTGCTCTGCCACATAGTCGAAAACCTTTACATCCTTAGCGCAGTCAGGTTTTCCTTTGCTAATACTGCATACCGTTAAGAGTAACTTGGATGACAAAAGCCCCATCAAGGCTGCTGCACTACCTGAACCTGGAGATGCTTTACCTGAACCAAAGTCTGCCAATAATTCTGTGGCTGGCTTAGATAATAAACTTTTACTTTCTGTGACTAATTCTAGTTGTGACAACGATGCCTCCTGCACCTACAGCTTCAAACACCGGCGCAGCTTTGCTGAGTCCGAGTGCTTTGACTTGTTACATTTTGACTACGATGTTTTTTCTTTGTGCGCATTTAGCTCTCGCTGCAAGCTAGGAGAGAATCCGGTTATAGATGTCAGAATATCCGCACCAATTGAGGACACTCTACTTGATGCAGTAGTTGCTCTAAACAATGCAAGGTTCACGTTTATTTCATCGTATGTCTTGTCAGCAGCATTGTCGAAGTGGTCAGCAAAATATTCCCTTAGCGCTTTGAGTTTGTTTATAAACTCCAAGACAACCTGAGCATCCGAATTGTGATCAATACCCTTCAGAGCAGAAGAATTAGACGATGCATATTTATTAAATGCATTTTGCGCAGTTCGCAATAGAGCTTGCAACTCGGACAACTCAGATGTTTTCCTATGATTTATAAGCTGACTCCTTATTGACTTTGAAATTTCTGCAGCAGATTTGGATATTTTTGCTTGATAACAGGCATATCCTGCACCAAGGATTGAGCACACTGAGCCAATCCAATTTAGGGCATCATCCACATTATGCCTCCATTACCGAGGCAATTTGATTCTCCGTCAGATCAAAGTTGAAGTTTTTCCATACATCAAGTTGCTTTCTATACGTTTCCAGCATTCGGGTATGACTGTTGAAGCTAGGAAATGATTGGCCATATCTCAACTCTTCAAACCTGTCTAATTCAACGACAAAATATTGGACATAGCTTCTTAGCTCCGCCTCGTTGTTCCCATCAAAACCACGAAATTTATATTCATTTGGTAATTCTTTGTCAGGATTTATACGATTCCATGAAAATGTAATCGAGCGATACATATCCATTATGTCGAGAACTTCTTTGCATTGCTGCTCAGACAGTTCATCACTTAGGTTTTCGGTTAGCCATGAATAGTGAAGTTCAAACCCATATTCAAGTGCTTTCCTGTTTTTAGCGTAGTAATCCGCCTCATCTGGGTATAGCTTCTCCAGAATTAACAACTGATTGATCAGTTGAAATCTTTTCAGTTTATCCATATCTCTCTCATAAAAATGTAACGCCGCAAACAGGGGCGCCGGTTACGGCGTCCCATCTTGCTTTGCCTTGTTAGGTGTTGCAGATGGCTTCAGCACTCTATTGCCTTCAAATATCTTGCTGACCCGAAACGACATCTCAGACAGGTCGGGATCTTGAACCCCATCTACAAACGGACATATCGACACAATGCTCTCACGAGCCCCGGGTTCAACCGCCTTCATCATTTCGTGACATTCGGCAAAGATTGCTCCTGTAGCGTCAAACGCCTCAACCTCTAAAGTGAGAAGACTCCAAACGACGGGACCGTGGTTCTCGACGACACCGGTTATCTGTACTTCATTATCCCGAAGCGCGGCCCTTTCTAGGTTGAAGCTCAAGAGTGCCTCGGGTCTGTCGTTCTCAATATCCCGCCAAAAATCAACATAACCCGGCTGGTAGAACATAGAGAATACCTCCGACACTTCCTCAGAAATTTCCTCCATCTGAGACTTGATCTTATCCTTAGCGTAGAGCTCGTAGTAGAGAGTTTGAGTCACAACGAACCCAATTCCGAGCAGCACGCCGATTCCAATGTACTTTAGGATTTGCCGCAGCACGTCAGATACCTAACGCCAAGACAAGGGGCGGCCGCTTGTCGGCCGTCCCGCGGAGGCCCGTAGGGCCGGAGTAAACTTGGGCGACTTGTTAATGGGCACGATACTCGTAAGTTGTAAGCTTCGCGTATACATACGATGCCGCACAAAGTAATGCTAGCGCCAACAATGCCCCGATCAGGGAAGAGGCTAAACGCATGGAAAAACTAAAAGCACCAAAGCAGACGAACCCACCCATGATGATGTAACTTATTTTTGGAGCGTTGCTGGATGAACGTAAGCCCGCCCAGTATGAAACCGCACTTGCCCCAACAATGATCAATACTATTAGTGTCAGCACCAGCCCATTCATATCTGCCCCTAACATGAGCCCAGGCATTGCGACAATGATGCCATGTAGAATCGAAGCACTTGCCCTCGTCATGCCCATTAACGCCGAAGGTTGAGGCGGCCGATAGGCCGTCCACAACCCTTACTGGTTACTGCGGCGACACAGTAAACCTTGATAGTGCCACGATGCGAAGCGAACGCGGAGCCGATACCTGCTACAGCGCGACAGTTTCCAAACACTGAATAGCTGCAGTCGGCACAGAATTCAACGAAAGCGCCAGGAACGAAACTGCCAGAGGCAAATGCCTGTAGCGAACCTGCGAGTAGGGATTTGATCATTGGCACTGAATTCCTTTTCACGCTCATTCTTAATTCAATACTGACGACGCCCAGTAACAGCTAATTACAGAGACCGGTCTAAAAAAACCCAATTCCCTGTATCCAAAAATCGCCAAAGAACCTTCCTCAATCAAATCAACCATTTGCCCCATCCCAGTGCGCATATAACACCAAAAATGGAGAACCTCACCCCTCCCCATCCCGATACTCATCCGCCAGATGCCGCTTATACAACTTCCCATTATCCATCCGCGGCAGCTTCTCCTTAAAATCCACCGACCGCGGCGCCTTGATATGTGACAGTCGTTCCCGGCACCACTCAATCAATTCCAGTGCCACCTCATCTGTCGCATCCGCCCAGTTCTGCGGTTCAACCACGGCTTTCACTTCTTCGCCAAACTCTTCGTGCGGCACACCGAACACAGCAACGTCCGCCACCTGGGGATGGGTGATCAGCAGGTTTTCGATTTCCTGGGGGTAGATGTTCACGCCGCCGGAGATGATCATGAAGTTCTTGCGGTCAGTGAGGTAGAGGTAGCCTTCCTCGTCCACATAGCCCACGTCGCCAGTGGTGGCCCAGCCTCGTTCGTCGTGGGCTTCGGAGGTTTTGCCGGGTTCCTTGTGGTATTCGAACCTGCCGCCGTTACCGAAGAAGATGGTGCCGATTTCGCCGGTGGGGAGCTCGTTGCCTTCGTCATCCACAATGTGGATTTCACCGATCAGGGCGCGGCCCACGGAGCCTTTGTGGGCCAGCCAGTCGGCGGCGTCGATGATGGTGATGCCAATACCTTCACTCGCGGCGTAGTATTCCACGATCACTTCGCCCCACCATTCGATCATCTGCTCTTTCACTTCCACCGGGCACGGCGCGGCGGCGTGCACGGCTACCTGCATGGAGCTCACGTCGTAGCGTTTGCGTACTTCCTCGGGCAGTTTCAGCATGCGGATGAACATGATGGGCACCCACTGGCTGTGGGTGCAGTTGTGTTCTTCGATCAGGCGCAGGGCGGATTCGGCGTCGAACTTTTCCATGATGATGGAGGTGCCGCCGAGGTACAGGTTCATCATGTTGTAGTGGTGCGGCGCAGCGTGGTACAGCGGCGCGGGTGAAAGGTAGACGGTTTCGGGGCTGAAGCCGAAGGCGGCGCCCAGGCTGCCGGCCAATGGGTTGGGGGTGTGTACGTCTTCGCCGGGCGGTGGCACAAACACGCCCTTGGGTTGGCCGGTGGTGCCGGAGGAGTACATCATGGCGATGCCGTAGACTTCGTCCTCGATGGGGGTTTCCGGCTGCATGGCGCTGGTTTCCTCCCAGGACTCAAAGCCCTCTTTCACGCCACCCACCATGAAGAAGTGTTCCACGCCGTCGGCGTGTTCCAGCATGGCCTTGGCCACCTCGGCCAGTTTGTAGGAACCGATGAAAGCTCGCGCCTCGCAGTTGTCAAGAATGTAGGCGGTTTCGGCGGCGAGCAGGTGGGTGCTGATGGGGGTGTAGATCACGCCGGAGCGCTGGCAGGCCCAGGCGATTTCGAGGTACTGGCGGTTGTTCTCCATCATCACGGCGATGTGGTCGCCGCTTTTAATGCCCAGGCTGCGCAGTAACTGCGCGCCCTGGTTGGAACGTTCATCGAGTTGGCGGTAGGTCACCATCTCGCCGCTTTCGGCCATGATGAAGGCGGGTTTGTGCGGAGTTTCCTGGGCAGTAACGCTGGGGTGCGGCATGGCTCGTGGTACCTCTTCTTTAGTTATAAATCGTTATGTGTGTTTTTCAGGTATCTCCCGATAGTAAGCCTTGCCGGCACGCTCCACCAGTGCTGTGTTAGCGCTCGCCGCGCACGCGCATCAGGCCCTGTTGCACGGTGCTGGCTACCAGCACGCCATCGGCGCGGTAGAAGCTGCCGTAGGCCAGCCCGCGGCCGGCGGACATGCGCTTGGTTTCCACGATGTGCATCAACCATTCGTCGGCGCGGAAGTCCTCGTGGAACCAGATGGCGTGGTCCAGGCTGGCCACCTGCAGGGCGCGGGAGTGGAAGGTGAGCCCGCGGGTGGCGAGGCAAACGTCGATCAGGAAGGCGTCAGACATGTAGGTCAGCAAGGACTGGTGCAGGGCAATCCCATCACCCACCGGCTCGGTGGTTTTCATCCACACCTGTAATTCCGGTGCGCGTTCGCGGGGGTTCTCCCAATCGATGGGGTCCACCACGCGTACGTCCAGGTCCGGCCCGGTGGTGATCATGAATTCTTCGTAGAGTTTGCCACTGTCCAGGCCTAGCTGCCGCTCTGACACCAGGGTTTCGGGCGCTGGGATGCCATCTGGCATGTCAGGCTGAAACTCGGAACCCTCGGAGGGCTGCTGGAAGGACATCGAGGTGCCCATGATCGGGCGCCCCTTTTGCAGGGCCACCACGCGCCGGGAACTGAAGCTGAGGCCGTCGCGAGCGTTTTCCACCTCATACACAATGGGTTCTTTCGGATCGCCGGGGCGCAGGAAGTAGGCGTGCTGGGAGTGCAGCACCCGGTCCTGGGGCACGGTGGCAACTGCGGCGCGCTGTGCCTGCGCCAACACCTGGCCGCCGTAGACCCGGAAGGCGCCCGGATGCATGTTCTCGGCGCGAAACACCAGATCGCCCTGTGGGCTGGGGTCCAGCACCGCCAGTAACTGGCGCAGTGTGGGGTTCATGACCGGCGACTACCTCGCTAACGGATGGGGAGTATTGCCCAACAGGCAGAGAGCGCCCATTATGCCGATTTTGCCCCGGCTGCCAACGGTAGCCTGAGCCGGGCCCGCTGGCGAAGTGAGCAATCCGCCGCCACGGCAGGTATTATCGGCAATCCGCACCGGGCTATCTTCACAGGGCTCTCCACGAAAGGGCAAGGGCACAGGGTGACACTGCACATGCTACTGAACTGCGACCTCGGCGAAAGTTACGGAAGCTGGACCATGGGCCTGGATGAACAGGTCATGCCTCATATCGACCAGGCAAACATCGCCTGCGGCTTCCACGGCGGCGATCCACTCACCATGCAGCGCACACTGGCGCTGGCCAAAACCCATGGCGTGGAAGTGGGGGCCCACCCCGCCTATCCGGACCTGGTGGGCTTTGGCCGCCGCTCGATGAAGCTGAGCCACGATGAACTGGTTGCCACCTTGTTGTATCAAGTAGCCGCCATCGACGGTATGGCAGCCAGTGCGGGATTGGCGCTCGCCTACGTGAAGCCCCACGGAGCCCTGTATAACGACATGATGGCGCAGGATGCCGTTCGGGCATCGGTAATGACTGCGGTGGCCAGCTACCACAAACCCCTGCGGCTGGTGCTGCAAGCCACCCCCGAGGCGGACGCACACCGTCAGGAAGCGGCGAAATACCAGCTTGAGGTCACCTTCGAAGCCTTTGCCGATCGCCGCTATGCCGACGATGGCAAACTCACCCCCCGCAGCCAACCCGGCGCGGTGCTGGATCGCGAGGCCATGTTGCAGCAAGTGGTGCATCTGGCGCGCACGGGTACCGTGGTTACCGCAGGCGGGAACGAACTGACGCTGCAGGCCGATACGCTGTGTGTACACGGCGACAACCCCGAAGGCGTGGCGGCGATACAAGCCATTCGTACTTTGTTGGCCGAGCCCGCCTGAGGTGGATATTCAGGTCGCGGGCGAGAACGCCCTGATTCTGTATTTTGGCTCCGCGCCCGGCCCGGAGGTATCGGATCGTGTGCAGGCTGCCACACTAGCCGCCCAGCAAGCGCTCGGCAGCGACCTGATCGACCTGATTCCCTCTTACGCCTCTCTTTTAGTGCTGTTCGACCCTCTACGCTGCGATGCCTTCTCGGTGCGCCAGCGCCTGCGCGCAGCACTTGCCGATTCCACCACTGCTGAGAGCGACGAAGGCCGCACAGTGGTGCTGCCCGCCTACTACGCTACGGAATCCGGCCCGGACCTTGCGCGGCTGGCAGAACACGCCGGCCTGTCAGTGGACGAGGTTATCGAAATTCACAGCCAAACCGCCTACCGCGTGTATGCCATCGGCTTTGCACCGGGCTTCGCCTATCTCGGCGAAGTAGACCCGCGCATTGCCGCACCGCGCCTGGACACCCCCAGAAAGCGGGTGCCCCGCGGCGCCGTGGCCATCGCCGACCGCCAGACGGCGGTGTATCCCGCGGTGTCCCCCGGCGGTTGGAACCTGATTGGCCTGTGCCCTACTCGCCTGTTCGATCCCCATGCGGAACCCACTATGCCGGTATCCGTGGGCGACACCGTGCGTTTTGAGCCCGTGAGCCGCGAGCGCTTTCTCGAGTTGGGTGGCGAACTCGGGGAGGAGGCACGGTGAGCTTTGAAGTACAGCAACCGGGGATACTCAGCCTGCTGCTGGATGGCGGGCGCTTCGGCCAACACGGCATTGGCCTCACCACGGGTGGCCCGGCGGACCGCGAAGCCTACGCCTGGGCCAATCGATTGCTGGGCAATGACCCCAACGCAACGGCGGTGGAAGTCAGCTTCGGCGGTCTGGTCTTAACAGCGCAAAACGATGGCTGGATCTGCATCACCGGCGCCGAATTACCCTTCACCATCGACGGTGAAGAGGCACCAGCCTGGACCACGGTAGCCGTTCGGAAGGGGCAGGAGATCGCCCTCGGATACGCCACTGCCGGGTGCCGCGCCTATCTGGCGGTGGCAGGTGGTTTTGACGTGGTGCACCAGTTTGGCAGCAGCGCCACCGTGGTACGCGAAGGCATCGGCGGCCTGAATGGTGGCCCGCTGAGAGCCGGCGACACCCTGCCCTGCGCCAGCGGCAACGTCGCTACACCGTGCCGACTCGCCACCGAACATCAACCACGCTACACCGACGAACTGACCCTGCGCCTGATCCCCGGCTATCAACAGGCCCACTTCAGCCCCGGCGAACAGGCCCGCCTGTTCCACGCTGAATATGTGGTGGGCGAGCGCTGCGACCGCATGGGCTACAGGCTGGAAGGCGCGGCCATCGGCTGTGACATTCAGGGCATTCTGTCGGAGGGTATTTGCCTGGGCGCGGTGCAGATTCCCGCCGACGGCCAACCCATCGTTTTACTGCAGGACCGCCAGACTATCGGCGGATACCCTAAAATGGGTTCTGTGCTGTCACTGGATTGCGCGGCTCTGGCGCAATTGCGCCCGGGGGCACGCGTACGATTCACTCCGGTGACGATGGAGGAAGCACACAATGCCCTGCACCTGGCTGCTTTCCGTTTTCGCCACACGCCTGTGGAGGCACTGGCATGAAATCTGAACAATTGCTCAGCCAGGCGATCGAGGCCGCGCTGGTCGCTCGCAATCCGCGACGAATGCAAAGTGCGCGTGCCGTTATGGCGCCGGGCTACTACCTGCGCGCGGCGCAATTACTGCACCGCGAGCGCGGCCCGGTACTGATCGGCACCGGCTTTCCAGTGAACGACACCTTTGAAACCGACGGCCCGGTGGGCGCCATCGCGCTCTACAGCGCACTGGAAACATTGGGCTACGAGCCCTGGTTGGCGTGCTCGGCGCCCCTGGCGCCCGCGCTGGCACCGGATTACCGCACCCTGCAACTGGAAGTGGGCGACCAGGCGGCATCCACCGAAGCCGCATCCCGGCACTTGGCGAAGATCCAGCCGGTGGCGATTGTGTCCATCGAGCGCCCCGGCGTGGCCGCCGACGGCCGCTACTACAACATGCGCGGTGAGGATATCAGCGCGCGCTGCGCCTGTTTTGACCCCTTCATGGCACTGGCCAATTGCCCCACCCTGGCCATTGGCGACGGCGGCAATGAAATTGGCATGGGCAACATCGCCGCGGATCTGGCCGACCTGGACATTCAAACCTCCGTCACCCAGTGCGACGAACTGATGGTGGCCGACGTGTCCAACTGGGGCGCCTATGGCCTGATTGCCCTGCTCGGCCTGTGGGAAGATCGCGACCTGCTGGCGGACATCGACCCCGCCGCCCTGCTCACCTACCTGTCTGAGCGCGGTAGCGTCGACGGCGTGACCCGGGAAAACACCCTCACCGAAGACGGCCTGGACCTGCGCGAAGGTCAGTCGGTGATTGGCGAACTGCAACGACTCATCCGTGAACATCAACTCCTACTTGCCACCAGCGAGCGATAAACAATGGACACTGTCTACCTGAACGGCAACTACATGCCGATGAGCGAGGCCCGCATCTCCCCCATGGATCGCGGATTTCTGTTTGGCGATGGCATCTACGAAGTGGTGCCCAGCTACGACGGCCGCATGGTGGGCTTCGTGCCCCACATGGAGCGCATGCAGCAGGGTCTGGACGCGATCGAAGTGAAGCTGAACATCGATCAGGCCGAATGGCGCGGCATTGCCGACGAGCTGATCCAGCGCAACGGCGGCGGCAACCTGGGGCTGTATTTCCACGTCAGTCGCGGGGCGGATGTGCGCCGCAACCACGCCTACCCCGAGGACATCCCGCCCACGGTGTACGCCTTCGCGTTTCAGATTCCGCCGGCCCCCATCGCGGACAAAGCCGCCGCCACCCCGTTCAAGGTGTCTACGGCAGAAGACCTGCGCTGGCGCCGCTGCAACATCAAGTCCACCGCACTGCTGGGCAATGTAATGCACTACCAACAGGGCCACGCCGCTGGCAATGGCGAGACCATTCTGTACAACGCCGCCGGTGAATTGACCGAGGCCTCAGCCTGTAACGTGTACGTGATCAAGAACGGCACCGTGATCACGCCGCCGCTGGACCACCAGAAACTGCCGGGCATCACCCGCCTGATCCTGCTGGCGCTGTTGAGTCGTGACGGCAGCATTCCAGTGGAAGAGCGCACCGTTACGCTGGATGAGTTGCGCAACGCCGACGAGGTCTGGCTGACCAGTTCCAGCAAGGAAATTGCCCCCGTGGTGTCCATTGACGGTGAACCGGTGGGCGACGGCAATATCGGTGATGTATGGCTGGCCGCGCAGGCCATCTACAGCGCTGGCAAATTCGACTTCTGAACATGGCCCGACCCACACGCGCAGAACTGGACCTGTCCGCCCTTCGGCACAATGCCGCGCTGGCACAATCCCTGGCGTCCAAATCAAAACTGGTTGCCGTGGTGAAAGCCAATGGCTACGGCCACGGGGCGGTGGACGTTGCACGCGCGCTGGAGCCACAGGTGCCAGCGCTGGCCGTGGCTTGTATTGAGGAAGCCCTGACGCTGCGGGACGCTGGCATTACAGCACCCATCCTGCTGCTGGAAGGCTTTTTCACCCCGGACGAAATCGACCTGGCCGCCGAACACGAATTCTGGCTGATGGTTGAAAACGACTTCCACCTGCATAGTCTGGAAGCATCGACACCCGCCAAACCACTACGTGTGTGGCTGAAAGTGGACAGCGGCATGCACCGCCTCGGTGTGGCACCCGCTCAAGCACGGGACTTCCACCAACGCCTGAGCGCCTGCGCTGCTGTGGACGCTAACATCACACTGTGCACCCACTTCGCCTGCGCCGATGACGTAAACAGCACCCGCACCACCGAACAACTCGCCGAGTTCGACCGGGCCTGTAACGGCCTGCCCGGCCCCCGCAGCGCGGCCAACTCCCCGGGTGTGATCGCCTGGCCGGACAGCCACCGGGACTGGATCCGTCCTGGCTTCATGCTCTACGGCAGTTCGCCGATGGTGCACCCCCACCCCAATGCCGACAGTTTGCGCCCGGTGATGACGCTCAAATCTGCGGTTATCGGCCTGCGTACGGTGCCCGTTGGGGAAACCGCTGGCTACGGCGACACCTGGCGCGCCGAACGCCCTTCCACGCTGGCCACCGTTTGCATCGGTTATGGCGACGGCTATCCACGCACCGCCACCAATGGCACCCCGGTGTTGGTGAAGGGCCAACGCGCCCTGCTGGCCGGACGAGTATCCATGGACATGATCACCGTGGATGTCACCGACATACCCGGTGTTGCCCTCGGCGACGAAGTTATCCTGTGGGGCCAAGGTCTGCCGCTGGCGGAAGTGGCCCCCCACTGCAGTACTATCGGCTACGAACTCACCACCCGCATGCCGGCGCGCACGCCCCGAATGGTGATTGTCGGTTGATCTGACGCAACACAGGCGCTGTATCCTCCGCTACGATCCATTAAGATAAAGCTTCGGCGGACACAGGCAGCAGCATGACGGCACCCCAAACGGACCCAGCGGAACTGGCGGAGCAGGACCTCCCCGATGGCAGCTTGCTCGCCGCCATCGATCTCGGCAGCAACTCCTTTCACATGATCGTGGCCCGCGTTGAACACGGCGAAATCCGACCGGTGGAAGCGCTGGCGGAAAAAGTCCAACTGGGTGCCGGTCTGGTCGACGGGATACT
The DNA here is from genome assembly GCA_030427085.1 of Gammaproteobacteria bacterium. Classification (GTDB taxonomy): domain Bacteria; phylum Pseudomonadota; class Gammaproteobacteria; order Pseudomonadales; family Halieaceae; genus JAUHXH01. The sequence goes on along the minus strand of JAUHXH010000002.1, from coordinate 1,056,997 downwards.
GGATGACGAGGCCATAGAACGCGGGCTGGCCTGTTTGTCTCGCTTCGCCCAGGCCCTGGGCACTATCGAACCCCAACGCATTCGCGTGGTGGGCACCAATGCCCTGCGCCAGGCGGATAACCGCCGCACCTTCTGCGAGGCCGCGCGGCGCGTACTGGGCGCCCCCGTGGATGTGATCTACGGCCGCGAGGAAGCGCGCCTGGTCTATCTCGGCGTGGCCCACACCCTGTCGGACGACACCCACAGCCGGCTGGTGGTAGACATCGGCGGCGGCAGCACCGAATTCATCATTGGCGAACGCTTCGAACCTCAGCGGATGGAAAGCCTGCAAATGGGCTGCGTGTCCTACAGTCGCCGCTTTTTCCCCGAGGGGCGCATCACGGAGGCCGGCTACCGCGCCGCCTGCCAGCGCGCACAACTGGAAACCTCCCACATTCGCCACCGCTATCACCGCCGCCACTGGGCGGAGTGCGTGGGGTCATCGGGCACACTCAACGCCATTGCCGCCATCCTGCTGGTCAACGGCTGGAGCGATGGCAGCATTACCCCCTACGGTTTGACCCAACTGGAGCAGACACTACTCAGTTTCGACACCATGGATGACATCCAACTGGATGGCCTGAGCGAGCACCGCCGCAATGTGATTGTGGCGGGTGCCGCCATTGCTCGAGGCTTGTTCCGCGAGCTGGAAGTGGAAAGCATGCAGGTATCCCCCGGCGCACTGCGCGAAGGGGTGATTTACGACCTGCTGGGGCGCCTGTCCCACGAGGACGTGCGGGAGCGCACTATTCGCGCGCTGATGCAGCGCTACAGTGTGGATAGCGAAGTCGCCGCCACCGTGGAGCGCCGCGCCACCACGCTGTACCACGCCACGCGGCGTGACTGGTCACTGGGGCCGGATGATCTGGCCATGCTGTCCTGGATTGCGCGGACCCACGAGATCGGCATGGCGATCTCCCACAAGCACTACAACCGGCACAGTGCCTATCTGCTGCAACACGCCGATCTGCCCGGCTTCTCGCAGCAGGAACAGGAGCGCCTGGCCCTGCTGGCCATGGGGCATCGTCGAAAAGTGACCGAAATATTGTTTGCCGAGGTGGCAGAGGAAGACCGCGCCCACACGATCAAGCTATTAACGCTGATTCGGCTGGCTACGTTGTTCAAATACACTGAGCAGTTAGCCATGCTGCCAGATTTCTCCGTCGAAGCAGGCGATGGCTACCTGTCGTTGAACTTTCCCCAGGACTGGTTGGAACAGCACCCGCTCACTGCCCAGGAGCTGGAGCAGGAGCAGGGCTGGTTGAGTAAGGTTGGTATGAACCTGAGCTTCTGCTGAGCCCTTACCTCGATGGCCCCCTGGCCTTTCAGGCGACGGCGGCCTGACTGAAATCAATACCTTCGTCCACTTCCGGCGTTTTCGCTTCGTCGAGGAAGGTACGGCGTTTTTCACAGAAGCGCTGCAATACGCTGGCGATTAGCCACAAACGATCCTGGCCACTGGTTTCCACCAGCACCTGGCGGGAACCATCCAACAGGCGCATCGCGGGAACCGGACCAAAACCGGCATCCTTGAAGGCCTGATGGTTCTCGCGCACAGTGGCGCGCCAGTCATCCAGTTCCAGCACGTTCTGAGCCTCGGCCCAGCTCAGGCCAGCTCGCTTGACCAGGTTGCGCATTTCTTCCGGCCGGGTGAGATTGCGCCCTTCCGACCAGACGGCGCGCAGGTATTGCTCCAGCAATTCACGGCCGCGGCCTTTCTCGGTGGCCCACTGCCACAGGGCCAGGGTCTGGCGCATGGGCTGGCCCTGCGGGTCTGCCACGCGGCCCCAGTTCAGGCCCAGTTTGTGCGCTTCGCGCGAGGCATCGCGCACGGCATTGATCGTTTCCTGAGAGTTCACATCCATCACCCAGCGCAAAACCGGGCGCGGAGTGAGTTTCACGCCAGTGGCGCGAGCCAGCTTGGTGGCGCGCTCATAGGCGATGGCACAGTAGGGGCAGTTCAGGGACAGGAAGATTTCCAGTTCCATGTCTTTACCACCGGTCAGCGTGCCGGGATTGATCACCGGACGCGGCGCAACCAGCTTGCGGCCGTTTTTCTGGCGGCGCAGGCCAAGGCCAGTCAGGCGGTCTTCCAGGTGGTGCAGGCGGTCAATGCCCTTGAATACTTCGCCACCGTAGAAGAACACGCCGCCGCAGTTAGCGCCGATCGCATCGCGACGAGTATTACCCGCGCGAACACGTCGCTCGATGTCTGCCTGGTCCACAGTGGCATCGTCGGCGGCAATGTTCAGGCGCTCCTGATTACCGGTCCACAGGGCATCACCCAGTTCAACCAGCAGGTCGGTGAGTTCGGGACCACGGCCACCCACGGCGGCTTTCAATGCGGTCTGCTCCGCCTCCAGCGTGCAATCAACCGGTGCCTGGGGGAAATCCACGTTGTAGTGGGGGGCCACTTTCAGGCAGTCCATCTGGCCGCGCAGGCGCTGTTGCTGACCGCGCCCGGGGGTATCCGACTCAGCGCGCACCAGGTGAATCCGCAACTGCACATCGTAGGTTTGCAGCAGGGGTTTCAGGCACTGGGCCGCCAAATGGCTATAGGGATCGTCAAACTGGTGGAAGTACTCGATCAGGTGCGGCTCGCCAGCCTTGCTGCGCTTGGCTTCGGCGGCGTCACGCACGCTGTCCAGCGTGTCTGAATCGGCCAGCTTGGTCAGCGCGCGCGAATTCATGTGGCGGCGCAACCGCGAAGGGTTCACATTCAGTCCCGGGTCAACCAGATGTTTGTCTATGGCCATGTTGTCTACGTCCTCTGTCTCCAGCGGCCCGGTGCGATATTGCAAATACCGGACTCTTTGGGGCGACACTACCGGAGCGCTTCGGTGCAAACCATGTTGAGATTGCGTGGATGTGAACCAGTCCACTTTGTTGGTGAAAGCGCTTGAGCCAGATCACATAAATTGCCGTTCTCAAAGCCTTTTTCAGCGGGGGATGCGGTGCCGGCGGAGCCTGTGTCATGCTAGGGATCAATGGCTATCAATGAGGCGTAAGGCGCCAGACCGAGACGGATGGACTGTAAAACCCTGGACCTGGCTGAGCAGGTCGCAATTCACTGGCTCCCGATTGACGATCTGGAGCACTGCCTGCTGCCCGAGGAGCACAGCGCGATAGCTCACGCGGCGCTGAAACGGCGCCGGGAGTTCGCCAGCGGCCGTGTTGCAGCGCGCAGCGCCTTGAATGCGCTGGCGGTGAATGACACTGGCGCTATCGGAGTTGGCCCGGAACGCGCACCCCAGTGGCCCGCACACACGGTGGGCAGTATCTCCCACAGTCGCGGCCTGGCCATCGCGGCGGCGTCTCGCAGCGCGCGTTATCGGGGGCTGGGGATCGATATTGAGGAACGGGGGCGGTTAAAAACTGACCTGATCTCGGCGATTCTGACCGACCGCGAGCAAGAAGAACTGACTGATCTGGACCCCACCCTGCCCTTCTGCGCCAAAGAAGCCGCCTACAAGCTCCTGCAGCCCCTGCTGGGGCATTTCATTGGCTTTCAGGAGATGGAGTTCACCCCGCTGGCAGAGTCGGGACGCTTCTCGCTACGCCACGTGGGGGATAAGCCCGGCGTTGCGCTGGTAAACGCGGCGCGGGGTTACTACCGCCCGTTGGAGGACTGCTGGCTGACTGTGGTCACGCTGGACGCCTGATCGCCGATCAACTCATCAAACAGTGCGCCCAGTTTGCGCGCCCCGGCCGCGCGGGAGGCCTGTTCCACCGCGTCGGCGCTGGCCAGCGGGGCTGAACCGTCACGGGCGGCAGCGACAAAGTCGGACAGCGCGTCGCGGATAGCGGCGGCATCGTCGAGCGGTGCCAGATGCCTCAGGCCAGCGTCGAGGAAGGTTCTGGCCGTATCGCCCGCGGCGTCAGTCAGCGCCAGTACCGGCCGCTGGGCGCGGAAGTACTCATACAACTTGGCGGGAATCTGGTGATTGCAATTGGCTGCCTGCAACAGCAGCAGTCCGTCGGCATTGAATACTTCGGCCAGGGCTTCGCGATACGGGATGCCCGCTTCCAGTTGCACGATGTCGGCGATATCCAGATCGTCCAGCATCGGCTGGAACTGCTCCCGGTGCCCGCAGGCGCGCAACACAATCTGTAACGACTCCGCACTGATCTGCCCCGTTTTCTTGAGCTGCGCCACTGCTTCGAACAGAGGGCGGGGGTCGCGCTCCTGGGGGTAGATAACACCGCTGTGGATCAGCGTCAGCGGTCGGCCCGAGGGTGTCGACGGCAGCTGGGCTTCCACTTCGGCGAAGATGCGCTCGTCGTAGCCATTGGGAATCAGCGCCCAGGTGTTATCGGGCTTTTCCGGGTAGCGCTCTCGATACATTTGCAGCGCACCGGGGGTGGTAAAAACAGCGCGGCTGCAGTGCTGGATTGCCCGCTGCTCAATCCACTCGAACACACGACGTTTGCGCGGCTCGGTGGGGTAATCGGGCTCCGTCATGGAATCGCGAAAATCCACCACCCAGGGGAGTTTGGTCAATTTGTGCAGGCACAGGCCGATCAGCAGTGCACTGGCGATGGGGTAGGTGCTCCACAGCACTCGCGGGCGATACTGCCGAACCATCCGCCAGCCACTGACCACCCCGCCCAGCACCCAACTCACCCAGCGATCCGGCAACGCCAGCCAACCGGGATAGCGGCCGCGCACCCGCAGGTGGCGGGCCGTGTCCAGTGCGAAGGCGCGGCGCACCACCGTACCTTCAGGAATGTCCTTTAGCTGCCCTTCACCGGTTCGCACATAAACGCGCGGATTGGCCGATAACACCAGCGGCTCCCAACCGTGCTGCGGCAGGTAGTTCACGTTGGACAGCGTGCGTTGCAGGCCGCTACTGACCTGTTCCGGCGGGAAGTGAAAGGCAATTAGCAGGGCGCGGTTCACAGGGAATGAATCCAGTTGCGGGTGATGTCGGCGAGTTGCGCCTTCCAGGCGGCACGGGAAAAAGTATGATCGGAATCCGGCAGGCGCTCAACTCGTACTTGTGGGCGCGTCATCAACCGACCCAATGGGCGGTTCTGGCGCACGGCGTCCTCAAATTCCGCGGCGGTGAAATCCTGCCCGCTCAATACAAACAATTGTGGGCCGCTGAAGGCTTTCAATGCGGCTTCCAGCCGCGGCACCAAAGGCTCGTTTTCTGCGCTGGCACCATGCGATGACGCTTCCCGGGTGGCCGTTGCCGGTCGGGAGGTACTGACGTTGCCGAACAGCGCACGCAGTGAGCGCCCGATTTGTAGTTCACCTGACAGCAATTTGCGCCAGAACGCACCGTTCACCAGCCGCTGCCAGTAGTAGTGTTTCAGCAGGGCGCGGGCTTGCCCCTCGGGGCTGTGCACCCAGGGATTGTAGAGCACGAGCCCATCTACTCCTTCGTGGCGGGCGGCATAGAAGGCCGCAGCCGTAGCGCCGTCGCACAGGCCCAGTAGCACGCGGTGCTCAGCACCCGGCGCCAGAACAGCCAGATGTGACAGCGCCGCCGCAATATCCTCGTCAATGTATTCGAAGCCGCGGTAGTTACCTTCGCTGTCACCCATGCCGCGGTAGTCAAAACGCAGCACCGCCACGCCATCGGCCGCCAACGCGCGGGCCAGTTTCAAATACTGTCGATGGCTACCCACGCGGTACTGGGGGCCGCCCACTACCATCAATACCGCTGAGTGCGGCTCGCCTTCCGGCGCGTGATAAACGCCGCAGAGTTGATCACCGCTGCAATCGAAGGTGGTGAGTTGTTCGCCCTGCGAGGCAGTAGCGGCCTCGATGTCAGGCTCCGGCGCTTGCTCGGCTGATCCAGCAAGCGCACTTGTTGTAGTCGCAATGAGCGCTGGCGCACTGGCGAGTTCTACCGTCGACCAGAATGTATCGCCACCGACTTGCTGGTGCACTACCGTTACGCCGTTGGCAGTGAGTTGCGCTGTTTCACGAGTGGTTGCGGGGGATACTTCCGCTTCAGGGTCTGCAACCACTTCCAACCAATGCAGCTGAGCGTCCTGCGGCAGGGAAATGTCAGCCAGTGAGGTGGCTTCAATCTCGGTGAACAGCGCGCTGTTCAAGGCGTAGCCACTGACTTCCAGGCTACCGTCATCCAGCAGCTGTTGACGCAAGCTGGACACGGATTCCTTCTTGCCGCGCATCATGGCGGCAGTGGAACGTACCCGCAATACCTGGCTCAGGTAGCGTTTTCCCGAACTCACCGGTTGCCACAGGATGGCACCGCTTACAGTCTGGGGATGCTGGGCGTAGAGTTGCGCCGCCAGCAGGCAGCCGGTGCGCAGCCCCCACAGGTGAACAATGGTTGCGGAGTTCGAAAGGAATTGCAGCGCAACACTGGCATCGTCCAGCCAGCCCTGCCAGCTCGCATCGAGGTAGTCCCCCGGCGCGTCACCCGTGCCAAACCAATCGGGCACCAGTACGGCGATGCCCTGTTCGGCCCAGGCCCGCGCCTGCGCCGCCACCACAGCGCGGGATTTATTCATCTCGTCGCCGAAGGCAGGCAAGTGCAACACGCGTTGTTGCGCATTGTGGGGGCCAAACCAGAGTGCGGGCAGTGAGTAACTGCCCGCGGGAATCAACACCGGAGTCACGGTAATCGCCGGCGCGGAGAAGGGATCAGGCGGCTTTCTCGGTGAGGAAGGCCTGCAGGGAACCTACGGATTCGAAGATTTCCGCGCTGACTTCGTCGTCGTCCACAAACACACCGAATCGATCCTCGAATGCAGTCAGGATAGAGACTACCGCCATGGAATCGAACTCGGGAATGCTGCCCAGCAGGGCGGTGTCTGCTGTGAACTGGTCCACACGGTCACCAATCTGCAGCACATCGCCGATAATCTGTTTCACATCCTCAAGCGATACCATTTACACTCTCCTGTACCTAAATTCGGCTACTTTTCTGGCCCGAAGTGCCAGTCCATAAGGAATATACCGTGCTCACGCCAGCTAGCGACATGGACGCAACCCGGAATAATTCCTGATGCCGAAGTCTATCCAATCCCTCCCGCCAGCAGCCAGCGGTATTCACAGCCATGCGTTGGGCGGCTGGCTTTCTGCGAGCGCGGTCACAATTCCCTCGGCGGGTATTATCAACCAGATGGCGCCGGCCTTGAATACCTCGCTGGCAATCAGTCACGCACAGCACGAAAGCGCGGCAGGCCTGTGTACCGGTAGCCTGGTTCAGGGTGAAGGGGGCGTGATGGCCGCCGTGCTAGGCGATATCGCCGAACTCCCCGGCGGAGCCCCCGAACTGCTGCGGAAGTACCAACAACTTGGCCCCGAATGCACCGATGGACTGAGCGGTGCCTTTGCCTGCTATGTTCTGGACCCCCAGACGCACACCGCGGTAGTGGCCAGTGACCGCCTGGGCCGCCTCCCGCTGTACTACAGCGCCAATGCGGTCCGCGTGGTATTCGGCTCCAGTGCGAGTGTGGTGCTGGCTCATCCCGACGTGCAGGACGGCATCACCGAGGCGGGCATCTACGCCTACGTGTACTTCCACATGATTCCCAGCCCGCTGTCCATTCACCGGGAAGTGGCCAAGTTGCCCGCCGCTCACCGGCTGGTGTGGCGCAGCGGCCAGTGGAGCTGCCAGCGGTACTGGATGCCGACCTTTTCCAATGCCTCTTCGAAGGCCGATAGCCGCGAGCAAACCTTCAACACCCTGCGGCAGTGTGTGGAGGACAGCGCCAGCGGAGAAGCCAGCACCGCCAGTTTCCTCAGTGGCGGCCTGGACAGTTCCACCGTCACCGGGTTTTTGACCGAAGCGCGGGCAGGCGACGCCGATGCCTATTCCATCGGATTCGACGCCGACGGCTACGACGAAATGGCCTATGCGCGCATTACCGCGAAACACTTCGGTACGCGGCTGCACGAGTATTACGTGACGCCCGAAGATGTTGTGGAGGCGTTGCCCCGCATCGCACAGAGCTACGATGAACCCTTCGGTAACTCCTCCGCCCTGCCGGCCTGGTTCTGTGCACGCACCGCAGCCGACAAGGGCGTGAAACGCCTGCTGGCAGGCGATGGTGGGGATGAACTATTTGCCGGCAACGAACGTTATGCCCACCAATTAAAATTCGAGCGCTGGTTGCGCCTGCCGGCGCTGCTGCGGGATTCCATGGTCGCGCCGCTGGTAAAGGCGCTGCCAGACAGCTTTCCACTGGCGAGCAAGGGCCGGAGCTTCCTGCGTCAGGCAAGCACGCCGCTGCCCGATCGCACCCAGACCTACAACTTCCTGCACCAGCACGACCCCGCCGAATTATTCCAGCCGGACTTCCTTGCCACCGTCGACTGCGGCGCACCGGATGCCCTGCTGCGCGATTACTATCACGCCCCCGAATCTGCCTCCGCCCTGAACCGGATGCTGTACATGGACTGGCAGATCACGCTGGCGGACAACGACCTCAGAAAAGTCAGCCACATGTGTGCGCTGGCGGGCGTGGACGTGCGCTACCCGATGCTGGACGACCGCCTGATCGATCTGTCGTGCACCATTCCCGACGACTGGAAGCTGCAGGGCAACAACCTGCGCGCTTTCTACAAGGAAACCTTCAGCAACTGGCTACCCGATGCCACCATCAATAAGTCCAAGCACGGCTTCGGCCTACCCTTCGGCGTGTGGATGCAGAATCACGCTGACCTGCAGGCTATCGCCTACGACAACCTGCTGGCGCTGAAAAAACGGCACTTCTTCCGCAGTGACTTCATCGACCGGGTGGTGGACCTTCACCGGGAGGGGCATGCGAGTTACTACGGTGAGCTGGTGTGGATTTTGTCGGTGCTGGAGTTGTGGTTGTCGCGCCCTACGGGAGCTGAGCAGTGAGCAGCACCACCAGTACAGACCGCGGGCTGTTTCTGTTCGGCCTGCCCCGCTCGGGGACGACCTGGTTGGGCAAAATTTTCGACTCGCATCCCGACACCCTGTTCCTGCACGAACCGGATACCGTTCACCCCACGACGGAATTTCCGTTTATTGTGCCGTCGGAGGAAATCGCACAACACCAGGCGGCGGCGCGCCGCTACCTCCTGGATCGCATGGCTGATCGCGAGCTGCGCTGTGTGGCAGGCACGCCCTACTTCGACAAAGCGTATCGCAGTGGGGCAGCGGAGAAACTGCGGCGTGCAATGATGTTCGCCGCTCGGGGGCTGGACAGCGCTACCCGCGGGCGATTGGAGCGCCGCTTCAAGGTGCCGGACTTCGCGCGCGCTGGCGGCACTGCCATTCCCGTATTAAAGAGTGTCGACAGCACCGCACGCCTGCCCCTGTTCGCCACTGCCTGCCCGGAATCGCGATTTGTGTTTATCGTGCGCAATCCCTGCGGCGTACTGGGCAGCCGTATTCGCGGGCGCAAGCTGGGCAAGCTCGGGCAGGGCAAGGCTTACCTGGACTGGTTAAAACTGGATGAGGCCCGGCGCCGCGGCCTGACGCTGTCAGACCTGGAAGGATGGGACTCCCTGGCCAGCGCCACCTGGGGCTGGATACTGTTCAACGACTCGGTGTTGCGCGCCTGCGAACAGCTGCCCAATGTATACGTGCTGAACTACGACGCGTTTTGTGACAATCCGCTGGTGCAGTGTCGCGAGTTGTTTGATCACTGCGGTCTGCCTTGGTCCACGCAGACCGAAGACTATATCAACGCCTGCCTGACCGTGGACCCAACGGCGAAGAAGGGCTATTACTCCACGGTGCAAAATCCGGCTACCGCCGCCAATCGCTGGCGTACTGAACTGGAAGGTGCCGACATCGCGGCAGTCGCCAAACTGTGTGGCGATAGCGTCGCGGCCCAGCCCTACCTGCCGCTTATGCAGAGCGCCTGAATCGCGAGCGAGCGGCGCGCACTAACTCACCCAGGCCGGCCAACTCGGCTTCAAATTCGATTTCGGTAACGGCCTCGCCGTCAAATAACCTGGGGATGGTGAAGGCATCGGTGCCCGGTTGAAACAACCCCTGCCGCGTTGTGGTCGCACTGACCACCCCGGTATCTTGCAGTACGGCTGGCATGTGTGGATCGAATTCACCACTCGGATAACAGAAATGCACCAGCGGCTGGTCAACCAGCGCCTCCAGTGACGCCCGGTTATCACGCACTTCATCTGCCACGCAGTACTGCCCATCGGCCTTGACGCGGTGTCTGTGGGTATGAAGTTGAATATCAAAACCACGTGCAGCCATATCCGCCACTTCGTCACGGTTCATGATGTCGAATACACGATCGTGGATAAGCGGCTCATAGTCCACGCCGAGCCACCCGGCTACCGCGCGACTGAAACGCTGGCCGTCTTCGTCCTGCTCAAAGGTGTCACACACTTTCTGCAGTTGAGCCAGGAGTGCGTCCCTCCCCGTGTCGGCAGTCAAATTCCACTGCCCGTCCAGGCCATAGCCGGGCAAGTCGCTGGCACGGTATGTACCCGGCTCAGCCTTGGTGACCAGATAGCGCAGCATCACTTCGTAGACCGGGCGCCGGGCATCTGAGTAGTAACTCGTGACGTAGATGGTGGCGGGCAAACCGGCCGCTTCCAGAGCAGGCAACATGTGTTTGTAGGTGCCGTACCAGCCGTCATCAATCGTGATCACCAGGGATGAATCGGGTAGTTCTGTGCCGTCCACCAGCGCGCTCAAAGGCAGTGCCCGATAGGGCGAGCGCTGCAACAGGCGCATTCGCGAGGCGAAGGTTTCCGCACTCATATACAGGTAGTTACCGAAGTGGCCCGAACCAAGCCAGATCCCATGATAGGCCAGCACGCGGACCTTGTGCCGCGTAAGGTAGCGCGCCAGCTGAAACACACCCAATGCGCGCAACAGATACAACAAGCGAACCTTCACGTGCTTATCCGCCCTCTTCCAGTAAACGGGGTTCGTCCTGCCAATTTCGCGCTACCGAAAACACCGGCGCCGGACGACCTTGCCGAAAAAAATACCATGCGGGATGCAAACTGCTGAAACTGAACTGCCACTGCCAGGCACCGATCGACACAAAATTTATCCAGCCACACCGCTGCGCCCCAAGACTGCGATGCGCATTCAGCGACTCCGGGTTCAGTGCGGAAATCCGACTGATCGACCACTGCACACCACTGGCTTCAAAACGGCGATACGCAGCCTGCCACAGCGCCAAAAAAGCTGCTGAAAGTCGAAATTCCGGTGCGACAAACACGTCGAAGTCCCACACGCAGTCTTCGCCTGGTAGTTGGAAAACACAGCGCACGGTATCCTCGCTGTAGCGCTCCGCGACATACCACAGGCAACCTGCAAACCGCTCGCCCTTGAAGATCGCAAGGCACACTGCACCCTGGGCGTAACGTTCGGCAATGACCTCGGGTGGTCGCGGGCAGGGGTGATCACCCGGTGCATACTCCCCCGCTGCGATTTCCCTAACGTCGAAGGTGGCCGCCCGGCGCGGCGAGATGGGCAGGTCGGTACGTACCGGCTGGGCCACGATGTGGTAAGGCGTAAACCAGATGCGTAATGAATAGCGGCGGGAAAACCGGTTCCAGTAGAGCATGAGGGTGTGGACCCAACCCAAACGAGCGATATCGCCGCGAAATTCCTGCCATCGGCTGCTCGAATTGTCCCCGCTCACTGTCATTCCCCACTCCTGTTCAACGCCGAAGTTTCGCATGAATCGGTGCCCAGCGCATGGACTCGCAGGCGCTTTGGCCACGGAGTGTGAATCCGGACGCTATCTGTCAATTTTTTTTACATTCGTTCTGCGCGTCAGTGCCAGCCGAGGCGATTTTGCCTCATTCCCGTACAAATTCACCCTGAATCGGGGTGGTGGTACACAACTTGCTTTAAGCCATTGCAAGCCAAAAAAACGTGAAAAGTTATGCGCTGGCCTCAACATCCCATCAGAGAGTTGCACCGCTGGGTGTGCTCTCGTGCACCCGGTTCAGCGGCATTGTCCGCGTTGACGCTGTCTACTCTGGCCCTTCTCTCCAGCAGCACCCACTCCCAAAAATCCATCGAACAGGTGGTGATCGACACCGAGAGCCATCTGATCAGCGAACAATCCGGCATGAGTAGCACCAGTGCCTACCTGCAGCGGGGCGCGAGCAGCTTGCGAGGCGAAGGCCCGGACGCCTACCTCACACTGGAAGCGGTGCTGAGCACCCCCGGCTACTATCAGGTGTTGGCCCGTTGGCCGCAGGATCGACACGCCCCCGCGCAGACGGCGGTGCGCTATGTGGTCTCAGCCGACTCAAGGCTCGAGGTCGAGCGCGATCAGTCCAGCGGTGCAGGGCTGTGGCAACCGCTCGGGATGGTAACAGCGCTTACCAACCACACTGTCACGCTGAAGGTAACCGGTAGCGGGCCTGGCACTGTGTGGGCCGACGCTTTCCGTTTTGTGTACCTCGGCCTGCAGGCCCCCTCACTTACCGTTGCCACTACCGCACTGGAGTTGGGAACTTCCGGCAGCCACTTCCACGCCACTCTGGAAGCCGAACACGGCGAGGGCGAGTTGTCCTGGCAGGCGCTGGCGCCACTCCCGGATGGATTACACCTGGATTCTGTGCGTGGCGTAATCGAAGGCATACCGCAGGACAGCGGGGAGTTCGTCCTGCACTTCGCCGTGAGCGACAGTGCCGGACACACCGCCTATACGGAGCTCCTGTGGGCTGTTCTGCCGCCTCCCAATCAACGACCACCATCACTGTCGAGCGCGCACAGCAGCGCCACCAGTCTGCTGGACAGGGTCACTGCCATGCCTGAAGGCAGCTGGCTGCAGGTTAATGAAAACTTTTTTTCCGATGTCTGGACGCCGGCCGAGCTTCGCCCTCTGAAAGGGCGAGCCAGTAATCCGGAACCTTTCAAAATCATCAGTGCGTGGAGTTCGTTCGCCTGGGACAGCGACAACGGCGATATGTTTATCTACGGTGGCGGCCACGCCAATTACAGTGGCAACGACACCTATATCTGGCGCAGTGCCACGGGCCGGTGGGAACGCAGTTCACTGCCCAGTGAAGTCACCCAGGACGACTTCGGCGACTTCACCGCGATAGACGGCGTGTTCGCCGCACCACCCTCAGCTCACACTTACGACAACAACGTCTATTTGCCGATCGCCCAACGGTTTATGATCTACGGCGGTGCCGCGTACAACAATGGCGGCGCCTTCATGTACCAGACCGACCCCACATCAAGCCGCCCCACCGGCCCTTATGACTTTGACCCACTCCGGGCGGATGCCATGAAAGTGGGCGGCACCACGGGCTCCCACGTCCAGAGAGTTGCGCCACACGAGTACGTCATCGGTGGCCAGATGTGGCAAAACCGGGATCTGTACGGCGCACCCCCCGCAGGTACGCCGCTGCCCAATAATTTCGTGATGGGCACCACCGCGGTGACGGAAGAAAATGGCTTCGACGTGGTTTACGTCAATGCCAAAACCGGTGGTTCTGCGAGACAACTGTTCAAACACACCATCGTCGATATCAACGACCCCAGCCAGGATCTCTGGCAACAGGTGGGCAAGTATCACGCCGCCTATGGTAAACAGGGCGCCGGTGCCTACGACCCGCAACGCAATATTTACCTTCGTGCTGGCAACAGCTTCACTTACTGGGACCTGGCCAACGCCGGACCGGACAATCGCAATGTTGTATTTTCACCCATTGATGCCAGCGGTGAATTCGCACCTTCCAGCCTGTACGGCATGGATCACTCACCGCTCACCGGTGACTTTTATCTCTGGGAAGGCGGCACCACCGTGTGGCGCCTGCATCCACCACCCTTACCATCCAGTGGCGACTGGGTCATCGAGCAGGACGCCCTGCCCGCCTCGTCAGGTCCCGCCCCCGGCGCTGGCACCGGCATCCTGGGCAAATGGAAATTCGCGCGTGACCTGAATGCCTTCGTCGCACTGGAAAACGCCATCGAGGGCAATGTCTGGATTTACAAACCCGCGAACTGGACACCCCCCGCGCCGGGTAATATCCGACCGGTCATCTCGCTGGATGCACCAGCCGATGGCAGCATTATGGAACTGGGCAGTGACATCACGCTGCAGGCCAATGCCAGAGATCCCGATGGCGCAGTTGTCGCGGTAGAATTTTTTGCCGATGGCAGCAGTCTCGGCACCGTCACCGCCCCACCCTACCAACTCACCTGGACGCCTCTCACGGCTGGCGTGTTCAGCCTCAGTGCGAGGGCAACTGACAATCTGGGCAAGGTGGGCACATCGGTGCCTATCACGGTGAGCGTGGAGAGCGATAATAACCCCCCTGTAGTGGCCATCACTTCGCCCACTTCCGGAGCAGCGTTTGAACTGGGCGATGCCGTCTCCATTCACACCGATGCCAGCGACCCGGATGACAATCTGGTACGCGTAGAGTTTTACGCGGGCACCACCTTCCTCGGCGAGGCAACCGCCACCCCCTGGAGTTTCGATTGGCACGACGCCACTGAAGGCGATCACGACCTGATCGCGCGGGCCATCGACAGTGAAAGCGCCAGCAGCGATTCACTCCCGGTACCGATATCAGTAGTCGATACCAATATCCCGCCGGTGGTTGTGCTCAACCAACCATTGGACGGCGAACAGTTCCAAACCACCGATACCGTGTGGTTCACGGCTGATGCCGCCGACGCGGACGGCAGCATCGCGCGGGTAGAATTTTACGTGAACGGCCAATGGGTCGGGCAAGCCGACCACATGCCTTATCAGTACGAGTGGGTGAATCCTCCTGCCGGTAGCTATTCGGTGGTGGCCCGAGCCGTGGACGATCGTGGTGCCGTCACGGACAGCACAGCCAGCTCGATTGCCGTTACCGACAGCAGCGGCGCGATTCATCTCACACTGCAGCAGGGCCGCGACGGCTACATGGGCGCACGCGACACCTATCTGTCCAGCTACCACCCCTCAGCGGCGCTCGGTGGGCAGAACAAATTGCAGGAGAAATCGGGCCGCTACACCATCCTGTTGGGTTTTGCGATATTCCAGTCGGAAGGTGGGCCGGTACCGGACGGTGCGCAGATCGATTCCGCCACCCTCAGCCTGTACAAGTACACCAGCTACAGCCACCAATACAGCCTGCACGCGTTGCAGGCACCCTGGGACGAACTGAGCACAACGTGGCAGGAGCGACTGCCCGGCACTCCATGGGCCAGTCCGGGCGCGCAACAGGCCGGCAGTGACTACGCCACCCCCGGCAGCGCGCCGGGCACCGCCGAGTGGTCGCCGGGTTGGTTCAGTATGGATCTCACTGACAATGTGGACGCTCTCAGTCAGGGGCAGGCCAATCACGGCTGGCTGCTAGTGCCGCTGGGTGGCAATAACAACACCAAACGGATGTACAGCCGCGAATCCACCGTCGACCAGTCGCTGCGACCCAAACTTGATATCGTCTATCGCGAAAATGATAACGACAGGCCCTCGGTCACACTGGACGCCCCCCTGCCCGGCACCAGCATCGACCTGGGAAGCTCAGTCCACATCAGCGCTACAGCCAGCGACACCGACGGCACCATCCAGGATGTGACGTTCTATGCCGATGGCATCGAAATCGGTCAATTGACCGCAGCCCCCTATGCATTCGACTGGACACCCCCCGGCGCGGGCACGATCGTCCTCACCGCCGTAGCTCGGGATGATGGCGGCGCGGCCACTCATTCCGACCCGGTAACAATCCAGGTGGTCGATAACAATCTGCCTCCCGATATCACGCTCAGTGCGCCGGTGAGCGGTAGCGCCTTTATCGAGGGCGATACCATTACCCTCGCGGCTGATGCCACCGATCCCGACGGCGATGTGGTGGAGGTCGTTTTTTACAAGGGTGCCGTGGAGCTGGGGCGCGTTCACTCCCCGCCCTATCAGTGGGAGTGGCACGATGCCCCCCTCGGATCACATCTGTTGAGTGCCAAAGCAGTGGACGACAAGGGAGCGACGAGCCAGTCCGAGACTGCCCTGGTCAACGTTACATCGGCCAGTGGCTCCACCCTGGTGGTGCTACAGGACGGGCTGGACGGCTATAGCGGCACCCGGGACAACTACCTGTCGGATTATCACCCGAATAATAGTTTCGGCATCCAGGCCAAACTGCAGGACAAAGTGGGGCGCTACACCATGCTGGTTTACTTCCCCATTTTCCACGCCGAAGGCGGGCCGATACCCGACGGCGCCATTATCGATTCGGCGCGCCTGAGCCTGTACAAATATTCCAGTTACAACCACCACTATTCGATACATCCACTGCTGGTGGAATGGGACGAAACCGCGAGTAGCTGGCTGGATCGCAAGTCGGGGATTCCGTGGCTAGCGCCCGGGGCCGAGGGTAGTGATGCCGACTACGGTGCGGCGAGTATTGGCCAGGGCTGGGCCGACTGGCCCGCAGGCTGGGTGGATATCGACGTTAGCACCGGCGTGCAGGCGATTGCTGCAGGCACTGCCAATCACGGTTGGATCTGGCGCTCACTGGGTGGCAATAGCAACAACAAGCGCTATTACTCCCGCAATTACGAGACCAACCCGGCACTGCGGCCGAAACTGAAGATCGAGTATCGACTGCCTTAGCTCAGGGATGCGACACAGGCCGCATTCACGCGGTGGCAGGCACCAGCGAGAGTGATTATAGTTTGAGATTAAATCGTACTGCAGGTATTGATCGCATGGCTTTAAACAATCCGGCGAGCCACCCCGTGCGCTACCGGCGAATTGGTCACTCGCTGGCCTGGCTGTGTGGGCTGACACTCCTGACCAGTCTTACCGCTGTGGCGCAACCCGTCCGCCCCGGTAAAGCCGATGCCCCCTGGGTGGGGCAGACCCTGGAAGGCCTGCCCTGCCGCGGTCGGCAACAGGGTTATGGTCCGTATGACTACACGCGCCGCGTGGAGTTTGCCCATAACCTCAAAATTGTTGAACAGTTCCATTTCACGCCGCCAGTAGAGCAACTGGTTCGCGGTGAGAACGGCAGCATTCCGGGCGACATCGACTACACGCTCAGCGCCTGGCCCAATCACCATCGGGCACTCAACGCCATTTCCCGCTACGACCTGGGCTACCCCAACAAAAAACATCAGCCGTCAACCGACGTGGAATGCTACTTCCAGAAGGCTATTTCCTTCAGCCCCCGCGACAGCACCGCCCGCCTGCTGTACGGCATTTATCTGCACAAAAAGGATAAACATGAGATGGCGCTGGAGATGTACGAATCTGCGCAGCTACTTTCGCCCAATGAGCCGCAGATCAAGTACAACCTCGGCTTGTTACATGTGGATATGGGGCAGTATGACGAAGCCGAGTTCTACGCCCGCGAGTTGTACAGCAATAACTTCCCCCTCAAGGGACTCAAGCGCAAACTGGAATCGCGTGGTTACCTGAAAGACACCGCCACCCCCCAGGGCTAACGCGGGGCTGGCGGAAATTTCAGAGCGGCTGGCGGTAAATCTGTAACAAGCGTGTCAGGAAGCGCAGCGGATCACGATCCCAGGGCGTAAACCGAGGCAGTGCCCAGCGATTGCTCTGCGCACTACAGACTCCCCAATCCGTAGCCAGCGCGGCCTCGTAACCGCTGGCTTCCACCATCGACTGATGCGCGCCGTTGAAGTCCACCCCGTTAACCCCGTTGGGATAGGCGAACAGCCTCGGGGCCTCACCCAACAGCGACGTGAGTTCATCGCGATTGGCGGCAATTTCCCGCTGCGCCGTGGTTTCATCTGCGGCTGCCAGAATCGGGTGACTGAGCGTATGCCCGCCTACCGCCACACCGGCCGCGTGCAACTCGCGCAACTGGGCGTGGGTCAGCATCAAATCTGTCGGCATGCCCGTACTGATTGACTGCAGATGAGTAATCACGGCGTCGCGCTGGGCCGAGGGCCAGCGTTTTATGGTCGAGATAATCTCCCGGATGGCCTGCAAACGACTATCCACGCCATTGAGTGCATATCGCGCCAGCCCGAACTCGCTCAGGTCCAGTTCGCGCTCCGGGGAGCGACGCAGGGCCTCCAGCACCACATCGTTCCACAGGATGCCGCCCTCCAGCACGCCCGTGGTGACGAATACCGTCGCCGGCACTTTGTAGCGCTGCAGCACCGGCAGGGCCTGGGTCAGGTTGTCGGCATAGCCATCGTCAAAGGTCACACTGACAGCGCGTTCGGGCAGGTCGTTCCGATACAGACGCTCCAGCGCCTCGCTCAGAGGTAGGGGATTCATGTATTCGGCCAGCACAGACATCTGCCAGTCAAACATGGCCCGATCGGGGACCTTGCTGCGAAATGGGTCTTCGGCCGAACGCACGCTGTGGTAGATCAGCACAGCCAAGCGCCCGCGACCCTGGGTACCGTTCAGGCGGGGAAGTACTGTGCTCACTGTTCGGCTCAACAGGCCCATAGCCATCGTTCCATCGATGCTGGCACCGGCGCCAACAATTATCAGGGCAGCGTAATGTGCCCGCGGGGAAGCTGTAAAGAGCACTCACCGGGAGTGTGAGGGAAATCCCAGCAGAAGTAATCAGTCTCCTGAGGGGGCCGCAGCAGGTGCTCGCCCGGGTTGTCCACCTCGATACTGCGCACCAGCAAATGCGCCCGCTCCCGCCAGTATTCGGGTACCGGCAGTGGCACCTTGTTGGGGAACCGGGCTTCCAGGAAGTTCTGCCGTTTTGACGGCAGTACCCGCTCTGCCGCCCAGAGGTACATGGGTTCAGCCTGGGCCGCGGCGAGCAGGCTGTCCCAATCCTCAAAACTGCCATCCTGTAACCATTTACGCAGCCGTGCTTTCTGGCCGTCATTCATCACCGGATAGCTGCTACGCACATCCCAGGTCTGGCAGGGCGAGTTGGGGCAGTTGATAGCCAGCCCGTCTATCGTCAGATCGATATCGGGAATGTTCTGCCACACGGTGGGATCACTCCATGCCGGGCCACCCCAAGGCATACTCAGCCACTGTTCCTCCACCGGGCCGCCGAGGTTGCAGGTGTTCATGCCCTCCCGCCAGCGAAACGACGCTGCAAAAGCTGAATTGCTGCTGTCGTTCAAATAGGTGATTTCACTGTTCCTGACCACATGGCTGCCGCCACAGGTATAGACTTCCAGCGGGTGCATCCCCACATAATTCCGGTCCTGGTTGTAACCGGTGGTGCCCCCTCGCGGCAGCACGCTGCCATCGAGCTGCACATTGCTCATACGCACATTTTCAATGTGGCAGGTGGCGGCGATACAGCGCAGGGCGTGGCCCCAGCCCGGCGACTGGAAGGTGCTGTCGTGGATATGGGCGTAGGCAACGCGATCGATGTAGGCGAGGTGCGAACTGGCCTGTTCAAAGTTACTGTCAGCCACCTCCAGGTACATCTGGTAGGCGTCGTCGACCAGAAACGCGTGGTGCGGGCAGCCGGACACGTCCAGATCACGCAAAATCAGGAACTGCCGGTCGTTGGGCACACCGATACAGTCGCCGCTGTTAGTGAGGCCTCTTTCCAGTTGCACATCGCCAGGGCTGACGCGCAGGTTCTCTGCCCACAGACCGCCACGGCGTAAGCCCCGGTTGCTGGAGGCAGTGGCATTGACGTTCATTACCAGGGGCTTTTGACCGTCCGGACCGGAGATACCAATGACCGCAATGCAATCCGGCCGCTTGGCATACACGCCTTCGTACGCTTCCTCGCGCCACTGGATTTCCACACGCACCCGGTCATCGGCATCCAGCTGCCGCAGCTGGGCCAGATCATCGTCGCTACGCACAACGATGCGCTGCCACTCCGACATCGGCCCACAGGCGTTGCTCACTACCTGCTCCGCCGCGGGAGAAGTGAAACGCGGGTGAGCGAGAATATCCCCAGTCGGAAGAGGCGTTTCAGACGGAGGATCCTCGACCGGTGGATCGGGGTCGGGCGTAACAGGCGCCGCCGGCGGTGTATACGCCACCGGCCCTACATCGTCGTCCGAATCCTCGCGCGTGGCGCGTCGGGGGTCGTCGTGCAGATAATCACCGATCGCGGCCACCTTGTCGCCCGGGGCTGCCTCGGTGCCCAGGCGAAACATATTGGTGTGTGTGCCGTTCACCAGCACCAGGTGGCCATCGACCAGGGCGAAACGGCCGTAGGTGCCTTTGTTCAGGGGCACACCGGGGCTGCCCTCGGGGCTCACCGTGTGCCACTCCAGCGTACTGGTATCCAGCACCTGCAGGTCGCTGCCGCCCGCCCAGGCGATCAGCAAACCGTCGACAACGGCCAGGCCAGGGGCCACCGATCCCATGAGCGCCTCACTGGGGGGCGGTGGCAGATCGTGCCAGGTTTCGCCAAAACGGTGCCGGCCAACGTACTTGAATACCCCATCCCCAATCAGGAACAGGCGGTTGCTGGCCGGGTCGTAGATCAGGCTCGAGCGCGCATTGAAGGCCCGCTCCTTGAGCACAAAGCGCCACTCTTCGCGGGCAATGTTGTAGATGCCGTAGCCGTGGGCTGTCAGTTGGTAGAGTTCACCGTGGGCGTAAACCAGGTTCCCATTGACCCGTTCAAGGCCAGAGTCGGCAAACGGCTCCCACTCCCGGCTTTCCAGGTTGAAGCGCCAGTTGTTAGGCCCCTCCCCCACCTTGCCACTGCGCCAGATGGAACCGCCGCTGCTGTAGAGGTACTGGTCATCAGCCGCCAGGTTGCCGTAGGTGTGGCGAGACACAGGTCGGCCATCCGGGCCGGTATTGCAGTTGTTGAACGCGCAGGGGCCGGTCACGGCTGGGCAAATCCCGTCCGGGCAATCCTCTTCGCGCCATAGGGGTGACGGTTCGGTGATGCGCTGCCATTGCCCGGTGGCCGGTTCCACCGCCAGCAGACCATTGTGGGCGCCGTCGGCATGGCCACCGCCCCAGATATACAGCAACTCTCCGGACTGGGCTGCACCTCCCCAGGCGTCCTGTATCTTGGTCCAGGAGTTGGGGGCACTGGCGCCGGCCTCATGGAATACGTCGTCGGCTTCGGGGCGATAGACCGTGTGTTGGGAGCTGTCCAGCACCTCGAACCAAGTGAGGGGACTCTCGGTGACCTGTACCGCACTGACCAGCGACAGGGGCAGCGCCGATGCCATTCCGGCGGCTCCGGTGACGGGAAAAGCCGCCAACAACCCGACGGTTGCCGCCCAGAGGGAGGTTTTGCCAAGCCGCGCTACTACGCGTTCACTCATAACACACCGCTAACGTCGAATTACGTTTCGCAGAACCTGTTGTCCGAGCTCCTGGGCACTGAGATAGAGGTTTTCAACCACTCCCAACCGCGGGCGCTCAACCACTGTATCGTAGCCAAAGAACGCCAATTCGTCCCCTGCCTCCGCTTCGTAGATACGCTGCTCTCGCGGGGACATGGACTGGCGCCATTTGCCGAAATTATCCGGCCGGCTACGCGACTTTTCGTCCTGCTCCAATGTATGCAGTTTAGCGCGGGGTGATGGGACCTGAAAGAAGGCGGCCATTTGGTCAACCGTACCGCCGGGGTCAGTGAGCAGATCTTCATAGCGCAGGGTCAGGAAGCGCTCGGGTCCGATCCGCTCGCCAAAAGCCCGGGCCGTGGCCACCGAGCGCCGCCAGACCCGGGCGCAGGCCAGCACGTTGGCGCGCCCCCAGCGCTGTTTCAGGTTGGACAGGGCCACGTCGCGGCCGTCTCGCACAATGTTCAGGTAGCGCGCGCGAGTACCAAAGTGACTCTCGAGCAGGTCGAGATGGCGCCAGAAATCGGGGTTCTTGTTCCCTACCCGGCTCCGCCCCTGGGCCACGGCGAGATTGTGGAACACCGAGTACACCACGCCGGCGTAGTCGGGCGAGTGCAAGGCCGATTGCAGCATCGGCAGTGTGATGTCGGTGCGAATTTCCTCGCGCCAGCGCGCTCGCATGATATGCAGCATGCCGCTGTCGTGCACATCCTGGAGCAGACGCTCCATGTTCTCCGACTGCTGCAGGTCGCCATAACGCCCCAGCTTCTGTCCGATTTCGGTGACAAAGTGACCCTCGGGGCCCATGCCAAAATCGAACAGTTTTTCCAACATCCGACCCAATTGCGTGGTGCCGCTGCGCGCGGCGCCAAAGGCGAACAGGATGCCCTGCTCGGGGCTGTCAATATGTAGCGGGTCAGGCGTCACCCGCGCCAATTCCCAGCTCGCACAGGTTGGAATCGATACTGAACTTGGCCGCCCAGTTCAGGTATTCGTAGGTGCCGTAATCACCGTCTACCGGGAACGAGCCCTTAACACCGCCGCACAGGTCCGGGTTTCCCTCGAGTTGGATACGGCGCCGTACATAGGCATTCATCATTCTGGCTGATTCCGTCAGATCCTGCTCGCCGGTGATCTGCGCCAGCAGGAGGAAGGAGTGGGCAACTTGCACCGTGCCGGTCTGACAGCACCAGTCCACCGCAGGGCGCCAGCGCCCATCCAAGCGGCCCGGCAGGTAGCCGTCCTCCGACACCGCCGACTGCAGGCCACGGGCGGTGTGCATGGCCGCTTCCAGCAAATCCGCTTCGGGGTACAGGCGATAGGCCTCGACAATGCCGCGCAACGCGTAACCGAGTGTGTGCGTCAGCGGCCGGTCGGGGTGATTGAGGCAGCAATCGGCGATCCAACCATTGGCCTGTTGTTTGCCGATGGCCCAGCGTACCTGCTTCAGGCCCGCTTCCCCAAAGCCTTCACCGGGCAGTACGCGTTCCGCTTGGAACAGGCCCCAGGCCACGTGGGTTTCGTAGGCTTTCTCCCCCGGCGCGGCAAACGGCGTGGGATGCGAGCGCCAGCAGCCGTCCTCGTCCAGCGAGTCCGCCAGGAAGCGACCTGCGGCGCGCGCCGCGTCGTGATAGGCACCGCCGCGCGCCACGCCTGACGCCAGGCCAATCAGAATTTGCCCGGTATTGAAGGTCACCGGTACCACGGGGCTGGCGTCGATCTTACCGCCCTGAAAGCCGCCATCCGGCAACTGGATCGCCACCAGCCAGTCCAGCATGCGGCGCGCGCTTTCCTCGTAGCGCTGGTCCTGCAGGTAATCCGCCAGTTCGAACATCGTTGGCACGATGTAGCCCGTGGTTTCGGGATACGACGTCGCCCAGCCTTTGACCAGGCTGAAGTCGCGCGCCACGCCGCCATCGCGGGAGGCGGACATCAACTGCGCCCGCAACAGCCATTCCCCGCTAGCGCGTATCGCCGCGTCCGGGCCGGGGTCGGGCGCGCCCTTGAAGCGACGATCCAGACTGCGTTGGTTTTTTGCCGCTGCGGGCAGCTGCAGGCCCTGTACTACCGATTTGAGTTTAGCTAGCAAGCCGAGTATCCCCTTTTATCCGGTGGCCTAGTGTACCTGCGCCAGCGCACCGGAGGCAGTGACCACCTTCACATTCCCACCGTCAAATTGCAGGGTGAGCCACAGTTCCGGGGCCTTGAGCACCACTGACCCAATGCCCACCACGTCGAGCCTGGAAATCCGGGCGGCCCGAATTTCGATAACAGTGCCGTCTACAGCCCGGCGTACCCATAGAATTTCCGCATCCGTTGCCACCTCGGAATCATCACAGTGATCGAGCCAGAGCTGGTCGCGATATCGCTCGCCCGCCACGGCGATGCAGGCCCCCATGGGTGCGGCGCTCACCTCGGCATGCCCGGGAGGGGTGCTGCCGTGCTGGATCAACCACCCACCAGGCGCCGCATCATGACGTACCGTCAACTGAGGCGCGGGCACCCGTTTGCCATACTGTGGAGCGCACCAACCTGCCGGTTCACCCTCGTCCCCCTCCTGCACAGCGATGGGCGCTGTCGCCAGACTCTGAAGTCGGCACAGAGCGACTCCATCGGCAGTGCCAACAGTCACGGCCTGCCCGTGCGCCGTCACCCGCAATCCAGGGGCCAGTTGCAGGCGGTTCGTCGTTGCCGTCGCCCCTTCGGGCGGCCGGTCGTAGATGAAGACATAGTCGTCATCTATCCAGGCCACCACACGGGAGACTGCACCGGCCGGCGAATCGCACAGCGAGGCCTGCCACACCATCAGGGCCGGATGGCTACTGCGACACGAGGTGGCAACGCGAGTGGGTAAAGTCTGTGCCCGAAAGTCACCACGAACCGGCCCCCAGGGGTCCAGGTCATCAACGCAAGCTGTATTCGCCGCAGCAGGCCCGCGAAAATACTGGCGCCAGGCGGGCTCCCCTTGTGGCCATCGCCTGGCATCGGCGCGATAGGAGTAACTGCCGGCGGGCACGATCAGTGGCTGATTGCCAATATCCAGATAAATACCCAATAGATCGGCATGGGCGTGCCCCGCAAGCACGGGTGTATCCGGGCCGGGACCGCTGCGCAATATCAGGCGCATCTGGCTACTCCGGGCGGAAAATACCTGTAGGCCAAAATCCGGGAAGGTGTCGACCGTTAGCTCCTCCCCCGTGTCCTCATTGGCGGGTGCTTCCGCTGGCTCACCCAGCAACCAGAAAGCGGCTTCTACATCGTGCCCCATGGGGGCACCGACCGGCAGCGTGGGCTCATACAGAGCGCGCAGCACCGCCCGATGAATGCCAGGGCCGAGCCCCTCGTGCAGGGCCAGCGGAAAGAAATTGTCCTCGATACAATCCCCCAGGGGATACGCTATCAGGTGAGGGCCGGCCAGGCTGACCTGCAGCCGCAGCATCTTCCTCAGTCGATCCTCCAGCACCCTCGACACGGCCCAGGCGTTGCACCGCGACAACAGTGCATGAGCGATAGCCATATCACAGGCAAATTCGTGATAGTGAACGGAGGGCTCCACACTGCCGCCGTCACCGAGCGTCTGGGCGAGTAATTCCGCCTCCCATTCGGCTTCGGCTGCGACAGGATCGATAGTCTCACCCGCAAATTCAGGCCAGAAACGGCTGAGGTACCAGCCGGCGAAGCGGTCGGCGAGCAGGTGGTTGTTTGCAAAGGACTCACCCAGGCGGCCGCTGAGGAAGCGCACATCTGCTCCGACGATGCGCAGCAGTACCAGGCGGCAGTCTGCGGCTGTCGTAGGTGTACCCGCTGACAACAGGAGCAATCCCCAGTGACATGCCAACAATCGCTGTATCACCGCCAGGTTGCTGTCGTAGGCCACTTCCCCGCGCGGCCCCCCTGCGAAGGCCATCCAGTCTTCCAGTAGCGACAACAGATGGGTCGCAAAGCGATCGTCCACCGAGGCGGCGAGCGCCATACGGGGCAGGAAACTGAAACGATGGGGTTTCTTGCGGTACTGAATGTCCCTGCCGGGTGTCTCTTCCGACCCTGCCCAGGGGTAGGCAGGTGCCAGGGGCGGACCGACCAATCCATAGCGAGAGTAGGCCTCGGTCTGCTCCCGCTCAACTCTGTCAAGACAGTGGCGAAACCACATTGGATGCAGGCGCTGATAGGAGGCAAACCACTCCTGCTGCTCCGTTGAATTGCGGAAAAACTTCGGGCGGTCGGCTGCATCGAACCAGGAGAGACAGGCCGTAGTCTCGGCAACACCAAGGGAGTCCTGCAACGCGACCGTACTGAAGTCCGGGGTGTAGGGCGCCAGTGCCTTTCGCTGCGCACTTCTGGCCCACAACCATCGGCGCAGTCGATGAATCACCGGCTCGTCGCCAGGCGGCGCTCCACAGATTGTCGGCAGCGGCGCACGAACGCGCGCAGGTCGTAGCTGGGGATTCCGCTGTCCATCACGCGATGGATATCTTTCAGGGCGGCCCCATGGAAATGCCGCTCCCAGTCGCCCACTTCACCCTTACGAAAAAACTTCTCGCCCTGGTAGCGTTTATCCTTGGCGTAGTCCTTGCGCAAACTATCGAGCGAGGTGGCTTCACGCAGTGATTCCAGTGCCGCGTTATCAGGCTCAAGGCCCAACACCCGGGCAATAGCTGCCGCCTCAGTGTGAAAGTCCGTCTTCAGGCGCTCGTAGGAAGACACGTAGCAACGCGGACCAGCATCGCGCCACAAGCGATGATAGGCGCTAAGTTGGTCGGCGACGTAACGACCATGCTCCCAGTAATAGTTTTCAAAACTGCCTTCAAAGCCGTTGCGGAACTGATCGTGATAGTAGTTGGACACCACCACATCCCTCGGGTCACGCTCAATGTCGAATACATAAACGTGGGGGTTATTCTGCAACAACGCACGATGTTCCGGCCGCCCCAGATGGTTTTTGGTGATGTAATGATTATTTTGGTAATCCTCCGAATCCAGAAATTCGGGGAGCAGCGCCGGTTTGATGCAGGGGCTCTTGTCGCTGCGACCGGTCAGGTAATGCTGCGGTGGATACTCGCAGGAAACCAGGTTCACCAGAATGTTGTAAAGCCAGGTAGAGCCGCTTTTTATCGCACCGTTACAAATTATGAGCATGTTTGAGGCGTTCCGTCTCCCTGGCTGCATGACAACGTAGCACTTACCTGCGCCGCGTCCACTATCTGCCTCCAGTCTTCCCTGTAGTATTCGTCTATTTCGCTGACCTGCTCCTCCGACAACAGCGGGGGGCCGGGCAGGAATGCGAGTCGATACTGGCAGATCGACCGGGGGTCAAGCCCCCACTTTACCAGACGCCAGTGGTACAGGTTGTAACGGCCCTCGGGATTAAAGCGAGTGCGCGCTTTACTGTTGGCCCATCGCAGCAAACGCGCTGGATGGTGGCCAACACTCCGGTTGTGGCGACTGCGTTTGATGCTATCCGCCGGTGGAGCAACACCGCCGATAAAACCCTGCAACGTAGACAGGGTCTGCCCTAAATCCTTCACGATGGTCTCATGCAGCATTACGCAGGGAGGCGTGGGCCACAAGCGGTGCACGGCGGCCAGTTTCCGCTCGAATAAAAAATCCTCCGGTTTCATCATGCCAGTGCCGTCGAGCCGGAAATAGTCGTTGAAAGTCAGCACTCCACCGCGCTGAAGATACTGATTGTAAGACGAGGCGATGTACCCCGAATGACGCCGAAAGCTGATGAGGATGCGGGCTTCGGGAAGCATTTTGGCCAGGCGCTCGATGCAGGCGTCGCGCTCATCTGCATGCATCCAGTTCTGCCCTGAGAGCCCTTCCCTGGACAGCAAGTAATCCCGGTCGGGCTGCATCCGGGTCAGGTATTCCAGCTTGTCGCTGGGTAAGTACTCCAGGCCCCGCCAATGGGGAAACACCTCCTGCTGCAGAAAGGTAGTGCCTGTCTTGTGTAATCCAATATGCAGGTAAAGCACGCTTTTGCGCTCCCTATCAAACGCCGGCTTTCGCCAGACGCATGAATACCAGTTTTTCCAGGCCCTGCGGTCTGCCAACGAGCTGCCAGCTACCGAACAGTACAACCACATAGCTCAGCGCCCCAAGCACCACTTCGACGCCGAGTCGAACAAAGGGGTTAGCGGGCAAATACTCCCGAACCAAAACCAGCATCAGCGCCATCCCCGCACAAGCCAGTGCCGGACGAATGAGTACTGTTGCTATGCGGTAAACGCTCAATGGAATCGAACGGGAGAGGACCGTGGCACACACCGGCAAAAAGGCGAGTGCAAACAGAGTACACGCCATGGCAACCCCTTCGGCACCGTTTACCTGTGCACCCAGCCAAACCGCCGCCGACAAACACACCAGGCGAACCCACGCGAGGATCGCCGAACGACGCTCGTGCCCCGAAACGATCAGTATCTGCGTGGTCATCAACTTGTTAATCGCCGCCACACAGGAAAACAGCGCCAACCAGAACACGAATGGTGCCGAGGGTATCCATTGATCGCCGAGCAAGAGTGGGACCAGATCTCCCGATACCAGCGCCAGCCCCACGCCCAGCGGTAAAAACACCGAGGCAGAAGCACCCAGCACATTGCGGAACGCGTCCGCCAGACGCGCCGGTTCGTTGCTGAGGCGAGCGAACCCCGGAAACAGCCCTCTGCTCAGGGGTACCGCGATCTCACTGGTCATGGTAGATGCCAGGTCTCGCGCCACATTGTACAAACCCACCTGGGTGACGCCCCCGAAGCTGTTCACCACCAGAATCGGTACTTTCTTGGTGGCGTAATCTGCGATTCGCATGGGGATGATTGCCGTGGAAAAACGCAGGTATTGCTCTATTTTGACGAAGCAGATGCGTGGCCGGTAGGGATGCATGACATAGCTGAACAATACCGACAATAGTGCGCCGATTACCTGCCCATACACGAGTGCCCAGTAACTGCGAAGCCATAACACCAGTGCCAGCGTTGCCACGAACGTGGTCAGTCGCGTGACTACTGTAATGCGAAAATCCAGAGCAAAATCGAGGTCACGCCGTGCCAGCGTCAAGCCGATATTGCGAAACCCCAAAATCAGTGCAGCTACTGCCAGCACATAGGCGATAGGTTCGATACGGGGGTCGTCGAAGGCCACCGCCGCCCAGTGTGCGGAGATGGCCACAATGGCCGCCACCAACAGGCCCTGGCACACGTGGACCGTCCAGGCCGTATCCTTGTCCACGCGAGTGATATCACGCGTTCGAATCAACAGTTGCTGGGCACCCGCCTCGGTAAAGCTCTCCGCGAATCCGGCCACGATCATGGCCAGGGCCACAAGGCCGAAGTCTTCCGGCGTGAGGATTCGCGCCAGGATGATGACGTTGATAAAACCGATAAAGCGCATCACCCATCGCATACCGATGGTCCAGGCGGCGCCACGAAACAGGTGCTTGTAGGTGCTTTTATCCACGGTGGCATTCTAGCTTCGGTCAGCCCGCGCGACCATCGGTGATACTCAATACGCGAACCGGCTAACAGTATCGGGTGGCGACAGGCGTTCAACTTGCTGTCATCATACCGTAATGAAAGAGAAACATTGGAGCGCGGCCGCCACGGGCGGAGGGGAGCCCCCCCTTTCGCCCTCTCAGTCGGCCCTGGCGCTGGCCACCGATCACTGGCTCGAATGTTACGGACAGGCGGACACCCCCGCCTGGGATGCCTACTGGTCACTATTATTACCCGCTGACGCACAGGGCCCGGTGCTTCATATCGGGCCCGCGCTACACTTCCACAACGAAGCGAGCGACCTTGTTCGCACCCGTGCCAAGCAAGTGGACCTGACCCAGTTGGATGGTCAGGAATCCTGTTCGGCTATTGTCATTACCTTGCCGTTGGCAGCGCGACAGATAGCGGGCGCAGAGACGGGCGAACAGCTCCTGATCCAACTTTTACGTGCCAGTCGGGACGCACTGGGGCAGAACGGTGTACTCGTGTTGCGCAGCCCCAACCCTCTGGATTACTCCCGCTTTTCGGTGACTTCGTTACTTCGGCCCGACGACTTCCCCAGCCGCAAACTGCGCCGGTGCCTGACATCGTCGGGTTTTCATATTTGCGGGGAATACACCACGCACGGCGATCTGTCCTTGATTGAGGGCTACCACCGGCGTCGGGGAAGTGCCGTACTGGCGCATGACTGCCCACCGGGCTGGAAACAAAGTCTGAAAGCAGATGCATTCGCCAGTGGTGTATTGATGATGGCGACAAAGTCCCAGGGCAATTTCCAGAACACCCTGGAGTCCATCGGGTCAGAAGTGGGCGGCCTGGATGAAGCGAGCGCCCTGATTACACGAAAAGGCAAATTGGTCGTGGAACTGCCCGACGCGCGCATCCTGAAGATTCCCCTGACGCCGGCCGCGCTGGCTTCGGAGTGCAATAACGCGAGCACACTGGGGCGCCTGAGCACTGACTTACCCAACTTTCCCGCACCGCGACTGCTGCAATCAGGCTCGCATCGGGCCTGCGACTACTTCATCGAACAGAAATTGTCTGGCCTGCCCTTGTCCCAGGACAAAATCAGCGGGCCGGAAGATGCTCGCCTGGCTACCGTGGTCTCACTGCTTGCTCAATTGCGCGAGGGTGCTGAGCACTGGGAATGGGCACGGGTACGGGACGCACTGGTGTATCCGCGATTGGAAAGAATCGTGGCGCTTCGTAACGATGCACAGATGGGTGATCGGTTGCTGGCGTTTCTGGACAACCTTTTTGACGGGCATTCCCTACCGGTTGGCTGGTGCCACGGAGACTTCAGCCTCAGTAACCTTCTGGTCAACCACCGCCAGATCAAAGGGCTGATCGATTGGGAAACGGCCCACCCGCAGGACCTCAGCAGCCACGACTTTATCAACTTTCTGGACAGCACTATTCGCTCAAGTCACTCGGGTATTCGTGTCAACGAAAGCATCCCCGGGCTGGCGAGTTGCCGGTTGCTCAACGACTGGCAACAGCAATTCGTCAGCGCGCAGATGGAAGCGCTTCAACTACACCCGAGCCTGTTCCATGGGCTGGTGTATTTGCGCTGGCTACGCCACGTGGCTTACCTGTCTGATTTCTGGTTGGCTGCGGACCCCGCCGCACAGCGGGTCTACATCGACGAGGTCGTGGCGTCGCTACCCTGATTGCCGGGGCGCCACAGTAGCAGCGCCCGCTTGGCGCCATTGCTGGCGACCACCGTCTCGTATTCATATCCGGCTTCGCCCAGCGTTTGGGCAATTCTGGCAAGGCGTGGGTAGTGCGCATTGCAGTAGTACCGTGGCACCAGGGGCAGACCGAAGTAACGGGTAAAAAATTTGCGCCGGCCCATGCGGCGCCCGAAGGGGGTATCGGCATCGTTATCGAAAATGATCGCCACGCCGCCGGGGGCCAACACCTGCAGCAACAATTCACACCCCGCCAACTGCTGCTTGCGTGGTAACTGCTGAATCACGTCGTAGGTGTACACCAGTTGGTAGGACTGACCGGGGCTGCCGAATGCCTTGCGATCAAGGGCATTGCCTTCGCTCAGATTCAGGGGCAGCCCACAACCGGCCAGGCGTTCACCGGCGGCCACCACCATCTCCGGCGTAATATCAAAACCATTCAAACTACCGAGCCTGGTCGCTATGGGTAGCTGACACAAAAACTCCAGCCAGGCACCATTGCCGCAGCCGCTGTCCAACACATCGATGCCGGCACTTTGCGGCAGGTCCAGCAGTTCTACCGCCCTGGCGATCGCCCGCGTAAACAAATCCTGGCTCGCCGGTGGATGACTGAACTGCTCCCCGTAGGTGCCGTCGTTCACCAACTCACCAAAGGCCTCTTTTTGAGCACGGACCAGGCGGGAATCCTGCTTCATTTCCCGCTCCACTCCCGTTCCAGTTTGCTGGTGTTACTCAGCCCGAGCTTTTTCCGCACTCGGCGGAACCGTCCTTTTCGCCCGAGGAAACACCACTGCTCGTAGAGGTAAGCCATCATCGATTTGGGAATATCGGTGTAAGTTTCGTAACCCAGCTCGGCCAGCAATTCGCCAGCTTCCCCTTCAAAGACGATTCTGCGCTTGGTATCCATGCGTTGCTTCCACACATAACATTTCGACTTCTGCGGCTTTTGATCGAGTGCGGGCCACAACCAGCGCTTGTCGTCAGGAATTTTGCCGTCGACCATTTCGGTGTAGTCGAGCATTTTCTCTGAATACTCCAGACCTAAAAACTGGCACAGGCGCGCCAGTGCCGAGGAAGTATCCAGAACAAGGTCTTCATAGCGCAATACCAGGTAGCGGTCCTTGCCCAGCATAGCGCCCATTTTCAGATTGGTGCCCACGCGCTCACGCCAACTCAGCGCGCAGTCCCAGGTGTTCGACTCACCGTAGGGCATGGTCTCATGTGACAGTGCCACATCGCGTCCATCTCTAACAATGTGGACGAAGCGCGCCTCCGGAAACCATTCCAATACGCGTGGCATATCATCGAGGGTGCCGATATCAAGGTTTGCCCAGCATTGCTTGCCCTTACGAGCAGCATAGGCACGATGGAATGCGTTTACGACCGCACCGTAGGTGGGCTCTGTCACCAGAGGCAGAACGCTCTCGGGGGACAGCGACTCATCCCACAACCGAATGCGCTCGTGTTCGCACAGTGCACAGACCAGTCGCTCCACATCGATGGTATCGTCGGTGTTCCTGTATTCGTCCAGATTGTCAGCCTGGGTAAACCACAGGCCAGTGACAGACAGCGGAACAGCAAGGTCCGGGTGCGCACCCGCTATCATCGAAAGCAAGGTAGTGCCGCTGCGCTCATACCCAAACATGAAGGTTGGCGCATCAACCATTGAATTGCTTCCCTTTGCCAGGCAAAGCGTTTGCCGGGACTTTTCCAAGTGGCGAGCTGAACCCCGGGCGGCGGCCACCAAAACCCGGGCGGACCGGAGTCGGTACTGCCTCACCGGCTTCCCGCTCATTGAGAATGCAGCGTCCAATCTGGATGATTGCAAGTATGTGCCAGGGCAAATCCCAGTAACCCAGGTTCAGGAAGGCACCGCCACTGGCATAGGCGACCAGCGACACCTGCAACATCGACATCAGATCGCGTAGCCATAAAGTATCTTCGTGCAGTGCAGCGTCACGACCCACCGCCTTCGCCATCCGCCAGCCCAGGAAGAAGATGCTGAAGAACAGGATGAGGCCGAGCCAGCCGTGCTCGCCCAGCATGGTGAAGTAAATACTGTGTGCGGCGACAGACCGCCCCCAATCCGTAGGGTCGCTACTGAAGGTGCGGAAAGCTTCCTGCCCCCAGAAATCAAAACCCGCACCAAAGAGTCGCTCGGAGGCCACACTGATCGCCAATTTCCACGCCGCGATACGGCCCATTGCAGAGCCATCCTGCTCATACTCCGCAATGGTGTACATGCGGTCATACCACGTATCGGGCATAAACATCAGGATGCCGACAATCACCAGCGAGATCAGCAAACCGGAAATAAACTTTCCAGGCAGTTTCCACCACAGGTAAACACTGGTCGCGCCAGCGGCGATCAAGGCACCCCGCGACTGTGAGCCAATGGCCGAAACGGCGCAGAGCACCATACAGCCGTAGAGGGCCAAGCGTAGCCATTGCTTGTCCGTTTGATGACTCAAATACCAGGCCATCGGCATGATCATGAAGGTCGCTACTGCGAGCGCATTGTTATCCGCGATAAAGCTACCGGCCGGCCCCCAAACGCGGAACGCTCCCAGTGTGGCAATGGTGAACACGCCCCCCTTGATAGCAAAGAAGCCAATAGACAGGAAAATCACCCAGATCAGTATGTCCACTTCCTGTTTGGTCCGGATCACAATAATCGTCAGGAAGGTGACAAGTTGTATTTTCAGCACCGTGCTCAACTTCATCCACGCATACTCGGGATACATGGCGAACAGCGTGGTAATGCACATCCAGCCGATAAAAAACATCCACAACACCGTTACGGCGTTGATCGGCAGGGGCCTGCGATCCTTGGAGCCGATGATGGAGATCAGCGCGGCGATCGCCACAATTTGCGAAAACGGAAAGCTGTAGGCGAAGCTCCAGGTCATCCGGTGCGGATTCATGTAGCCCAGCCAGGACCACACATAGATGCCCACCGTGGGCTTTCGCAACACATAGGGAATCAGGCCCAGCACCACGGCCAGCAGTAGCAGGTCTCTCATTGGTTTTGGCTCCTGCTTTGCTCCATATTGCCGGTTTCGTTCGCCGCCCCCGGTAGTGGGACACGGCTAACGACATAACGTGTTTTGCCGGAGGCTTCCGGGGTAATGCTCCCGACCGGGTCAACGCTGACTTCCACCGATTGACCAAGCCGCTCTCGGAAATCCGCGCGGACTTTGTCGGCCACGGCGTCGCACCAACCGGGGCCCGTTACCACCTCTACCCGCGTCAGGGACAAACTCTCCTGCACGATTTTGAATTCTGCCACCTCGGGCATGTCCCGCAGCACGTAAATCAGTGCCAGTCCGTGCATTACGGTTCCGTCACTGGCTTGTACAAAGTCGGTGGTACGCCCCATCACTTCCGCCAGCACCGGCAATCCTCGACCGCAGGCACATGGCGTATCAGACAACACACCGATATCGCCGGTGCGATAGCGCACGAAGGGGAAGTCGGAGGTTGCCATGTGGGTTACCACAATTTCACCACGCTCGCCGGGGGGCAACACCTTGCCGGCGCCGTCTACAATTTCCACCACAATATCCTCGGCGGTGATATGCAGGCTACCCTCGGGGCATTGATGGGCAATGAAGCCAGCATCGCGGCCACCGTAGCCATTTGCGACCGGCGCCTTGAACACCGATTCAATGGTTTCGCGCTGGTGTTCATACAGGCGTTCGGAGGTCACAAAAACCACTTTCACGCCCAGGTCGTTCAGCGCGATGCCCCGCTGCTGCGCCGCACTGGCGATCAGCGCGATGGATGAAGGGTAGCCGAATACCATCGCCGGGCGCTGGCGGCGAAGATCGGCAATGTACTGATCCAATTTGGCTGGTGACATGTCAAAGGCTGGTATCAGGTGAGAGCGAAACAGTTGATCACGCCACTGGCGCACGCGATCCTGTGCACCCAGTTCAATGGGGGAGCCCCACACGACGGCCTCCCGATCGCCGATATCAACACCCCACCAGCGAGTGGCGCGACGCTTGGCTGCCACATCGTGACTCACCCGTTCCTTGCCCAGATAGAAAATCAAGGGCTCACCGGAGGAACCGCCGGTATTAAAACGTTGCAGTGCCCTGCCCTTGTCTGAGCGCAGTGCATCACCCGCCTGGCGGATGGTGGCCTTGTCGAGGAGGGGCAAGGACTGAAGGTCCTCAATACTTTGCAGACGGGCCGGATCAAAGCCAAGGGCGTCGAAGCACTCGCGGTACCACGGTACGTGCTGTGCGATGTCCTGGAGAAAGTGGCGCAGGCGCTCCACCTGCAGCGCTTGCAATTCGGGCGGGGACAGCCACTGGCTACGTTCCAGTTCGCGATGCACCACTATCGTTGTGTGGCCCTTCAGTCGTTCGTGGAGGGGGAACAGTGCCTGCGACACCACTGCAGTGTAGGGGTTCACGCCGCTTTCTCCGCCAGCGATTGATAGAGACTCAACCACTGGGGCTTTACCTGGGACCAGCTATACCGCGCCACTTCCTCGCGGCCCTGTTCGGCCAGCGCAGCCTGTAATGCGGCGTCGTTCATCAAACGGCGCAGTGCGTCAGCGATGGCCTCGGGGGATCGAGGTGGGACCAGCAAAGCGGTGCGCTCGTGCTCGACGATAAAGGGCACGCCACCCACGGAGGTAGACACCACCGGCACGCCACAGGCCAGCGCCTCGAGCACCGAGTTGGGCATGTTGTCCACCAGCGTGGGATTGAGCATGGCATCCGCCTGTTGGTAAAGGCGCACCACCTGGTCGCGCTCCAGTCGTCCCATGAATTCTACACAGTCTGCCAGCCCCAGTTCAGTGACCAGGCTCTCAAGTTCACCTGACAGCGGCCCGGAACCGGCAATCTGCAGGCGAATATTGGCCCCTTCACCTCGCAGCAGGGCAATGCCTCGCACTGCATACTCGATGCCGTAGATCGACTCGAGGTTGCGGGTGATGGCCACAGTAAACTCGCTGTTGGCCGAGCGCTCCGGGCCCGGACAGAACAATTCCAGGTCAATGATATTGGGGATAATTTGGGAGGCCACGCCGAAGTCTGCGAACACCTCGCGCAAGAACCCGGACGGGACCACCACGCGGCTACAGGATTCCAGTGTTGGCTTGACGCGACTAAAAGATACATCGAAATAACGGCGCGCATCCCCGCCGCGGTAATTGACGATCGTGGGCGTACCGCGCAGCCGTGCACTCCAGACCACCGGTGCCGTGAACAACTGCCAGGACCAACCGGAGTTGCTCATTATGTGTATCACATCCACTCGCCCCGCCAACGCCCAACTTCGCCACAAAAAGGGCAGCAGGCGAAATACAGCGCGCAAACCCTGGATTTTTTCAATCCAGCTGGGCCGGTAAGGTGCATTGGTGGCCAGCGAAGTCACCTGCAAACCCTCTTCTGACAACAAGCGCCTGAGCTGCAGCGTTTGCATGGCCATACCGCCGGCAGGCGGCGGCTGCGGCCCGACCAGGCCGATGTGCAAGGCGGCAGGTGCGGTCAAAGAATCGCTCCGTAAACCGCCTGATAGCGGGCCACACTATTGGCCCAGGTGCGGGTCTGCTCCACGTAGCGCCGACCAGCTTCCAACATGGGCAGCCACTCGCTGCGGGCCGCCAGACTGCGCTCAAGCGCTTGCGTGAGCCCGGCACAATCACCGGCGGGGAACAGAAAACCGGTTCTGCCTTCCTCGATCAGTTCCCGATGGCCACCCACATCGGAGGCCAAGACAAGCTTGCCCTGGGCCATGGCTTCAAGCGGCTTCAGGGGCGTTACCAGGTCAGTCAGCCGCATGGGCTGCCGGGGGTAAACGAAAAGATCCACCAGGCCGTAATAGCGCTGCACTTCCTGGTGCGGCACCCGGCCGGTCAAAATAACATGCTGCTGAAGGCCCAGGGCTTCGATCTTGTTGCGAATCAATGTTTCGTCGGGACCGCCACCCACCAACAACAGGACCACGTCGGGGTGTTGCTGCAGCAGATCTGGCAGGCTATCCAGCAACAGTGGGAGCCCCTCGTAGGCATAAAACGAGCCGATAAAACCGAGCACGGTTTTACCCGACAAGCCGAGCGATTCACGAAGGGGTTCATCCGCCGCGGCGCGATACTCAAAACTGTCGACATCCACTGCGTTGGGGATAACCGTGACTTTTTCCGCGGGAATACCCCGGGCGACGATATCGGCGCGCAGGCCTTCGCAGATCGTGGTAACGGCATCCGCCTGCCGGAACACGCGTGATTCCAGGGCTCGCGTCAGGCGATAGCGCGGGCCATTTTCAGTACTGGTGCCGTGGTCCACGGCGGCATCTTCCCAGAAGGCGCGACATTCGTAGACAACCGGGATACCGTGGCGTCGCCCCACCTGCAGCGCGGCCAAACCATTCAATGCCGGGGAGTGGGCATGCAGTACATCCGGCTTTTCTTCCGCCACCACTTGCTCCAACCGACGCGCCAGTGTTGACACCACCTGCCACTGGTTGAGCACGGGAACCTTGGCCACCGTGGCCGATCCTGGCGGCGTGCGGTAAAAAACCAGATCGTCCACCGTTTCCACCAGCGCATCGCTGGCACCCTGCTTCAGCCCGGTAACGTGAACCGTCTCCCAGCCAAGGGCGCGCTGCTGGCGCAGGATATTGCGGGTGCGAAAGGTATAGCCGCTGTGCAGGGGGATGGAATGATCCAGCACATGGAGGACTTTCATCGGGCGCCCCCCACGGTGAAACCGTCCTCCGCCACCGCGGACTGGAACATCAACAGCGACCACAGTGGGGCGCTGTATTCTCGACGCCCGGACTGATGATCATCGACCAGCCGGCGCAATACTTCGGTATCGAACATACCGGTATCGGCCAACCCGCCTTCCAGCAGCGCGTCGCGCAGGCGCTGTTTCAGTGGACCGCGGAACCAGTCACCGATAGGAACACCAAAACCCATCTTGTCGCGATAGAGCACATCGTGGGGCAGCTGCGGCTCAAAAGCTTTCTTCAGCAGGTATTTGCCTTCCTGACCCCGCAATTTCATCGCCTGCGGTAGACCCGAGGTCCACTCAAGCAATTTGTGATCGAGTAGCGGCACCCGCACCTCCAGGGCATGGGCCATGGAAGCCCGATCCACCTTGGTGAGAATATCGCCCACCAGGTAGGTTTTCATATCCAGGTACTGAATCAGCGACAGGGGATCATCAGTCGGGGAGCGCGACGCGTGATGATCGAATACTTCCGACACCTGATAGCCCTGCAATTCCCGCTTCATGGCCGGGCTGAACAGGGCGCTGCGCTGGGCGTCGGAACTCAGGGAAACCGAGTGCAGGTAGGCCTGCACTGAATTGCGGGCCAGCGACTCGAAGGTGGTTTTGGCCCGTAGAAAACGCGGCGCCCAGTCCAGTTTCGGGTAGAGCCGACCGAGGGCGCCGAACACGGGCTGGCGGATCCCCAACGGCAGGCGGCCGCGCAGTTGCTCTTCATTCATGTGCCAGCGATACCGGCGATAACCGGCATGGCTTTCATCCCCACCGTCGCCGGACAGGGCAACAGTTACGCGCTCACGTGCCAACTGGCATACGCGGTAGGTGGGCAGCGCGGAACTGTCGGCATAGGGCTCGTCGTAGAGCGTGGCCAGTGTATCCAGCAGTTCGAAATGATCACTGCTCACCACCTTTTCGTGGTGGTTGGTGTGGTAGCGCTCCGCGACCATACGGGCGTAGCGCGTTTCGTCGTAGTGCGCCACGTCAAAACCGATGGCGCAGGTGTTGACCGGGTCAGACTGCAGGCCCGCCATGGTCGCCACTACTGCGCTCGAGTCCACACCACCGGACAGGAAGGCGCCCAGCGGCACTTCCGCCACCAGCCGGATATCAACTGCTTCACGAATACGTGCCACCAGTTCTTCGGCCAGAGCCGCTTCGCTGGCGGGCGCCAGTGGCGTAAAGGGAAGGTCCCAGTACTGTTTTTGTGCCGGTAGATCGTGCCCACGCCGTACCAACAGGGTGTGCCCGGGGTTTAGTTTGTGCACATCACGGTAAATGGTTTTCGGCTCAGGGATATAACCCAGGGCAAAGTAATCCTCGACGGCACGTGGATCGAGCGCACGTGGAAGCTGCGGGTGTACTTTTAAGGCTTTGAGCTCCGAACCGAATACCAGCTCGCCCGACGGCAGAAGCGCATAGTACAGGGGCTTGATACCCAGGCGATCGCGCGCCAGAAACAGACACTGCTGTTGGCGATCGTACAGAGCAAAGGCAAACATGCCGCGGAAACGTTCAACGCAGGCCTCGCCCCACTCCCGCCAGGCGTAAAGGATTACCTCGGTGTCGCAGTGTGTGCGAAAGCTGTGTCCCCGGGCTGAGAGCTCGCTGCGCAAATCCTGGAAATTATAGATTTCACCGTTGTAGACCAGGCACAATTCACCGTCGGCGCTGTGCATGGGCTGCTGCCCCGAAGACAGGTCAATGATCGACAGGCGGCGATGGGCCAGGCCCACACCGGGCTCCAGAAACTCATCGCCCTCGTCGGGACCGCGGTGGAACTGTGACTGATTCATGGCCTGAACCAGTTCGGGCGCAAAAGTCCGACGTTCCCGCGTGTCAAAGATGCCCGCTATTCCACACATAAATCTTTCCCCGAATTCCCCTGTCCGGCCTGGGTTTTGCCCAGCACCTGGTCATACACCGCGAGATAGCGCGCTACCGTTGTATCCCAGTTAAAGCGCTCTTGTACTTTTGCTCTGGCCGCCTTACCCATGGCAAAACACTGCTTGCCATCTTGCCCCAACGAGGCGATAGCCGTGGCCAGTGCGGTAGCATCGCCTGAGGGCACCAGCATGCCCGTCTCACCCTGATCCACCAGTTCCACGTTACCACCCACCGCGGTCGCAATAACCGGTAGCCCGGACGCCATGGCCTCCAACACCGTGTTGGAAATCCCCTCGTTGAGAGAGGGCAACAGAAACAGATCCATGCATTGCAGCAATTGCGGTACCTGATCACTGTCGCCGACAAAACGCACCTTGTCCTGCAGGCCCAAATCCCGCACTTGCTGTTCCAGCGTGTCTACCAGCGCACCGCCGCCAACCAACAGCACACAGCACCTGGCAAACAAATCCGGTGATTGCTCACGCAGTTCAGCCAGCGCCTGCAGGATCAGGGCCTGGTTCTTCACCGGATCCAATCGACCGACTGTTCCCAGGACCACACTACCAGGCGCGATCCCGAGCTTATCGCGCAAACGTGCCAGCTCCTCATCACTCACCTGCTGTTGGAACCTGTCACTGTCCACGCCGTTGTAGATCTGGGTGATGCGCTCACCCTCCACACCAACGACGGCTTGTAACCAGGCTTCCAGGTCCTTGCTCACCGCAACATAGCGATGAACAAAGGGCCGCACCAGCTTGCGCAGGGCGAGATGGCGCGGGTTTCGTCCGTCGATATCGTTGGCATCACGGCCGTGCTCGCCATGCACTCGCCGCAGTCCCGGCAGAGTAAGCCCCAGCAACTGGGTTTCCAACGCTGCGAGGTTACGACTGTGGACCACGTCCGGTTTCAGGCGATGCAACAGTCGCCAGAAGCGCCAGTAGAAACCGAGGTCGTGTCCGTCACGCTTGTGCAGCGTGTGAATCGCCACATCCGGCGCGGTAATGCGCCGGGCAAAGTTGCCCGCCTCGGTAATGCACACAATGCTGTGGCGATAGCGCGTGGGATCGGCTCGATTGAGAATATTGACCAGACCGTTTTCCAGTCCGCCGGTACCGAGACTGTAAACCACGTGTACGACATGAGGTGCAGCCGCACTCATCAGCCACCCCGTCCGAACTGACCGGCGTGGGCGTTGAGGAAGGCCTGCAAAACGTCGCGCGGCGGCCGCTCAACATCCGCATAGGGCGTCACCAAGGTCAGCCGGCGCGCACCTTCCGGCGCCAGTCCAAGGATAGACAGTGCACGGTAGAGTTTCGCCCGGTAGGAATTAACCGTGTATTGCCCGCCGATGTGATAGGTATCCCACAATAGAAGCCTTCCCTGCGGACTCATGAGCGTCATTTCAACCACGGGAATGTTCTGGGCAGCGAGCGCAGCTTTACGTTGACTCAAGTCCATCAACCGCCAGTCGCCCTCGGCTGTGGCCACTGCGCGGGGGTCCCGAATCAGTTCGCGACTTCCCTGGGGGCCGTCCCGTTCGGCCAGGAACACACCCACCTGCTGGTTGCCATGGCTAAAGTCACCCCGCCACTGCTGCCCACCGACTGTCATCGGTTTCCACGGCAGCGGCTCCCCGGACTGACGCCACGGGCGCTCCGCTTCAATCCCCCGAATGTCAGTGACATCGACCTGGGATGATACGGAGCTCGCTAACACGGGCCAGAAGCCGGCAATGACCAGCGCCAACAGCGCACAACGCCAATCTACCCGATCACCGCGCGCAGCGTAAACCGGGGCCCCCTCCTCGGGTGCGGGTTGCAGGTCTTCACGGAAAAATGACCCAACCCAGAACAGCAGCAGGATGACCACACCAAAGAAGATCCAGCCGTAAATCAGGTGGTCGACGCCCACGGCAATGGTCATGCCACTAAAGTGACCGAGCATCACGATCATGTAGGCGCGCAAGGAATTCGCCACCACCGGCACTACGATAGCGGCTAACACGAAGAGCAACTGCCGCTTCCTGCTCCGGTAATTCAAATGCGCGTAGAGCACGCCCAGGGTAAAGGAGGCAATGAGGTAGCGCACCCCGCTACAGGCTTCCACTACCGACCAGTGGCCACTGGGCAGCGTGAAATAAAGCCCTTCGCGAAACACCGGCACACCCGACATCTGCACCAACCAGACAGTGCTGGTGGCCGTCAGCTCCATCATTGGATCGATCAGGCCCTCGCCGGCCGGGACCGCGAGAAATAAAAATGTCAGCGGGAATGCCAACGCACGCGCCAGCGCACTACCCAGAATGGCCCAGACCCCCACCAACACCATCGCCACCAGCGCAAACTGCTGTACCACGAGCACTTCCACCAGGTGACTGGCCAGCCAGAGCAGGCCAAGCGGAACCAGGAAAGTCAGGGGATAAAACATAGACCAGACAGGGATGGCAGCAAGTTCCTGCCGTCGCTCCCAAACCAGCCAGGCAGAAATAGGCAGAATCAAAAAGCCGTGGGCAAAGGTGTCGGAACGCATCCAGATGCGCACCATCGACCAGACAGTTTCGTGATAGCAGGCCAGGCACAAAACCGCGAAAGCGAGCGCCAGCCAGTACCCGCGCCGGCGCAGCGACAGGCCAGGGCTCTCCACCAGCGTGGCTTCGTTCATTCCAGCCCCCCTGCTGTAGACAGCTGCAAATGACGACTCACCGATGCCAGGTTGGCTTCCCAATCAAATTGCGCCTGTACCAGATGTCGCCCACCCGCACCCAGAACTTCACCCTCACCCGCCATCACGCGAGCTAACGCCGCTTCGTAATGGGCGGCCGTTTCTACCAGGTAAACAT
Source organism: Gammaproteobacteria bacterium (assembly GCA_030427085.1). GTDB lineage: Bacteria > Pseudomonadota > Gammaproteobacteria > Pseudomonadales > Halieaceae > JAUHXH01. The sequence goes on along the minus strand of JAUHXH010000002.1, from coordinate 1,015,171 downwards.
GTTCGCCATCGCGGGCCGGGATTCCTTCGAGCCCCATGGCGGACACCAGCACGGGGCGCCCCATGGCCATGGCTTCAAGCACTTTGTTCTGGACCCCGCGGGCCACCCGCATGGGTGCCACTGCCGCGGTGGCGTACTGGATGTAGGGGCGGATATCTTCCACTCGGCCTGTTACCGACACGCCCGGCAGACCTGCCAGGCTCTGTACCTTTGTAGAAGGCCGACTGCCCACGATGAAAAACCGCAGATCTTTATGGGATTGTTGCAGCACAGGCAGAATGTCCCGCGCGAAGTGATCTACAGCATCCTCGTTGGGCCAGTAATCCATGGCGCCGGTGAATACCAGCACCGGGCCAGGCTGGTCGCCGTAAGGGTTTTGACTACCCTCAACAGGGCTAAAGTAGTCCCGATCGACGCCGTTGTTAAAATAATCGACCCGCGCAGCGGATTCCGGTGCCAGTTCGCGAAACAGGGCGGCCTCGCTGTCCGAAACAAAGGTACCCACTTCCATCGCCGCGGCCACCTGGCGTTCGTAGGCCAGCAAACACCGCGCCTCCCGACGATACACCGCACTCATCGGCCACTGTTTATGCTCGGCGTACTGCGCCCATTTGTCGGAATCCACATCCACAAAGTCCACCACCCGTCGCTGTAGCCCTGCAGGCGCCCGCTCCAGGTATTGTGCCATCGGTGACGAAAACGCCACCGCCTGCACGATACCCTCGCGCTGCACGACGGTATTCACCCAGGACTGCAGTGACGCGTTGCGGTAATAAGGCAGCGACAGAGCCTCCCCCGTCAGTAAAGCAACGAGACTCCTTAACCGTGCTCTAACGGGGTGCAGGGGCCACGCCAGCACTTCTTCACAAACGGCTTCCACCTGCGGGAGGTATTGCCAATCGGCCGGATCGTCGACGAAGGTGCCGAGGAAAACACGAAAGTGCTGTGACAGATGCTTCAACAAATGCCACGAACGTATTTTGTCGCCCTTGTTTGGCGGATAGGGGATGCGATGGCAAACAAACAAGAGCGCGGGTTTCACCGGGCTACCCCAGCGACCGAGCCAGCCAGGGCCCCAGCATATTGGCTACGGGCAACGGCAGCCGACTCCAGGCCTCGACCATCATGCGGTATTTGGGATTGGTTGGGTTAAGGTCCGGAATCTTCGGCGCTTTCACCAGGTGATAAGCGTAGGGCATGGGCTGAGGATTGAAACCCCAGTTCTTTTTGAACTTGAAGGGCCCGGTATCTTTTTTGCTACGGCCAAAGTCAAAGCGATTACAGCCCTGTTCGCGCGAGCGCCGCATCAGTTCCCAGTACATGAAATCGTTGCTGCCACGAATCGTGCGCGCCCGGGCAATGCTGCCACCGTAGTAAGGCAGTACCGTGCCTTTATGGTAAAAGTTGAGCACGCCACAGACATCTTCGTCGCCCTGGGTGATCATCAACACACTGCAATCACTGCCGAACTCTTCGCGCAGGATACGGAAGTAACGGGCAGTAAATACCGGTGTACCCAGATTGCGCACGCTTTCGGAATAGACCCGATAGATACGCTCGCAACCCGCGTCCCACTCACTGGCCAGGCCCTCAGCAGCGCCCTTGCGAATCATCGCTCGTTGCCGGTTGGGAATGGCCTTCAGGTTTACCTCATCATCCGGATCGATGTCCTTGATGAAGGTGTAGTACAAGTCCTTGGTGGGCCAGTCAGCGCCGTCGGCCTCCTGATTGCGAAACTCCAGCGCGTCCACCTGGAGTTCCTGCGCCAGCTTGCAAGCTCTGGCCCGCAGAGCCTCGGCCGCCTCCGGGTGGTTAGCCACGATGCCGCCGTAGACGCAAAACGGCAGCGAGGACAGTGAATTGCCAAATAGCAGGCTCTTGACCTGCGCCAGCGGCAGGATCCCAACCAGCTTGCCACTTTCCCAGGCCTGCAGAAAGTAGCACCGGTGGCCAAAGGCCTGCTGCAGCACCCGCCGCCAGCCGGCGCGATGAAAGAAGGTGGCTTTGTCGTGTGCACTGACGAAGGCATCCCAGTGGGCCTCGCTGGCGTCATCCAGCATATTCACTTCAATGCTCACGGGATAACTCCGGCAGGAAAATATGATCCATCCGCCCCCAGCTGAAGTCGCACAGCAAACGCTCCAGGCGGCCCTGCATGCGCTCCAGGTTCAGGTAGTGGCGGAAACGGGTTTTGGCGTCGAGGCCGGGCATGCGCGGCTGCTCGGGGTCAATTTCCCAGGGATGGAAATAGAAAATGCCGGCCTGCCCTTCCTGCTGGTTTACGCGCCGCAGTGCCCAGCGAGAAAAAACGTAGGGGAACAGCCGGAACCAACCGCCACCACCACAGTTGAGATTGCGCCCCGCTACGTTGACCGTGGTAACGGGCACTTCGAGCAGGCCCGCCTCGGCAGTTTCAAATGCAAAACGAGGCGCGTCCGGCATGCCGTAGTGATCGTGGCGAATCGGCACGATGCTGGAACTGTAGCGGTAGCCTGCTTCACGCAGCGCATCCCAGGCCCAGCGATTGCCCTCGCCGATGGAGTAACTGGCGGCGCGGTAACCCAGTACCGTCTGTCCGCCCACGTCTTCCAGCACACCCCGGGTACGGCGGATATCTTCGAGGAACTCCTCCGGCGTCTGGGAACTGACGCGGCGGTGTTCCCAACCGTGACTGGCCAGCTCATGGCCGCTGGCCACAATGCGCTGCACCATGTGTGGGTAGCGTTCCGCAATCCAGCCGAGGGTGAAAAAAGTGGCTTTTACATTGTGCTGATCGAACAGTTCGAGGATGCGCTCAACGTTCCCCTCTACCCGGCAAGGTATGTCCCGCCACTGCTGCCGATCAACATGCGGTTCAAACGCGGAAACCTGGAAGTAATCCTCCACGTCCACAGTCATCGCATTGACCATGCCGTTAGGACGCGAAGTGGCAGCGGGCGTGGTCACCGTCGTCAACTCGCACGCGCCAACCAGCGCGCGGTGTGCTCGGCGATGCGTTCCGCCGCGCACCCATCCCACAGAGAGGGCACCCGGCCGGCTTTACCGCCGCCGTTTTGAATCTCTTCAAAGCACTGGCGAATGGCCTGTGGGTCGGTGCCCACGATGGTGTTGGTCCCCTCACTGATCGTGATGGGTCGCTCGGTGTTTTCCCGCAGTGTGATACAGGGCACGCCCAGCGCAGTGGTTTCTTCCTGAATGCCTCCCGAATCGGTCAGGACCACTTTGGCATCGCGCATCAGGCCCAGCATTTCCAGATAGCCAAGCGGCGTAGTGGTAACGATGCCCGACTCACTGAGCAGTGTTTCCAGACCGGCATCGCGAATGCGCGCCAGAGTACGCGGGTGCACTGGAAACACCAGCGGCAGACGTTCTGCAATCGCTGCCAGTTCCGAAAGCAGGCGGCGCAGTACCACCGGGTCATCCACGTTGGAAGGACGGTGCAAAGTCATCAAACCGTAAGCTTGCTCCGGATCGGCACCCATGGCCGCCAGGGATTCCCGGGCAGGCACCGCTCGATCGAGGTTGTACAGCAGGGTGTCGATCATCACGTTACCGACAAATTCCACCTGGCCCACTACACCCTCTGCCGCCAGGTTACCCGCGGCATCGGATTCTGTCGTGAACAACAAACCGGATAGCTGGTCGGTGAGGATGCGATTGATCTCCTCCGGCATACTTCGGTCGCCACTGCGCAGGCCGGCTTCAACATGAATTACCGGAATGTCTTTCTTTACCGCTACCAGGGCACAGGCGATGGTGGAATTGACATCGCCCACCACCAGCACCGCCGCCGGAGCGAGTTCATCCAGCACGGGCTCAAAGCGCTTCATGATATCGGCGGTTTGCTGGGCGTGACTGCCCGACCCTACTTCGAGATCGATGTCCGGCTCGGGAATACCCAACTGATCAAAAAACGAGGTTTTCATCGCCGCATCGTAGTGCTGCCCGGTGTGCAGAAGACTCGCCTCCAAACCCGGGGCGGCAGCGAAAGCGCGCATGATCGGCGCGATTTTCATGAAATTTGGACGGGCGCCTACGACGCAGAGGATACGTTGCGTTGATTCAGCCATGTTGGCGCGCCCCTAAAACTGGTACCGAAACGTCAGGGTGACGCGGTTCTCGGTGTATTCATTATTCGGAGTATCAGATTCGCGAACCCGATATTGATAGCGGCCAACCATGTCCAGATTGGTCGCCAGCTGCCGTTGCAGGGCGGCGAATGCGGTGTAGGTCTGGGAGTCGTTGAGTAAATCGCCCAACTGCTGCTCGGATTCGCGATCACCCCAGCTCAATCCTCCCGTCACACTGGTTTGCCGCGACAGGTTACGGCTCAGGCTGAGCGCCGCGTTAGTAAAGGTGGAACGGCGCCCATCGATAGCGCGAAACTGTTCCGACTGGCTGCCTGTAATCTGGAACGTGGACAACCGGCCCCGGTAGGCGTAACTCAGGCTAAAACGCTCATCGAGAATCGGGCTGTTGGAGGGGAGTACCGGTTCGCCGTCGATACCCAGCGGCGTTCCGTCGCTGGGCGCGATGGGGTCGCCAAACTCATCCTGACCCGGCAGGATGTTCTCTCCGGAGCGAATCGACCGGTCGAAGGTCAGGTCCCGACGGTAGTCCGCGCGCAGGGTGCTGCGCTTGTGGGAGTAGTTCACACTGAACCGTGGTGTATCGCCAAAGAAACGCTCGCCGGTTCCGGCGTTAACCTCCACCCGGGAATTCGGCGTCCAACGCACACCGATATCCCACATTTCACCGTCGATTTCCTGTTCGACATTGGACAGGAAGGTATTGTTTTCGGCGCCGGCAAAGCCATTGATTTGCCACTGGCGATTGAATTGCCAGGCCAACGCGAATCGCGCGGAGGTCAGCTCATTAGTTTGAGACGGTCGATCAAACGAACGTTGATAGTCAATCTCTTCATAGTCTGCGATGACCGCCCAGGTGAGACGCGCTGTCTCCGGGACACGGCCAAAGTAGAAGTCGGCCATGTTGCGTTCGCTGTCGCCCAGGGTGTCTACGGAGTTGTACTGCTCGTCATAGCTATAGCTCGCCCGGAGCTCGTACTCAGAGGCGAAACGATGCTGAATGTAGGGCCGAATCGCATAACGATAGCTGGTGTTTACGTTGCCCGTACGGTTAAGGCCATCGTCACCACCGGCGGCAAAGGGGTTGACCAGGTTCTGGTCGGCATGGGCGCTGGCATCCACGAACAGCCAGTTATCAATGGCCTCTACTCTGCCAACGGCGCGCAATCGGGGGGAAACCTGTTCGCGATTCCCCAAGCCAAGCCCCTGCGGGGAGCAACCCAGTTCTTCCAGTTTGCTATCCGATAGCGTGTTCATTTCGAGCGCGGCGGCCAGGTTCAACGAGGCGCGGCGGCCCTGCCCGGTGAGGGAAATATCCGGCGTTACCAGACCAACCCATTCGCCCTGCTCATTATCCGGCGACAGGCAGACGTTGTCGGTAAACATCAGGCCGGGCGTTACACCGGCACTCGTGGTCCACTCCGCGCCCTGTGCCAGGGGCGTGAGCATAACCGAGCTTGCCAGCAAGCCCCGCCAGGCAACACGCATGGCCATCCCTATTCTCCCTCGGGCTGGTCGGTGGCTGCCTGTGCGTGACGGTGTCCATAGCCGTAGCCGTAACCGTACCCGCCGTAGCCATATTGACCACCGTAGGTGCCGTAGCTGATTCCCAGCAATTTATTGCGACGACGGTGGGCTTTATTGAGGATGGTACCGATGACCTTGTCTTCCCCGATATGCTCCAGTGCTTCCAGCACGGCTGCCTGGGGTGTTTCATCGGTGCCGACAACGATGGCAATCTGGCCCATGAAGCTGGCCAGCACACTGGCTTCGGTAGTGAGTAGCAGCGGCGGGGAATCAAACACAATCACGCGATCGGGATAACGACCGGACAGCTCCAGCATCAGGGCGTGCATGCTGGAACTGGCTAACAACTCGGTGGAGCGTTCGTGGGCATTGCCCGCGGGAATGATCCGCAGGTTTTCGATATTGGTAGGCAGGATAACGTCCGCCGGTGTGACGCCTTTGTTTTCCAGCAGGTCAATCAGGCCCGGGGCCTTGTCATCCACACCGAGCAATCGGCCCGCCGATGCCTTCGCCACATCCGCGTCGATAAACAGCACTGTTTTGTCCTGCTCCATCGCAATACTGATGGCCAGGTTTACTGCGGTAAAGGTTTTGCCGTCACCCTGCAACGCACTGGTCACCATGATCAGGTTGGGATGATCAGCTACGGTGCTGTTGCCCGCGGACATATTGCGCAGCAAGGGGCGTTTGATGGTGCGGTATTCCTCGGCGATCAGGCTGCGCGGCGTGTAGGGCGTCAGCATGCCCTTGGCAGCGAGGTCATCGAAGGGAATCTGAACGGCGTCGCGAGCAGGCCTTACCGGGCTGACCGGCGCCGTTTGTTCCGCTGCGGGTGCGGTCGCTTTGCTCACCTCCGGCACCGGCTCACTCAGGGATTTTTGCACCGACGTGTTGGCCGCCCGGGTAGTGGCAGTTTCTGTCGCGGAGCGTTCCACCGCGGGAGGCGTGGCCACCGTTGCCGGCTTTTTCTCGACGCTGTTACTGCCAAGCTTCTCCACTGCCTTTTCAATAATGCTCATAAGTGCCCCGTTATATTTCTATAGTGCCCGAGCGATCAGGACAGTCCGCCCAGACGACCGATATTGATGCCGACAAAGGAGACCAGTAAAACCAGCGTCAGGGACGCGAATACCGCCAACCCAACGGCGTCGCGTTTCCGCTGCTCCGGTGCCGCCACCTGAGTCACACTGCCCAGCAATGGCAAGCCGGTTAAACGTGTCAGAGCACGCTGATCCGCCACCACGGGCTTGATCAGTGAAGCCAGCAACGCCAGCGCTGCGCCAGCACCCAGGGCCGCCACTAACACCAGACTGTTGAGAATCAGCTTGTTGGGCTCGCTGGGCTCGAAGGGCACGAAGGGCGGATCCACCACGCGGAAGGTCACGTCATTGGCGTTTTGCTCAACGTCTTGCGACAGGCGAGCTGCTTCTCGGCGTTGTAACAGTTCCTGATGCTGCGCCGCAATCACCTGGTAGTCCCGGTCGAGCTGTTTCAATTCGGCTTCGATCACTGGGATGTTGTCCACGCGCTCCTTCAGTGCCTCGGAACGACGCTCGTATTCGGCAACCCGCACATTGAGTTCCGCTACCTGGGCATCGGTTTCAGCCAGCATGGCGCGCATGCCCTGGTAAACCGGGCTGCTGGTCAGTCCGGAGTAGGCATTGCCGACACCGGCTGACATGGCGGCATCTATCTCAGCCTGTTTTTCGCGCTCGAGATCGCTGATCAAGCGATTGATCTGAACCACCTCGGGGTGGCGTTCCGTATAGCGCGACAACAGCAGGTCTTTTTGGGTTTGCAGTGCCTGGATACGCGCATCCAGCGGGGACGACAATGAAGAGGAGCTCGACAGGAAGACGGGTTCCTCGCCATCCACCTGGCTTTGCAGTGCTTCGCGCCGGTTTTCCAGCTCGCGCAGCTGTAGCCGCGCGGCATCCAGCTGCGCCTGAGTCTCACCCATTTTGCCGTAATAGCCGCTGCCGTCGCCGGGGAGTATGCCCGCATAGCGCTGCTTGAACAGCGCCAGTCGATCTTCAGCCTCGATCAGGCGCACTTCATACTCGGCGATCTGTTCGTCGAGAAAGTCCTGCGCTCCGGAGCTGTCCTCGCGCTTGTCACTGAGACTGCTTTCGATGAACACGGTGATCAGGGCCTGCACAATACGCTTTGCGGTGTCGCGGTCGGCATCCTGTACGGCGATGGAATACAGCGAGGTATTGGCCCGGTCACCGGTCAGTGTGATGGAGTCGCGTAACTGGCCGAGGAAATCGTCTTTTTCCCGATCGGTTTGCACCTGCAAGTCGAGGTCGGTCATCCGCATCAACTTCTCGAGATTGGGACGACTCAACAAGGTGCGGCTCATCATCGCAATGCGCTGGCTAACATTGGGCTGGATAGCCAGGCCGCGCAACAGCGGCCGCAGCACACTGTTGCTGTCCACATAAACACGCGCGGTGGCCACATAGGCTTCCGGCATCTGATACACAAACAACCAACCACCGATGGCGATAACCCAGGCTGTAATCAGGGCCAGCCAGCGAAAACGCCAGATGCCCCAAATGTAGCTCAGTACCTGCGCGATGACGTCCTGCATGCCAAAACTCTCTCTGGTATGGAAACCGGGTGTTTAGAACCAGGATTCCGAAATAATCACGATGTCGCCGGGCATGAGATGGAGGTTGGCGCTGATGTCGCCATCCTTCAGGAGATCGTCCAGGCGTAATTTATAGGTATTCTGCGTGCCGTTTTCGTTGCGCACCAGCACGGAGTCATTGCCGTCTGCGTACTCGGTCATCCCGCCCACGTCGATCATCAGGTCGAGCAGGGTCATGTGGCGGCGGAAAGGAACACTGCGTGGCTGACTGGCTTCACCGACGACCCGTACCTGTTGGGTGGGTACACCCACAAAGCCATTGACGATGACGCTGACCACAGGGTGTTTGACGTACTGGCCGTAGGCCTTCTCGATATCACGCGCCAGTTCGGTCGAGGTTTTGCCGCTGGCTTCCAGATCTTCTACCAGTCGGGTGGTGAACTTGCCGTCGGGCCGTACTACGCCCTGACTGCTGAGTTCCTCGTTACCCCAGACAAACACTTCAAGCGTGTCACCCGGGCCAACAACGTAGTTGTAGTTCTGCTCACTGAAACGCTCGTCGGTAGCGATTTCCCGTGCGCCTGACGACCCACAGGCCGAGAGCAACAGCGAAAGACCCACGGTGCCTGCCAGCACCCCCCAACGGGTGATCGAGACTAAAGTAGCGGACATGACTTGTTCTCCTCTGGACAAGAGTCATCCTTTGATTGTATTTATCCCAGCCAGTCTAGCACGCAGAATCCTGGCTACCGCCACCCCCTTCAACCCCTGTGAAGCGCTTCACAGTAAATCGGGAGGGAGTGCCACATAGATCGCTGCCACCACCGCAACAGCGACCAGAAACAGACCGGCGAGTACGCCGGAGTCTATACCGGCATTGGGCCGGGATGGTGGGGAAACAGGTACGCTGCGCTGTTGAGAGTCGCTCTTGTTGGCGTCGACGCCTGCCGCTCCAGCTTGCCGCGATTCGACTGCCGGCTCGGGAACCGGCGCATTGGCGGCATCATCACCTTCCACCTGGCTTGCCATACTGTCCTGATTGGCTGCCTCGTCCTGCACTTTTGCGGGTGCCTTACTCGCCTTGCGCGCCGTCGCCTTTTTGGCCTTTCTCTTGCGTCGTGGTTTTGGTGGCGATACCGGTTCGGGCTCCTGCACCCGAGGAGCGGGCCGGCCGGAATCTGACTCCAAGCGGGAGACGCCGCCCCCACCGGCAACAGCTACTACGAACTCCAGCTCTTCCTCTTCAGCGGGTGCCTCTGCGGACTCCGGCAATGGCTCTGGCGGCTCGTCGGTGGCCTCGTCGCGCGTAACCAGTGAAAGTTTGACTTCGCTGGCTTCGTCATCCACTGGACCATCATCACCGGAAGATTCCAGTGCCTCACCCATCACAGGTTGCGACGCAAAGTCGTCCACACCGACCTCGGCCCCGCCCTCAGGTGCTCCGGCAGATTCATAGCTGTCGCTGGCGAAGAACATCTCATCGTGCAGCAGGTTACGCGTGGACAATTGCTCCTCCTGCAGCTCCGAGACCACAGTGCGAGCATCCTCAAGGGTAATCTGGTGACGTTTTTCCACGCAGCAATGGAGGAACAGCCGGCTGCAAATCAAGTTGATACGGCGCGGCACGCCTTCACTGAACTTGTAGATCACCGGATAGACCGCATTGGAGATCGCAGGGTCGTTGTTCCATCCCACCGCGCGCAGGCGAGTTTCAACGTAGGCCCGGGTTTCATCGGGCTGCAGGGCCTCGAGATGGCTGGCGGCAACAATTCGCTGGTGAACCTGCCGCAAAGCGGGGCTGTGCACCATGTCGCGGAATTCAGACTGGCCCAGCAGGAAAATCTGCAGCAAGGGATGGCCGTCTTCCTGAAGGTTGGTCAGCAGACGCAACTCCTCCAGCGCCGAATGAGACAGGTCCTGGCACTCATCCACAATCAACAGGGCGCGGCAGCGCTCACGGTACAGGTTGCTGAACCGCACGGTCAGTTGTTGTAACAGTACAGACTTGGGCATCTCGGTGGCTTCAATGCCGAAGGCAAAAGCCACCATGCGCAGCAGGTCATCCTCGGCCAACTGCGTACTGACCAGTTTGCCCACCGTGACGTTTTCATTGGCCAGGGATTCAACCAGGTCGCCCACCAGCGTGGTTTTACCGGTACCGGGCTGCCCGGTGATCATCACAAAGCCTTCCGCGCGCATGAAGGCGTAGGCCATGTAAGCCTTGGCCTTGGCGTAGAGCGTGTGGTTGTAGCAAAAACGGTGGTCCGGGCTGAGCCGGAAGGGCTCCGCGCTTAAATTATAAAAATGTTCATACATCCAGTTGGACTCCAGTCCATTGGGCAAAACCATTCAACCACGGCAACAGCCTTCCTTGTGCCATCCCGTGGCCCCCCTTGCTCCTACAGGATAGACAAAAGCAGGAAATGATGACGCCAAATAATGCCAAAATAGCGCGTCAATCTCGCAAAATCTGTTAAAAATCAGCGTTTTGTCGGTGCGACTGTGCACTTGTTCGCAAATTTCCGGAACTGGGCTGTCGGTGTTGGCGGGCACGGGGGACACTACACTAACGTCAGATTGGCAAAGGGATTGCCGTACCCGGGCACGACCGGGGCAACCAGGACACGCTTTCATGTATGAGAACTATTACGGCTTTCGCGAGGAGCCCTTCCGCCTGAGCCCGGATTCCCGGCTGTGTTTTCCGCACAGCAGCTACAAAAAGGCCAAGGCGTACATGCAGTACGCCCTGCACCGCCGCGAGGGTTTTGTCATGGTCACGGGCCGTCCCGGCACCGGCAAATCGACCCTGATCAACGACCTCACTACCGACCTCGCACGTGAAGGCAACCTGTTCGCAGCCCTGACCTGTACCCAGATCGAGGCCGACGACCTGTTGCGCCTGGTGGTACTCAAATTCGGCCTGCAAGGTGGCAATGACAACAAAGCCCTGCTACTGCACAACCTGGAACACTTCCTGCAACGCCTGCACCGGGAGGGCCGCCGCCCCCTACTGATTATCGACGAAGCCCAGGACCTGCCTGCCGCCGCCCTTGAGGAACTGCGCCTGCTGACCAACTTGCAGCAGGATAACCAACCCCTGTTACAGATTTTCCTGGTGGGCCAGGAAGAGTTGCGCAGCACCGTACAGACCCGGGGACTTGAGCAACTGCACCAACGTATTGTGGCCGCCTGCCACCTCGCCCCGCTGAACCTGGACGCCATGGAAGGCTACATCAAACACCGTCTGCAACATGTGGGCTGGGACGGCGACCCCGAATTGTCCGAGGATATCTACCCTCCCCTGCACGCCTACAGTCTGGGTATTCCCCGCGTGGTCAACCAGGTATGCAGCCGCCTGTTCCTGCACGGCATGGTGGAAGAGAGCCACCAACTGGGCAGCGATGACATTCAGGAAGTACTGGAGAGCCTGGCGGAGGAGCAATTGCTGCCCACCGCAGCCAACAACCTGGAGTCGGCCTCCGCCAGCTAGGCTGGCGCGGACCCCCGTCTGATCCAGGCTTTGTAAGCCAGGTGCCGTGCCAGCAACAGCGGCGGCATTCGCACCCAGTGGGAACGCACAAACAATAGCCAGCGCGACAGGCCCTGCGCGTGCCCTGACTTGCTGGGGTCCGCTGTGCCCATCGGCGTGAGGTGTTCCGTGATCAATACCCGCATCAGGCGTGCCACGGGTGCCGATGGCCCCATCTGTTTTATTTCATGCCAAACGGCATCCGGTACTTGCAGACCCAGTAAATTCCGCGCCGTGCTCACGGCGTAGTACAGCGGGCGCGTCGTATCGAGTTGCCGCGCTCGCTCCACCAGGCGCTGCCAGAAGTCAGCCTCCCCGGCGCCAAAGTGGAGCAGCATATCGCGGATATCCACCATGTCTCTCAGACCACCACGGAGCTCATCGCTCATGAACAGATGAGTGGCACTGTGCAGCACCATATCCGGAGGGCTCAAGACAGCAAAGGGACTGTCAGGCAAGGCCTGGGCCGCACGAAACAACAGCGCAGCGTCGAGGGTAATGCGCCCCGTGGGCTGGATCAGATTGTGGTGTAAATCCAGCTCCATGAAACCGTCCGGATGGCGCATGGGCGGCAGTTCATGGGTCCATTCACGGTAGTAGCGCAAATCATACTCGCTGAGTTCCTCGTCATAGCACCAATCCGCGGCGAGCAGTTTGGCCTCAATGGAGGCGATCTCCGCTTTGGGCACCAACAGATCGATATCACTGAGCCGCCGCCCCGCCGACCACGGGAAACCCTTCGCCTGGTAGGCAATCCCCTTGAGCAGGATCACCGGGCAACCCGCTTCAGCCAACAGTGGCGCCACATTGCGCAATTCATTTTGCGCCGCCAGGTGCATGTGATCCGTATAGACCCGCGAGCCCGTCAATACCTCCTGCACTGCCTGTGGCAAGGCATCGAAACACCCTTGCTCAGCGGCCCGATGGTACAGATAAGCCAGTAAGCGCGATTGGCGCGCTTCGCGTAACACCACATCCCATTCCGATGGATTGAGTTCTTGCAGACCTCGCTCTGCGGCCAGAACAGACAGTAAGGGGCTCATTGCGACCCGCCCTCTGCCAACGTTTCCACCGCTTCTATCGCCGCCTCAAGGGAACCGTTTTCAAGCTGGTAACAATCACAGTGATGCACCAGCCTGGTCAGGCTCTGAAAGCCCTGCTCCAGTGTGACCAGATAGTTGAAGGAGTTGTTGATCAGGCGGGTAAAGGCCAGGGCGCGCGGTTGCGGCACCAGTTGCGTGACGCCGCCATCGCTGTAGCGGGGAAAGATGATCCAGCGCGGCGTGGCCGGCAGGTCCTGGTCGGCCAGCGAGGCCGGCGGTGGCGCAAGATGCACCACCAGCCCCTTGCGGGTTTTGTCGAAGCGCGGACCGTAGCGCTGGTCGGGCGCAAAGACCTGCATCAGCGGTATCGAAGCATTTTTTAAGGGCGCGGCACGTGGCAGGGGCAAGAGCTGGCCATCACTGTGCCGCAAGATACCGAACTCATCCGACAGCAAGCGCCAACCGCGCGACACCAGGCCGGCACACAAAGTGCTTTTGCCCGAGCCGGGCATGGCCGGCAGGATCAGCCCCTGCCCGTTTTTTTCCACCACGGCACTGTGCAGCATCAGGTTCTGGTGCGCGGTGGTACCAATGCACCAGTTCAGGCCCCACTCGTACATGGGAAAGGCTTGATCCAATGGGTAGGGATCAAAAGGCGTAAAGCCATCAACCCAGAACTGCACCTGCGGTCGCAGCCAACGACGCCACCCGCCCACGGCGTTCAGCGTAATGTGGAAATGGCAGGGATGTTGCGCCTCATCCAGCAAGGGGGCGCCGGGATACATGTACTGCAAGGTGTCGAGAAACGGCGCCAGTTCAGTGCGCAGCTGGAGATTAAAGGGCCCCGAGCGATAGCGCAGCCCGCCGTTGGCGGCAAGTCGGCGAAGCTCGACCTGACTGAGCTCTCCCAGCTTCAAGCGACTGTTTCCTCCAGCACACCCAGGCCCTGCAGATTACTCAGCAGCGCGGCAAGTTGTGGGGTTAATTCAGCCGTTGGCAGTGACAGTCGGTCGGCCAGATGTGCTGCTAACGCTTCCGTCGAACTCGGCCCTGCCTGCAGCTCCGCCAAAACCTCAGCGGGGAATGCGTCGAACAAATGCGTGGCACCCGTGGCCTGCACAAAGCAGACCACATGGTCGTCCATGGGCTCAACGAGCAATTGCGGGGGATTGGGTAAGCGCCAAGTAGTCATCGCCGCCATACTAACAACGACAGCGCGACTGCCCTAGAAAAAGAGATTGAAACTGAGAATCAGGCCAGATCTACAGTACCGGTGCCATTGATGCTAGCCCAGCAGGAACCACTCAGTGGAGTCCCTTTCATGCCTTCTTTACCGGATTTAACCATCGGCCAGGAACCCTTCTCGACCGCGCCGGAACCACTGACATCAAACATCACCAACACGTACTTGTCCGAATGCGTGTAGTTGTCGCGCAGTTTGTCCGGAGACACGCTTGCATAGCCACCGTGCCCGTCGTAGTAGTTGCCATCGATAAGATAGACTTCCTTGGGGCCGGGCCCTTTGTTCTTGGTCCAGCAATCCACGCGCCGGCGCACCGCGCTGTCGGCGTGGGGATCGTCCGTAAAGGTGGCGTACTTTTCGCCCGACAGATCATCTTTACCGCCACGGGAACATGCCGCTGCGCTGGACAGGGCCAGGGCGGAACTCGGGGTCAGGGTAGCGATGAGAGGTGCCGCCGCGGAGGCTTTTAACAACCGCCGACGCGCCTCGAGATCCTTCGCGCTGTTCACTGAATTGTCCTGTTTCGGCGTGCTCACACTATCGCCCCATTGTTTGATTGGCATGCACCACTAGCACAGCAATTACTGTGCCATAACTCTAAGTCATTGTTTTTACAGCAGTTAGATTCTTCGCGCACCGACCAAACCTCCAAGCTGTAAAAAATTCTGACACCCGCTTCCCGCATTCTTCCGCTTTTGCCCGTTACAGACGCCAGACGGGGATATCCGCGGCCGCCAGTTCTTCCCGGTCGCACACGGATTTCACATCGATCAGTGTAGCACCGTCCACCATGAGTGCCCGGAAATCGCTCACATTTCGGGACAAATAATCTGTATGGGGCACCGCCAGAACCACGGCCTGAGCCGGTTGCAGATCGTCCCAGGCGGTCAGTTCCACGCCGTACTCCTCGCGGGCCTCGGCGGGGTCCGCCAGGGGGTCGTGAACCTGTACGTCGCAGCAGTAGTCCTTCAGCTCCGCAATGATATCTTCCACCCGGGAGTTCCGCAGGTCGGGGCAGTTTTCCTTGAAGGTCAAACCCAGCACCGTCACCCGTGCATTGCGAATGGCGTGTCCGCCCTGAACCAGCCTTTTTACCGTCTGCTCGGCGACGAACTTGCCCATGCCGTCGTTGGTCTGCCGGCCCGCCAGAATCACCTGGGGGTGGTGGCCAACGGCTTCCGCCTTGTAGGTCAGGTAGTAGGGATCAACACCGATGCAGTGCCCCCCAACCAGACCGGGCCGAAAGGGCAGGAAGTTCCATTTGGTGCCTGCTGCCTCGAGAACGTCGAGGGTATCGATCCCCAACTGATTGAAAATTAACGACAACTCGTTCATCAGCGCGATATTGAGGTCGCGCTGGGTGTTTTCGATTACCTTGGCGGCTTCGGCCACTTTCACGCTGGCCGCCCGGTGCACACCCGCCTCGACCACCTCGGCGTAGAGCTTGGCCAGCGCATCCAGCGTTTCGGGGCAGTCGCCAGACACCACCTTGATGATCGTTTCCAGCCGGTGCACTTTGTCACCGGGGTTGATCCGCTCAGGCGAATAGCCGATATGAAAACCCTCAGCGCCCGTATCGCTCGCCCAGCGCTGGCCGGAGTACTGCTCCAGCAAGGGCACACACACTTCCTCGGTGCATCCCGGATAGACCGTCGATTCGAATACCACCGTCGCTCCCGGCTTCAGGTTTTCCCCCACAGTCCGGCAGGCACCCTTGAGGGGCGACAGGTCGGGCTGGTGGGCCTGGTCGATCGGTGTCGGCACTACCACAATGACCGTATCAGCCTGGGCCAGGTCGGCAGCATCGCCGGTAAACTCGAGCTGACTCGCCGCCGCCAGCTCTTCCGGGCTCACTTCACCCGAGGGGTCGTGCCCCGCCCGGTAGTGATCCAGCTTGGCCTGGTTTAGGTCAAAGCCAATCGTGCGCCGCTGCTTGCCGAAGGCCACCGCCAGTGGCAGCCCGACATACCCCAGCCCTACAATTGCCAGCACGCTCATGTTTCTCTCCTGATGTGTTGCGCCTGATCCTGGTTCAGGAACCACTGCGCGGTCAGTGCCAATCCAGCTGGCACGTCGAATTCCGGTTCATAGCCCAACAATTGTTGCGCCTTACTGATATCAGCTTGTGAATGCCGCACGTCGCCGTTGCGAAAGTCAGCGTATCGCGGCGCCAGGTCTGCCAACGCCGGGGTCACTTCCGCCAGGTGCGCACGAATCTGGTCGTGCAGCGAATTCAGGGACGTACGATCGCCCACAGCGACGTTGTACACCTGATTGACCGCCGCCTGATCCTGTACGGTTGCGGCCAAAATATTGGCCTGCACGGTATTGGCGATGAAGCAAAAGTCGCGTGAAGTCTCACCGTCACCGTTGATCTGGCAGCGCTCGCCACCCTGCAGTGCGGCAAACCAGCGCGGGATAACAGCGGCGTAGGCGCCGGCCGGGTCCTGACGCGGGCCGAACACATTGAAGTAACGCAGGCCGATAGTTTGCTGCCCATAGCTCGCGCCAAATACGTCGGCGTACAGCTCGTTCACATACTTGGTCACGGCGTAGGGCGACAGGGGTTTGCCGATGGTGTCCTCTACCTTGGGCAGAGCCGGGTGGTCACCGTAAGTGGACGATGAAGCCGCGTAAACAAAGCGGGCGCAGTCCGCATCCCGCGCGGCCAATAGCATGTTGATAAAGCCATCCACATTCGCTCGGTGGGTGGTCAGCGGGTCGGCCAGCGAGCGCGGCACGCTGCCCAGGGCGGCCTGATGCAGCACGTAGTCCACACCTTCACAGGCCAGGCGGCAGGTTTCCGTATCGCAGATGTCACCTTCGATCAGGCGGAATCGGGCCCAGGCTGCTTCGCCGACTTGCTCGCGCACCGCCGCCAGATTGTGACGATGACCCGTGGCGAAATTGTCCAGTCCGGTAACGGTTTGCCCCAAACCCAGCAGTGTTTCAACCAGATGGGAGCCGATAAAACCGGCAGCACCGGTGACGAGCCATACCCGCGGTTGGTCGACCAATGCCTGTTGCACGCCACGGTAGGCTGACATGGATGAGTGTTGTCCCCATTACGGCTCGCCAGGGGCGACCCGATAAAAAATGACTGGTGGTTCTCAGCTCGAATTCTGTAGCGTTTACACGCTCGGGGCCAGAGTATAGTGTTTAACGCTAACGCTGTCCCACGCTGGAACGTGATTCAGAGCACGGTTCGGCCACGCCCACAGGAGTCCTCGACCCTATGCCAGCCAACATCGGCCTGTACAGCTACCTGACCGCGCTGCTGGCTTACGGCGGGCTCAGTGTATTGCTGGTGTTCGCCTGGCGCGAACGGCGTTTCACCTTCTCGGTACTGGCCGCCACCCTCGCCACAGCCGTCTGGGGCGGTACCGTGGCCCTGGCGACAGTACTGGAATACCCCCCCGTAGCGTGGATGCAGGCCGCCGAACTGCTGCGCAATCTCTGCTGGCTGTTCCTTCTGCTCAACTTGCTGGGGCAGCGCCTTGAGGGCAGTGCTCACCCGCTTGCCGGTGAAGCCTGGCGACGCTGGTTCTGGCCTGTGGCCGGTCTTTCTGCCCTGCTCCTGGTAGCGGGCCCGTTGGTGTTCCCGGTACTACCGATCAGCGGTGGCGCGTATCGCAACCTGATCTTCAGCACCTGGCTCGGCATGGCCGTGGTGGGCCTGCTGTTGCTGGAGCAGATCTATAGAAACGGTACCCAGGGTGAACGCTGGTCCAGCAAGTACCTCTGCCTGGGGCTGGGGCTGATCTTCAGTTACGACTTTTTCATGTATGCCGAGGCACTGCTACTGCAGCAGCTGGACACTATGCTGTGGCAGGCCAGAGGCGTGGTGGTGAGCCTTGCCGTTCCGCTACTGGCTGTAGCCATTGCGCGCAATACCAACTGGAAGGCAGATATCCAGATTTCCCGCCATGTGGTGTTCCACTCCGTCACCCTCTTTGCGGCCGGCATCTACCTGATCCTGATGGCGGTAGTGGGTTACTTCGTTCGTATCCTCGGCGGCAACTGGGGTGGCGTACTGCAGGTAACCTTCCTGGTGGCCGCGGGCCTGCTGCTGGTAGCGCTGTTGTTTTCCGGCAAGATTCGCGCGGAAACCCGGGTCTGGCTGAGCAAGAACTTTTTCAGCTACAAGTACGATTATCGGGAGCAGTGGCTGCAGTTTACCGAACGCCTCAGCGCCGGCGGCGACGGTGTGCCGATCACTGTGGTCAGCGCGCTGGCCAGCCTGGTCAACAGTCCAGCCGGCTTGTTATGGAGCCGACAGGGCAACCGTTTCTACCTGGCGACTCACTGGAACATGCCCGAGCCCGAGGGCAACCTGCCGCTGGGCGACCTACCCGACTGGCTGCAGAGCAGCCAGTGGATCATCGACCTCGGTGAATGGCAGCGCAGCCCCGACATCTACGAGGGCCTGGTGCTGCCACCGTGGCTCACTGCGCTGGAGCGTGGCTGGCTGGTTATCCCCCTGATGTTCAACGACAGCTTGCAGGGGATTCTGTACCTGCGACGCTCTGATTTACACCCGGACCTGAACTGGGAAGACCGCGACCTGCTGAAGGTGGCGGGTCGACAGGCCGGCAGTCACCTCGCGCAGTACCAGGCGAGCACTGAACTGGTGGAAGCGCGCCAATTCGAAGCGTTCAACCGGCTCTCGGCTTACGTGATTCACGACCTGAAAAACATTCTCGCGCAACAATCCCTGATTGTGTCCAATGCCGAGCGACATAAAACCAATCCGGCGTTCGTTGACGATGTGATCGACACCGTGCGCAATTCGGTGGTGCGTATGCAACGGCTGATGGAACAGATGCGCACGGGGGTGCGGGGCTCGCATTCCGGCACGGTGTCCCTGCTCGGCCTGTTACAGCGCAGCATCGAGGCGCGTGCAGTAGCCCAGCCGGTGCCAATATTGGGTAGCGATGCCGACGATGCCCTGATCGACGCAGATTCGGAGCAACTGGCCACCGTGTTCGGCCATGTACTGCAGAACGCCCAGGAGGCCACCGACCGCGACGGCGAAATCCTCGTAACCGCCCAGCGCCACGCCGACACGGTCACCGTAAACGTCAGCGACACCGGCTGCGGCATGGACGAGGCATTCGTCCGCGACCGCCTGTTCAAACCCTTCGACTCCACCAAGGGGCTGACGGGTATGGGCATCGGCGCCTTCGAAAGTCGTGAATTCGTTCGCAGTTTGGGCGGAGACATCACCGTGACCAGTGCCCCCGGCGTAGGTTCCACATTCAGCATAGTGCTACCATGTTCGGCGGAGTTCAGTGAGCAGAACACCGCTGGGGAAACTGGCGACAGCAGTGCCGCCAACAGCGCCGACAAAGGGGAAGTCGAGCTTGAGTGAAGGAAAGAAACATCTACTGGTAGTGGAGGACGACGAGGGTCTCCAGAACCAGTTGCGCTGGGCTTTCGAAGGTTTTGAAGTGGTCATCGCCGGCGATCGCGAGGCGGCACTGGCACAGTTGCGCCGTGTGCAGCCGGGCGTGGTACTGCTCGACCTGGGCCTGCCCCCCGATCCGGGCGGTGTTACCGAGGGCATGGCGACCCTGCAGGAAATCCTCTCCCTGGTACCCGAAACCAAAGTCATTGTGGTCACCGGCGACCACGATCGCGCCAATGCAGTAAAAGCCATCGGCCTGGGTGCCTACGATTTCTACCAAAAGCCTGTGGACGCCGAGATCCTCGGGTTGATCGTGGAACGCGCCTACAGCGTGTACGAACTGGAGCTGGAAAACCGCCGACTGCAGCAGTACCGCAAGGAATCGCCGCTGATGGGCATCATCGCCAGCAGCCCGCAGATGATGGAAGTCTGCCGGATGGTGGAGAAGGTTGCGCCCACAGACATCACTACCCTTTTGCTCGGCGCCAGCGGCACCGGCAAGGAGCGTTTCGCCCAGGCGCTGCACGAGCTGAGCAACCGGGGTAGCGAGCGCATCGTGGCAATCAACTGCGCTGCGATTCCCGAAAACCTGCTGGAAAGCGAACTCTTCGGTTATGAAAAAGGCGCCTTCACCGGTGCCACCCAGCAAACCATCGGCAAAATTGAACACGCCAATGGCGGCACCCTGTTCCTCGACGAGGTGGGCGACCTGCCGCTGGAACTGCAGGCCAAGTTACTGCGCTTCCTGCAGGAGCGCGTGGTGGAACGCCTGGGCGGCCGCAAGGAAATTCCCGTTGATGTGCGCATCATCTGCGCAACGCACCAGGACTTGACCGCCCGCATCGCAGAGGGCCGTTTCCGCGAGGATTTGTACTACCGCATCTCGGAAATCACCATCAATATTCCGCGCCTGAAGGATCGCGAGGGCGACGCCCTGGTGCTCGCCAAAGCCTTCCTGAGCCGCTTTGCCGACGAAATGAAACGTCCGGTGAAGGGGTTTGACCAGGGCGCCATTGACGCTATCGAGAGCTACGACTGGCCGGGTAATGTTCGCGAACTGGAAAGCCGTATCAAACGCGCCACCATCATGGCCGACAATGGCTATGTCAGTCGCGGCGATCTCGAACTGAACACCGACAGAGAGCCATTGCCGCTGAACATGAAGCAGGTGCGGGAGGAAGCCGAACGCAGTGCCATCATGCGGGCGCTCGCGCATTGCAACGACAATATTTCCGAGGCGGCCAGCGCGCTGGGGATTACCCGGCCCACGCTGTACAACATGCTGGAGAAATACCGGCTCAAGGCCTGAGTGCTCTCGCCGGACTTCTACCCAAATCTCACTGAACTACAGCCCGTACTCCAAGCCCAACAGGATTCGATCCTGCTCGTCGTATTGGCCGAACAGTCCGTTGGCATCGCCGCTGAACAGGTCGGCGCCCAACCAGACCTTCACGTTGCCCCGCAGCCAGTAGGCGAGTTTTAATTGCAGCATGGCGTCGGTGTCATTGACGGAATACAGTCCCAGCGCCGACCCCTGCCAGTTGCCATTGGCGAAATCTCCTCGCCATAGTAAAGACACGGTTTGTTCCGTCTGCTCCCGGAACAACTGATCCTCTGCCACGTCGCCCAAATGGCTCACAAACCACTGGGCACTCAGCAGGTGATCACCATTCATCTGCCAGTCCAGCCCCAGCACCGCCGCCAGTTCGGTGGATTCAGCCACGCCCCGCTCGGTCAGGTTGCGCGATAGATGGTAAGCATTCGTGCTATAGGCCAACTCACTGCGCACGATCAAACTGCCCAGCGCGGTGCTGCCCGTGGCTCCCACCAGGTGATTACGCTCGTACCGCGGCCGTAACAGCGGGCGGCCAGCGTCATCTAAATCCTGGTACATCACCGGGAAATCCGCGTAGTGATAGAGGTAGTTCAGGCTGAGGTCCCAACCACCCAGGAAGGTGGTGTAAGCCAATCCGGCATCGCTGTCTGCCAGCGGGTCGTCGGGCTTGTCGTAGTCCACTGCCACCGGACTACCATCTCCCGGTAAAGCCGGCACCAGCCGTGGCGACGTGAACGCGAAGGGGGTGCCGGACTCTGCCAGCTCATGGTAGGTGGTGTCAGGAATCCACAGCCACTGCAGATTGCCGCTCTCTCCGATCGGCGTATCAACGGCTACTGTCCACAGGGGAATGCGTGAATCGTCGAAGTCGTCGAGAATAAATTCTCGCCAGGACTGTGGGTTTACTCGATCCAGCACCTTGATACCGTCGGCCTGTCCCCACACCACTTGTTGTTTACCCACGCGCCACTGCGCTGGGCCGGTGCTGAAGTCCACGTACAGTTCCCGCAGGCTGAGCTCGCCGCGACTGCGGTTATAGATCGGGCCGTTGAGCTTGCTGTAGTTCACTGGCCGATCCACCGACGGGCCAAGCTCGCCTTCGGTATCCGCGCGCAAGCGTGCGATGGCGGTGACATCGACGGCGTCGCCAATACGGCCATACCAGGCCGGTTGCAGCAGTGACTCAAACTTCTGCAGGCCGCCATCCGAGATCGCGGCTTCGTGCTCCCATGTCAGGTCCAACTGGCCGCTGATCCAGGGCGTTGCGGCCCCCGTATCGGCGACAGTTTGTTCAGCGACGGTTTGCTCAGCTTCAGGTTGAGATACCGAGGGCCCCAGGGACTCAGCCGACGCAGCCTCCGACACCTGCGTCGCCACCACCGGCGGCTCTGGCTCAGCCGGGGGAGCGTCCGCTTCAGCCACGGCTTCGCTCGTCGCTTCTCCAACGGCTGGCCGGACGTCCACCACAAGGCGATGGCCACCGAAGGCATCTGGTGCCAGCACGAAGGTATGAATACTCAGGGCATGCAAGGGCTGCGTAAGGTCGAGGACATAGCGATGCACGCCATCGCCCTGTGCAGCCTGCCGTAGATCGGCGATTGGTGTTTTGCCCAGTTCGGCACGCGCCAGCGTTGCCGCCGCCGCTACCGCCTCCAGATCAATGACGAAACGCGCCGGTTCTGTAAGGCTAAAAGCGTGATACTCGGGTGCTGAATCGAGATCAAAAACAATCCGGGACAGACCCCCATTTCGGCCGACACGAATGGCCTCGACCTCCAGTGCGGCGGCAACTGTGGGCATGAGGCACAAACCCAGCAGGCAGACAGTCCGGCCCTTCAGCAGCCTTTCCAGCAGCACTGCCCTAACGCCCCCGCGCCAGGGCCTGGGTAGTGAACAGCCGATCGGCTATGGGGCTGTTGAAATCCACTTCGGAAAAAGTCAGCTCTGAACGGTGCCCGCTTTGCAGGTTTTCCATCACCAGCTGACGCCGGGTCCAGAATCCGTCCACCTGCATGACTTCGCTGGCATCCAGTTTCTTGAGGGGTTTGCCCTTCAAGTCCGTGAACTCGACTGTCATCACCATCCAGTTGGCACGGGATACGGTGACCCGGGTGCCGCTGTAGCCCAGTTCCTGTGCAATCACTTCGCTGCGCGGGGTGGCAAGTATCACGATCTGTTCCGAATCGGCCGGCTGATCCGGAGCCAGTTCAAAGCGGTAATCGGCCTCGCTTAGCCGCCCTTCCTGCTTGATGTCTTCATAGCTGAAATCGGTGCCGAGAAAGTAATCCCCGCGATCTGCCGCCGACACACGGCGCACCTTACGCAGGGCGGGCAGATAAAGCCACTGATCGTCTTCACGATCCGGCGCTGCGTAGTCGAAGCTGAGGAAACCGGTGCCCCGGACGTTAGCCGGCGACTCGAAAAACAGCACAGTGCGACGCTCGTCGCCAAAGTACTTGCGGTAGATCACGGTGCCGCGCTCACGACTGCGACCGCGCTTGTCCACCAGCACCATATCGAGCTTGCGACTGAGCTGTTCGCCGCGGGGTACGGCGTTCACGTTTGCCACTACCTCATCCGCTGTCTGGGCCGATGCGGACGAGGCCACCAACAAGCCCGCAGCAGCGGCCACCACAGCGAGCACGCACGCCAGGGCCCGCAATAAACGGCGGGACAGGTTGTAGCGTCGTTCCCGCCAGATCAGCAGAGCCGGCAACAGCACCAGGGCGGCCACAAAACTACTGACCATGGCCAGCGTGACTACCGTACCGAATTCCGCCAATTGCGAGACCCGGCTGAACATCAGTACCGCAAAGCCGGTGGCGATGGCCAGGGCATTCAGGAACAGGGCGCAGGCAGTGCTGTGGAAAAAGCCCGGCAATGCGCCGGCTACATCTTCTCCTTCAAGTTGTTGCAAGCGCGCCAGCGTGTGAATGGCAAAGTCCACACCGAGCCCGATGGCGACAGCGGCAAACATCGACGTGCCCACCTCAAGATGCAGGCCGGCCAGCACCATGTAGCTGTAAACCACCAGCACGGCCACCAGCACCGGCAGCAGCGCGAACACACCTGCAGGCGCCGAACGAAAACTCAGACCCGCCACCACGGCCACCACCGCCAGTGTGACCAGCAGTCCGAACAAGTGGCTGTCGGCAATGTTACGGATCCAGAAATAATTCAGTGTGACCCTGCCACTCACGGTGGCGTGCAGCGTTTCACTGTTGAAGTGCTGATCAATGTAAGCATTCAGGCTTTCCACAACGGGTGCATTGTCACTGTAGCGGCCACTGTCCAGCATCAGTCGCAGGTTGGTGCTGCGGTAGTCGTAATCGATCACCGACTCAAGACTGTCGGGGCTGCTGGCAAAGGTGTACAGCAGCAGATATTGCGCCGCCATTTCGCGACTGTCAGGCAGGCGGTACGCCGCAGGGTCATCCTCATGCAGGGCGCGATTGATCTGGCGTAAATAGTCCACGATGCTGGTACTGCCGCCAACGCCGGGCAGCGATTCCGCCCAACGTTGCAGTTCGGCTATTCGCTGCAGATGCAGAGGTTCCAGCAAGCCCTCCGCCTCTGGTGTTTCAATCACCACGTCCAGCAAATTGCTACCGTGCATGTGCCGATTGATGACGGCATCGGCCACTCGAATGGGTTCATCTGCACTGAACAGGGTAATGCGGTCGGCGTCCACACGAAGCTGGGAGGCACTTAACAGGCCCAGCAGCGCCGCGAACACCGCCACGATCAATACTCGCCCGGGGTGGCGCGCGATCAGCGCACCGACGCGGCCCAGGTAGCGAGGTAGGGGAGCCTCCCTACCACTGCGCGCCAGTTCGGCGTGCCAGGGCGAAACCTGGGCACGGCACAACAACATCGCCGCTGGCAGCGCACCCAACGAGACTGCCCAGGCCAACATTACGCCCAGGGCCGTGAACAGTCCGAAGTAACGCAGGGGCGGCATATCTGAAGCCACGTAGAGCCCCAGGAAGCCCGCGGAGGTAGTCAGTGATGTCACCGTGATCGGACGCCACAGGCGATTCATGGTTTCCAGCAGCAGCGATTCCCGGCTGCGCTGCGGATGGTGGGCCTGCAAATCGTAGTACTGACTGAACACGTGAATGGCGTCGGCCACGGAGATACCGATCAGGATCACCGGCAAGGCATTGCTGATCACATAGAACGGTACGCCGGAGAGCGCCATTGCCGCCAGGGCGCCGCCGACGGAGGCGACAATTATGGCGAGGGCAAAGAGTGCGGGCAGCAAGCGCCGATAGGCAATAATCAGTACGGCTAGAATCAGTCCGGCCGCCAATGGGTTGAGCGCCTTGGCATCCCGGTCGATGTAGTCGCCCAGATAGCCTGACACTGCACCCTCCCCCGCCACATGCAAGGTGACTTCGGCCGGCAGCGCCTGTTCGTCGCACAACTGACGCACCTGACGGTAGGTCTGCGTGGCCAGCGACTCGTCTGCCAGTTCCAGCACGATCAACGTGGTACTGCGATCCTGCGCCACCAGCGAGCCCACAAACAGCGGGAAGCGCTCTACCTCGCGCGCCAGGGCCTGGGCCTCACTGGTGGTGGTGACCGTTTCATCCATAAAGGGGCTGACTTCCAGCCCACCGACACTGCCGCGGACATTGTCCTCCAGCGACAGGCTCAGCACGCTGCTGCTGTTGACGTTTTCCAGGTCGGCCAGTTGATCGGTCAGGCTGGCCACCAGCGCCAGGGTCTCAGGTGTGTAAATGCCCTGCGGTGCGCCACTGTGCACAGCAACAATGAGCGGATCGCCGAGGCCAAAGCGTTCCCGCAGTTCATCGCGATAAGCCAGTGCCGGATTGTCCGGAGCCAGGAAGGCGTCGGAACGCGTGTCCTGCCGCAACTCACCGACAAAGGCCAGCGGTATGCAGAGCAACAGTAGTGCCAGCGCCGCAACAGCCCGGGCGTGTCGCAGTTGCCAGTTAAAAAAGCGATCCATGATTGTGGTGAGCGCCAATTGCATCGTTATTTTGTCTACAGCCTCCCATCCGTGGGCTCAGTCTACGCGCGCGCCGGGGAGCGTCTCTACAAAAATCCCGGCATTTTTCGGCAATCGGGAGTTTTTTGGGGGTATCGTCCGGTAACAGCCAAAACAGCCCTACTCACCAGGCTCGTAGCGGCCTGGCGCCAGAATCCCCGCCGGATCGAGGCTGCGCTTCAGGTCAGCCAACAAGCGACGGTTCGAATCACGCTGGTTCGCCAGCAGGCCCATGCCACCGGCGCCCAACCGGTAGGGGTAGTAACCCTGCCCCGCCAGGCGGGTTAACAGAGCGTCCCGGCACGCCAGGGCCGCTTCGTCCTCCCCGGCCTGGTCCCGGTCGTAGGCAATGCTGACCACGCAGTCGCTGGCCCGACCGGTGATCATGGTAATGGACACCGAGGGCTCAAACCCGAATTCCAGCAGGGTTTCGCGCACGGTATCCCACACGGCGCGTGCCTCTGCACCGCGGGTCGGGAACACCGGCGACACCCAGATCAAACCACAGCGATCCCGCTCGGGGTTCGGATCGGCGGGCGCAGCTTCGCGTTTGCGCCAGTAGGTGCTGGCGATAACGTCACGACTGGGGCGCCCCTGGGTCATGCCGAACACCGGCCGAGCGAGTTTCAGCATCTCCTCCAGGTTTTTCCCCGTCAGTGCTGCATAGGGGCGACTGATTCGCTGGGCAAAGCGCAACAGTCCTTCATCCACGAAGCGAACTCGCCCCTTGAGCGGCTTCAGAGCCGCCTTCAGGCGCTGTTTGGACTCCCGTACCGAGGCGCGCGTACCGTACAGCGCACCAGACACATTCCACGCGCCAAACTCCCAGTTGGCGATCATCTCATCGCGCAACGCTTCGGGCAGTGGGCCTTTCCCACCCGCCCGGTCATGGGGATAGCGCAGGATAGAAGTCAGTACTTTGTAGTCATTGCCGATGTGCATTGCACTGGGAATGGTGCCGTCGAGTCGCAGTGGACGCAGGCAATCCACCAGGGCTTCGAGGTCGTCATCCCGATTGACCGCACAGGCGAAATTGAGGGTGTAAGGAGGCGCCGGATGGAGCCAAATGCAGGCCCGCGTCACCACGCCGAAATTGCCCTGGGTGAACAGGCCATCGATGTGAGGCCCCACGCCCCAACGGTAGTAGCCTCGCGCTCGCGCCCCGGCAAACTGCCCGGCCCCTGTTTCGATGCAATCGCCTGTTGGCAGCACCACTTCGAATCCGCCGACCTGGGCATAGTGATCAGCCATGAAGGTGTGACCGAAGCCCCGCTCCATGATATTGCCGATCAGGCTGTGCTCCGGGTAGGAGCCAGTGCAGTCCATCCACAACCCATCGCCCTGCTCCTGCAGGAAGTCGTAGAGCTGCTGCTGGGTAACGCCCGGTTCTACCCAGACACAGGCCAACTCGGCGTCGTAATCGCTGATCGCCCGCATGCGCGACAGGTCCAGCAGCAGGCAGTCGGGGGCGCAGGGGACAGCAGATCCGTAACCGGTGTTGAGGCCAGTGCTGATGGGGTAGACAGGGACTTGTTGTTCTTGCGCCAGGCGCAGACATTGCTGCACCTGTTCGGTGTTGCCAGGCTGTACTGCCGCGAGTACGGGATGCTCAACAGCGTAAGTGGCACGCCCGTAACGCTTTAGAGCGGAGTCGTCAGTAATGAGATGATCGCGGCCGACAATGGCCACTAACGCTTCCTGAACGGTAGGAGACAGGCTCACCAGCCAGGCACGGGCGCCAGGGGCCAGGGGCAGACTGGCACTATTTCGTCGCGGGCCGATTGCAGTGCCTGCCGCAGACTCCTGCTGCCGGCAGCGGCCGGTTCCATCGGCGGTGTCACCGGTGCCACCCACTGCTGCCTGAAGCCTGTCAGCACGTCGTTGTAAAGGTCGAGCAGTTCAGGTCGCATCCCCGCCAGCGCGACATCGTGGCGAATGTGGTAGGCGCAGCGGGTACCGTGATAGTCCAGGGACTCGCCGCAGGCCTGAGCCTTCACACCTGAGCGCCGCAACATACGCGGCAGGAACGGCTCCATCATGGCGAAGCAGTGCTTGCGACCGGACAGTTCCGCCACTGCGAATCCGGCGATGAAGGCACAAACGGCGATCAGGGAAAAGGTGCGCTGCTCGCGCCGGGTGCAATCCAGGGCAGCGATTTCACCGTAGCGGGTCAATTTTTCACCGGAGCGACGGCGGAAGGCGCCATCCACGGCAAAACGTGAAAACTCGCAGTATTGATCACGCTGGGCACCCAGGTCCCGAAAGAAGTCAGGGCTCAGTGATTCGCCGCAGAACTGCTCCATGGGTAGCAGGGTTTTGCTATCAGATAACACCAGACGAACGCAGCCGGCGGGCATGCCGGAACTGCGATGGGTGATCAGGCAATGTATCGAGTCGTCGTCGAATTCGTCGGACTCGAGTTGATCGGGAAAGGCAGCGGTTGGTTCGTAACCAAATTCATCGCAGTACACCCGGTATCGAATACCGAAGCATTTGCGACGCGCCTCCTCCCTGTTTGCCAGATCGACACTGAAGTAGCGCTGAAAGTCTCCCACCAGGGTCGACGTGTCATCGGACACGGGCTGTCACCTCGCTTATGTACCGCCACGGGATTGCGGTATGTTCTTTATTATAGCGTTTCGCCGCCAGACTAACCCGCGGATAAAAATGAGTAAAGCGCATCATTTCACCAGTTCCGCATGCAATCCTGCCGTGGCTTCATCCAACATTGTGTACACCGTTTCAAAGCCCTGGGCGTTGCCATAATAAGGGTCGGGAACATCGACACCACCGCTGGTCCACGCGCTGAGCGACAACAAACGGGCCGGCGTAGCTTCGGGTTGGTTGCGCTGCAACCAGTCAAAACTGCGTGCGTCCACCGCTACGATAAAGGCGTAACGCTCGAAGTCCCGGGGCTGCACTTGCCGCGCACGTACACGGCGGATATCCAGCCCGTGCTGCAGGGCAACCTTCACCGCGCGCGGGTCGGCGGGATGCCCGGGAGCGGAGGCGTGGGTGCCGGCGGAGTCCACCTGCAACCGGGGGTTGCCGTTGGCCTGATCGTGTCGCTTGAGCAAACCCTCCGCCAGGGGTGAGCGACAGATGTTTGCAGCGCAAACCACCAGCACTCGAGTCCTCCCGGAAGTAAACGGCCACATACTACGGTCCGATCAATAAGATGCCGGGATTATACGCAAGGTCGAGACTTGCTGCGCGGAACTCGCGCACAGTATCGGTATTCGTCCATACTCTCCTACCATGACGGCGACACGCACACGTTTTACCCTCGCAGGTATCGTCCTGGCCCTTGCCACTGGCGTGCTGCTTGAGCGTCCGCTGGCTTTTCAGACCATGCGGATTGATTCCTGGTGGGTTCGACACATGGCCGTAGCAGATCAACCAATAGCCGATCTAGAGCCAGGCACACCGCATCACCCGCCCATCGAGCTGACCCGTGCCGCCAACACCGATCATCAATACACCTTTCAACGCTACGACAACGACAAACCGCTACCTGCGATCCGAGGGGCTTTCCAACCACCGGCAGAAGCCTCGGTCGTTCCTGTATCCAACGCGCGGCAACTGCTGCGCGCGTTGCGCGAGGCCCGCCCCGGCACCGTAATCGAACCCGCCCCGGGGGACTATTTTTTACA
The DNA here is from genome assembly GCA_030427085.1 of Gammaproteobacteria bacterium. Taxonomy (GTDB): domain Bacteria; phylum Pseudomonadota; class Gammaproteobacteria; order Pseudomonadales; family Halieaceae; genus JAUHXH01. The sequence continues at coordinate 985,738 of JAUHXH010000002.1, read as the reverse complement.
ACAGCGCGCCATAGCGCTGGCGCAGGCAGGCACCGCAGTAGCACCCATCTACTTGCGTCCACAACGTTTTGGCGAGGTCACGCTCTACCTGAACACGCGCGAGGGATTCAATGTCAGCGCGCCCTTCTGGGTATTCGAGAACCTGCGCATTCGCGGCAACTGCCCTCGCCACCAGGACTGTGAGCACGCGCTGCATGTGGTGGGTAAAGCGAAAGCCTTCACGTTGCGTAACAGCGAGGTGACAGACTTCAACGCCCCCCTCAAAGTCAATCTGGGGCGTTACCGTGACGGCAGTGTGTCCTACCCGGATTTCGGGCTGCTGGAATACAATGTCTTTCGCAATCCGTCTCCGCGACGCACCAACGGACCGGTCACGTTACTCAACATCAATGCGGCGGACGGCTGGACAGTGCGCCACAACCTGATCGCGGATTTCGCCAAGCTCGGTGGCGATCGCGTCAGCTATGGCGCTTTCATGAAAAGTAACAGCCATGACGGCCTGTTCGAGTACAACGTGGTAGTGTGTGAAAACGCGTTGCCTGCCGATGAGGGCCTGCGGATCGGCTTATCCTTCGGGGGTGGCGGCTCCTCCGTATCGGCGTGCCGCCAGGGCGACTGCCGGCGCGAGCACAGTAACGGCACCATGCGCGGCAACCTTATTGCCCATTGCAGTCGCGACGTGGGCATTTATCTGAACCGCGCCAGCAATAGCACCATCGCTCACAACCTGCTGTATAACACCGCCGGCATTGATGTGCGCTTTGCGAGCACTTCCGCCCACCTGTCTCACAACCTGGTGGCGGGACGACTCTCCCGGCGCGACGGTGGCACTGCAACCTCACACGGTGACCGCTACTTCCCCCACTGCACCGGAGCCGGTCTGCTACCCTGCGCTCTGGCCCGGAACATCAAGCCTGCGGCATTGCCGACTCTTTTTTCCAGCGCGAACGACGCCCTCTCGATCGAAGACTAGCAAGCCCCGCCAACAGCATAAAACTGAATAGCCAGGACACCCGGGCCGAATCCAGCGGGCTGCCAAACAAACCGAACAGACATACGCCCAGGACCGCACTGGCGTAAACCGGCATCAGGGAATCGGCGGAGCGTGGCTGGCAGGCACGGAATAACAGTGTGGCCAGTAAGATGAAAAACACCAGCAATCCCAGCCAACCGAGTTCAAACCACACCTGCAAGAACAAGTTCTTAACGTGCCAGGGAAGGTGCGCAAAGTCGTTGTAGAAAAACCAGTGGTCGAGCCCATCTCCGAAGCGACTGTTCTGCAGGCGATTGAAGCCTTCGCTGGTCAACCTCAGGGTATCCACCTCTACCGTGCCAGGTTTGCGGAAACGCAGTTCGAGCACAGTCGGCCAGCGCATCAATGGCCCGCCCTCCCCCACGGTTTCGGCATTGAATTCAATCGCGAGTTGCTGGTAGCCGCCGTCGGCATGAGGCACATCGAGCTTTCGACTGACGCAGTCCGGCGAGAACCCGCTGGCGTAAATCAGGTTGCGCTCACACAGCGCCAGCACCAGCGAGGTGTTCTGCATCGCACGTAAACGCAGGTCCACCGTGTAGTCCATCCAGGGGTCAATCGTGACCCGCTGCCCCAGGGTCAGGTCGCTGCCTCCCTCCAGGCGCAGTAATCTGTCGCGCCCCTCGGGGACAATACTGAAGCGGCCCACTTCACTCACTTTATCCGGATGGCGACCAATGTAACTGGCGGGAAAAGTACCCACACCATTGCCGGCCAACGCACTGCCAAAGCCACCCTCACTGCTGGCGATTACGTCGGCCCAGTGTTGCGCCCGCGTGCCCAGGTCTTCGCTGACACGGGACGTGCGCTCACCGATCTGGTACCCGCCCAGTGCTATCCCCACTACGGAACTGCAGGCCACCACCACGGCCACACTGGTGACCCGATGCAGCGCACCGAGCCCGACACAGTGGCGAAAATACAGATAACCCGCACCGGCCGGTAACAACAAACCCAGGGTGACAGCAATCGTGCTGAGCATCCCGGGGTCTGCCCAGCGACTGCCCAGGTGCGCCCGCACGCCTGCCACAAGTACTAACAGCGCAGCAATGGCGACCCCGGGCAGCAGGCTCTGCCCGCGCCAGCGCAGCGGAGCCAATGCGGACAGACCAATAAGCAAAGCCATCGACAACATGCCGTAGCTACCCGCCAGCCGGAACACCACCAAGGCGGAGAGCAGGGCCACTGCCAGAAACAACAAGCCCCATCGCAGCGGAAAGGGGGGTGGCATTCCGGCCCGCGCGCGATTGAACAACACCAGTGCCGACCAACTGGCCACCGAGAACGCCACGGCAACATAAGTAGTACGGGTGAAACCCACCATCGTGGCATAGGCCAGCGCCGCACAGGCCAGCGCACAGAGCGCCCTGAATGCGGGGTGCTGATACGAAAAAAAGCCGTAAACACACACCGGCAATAACAACAGGATGGTGCCATCGATCACTTCACCCCCGGTGTGCATATCTGCGAACAGACCAGTGATCCGGTAAGGAGATGCCAGGTCGAACAGGGATTGTGCGATGTGCCACCAGGGAGACCACTGCAACAGCAGGCCGAGGGTGTGGCGCTCCCACAACACCACCAGGCCCAGGGCACAGGCCGCGGTGGCACAACCGGCCACCAGCACTCGTACGCTCGCATTTTTATCCTGGGCCAGATGGTAGCCCCACATCGGCACGAGCAGAGCGCCCCACAGGAAGCCCTTCACCACTTTGTAGGAGTAGGCATCTACGTAATACGGGTTCTCCGTGACCAGGCCGGGCGGCAAGACGAAGGCCAGCCAGCCCTGCGTGTTCAACAGTAGCAAAACGTAGAACAGCGCCACGGGAATCATGCGGCGGCGCGGCTCGTACACCTGCAGACGATAGCGATCAAATAACAGTCCGGCCGAGATGGTCAACAACACCAGGTAGTCGAACTCGTTGTAGTGAAAGCGACCGGTGTAAGATGACAAATCCACCGTCACGGTGGCCAGCGGCAGAATGACCAGCCACGCCCGTGGCAATACAAACAACACCGCGAGATAAATAAGCCCCAGCGGCAGCAGTGCAAAACCGAGCACCGGGAACTGGAAGAAGGGCGTACTGCTCACTGCCAGCAGAAACAGCCCGGCCAGGAGGGTAAACAGCCGCACGGTGGGCTGGGTCTGTGCTTTACGATTGCGCCATGAGTGCGCGCGGGAGATCGACACGGGTGTTCAGTTCCTGTTGCTTGCGGGCTTCCCTGCCTTGCCATTCTGGCTCAGCAAATGACGTACGTACCGAACCGGAATGGCATAACTGATGCCGGAAGGGCGTTCCAGTAAGGTCTCCTTGGACTCCTTGATGAAGACACTATTCAGCACCCCCAGCACTTCACCGGTATCCACATCATAGACTGGACTACCGCTGTTGCCAGGATAAGCGGTGGCATCCAGCTGATAAATATTAAAGGGGCTGCGCAGGCGCTGCATCCGCGCCGCCGACAACCCGCTGGAACTGAGCGCCGGGATCACGGTGGGTGTAATGGCTGACACAATGCCGCGATGGGTCACCGGATACAATCCCAGCACTGTGCCGATGGGATAACCGGTGAAGGCCACGGACTGGCCCTCGCGAACTTCGCGGTCTTCTCCCAGGGCAAGTGCCGGAAGCGGGTCTCCTGAGATGGCCAACAAAACCAGGTCGTGTTCCGGGTCTGTTGCAACTACGCGGGCGACTCGCGCCTCGCCCTCTTCGCCACGGCCACTGAACACCGCCAGGGACTCACCGTGCTCACGGTCCACCTGGGTGGGAATAACATGGTGATTACTCACCACCAGCGTGCCATCTCCCACCGCAAACCCGGTACCGAGGAAACGTACCGGCGGCCCCTTGGCCCCGGGTTGACGCACTGGCCGCGCCGTACCTACACCCACCACGGCAGGACGCACCTGGTCGATGGTATCCGGCAACGCGCCATAACTGCCCGCCGCAAACAAGGCAGCGAACATGACGAGGATCGCCACCACGGCCAGCCGGGCCGGGGAAGCGGCTACTGCATCACAATTTGAAAGGGGGTGGCAATTCTCACCTACGCGCATGCTTGCGAACCCGCTACAATCGAGCTCACTCGACTATACCAGCATCCGCCGGAACGGATACCATGACCAAGCTGTTACACGAGCTGATTGATGAACAGTGTCACAATCAGGCCAATCTCCCGGCCCTGTTGTACAAACAGGAAACGCTGGATTACAGCCAGTTGCAGGCACAAGTACGCGCCGTTGCCCAGGGCTTACTGGCTACCGGCCTGGCAGCCGGCGAGCGGGTCGCGATCTATCTACCCAAGCAAATCGAAACCGTTACCGGCTTGTTTGGTGCCAGCGCCGCTGGCGGCGTATTTGTTCCGGTAAATCCGCTGCTCAAACCGGGCCAGGTGGCCTATATCCTGCAGGACTGCAATGTCAGGGTACTCATCAGCTCGGCGGCGCGGCTGCGCCTGCTGGCACCGGTGCTGGACCAGTGTCCCGACCTCAAACACGTTGTCAGCGTGGACGCTGACGTCTCCGACGAGTTGAGCGGACTGGCGGTTAGCGTTAGCCAATGGGCGGATTTCACGGCGCAAGCTGAGAAGCGTACCCCCCACCGCCGGATCGACGCAGACATCGCTGCCATCCTCTATACCTCGGGCAGCACCGGCAATCCCAAGGGCGTGGTGCTGTCCCATCGCAATATGGTGGCGGGTGCGGACAGCGTGGCCACCTATCTGGAAAATCGCAGCAGTGATCGGGTGCTGGCGATTCTGCCACTGTCATTCGACGCCGGCCTCAGCCAATTGACCACCATGTTCACGGTGGGTGGCTCGGCGGTGTTGATGGACTACCTGCTGCCCCGCGATGTGATTCGCGCGGCGGAGCGCTATGAGATTACCGGCCTCGCGGCGGTGCCGCCGGTGTGGAACCAGTTGGCGGACCTGCCCTGGCCTGAGGCGGTCGTTGCCAGGCTGCGCTATATCACCAACACCGGGGGCGCCATGCCGGTGCCCACCACAGCGGCGTTGCGCAAGGCATTACCGAATACCCTGGTCTACCTGATGTATGGCCTGACCGAGGCTTTCCGCTCTACCTATTTACCGCCATCGGAAGTGGACCGCCGACCCGACTCCATCGGCAAGGCCATTCCCAATGCCGAAATACTGGTGGTGGATGAGCATGGCCAGGAATGCCCTCCCAACGTTCCAGGAGAGCTGGTTCATCGCGGCGCGCTGGTTTCGCTGGGCTACTGGAACGCACCGGAAAAAACCGCCGAGCGCTTCAAACCGGCACCCGGCCAACCGCCCCAATTGTGCAATCCGGAACTGGCTGTCTGGTCCGGTGACCAGGTGCGCCGGGATGAAGACGGCTACCTGTATTTCATCAGTCGCAAGGATGAAATGATCAAAACCTCCGGCTATCGCGTCAGCCCCAGTGAAGTTGAACAGGTGCTCTATGCTGTCGATGGGATAGAACAGGTCGCTGCCGTCGGTGTGCCCCACCCCATGCTGGGGCAGGCCATCCTGGTGCTGGCCACAACCCAACTCAATGGTGATGCAGCGCCGCTATTACAGGCACTGCTGAGTCACAGCCAGCGGGAGATGCCCAATTACATGGTACCCGGCGACTTTATCCTCCTGCCGGAGCTGCCGCGCAACCCCAATGGCAAGATCGACCGAAAAGCCCTGTCAGAACAGTACGCCGGGCACTTCCAGGAGAATTAACGTGGCAAGCCCCAAACCCCAACACGCGGCGATGGACCAGTTCGCCACGGTCGATAACTGCCTGGCTGTCGGCGGCATCCCCCTGCCGCAGCTCGCAGCACGGGCCGGCCAGACACCCTTTTATGCCTACGATCGCGGGCTGATGACCCAGCGGGTGGAAGACCTGCGCATGGCCATGCCCGAGCGACTGAGCCTGCACTATGCGATGAAGGCCAACCCCATGCCGGCGGTGGTCAAACATCTCGCGGGACTGACGGACGGACTGGACGTGGCCTCCCTGGGGGAACTGCGCGTTGCCCTGGACACCGGCACCGATCCCCGCCACATCAGCTTTGCCGGACCCGGCAAGTCACCCGAAGACCTCGCCGGCGCTATTGCCGCCGGCGTTACCCTGAATATGGAATCCGCCGGCGAACTGGAACGGATCGCTGAACTCGGGTCGGCGATGGGCATTCGACCGGTGGTTGCAGTGCGCGTCAATCCGGCCTTCGAGCTGAAAACCTCGGGTATGAAAATGGGCGGCGGGCCCAAGCCCTTTGGCGTGGACGAAGAGAAAGTACCGAATTTGCTGGCCACCATCGCCGATCTGGACGTCCACTTCCGCGGTTTCCACATTTTCAGCGGGTCCCAGAATCTGCGCCCGGAAGCCATTATCGAAGCGCAGGACAAAACTTTTGAGCTCGCCCTGCGCCTGGCCGAACACGCACCTGATTCAATGGACTGGATCAACATCGGCGGTGGGCTGGGCATCCCCTATTTTCCGGGTGAATCCCGACTGGTGCTGGACGATATCTCCACCAACCTGGAAGGACTCATCGACCAGGCGCTGGCAGCGCGCCCCGGCGTTGAAATTGTCAAGGAGCTCGGTCGCTATCTCGTAGCCGAGGCCGGCATCTATGTGTGCGAAGTGGTGGACCGCAAGGAATCCCGCGGTGAAACCTACCTGGTCACCAATGGCGGGTTGCATCACCATCTGGCTGCCTCGGGTAACTTTGGCCAGGTCATCCGCAAAAACTACCCCGCCTGCATCGGCAACTGCATGCAGGGAGAAACCGAAATCGTCAGTGTAGTCGGCCCGCTGTGCACACCGCTGGATATTCTGGTGGACCGGATGGAACTGCCCCGGGCGGACGTGGGTGACCTGGTGGTGATATTCCAGTCGGGTGCTTACGGCTACACGGCAAGTCCGCGCGACTTCCTCGGCCACCCGCCGCCGGTGCAGCTACTGGTCTGAGATGCGACGCGGCTCACAGCCCCGGGCCTGCAAACGCGCGTGAAATATCGCCTGCGGGCGCTTTCTGCTAGTGTTGAGAGGATAGTATTCTTCCCCTGCATGCGGGCCGGAATCGGGAGCTGCAGGGAAAGCAGCGTTTGAAAAGGATAACATTCAACCATGACCATCGCCCTGCGTAAGCTTGCCACCGCCGTCAGTTTGTCCGTTCTCGCCGCCTGTTCCGGCGGCAGCAGTGAAGACCACATCGACAAGGCCGCAGCCTTCCTCGACCAGCAGGAATACAACGCGGCCACGATCGAACTGAAAAATGCACTGCAGAAGGATGCACAGTCCGCCCGCGCGCGCTGGATGCTCGGCAAGATCTACCTCGATACCGGTGACTTTCTCTCCGCTGAAAAAGAGCTGGAACGCGCACAGAGGCTGGGCTGGGGGCCGAATGACGTAGTGCCCGCCCTGGCGCAGGTACTGTTGGCACGCGGCGACCACGAAGGCCTTGGCGAACTCGACACCTCCGCATTGCAGGCCGCCGCCCAGGCCCGGGTGTTGGTAACCAAAGCCCAGGGAGAACTCGACCAGGGCGATACACGCCTTGCCGAGCAATTGATCGACCAGGCGCTGGAACTGGCGCCGGCACTACCGGAAGGCCGCCTGGCGCACGCCCGCCTGAAGATCCTGGAAGGTGAAGCCACCGACGCCCTCGCGGAAGTGGATGCGCTGCTGGCTGACCACCCGGAGATGGGGCGCGCCTGGAGCCTGCGCGGCGACATCAATGCCCGCCAGGGTCAAAACGTAGCTGCCGTGGCCGACTACAGCCAGGCCATCGAACACTCGCGCTTCGATCTCAGTGAGCGCTTCAAACGAGGGCTGCTGGAATTGGGCGCCGGCAACCTGGAAGCCGCCCAGGTCGATGCGCAAAAGTTGCTCAAGCGCTACCCGCATCACCCGGGTGGCAACTATATCCAGGGCCTGCTCGACTTTGCGGCGCAGAACTACGAGTCTGCCATTACCGCCCTGTCGGTGGCGGAGCCGGCTGCGCGTGCTTACCCGATGGTGCTGTTCTATCTGGGCACGGCGCACATGCTGCAGGGCAGCATTGACCAGGCGGCGGTGTTTGCCAACCGCTTTTATACCGCCCAGCCATCCAGTGTTCCCGGCCGCAAGTTACTCGCCACAGTGCGTCTCCAACAGGGGCGTTTCCGGGACGTGATCAACGTGCTTGAACCGGTGCTGGAAAGCGCGCCCGACGATGTTGATGCCCTCAATCTGGCCGCCAACGCCCACCTGCGATTGGGCGATGCCGACCAAGGCATTACGCTGCTGTCTCGCGTGGCGGAACTCAGCCCCGACTCGCCTGCCGCCCAGGTCCGCCTCGGTGCTGGCATGCTGATGGGCGGCCAATCCGCTGCCGGCGAGGCACACATCCAGACCGCGCTGGAACTGGATCCGAAATTCCAGCAGGCCGACATGCTGTTGGTGCTGAACCATCTGCAAAACCAGGATTACGACGCCGCGCTGGCTGCTGCACAGGCGTATCAGCGCCGCAATCCCGGCATCGTCACGCCCTTCAACCTGCTGGGCCGGGTGCAACTGGCCGCCGGCCAGACCGAGGCGGCCGCGGCCTCCTTTGACCGCGCGATAGCACTGGAGCCAGCGGATCCCGCGGCGCATCACAATCTCGCTCAAATCGCACTGGCCAACGATGATATCGACACTGCCCGCGGCCACTACGACGCTATCCTCGCGGAACATGACAAATTTCTCGGCGCCCTGCTGCAACTGGCCAAGCTGGACGGCATGCAGGGCAACACTGTCGCTATGGAAGCACGACTGCAACAGGCGATGGATGCCCACCCCACTGCGCTGGAACCTCGCCTGGCCATGGCACAGCACCTGCTGGCTACCGGCAATATCGACAATATTCCAACGCTGTTTTCCTCACTCGATGAACTTCAGCGCAAAGACCCCCGGGTGCTCGAACTGCTCGCTATCGCGCAGTTGAATGACGCCGATCCCACCCAGGCAGCACAAACGGTGGAACAGTTGGCCGCGACTGAGGCTGACAGTGCGCGCACCCAACATCTGCTGGCGATGTCGGCCGCTGCCCGCAAAGATGAGGCGGGTGCGGAAGAAGCACTGAACCGGGCAATTGAGCTGGACGCCAACTTCCTGCCCTCTCGCATCGCCCTGGCCAGAATGGCCCTGCGCAATAAAAACCAGGCCAGTTTCCAGCGCCACCTCCAGGTATTGCGGGAACAGGCTCCGCAAAACCCCGATGTGCTGCAACTGATCGCCCACGATGCCGCCTCGCGCAAAGACTATGATGTCGCTATCGCCGCCAGCGAGCAGGCACTGGCCACAGAACCCAACGTGCGCAACCTCCTGACCCTGACCGCGTACCGCCTGGCAGCGAAACAAACCGACCTGGCGCTTGACGGACTGCGCGAGTGGAATGCAGAACATCCCGAGGAAATCAGCACACGCCTGGCACTGGCCAGTCATCTACAGGCCGGTGGGGAACGCGAAGAACCGCAACAGCTCTACGGAGAAGTACTGGCGGCCGACAACAATAATATCGTTGCCCTGAACAACATGGCCTGGTTCCTGCGTGAAGAGGAAACCGATCAGGCGCTGGAATACATTCGCCGGGCGGGCGACCTCGCACCCGAATCACCTGAGGTGTTGGACACCCTGGCCGTGGTGGAATATCACGATGGCCAGCACCGCCGTGCGCAGCGCACCATCGCCCGGGCCCTGGCGCTGAGTAACAACCCCAGCATGCGCTATCACCAGGCAATGATCGAAGCGGCACTTGAGGAAAACGACCGGGCACGCGCCAATCTGGAACAGTTGCTGAGCGAAGTGGCTGAATTCCCGGAACGCGCCCAGGCCCAGGAACTACTGGCGCGACTGCGCTGAAGCCAAGGACTGCGATTCCAGGGGGAATAGCCATGTCTGCACCGAGTACACGCTATGAACCGCGCGTTCAGTCCCCGCGTGGGCATCGTCGCCGCAGCGTTCGAGTGCGACTGTTCGCGCTGGTCTTTTTCCCGCTCCTGTTGATTGGCCTGCTCTACACCCTGTTGCAATGTGCGAGTTACCGCAGCTCAGCGACGGTATTGATGTCTGCTCCCGAAGCGATCGATAGCACCGCGGCCGTGGCCAGCCCACAACTGGCAGAGATCCAGCGCCGCATTCTGCTCAGCCCGGAAATTCTCGACATCACTGCCCGCGCACTGCAGGACCAGGCACCCGGTATCACCACCGCCACGCTGCAGGCCTTGTTGAGTGTTGCCTCGGTACCAGACACCAACCTGCTGGAAATGAGCGCCACCGGGCCTGACCCTGACATCCTGCCCCGCGCAGTGCGCACCTGGACAGAGGTGTACAGCGTCGCACGACAGCAGGAAATGATGCGCAACCAGACCCGTACTACCGAGCAGGTGTCGGCGGAACTGGCACAGTTGGACCTGCGGGTAGGCGAAGCGCGGGCAGCCCTGAACGCCTTCCGGGAAGCCAATGAGATCGTATCAACCGACGGCCAACAGGATGCGGTGAGCGCACGCCTGAGGGCGCTGAACGAAGCCGCGAGCGCTGCCCTGGAAGAGGAATACCGCAGCCGCGCGCGCCTGGAAACCTTACAACAGGCAGCCGAACGCGGGGAGACAGTGGTTGCCCCGACTCAGCAGGCACGCATCAGCGCCCAGCAAGCGGAGCTGTCAGCACTGCAAGCCGAACTCACTGAAGCACGCAAACGCTACACCGACGATTACATCGCCCGCCAACCGCAACTGCGAGAGTTACCCCAGCGCATTGCCGCGCTGGAGCGCGACCTGTCGCGGGAGCTGCAGAGTTCCGGGCAATTTGCCCTGTTGGAGGCGCAGCAGTCCTACGACACCGCGCAGCGCAATCGTACCGAAGTCGAAGCGGAGCGTGAGGCTTACAAGTCCGAAGCCAGCCGCTTCAGTAATACCCTGGCTGAACACGAAGCGCTGGCCGGCAACCTGCGCCGACTGGAAGAACTGCAGCGGGACACCCAGGCTCGCCTGGTACAGGTCGAGTCCCGCCGTGCAGACCGTTATCCCCAGGTCACCGTGATCGAGGAACCGGCCCTGATCCCCACTCAGGTGGGCCCCGATTATCCCGTGCTGCTGGGGCTGAGCCTGGCCATCCCGTTGATTTGCGCCGTTCTGGTGGTATGGCTTTACGGCTTCCTGCGCCCTGGTGAATCGGCGGAAACCCATATCACCCTCAGCGGGGTCCATCTGCACGGTTCCGATGAGCGCGACGTGACCCTGGCCGGCACAACCCAACAGGCCCTGGAGGGATCACGCGTCCCTCCCGCCCTGTCGGATAGTGGCAATACGCGGAGTGACCCGCAGTGATGCCCCGACGAAACATTACCCTCATTCCACTGACAACACGCCAGCAGGAGCGCTGATACGTGGCCACGGTTCGCCTGTTCAAACACCATATCCATACTGCGTTTTACTTCCTCGCGGTAATCGAGTGCTGCCTGTTCCTCGGCGCCTTCTATCTCGGTGCCTACTACTACTTCTATATCGGTGGCGAGAGCGTAGGCGATCACCTTGGCAACCTGTTGCCCCAGGCGGCAACCTTCGCAGCGGTGGGCATGGCCTCTCTGGCGACCATGGGCCTCTACAAACCGCAACTCAGGGAGGGCGCGCCCGGTACGCTGCTCCGCCTGATGGGTGCGTTTATCGCCATCATTCTGGCGATGGCAGTGGTGTTCTACGTGGTGCCGGATCTCTACCTGTGGCGCGGCATCTTCGCCCAGACGGTGTTGTTCGCCTTCATGCTGTGCGTACTCAGCCGAATCCTGTTTTCCCGGCTGGTCAACGCCGAGGAATTGAAATCACGGGTGTTGGTACTGGGCGCCGGACAGCGAGCCAAAACCATGACCGACTCCCTGCGCCGGGCCAGCGACCGGCGGGGCTTCCGCTTCGTGGGATTTGTCCCCTGTAACGGCGAAACCATTTATATCGCCAACGAAAAAATTCTCCGCCCGGACGGCGACCTCGCTGCGTTTGTGCGACGCCAGCAAATTGACCAGATCGTAGTCACACCCGACGAGCGTCGCGGCGGCCTGCCTGTCGACGACCTGCTCGAATGCCGCCTGAATGGCGTAAAGGTGCTGGAAGTTGCCGATTTTTTTGAGCGTGAGGCGGGCAAAATCATGCTCGACTTCCTGTCGCCCGGCTGGCTCACCTTCTCCGAGGGCTTTTCGGGCACCGGCTTTTCCTCGTTCACCAAGCGCACCTTCGACATCATCGCCGCGCTCTGCCTGTTGCTGGTGGCCTGGCCACTGATGATGATCACCTTTATTGCCATCTGGCTGGAAGACGGCTTTGGTGCTCCCATCGTGTACACCCAGGAACGGGTTGGTGCCCGCGGCGAAGTGTTCAAGGTTCTGAAGCTGCGCAGCATGAGTGTGGATGCCGAGGGCGACGGCCAGGCGCGCTGGGCCGCCAAAGGGGACTCACGAGTGACCCGCGTGGGCTCCATCATCCGCCGCCTGCGGATCGATGAACTGCCGCAGATCCTTAATGTACTCAATGGCGACATGTCACTAGTAGGGCCGCGCCCGGAACGACCCGAGTTCGTGGAAGAACTGGCCGCGAACATTCCCTACTACCGCGCCCGCCACTACGTGAAGCCCGGTATCGCTGGCTGGGCACAGCTCAACTATCCCTACGGCGCCAATGAAAACGACGCTCGCCAGAAATTGCAGTACGACCTCTACTACGTCAAAAACAACAGCCTCTTCCTGGACTTCATGATCCTGCTCACCACCGTCGAAGTGGTACTGTTCGGCAACGGTGTTCGCTAAGCTGTAGCGCTGAACTGTCAATTTTTTATACACTTCCCGTAACACAGCGATGGGTCGAAACTTCACGCCCAATGTAAGACTTTGTTTGCAAAAGGATAATTTTTTTGGCCCGGAACTTGCTAAACGTTTAGTGGATGATCATCGATTGTAACGGGCTGTAACAAAAATCTGGGGCGCGTATTGGAAATGAACTCCCTGCTCTTACTCCTCCTCGTTTTTGGTCTGGGCAGCATTTTCCTCTCGGCTTACGTGTTTACCGTGGCCGCCAGGAATTATGTCTCGCGCGAGGAAGACAGGCGTGGTCGAAACCCGGATTACCATGTGGTTCGGGCCCGCCCGGGCCGCCGCCAACAGCAGCAGCCGGTGCAATTCCCCCTGTACCTCGACGGCGTGGTCATCTCGGAGGACAGGCGCAAGTCACCAGAGCGCCGCGCCGGCTGGCACTGGTAATACTCCCAAAACGGCACTACATCACAGTCTTCCCCGCGTTCTGGGAACCGACGCACAATTTCACACTCCTTTAGTAGCGAACTCTCACATACGGTCTATGCTTCATATCCCTGCACAAGGACTGCGATCAACGGTAAGGAGCATCGGTAATGAAAGCGGCATCATCTACCTATACGGGAGAAACCTCCGCCAACGCGAGGCCTGAGCGCCCGCGCCGCGGGGCCGCGTGGATCAAGGCTGCACTGGTATTTGCTGTACTGGCGTGTATCTACGCCACTTTTGGATGGGCACCACTGGAACCCCCCAACGCCAACCTCGAACTCGGCCTGGGCTTCATCGCCTTCTGGGTCCTCGGCGCAGCCTTCACAATCGGCTTCATTGCACTGTCCGGGCGCCGATCGAGCTAGTACCCGCCAACTTTTTGGCCAGATAAGACCGGCTCTTCAGCCGGTTTTTTTGTTCTTTTCGAGACATTTCCGTCGTGAATTCACCGCGTTTCATGCCACCATGATTTAAAAGGCGGACGCGCGGAATAACATCATGCCCAGAAACTCCACAGTTGCGGGTAAATTCAATCTCATCGTCGTCTGGGTGGCCCTGCTCGGCTGCCTTATCGGCATTACAATCGCCTTGCTCACGGAGTATCGCGCACAGCGCGATGCGCTCTTTCAGCAACTGCAATGGCAAACACCCGGCGAGCCCGCCCTTGCACGCGGCCTGTACTATCGGGACGTGCCGACGCTGGCGCTGACTCTGCCCAGGCTGAAGTCCGACGAAGCGATCGTCCAGCTCGGGGTCTACAACTCACAGGGCGAGGTGATTCTGGCGCAACCACGGGAGCTTCGCGCGCCCCGGGATGCCGAAAATCCCGCCCCGAAAAAACCCTCGTTCGAACGCATGCGCGGCGACACACCGCCTCTGCAGAGCAGCGTTATGAGCCGTGAAGGCCCCTCGGGCACGGGACTAGTGCTTGAGTACATGGTGCCGGTCCTCTCGGTGCTGAACCCGATCGCGGATCCCGTCGATCTGGCTGACTACGCCATCTCCACCATCGATGCCGACAAGGCCGACAGCCTGTTCGTGGTGGGCTATGTCAACGCCTCGATCAGTCGCCGCCAACTGCTGCTGGATCTGCTGCCCAAAGCCGGCCTGTATTTCGGTGGCGGGCTCGCCTTTACCCTGCTGGCCTGGTTGATTACACGTATTCAAACAGCGCGGGCCACGGCGCCCTTGCGCCGCCTCAGCAAACTGGCCTCGGAAATTGCCAGTGGCGACTTCGAACCTGGATTCAAGGTCAGCGGCGAAGGGGAGCTTCGCGAGATCGCCGGCCTGCTGAACACGGTGATGAGCGGCATTCACACCTACAAAAACCAGCGCGATGTAGACCACCAGTTATTGAGCATGAAAGTGGAAGAGCGCACCCAGCAGCTTTCCCGTCGCAATGAAGAGCTCAACCAGGCGATCAATGAGGTAACCGAAACCAAGGACCAGCTGCGCAAGATGGCTTACTTCGACAGCCTCACCGCACTGCCCAATCGCCGCCTGTTTACCGAGCAACTGAGCCTGCTGATGCGGCTGGCGCGTCGCCACAATCACACCCTTGCCCTGCTGTTCCTGGACCTGGACAACTTCAAGCGCATCAACGACTCCCTGGGGCACCGCGCCGGTGACCTGTTGCTGCGGGAAGTGGCCCGGCGACTGGCAGGCTGCGTCCGCGAAAGTGATGTGGTGGGTCACAACACCGAAAGCGGCGACCGGATCGACGTATCCCGTCTGGGCGGAGATGAATTTACCGTGGTGCTCAACGAGCTTCAGGATGACCGCGCCGCTGCTATTGTCGCCGAGCGTATTCTGGCTGAGCTGTCCCGCCCCATGACCATCGAGGGCCACGAGCTGATCGTGACCCCGAGCATTGGTATCGCGATAGCACCCAAAGACGCCAACAACGTGGAAGGGCTGCTCAAGCACGCAGACACGGCGATGTACCACGCCAAGGCTACCGGCAAGAACAATTACATGTTCTACACCAGTACCATGAGCGCCACCGGCGTGGACCGCCTGCGACTCGAAACCGATTTGCGCCGCGCCCTGGAGCGACACGAACTGATCCTGCACTACCAACCTCAGGTGGATCTGGTTACCGGTTCAGTCATCGGTGCTGAAGCCTTGTTGCGCTGGCAGCATCCGGAGTTGGGCATCGTACCGCCGTATAAATTTATCCCGCTGGCAGAGGAAATGGGCCTGATCCCCGAGTTCGGCGAGTGGGTGCTGCGCGAAGCCTGTCGCCAGTGGCGCGCCTTCAAAAAGCAGGGCCTGAATCTGCCGAAGGTGGCGGTAAACGTGTCGAGCCTGCAGTTCAATCGTGAATTCGTCGACCAGGTACGTTTCGTACTGGCTGAAACCGGCGCCGCACCTGATGCAGTCAGCCTGGAACTGACCGAGGGCATTATGATGAATAATGCCACGCCAACCGTTGAAACACTGCACGAGCTGAAACGCATCGGCATGGGCCTGTCCATCGACGACTTTGGTACCGGGTATTCCTCGCTGAGCTACCTGACTCAGTTCCCTCTGGACGAACTCAAGATTGACCGCAGCTTCGTGACTGCCCTGGACCGTGACGCCTCCAACACCTCCCTGGTGACCGCCATTATCAATATGGCCCGCGGCATGAATCTGCGCCTGGTGGCCGAGGGTGTGGAAACTCCGGACCAGTATCGCTTCCTCCGTGATCATGGTGTGAGCGTGATTCAGGGCTTTCTGTTCAGTAAGCCGGTGCCCGCTGACAAGCTGGCCAAGCTGTTGGACGAGGGCCACTTCCTCGACCAGATCGAGCGTATTTCCGCAGGTCGCGCCCCCACCGACAAAGAGGCGGCCAGCGCCTGAACGGCCCCGGTCTGAACCGGCCGAACTGCCACCCCCTGTATTAATCCTCTCCCCCGGCGGAAACTTTTCCGCCGGACGTAGTCAATAAAGACATGCAGGCCCGCCATTGTCCTGATCCGCAAAATCTCGGGAGGCGCCCGGATGAGTGCGACAGCCACGCCACAAGAACCCCCGCTGAACTGGTTTTTCAGTGCTGGCGGGCGGCACTCGCTGCTGACGAGGGAACAGGAAGCACAACTGGATGGCGACAAGTGGGCCGCCGTGGAAAACACGTGGAGCGTGCTCTGCGAATACCCAGGCGGCCGTGCCCTCTTGCTGGCGGTAGCTGCACAATGTGGCCGCGCCTTTCCCAGCATCGAATCAATCGAGTCCCGGGACAAATACTTCCTGCTCCGGCGGGAGTTTGAGGCGTATTTTCCTGACGGTGATCGCGCCGGCCAGATGGCCGCCCTCCCCGCCGCGCTGGCATCGGCTGATACAGCCTGGCAACAGCTGCGCCAGAACATGGCACTTCCCGCGAGCCTGGTGATCGGCATGGCGCAATTTCTGCTGCGCCAGCAGGGCGTGACGACGCGCTGCGCGGTGGCTGATGCGATTCAGGCGTGGTCCGGGAACTGGCCGCAGGTGTCGCTGGCTAACCTGCCACTGGACGATATCGCCGACGCACTGACTCCTAACGTGCTGCAATTTAATGCCGCTCGCGAGGCACTCACGCTGCACAATCTACGCCTGGTCTACACGATTGCAGCGCGGTATCGAGAATTGGGTACACCAATCACCGATCTGGTGCAGGAGGGTACGCTGGGCCTGATCCGCGCCGCCGAGAAATTTGACCACAGACAGGGCAACCGCTTCAGTACCTACGCTTACAACTGGATTACACAGGCCGTACGGCGCTTTCTGTGCGAGCGCGGCAATCTGATCAGCTACCCGGGTCAGGTCCAGGATCAGGTCAATCGTGTGCACCGGGAGCGACTGGCCCTGATCGAGCGCATTGGCCGCGAGCCCAGCACGCAACAACTCGCGCAGGCTGCTCACCTGAGCCCCGCGCGGGTTAACCACTTGCAGCAACTGGGCAATATCACCCTGTCCCTGGACGAACCGCTCGGTGAGGATGAAGGTAGCCGCGGTGACTTCCTCGCGGATGAGCAGGCCGAACCCACTGCCCGCGGTACTGAACTGCAATCCCTGAAGCAGTGCCTGGTTCGGGAAATCGACACGCTGGCGGAGGACGAGCGTACGGTAATGATGAACCGCTGGGGCCTGCTACCGGGCCGCCCCCTCAGCCGCGCTGAACTGGCACAAAACATGAGCATCAGTCGCGAGTGGGTGCGCCAGCTGGAAATCTCTGCCATGGACAAACTCCGCCGCAAACCCATGGTGCGCGAGGCGTTTCGGGATCATTGCCAGGACCCCGACACTGGCGACCCACCGGGGATGGGGTTATGATCAAAGCGACCCCCGCTTTGCGGGACACTTGTACTGTGGAGGAATGCCCAACATGGACAACAAGCTCGTCGCCCTGATCGTTTCAATTCTTTTACCCCCGCTGGCTGTCTTTCTGAAGAAAGGCGCGGGATCGGATCTGGTGATCAACATCGTACTGTGCCTGCTGATGTGGTTGCCTGGTGTAATCCATGCCATCTGGCTGACGGTGCTGTAAGGCCGAGATACCTCTCTCCACGGCGGCGCACCGCGCAGGGCTGGCGGCGCGCCCCTAATTCCCCTACATTGGCACCATGCCCTCACCCCAGTTTGACAACAGTTATGCGCGCATGTCGCCGGTGTTTTTCTCACGCCTGGCGCCCACGCCCGTCAGCGAACCCAGCCTGATCCGGCTCAACCGCCCCCTGGCGCAGGCTCTCGGGATGGATGCCGAGTGGCTGGCCTCGCCTGCGGGCATCAGCATGTTGGCCGGCAATAGCCTGCCCGACAGTGCCGATCCCATCGCCACCGTCTACGCGGGCCATCAGTTTGGCAGCTATAACCCGCAACTGGGCGACGGCCGCGCTCTGCTGCTGGGGGAACTGGTTTCGCCCACAGGGCAGCGCTACGACCTGCAACTGAAAGGCAGTGGGCCCACCCCCTATTCACGCGGCGGTGACGGCCGCTCCCCACTTGGTCCCGTGATCCGCGAATACATCGTCAGCGAGGCCATGGCGGCACTGGGCGTACCCACCACCCGCGCGCTGGCTGCTATCAGCACGCCTGATTCGGTGGTCCGGGAAAGCCTGCTGCCGGGGGCGGTGTTTACCCGGGTGGCCAGCAGCCATCTGCGTATCGGCACGGTGCAGTTTTTCGCTGCGCAGGGGAATAAAGAGGCCCTGGAAGCGCTGGTTGCCTACACCCTTCAGCGGCACTATCCGGAACAGTCCGAGGCGGCAGTCCCCGCTCTCGCCCTACTGGAACAGGTGATCGACAGGCAGGCGGCGCTGGTCGCCCGCTGGCAACAACTCGGCTTTATCCACGGCGTGATGAACACCGACAACATGCTGCTCTGCGGCGAGACCGTGGACTACGGGCCCTG
Organism: Gammaproteobacteria bacterium; assembly: GCA_030427085.1. Lineage (GTDB taxonomy): Bacteria > Pseudomonadota > Gammaproteobacteria > Pseudomonadales > Halieaceae > JAUHXH01. Next base: position 967,044 of record JAUHXH010000002.1, on the reverse strand, counting down.
CGCCTTCATGGACGGTTATCATCCGGAAACCGTGTTCAGCTCCATCGATCACGGCGGGCGCTATGCCTATGGCAACCAACCGGGCATCGCCCACTGGAACCTCGCCGCCCTCGCCCAGGCCCTGCTGCCGCTAATCGACCCAGAACCCGAACAGGCCGCGAAGCTGGCTCAGGCCGCCGTCGACCGCTTCCCGGTTCGCTTTCTGGCGGCCCACCGCGACGGCCTGCGACAGAAACTGGGCCTGAGGGAATGGCACGAGGACGACGAAAACCTGGCTGCTGACCTGCTCGCCCTGTTGGCGCAGGAACGCAGCGATTTCACCCTGTTCTTCCGCCGGCTGGCAGAGTTGGCCGGACCCGCACCGGAAGGTGTAGCCGACATCTTTGCCATGCCGGATCACCTGCAGGATTGGCTCGAGCGCTGGCGCACACGGCTGGCCTCCGATGGCGGCGATGAGGTAGAGCGCCAACAGGCCATGTACCGGGTCAATCCGGCGTTCATCCCGCGCAATCACCAGGTACAGCGGGCGATAGCCGCCGCCAGTGACGATTCGAACTTTGCACCCTTCCATGCCCTGGTGGAGCGGCTGGCAGAACCGTGGCGATTCGATCCCGACGACAGCGACTACGCACTTCCACCCCAGCCCGAGGAAGTGGTGCATCGCACTTTCTGCGGGACCTGAACACGAGCGCGATACGGAGAACAATATGAACGAGAACACTCCCCGCCCGGGCATGCTGCAGCGCAGTCTCGCCGCCGTAGAGCGCATCGGCAATCGCCTACCCGATCCGGCGGTGCTGTTCATCGCCCTGCTGGTGATCGTGTGGGTGGTGTCCTGGTTGCTGTCCTACATCGATTTTGGCCTCACCGATCCACGCAGTGGTGAGCCATTGCAGGTGGTCAACCAACTCTCGGGCCAGGGCTTTACGGCTTTTCTTTCCGCGATGGTAAAAAACTTTGCCCAGTTCCACCCCATCGGCGTGGTGTTGGTGGCCATGATGGGTATCGGCGTGGCGGAGCACACCGGCTTTATCAATTCGGCCCTGCGAGCAATGCTGAATCTGACCGCACGCTGGTTGCTGACACCGATGATCATCCTGGTGGGCATTGTCAGCCACACCGCCGCCGACGCCGGCTATGTGCTGGTCATTCCCCTCGGTGGCGTAATCTTTTATGCCGCCGGTCGCCACCCACTGGCGGGCATTGCCGCGGCCTTTGCCGGCGTGTCGGGGGGCTTTTCCGCCAACTTTATTCCCTCGGCCATCGACCCGCTGATTCAGGGCATTTCGCAGGCTGGCGCGCAGATACTTGACGCTTCGGTGGTACTGAACCCGCTCAACAACTATTTCTTTACCGCCGCCTCGTCGCTGTTGATTATCGCCCTGGGCTGGTTGGTTACCGACAAGCTGGTGGAACCGCGACTGGCAGCGACCAAGCTGGACGATGACCTGCACGACCTGCCCACCATGGACCCGTTGACCGACAATGAGCGCAGCGCGCTGCGCTGGGCCCTGTGGTCAATGCTCGCCGGCTTTGCTGTGCTGGTGGTGACCGCCCTGCCCGGGGAGTCCGCGTGGCGCGGTGCCCAGGGCACGCTGACCGAGTTCGGCGCGCCCCTGATGAATTCCATCGTGCCCTTGATCTTCTTGCTGTTCTTGCTGCCCGGCGTGGTTTACGGCATTCGCGCGGGCACGGTGAGCAGTTCCCGCGACATTATCGAGGGCATGACCAAAGCCATGAACAGCATGGCCTACTACCTGGTGATCATGTTTTTCATTGCCCAGTTTATCTACGCCTTCGGCCAATCCAATCTGGGCGTGCTGATGGCACTGAAAGGCGCTGCAGCGTTGAAGGCCATGGGCTTGCCGGTTGCACTGACCATTACTGGCATCGTGGTGCTTACCGGCCTGCTCAATCTTTTTGTGGGCTCTGCCTCTGCCAAATGGGCACTGCTGGCGCCGATCTTCGTGCCCATGCTGATGGAACTGGGGGTATCCCCTGACCTGACGCAGGCGGCCTACCGCGTGGGCGATTCGACCACTAATATCATCACCCCGCTGATGCCCTACTTCCCGCTGGTAGTGGTCTATTGCCAACGCTACGTCGCGAGCACTGGCATTGGCACCGTCACCGCCATGATGCTGCCCTACACCGTCACCTTTATCGTGCTCTGGACCGTATTCCTGTTGGTTTACTGGTCTCTGGGCATTCCACTTGGACTTCAATCCAGTTACCTCTACACACCCTGAACACGAGCTGTAATCAATGTCTGACCCATCGAACCACCCCTTCGACGCCGCGATTCTCCTGCAAGCCGAGGGCGAAGGCCGCTTTCAAGGCCAGTTAACCGCTGACTACGCCAATATGATTGGCCCCTTCGGCGGCGCCATCGCCGCCGTTATGCTCAACGCCTTTTTGCTGGATTCACGCCGGCTGGGGAATCCGGTATCAACCACCGTCAACTTTGCCGGCCCGATTGCCGATGCCCCGTTCGTTATCGTCGTGCGGGAAACGCGACGGAACCGGCGCACCCAACACTGGTACGCCGAACTGGAGCAGGATGGCCAGGTGGCTGTATCCGCCACGGCAGTGTTTGCCGACCGTCACAGCACCTGGCGCGACACCGAACTGAGCGCCCCCAACATTGAACCGCCAGCGGTCCCGGTGAAACTCCCCCTGGACCGGATGCCGGTATGGGTCAGGCAGTATGAAATGGACTTCCTGCGGGGTGGATTTAATCCAGGCGGAACGCCGAACGAAAGCTCAGAAACAGTCCTGCGGGTGCGTGATAATCCGCCCCGTCCGCTGGACTATGCGTCCCTGATGGCGATGACCGATGTGTTCTTTCCCCGCGTCTTCCAGCGCCGGGGACGACCGGGCCCTAGCGGTACGATCTCCCTGACTACCTATTTCCACGCCGATGCTGAAGCACTGGCACTGCAAGGCGATCAGCCCTTGCTATCGGCAGCGCGTGGACAGTGTTACCACGATGGATATTTCGACCAGAGTGCGCAGCTGTGGAGTAGTGAGGGAAAACTGCTGGCGACCAGCTCGCAGCTGGTTTACTTCAAGGATAGTTAGAGGAATTCGCCGCCACAGCGATCGCTGTGGCGGCGAAATGGGCGGGACGCCTTAGAAGGTAAATCGAATACCGCCCACCACTGAGCGGCCTGCTTCCGGCGCGACATCACGCAGGAATGAAGTACTGAGACGGATGTCTTCGTCGGAGATGTTGTTCAGTTCCACGAACAGCAGCAATTCACTCTCGCCGAAAGGTTGGCGGTACTCGGCACCGGCATCCCAACGGGTGTAACCGGGTGTAGCCTCTTCGTTTTCACCGGGGCGATCCTGGTCAGCGGCATCCTGCACGCGCGCCCAGGTCATCCAACGATCAGCTTCCCAGGACAGTTTCGCCGACACACGACGGGGCGGCATGCGCGGTACGTCGCCACCGTCATCGAGTTCACCGCGAATGTAATCGCCCTGCAAGCCCAGCAGCAAACTACCGGCATTGAACTGGCTCAGGGTGAACTGGGAGTCGATTTCTACACCGTAGAAAGTTGCATCGTCGTTGCGGTAGGCCAGCACCGGCAACTCATCTTCTTCCATGCCGGTGTTGGCGAGGCTGATGTAGTCACTGAAGTCGTTGTAAAACACAGCAGTGCGTACAAAGTGACGGTCATTGTCCCAATAGGCCGAGAGGTCGATGTTATTCGACGTCTCTGTAGACAGATTGGGATCACCCAACTCGATCGCTCGCGTGGCAGCGTGAGGAATCCAGTCGTGCGGATCGGAATGTCCGGCATTCGAGTACAGCTCTTCAATGGCCGGCGCGCGCTCGGCATGCATCAGCGCGGCACCGAACTGCCAGGTCGAGCTGACATCCCACAGTGCGGAGGCAGATGCGCTAAAGGCGGTGAAATCACGCTTTCTCGCCACCGCCTCTGGGTCCCGCTCGGTCCAGTCTGCACGTAAGCCACCCTCAATGGTCCACTGTTCGTAGTGCCAGTCCTCCACCAGGAACACACCCACCTCGGTGCTATCGGTAACCGGGATATAAGCTTCTTCACCAAAGGCGCTGAACTCGCCGGCACCGGCCTGCAGGCCGAACGAGCCGTGGAAATGCCCCATGGGACTGTGGACCATCTCCAGGCGAGTCTGCCAGGTTTCGTTCTTGAACTCGGTACCGATTTCCTCACCTTCCAACTCCTGGTGCTGGTAGTCGGTGTAAGTGAAAAAGCCACGGAATACGTCGAGACCAGCAAAGGGTTCATGGATGTGCAAAGCGGCATCGTAACGCGTCTGCTCCATGTCGATGCGGATCGCTTCCTCCTCGCCCTCGTGCTCCTCGTGATCGTGCTCTTCCTCGTGTTCCTCTTCGTGTTCTTCTTCATGCTCATCGTGATGATGCTCATGGCCGCCCGGAGGAATCCCGTAGTCGTTCTCCAGACGATTTACCGCGAGGCCGAAGAAGCCTGAGTCGAAGTGATAGCTACCACCGGCAGTGAAGCTGCGAGTCTCGCCGTCGCTGTTGGCGAGGTAACCATCGGTGCCCTCGCTCTCCTCATCGTGCTCGTCGTGCTCTTCATGTTCCTCTTCGTGCTCTTCCTCGTGATGTTCATCTTCATGATGTTCATCGTTTGAGTGCAGCAGGGAGTTCCCGGGTATTTCCACCTCGTCCCAGTTGCGTACCAGGCCGTCCAGATGCCAGGCAAAACGACCGATACCGCCATCGGCGCGCAGCACCAGGGTGTCACCGCCCGACGCCGTGTCGTGACGGTACTCGCCCGAGCCACTGACGCCCTCTTCCAGGTTCACCGGGATGCGGTTGTCGATGACATTGACCACACCGCCAATGGCGCCGCCACCATAAAGCAGCGTGGCCGGACCGCGCAGCACTTCCACGGAGTCGGCAAGTACCGCTTCCACGGCGTTGGCGTGATCCGCGCTCACGTTCGAGGCATCTGCCGATACCGTACCGTTTTGCAACACGGTTACCCGGGGACCGGCCTGGCCGCGAATGACGGGTTGTCCCACGCCGGGGCCGAAGGAGGCCTTCGCCAGACCCGGCGAAAATTCAAGGGTACCACCCAGGGTCGCAGTGGCCGCACGATGCAGGTCGTCCCCTGCCAGTACGGTTACAGGCAGCGCGGTTTCCGCCGCCGTTTTGTGCACAGGTACCGAGACCAGTACGTGCTCCATAGGTAAATCTTCTGCCGCGTATACATCGGCAACACTCACACCGGCGATTGCCAGCGCGATTCTGGAAAAGCTATTCATTGTGAACTCCTGAAATCAGTAAAAAGCGAACGTTGATTCAGGACAGTGCGGGAGGACCTCGCACGGGGGGAAGTTTGACACCACGCTGTTGCGGAGCGTCGATGATCTCGGCGGTGGACCGCGCCTGAGCGACAACCACCACGGGTGGCACCGCCGAAGAGACCGGCTGAGTCGAGTCACCACCGCTCTTACACAGCGGACACTCAACGGCCGTCTGGTCTGAATGGTCATGGAAGTGCCCCGCTTCGAGTACCTGCATGCCGCTGCTGAACAGCAGCGCACAGAACACCAGCAGCATGGCGCCGCGGGAGATTTTCTGTGACAGGTGGGGGTTGTTCATGGGTCAGACCGAAGTGTAAGGGCGCGATTATACCCGACTATGATCGGTAGCTGGCAATACCCCTGGCTCCCGCCCCGCTTGGGAAACCTGGCTTCCTTGTAGCCAGAAAAAAAAGAGGGGGCGTATAGCCCCCTCAAAGCTGGATTCACACAGGAATCAGAACGTTGCGCGCAGTCCCACAGAGTAGGAGATGCCCGGCTTGTAGCGCTCGTAGAGGTTGCCACCCTGCAGCCACTCCACCTCGGCATCCAACAGGTTGCCTGCCTTGAATTCGATCTGCATTTCCTGATCGAAGGCATTGAGGCCGTAGCGGAACAGAGCGTCCAGTCGACCGCGGCCCTGCTCGATGACATCAGGTGCGTTACGCGAGCCAACCAACACCGTGCGTTCACCCGTGTAGTTGTAGGCCAGGGTGGCGGTGATCTTGCCCGAGTAATCCCGGTACATCAGCATCACGTTACCCAGCCAGTCTGACTGCCCGGTGATCGGGCGGGTATTGGCGTTGAACTGGGCCACGTTGCGCCCACCGGTCAACGGTACGTCAACGGCGGTTTCGCCATCACCCAGCAGGGTGACTTCCGAATCGATCCACGACACGTTGGCCTGCACCGTAAAGGCGTCCCAGGCGGGACTCAGGCCAAACCACTCACCGAAGTACAAGTCCTTGCTGATGTCGTACTCGATACCGCGTAGTTCTGCACTGTCAGCATTGAACCAGGTGTAGACATCGTTCTGGGCCTGTACCTTGGCCAGTTCGATCGGGTTCTGGAAGTCCTTGGCAAACGCACCCAGCGACATGCTGTCGGCGTCGCCGAAATACCACTCCCAACGGAAGTCGTAATTCTCCAACTGAGCCGGCTGCAGGAACACGTTACCGCGATACAGGTTGGCGTCTTCCGGGTTACGGATGGTGGTACCGGTGATTTCCAGCAGGCTGGGCCGGTTCACTGTTTCCGAGTAGGCCAGACGCACCTGCATGTTGTCGAGAAACTCCCAGGTCAGCGACAGCGACGGCAGCGTGTCGGTGTAGTCCTGCTCGACAAAGTTGGTTGTACCCTGCTCGGTGTTACCACCCCAGGCATCAGCCGTCAGCGTCACCTCTTCCTGGCGCACACCACCTTGCAGGCGAACCCGCGGGTGAACCTGCGCGTCGAAGGCGGCGTAATAGCTGCCCACCTCTTCACCCGACTCGGCGAAGGGGAAGATACCGGAGGCGTTGGCGGCACCGGCGGAGAAGTCCCGCACCGTCAGGTAACCCTCGGCCCAGTTGGGTGTATCCCACAACTGCTGGGGCGTCATCAGCGCAATATAGCTCGGAGCACGAGACGACAGGTCAAAGCGGAACAGGCGGGATTCGCTTTCACGGGTCCGCTCATAGAACCCCGCACCGGCCTTGAAGATCACATCAACCGAACCCAGGTTGGTGGGCAACTCGAAGTCCACACCCATGTCCTGAATGTCGTCGTCCAGGTAGGAGTAGCTGCGCTCCGGTGCCTGGAACACATCACGCAAGTCACCCGCTGCCTGCCGGTTGGGAGTCACGATTTCGTCCATGCCGTCGCGGTTTTCGGCATAGGTGTAGGTGCGGGTATCCGGCTCGTCACGTGTTGCACGACCGTCTACCAGACGCCAGTTGAGCTGCGCTTCGTTCAGCGAATTGAAGAAGTGTTCGCCGGACAACTGCAGGGACGAGATTTCGTTTTCCGTCCACTGCAGGCGGTAGCTTTCGACGTAGGTACCATCGGTCACATCATCTTCCGACGAGTCCCCGCGAGTCTGTTCCAGTTCGTCTTCGGTCTGGCGTAACTGCACATACGTCAGCGACACCGAGTTATCCAGGTCGAACTCAAAGCCAACAGTCAGGAATCCGCTGAAATCGATGCTCTGTTTGGTGGTGAACTGGTCATAGTCGACCGTTTGCGTCCCACTATTGTCACCGGTGCCCGAGAATTCGTAGCGGGCCACTTCTTCGATACGGTTGTCGTAACTGTTGCTGTACTTCATCGCGCCAATAACGCCAAGCGCCATGTCGCCATCGAAGTCGATCCGTTTACCCAACTCAAACTCACCGCTGAAGTCGGGCTTCATGTCTTTCACGTAGACATCCCAGTTATTGTAGAAGCTGTCGCCGAGGCCACGTTTCTGGATCTCGTCAGTCGCTTCAAACTCCTCACTGGATATGTTCACGATGTTCTTGGGTTGTTCGCGAGTTCCGTCGTCCCAACCCCAGTTATCGGCACCACCGCCAGCGTAGGTCAGGCCATCGCCGCCGGTCGTTTCCGAGTTACCCCCGGTACCGAGTTTGAAATTAAAGAAGTCCTCGTCCGGCGTACTCTTGGTGCGGATGTCCACCACACCACCGGAGAAGTCGCCCGGATACTGGGCAGAATAGGTTTTCTGCACCAGCAAGCTGGAAACGATCTGGTTCGGTACGATATCTAACGGGATGGTTTTCTGGAAAGGAACCGGGCTGGAAATTCGCGACGCATTCAGCAGCGTTGACGAGTAGCGTTCACCCAGGCCGCGCACGTAGACGTATTTGCCGCCTACCAGACTGAGGCCGGTGACCCGCTGCAGTGAGATACCGACACTGGTCTCGCCCAGTGCGGACAGGTCTTCCTCATCCATCACGTTGGAGATTTCGGAGGTATCACGCTTTTCGTCGGGGATGAACTCACCCAGTACGTACACTTCCTCGATCTCCGGCTGTTGAACCACCGGTACCGGAATGTCCTGCCCCCAGGACGCCGTGGACAGGGTGCCCAGCGCAGCGGCGACAGCAGTGGAAAGCGTTTTCCGATTCATAATTTAAAACCTAATTGAGCTGTGATCTGATGCCGCACGAACGGCACCCCTGCTATAAAAAGGGCCAGGCTCACAGTGAGCCTGGCCGAGTAGAACCCTGGATGGGCACTATCAAAGACCGAAGGTCCAGTTGCCCTTCCAGTTGTCGACATCAGAGCCAACCACATCGCTGGGCATCAGGAAGCCGTTGTCGGGCACCGCTGAGGCCGGCGGGATGGAGCCGTCCTGCGTGACATTGGCTGAGCCATCCAGGAAGGCCTGGAGCGCGTCCACGTCGTCACCTTCGACCACTGTGTCACAGCCGAGGGATACGCTGGAGAAGGTAATCAGCGTGTCGTACAGGTTTTCGGATTCACCCTGTACGCGCAGGCAGTTGGCTGAACCAGTCACAATCGAGTTGATCAGGTGCAGGCCGGTGCCGCGGCGCAGGCGAATGCCGCGCTCTGCCGGGTTACCGATGATGGTCATGTTGGCGATAGTCGGTTCGGAGATCGGGTTGGCCAGCTCGTCACCTTCGCGGTTGTCCGCTTCGATGGCGCTGTCACCGGCGTCGTCAGCCTGCACGATGTGTACAAACTGCATGTTGCCACTCCAGCCGTCAGTCCAGTCCAGAGAGTCGTCACCGTGGCCGGTCAGTACCACGTAGCGAACACTCACAGTACCGCCGAAGAACTCGACACCGTCGTCCAGGTTGTTGTGTACCTGGATGTACTCAGCCACCGTCTCGGAGCCAACACCCTGGAACGCGATACCGTTCAGCTGGTTCTCGGGGTCAACGTTGGAGCCGGCGTACTTCACTACCACGTAGCGCAGGTAGCCGCTGCTGTCGAAGGGATTGGAGCCGCCGAACAGGCCGGAGTTGGCTTCACCTTCTTTGGTGCACTCGTCGGTACCGCCTTCAGCGCCAGCCGGGCAATCGTTGATCGGCGCAAAGCCATTGATCACCAGGCCACCCCACAGGCCGCGCTCGGCAACCGGGTCAACATCACCCAGCACATCGCGCAGGGCAGTGAAGATGATCGGCGAGGCGTCGGTGCCCTGGGCGTCGATCATGGAACCGCGGCTGATCACCAGGAAGTCTTCCGGGTTGTCGCCGATCACGGTTACGCCAGCGTCGATATCCAGCATGGCGGGCATGCCTTCGTCACCGATGGTGACCTTGCCGTCCAGCACGTAGAAGTTACCGCGCGGCAGTTGCAGGTCCATGGTGTAGGTACCGCTGAGGATACAGCTGCGAGTACCGTTGATGGCGTCACCTTCGGTGGTGCCAGCGGGGCAAGCGAAGTCAGGTGTTTCGCTGTCCACACCGATGGTCCAGCCAGCGGTCCAGTCGTCGCCGGACTCTACCGCACCGATGAAGCTGGTGGGCTCGAAGAAGTCGTCGCCAGCCAGATCAGCAGCCGGGGCCGCGGAGCCATCTTCTGTGACATTGCTGCCATCCAGGAAAGCCTGCAGCGCTGCTTCGTCGTCACCGTTGTTGACCTGGTCACAGTTCAGCGTGACACCGTCAAACATGATGCCGTCGCCCAGCAGATTCAGGGAATCGCCTTGTACCCGTACGCAGGTGGCGCTGCCGCCTACGATCGAGTTGTACAGGGTCAGGCCAGTACCGCGGCGCAGGCGCAGTGCGTTCTGCTCGGCGTTGCCGTCGATGGTCATGTTGGCAATGCGCGGGGCAGAGCGAGGCATGGCACCTTCGTCGCCTTCACGGTTGTCGGCTTCGATAGCGTTGTCGCCGGCGTCGTCCGCCTGCTGAATCAGTACGAACTGCAGTGCACCCGTCCAACCGTCGGTCCAGTCGAGGGAGTCGTCGCCGTGGCCGGTCAGCACAAAGTGGCTGCCGTTCACGGTGCCGCCGAAGAACTCAACGCCGTCGTCCAGGTTGTTGTGCACCTGGATGAAGTTCACTTCGGTGCCAGAACCCACGCCCTGGAAGGCGATACCGTTGAGCTGGTTTTCCGGGTCAACGTTGGAGCCGGCGTACTTCACTACCACGTAGTTCAGCTTACCGCTGCTGTCTTCGGGCTGGTCACCACCGAAGGTACCGGAGTTGGCTTCGCCTTCTTTGGTACATTCCGCAGTGCCGCCTGCAATGCCAGCGGGGCAATCATTGATCGGCGCGAAGCCGTTGATTACCAGGCCACCCCACAGTCCGCGGTCGGCCACTTCATCGACAGTACCTTCCAGATCCGCCTGGGCGGTGAAGACTACCGGCGCCATGCGGGTACCGTTGGCGATGATCTGGGAGCCCTGGGAGATCACCAGGAAGTCGAAGCTGGTGCCACCGAAGACGGTGGTGCCGGCTTGCAGTGACAGGCTGGCGCTGTTGTCAGCGTCGCCCACCACAACCTTGCCCACCAGCTCGTAGTGGTTGGCGGAGGTCAGGGTAACGTCGCTGGTCAGGGTGCCTTCAATCTGACAGACACGCTTGCCGTCCAGCTCGCGGCTGGATTCGGAAGTGCCTTCCGGACAGCCGAAGTCAGGCTGGCTGGTGTTGTTCACGGAACCGGGCACGGTCCAGCCGGCAGTCCAGTCGGTGGGGCCGATAGCGCCGATGAAATCAGCGGCTTCGAAATCACCACTCATCGGGGTAACCGGGTTTACGGTGCCACCGTTCTGGGACACTTCCGTGGCGGAGTTGAGGTAGGCCTCTACTGCGCCGTCATCGTCGTTGGTGTTGGTCTGCGGACACGCGAAGCTGGTGCCCGCGATGGTCAGGTCACTACCCAGCAGGTTGCGTGACTCGCCGTCAACACGAATACAGGTGTTTGAGCCTTCAAAGTAGGCATTGGTCAGGTGCAGACCCGTACCGCGGCGAATGCGCAGAGCGTTCTCAGCGGAGTTGCCGTAGGCAGACATGTTGGTGATGGAAGGCAGTGAGCGCGGCAGTGCGTTCTCGTCGCCTTCGCGGTTGTCCGCTTCGATGATGTTGTCGGCGGAATCGCTCTGCTCTACATACAGGTACTGGATGGAACCCACCCAACCGTCAGTCCAGTCGAGGGAGTCGTCAGCGTTACCGGTCAGAACGATGTGGTTGGCATTAACCGTACCACCAAAGAATTCAATACCGTCATCCAGGTTGTTGTGTACCTGAACGTAATCAACCACGGTGGCGTCACCAACACCCTGGAAGGCGATGCCGTTCAGCTGGTTTTCAGGGTCAACGTTGGAACCAGCGTAACGCACGGTCACAAACTGCAGCACACCGGAGTTGTCGTTGGCGTTGGAGCCACCGAAGGTGCCGGAGTTGGCTTCACCTTCTTTGGTACAGGCGTCGGTGCCGCCTTCAGCGCCTTCCGGACAGTCGTTGATGGGTGCGCGGCCGTTGATCACCAGGCCACCCCACTGGCCGCGATCATTATCTTCGACGGTGTCGTCCACGTCAGTCGCGGAGGTGAACACAATCGGCTGCTCCATGGTGCCTTCGGCCATGATGCGACAGCCCTGCTCAATCACCAGGAAGTCGAACTGGGAGCTACCGCTGATCACCGCGCCCGGAGCAATTTCCAGCTCACAGGTGGCTTCGTCACCGGAGGAAACGCGCAGGGCACCGCCGGTAATTTCGAAGATGCGGTCGTTGCCGAGCACCAGGCCGGCGGGATCCAGCGTGCCACCGTCGAGTTGGGCAACGTCGATCTGGGAAATGGGCATGCTGCTGAATTTTGCAGATGCGGTACGGCCAGTATCGGTAATGGCGCTGGTCAGGCGGTCGGGGATAACAGAGGCCACTACGGTACCACCGCCACCACTGCTGGAACCGCTTGAACTGCTGCTTGAGCTGCTACCGCTGGAGCTGCTGGAGCTACTGCTTGAACTACTGCTGCCAGAGCTACTGCTGGAGCTGCTGCTGGGCACTTCTACAACGATGGTCCCGGGGGAAGCGTTGTCGGAAGAACCACCGCAGGCAGCAAGCGCTGTGGTCAGCAGCGCTGCGAGCGAGTGTTTCGCGAAAGTGTCGGACTTCATTAGTCGCCTCTTCTATGCACAGTTAAAAGACAAACACCCGGCAGGCGCCCGGTGTATCTAGGTCGAGTGCATGGTAGGAGGGGAATGTGACGCCTAAGTGATGACTTTGTTACAGTCTTGTTGCAGTTAGCGGGGACTAGATTTCGCGCCGTTTCCGGCCCGGTTAGAGGGATCGGCGGGGCTCAGTATTGGGCCAAAAAACGATCTAGCGCATTGGCAAAGGCCTGCTTTTCGCGCTGCCCGAGCGGGGGCGGCCCACCCGTCTGCACGCCGGACGATCGCATGGTGTCCATAAAGTCCCGCATATTGAGTCGCTGTCGCACATTTTGTGCTGTGAGTGCTTCACCGCGACTCGTCACCACGCGGGCACCCTTTTCTACCGCCTCTGCGGCCAGCGGGATATCAGACGTCACCACCAGGTCGCCGGCGCTGACAGACTGGGCGATATAGTCGTCGGCCACATCGAACCCGGCTGACACCTGGATGGCCCGGATATTTTCATCCGGTGGCATCGGCAACGGTTGATTGGCAACGAACACCAGCGGATGGCCGGTGCGGCGAGCGGCGCGGAACAGGATGTCCCGCACCACACGAGGACAGGCATCGGCATCGACCCAGATGGTCATAGAAGTGATCCTTCCGTAGTGAAAGTGGTAATGATACCGCAGGGATCAGCAAGAACCGCGCCGGGTGACACACGCATCCCTTCAAGCCTGCGGTATACTCGTCGTCTCCCTAGAGTGAGTCTTACCATGCCGGCCTTTGATAAAGACAACCAGCCCTATCAGGGCGAGCATCTGGAGCAGTTCATTCAGCGCGCCTGCGCTGTCCCCTTTCCGGACGACAAACACCTGATGCGTTACACCTGGCCAGTGATCCGGCGTATTTTTAATCCGCTGGTACTGGATGCCGACAACATACCCGATCGCCCCTGTCTGTTCATTGGCAACCATGCGCTGTTTGCGCTCGACGGAATGATCATGGTGCCCCTGATGCTCGGCGAGTGTAATCGCTTTCTGCGCTCGATGGGCGACAAGTTCCTCTGGAACCGGATGACCGAAGGACAATTACTGGACCACGGTGCCGTGATCGGTAACCCCCAGGTCTGTAGCGCCATGATGGAACAGGGGGAAGACATCCTGGTTTTTCCCGGTGGCGCGCACGAGGCGGCCAAACCCACCTCGAACAACTACTCACTCATGTGGAAGGAACGTTACGGCTTTGTGCGCCTGGCGGCGCAACACGGCTACACACTCATGCCCTTCGCCACCGTCGGCCCCGAGGAGTTCTACGGCCACCTCATCGAGGGCGAGGATCTGCCCGACTCGGTGGTGGGCAAACTCCTGAAACGCGCGGGAGTGATCACCGAAAACACCCGCAGCGACATGCTGCCGCCGATTCCGGTTGGCGCCCTGGGCAGCCTGTTTCCCAAGCCCCAGCGCTGCTACGTCAAATTTGGCGAACCAATCGATCTATCTCGCTATGCCGGCAAAGTGCCAGCACAACGCACCCAGACCAAGATCCGCAATGAGGCTGCACAACAGATTGAGCGCATGATCTGCGAGCTACTGGTGCTGCGCGAACAGCGTAAGGGTGAGGACGGAATGCTGCGGCGCCTGTTAACCTTTTGAGGGCAGGTGCGCGAGTAACCACGCCACGACCTGATCCATAATCTGCGGGCCTTCGGGCTCATTGAAGATCTCGTGATACAGGCCGTCGTACACTTCCAATTGTTTGTCTTCAGACGCGGCGGCCTGAACCAGGGCCCGTGAACCCGCGGGTGCTGTCATGCTGTCAGCGCCCCCGTGCAGCACCAGCAAAGGCAGGTGGATGTCGGCGAAACGCTGCTGTACGTCTCCCATCCGAGCGAACAACTCGGCCACCATCCTGGCTGAGACCTTACCGGTGTGATTCAGCGGGTCTTCCACATAGTTCTTCACTACCGCCGGATCACGGCTCACACCCGCCGCATCAAGACCCAGCGCCGGGGCGCTCGGCCACACCACAGCCAGCAGGCGCAGAATTTGAATCTGCAGCCACGGAGGAGTGAGTTCCGTCTGCAGTGCCGGGCCGGAAAGCACCAGGCCGCGGTAGTCCTGCGCCGACTCGAGCACGGTGGCTGTCGCAACCAGTCCACCCATGCTGTGACCGAGCAGGAAAACCGGTAAACCCGGGAAGCGGGTGCCGATCAGTGCGCGCAGCTCAGCCACGGTGGTGAGAAACTCCTCGAAGCGTCCGATATGGCAGCGCTTACCCTCGCTGCGACCGTGTCCGGGAAGATCCGGTGCGCAGACCGCGATGTTGGCATCGCAGAGTTTTTGTGCCAGTGGCTGGTAGCGGCCAGCATGTTCCGCCATGCCGTGCACCAGCAGTACGACCGCTCGCGGGGTCTGGGGTTGCCAGCGCAAGTAGGTGATCCGCGCGCCGCTGCCATTGACAAAGCTTCCCTCGGAATGTGCTGTCACTACCGTCCCCTCGCTAACCCGGATCTGATTCAGCGCCCGCGTTGGCCTTTAACAGACCGCGGAAAATGCGCTGGGGCGTCGCTCGCCCGGAAATCACATCATAGACATCACTGGCGATCGGCATGGCCACCCCATGCTTCTCCGCCAGTGCCATTACCGTGGGCGCACTCTTCACACCCTCAGCCACCATGTGCATCGCCTCGATGATGCTGACCATATCCCGCCCTTTGCCCAATTCCACACCCACGTGTCGATTGCGGCTCTGGGGGCTGGTGCAAGTGGCGATCATATCGCCCATGCCGGTCAGACCGGCGAAGGTTTCAGCGCGCCCGCCCATGGCCACACCCAGGCGGGTAACTTCCGCCAGTCCCCGGGTGATCAGGGCGGAGCGGGTATTGTCACCGGCGCCCATCCCATCGCCCATCCCGACGGCAATGGCAATAATATTTTTCAGTACACCGCCCAACTCACAGCCGATCACATCGTTGTTGGTGTAAACGCGGAACAGGCCACTGCGACACAGGCTCTGCAGCTCGCCCACAATAGCTGGGTCATCCATGGCGATCACGCTCGCTGCCGCCTGCCCCGCCATGATTTCCTGGGCCAGGTTGGGGCCGGTCAACACACCCACCGGATGACCCGGCATCACTTCCTGCAGAATCTGCGTCATCCGCATACCGGTGTTCAGTTCGAGCCCCTTGGTCAGGCTGATCAGCGGCACCCAGGCGCGAATCCAGGGCCGCGCCTGTTCCAGTACAGCGCGGAAATGCTGGGAAGGAATGCCCACAATCACCACATCGGCGCCACTCACCGCGGCTTCCAGGTCGGTGGTAGCCACCAAACGCTCCGGCAACACCGCATCGGGCAGGTAGCGCTGGTTTCGGTGCTCCTGGTTCACCTGTGCCACCACCGCGGCGTCCCGCGCCCACAGGCACACCTGGGCATTGCGGCAAATTAGTGAGGCCACCGTGGTTCCCCATGAGCCGCCACCGAGTACGGTCACAGACAGTCGCGATAATCTGGCTTCCATGCTATTCCCCCTGATCCGGTTGCGGCGAATCCCGACTGGTGACTGCGATCGCCCGAATTACGTCGAGGCGGCGCATTAATTCACGCAAGTCCCGGGCCAGTTCCCTGCGCCGTTCGAGCAGCGCCTCTTCTTCCTCGGCCTGCTCCGGAAGTAAACCGAGATGTTGTACGCTCTTGTAGCCGTTGCGGAACAATAGCTTGCCGATAGAGGCCTCACTGCTGATACGCCCCTGCAGGTAAGCCTGCCGGCCGAGCTTTAAACAGCGATCGATGCAGGCCTTTTCGTCCAGTTGCTCACCGGGTTTCAGGGTGAGTAACAACAGCGACACCACCCGGTAGGCTTCAACGTAAGTGAGCAAGGTGACGTGGGCGATGCGCGGCTTCAAGGTGTGCAGAATCTCGCGCGCAGCCATGGCTCCCCCCGTTTCGAGACGGTTCTCCCACTGCGGTTCGTAACGCGCCAGTTCGGTGCGAATTTCCTCGTGGAAGACGTCGGTTGGGGCGTAGAAGAACTCAAACTTGAACAGGTCCCGCAAGTGATCCACTTCCGCCCAGAAAGTTTCCAGCGCCGGGGCACCGCCCGTTTCCGCCGCTTTTAGCAGGGCCAGTTCCAGAATCGCCTTGTTGACGAAGAAATGGATCACTGTGTTGCGGTAGTAACTGGCCATGGGCGCCTGGTCCGGCGCGATGGTATACACCACCTCCGGCCCCTCGTCGTAGCGGGTGATCATGCCTTCGGCAATCATAATGCCCAGCAGGCCGTCCATTTGATCGGCGTAACTGCGGTCGAAATCTGGCGAAATACGCAATTGGCGCTCTTCCGCCCAGGCCAGCAAGGCATTGAGGTCAGAGACCACTTCGGCTTCGGTGCGCGCGCGTGGGGCAGAGCCCAGCAAGCTCAGGGTTACCAGCGAGGGGAAGGTAATCGGAGTCACGCGGTTGGCTTCAACCGCTACCTGGAAGGCAATCTTGGACAGGGCCAGACGGTCACCCGGTTCCGGCGCGCGCTCCAGCACCACCGGGTCACCCACATCCATGTAAATCTTGCCCATGGGTTTGGCGAGACTGCGAATGTAACCGATCAGCCAGCGCAGGCTCTCGGGGCCCTTGCCGCGGCCAGTCTGTTCAGTCGCGTACTCTTCCACATCACGGATCAGGTCGTAGCTGATGGCCACTGGAATGATGTGGATGTCACTGGCATCGGTTTCGTGGCAGGCCTCCAGCACATACTTGAGCAAGCCATAGCGCGGCGGCATTAGTTTGCCCATGCGCGATCGCGTGCCCTCGAAGGACCAGTTCATCGGGAAGCGCTTTTCCATCAGATAGCCGACGTAATGGCGCAGAGTTAGCTTATAGACCGGATTGTCCTGGAAGCTGCGGCGGATAAAGATGCCACCAGAACGGCGCAGTAACTGGCCCAGGCCGAGGAAACTCAGGTTTGCCCCACCGAACATGTGCGGCATGGGAAAATCGTTGTCGTACATCACCTTGGGCACGACACAGCCATCGAGATAGGTTTTGTGCGTCCACAACAGCAGCGATGGATGCTTGCGCACCAGGGTGCGTACCTTTTCCACAGAATCCTGGTCACAAATAATCCGTGTTTCGTAGCCCAGGCCAAGCATGAAATTGTTGAAGCGGGAAAAAATATCCAGCCAGAACGTTGAAGGAGTAGAGATCATCTCCTTCATGTATTTGGCGGATTGTTCCTGCGCCTCTTCCAGGGGAATGCCGTTGTCATGTGCAATCTGGGCCAGGGACTGCTGGAAGGCAGGCCGGGTGCGCAAACTCTCCGCCACGTGCAGGGGTACCTTGTAGCGTCCGCCCTGTAAACTGCGTTCCGCGATGTCCAGCACCACCGCGGCCTGGCGCGCCACGTAAACGGGGAATTCGTCCTGATAGCTCTCATCACCACCCTGACGTTTCTGGAATCGGGCCCGCAAGTTGGCGAGTGTGTCGGGTTGGCCCGCCACAAAATGGACCCGTTCGGGCTCCCGACTGGCGATTTTGCGTGCCTTGGACAACTTTGGGTTGCGGGGATCACCTAACAACAAGTCACGTACCCGCGGCCCGGATTCCAGTGCGCGGTGAGACGGCAACCACACCACCCTCAACGGCGCCACCAGCGTCTCCCCCGGAGCATCCAGCAGCGAACGCAGGGTATCGAAGCGGTAGGTCTCGTCACTGTCACGCAATCGGGAGTGCAAAACCGTCGCCTCGTTCAGGCGATCGCGGTCGTGATGCTCTACCCAGCGCTGTAGTAATTCCTGCTCGAAGCTGTTGCCGGCATCAAAGATAAATGTGACTGGCGCGCTGCTCTCCGGCCAGGGTCTTACCGCCTCGAAACGCTCTGGGAGTCCCACGCGTGATTAATCCTCTTTGTTATTAGCCAGCTTCGGTTTGACCGCGCGTTGCGGGCCCCGCTTGCGCGGTGGGCGTTTTACCGATGCCTTTTTTACGGGTGCTTTTTTTACGGCTGCCTTTTTTGCAGGCGCTGTTTTTGCTGACGTCTTTTTAGCGGGTGCTTTTTTAGCGGGTGCTTTTTTTGCTGCCGCCTTTTTGGCCGCCGCTTTCTTTACCGGAGCCTTCTTGCCAGCTGCCTTCCGGCGAGTACCGGCAACCTTTTTCGTTGCCGACTTTTTCACTGCGGCTTGTTGGGGCGGCGCGCCTTCCAGCGGTTGCCCCAGAGTGGCCAGAAACAGGTTCCTCACTTCACGCACGTGATCATCAATCGTTTCGGCGTGCCACTGTGAAGTGTCCACCGGCGGCAACACTTCAACTTCGACGGTGGCAGGGCGCAGCACAAAATCGCCTTTGGGAGCAACGTCCAGAGCATTGCGAATCACCACCGGAACGATGGGAACACCAGCCTGCATCGCCAGATGGAAGGCCCCTTTCTTGAAGCGCTCCAACTTGGGCGTAATGGTCCGTGTACCTTCCGGTGCCATCACCACGGACTTGCCTTCTTTTTGCATGACCTCCACCAGCGGGGCCATCGCTTCGATCGCACTGGCCGCATTTTTGCGGTCGATCAGTACCACACCACCCATCTGCATCACCTGCCCGATGACCGGCATATTGCGGATTTCCTTTTTGCCGACACCCGCCACGTCGCGACGGAGTAGACGCGCCATAATCACCACATCGGCCTTGCTTTGGTGGTTAAAGATAAATACCGCCGGACGCTGGGCCCAGAGGTTCTCCTCACCCTCGATATTCAAGTCCAGGCCGATCAGCGCACTGGCAGTATCGGCAAACAGGGAAAAGGAGAAATTGATCGCATCGCGCCGCGATCCAGTGAGCGCGTAGATGGGAAGTCCTGCGGCGAAGGACGTCACCAGACTACCGGTGGCGGCAACACTGCGAACAAACTGCGTGACACTGGGCCGACCGCGACTGCCAAATCGCGCCACCGGCCAGCGCTCGTCCCGCGCCACTCGCGCCAGCTTGCTCGAGGGATTCAAGACACGCGGCTTGCCAACCCGGCGTAACAGCTGGATATCGTCATGGCTGTCGGAGTAGAAGAAACTCTGGTCCAGATCGGCCCCGGTTTCCTCGGCCAGCGATTCCGCCGCCGTTACCTTGCCCTCGCCAAAACAGGTCGGGCGCTCAACCCCGCCGGTAAACAGGCCGTCCTCTACTTCGAGGTAGGTACACAACACCCGGTCGATGCCCAGGTCGCGGGCGGCCGGTTCCACCTGATACGGTGTTGCCGATGAAATCACCGCCACGGTGTGGCCTTTGGCCAGATGCGCATCCACCAGAGCCCGGGACTCAGGGTAAATCAGGCGAGCAATGGAGGAGCGATACAATTCCTCCCCCATCTCACGGTAGCTGCTTTCCTTCATCCCGCGCTGGAATTGCGCTGTCACCACCATCATGGCGGAGAAGCCCAATCGGCCCATGCCAAAACTGGTCATGGCCGCCATCAGGTCAACAAATTCACGCGGGGATAAATCGCCCCGCTTCAAATGCTCCCGGATAAATACCGTCGCAGAATAGCCAGCGATCAATGTGCCATCGAAATCAAAAATGGCGGCAACACCGGGGCCGTCGGGCGAAGCCTCGATGTCATCGAGCAACTGGGAAACACGCGTCATTAGCTAAGCTCCGTCACCGGCAATTTGCACGGGGCCAGCATAACGCAATCCCGACAGGGTTGGCACTCGCGAAACCGCCCTATTACGCAATGCCAATTATTCATGTCCGGAATAGTGTTCCCATCGTTTACATTCGCCCGCACCGCCGGCTACATTGCGGTTGCTAGCAAATTAAGGAGCAGGGCAATTAACAGCCATCGGGACAGCACCCAATTACCGCCCGTGAGCCGCAAGGAAATCGTGGGCTGGGCCTTTTACGACTTCGCCAATTCCGGCTACGCCACGGTGGTTATGACCACCATTTACAGCGCGTATTTTGTCGGGGTGGTTGCCGGTCAGGCGGGGCTGGAAGGCGGGACGCCTACCTTCCTCTGGACTCTGGCGATGGCGCTGGCCAATTTTATCGTGCTGTTTAGCGGCCCCGCGGTGGGCGCAGCTGCCGACCAACACGCCTGCAAAAAGCGCTTCCTGCTGTTAACCACATTGTTGTGCGCCAGTGGCACTGCTGCACTGGCGCTGGCCGGACCGGGGGAATACAGCGTGGCCTTTGCGATCGTGGTTGTCGCAACGGTTGCCTTTGCCAGCGGCGAAAACCTCGTAGCGGCCTTCCTGCCGGAAATATCCCGGCCGGAAAATATGGGCCGCATCTCCGGCTACGGCTGGAGTTTTGGCTACTTCGGCGGCCTGCTAACCCTGGCCTGTTGCCTGGCCTACATCCAGTGGGCCAGTGGCAATGGGCAGACACCGGAGCAATACGTGCCGGTGACGCTGATGTTTACTGCGCTGATTTTCCTCGCCAGCGCCACACCCACTTTTGCCTGGCTACGTGAACGTGCCGTCCCCAAGCCACAAGGAGAGGCCTCCGCGGCACGCGCAGCATTATCGGAGGTGATCAACACGCTGCGCAGCGCGCGCCACTATCGCGACCTGTTTCGCTTTCTGCTGTGCCTGACGCTGGTTCAATCCGGTGTTGCCACGGTGATTACCCTGGCCGCCGTGTACGCCCAGGAAGCCATGGGCTTTGACAGTCAACAGCTCATTGTTCTGGTGATGCTGGTCAACGTCACTGCGGCCGCGGGCGCCTTCCTGTTCGGCTTCGCGCAGGATCGCTTCGGTTCGATCCGCTGCCTGGCGGTGGCCATTCTGATCTGGATCGCCGCCGTCCTCACCGCCTACGTGGCTTCTGCGCCCTGGCAGGTGTGGCTATCGGGCAATTTAATCGGGCTCGCCATGGGTTCCACCCAGGCTGGCGGTCGAGCCCTGATTGGCCGGTTTACGCCAGTGGCGCGCAGCGGCGAGTTCTTTGGGTTGTGGGGGCTGGCCACCCGTGCCGCGATGATCCTGGGACCCCTGTCGTACGGGCTTATCAGCTGGGCCAGCGGTGGGGATCACCGCCTGGCCCTGCTGTCCACGCTGACTTTCTTTGTCGTAGGCCTGGGCCTGCTGTTTGGGGTGGACGAGTCCCGGGGGACTTTGGCCTCACAGACAGAACCGACATGAAATAACCAATACGAATAATGCGAAATAATAAAATATCATATCGTAATATCTTGATCCCTCCCGCTGACTCGCCAATACTGAAGCCGTGACAGTTGATTGCTTGGCAACATGGGACGATGGCAATCGCTTGGAACTGTCACACCCCTGAGGGACAGCGGGTCAGGGTTGCCAGTGTTTTTACTGTCACGGGGACGTGGAATCACAGGCGGACGGGATTAACCAGGACCTACTTACGCTATGCCCCAACAGCATTGCCGCAGCTACGGCTGTCGCTGCGGCAATGCTGCTTTTCTCCTCCTCAACGGCACTAGTTTCCTCCCTGCGCTATAGTGCGCTCTTTTCGGGAGCCTTCGATGAACGAGATCACCGCCAATCTGCCCTACTCCGACGATGTCCGCGTACGCTTTCGCGATACCGACGCCCAGGGCCACCTCTATTTTGCCAACTATCTGGTGTATGCCGATGAGGTGGCCGGGCATTACATGGATGCGCTCGGCATGGGGGCGATGAACCCGCAGGCAGCCGGGGTATTTTTCTTCACCGTCAATATCAACTGTGATTACCTGGACGAGTGCAAAGCCCACGATGTGGTTACAGTCCACGTGGGTTACTCCCGCCTGGGCAACTCCAGTGCACAAGTGGTGTTCACGCTGACCGAAAAAGCGGGCCAGCGATTGCTCGCGCGCGGCTCGCTGACGCAGGTATTCGTAGACCCAAAAACGCGCAAGCCCATACCGATCCCGGACGCATTCCGTTCGGCCATTGTTGCCCGGCAGCCCGAACTCGCGGGCTAACCGAGCTAGTCAACCGCGCCGCCTGACATTTACCGCGCCCTGTTCGGCTCTGTTATCATCGCCCGAAACAGCATCGTCAGGGGCGCCTCTACTGCATGGATCTGCTAGGCGATATCGCAACACTGATCAGCGAATACCGCGATGGCATTCTCACCGTTTGCTATGTGCTGCTCTCCACTGCCACCACCGTCCACATCATCATTCACAAGCGGGACACCAAGGCCGCCACCGGCTGGATCGGTCTGGCGTGGCTGTCACCCTTCCTCGGCGCCATCATCTACTTCAGCTTTGGGGTCAATCGCATTCAACGGCGAGCGATCCGGCTGGCGGTCAGCGACACCTGGAGTCAATCCGACTTTGAAACCACCGTAACGCCCGAGGAGCAGGCGCGCTGGGAACTGGAACAGGAACGGTTTCCGGTGTTTGAAGACATGAACCTGCTGACCCAGCACCTGACCCAGCGGGATCTGGCACCCGGCAACACGGTTACCCCCCTGATTAATGGTGATGCAGCTTTCCCCGCCATGCTGGAAGCCATTGCCACCGCGCGAAAGAGCGTGTCGCTGGCCAGCTACATCTTCGACAACGACCGCGCCGGTAACCTGTTTCTGGAAGCATTGAAGAACGCCAGCGAACGGGGCGTGGAGGTACGCGTATTGATCGACGGCGTAGGCGCACGCTATAGCCGCCCCAGCATGGTCAAGTGCCTTCGCAAGGCCGGGGTACGCTGCGGCGTATTCCTGCCGACCCAATTACCGCGGCTGCCCACCTACAGCAACCTTCGCAATCACCGCAAAATTCTGGTGGTGGACGGGCGTATCGGCTTCACTGGCGGCACCAACATTCGCGCCAGTCACTGCATGGAGTGGGAGCAGAAAGACTACGCCCAATGCCTTCATTTCAAACTGGAGGGGCCGGTCGTCGCCAGCCTGCAACGCACCTTCACCATCGACTGGGCCTTCGCCACGGATGAAATTCTCTCCGGTGACTTGTGGTTTCCCACCCTGGAACGCTGTGGCCAAGTGTGGGCCCGTGGCGTGGTTCACGGCCCGGATGAAGACTTTGAACGCCTGAGCGATTTACTGGTCGGCGCGGTTAGCTCCGCGCGCCAGCGTGTGCGAATCGCCACGCCCTACTTCCTGCCCACCCAGGCCCTGGTGCAGTGCCTGGGCGTAGCCGCCATGCGCGGTGTCGAGGTCGACATCCTGTTACCCGGACGTTGCAACATTCGCGTGGTGGAATGGGCGATGGCCCCGCAATTGTGGGACGTGGTCAGTAAACGCTGCCGTGTTCACCTGAGCCCAGAGCCCTTCGATCACAGCAAATTGATGGTCGTTGACGATGCCTGGTCCCTGATCGGCTCCACCAACTGGGATCCCCGCAGCCTGCGCCTGAATTTTGAATTCAATGTGGAATGCTACGACGACGACCTGGCGAAAGAACTTGTGGACATCTTCGATCAGAAGTTGAAACTCGCCCACCGCGTTACCTTGGAGGAGCTGGCCATGCGCAGTCGCTGGCGCCGTCTGCGTGACGGGTTTGCCAGCCTGGCCACACCCTACCTGTAATCCCAACCCCGCCTATTGTTTCCTCACCTTGACTTTTTATCGGAATCGGAATATATATACCGTTTATAAGATAACAACAACGGAGGAATCCGACGATGACAAGCCGTACGCTCCTGCTAGTACTCTCCTTCATGATCGTGACCCACAGCCAGGCCGCATCCCGCTGTACCGAACGCGCCGGCACCTGGTTCAGTCCGGCTGAAATCAGTTGTACTTATCGCAGCCTGACCTTACCTTCCAGCGCCATCACCAGCCGCGAAATCAAATATGAACTGCCCCTCGGATCACCGCCGGCCGGGGGTTGGCCTGTGGCGCTGATCTACCAGGGCTCGATCTTCCCCGTGGAGTTCACACGCGATGACAACGCGCCCTTCGGCGGTTTCTATGAGGCCAAAACCATCAAGACCCTGCTCGACAACGGCTACGCGGTGCTCGCCCCCCGAGCCCCTGTGGAACTGGCCTGGCTGACCAACTCGGCAGGACCGGCCACCACTTATGAACTCACCACCGACTACACCTTTCTGAATAATGTGTTCGATCACATTGCCGCGGGCAGTTTCGGACCACTGAACCCTGACCGGAAATACGCTACGGGTATCTCCAGCGGAGGCTACAACACCAGTCGCATGGCCGTATCGTTCCCCGGTGAGTTCAAGGCGCTTGTGGTTCATTCAGGTAGCTATGCCACCTGCCTCGGGCCGGCCTGCGTGGTGCCACTGTCGCTGCCCGCAGACCATCCACCCACTTACTTTATTCACGGCTTTGCCGATGCCATCGTGCCCTGGTGGAGCATGGATAACTACTACGACCGGTTACTCTGGCACGGCATCGACACTGGCCGCCATACCGACCTGCTGGCGGGCCACGAGTGGCTGCCGCAATCAGCACAGCGGGTACTCAACTGGTTTAACAGCTACCCCTGAGTACTACAAACAATGGTACGCCCGGGGTGAGACACCCCCGGGCCGTGCTATGATCGGCACAATTCAAGCATCCACCGATCAGACATGGAAGTATTCAAAGCACTCGTCAGTGTGCCGATGCCGGCGCAAGCTCGCAGCCAACAGGCCCTTGATCGTTTCCTCGCCGCCGGTGAAGCCTTGCTGGCCGCCAACCGCTTCGAAGATGCGGGTGTGGCCGAAATCGCACGCGAAGCCAATTCTTCTGTAGGCACGTTTTATCGCCTGCTGGAAGACAAGGAGCGTTTACTGCTGCTGTTGTTACAGCGTTTCCTGATTAACGTTGAACACGTGGTGGATGAAAAATTTGATCCCGACTCCTGGGCTGAACAGGATCTGGCCAGCGTCTGCGAGGAAATGGTTAGCTTCTACGTACAACTCTACCGTGGCCGCCGCGGTGTGCTGCGCGCGTTGATTCTGCGCGCATCGCGCGACACCCAGGTCAGGGATCGGGTGCATGTAACCAACGAATTTATCTCGCGCAAAACCGCTGCCGTGTTGCGCCGCCATCGCGATGAAATAAAACACCCCCGGCCGAATCAGGCAGCACGCTTTGTATCCCACATGGTGCTGGGCGCCCTCAATCAACACACCATCACCGGTAGCCTCGGCGGTGCCAGCCAAAATGAACTCACCCAGGAATTAACGCGCCTCTTCGTGTGTTACCTCTGCGCTGAATAAAGCGCTGGCTTACTCAGCCCCTACCTCACTCCCCATCCCTGCATAAACCAACAAACTACGCCCGATATCTTCGCGTAAGAAATTTCACTTCTTACAATTGAAATCGGAATTCATCTTCCGTATTATCGCAGCCATTGAATTAGCCATTGGACCCTGCGAATGCCCACGCTCCACCGTCCGGACACCGAACTTCACTACAGCGACTACGGATGTGGTCCTGCGGTGTTGCTGCTTCACGGCCTGGGTTCACATGGCGGCGATTGGCTCTTTCAGACCGAGGCACTGGCCCCGCACTACCGTGTGATCACGCTGGATTTGCGTGGGCACGGCCAGTCTCGTGCGGTGAGTGAAGTCACCATTGAGGAAATGGCGGAAGATGTCTGGGCGCTAAGCGAGGTGCTGAAACTGGATTCCCTCCACCTCGTGGGCTTTTCCCTCGGTGGTATGGTTGCGCTGCAGTTCGCGCTGGGGCATCCACAACGCCTGCGCAGCCTGTGCTTGATCAACAGCGGCCCCTACGCAGCGGCTAGTCGCTCCCGGCGTTATCGGGAACTGCTGCTGCGCACGGCAGTGGTGCGATTCATGGGGATGCCGCGCCTGGCGGCGGTCATCGCCAGTCGCCTGTTTCCCGAACCTGGCCAGGAATCACTGGCGCGGCAGTTAACAGCGCACATGGGCGAAATGTCGCCGCGGTCCTATCTCGCCTGCATGCGGGCACTGTTGCGCTGGGATGTCAGTGCGCACCTGGCCCAGATCCACACACCCACTCTCATTCTTGCCTCGGATCAGGACTACACCTCGCCCGAGTTCAAACAACACTATGCCGCCAGCATGCAACGCGCTCAGGTGCGCATAGTCAGTCATTCGCGGCACGCCATGCCACTGGACCAACCAGAGGCAGTCAACGCGCATTTGCTCCGATTTCTGGCGGAGCGCGAGAAGGCCCTCAGCCACCAGGAAACCATAACAACAACCCCGAGAGGAACCGTCTATGAAACTGCTCTTTGAGAAACGCCTGTTGGCGAGCGCGGTGCTCGCGATCACTCACAGTGCCTTGGCGCAGGAGCCCCCCAGCCGCACTACTATTGCACTGGAAGAGGTAGTCGTGACCGCCCAGCGGCGCGATCAGTCACTACAGGATGTACCGCTGTCGGTCAGTGCATTCAGCGCCGACCAATTGTCGCAGGCCGGCGTGGGGACCCTTGTGGACCTGCAACAGAGTGCGCCCAATATCACTTTGTCGCCAACTCGCGGCACCAACTCTACCCTCACCGCCTATATTCGCGGTGTCGGTCAACAGGACCCACTGTGGGGTTTCGAGCCCGGCGTGGGCCTCTACCTGGATGATGTTTACATCGCCAGACCCCAGGGGGCTGTACTGGATGTTTACGATGTTGAGCGCATCGAAATATTGCGGGGCCCGCAGGGCACGCTGTACGGAAAAAACACCATCGGCGGCGCGATCAAGTACGTTACACGCCGTCTGGATGGCGAAAACGAACTGGCCCTCACCAGCCGCGTGGGCTCCTACCGCCAGCGGGACCTGACGGCCACCGGCGCCACCGCACTGGGAGACAGCCTGTACCTCGGTGCAGCATTGGGTTCTTTTAAACGCGATGGCTACGGTGACCTGTTGACCTTCGATGCGCCCAACTACGACAAGGAAGTGGTGAGCGGCCGTTTCAGCCTGGAATGGCAGGCCAGCGACGCACTGTGGCTGCGACTGAACTACGATCGCACTCGCGATTACTCCAACGCCAAGGGCGGCCACCGCATGACCGTTGGCGCCATATCCGGCGCGCCCGTGCTTGACGAGGTGTACGACTCTCGCGCGGGGCTCGACCCCAAAACCACAGTCGATACCGAGGGCGCAGCACTCACCGCGGAGTATGCGGCCAGCGATAACTGGACCCTCAAGTCCATTACCGCCTATCGGGAGGGCAGTAGCGTCGGACCCATCGATTTCGACAACCTCGAAGTCAACGACTTCGATGTACCGGCACACGTCGACGACCGGCAGTTCACCCAGGAATTCCAGGCCTTGTACAGCGGCGAAAACTGGAACCTGGTGTCGGGCCTGTACTATTTCGACGGCAGTTCCGGCGGCCGCTTTGACGCCATTCTGGGGCAGACCGTACCGGGTTTCGCGATCGGCCTGCCGATCGACTGGGTCCCCATCATCCAGACCACGTCTGGTGTGGCTGACACCCGCAGCTACTCTGCCTTTGTCGATGCAGACTACAGCCTGAGTCCACGTTGGACGGTAACGCTCGGCGGCCGCTATACCAGTGATGAGAAATCGGCCACTGTGTTTTCCGAACAGTTCGGCAATTTCAGCGGCGACCCCAACGACCCCTTCCGCATCCCCATCGCCCTACTGAGCGATTATGAAAACAGTCGCGATTTTTCCGAGTTTTCTCCGCGTCTGAACCTCAGCTACAACGCCTCAGACGACCTGATGGTTTACGCCGGCTACAGCGAGGGGTTCAAAAGCGGCGGTTTCGACATGCGCGGCAATCAGGCGGCCAACCCGCAGACCGTAGAAGGCTTCGCACCGGAAACCGTGGACAGTTTCGAGATTGGCTTCAAAGGCGAATTTTTTGACCAGCGCCTGCGCCTGAATGCGGCGGCCTTTTACTCCGACTACAGCGACATGCAGGTGGTGACGGCAGTGGGCTTCTCGGCCAATGCTCTGGGCATTCAGGTGCCGGTACAAAACGTGGAAAACGTGGGTAAGGCCACGCTGCAGGGCCTGGAAGTGGAGGCAGTGGCACAGCTGGGGCTGAATTTCCAGCTCTCCGCAACGCTGGGCTATATCGATACTGACATCAAGGAATGGCTGAGCGCCGACCCCGACAATCCAGGGCAGGTGGTAGACCTCGCCGACCAGCGCGACATCCAGAACACCCCCGAGTGGACTGGCCAGTTGGCACTGTCTCACCACCTCGACCTTGACCACCGGGGGAGTATGCACACGGCCCTCTCAGTTGCCTACCGGTCCGCCGTGCAAATGTTTGAAACACCGTCACCCATCGACGAGGACAGCTACGCGCTGCTGAATGCGAGCCTGGTGTGGTATTCCCCCAATGACCACTGGAGCCTTTCCCTGCACGGGCGCAACCTGAGTGACGAACGCTACCGCGTTGCAGGTTACTACTTCCCCGACACTGGCGAGGGCGAAGTAATCGGCTACTACGGGGCACCGCGCACCGTCTCGCTCGGCCTGGATTATCGCTTCTAGCAAGTCATTTGCAGCCATAACGGCGCCCTGCCGCCAGCCCTGTGCTATGTTTTCCTCCTGTCTGACAGGGGGAAAACAGCTTGCAAACCTTTGAACAAATCCGCGCTCGCGCTGAGCAGCGCAAAGGGGGCGCAGACGAATTGGCAGCGTTGCTGCCCAAAGTTCGCACCCGACGCACACTGGAAAAACTCGGCGACGATCGCTTCCTCGCCGAAATGACCCGCTGCGTGTTCCAGGCCGGTTTTGTGTGGCGCGTAATCAACCAGAAATGGGACGACTTCGAAACCGTGTTTTTCGGCTTTGCCCCGGAAAAAATGGTATTGCTGAGCCCGGAGCAACTGGAACGCATCGCCCAGGACACACGCATCGTGCGCAATCACCAGAAGGTGCTGACGGTGCCGCGCAATGCACGCTATCTGCTCGACATGGCGGCGGAACATGGCAGCTTCGCCAAATTTGTGGCGCGCTGGCCGGACGAAACCCTGCTGGACCTGCACCTGCACATGAAGAAACACGGCAGTCGGCTGGGCGGAGTCACCGGCCAGCGCGTATTGCGCAATTGCGGTCGCGACACCTGGGTGCTCAGTGCCGACGTGATTCGCTGCCTGCAGGGTGCCGGCGTGGAAGTACGCGACAATCCCGCCAGCCAGCGCGAACTGCGCCTGGTGGCCGATGCCTTCAATCAGTGGCGTGAGGAGTCCGGCCTGCCGTTCGCCCACATCAGCCGCATCGCGGCCTGCTCCGTGCCCTGAGACCGCCACGGGGTATAACAGTCAAAACCATTGCCGTCTGCCCGGCCCGCCGCGCTGGGTGCCGGTGTGCAGATGCGTAATACTGCCCGAACACCTCAGCAGAGCGACAGGACGGCACCATGGCTGGATCCGCTGACTACAATCTGGGCCCCTCACTGTACCCCCGCGGCTGGTTTATCGTGGCCGAGGCCTCGCAACTGGACGCCGGGCCCTTGGCGTTGCGCTACTGGGGTCAGGATCTCGCCCTGTACCGCGGTGAGAGTGGCCGCCCGGTACTACTGGACGCCTACTGTGCCCACATGGGCACACACCTGACCAACAGCACCAGCGCGGTGATCGTTAAAAATGGCGAGCAGATTGAGGGGGACTCCATCCGTTGCCCCTATCACGGCTGGCGCTACGGACCCGACGGCCAGGTGAACGACATTCCCTACCACGACGGCCCCTGCCCCAAGTCCGCCGCCATCCGTTCCTATCCCGTGGTGGAAAACATGGGTTGCATCATGGCCTGGTACGACCCGGACGGCCGCGAGCCCGACTATGAGCCGCCTTTTCTACCGGAATGGGACGATCCGCAATTTGTGCACTGGGAACTGGACCACCTGGGGGAGTTGAACATCCACCCCCAGGAAATTCTGGACAACATGGCCGACGTGCGACATCTGGGGCCCACCCACGGCGCCCCCAGCCAGTACTTCGAAAACGAGTTTCGCGACCACATTTATATCCAGCGCCAGGGCGGGCCTATCCAGCTCTACAACTGCGACCTGCAATCCACCACCTGGTACACCGGCCCCGGGCTATTGCTGTCCAAACAGTCCTTTGGCGAGACTTTGATTTACGAGTTGATCGCCAACACTCCGATTGAGGATGGTGTGGTGCGCTGTTTCCACGCCTGCCTCTATCGCGGTGCCTCCAATCCCGCGTCAGCGGAAGACAAGGCCACGGCAAAAATGGCCCAGGCCGGCGCACTGGAAGCCTTTGGCGCGGATTTCAATATCTGGGCCAACAAGCGCCCGGCATTGACCATCATGCAGTTGAAAACCGACGGCCCCTTCAAGCGCGGGCGGGAGTGGTACAGCCAGTTCTACGCCCGGCCGGAGGACATGTCGGCCATTCACTCTGCAGTGAACGGCGTGGTACTGACTCGCGGTATGGACGCACCTTCGGATCACGCGCGAGAATTGGATCAAGGCCTGTTTGCCTGAACTCGGCTAGTGTTGGCGCGTTCACCATTGCCCCGTTACTTGCTACTCTGCCAACCATAAGATCGCCCTCCCACAAGGAGCTACACCATGCGACTGTTCTGGCTGACATTGGCACTGCTCGGCAGTGTTTCGGTAAACGCCTCGACCCTGATTCACAATGTGAAAGGCTACACCCTGGATGAGGGCAAGCTGATTCAGTTCAGCGCCCTGGAATTTGACCAGGCCCGCGTAACTCACCTGTACACCAGGGCTGAAGAAATCGCCGCCAGCAGTGCGACAGCACGCGTGGATGGCGCCGGCGCCACCCTCCTACCCGGGTTGATCGACGCCCACGGCCATATCGCCGATTACGGGCAAAGTCTGTCTCTGGTAGACCTGAGCGGCGCCAGCAGCGAAGCCGAAGCCGTGGCCCGGGTGCGCGCTTATGCCGAGGCACACAGCGGCACAGGCTGGTTGCTGGGGCGGGGCTGGAACCAGGTGTTGTGGCCGGGCAAGTCCTTCCCCACCAAAGCCAGCCTGGATGCCGTCTTTCCCGACCGCCCCGTAGCGCTGCAACGGGTGGATGGCCACGCTGCATGGGTTAACAGTGCGGCGCTGGCGCTCGCGGGCATCGATCGGGATACACCTGACCCGGCGGGTGGTGCCATTGAGCGCGACGCGCAAGGAGAAGCCACCGGTGTGTTGATCGACACCGCCGAATTTATCGTCAATGAGGTCATCCCTCCAACCGATGCCGATGCGCTGCAAGCCAGTATCCGGCAAGCGCTAACCAGTCTGGCGAGCATGGGGCTTACGACTGTTCACGATGCCGGAACCAGTTCGAATGATGTGGCGGCGATGCAGGCCCTGCTGCAGAACAAGCAACTACCGATCCGCGTGTATGCCATGCTGGACCCGCTGGATGAAGCAAACATCACCCAAATCAAGCGCGGCCCGATCCTCGACCCCGAACACCAACTGGTGGTGCGCAGCATCAAACTCTGGGCCGACGGCGCGCTGGGGTCGCGCGGCGCATCGCTGTACGAAGATTACAGCGATCAGCCTGGGCATCGCGGCCTGCGGGTACTTAGCGACGAGCAGGTGCGCGAGCTGTCTTCACAGGCCATGCGGCATGGCTACCAGGTAAACATTCACGCCATCGGCGACGAGGCCAATGGGCACGTTCTGGATATTCTCACGCAACTACAGAAATACACCGAAACGCGCACACTGCGCCACCGAATCGAACATGCGCAAGTAATGGAACCGGACGATATACCCCGCATGGCTGCCGTGGGTGTGATCGCTTCGATTCAACCCACCCATGCCACGTCGGACAAAAACATGGCAGGTGATCGGCTCGGGCAGCAACGCCTGAAAGGCGCCTACGCCTGGCGGGATATGCTGCAAGCGGGCGTCGCTACCGCCGGCGGCTCGGACTTCCCGGTGGAATCCCCCAACCCCTTCTTCGGCTTACACGCGGCAGTGACCCGGCAGGATCACGGCAACCAACCGGCAGGAGGCTGGCTCCCGGATCAGAAGCTCACCCGCGAGCAGGCCCTGGCACTGTTCACCGAAGGCGCCGCCTGGGCGGCCCATCAGGAGCGGGAAACCGGGCGACTGTTGCCGGGGTATCGGGCGGACTTCATTCTGGTGCGTGACGATTATTTCCAGGTGCCCGAGCGGGATATCTGGCGGAACAAAGTACTACAGACCTGGGTCGGCGGTGAGCAGGTTTACCAGGCCGACCCGTGAATCACTGCCACCGCAGTTAGCGTGCCTTTACGCGTGCTGCGGTGCCCGCGCCAAGGCATGCGCCAGATAGATAACCGCACTGAATAGCAATACGGCCCCACCCTGGTGGGCCGCGGCGAGCACTAGCGGAACCTGCAATACCAGCGTGCTGATGCCCAGCGCCAGTTGCAGTGCAAGGGCGGCAAGCGTCAACTGCGCAGCCAGGCGTATCCGACCGCTCACGCCCGCCCGTAGTTGCCCCACACAGAACAGCGTCACCAATGCCGCCAGCACATAAGCAAAGATACGGTGGTTGAATTGCACCGTGCCCAGGTCTTCAAACGCCGATAGCCAGGCCGGTTCCATGCCGTAGAGGCCGGGCGGGAAGAAACTGTTGCCCATCAGCGGCCAGGTGTTGAAGGTGAAACCAGCGCGTGTGCCCGCTACCAGCCCCCCCGACAGAATCATCAGGAACACCAGCAGCACCAACCACAGCGCCTTGTTGGCGCCCGCGGCCGCAACACGATCGCGGCTGTACCATAAATCCTGCGCCACCCAGAGCATGTAGCCGTACAGCACCACCGCAAAGCCCAGGTGGGCGGTAAGTCGATATTGGCTGACGTCCGGATTATCCACCAGCCCACTTTTCACCATGTACCAGCCCAGCAGCCCCTGCAGGCCGCCACCAATAAATAACAACACCAGCGAGGGCAGCATCTCTTTGCGCAGAGCGCCGCGGTACCAGAAATACAGCAGGGGCAACAGGTACATCACGCCGATCAGTCGCCCCAATACGCGGTGGCCGTATTCGAAGGCGAAGATGAACTTGAACTCGTCCAGGCTCATGCCCAGATTGACCTTTTGGTACTCGGGAAACTGTTTGTACTTGTCGAAGGTTTCGTGCCATTGCTCGTCTGATAGCGGCGGGATGACGCCCATCAGGGGCTTCCACTCCACCATGGACAAGCCGGAGTCGGTAAGGCGGGTCACACCGCCCAGAATAATCATGGCAAAGATGACACCGGCACACAGCAGCAGCCAGGTGGCCACCTGCCGATCAGCGTTCGATTGTGTGGTTTGGAGCATGTAACAATCCGGGTATTTGAATCCGCGGCTATGGTACCGCAATCGAGCCGAAGCGCCGACTGTGTGCTATAACAGCCTGAGTACTATCTAAAAACAGCACAGGCCATAAACAACACAGGCCAAAAACAACAAAACGGGGGAAGTTCCATGGACGACTCGCAGGTTGAATCCAGCGAAGCATCAAGTACGACTGCACCGAAGTGGTTTACGGTGGTGGCGATACTGGCGGTGATCTGGAATATTCTGGGCATTCTGTCTTTTGTTTTACAGATCAGCATGACCCCGGAGGACATCGCCGCCCTGCCCGCTGAACAGCAACTCATGTATGAAGCCATGCCGATCTGGGTTACCGCCATGTACGGCCTTGCGGTGATAACCGGCGCGCTGGGATCACTGGGCCTGTTACTCAAGCGCAAACTGGCTGTTCCGTTACTGGCCATTTCGCTGATCGCGGTGATTGCACAGATGGGCTACTCACTGATGCTGCTGGAAGAAATGGCTGGACTGGGGCCGTCAGGGCTCATCATGCCCCTTCTGGTAACCGCCATTGCCGCCTACCTGTGGATACTGTCTCGCAACGCCAGTGGCAAAGGCTGGCTGCACTGACCCGCCATCAAATGTGACCCACATCACATTCAAGGAAATATACCGCCCGGACTGCATTGCCGGGCGGGGCATTCTCGTCGCGTGACAGGTAGGATAGCCCCCTGAATGAATGATTCAGGTGGATGGAAAACAGGACGATGAGCACCCCCTACATCGGACCGGAACGGCGCGTCGCAGACCGCCGGGTCACACCGGACCGTCGCAGCAGTGTGCGAATGGAGCTGAACAATCCCGACCGACGCAAAAACTTTGGTCGGCGCAGCACCGACACCTTCTACCGGAAGGACTCGCCCAACCGCCACAAATACGTATAACCGTCCGCCTCGCAGGCTATTGTAGCCAGCGTCCCGCGGAAAGGTGTCGGCGAAACCCATGCCGCCGTCACCGTGTCAACGCCGGACCCTTACCAGGGGCTCCGGCGTTGTCATTTCTGGCCCCGGCTCAGAAAAAGGCTCAGGCTTGAAGTTGCGGCAGATTGCGGAACAATTCCAGTGCTTCAGGATTGGCCAGCGCATCGGTGTTTTTTACCGGCTGGTCGTGCACCACGTTGCGCACCGCCAACTCGACAATCTTGCCGCTGAGGGTTCTCGGAATATCCGCCACCGCCACAATCACGGCAGGCACATGGCGCGGCGTGGTATTTTCGCGAATGCTCTGGCGAATACGGGCCTGTAAGTCCGCACTCAGCGTCACCCCTTCACGCAGGGTTACGAACAGCACCACGCGGACATCATCGCGCCACTGCTGTCCAATCACCACGCTTTCCAGTACCTCGGGCACCCGCTCCACCTGTCGGTAGATTTCAGCTGTGCCGATACGCACGCCACCGGGATTGAGTACGGCGTCGGAGCGACCGTGAATAATCACCCCTCCGTGCTCGGTGATCTCGCCGTAATCTCCGTGGGCCCACACGTTGGGCCAGGTGTCGAAATAGGCACTGTGGAACTTGCTGCCATCGGGGTCATTCCAGAATCCTACCGGGCAACAGGGGAATGGCGCGGTGCAAACCAGCTCGCCTTTTTCTCCCTGCAATGGGTGGCCCTCGTCATCCCATATTTCCACTGCCATGCCCAGGCCGGGTGCCTGGATCTCGCCGATGTAAACCGGCAGGGTCGGGCAGCCGCCCACAAAGCAGGACAGAATGTCGGTGCCGCCGGAGATGCTGGACAGGCAAACGTCTTCCTTGAAGTCGCGATAGATGTAGCGAAAGCTCTCGTGGGACAGGGGCGAGCCGGTAGACAGTATCGCCCGCAAGCGTTCCAGGCGATGGCTGTGCATGGGTTTGTGGCCAGCCTTCTCCAGTGCGGCGATAAATCGCGCGCTGGTGCCAAAGACCGAGATGCCCTCGCTGTCGATGGCATCGAGTAACACGCGGCCTTTCCCGGCGAACGGCGAGCCGTCAAACAGTACGAGGGTAGCGCCGGTAGCCAGCCCCGACACCAGCCAGTTCCACATCATCCAGCCGCAGGTGGTGAAATAGAAAAATACGTCATCGGGCTTCAGGTCGACCAGCAGTCGGTGCTCCTTGATGTGCTGCACGAGTGTGCCACCGGCGCCGTGAACGATGCACTTGGGTACCCCGGTCGTGCCCGATGAGTACATGATGTACAGCGGGTGATCGAAAGGAAGTTGTTCAAAGGCCAGATCGGTAGCGCTGCGGTCCAGGAAGTCCGGGTAGGCCACCGCTTCCCGGATGCCTGAAATATCCGGGGTGGGCGACACCAGCGGCACTACCACTGCGGCCTCGATACTGTCGATCTGCTCAGCAATTTCAGCCACGCGCGCCAGTGAATCGCAGGTTTTACCGTTGTAAAAATAGCCATCCGCCGCGAATAGCACTTTGGGCGCAATCTGCCCGAAGCGATCCATCACGCCGTTGATGCCGAAATCGGGTGAGCAGGATGACCACAGGGCACCGATACTGGCCGTAGCCAGCATTGCTATTACGGTCTCGGGGATGTTGGGCATAAAGCCCGCCACCCGGTCGCCCGGCTGGACTCCCAGCGACCGCAATTTCGCGGCCAGTGACGCCACCTCCCGATACAACTCGGCGTAGCTGATTTCGCGCCGGGAGCCATTTTCCAGCAAGCCGACCAGCGCGGGATGATCATCGCGCCGGCGCAGCAGGTTTTCGGCAAAGTTCAGTCGCGCCTGGGGAAACCAGCGCGCACCGGGCAGGCGATCACCTTCCTGCAATACCACGTTGCCGCGCTCACTGGCGATAATTTCACCGTAGTCCCAAACCGCCGACCAGAAGGCTTCCGGATGGGCCAGGGTCCAGCGATGCAAAGCGTGATAATCGGCGCCGGCGGGCAGCGCGCCAGTGTCACTGATACCTTGGGTAAATTCAGTCAGGTTTGCGGCGGCGAGCCGCGCTTCCGACGGCCGCCAAAGTGGATTGTTCATGGCTCATTTCCGCCCGAATGGAAAAACCTGCGTACCATGCCAAGCCCACAGGCCAGAGTCAAAGAATGTGGGAAAGAGTCAGAGCCCACCGACACCCAGCGACCAGGTTGCCAAGGGGTGATAACTCACGCCACCGCGACCCTGACGTGACTCAAAGAGCGAGAAGTCGAGACATTGCAGAGTGAAATTTGGTGCCACCAGCGGGGCCGGTGGCGGTAACTCACAGTGGCGGGATAGCGTGAGATGGGCCTGAAAGGGTTTGCGATCAGCCCGCCCGCCGTAGCGAGAGCCGATTCCCCGCAAGCGCTCGGCCAGCGCAGTTACCGTATTGGGCGTATCGCTCGGGCCGAGCCACCATATCCCCGGGCGCGCCCAGTAACCGGTAGTGTCCAGCACTGTGTCAACTGCGGCAAAATCCGCCTCTTCACACAGGCGGTCAACCCGCTGGCACAAGCGTTCCAGCTCCGCATTAGCCAAGTCACCGATGAAGGCCAGCGTCAGGTGAAAATTGGCCGCAGGGACTGGCCTGCCGACCAGTGCTTCCCCCGCGCGCCAGTCGTCAATGGCGCGCCGGGTAAAGTCCTCCGGATCAAGGGCAAAAAAGACTCTCATCGAGGGATGCCTCCCGTCGAGACCTTCAAATTCTGCGCGACTATTGGCCGCTGCGCCGACGCTTCAAAGCGACCAGCTCGGCCATGATCGCCACGGCAATTTCGATCGGCGTTTTGCTGCCGATGTCCAAACCCACCGGCGCATGCAAGCGATCCAACTGCGCCTGGCTGAGCTCGAGTTGCCGCAGCCGCTCAAGCCGTTTTTCCGTGGTGCGCATCGAACCCAGCGCACCCACATACAGAGCGTCGCTGGCCAGTGCTTCCATTAGTGCCATGTCGTCGATACGCGGGTCGTGAGTGAGGGTAATCACCAGTGAGTGCGCGTCACTGGCATGGTCGCGAACGGCGTCATCCGGCATGCCGGAAATCAACGGCACTTCGGGGCCCTCCCACTGATCCAGCCAGTCCTTGCGGGGATCGGTGACCATCACTTCATAGTCCATCGCCAACGCCAATTCCGCCAGACTGCGGGCTAGCTGGCCTGCGCCCACTAACAGCATGCGCTGACGCGGGCCGAACCACTGCTGCAGTCGCTGGCCATCCCACTGGAGCTGCTGAAAACCGTTGGCCGCCGACACCTGCGTGTCGTTGCTCTCCATGGTCAATTCGCGACGAATACAATGGCGCTCCGCCAGTGCCTCGACCACGGGTCGTAACCAGTCGGCATCACGCGCGTCCAGGGATTGGAGCAACAGACTGAGACGACCACCACAGGGTAAACCCAGCCGCTCGTTCTCTTCGGCGGTAACGCCGTACTCCTGCAATAAGGGGCGCCCGGGTTCGACCAGACCGGCACGCAACTGTGCCAGCATCTCCTCCTCCACGCAGCCGCCGGACACCGACCCCACTTGCAGCCCATCGGCTGTACAGGCCAGCAGTGAACCCACCGGGCGAGGTGCGGAACCTACCGTGCCCACGATGGTACACAACCAGGGCTGCCGACCTTCGGCCAGCCACTGGGTGCACTTGTCCAACACTTCGCGATCGAGCGTTTGCACGTGTTCGGTGAAACTCTGTCAGAAAACCCTAGTGTCTCAGGGACCGGGGCGCAGGGCCAGATCAGAGGGAGTGTCGACATCGCGGAGTACGGCGTCATCGTCTACTGCCACAGTGCGCACACGATCGGCGTGCAGGCGCAACAGTTCGCGCGCGCCCCTATCACCCTGCAGCGACAGCAGTTCTGGAAAGTAAGCACGCGGCCAGAGCACTGGATGGCCCCGCGTTCCGGAAAACACCGGCGTGACAATGGCGTCATCCGGGAGTTGGCGGTAGCGCTGCACCACCCGGTTGAGGTGGTCAGACTCCAGCCAGGGCATATCGGCCAACAACACCAACGCGGCGTCCACCGCAGGCGCTAAGGCAGCAATGCCCGCCGCCAGGGAACTCGCCATACCGCTGGCGTGCTCGGCGTTGTGCACCACACTGGCACCCTCCACAACGTCGATAACCGCATCGGCGTCGTGACCAACTACCAGCGTAATGCCATCCACGTCCGCCCGGCGGGCGGCGGTGACCACATGGTTCACAAGGGGGCGATTGCCCAGGGTTTGTAACAACTTGTTTGCGGCACCGTAACGACGGGAACTGCCCGCAGCGAGAATAATGGCTTCAATCCGGCGGGGCACAATTCAGGCGCCTTGTAAGAGTGGAACGAATGATTGTACATTCGTACCAGTTAAGCGAAAAGCCCGTCCACGGTGGCCGGCTGCCGGCCTCGCCATCACCCTACCCCGCGCAGGGCAACCCGGCCCGTGAAATTTTAACGGGGAATGCTATGCTGGACTTTTCTGCTGGTTGGACCCATGCCCTCAGACCATCGCTACAACGTCATTTTCAGCGGCCAGATTACCGGCGAGCTGGGTCTGCAAGACGCCATCGCGCGCTTCGCACGCACCTTTCAACTCAGCCCGGAACGGGCTCGCCGCTACTTTTCCGGTGCTGAAATAACGCTGAAACGGGAAATCCCACGCGACCTGGCGATGCGTTACGCGCTCAAATTGAATGAGATTGGCTGTGACTGCGCCATCGAGCGGTGCAAGGCCCCGGCGCCACCCGCACCAAAGAAAAACACCAACATTCCCGGCACTCCTGGCTTTGTAGAGCGGCGTAAAGCCAATCGCAGAGTCCGCTTTCGGCGTGCGCCACGACCGGGGGCGGTCTGCTACGACCGCCGCAGCGGCCACGACCGGCGGAAAAGCTGAAGACGGGCTTTCAACTCCTGCGCTTCGGGCGCAACGATCGCGCCAGCTTTTTCAAGCCGCCGGGTGTGTTTCCGACTTCATGCACACGCTGTTCCAGCGCCCGCAGTTCTTGCACTATCTGACTACCCACCGGCGGTTCACCGCCCAGGGTAGCTGCACGACCGTGTTCGGCTCCTTCCTCAGCAAGCGACAGGCCTTCGCGCAGGCTAGCCAGCGCCTGCTGCGCATCACCGGCCGCCAGTAAGCATTCCGCGCGCGCCAACAACACGCTCGGTTGCCTTGCAACGTCTTCCGCCAGGCCCTGCAAGCGGGCGGCAGCGCTATCCGAATCGCCTCGGGCGATATCCAGGCGTGCCAGTGCCGCCTGCTCTCTGGCGATTGCGCGTCGCTGCCTCAATTGTTGAAAGCGCCACAAATGAATGGCGAGTGCGGCGGCCTCTTCAGCGCTATCGCTGTCGGCGCCAGGCTCAACAGCCGCCGGGGGTTCACCGAATAACTCTCTGGCACTGGCGCCCTCAAACCACTGCTGCGCCACCCACTCATTTCCCTCGGCGAAGCGCTCAAGAAACCAGCCTTCCTCACCAGTCACCGCCAGCCTGCCCCCACTGCCGTTGTAGAGCGACAGCGCGCCGATGATGTCACCCCGTTCCAGGTTAGGTTGGTGTGCTTCATCGAAAGGGGGAACGGCGGTATTGAACTGCCGGAGGAATTCCAGCTGCGCTTCGCCCAGAGAAGGGTTGGCCCGATCGCTGCGCGGCGAGGGCGCCTCGGGAAGTTCCAGCCACTGACAGAAATGCCCTACCACCCCCTGCGGGTGATCGCAGGCGGAGGAGTAAAGCGCAGCGTGCACGGCCTCGCGACCGAAGGCTGCGGACCAACGTTGTAGGAGCTGGTCGTAATGCAGCATGGGGCGCTCGTTCCCGAGCGCCGGGTAGTGAAACGGTGCCACGCGGCCACTACTGACGGCGGTACTGTAGGCGCTGAGAAACCATTCGTCCTGACGCCGTAGGTAAAGCCATATGCGGATATTGGTGGCAAAAGGCGTCAGGAAGTCACGCAACAGGGTCAGCTCTTCCTCGCGCCACAGGCGCCCAAAAAAATGTTCGCACGAGAGTACCAATCGGCTGGGCTTACTGCGCCTGATCTCGGCGGCCAGTTTCTCATGCAACGCTTCCCGGTACTCATCCACGGCTTCCTGGGTCAACAAGCCGCGTACTTTGCGCAGGTCGTCGGGGCGCCGGTTGCGTTGGCAGGCAGCGGCCAGGTTGGCGCTGAAGCGCTCGCCCAACGAACGCGGATACAGAATACCGGCCTGGGCCAACACGTCGCGATTATGTTGCAGCCACGACTGGATGGCCGTACTCCCGGTTTTTTCGATGCCGATGTGAACGTCGATCTGCATGGGTCAGCGCAGCAAAAAACCGTCGACCAGAGGGTCGCGCGGATCGAGCAAAAATTCACTGCGGCCACAAATACTCGCTCGACCGCGCACCTGGGGAACCACAGCGGCATGGCCACCAAACTCCGCCACCTCCGCCACACTGCCCTCAAACTGACTACCGATCACGCTCTCATAGACTCGCACTTGTCCCTGGCTCATCTCACCGCGAGCGGCGGCAATGGCGACACGCGCGCTGACACCGGTGCCCGTGGGGCTGCGATCCACCTCGCCATCGGCAAAGATGC
Organism: Gammaproteobacteria bacterium; assembly: GCA_030427085.1. Lineage (GTDB taxonomy): Bacteria > Pseudomonadota > Gammaproteobacteria > Pseudomonadales > Halieaceae > JAUHXH01. The sequence goes on along the minus strand of JAUHXH010000002.1, from coordinate 926,047 downwards.
AGACATTACGGGTGTCGCTGCCGGCGTGGCGGGGCTGGTCAGTAAAAATCACCCCATAAAGTGTCGACAATTCCGCGTCAAAGGGATGCTGCGGCGGGACCGAATCACTGACGGCCGCTTTAATCCGACGCCCCCAATCGATCATCTGTGTGGTGTTTTCCGGATCGGTGCTGAGCCCGATGGCGGCGGCATCAACGAAAGCGTACCAGGCACCGCCAAAAGCGAGATCGAAGGGCACCTCACCGATTTCCGGCACCGAAACACTGGCATCCAGGCACTGCACGAAGGAAGGCACGTTATAAAAACGTACCGAGCGAACCTCACCGGCATCCACCTCGGCCCAGGCGCGGATCAGTCCTGCGGGCGAATCGATGCGGAAGGCGACCTCGCCGTCTACCGCCGGTACCGCACCGGTTTCCAGCAACACGGTGCATACGGCGACGATGCCGTGGCCGCACATGTCGCTGTAGCCTTCGTTGTGAGTGAAGATCACTCCGAAGTCGCTATCTTCGCGCTCCGGCGGAACGATCAGGCAGCCGTACATATCCGCATGGCCACGCGGTTCCCACATGGTGGCGGTGCGATAGCGGTCCAGTCGCGCCAGACAGTCGCTGCGCCGGGCCAATACGGTTTCGCCCTGCGGCGGGGGAAAACCGTCGAGAAAAATCCGTAGCGGCTCGCCGCCGGTGTGGGCGTCGATAACACGAATACGCAGCCAGTCTGCGGGGGGTTGCCAGCTGTCAATCGCCGCCAAATTCATTGTTTACTCCCAATGTCGCCCGGTCCATTCCGAAGGGCGAAAGAATAACAGAGGCCCCTTCCTGACTGCCACGGCAGCGAGTGCTCCGAAAGCGCCAATGGCGTAGAATGCGGCCCCCAAAAGACCGGAATGCTCACTCCCCATGCCGCTGCTTCGCCTCGACAACGCCAGCCTCCACTACGGCACCCACGTCCTGCTGGACTCGGTAGACCTCGACCTGCGCAAGGGTGAGCGGCTGGGTCTACTGGGCCGCAATGGCGCCGGCAAGTCCACACTGCTGCGCGTACTGCAGGGCACCATCAGTCCCGAGTCAGGAGAGCGCTGGATTCGCCCCGGGGTGAAGGTCACCACTCTGGCCCAGGACTTGCCCGCCGCCGACGGCCGTACGGTTTACGATGTAGTCGCCAGCGGTCTGGCGGAAGTGGGCGAACTACTGGCCCGCTACCACCACTTGATTCAACAGAACGAGACCGCCGACCTCAAAGCCCTGGCCACTATCCAGTACGAACTGGAAGCCGCCGACGGTTGGACGCTGCAACAACAGGTGGAAAGTACCATCAGCCAATTGCAACTGCCTGCCGATGCCACGATGGATAGCCTGTCCGGTGGCTGGCGCCGCCGCGTGGCGCTGGGGCAGGCACTGGTGAGCCGCCCTGACGTGCTGCTGCTGGACGAACCCACCAATCACCTGGACATCCCCGCCATCGAGTGGCTGGAACAACAGCTGCGCGAATTCCAGGGGGCCCTTGTACTGATCACCCACGACCGCCGCTTTCTGCAGGCCGTGGCCAACCGTATCGCCGAGCTGGACCGCGGACACCTGCTCGACTGGCAGGGCGATTACCAGGGCTTCCTCGCCTTCCGTGAACAACAACAGCAGGCGGAAGAAAAAGCCAATGCCCTGTTCGACAAGCGACTGGCTCAGGAAGAAGTGTGGATCCGCCAAGGCATCAAGGCCCGCCGCACCCGCAACGAGGGCCGCGTTCGCGCCCTGAAGGCCATGCGCCAGGAACGCAGTGAACGGCGCGAGCGCCAGGGCAACGCGTCTTTCGGCGCTGAGGACGCCTCGCGCTCGGGCAAACTCGTCGCGGAACTCAAAAAAGTGTCCGTGGGATTTGACGGCCACACAGTCATTCGGGACTTCTCCACCATCGTACAGCGCGGCGACCGCATCGGTATCGTCGGCCCCAACGGGGCGGGCAAATCCACCCTGCTGAAGTTACTGCTGGGCAAGCTGCAACCGGACAGCGGTAGCGCCAAGCTGGGCACGCAACTGGAAATTGCCTACTTCGATCAGCTTCGCGCCCAACTCGATCCGGAAAAGAACCTGATCGACAACGTCTGCGGCGGCCAGGAGTTCATCGAAATCGGAGGCAAGCGCCGCCATGCCATCTCCTGGCTGTCGGATTTTCTGTTCACGCCCGATCGTATTCGCACGCCGGTGAAAGCATTGTCCGGCGGTGAGCAAAACCGCGCGATCCTCGCGCGCCTGTTTTCCTCTCCCGCGAATATGTTGGTACTCGATGAGCCCACCAACGACCTGGATATCGAAACCCTGGAGCTGCTGGAGGAAATCCTGCTGGACTTTAAAGGCACCCTGCTACTGGTTAGCCACGACCGGGAGTTTATGGACAAGGTGGTCACGCACCTGCTGGTATTGGAGGGTGATGGCAAAATCACCGAGCACGCCGGTGGTTTTTCGGATTGGGAAGCGCGAGGGCATCGGCTGCGGGCGCTCAATCCTCAGGGGCAAAGTGAGAAAGTCGCGTCAGAAGCCACTCCTGTCACAAGCTCCGCCGCCACAACCGACACTACACCCACCGAAGCGAAGCGGGGACGGAAGCTCAGCTACAAGGACCAGCGGGAACTGGATGCCCTGCCGGAAAAAATCGAAGCGCTGGAAACGCAGGTGGCCCAACTGGAAGAGAAGATCGCTGATCCGGCGTTTTATCAGGGCGAGCATGATGCGGTGAATGCTGTGCTGGCAGAGTTATCCGATGCTCAGGCTGAGTTAGAGGCGGCGTTTGATCGGTGGTCGGAGTTGGATAGCCTTTAACTGTGACGCTACTGATGCACCCTCCTCACCAAATACTCATCGAGGTGGAGTTCTATTGCCGGCACAGGCACAAACCGGAGTTTCCCAGACACGCTACAAGCACATCCATGTGGGCTCGCGTTCGGCCTTCCCTGGCCTCACACGGTCTGGGAAACTCCGGTTTGTGCCTGCGCCTACCATCGTGCCCGCTGCAGGTTGGCAGGGGACTGGCTGCGACTAGAGCACGTTGCCGATACTCTGCGCCAGATAATCAATATTCGAGGAGTTCACCCCGGCAACATTGATCCGCGACGAATTCAGCATATAGACGCTAAATTCTTCACGCAGTCGAATCGCCTGTTCTTCGCTCAAACCGAGGAACGAGAACATTCCTTTCTCCCGCTCGATGAACGAGAAATCCCGATCCGTCACGCCGGCCAGCTTCGCCACCAACTGCGAGCGCAAACCATTGATGCGCTGGCACATCTCTTCCAGCTCGGATTTCCAGACTGCATTTAGTGAGGCGTCAGCAAACACCTTGCCCGCCAGAATCGCACCGTGGGCAGGCGGCATGGAATAGACCTTGCGCGCAGCGACAGTGGCCTGGCTCAACAGCGCACCGGCGGAGTCAGCGTTCTTGCCGAGGAAAATGGCGGCACCGGTACGCTCCCGGTACAGGCCCATGTTTTTTGACGCTGAAGCGGCTACCAGCATTTCCGGCAGGCGCTCGGCGAGCAAGCGCAGGCCGGCGGCATCGCGCTCCAGGCCGTCGCCCATGCCCTGGTAGGCGATATCAACGAAGGGGGTGAAGCCCTGTTTTTCGGCCATATCGGCGATAACGCCCCACTGCTCCAGTGACAGGTCAGCTCCGCAGGGGTTGTGGCAACAGCCGTGCAGCAGGACGATGTCCTCCGCCGTGGCGGCGGCAAGGTCCGCGACCATGCCGTCGAAATTAACGCTGTGGTCTTCGGGGTTGTAGTAGCGGTAGGTCTGGAACTGCAGGCCCACGCTGCCGAGCAGGGGAATGTGCACCGGCCAGGTCGGGTCGCTGACCCAAACCCGGGCACCGGGCTTGGCGGCATTGATGATTTCCGCGCCGATACGCAGGGCGCCGCAACCACCCGGTGTTTGAATGGCGCTAACACGACCATCCGCGATTAACGCGCTGTTGTCCCCCAGCACGAGCTTTTGAATGCCACTGGTGAAATTGGCATCCCCCGCCGGCGGCATATAGGCCTTGGTGGTTTCTTCCGCGGTGAGTTGGCGCTGAGCCTCGCTAATGGCCTTGAACACCGGGCACAGGCCGGTTTCATCCTGATAAATACCGACGGTGAGGTCGACCTTGTCAGGATTTTCGTCCGCGCGGGCGATAGCGGCCAGGCCGAGGATGGGGTCGTCTGGCAGGCGTTGTAGTGTATCCAGCATGGTTTATCTCCGTAATTCAGTTTTAGGTCAGGCTGGAAACGCGGCCCAGCAAGGCCACCAGTAACTGCCAGAAGGGTTCCACGGTATCAATTTTCAGCCGCTCTGAGGGCGAATGGGCGCCGCGAATCGTGGGGCCGAAGGACAGGATATCCACATCGGGCTTTTTGCTTTTCAGGATGCCGCATTCCAGCCCGGCGTGAATGGCCTTTACTGCCGGATCGCTGCCAAAGAGTTCCTGGTGGGTCTGGCGACCCAGCGCCAGCAGGGGGCTGTCAAAATCGGGTTGCCAACCGGGATAGCCTGAATTGGGGCTCACGTCCAGTTCGAACAGGTCGGCCAGAGCAAGTACCTGCTGTTGCAGAGGCAGGCTCTCCTGATCATTGAAGAAGCGGAAACTGCTCTCCAGAAACAGCGCGCCGTTACGTAATTCGATCACCGCGAGGTTGATGGACAGGTCTACCAGATCCGCCGGCTGCTCCAGGTTGTAGCTCTGTGCGCCGTGGGGGAAAGTGGCCAGCAATTGCTGCAGGCGTGTTTGCGCCATTGGCGTTAACACCTGCTCCACATCCGTTTCTTGCAGTTCCAGGGTCAAACCGGCATCGACGCCGGGCAACCAGCCGAGCCAACGCTGGCGCAGCGTATCGATCAGTTCGCGCAATCTGACCTCTTCTCCGGCCGGGAATGCCAGCTCCAGGGTGCCCTCACGCGGAATCACGTTGTGAGCAACACCGGAGCGGAAACCCGCCAGGCGCAGACCCAGGGCTTGTCCCTCGGCCAGCAACTGACCGAGCAATTTGATGGCGTTACCCAACTGCTGGTGAATCTGGATACCGGAGTGACCGCCAGCCAGTCCGCGTAAATCGAGTTGCCAGCCCTGCATATTCGGGGCCAATGCTTCAGTATCGAGTTGCCGGCGGAACTCCCAACCGCCACCACCGGCGCAGCCTACATACAGTTCGTTCCAGTCTTCGGTATCGAGATTGAGCATCACGCGACCGCTGAGCAAACTGGCGTCCAGGTTGAGTGCGCCACCCAGGCCGGTTTCCTCGTCCACGGTAAACAGCAATTCCAGCGGCGGGTGTTTCACGCTGGTGTCAGTCATCACCGCCATCGCTGCGGCGCAGCCCAGGCCGTTATCGGCGCCCAGGGTCGTGCGATCTGCACTCAGCCAGCCATCGCTGACCTCCAGTTGCAGGGGGTCGGCGCTGAAGTCGTGTTCTTTGTCATTGGTTTTCACCGTCACCATATCCAGGTGATTCTGGATGATCACCGGCTCTGCGTTCTCCAACCCGTGTTTGCCGGGCACATACACCACGAGGTTGCCCTCGGCGTCGGTTTTCCAGGGGTGCCCGGCCTCTTCGGCCAGGTCGATCACGTACTGCCGAACCGCCGCCTCTTGTTTCGAGGGTCGGGGGATCTGGGTCATGCGGTAAAAATGCTGCCAGAGGTGCTCGGGGTGGTTGGGGTAATGTTCGGGCTTCATGGGCGCCTCCATCTGCGAAGGAGCGCGATTATACCTGAGCAAAACGCGGGTACAAATGACAGCCGCCAAACCCACCGATCGACAGGCCGGGTGGATTATTCACGGTGAGAAGGCGCATTTTTTACATCACTTAGCGAAATCAGGGGTCTACACTCGCTGGAAAGTACCCCATATAGAATGGAAGGCAATAAGGCTTTAGAGGTAAACGATGAAAAGGAAATACCAGCACAAAGCGAGCCATCTGGACGTGCTGCGCAGCATCCGTTTTAAACACGGTGCCCATGACAATTTTGAAACGTACCCGAAAGAGCATTTCGCCAGCTTCGTACCGCAGGCGCGTTCCGCGCGCGTGATCGGCCCCGAAGACTCGCAACTGGTGCGCAGCGCCAACTGATTCGCCCCCGCCCGGCGATTGCCGGGCAGTGCATTACCCCGTCATCGCATGTAGCCACATGCGCCCGTGATACCCATACGCCCCTGTTTTTCCCCCACGCACCACCTGAAACACCAAAGATGCACAAAGCAACTTCCAAGCACTGCTGTGCTAAGCTTGCCGCCCATTATCCTGCACACCGGCCATCACTGTGAGCACGCACAAAGACACAATCTACGCCGACACTTTGAGCGAACCCGGACAATTCGCCTTCGACGATAATGTCGCGCGCGTCTTTCCCGATATGATTCGGCGTTCCGTGCCTGGCTACACCACCATCGTGGCTATGACCGGATTAATGGCCGGGCGCTATGCGCAGAGCGGTACGCTGGTTTACGACCTGGGCTGTTCGCTGGGCGCGTCCACCCTGGCCATGCGCCAACACATTAATCACAGCGACTGCACCATCATCGGCGTGGACAATTCAGCAGCTATGCTGGAGCGTTGCCGCGGCATTATCGATACCGATACCCACGAAACACCCGTGGAGTTGCGGTGCAGCGATTTGCAGGACGTGGCAATCGACAATGCCTCGGTGGTGGTGTTGAACTTCACGCTGCAGTTCATTCCCCTTGAGGATCGCGACCGCGTGATCAGTGGTATCTATGAAGGGCTTAAACCCGGCGGCATCATGGTGCTCTCGGAAAAAGTTCGCTTCGAAGACGAACACCTGGACGAACTCAACATCGACCTGCACCACCAGTTCAAACGCGCCAACGGCTACAGCGATCTCGAGATCGCCCGCAAGCGTAGTGCGCTGGAGAACTACCTGCGGCCGGAAACCCTCGCCACCCACCGGCATCGCATGGAAACCGCGGGCTTCAGTTCCTGTGATGTGTGGTTCCAATGCTTCAATTTCGCGTCGATGGTGGCCGTGAAGTGATGGACTATGCGCCACTGAAGGCAAAGTGGCAGGCTGATGAAGCGCTAGCTCCCTGGGCCGATATTCTCGACACTCAATTGTCTGCAGGTCTCTCCCACCAGCGGTACGGAGACTTACAGCGCTGGCTGGAAAGCCTCGCGGATCTACCGGATATTCCGGTGTCACAGTGCCATCTGGATGGCAGTCGCGTGGGGGTCGATGCGGCACTGGCACCTTCCCCTACTGAAATGGAACGGCTGGAAACCGCTCTGCGTGGCCTGCATCCCTGGCGTAAAGGGCCTTTCGAACTATTTGGCTTGCACATCGACACCGAATGGCGATCAGATTTCAAATGGGATCGCCTGGCGCCCCACATCGAGGACCTGCGCGGTCGCCGGGTGCTGGACGTAGGCTGTGGCTCGGGTTACCACTGCTGGCGCATGGCGGGAGCCGGGGCGTCGGAAGTCATCGGCATCGACCCCACTCCCCTGTTTATTGTGCAGTTCTGGGCGCTTCAGAAGTACCTGCAACAACCCCATGTCTGGGTTTTACCTGCTCGTATGGAAGAGGTGCCGCCAAAGCTCCACGCCTTCGATACCGTGTTTTCCATGGGCGTGCTGTATCACCGCCGCTCACCGATGGATCACTTGCAGGAACTGCGCGACGCCCTGCGCCCCGGCGGGCAACTGGTGCTGGAAACCCTGGTGGTAGAGGGCGACGAGGGGAAGGTGCTGGTGCCGGAAGGGCGCTACGCGCGGATGGGTAATGTCTGGTTCCTGCCCAGCTCGGCTACCCTGCTCACCTGGCTGCGCAAAATGGGCTTTCGCAATCCGGTAGTCGTGGACGAGTGCGACACTACCGCGGAAGAACAGCGCAGCACCGACTGGATGCAGTTTCACTCGCTGAGTAATTTTCTCGACCCGGAGAACCAACACCGTACGCTGGAAGGGCACCCCGCGCCACGCCGGGCGGTACTCTGCGCGCACGCACCCGGCTAGCTGCCGTAACTGCAGTTACGACAAATCTCCAGTTCGAAATCCCCCGCATGAATGCGCTCGCGCAGTGCCACAAATGACGGCTCCAACCAGATATCCCGAAAGGGTGTAGTACTGCCAGCGGCAACTCGCTCCCCGACGTTACCCATCACGTGCTGCTTCTGTGGGTCATTCACACACAGCACTACATCGCCATTGGCCCGCACCACGGCAACCTCCACATCGAAACAGCGCTGCCGGTGGCGCGGAGTGTCGATCGCGATCAAGCCTCCGCGATTGAACATCGGTTCGGTACGGTGATCCTCTCGGTAGTCTGATACCGACACCCGGTCGTAACGCGAGCCGAAGGCATGCAGGGCGTTGACCTGCGGAGCGGAAGAGCCCTCGTGCACGCTTAATTTAAACCCCGTTACGCCCACCTGACTCAATTGTTCCACCACTGGCCTGGTCAGCAGGTCGCCGTTACTGAACACGACAATGGGCGAGTGTGAGAGTTGCGTCGACACGTACTCAAGCAGTCGGGGAAGGCGTTTGTCGCTGAGGGGTTCGTTATAACCGTGCGGTGAGATCCGTCCGCGAAAGCCCCAGTCCGCCAGATCATCGATCACCGCCCGAAACAAGGGTTCCGGCAAAACGGTTGAGTCGTTGGGTGGGCGCGGACAGTAGGAGCAGGTACGCGTGCAGGAATTATTGGTTTCGATCTCGACCGCCAGTGGCCTGGCTCGACGTTTCGCGCTGCGCAGTGTGTAGCGCAACCAACGATACTTTTCCCGCGCGTGGTACTTCGCCTGACCGGGGGTCAAATCCCGGTACAGTTTAAGTAACCTGTGTCCGATTGATGTGGAAAGGCGGGTCGACGGAGCCATTAGCCAAGGTCTGCGACAAAACCACTGGAACACCGATAGTGCCACCCCGACGAACAGGAGTATAGAGACTAACTGCACATAAGCGCAGTTAGTGCAGCGCCTTCTCCTCCCGATGCTCGTGGAACACAAACTCAAACACTTCCCGATAAGTGCGCGCAAAGTGCACGTTCATGTGCTCGGTAAGATAGTCCGGCAGTTCTTCATAGTCCCGCTTATTCCCATGCGGCAAAATCAGTTCGTGAATCTTACTGCGCCGGGCGGCAATGATTTTCTCGCGGATGCCGCCAACGGGAAGCACCTGCCCGGTCAGGGTTAACTCGCCAGTCATTGCCAGCGGGCGCTTGATCCGCTCCTTTCGCGCCAGAGAAATCAGCGCCGTCGCCATGGTGATGCCAGCGGAGGGGCCGTCCTTGGGTGTTGCGCCTTCGGGTACGTGCAGGTGCACCATACTCATGTCGAAGAAGTCGGGATCGCAGCCATAGTCACGCAGGTGGGCGATGACGTAGCTGTACGCGATGTCCGCCGACTCGCGCATCACTTCACCCAGCCGCCCTGTCAATTTAAAACCGCGATTCAGTGTGTGAATGCGAGACGATTCAATCGGCAGAGTAGCGCCGCCCATCGCCGTCCAGGCAAGCCCCGTTGCCACCCCCAGGCCGCGTACCGGGCGCTCGGGGCCGAAGGGAGGTTTGCCCAGCAAACCCTCGATATCTTTTTTCCCGATGCGCAGTTTTTCCTCACCGGTTTCCAGTATGGTCACGATACTTTTTCGCATCACACGGGCCAGTTGTTTCTCCAGACTACGAACGCCCGCCTCACGGCAGTAGGAATCGATCACGTAGCGCAACCCGGCTTCGTTGATGCGCAGTTGGTCGTCACTCAGCCCATGCCGAACCAGTTGTTTGGGCCACAGGTGGTTTTTGGCGATGGATAATTTTTCCTCGGCCACATACCCAGACAGCCGCAACACTTCCATGCGATCCAGTAGCGGGCCGGGGATGGTGTCCAGCTGGTTGGCGGTGCACACGAACAGCACCTGCGAGAGGTCGACTCGTAGGTCCAGATAGTGATCGAGAAACTCTGAGTTCTGTTCAGGGTCCAGCACTTCCAACAGTGCGGAGGCCGGATCGCCCTGGAAGGACGCACCGATCTTGTCGATTTCGTCCAGCATGATTACCGGGTTGGATACCTGCACTTCTTTCAGCGCCTGCACAAACTTACCCGGCATTGCCCCCACGTAGGTGCGACGATGGCCTTTAATTTCGGCCTCATCGCGCATGCCGCCCAGGCTAAAGCGGTAGAACTCCCGCCCCAGGGCATCGGCGACGGATCGGCCAATGCTGGTTTTCCCGGTGCCCGGCGGACCCACCAGCAACAAAATGGAGCCGGAAATTTTGCCGCGGAAGGCACCCACCGCCAAAAACTCGAGGATGCGTTTTTTAACATCCTCCAGACCGTCGTGATGTTCATCGAGCACGGTGCGGGCGTTTTTTAATTCAAAGTTGTCTTTGGACGTTACGCCCCAGGGCACCGAGGTAGCCCAATCGAGGTAATTACGGGTAACGCCGTATTCCGGCGATCCGGATTCCAACACCGACAATTTGCGCAACTCATCCTGAATTCTGCGGGCGGCTGCCTCGGGTAAGTCCCGGTCAGCAATACGCGATTCGAACAACTCCTGATCGGTGGTTTTATCGTCCTTGGATATACCCAGTTCTTTCTGGATCACCTTGAGCTGTTCGCGCAGGAAAAACTCCCGCTGCTGCTCACTGAGTTTTTCATTCACCTGACTGCTGATGCGCGTTTGCAGTTCCGCCACCTCGCGCTCTTTGCGCAACAGCAGCATCACTTTTTCCATGCGCGATATCAGCGGCAGGGTATCCAGTATTTCCTGTAACTGATCGCCTTTGGCGCTGGTCAGGGCGGCGGAGAAATCCGCTAGCAGACTGGGCCGATTGGGGCTGAAGTGATTGAGGTATTGCTTCAGTTCTTCGCTGTACAGGGGGTTCAGTGGCAACAGCTCGCGAACCTCCTTGATCAGCGCCATGGCGTAGGCTTTCACTTCGTCTGAGTCACGATCGCCAGTGCTCTGCGGGTATTCCACCTGGGCCAGAAACGGCGGCTCGGTGCTGAGCATGCGCACGATGCGAAAGCGCCTCACGCCCTGCGCCAGAAACTGACCCGGCAGGCTATCGCCTTCGCCGGGGGGAGTGTGCAAACGCACCACAGTGCCGATGCCGGGAAACTGGCCGGGCTTGGCCTCTTCCGGATTGGCGATGTCGATATAGCTCAGCCCCACCAATCCGCCGTTTTCCGACACCCCCTTCAAGGTGCTGCCCCACTGTTCCGGGCTGATCACCACAGGCTGGACCTGGCCGGGGAAAAACGGCCGTTGCGGGACGGGCATAAGGTACAGCGTACTGGGCAGTACTTCGTCGGCGACCGCCGGCGTGTGAGTGGACTGCGTGTTGATATCCGCGTCGGCGGCGTCGCTGCTTTCAGTCATAATCGGCTCCGTATCGATGAGCGATATATGGGCGCAATAATCACGAATTCAAGCACCCACCCTGCAGACCACACCTGTGCTTGTTTATACTTCGCACACTTTCCAAGTGTAGATCAGAGATATTCCCCATGGCCGAAATCCAAGCCGCACTCGCTGCAGCGGAACAACAGTACCAGGCACTGGCCGCGCAACAACTTGCCCTGGATTTAACCCGTGGCAAACCTGGTCCGGAACAGCTGGGCTTGTCGGACGCGATGGACGGCATTCTCGACGGCGACTACCGCAGTGCCAGCGGCGTGGACGTACGCAACTACGGCGGACTGGAAGGCCTGGTAGAAGCCCGGGAGTTTTTTGGCGGGTGGCTGGACGCCAATACCGAAGAAACCCTGGCAGGCGGCAACAGCAGCCTAACCCTGATGTATACAGTGATGGACCTGGCCATGAATCAAGGCCTGCGCGGCCTGGAATCCGCCTGGGGCAATGCAGACGTGGTGAAGTTCCTGTGCCCGGTGCCCGGCTACGACCGGCACTTCGCGATTTGTGAACACCTGGGCATCGAGATGATCACCGTGCCGCTTTTGGACAGCGGCCCGGATATGGACGAGGTGGAGAAGCTGGTGCAGTCCGACCCGGCGATCAAGGGCATCTGGTGTGTACCGCGCTTTTCCAACCCCACCGGCTGCGTGTATAGCGCCGACACAGTGCAAAGAATCGCCCGCCTGCCGGCCCTGGCCAGCGACAACTTTATCGTGATGTGGGACAACGCCTACGCGGTACACAGCCTGAGCGCTGATGCCACAACCTTGCCGCCCCTGTGGCCGGCCTGCCGGGAAGCGGGCACCTGCGATGGGGTGTTCATGTTTGGCTCCACCTCCAAGGTGACCCACGCCGGCGCCGGTGTGGCCTTCCTCGCCAGCAGTCCGGATAACCTGGCCGCCCTCACCAAACACCAGTCGTACTCAACCATCGGACCGGACAAAATCAACCAACTGCGCCACCTTCGCTTCTTGCAGGACGACGCTACCGTGGCCAGGCACATGGCCGCCCATGCGGACATCATCCGCCCGCGCTTTGAAGCGGTTCTGTCGAAGCTGGAAGCGGAACTGGCCGGCGAGGACATGGGCACCTGGACACGCCCCGAAGGCGGTTACTTCATCTCATTCGACGCCCCTGCAGGTACGGCCTCAGAGATCGTCAAGCTGGCCGCGGACATCGGCGTGAAACTCACCCCCGCCGGCGCCACCTTCCCTTATGGTGAGGATCCGCAGGACAGCAATATCCGCCTCGCGCCCACTTTTCCGTCACTGGAAGAGTTGGAACAAGCGATGGAGGCCTTTGTGTGTTGCGTGAAACTGGCCTGCCTGCGCAAGGCGGCCAGTTAAGCGGAGGGCGGGCTTACTCTTCGCCGCCGGTGTTGTTGCCGGGGCGGGGTTGCCCCTGGAAGGGGAAGCTGGCCACATTGCCTTGGGTGCTCGCGTCTGAGATGCGAGCGGCCCCTTCCTTGTCCACCTCGTCGATGCGAATGATCGCCTGCAGGGGGATGTAGGACCGTTTCACCTGGCCAAATTCGTTTTTCAGCTTCTCCTCGGAAGGGTCCACCACGAGTTGGCTGCGCTCCCCGAACACAAACTCCTCCACTTCCAGGAAGCCCCACAGGTCACTTTGGTAGATCTGGCGCGCAAACACCTCGAACACCTGGTTCTGGTTCTGGAAAATGACCTTGTAGACTGGCTCTTTCGCCATGCTTGCCTCGCGCGCCATAGGGGGCGCTGTTTCAGGGGGGGCGCAATCTTACCACCGTGGCGGCATAAATCCAGCGTTGACGCGGGTTTGCGGCCTGTCAGAGGGCAAAAAAACCACGTATAATTCGCGTCCATTTTTTGCCCGCCCCACGATGGGGGCGCACACAGGTTACGGTGAGTAAGAAACTCTACATCAAAACCCACGGCTGCCAGATGAACGAGTACGACTCGGCACGGATGGCGGACCTGCTGCGTGAAAGCTGCGACATGGTCCCCACGGACAACCCCGACGAGGCCGACGTACTGCTGCTAAACACTTGTTCCATAAGGGAAAAAGCCCAGGAAAAGGTGTTCCACCAGCTCGGCCGCTGGAAGCACCTGAAGCAGAAGAATCCGGACCTGGTGATCGGTGTGGGCGGCTGCGTGGCCAGCCAGGAAGGTGCGGAGATCGGCAAGCGGGCTCCCTACGTGGACCTGGTGTTTGGCCCCCAGACCCTGCATCGCCTGCCCGACATGATGGAGCAGCGCGGCCCGGGCGGCACCGTGGTGGTGGATGTGAGCTTTCCCGAAATCGAGAAGTTCGACCGCCTGCCCGAACCGAAGGTCGAAGGCCCCACCGCCTTCGTGTCCATCATGGAAGGCTGCAGCAAGTACTGCACCTTCTGCGTGGTGCCCTACACCCGTGGCGAGGAAGTGAGCCGCCCGCTGGATGACGTGATCGCCGAGATCGCCCATCTGGCTAGTGAGGGCGTGCGTGAGGTCAACCTGCTGGGCCAGAACGTGAATGCCTACCGGGGGCTGAGCCACCTGGAAGAAGTGGTGGATTTCCCCGAACTGCTGGCCTATGTGGCCCGTATCCCGGGTATCGAGCGCATTCGCTACACCACTTCCCACCCGGTGGAGTTTTCCGACGCGCTGATCGACGCCTACGCGGAAATCCCGCAATTGGTGGACCACCTCCACCTGCCGGTACAAAGTGGCTCTGACCGTATCCTGATGGCAATGAAACGCGGCCACACTGCGCTGGAGTACAAATCCAAAATCCGCCGTCTGCGCAAGATTCGCCCCAATATCAGCATTTCCTCAGACTTTATCATCGGCTTCCCGGGTGAAAGCGAAGCCGATTTTGCCGCTACGATGAAGCTGGTAGAGGACATCGGTTTCGATGTGTCCTTCAGTTTTGTGTACAGCGCCCGCCCCGGCACGCCGGCGTCGGACCTGCCTGACAACACCGACGAGGAAACCAAAAAGCAGCGCCTGCAGATCCTGCAGACGCGCATCAACCAGCACGCCCAGCACATCAGCCGCCAGATGGTGGGCAGCGTGCAGCGCATCCTGGTGACGGGCACCTCCAAGAAGGACCCGGGCCAGCTACAGGGCCGCACGGAGAATAACCGGGTGGTCAATTTCCGCAGCAGCGACGCCGGGCTGATCGGTGACTTCGTCGATGTACGCATCGAGGAAGCCCTGCCGAATTCCCTGCGCGGCACCCTGGAGTGCGCGGCCTGAACCGCCGCGCGCATTGACTCAGGGCTAATCCTGTATATTCTTTAATCACTATAACTGCCCTGAGTGGCCGAAACCGATTTTGAACGAAGACTCCGCAAACCAGCACACCCTCACCCTCGAACCCAATGACGCCCGCCATCTGGCCATGTTGTGTGGCCAGTTCGATGCACATTTGCGCCAGATCGAAGAGCGGCTCAATGTCCAGATCAACGCCCGAGGCAACCTGTTCCAGATCAGCGGGCCCGACGCCCGTGTGGACGAAGCGGCTGCCCTGTTGAAGCATCTGTACGCCGAGATCTGCCAGGGTGTGGGCATCAGCCCCGAATCGCTGCACCTGCAACTGCAGCAGGCGGGCCTGGAACAGGTGGCTGCTGAATCGGCTACCGACGTATCGTCGACCGGTGCCCCGGCGGCCGGCACACCCGTTATAGACGCCTCAGTGGAGGCCATCCACGTCATCCGCACCAAGCGCGCCTCGGTCAAACCCCGCGGTAAAAACCAGCAGGGTTACGTACGCACCATCGCCCGCAACGACATCAATTTCGGCATCGGCCCCGCCGGTACCGGCAAAACCTATCTCGCGGTGGCCTGTGCGGTGGAAGCCCTGCTGGAAGAACGCGTGCGACGCATCCTGCTGGTACGCCCCGCGGTAGAAGCCGGCGAAAAACTCGGCTTCCTGCCCGGCGACCTGAGCCAGAAAATCGACCCCTATCTGCGCCCGCTCTACGACGCCCTGTACGAAATGCTCGGCTTCGAAACGGTGAACCGCTACATCGAGAAAAACATCATCGAGGTAGCGCCACTGGCCTTCATGCGCGGTCGCACCCTGAACAACGCCTTTATCATTCTGGACGAAGCCCAGAACACCACCCGGGAACAGATGAAAATGTTCCTCACCCGTATTGGCTTCGGCTCCACGGCGGTGATTACCGGTGACGCCACCCAGATCGACCTGCCCCGCGGCTCCCAGTCTGGCCTCACCCATGTGGTGAACATCCTGGACGGCGTGGACGGCATCGGCTTCACCTGGTTCCAGAACAAGGACGTGGTGCGCCATCCTGTAGTCCAGCGCATTGTGGAAGCCTACGACCGCCACGAAGGGCAGGCCGCCCCGCTGGATAAATCCCGCCAGTGATCCTCACCGTGGATATCCAGAACGCCAGCACCGAAGCCGTGCCCGACGAGGACGACATACGCAGTTGGATTAGCGCTGCACTCGCCGGCCGCCGCGAAGAAGCCGAACTCACCGTACGCCTGGTGGATAACGACGAAATGACGGAGTTGAACGGCCGCTACCGCGACAAGCCCCGTCCGACCAATGTGCTGTCCTTCCCTGCCGACCTGCCGCCGGAGGTGGACATCCCCCTGCTGGGCGACATCGTTATCTGCGCCCCGGTGGTCAGCCGCGAAGCGGCGGAGCAAGGCAAAACCCTCGCATCCCACTGGGCCCACCTGACCGTACACGGTACCCTGCACCTGCTGGGGTACGACCACATCATCGACGCCGAAGCCGAGGAAATGGAAGCGCTGGAAACCGCTATCCTCGCCGGCATGAACATACCCTGCCCCTACGAGGGCGACTTAAGTATTCGGAGCATGAACTGACATGAGCGAAGACCGGACCGGCGGCGAGTCGGACGATCGATCCTGGATCGAGAAAATCGCCACGGCCTTTTCCTCGGAACCCAGAACCCGCGGCGACCTGGAACAGGTACTGGCCCTGGCCGCCGAAAATGAGGTCATCGATCTCGACGCCCACGGCATCATCGAGGGCGCCATGCAGGTTAGCGACATGCAGGCCCGGGACATCATGGTACCCCGCTCCCAGATGGAAGTGATCAAGGCCGAGTGTTCACTGGAGGAAATGCTGCCCCAGATCATTCGCAGCGCCCACTCCCGCTACCCGGTGATTGGTGACAGCCCCGATGAAGTGCTGGGTATTCTGCTGGCGAAGGACCTACTGCCTCAGATCCTGCACAAGGAACACGACAACTTCCATATAGAAGCGCTGCTGCGCCCTGCCAACGTGGTGCCGGAGAGCAAACGCCTCAACGTGTTGCTGCGCGAGTTCCGCCAGAACCGGAACCACATGGCCATCGTGATTGATGAGTACGGCGGTGTTGCCGGGCTGGTCACCATCGAGGATGTGCTGGAGGAGATCGTTGGCGAAATCGAGGACGAAACCGACGTTGAAACCGACCGTTTCATCCGCAAGATCACCGACAACGACTACATCGTTCAGGCGCTGACACCCATTGATGAGTTCAACAACTACTTCGAGCGGGATTTCTCCGACGAGGAGTTCGACACCATCGGCGGCCTGGTGATCAATGCCTTCGGGCACATGCCCACACGGAATGAAACTACGGAAATCGACGACCTGGAATTCAAGGTCATCAATGCCGACCAGCGCCGGATCAACAGCCTGCGCCTGAAATTCCTGGCCCGCTAAACGGTGGTCAAGGCAAGGGAGTTTGCCTTCCTGGGGACCACCGCGGGCTCGCGCCCCCTGCTGCGGGCGCTGCTGGCGCTGATTGCCGGCGCGATCCTCCCATTTGCCCTGGCGCCTTACGACCTCTGGCCGGTAGGCATCGCTTCCTGTTTTATCTATCTTTACTGCCTGCTGGACTGCAATCGCCGCCAGGCCCTGTGGCGGGGCTGGCTGTACGGCCTGGGACTGTTTGGCAGTGGTGTGTCCTGGGTTTATGTGTCCATTCAGGTGCACGGCAGCGCCAGCGTACCGTTGGCAGCCTTCCTTACAGCCCTGTTCTGCGCGGGGCTGGCGCTGTTCCACGCCGCCTTTGCCTGGATTTATGTCGCCTGGGTACGACAACTTCCCGGTGGTATGTTGCTGGGCTTCCCCAGCCTGTGGGTGCTGTTTGAGTGGCTCCGCTCGTGGCTGCTGACCGGCTTTCCCTGGCTCTATCTCGGCAATGCCTATCTGGATACCCCCATTGCTGGCTGGGCGCCGATCCTCGGCGTGTACAGCCTGTCGCTGGTGGCCGCCCTCACCGCCAGTTGCCTGTTCCTGGCCTGGCGGCGCAAGGCGCTGAATTCCGCGCTGACCTACGGTGTAATCATCGCCACCCTGTGGATCGGCGGCGCCGTACTACGGCCCGTGGAATGGGTGGCACCGGCCATCAAAAAACCCCTGCAGGTGGCACTGGTGCAGGCCAACATTCCCCAGGAACTGAAGTGGCGGCCCGAGTACTACCGGCCGACCCTGGCGGCGTACCAGAGCGCCACTGAATCCCTGCTGGGCAAAGACATCATCATCTGGCCCGAGTCCGCCATCCCCAACTACTACCAGCGTGCGCGGGACTTCCTCGATCCGCTGTCACAGCAGGCCCGCGCCAGCCATTCGGCCCTGATCACGGGCATCCCCTGGCTGCGCGAAGACGGCAAAGGCTACTACAACAGTATCGTGTCGCTGGGTGAAGGCACCGGTGTGTACCACAAACAGCGCCTGGTCCCCTTCGGCGAATACGTGCCGCTGGAGCAGTGGCTGCGTGGCCTGATTGCCTTTTTTGACCTGCCCATGTCTGCGTTCAGCGCCGGCAGTCCCCGACAGGACAACCTGCGCGCCCTGTCCTACCGATTGGCGCCCTTCATTTGCTACGAGATCGTCTACCCCGACCTGGTTGCCCACAGTGCCCGCAACGCCGACCTGTTGATCACCATCAGCAATGACAGCTGGTTCGGCAAGTCGATCGGCCCCCTGCAACACCTGCAGATGGCCCGCATGCGGGCGCTGGAAAACGGACGCTACCTGATCCGCGGCACCAACAACGGCGTGACCGCCATCGTCAACCACCGCGGCGAGATCACTGCCCGGGCACCGCAGTTTGAAACGGCGGTACTCGAGGGTGAAGTAGAGGTCATGCTGGGCAATACCCCCTTCAGCAGCTTCGGCTCCCGACCGGTGCTATTGGCCTGCTTTTTCGCCCTGTTGGGGATGCAGGTACTGTTCAGGACCTTCTGGCGGGACGCCCGTACCCGGTAAATCGGCAAAATTTTGTCTGATTTCTAGAAGGATCATTCTAATTTTTTTGCCTATTGTGCTCCCCAGTGAGCGGGACGAGCCCGCGCCACAGTACCTATGAGGAGTTAACATCATGGCAGAAGCAGCAGCCAAAGCGACAGCAACCGCCAAACCCAAGGCGAAGCGCAAGCCAGCCGCCAAGAAAGCGACTCGCAAGGCGCCGGCCAAGAAGACCACTGCCCGTCGTGGCCCCGGTCGTCCCCGTAAGACCGAGCCCAAACTGGTAGGCAAAGTTCGCAAAACCAGCCGCAAGATCGCTGACGAAGTGACCGATCAGGTCGAAGACGTCACCGAGCAGATGGAACTGGTTGAAAAAGAAGGCCGTAAAGTGGTCAAGCAGGTTCAGGAAAACAGCCGCAAGCTGTTCCTGGCCAGCCTGGGCTTCTACGGCAAGGTATTCGACGAAGCTGAAGACCAGTTCAAAACTGTTCAGAAGCGCATCGACACCAACCGCAAGAAAGCCGACAAGCTCTACACCGAGCTGGTCAAGCGCGGTGAAAAGGTAGAGAAGCAAGCGAAAAAGCGCTTCGACAAACTGGAGCAGGATCTCGACCTGGAAGGTCAGCTGGAGAAAGCCCGCGAGCGTTTCGACGAGCTGAAGTCAGGCCTGAGCCGCGCTGCTTAATATTGTTTTGTCCTGCCTCATGCAGGATGCGTTCAGGGCCACACTCGTGTGGCCCTTTTTTTATGTCCAGGGATGGGCGGTACGTCCCGAGCATTCACCTCACCCCCAACTCACTTCATCGCGTCAAACTTGCACCCCGTCGCAGCCTTCTATACTAATGGTGGCCCTGCAATCCCTCGATGAAGTGGAGACACCACCATGCGCTCAGCAATACTCGCACTGCCCCTCGCCCTCTGTGCCAGCCTGGCCAGTGCTGGCGATCTGGAAAAAGTGTTAAAAGCCCAACCGGAAGAAGTACAGGCCCGCTATGAGTATCGCCACCCGGCCGAGACTCTGAAGTTCTTCGGCATCAAACCCGGTATGACCGTCGTGGAAGCGCTACCCGGCCGCGGCTGGTACACCAAAATTCTGATGCCCTATCTGGGGTCGGACGGCAAAGTCATCGGTGCCGACTACGCTCCGGACATGTACGCCATGTTCAGCTTTGCCACACCCGAGATGCTGGAAAAGAAAAAATCCTGGACCAGCGACTGGACCGCGGAAGCTTCCACCTGGGGCGGTGAAAAAGGTGCCAGTGCCGGCGCATTTGTCCTCGGCGCATTACCAGACGCAATGAAAGGCAGCGCAGACGCCGCAATATTCATCCGCGCCTTCCACAACCTGGCCCGTTTCAATGACAAGGGCGGATACCTGGATACCGCCGTTGCCAATGTGTACGACATCCTCAAGCCCGGCGGTGTTCTCGGCGTGGTGCAACACGAAGCCCGGCCCGACCGTTCCGACGATTGGGCAGACGGTAGCTCTGGCTATCTGAAACGGGATTTTCTGGTGAAGAAACTGGAAGCGGCCGGTTTTGAGTTGGTCGGTGAATCCGACATCAACGCCAACCCCAAAGACCAGGCCAGAGAAGGCGATATCGTTTGGCGCCTCCCCCCTACCTACGCCACCAGTCGGGATAACCCGGAGCTGAAAGAAGAGATGAAGGCGATCGGTGAATCCAACCGCATGACGCTGCTGTTCCGAAAGCCCGCCTGACCTGACCACGACTCACCGGCCGCTCAATTCCTGAGCGGCCGCTATTTCGCTTCGAGCTTTCCCCGCTCACCCGCATCTGTGCTTAAATAGTCGCCCACCACCCCTACAAAAGGAGGCCCTCATGAGCGACGATAAAAGCAATGTTGCCGACAAGGCCGGTGAGATCGCCCGGAACATCTGGTTAGCGGGCGTTGGAGCCTACGGCAAAGCCGTGGAAGATGCACAGGACAGACTGGAGCGTGCAGGCGTGGAGCCACCCAAGTTATTCAAGGATCTGGTAAAGGCCGGCACTGCGCTGGAACGCGAGGCCCGCGAAACGGCCGAACGGCACCGGAGTAGCCTTAGCTCGGTGGAAGAACGGATCAACCGAGTGCGCGACAACTTCGGCGTCCACCGCCTGGGCCTTGGCGATGACCTGCAGGGGTTACACCGGAAAGTGGACGAACTAACCGCCCGTCTGGACCAACTCAGCAAAGCGCTTGAAGCCCAGGGCGTTATCGACCTGAATCCGCCGAAGAAAAAAGCCACTCGCAAAGCCCCGGCTAAAAAGAAAGCAACTGCCAAAAAGCCCGCAGCGAAAAAAGCAGCAGCAAAAAAAGCACCCGCAAAAAAGGCCGCAACCAAAACGGCCATCCAAGGTAAAGCCAGCACCCGGCGAGCTACTGCTAAAAAAGCGGCCGCCCCAAAGAAACGCAGCGCGGCCAGGAGCAAACGCGCCGCCAAACCTAAACGCTAGGCGGCGCTCCCGGATCCGTGAAAACCCGGGATCGCATACTGGTAACGTCGCTCGCCCTGTTCAATGACGAGGGCGAGGCTCACACCACCACCATCGACATTGCCAACGAGCTGGATATCAGCCCGGGCAATCTCTATTACCACTTCAAGGGCAAAGACGAAATCATCGCCGAACTGTACCAGCAGTACGAACTGGCGATGGCGGATACCCTGCATGCGCCTATCACCGCTCCCCTGGGGGAGACTGATGGTGATATCGAGGCCAATTGGTATTACCTGTACGTATTGTTCGAGGAGATGTACCAGTACCGCTTTCTCTACCAGAACCTCGACGACATTCTGCAACGCTATCCCGACATCCGGCGCCGCTTCAAACGCCTGGTACAACTGAAACGCAGTGCGCTGAGCGCCATCTGCCTGACCTTGCTACAGCAACGCGTGCTGCAGGCAGATGAGGATTTGCTGGAGCGACTGGTAGACAACC
Organism: Gammaproteobacteria bacterium; assembly: GCA_030427085.1. Taxonomy (GTDB): domain Bacteria; phylum Pseudomonadota; class Gammaproteobacteria; order Pseudomonadales; family Halieaceae; genus JAUHXH01. Next base: position 904,510 of record JAUHXH010000002.1, on the reverse strand, counting down.
TCACGCTTACGCTGAACTATTGGATCAACTACGACCAGCTACTGCACACCGGCCGCGATCCCCAGGTGAGTATTTTGCAGGGCGTATTGCAAATCATGACGGCTATCAGCCCGTATCTGGGCGAAGACAGCCTGAATTTCTACGAAGATTGCCGGGAGATTTATCAGCGCATGATGCACAAAGAGCCGAACTGACGTGAATCAGGATTCAGGCTTGCGCAAGATTACCGTGTCATCGCCCACTACCTCCAACTCCGCCCCGAAACGTCGCGCCAGGTACTCAAAGGTTTCTTCAGCGAAGAAACACACGTGAGTCAGATCGTTTTTGTAGTGCCAGTTGGCAAACGCAGCCGCGCTGCGAACACGCTTGGTCATGATGCCGAGCAAACCGCCGGGGCGCAGGCAAGCCCACAGGCGTTCCAGCTCCCGGCCGGGATGAAACAGGTGCTCCACTACCTCGGTGGCCGTGATGAAATCGTACTGCGCTGACAACGCGGCAACGTCCGGCCGATAAAACACGTCGTAAAGGCGCACCCGGTGCCCGGCCTCTTCCAGCATGGCCGCCAACGCCGGTCCGGGGCCGCAGCCGAAATCGAGCCCGGAACTTCCCGGCGCCAATCGTAGTAACAGGGGATCGACCAGGCGCGACAAAAAATGGCGGTAGCCGGGGTCAGCCGGGTGATTTTGATGCAGGTCATATTCGGCGCGCTCAGCGCCCGGAGAAAGGAAAAACTCGCGCGGCACGAAAACCAGAGCACAGCGTCCACAGCGTAAATACTCGCGATGGGCATCGCGGTGAAAGGGACGGCATATGCTGTTGTCACACAGCGGGCAGATGTTCATGGCATTATTTTTATCACGGCGGCGCCATAGTAGCCCAAAGCCCGCACGGGCACTCCAGCAAAGTGAAAAAAACTCGCGATTTTAGAAGCGCGTGCACACAGGGGATTCGGTGCTATTATTTCTCGCACACAGTTACCCCGCTCACCCCCTACAAGGACAACCGTTATGGCCATTCAGTCCGGCGAAGCAATACCTTCCACCACGCTTAAAACCATGGGTGCCGAGGGCCCCACTGATATCAGCACCGACGAAGTATTCAAAGGTAAGAAAGTACTGCTGTTTGCCGTGCCTGGCGCTTTCACCCCCGGCTGCTCCATGGCGCATTTGCCCGGCTACGTGGTCAATGCCGACAAGATCAAGGCCGCTGGCGTGGACACCATCGCCTGTGTATCAGTTAACGATGCCTTCGTAATGGACGCCTGGGGCAAAGCCCAGAACGCTGAAGAAATTCTGATGCTGGCAGACGGCAATGGTGACTTCACCGCCGCACTCGGACTTGAACTCGACGCCACAGGTTTCGGCATGGGCAAGCGCAGCCAACGCTATGCGCTGCTGGCGGAAGACGGCGTTGTCAGCCACCTGAATGTAGAACCAGGTCCCGGTATCGACGTCAGCTCCGCTGAAACCATGATGGCGCTGCTATAAGAAGGTCCGCAGCTTACTGTCCGGCCCCTCCGGGGCCGGTTTCCTTTACAGTTTCGACGTGTCGAAGTCGACGTAAAACTGCCCGTACCACTTCCTGAATTTAGCAATCGGCCCGTCCCCATCGCACAGCACCGGTAGCGGCCGATAAGTCTTGTGCTCCCAGATCGGCGCATCCTCTTCGAGTTGACCCACAATGTTGGCGATGATCGCCGCGTTGACGCCGCCACCTTTCACTTCGCCGTTCACCCTGGGCTGGGTGAAGGCGAAACGCACGTGTACGTTCTCTTCGTCGACTGGCGTGACCAGACCCAACAAGAAAGTATCGGCTATACCTTCAAATCGGGTAAAACCCTGACCCGGCCCCATCGATCCGGTGTGAATGGCGCCATCTACTTCACCGCGCGGCGTGGGCATTTTGGCTCGCTGCACGCCCCGAGAGCACGGGCCGTCGTAAGTGGTTTCCCACTCGGGCATCGAAGCGGTGCGGTGGACGAATAAAAAATGTGCGGGGTCTGCCGCGTTTTCCGCCATGTCCTGGGGATGGGTATTGAGCTGCCACTCGTAACGCTCCAGCGGCGCCCAGTCGTCACTGTTCGCCTCCTCGTGCTCCACCACCTCCCACAGAGGCTCCGCTTCATCGGGGTGGTACCAGGCCCAGATCAACTGGTTGGTTTCGGTAATCGGATAAGTTCTCAGGCACTGCTTGTCTTTCACTTTGGGCGGAAAATTGGTGGCGTAGGGCACGTCAGTGCAAAAACCATCACCATTGAACTTCCAGGCGTGGAAGGGGCAGACAATGCTCTCGCCCTCGATGCGGCCACCGCCACCCGCATTTTCGTGAATGCCGTAGCCCAAGTGGGCACCGAGATGCGGGCAGTAGGCATCCAGCAAGGCCACACGACCAGACTCCGTGCGAAACAACACCAATTCCTGCCCGAAGTAGTGCACCGGCTTCGACTTCCCCGGTGGCAACTCGTCACTGTAGGCCACGGCGAACCAGCCGAAGGGAATGGGCATGGGGTAGCGCTTGCTCATTACTTACTCCTCAGCGGTTCGCAGCGTCCAGTAAACCCTGCAGCCAACGTACTACGCCGGTGGGAATTAGCAACGTTCTCTGGAAGGGCGGTACCGTGCAGTTCAAGCTGTTGTCCCACACCTCGCCCTATCGGGACAGGCCGACGAACAGCGCCAGACTGATAACCACCACCCCGATCAGGTTCAGTACCACACCCTCTCGCGCCATTCGCTCGATCGTGACCAAACCGCTGCCGTAAATGACTGAGTTGGGCGCTGTGGCCACCGGCAACATGAAGGCACAACTGGCACTGAGGGCGGCCGGTAGCATCAGGTACTCGGGTGCGATGCCAGCGCCCACCGCTGCCGCAGCCAGTACGGGCATCAGCAAGGTAGTGCTCGCCGTATTCGACGTGGTTTCGGTGAGGAAGGTCACCACCAGGCAAATGATTGCGATGAGCAACAGCAAAGGCAGGTCCGACAGGGTCACCAGCCACCCCCCGAGTAGCTCCGACAGACCGGAAGCAGTAAAGCCCTTGGCCAGACAGATACCACCGGAAAAAAGCAGCAGCACACCCCAGGGAATACTCGACGCTCGCTCCCAGTTCAGCAGCCGCCCGCCGCGGCCATCCGGCACCATGAACATCACCACTACCGCCAACAGGGCAACCGTGGCGTCGTTGGCCTGGGGTAAATCGAACCACACACGCCAGCCACCCCAGGGCTCGGCACGGGTAATCCAGGCCAGTGCGGTCAACCCGAACACCAGCATCACGCGCTTCTCCGCGGTACTCCATTTCCCCACCGTGGGCAGATCGACCACGGAGTTGCCACTCAGCGCGCGGGTTAACCACCAGCCCATCAAGGGAATCATCAGCACCACGACCGGCAGCGCCCAGGCCATCCACTGGGTGAAACTGATGGATCCGCCGGTAGTGTCTTCATACACCTGCATGAAAATCAGGTTGGGGGGTGTACCGATCGGTGTACCCAGGCCGCCCACCGACGCAGAATAGGCAACGCCCAGCAGCAGCGGTACCGCCAGCCGTGCACGATCGCTGGAGCCGTCCAGCACTGCCAGCGCCACGGGCAGCAGCATCAGGGTGGTGGCGGTGTTGGAGATCCACATGCTGAGACCCGCGGCGGCCACCATAAATCCGAACACCAGACGGCGATCGCTGCCGCCCCCGAGCAGTCGCACCATGCCCAGCGCAATACGGCGATGTGCGCCAGAATGTTCCATCGCGCGCGACAGAATAAAACCACCCAGCAATAACAAAATTAACGGTGAACCATAGGCCTGCCCGACCTGGGCCGGCGTCAGTACGCCCAGCAGTGGCAACAGGGCCAGCGGCAACAGCGAGGTCACCGGAATCGGCACCGGCTCGAACACCCACCACAAAATGCACCACACCGTTACCGCCGTCACGATCGCAGCGCTGTCCCCACGCGGGAGCATCAGGAACCCCGCCACCAGCGCCAACAGCGGCCCCAGCAGCAACATCCAGTGTCGAAGGGTTTGCATGAAATGCCGTCCTTATACTTATCAACGCCCATCCTGTCCCAGAGGGTTGATGAATGTAAAGCGCCGCGCTGTGGTGGCGGCCCACACTTCACAGTAAACTGGTGGGTATGAGTGATTTCCCCCAACAGTTGATCGACCGCTTCGGGCGCCGCGTGGACTATGTGCGCCTGTCGGTCACCGACCGCTGCGACTTCCGCTGTGTGTACTGCATGGCGGAAGACATGACCTTTGTGCCCAAACCCCGTGTATTGAGCCTGGAGGAACTGCAGCAGATCGGCCAGGCCTTCACTGAACTGGGTGTGAGCAAAATCCGCCTCACTGGCGGTGAGCCCCTGATTCGCAATGGGGTGATGTCGCTGGTGGAAAGCCTCGGCCGCTTGCCGGGCCTGCGCGACCTGGCCATCACTACCAACGGCTCACAATTGCAGCGACTGGCGCCAGCCCTGCGCGCCGCTGGCGTCAACCGCCTCAATATCAGCCTCGACAGCCTGAACTCCCGCCGTTTCCGCCAGCTCACCCGCACCGGCAATCTGGACCAGGTGCTGGCCGGCATCGATGCTGCCGTGAACACCGGCTTCCAGCGAATCCGCCTGAATGCCGTGGTGTTGCGTGGCCGCAATGACGACGAGGTCCCCGCGCTGGTCAATTTCGCCCGCGATCGGGGCATCGACCTGGCGTTTATCGAGGAAATGCCGCTGGGGCAGATCAGTGAGCACAACCGGGCTGAAACTTTCATGCCCAGTGAGGCCATCCGCGAGCTGATTGAAGTAGAACACCCACTGGAAGCCCTGGGCGACCCCGGCGCCAGCGACGGCCCCTCCCGCTACTACCGCATGGCCGACAGCAACAGCCGTATCGGCTTCATCTCGCCCCACAGTCATAACTTCTGCCACCTGTGTAACCGGGTGCGGGTAACCGCCGAAGGGCGCCTGCTACTCTGTCTGGGCAATGAGCATTCCGTGGACCTCAGAGCCATCCTGCGACAGCCCAACGCCACGCTGGACGACCTGAAGCACGCCATCGTGGGCGCGATGGACGTCAAGCCGGAACGCCACTACTTTGACCACAGTGACGAGCCGAGCATCCTGCGTTTCATGAACACCACCGGCGGCTGATACAAGCCCCTGCCCTTTGGCCACAACTCGCGTACAATAGCCCGCCCTGAACACAGGGTCATCAGACATACCGCGGAGTCACCATGCATACTCAAAATTATCCGCAACTGGAATCGGTCGAGCGCATCGAGGCCGGTTTCGAGGCCTTTGGCTACATCTGTAGCCGGGAGATCGCCACGGCGGTGTTCCTGGCCTTCCAGCTCCGCAAGCCGATTCTGGTGGAAGGTCCACCCGGGGTCGGCAAGACCGAACTGGCTAAAACCACCGCCCTGATGCTGGAAGCGCCCCTGATTCGCCTGCAGTGTTACGAGGGGCTGGACGAGTCCAAAGCGCTGTATGAGTGGAAATACGGCAAACAGTTGCTTTACACCCAGGTGCTGAAAGAGAAGCTCGGTGACCTGCTCCACGGCGCCACCGGCCTGGCGGAATCGGTAGAGCGCCTGCACCAGTTCGGCGACATTTTCTACTCTGAGGACTTCCTGGAGCCACGGCCACTGTTACAAGCCATGCGGCAGGAAAAAGGCGCAATCCTGTTGATCGACGAAGTCGACAAGTCCGACTACGAGTTCGAATCGCTGCTGCTGGAAATTCTGTCGGACTACCAGGTATCCATCCCCGAAATCGGCACAGTGAAGGCACAGGTTTCACCGATGGTATTCCTTACCAGCAACAACACACGGGACATCAGCGACGCCCTCAAGCGCCGCTGTCTGCACCTGTATATTCCCTTCCCCAGCGTGGAACTGGAGGAACGCATCGTGCGCAGCCGGGTACCGGATGCCGGCGACCAACTGCGCCACCAACTGGTGGAGTTCGTACACTCCCTGCGCGAGTTGGACCTGAAAAAGGCTCCCGCCGTGTCGGAAACCATCGACTGGGCCCGCAGCCTGCTGTTGTTACACGCCGACCAACTCGAGGAAAATCTGGTTCGTGACACCCTGAATGTGTTGTTGAAGTTTCAGGAAGACATCCAGACCGCCCAGCCCGAACTGCAGAAACTGCTGTCGGATCGCGGCTGAACATGCAGGATCGTCTGGTCGGTTTCATCCAGGTGCTGCGCAGCCATCAGCTGCGCATTTCCCCTGCAGAAACCCTCGACGCCATGGGGGTGGCCACCACACTGGGCTACGCCGACCGCGATATGCTGCGCGATGGTCTGGGTCTGGTGCTGGCCAAGACCAATCGCGACAAGGCCATTTACCGCCAATGTTTTGACCACTACTTTTCGCACGACTTTGATAGCAGCCCACCAGAACAGGCTGAGGATGCCGAAGAGGAGTCCCCAAACGCGGATTCGCTACCGCTCGACAGCCCCGGTTTGCAGCCCGAAGGGAATGCAGAGCCACAGGAGGCCCAGCCCAGCCCGCTGGACGAGGCGCTGGCGGAGTCACCTGCGCTGGCAGAGCTGGCCAACAGCGCCCTGCTGCAAGCCCTGCGCGACAACGACCGCAACACCCTGGCGCTGGCCGTTGCCCGCGCGGCGGAGTCAGTCAGCCTGTCCAACATCCGGGCTTTTACGCAGCGTGGACAATACACCCGCCGGATGCTGGATGCCCTCGGTGAAGAAGTTATCCGCCGCGGCGTGATCGAGCTGGAGCAGCAGGACAGCCCTGCGCTGGCCGAACTGCAAGGCTACCGCGACATGTTGCGTGAGCGCGTACGCGATACGGTGGAGCGGGAGTACCTGCTGCAAGCCCAGGGCCGCAATGCCCAGCGCATGGATGAAATTCTCGCTCGCACGCGACTAAACAACATCGAACTGCACTACCAGCAGCGGGTGTATGAGCTGGTGCGCAAGATGGCCCGCAAACTGGCGGCGCGTTATGCCCGCAAGCGCCGGGTTTACAAACGTGGGCAACTGGACATGGGCCGCACCCTGCGCCGCGGTATTCCCCACGACGGCGTCATGTTCAACACCTACTGGCGGCGCGTAAACAAGTCGCGGCCACAGGTGCTGGCGCTGTGTGACGTGAGTGGGTCGGTAGCGGCCTACGCCAAGTTCCTGTTGATCTTCCTGTACTCGCTGGCGGATGTGTTGCCGCGAATGCGCAGTTTTGCCTTCTCCAGTCATCTGGGCGAGATCACCGACCTGTTCCGCCAACACCCGGTAGAGAAGGCCGTGGAGATCGCCAACTGGCGCTATGGCGGCTCCACCGACTACGGTGCCAGCCTGGAAGATTTCAGCCGCCTCGCCCTGGATGATGTGGGCAGCAACACCACGGTGATCATTCTGGGCGATGCGCGCAATAACCACGGCGATCCCCGCCTGGACCTGATGCAACAGCTGTACCAGCGGGCCAAACAGGTGATCTGGCTCAACCCGGAATCGCGCCGTGCGTGGGGAACGGGCGATTCAGAGATGATTCGGTACCAAAGTACTTGTCATTTTTCGGCACAATGCAATAACCTAGAACAACTTGAGCGCTTCATTGATCAATTGTTGCGCAACACCCGCTAACTCCAGACTATGTCCATTTACTGTGCAGATTGCAGCTACCGCGGAAAGAAAAGCGGTCAGGGAGGCCGCTGCCCCGCATGCGGCTCCCCGACCCTGCGTCGAGAAGGCTCCGATGCCGACACCGCGAGTGCGGGTAACGGCAAGTGGCGGCTGTTGCTGCTGGGGCTGCTATGGGCGCTGTTAACCGTGCTGATCGCACAGAAGCTGTGGCCATGAGAATCGGCGCGGCCCACTTCCCGTTTCCCGCACCGCTGCGCTCTGCCGCACTGGAGCGGTTCCAGGAGCACGACGAGCCTGAAGGGCTGGCCCTGGCCGACCAGAACCTCGATCTGATGCAGGCGATCAAGTACTTCCGCGATGTGGAAGACATCGAGAATGGCACACTGGAGGCCCTGGAAGCACGCACAGCGGCCGATGGCGACCCGGGAGTGCTGACCAGAGAGCAGCGCGCCCTGTTGCGCTGGCTGGACGCTGCCTGGGCACGCTTCGAGCAATCCTCTCCCCTGGAAGAATCCCTGGCCTGGGAATTGCGCCGGCTGAAACCACTGGCCGCTGCCGTTACGCTGGCGGACCCGCGCTTCTCAACGCCGGGCGAACACCCGCTACACGACATTCTCGACACCCTGCACACCGCCGGTCTCGGCTGGCAGCAGAGTCTGGGGCGCGCAGGCAAGAGCATCGAAAAAATGTTCTCCGAGACGATCGAGGAATCGCGCCGCTGGTTTACCGATCCGGAATACGACCTGTCGATCCTCGCCCAGCGGATTGGAAGCCAGGTGGAACGCGACCTTGCCCGCACCCAGAAAATGACCCAACGTGTTGTTGAGGTTGAACAGGGCCGCCTGCGTGCCGCCCGCGCTCGTGCGCTGGCCTCGGAATGCATCAATCGCACCGTGGAAGGCCAGCAGGCCACCGACGCGATCGGCGCCTTCCTGAAAGGGCCCTGGTTCGACAGTTTGCAGTTGGTGATTCTCAAACATGGTGCCGACTCCACCGAATGGAAGAAGGCGGAGAAGACCACACAGGTGCTGCTGGATACCCTACAGGACCGCGAGCAGGACGATGCCCGCCGGCAGTACCTCTTCGACACCATCCCCAAACTACCGCGCCACCTGAAGCAGTGGCTGCTGAGTTTGCAGCACGACCCCTCCGCCGTGCGCGATGCGGTTTCGGCCGTTGAATTTGCCCACATGCGTATTTTGCGGCAGCAACCGCTGGACCGGGTCCCCCTCGCCCCGCTGCCACCGGAACGCGACGGCCTGCCTGCTCCCATCGAGCTGAACGGCGATCAACTCGCAGAAATTGCTGCGCTGGAAGTCGGCCAGTGGTTTCGCATCCAGGTCTCACCGGAAAGCCTGATTCGCGCCCAACTGGCACTAAAACTCGACCGCGAGCAATTGCTGCTGTTTACCAACCAGGCTGGCATTCGGGCCGCCCAGTACAGCCACGTAGAGTTCCTGCGGCTCGCCGACGCCGGTGGCCTGGCACGCCTGGAGCGCGATTGCGGTTTCAGCATTGCGCTAGCTGCCGCCGCGGGGATTGAAACAGAAAGTCAGTTGGCGGCCCTGTCGCCCACCGACGCGGAAAGTGTGGCTGAGCCTGAGGCTGTGGATGCCGGCGAAGATATTCTCGACTCGATGGAACTGGATGTAACCGAGGCCGAAAATTCCGACACCGCGGCAGGATCCGACTTTGATGACCTGCAAGACGATGAACTCGACCTGGAAGCGGTACTGGAAGCAGCCACCGCCGAGCGAGAGACCACCATCGATACGCCCCCGGTAATGGAAGTGGAAGAACTGTCCGCGGAAGATGAAGCTGCACTCGCCGACTACGTGACTGGCGCAGACAGTGTCGATTCTGCGGAAGCCGAAGGTTCGGAAGCCCCAACACCCGTTGCGGAGCCTGCCGTCGAACCTGCGGCAACAACACCCGACCCCGAGCCGGAAATCACGCTCGCTATGGGCACCTGGCTGGGCTTTCACGATGGCGAGATGCCGATGATGGCGCGACTCGCGGTGCACGACCGTGAACGGGACGCCTATATCTTCGTCAATCGGGAAGGGATCAAACTGCGGGAACTGAACCGCGCCGAGTTGGCCAACCTGATTCAGCAGGAACTGGTCGACATCATCGAAACCCGTTCCAATTTCCGCGACGCTGTTACCCGGGCCCAGGGCCCGGAGTAAGCCCCGCTATCAGTTAGTATTCCTCGTCCAGCGACTCCAGGCTGAACTCCAGCTCGTCGCTCTTGCCTCCACCTGACTCACGCGCTTCGTCTTCAAATTTGATGCGCAGGCGCAAGTTGTTCTCGGAGTCGGCGTTCTTCAGTGCTTCCTCACGGGTGATCATGCCCTCGCAGTAGAGTTCGAACAGGGCGCTGTCGAAGGTTTTCATGCCGATATTTTCAGACTTCGCCATGATCTCCTTGATGCCCTCAAACTCGCCGCGCAGGATCAAGTCGGCGATGGTCGGGGTGCCCAGCATGATTTCAATCGCCGCGCAGCGACGGCCGTCTTTGGTGGGCACCAGACGCTGGGAAATGAAAGCCTGGATGTTGGTGGACAGGTCCATCAACAATTGGTCGCGGCGGTCTTCCGGAAAGAAGTTGATGATGCGGTCCAGCGCCTGGTTGGCGTTGTTGGCGTGCAGCGTGGACATACACAGGTGCCCGGTTTCGGCGAAGGCCAGCGCGTGTTCCATCGTCTCCCGGTCGCGGATCTCACCGATCAGGATCACGTCAGGCGCCTGACGCAGGGTATTTTTCAGCGCATTGTGCCAGGAGCGGGTGTCCACCCCCACCTCACGCTGGTTGATGATGCTTTTCTTGTGCGAGTGGAAGTATTCGATGGGGTCTTCCACGGTAACAATATGGCCGCTACTGTTGCTGTTGCGGTGGTCGATCAGCGCCGCCATGGAGGTGGATTTACCCGAACCGGTTCCCCCCACGAACAGAATCAGTCCGCGCTTTTTCATCATCATTTCGGGCAGGATTTTAGGCAGGCGCAGGGTTTCCCAGTGGGGAATATCGGACACAATATTCCGCGCCACGAGGCCAACTTCATTGCGCTGCACGAATATGTTCACCCGGAAGCGGCCAAAGCCGGGGATGGACATCGCCAGGTTCATTTCGAGCTCTTCCTCGAAATCCCGTTTCTGAGTATCGTCCATGATCTCGTAGGCGATTTTCTTGATCTCGCCCGGCTGCAGGATGTCTGTGCCGATTGGCCGCAACTGCCCCTCGAACTTGGCGCAGGGCGGAGCGCCCGTGCTCAGGTAGAGGTCAGAGCCATTCTTGGTTGCCAGGATTTTCAACCATTCGGTAATTCGCACGTTTCACTCCCCGCAGCGCGCAGTCCATGGCGCTGGCTATTGTTCTGATTTTGTCGCACAAGGGCCGGGAGACCCCACTTTTCAGTTTACTGTAGCAAGATGCCCTGAGCGGGCAACAATTAGTGGCCGAAAAGCCCAGAAATCCGCGGCTTGTACTGAATGTTCAATGCCCTATACTCTAGCGCCGCCGCGCCGATCCCCGGCACTGGCCGCCGGCATAGCAAGGAGTTGTTTTGTCCGCCATCCCCGACCATCGCCTGCAGTGGCTGCAAGACCCCTCCGCCCGCGATCGCCTGACGCGGATTGGCCGCGGCATCGAGAAAGAAAGCCTGCGTATCACCGAGCAGGGCCGGCTGGCCCAAACGCCCCACCCGGCAACGCTGGGCTCGGCGTTGACCCACCACTCCATCACCACCGATTTCTCCGAGGCGCTGCTGGAGCTGATCACCCCGGTTCACCGGGATGTAGACAGTTGCCTGGAAGAGCTGGCTGAAGTACACGCCTTTGTGTACCAGAACCTGGATGGCGAAATGCTGTGGAATGCCAGCATGCCCTGCGTGGTATCGGGCGACGACAGCATTCCCATTGCCCGCTATGGCTCGTCCAACGTAGCCCGGATGAAAGAGGTCTATCGTGAAGGCCTGGGCCACCGCTATGGCCGCATCATGCAGGCCATCGCCGGTATTCACTACAACTTCTCCCTGCCAGAGGATTACTGGCAGGCGGAAATGGAGGCCGCTGGGGTCAGCGGGAACACCTGCGCCTACATCACCGGCCGCTACCTCGACCTGATCCGCAATTTCCGCCGCCACTCCTGGCTGCTGATCTACCTGTTTGGCGCCTCTCCCGCCGTGTGTGGCAGCTTCCTGAAGGGGCGCGATCACCAGTTGCAGGCCTTCGACGAGCAGGGGCGCAGTATGCACCTGCCCTACGCCACGGCGCTGCGGATGGGCGACCTGGGCTACCAGAGCAATGCCCAGAAGTCCCTGCACGTGTGTTACAACTCGCTGGACAACTACATTCACACGTTGGGCGCTGCAATTCGCGAACCCCACGCAGAATACGCCGAATTCAGTAGCGGCCAGAACGGCGACTACCAGCAATTGAGCGACTGCCTGCTGCAAATCGAAAACGAGTTCTACAGCCCGATTCGACCCAAGCGGGTGGCCAACTCAGGTGAGATTCCGCTGGGCGCCCTGCGCCGCGCCGGGGTTCAGTACATCGAAGTGCGCTGCCTGGACGTCAATCCCTTTACCCCGCTGGGCCTCGATGCCGAGCAAATCCGATTTGTGGATGCCTTCCTGCTGTATTGCCTGTGGGCAGACAGCCCCCAGTGCGACGAAAGTGTACAGGCCATGCAAGCCGCTAACCTGACCAGCATCGTCAATCGCGGTCGGGAGCCGGGACTGACATTGCAGCAGCCCGAGGGCGAGCGCCCGATGCGGGAACTGGCCAATGAACTGCTCGATGGCATTGCCCCGATCAGTGAGTTGCTGGACAAGGCTCACGGGAATACAAACTACAGCGCCAGCCTGTCGGCACAGCGCGACAAGGTTGCCGATAGCGAGCTGACCCCCTCGGCCCGCACCCTGCGAGAAATGCGAGAAAAGGATTTGCCCTTCTTCCGGCTCGGCATGACCTATGCGCAGCAGTGGGCGGAGTATTTCCGCAGTGTGGAACTCCCTGCCGAACGCGCCGACGCATTGGCCGCGGAAAGCCGCGAATCGCTGGCCCGCCAGCGCGAAGTGGAAGCGCACGATGACGTGACCTTCCCGCAGTACCTGCAGGCGTTCTACGACCAGTACAACCGCCTGTAGGGCGTGCTAACACGGTGAACTACCTGGCCCACTTCCACCTGGCCTGGCCGGAGCCGGCATTGGTCGCGGGCGCGCTGGAAGGGGACTACGCCAAAGGCGCCCTGCCAGGTTGTTGCCGGCCGGAACTGGAAGCGGGCGTGCGCCTGCATCGATTCATCGACGCCCACACCGACAGCCACCCTCTACTGGCAGACTGCCGCCGCCAGTTCCCGCTGGCGCTGCGACGTTACGCAGGGATTTTGATGGACCTGAGTTTCGACTACTACCTGAGCGTTCACTGGCAGCAGTTCGAAAGCAGTCTGCCCAGGCATGTATTTTGCGCCCAGACCTACGAGCACCTGGAGCGCTTTAATCACCACTTCAGCCCCGGCGCACAGCGCATGCACCAGCGGCTGCGCGACTACGACATCCTCGGCGCCTACATCGACTGGCGCGCCGTACCCGGCAGCGCCGCTCGCATTGGCCAACGCCTGCGCCGGCACAACCCTCTGGGCGACGTAGACGCAGCACTGGCGCCGTTGCGCCCGCTACTGGAGCAGACCTTCCTGGCCTATTACCCAGTTCTGCAGCAGGCGGTGGCAGAGAAACGCCAGTCGCTGGGAGAAAACGACAAAGGCTGCGGTCAAAAACCGGCGCAGGCATAATAAGCCCCAGCCAGAATCTGTGGCCCCGGTCTGCAGACTCGATCGACAACAAGGAATTTGGAATGTCCCTTACTCGCCTCTCCCCACGCCAGGTATTTTTCGCGCTGGTGGCGCTTTGCGCCGCTTCCATCGCCGTGGCCTACTTTTTCATGCAACAGTATCTCGGGCTAGCGCCCTGCCCGCTATGCATGACCCAACGCGCCTTCGTGGTGCTGCTGGCCGCCTTCGCCTTGCTCGGGGCGCTGCACAATCCCGGCCAGACCGGTCGCAGAATTTACGCGGGCCTGTGCGTGCTCGCCGGACTCGGCGGCGCTGCCGTGGCCGGTCGCCACGTATGGCTGCAGCATCTGCCCCCCGAGGAAGTTCCCGCCTGCGGCCCCAGCCTGGAATACATGCTGGATACCCTGCCCTTCGCCGAAACCCTGCAAATCGTGCTGATGGGCGACGGCAACTGTGCCGAGACCATGTGGACTTTCATGGGCCTCAGCATTCCCGACCAGACCCTACTGTTGTTCCTGGTACTGATTGCCATTTCGCTATGGCAGGCCGTGCGCCGCTGGCCCGCAGCGGCCTGATTCGCGCCCTTAAACAGGGCTTTTTCACACCGTTTTCATCCGGCAGTGCTTGCCCGGATTCCCCGGGATTGCTTATAGTGAGGCGGACTCTATCCGCCCACTCGGGAGGCTGTTATGCCCCAGGCACAGGCCAATCCACGCGAACAGTGGCACAGCGTTGAAGAACTGCTGACCCGTTGGTTACGCGAGCGCCGCGAGTTGCTGGCGCGGTATACGGAGATTGTGGTTGCCACCGATGCCAGCCTGGCCCTCGGCGATCTGTCCGAGCGTCAACATCGGCTCTGCGAGGTGCTGGTGGACTATGTGTCAGCCGGCCACTTCGAAGTGTTTCACGAGCTGGCCTCAGAGGCGGAAGCCTTTGGGGATGGCAGCATTTCGCTGGCGGGGGAGTTGATTCCGCGCATCGGCGACACCACTGAAGTGATTCTCGCCTACGAGGAAAAGTACGGTCAGGCGGCCCCCGGCGGGGGTAACCTGGAGCGGGACCTGTCGGCCCTGGGGGAAATTCTGGAAAACCGCTTTGTGTTAGAAGACCGGCTGATTGCCGGCCTTCACAACAGGCATCGCGGGGGCTAAGCAAGCCCCCCGCTTTTATCAGCCTTCTGCAGCCTCTGCAGCCGCTTCTTCTTCGGGCTGCTCGATGCTGATCAGCTCCACTTCAAACAGTAGCGCCGCGTTAGGACCGATCAGGTTGCCCGCACCACCGGCACCGTAGGCCAGTTCCGGCGGAATGTAGAGATTCCATTTCGAGCCAACCGGCATCAGTTGCAGCGCTTCGCTCCAACCGGCGATCACCTGGCCCACACCAAACACGATGGTTTCGTCGCGCTTGTAGGAGGAATCGAACTCGGTGCCGTCGATCAGGGTGCCGCGGTAGTGAACTTCTACGCGATCATCCGGACCAGGCAGTTCGCCTTCGCCCGCTTCAACAATTTCGTACTGCAGGCCGGTGTCGGTAACCACAACGCCTTCGCGCTGGGCATTCTCCGCCATGAAGGTTTGTGCCTGCTCGAGGTTGGCTACGGCTAGCTGCTCCTGCTCCTGCTGGCGAGCCGCCTGGGCTTTCTCCTGGAAGGACTGCATCTCAGCCATGATTTCTTCGGGGGTCAGGCGAGATTCCGCACCTGAAACCGCATCGCGCAGGCCGGCGGCGAAGGCGTCAACGCTGACGTCCATGCCCTCGGCAGCCAGACGCTGGCCGAAGTTGTAGGCCATGCCGTAGCTCAGGCGGTCGTTGCTGGCTTCCAGTGCCACTTCAGCGGCAGCCGCCGGCGCCGCAGCGCTCTGGGATTCAGCGCTTTCCTGGTTACAGGCCGTCAGGCTGACAGCAGCCAGAATGGCCGCGGGGAGTGCAAGTTTCTTCATACCGGTTTTCCGTTTCTGAATGATCGTATTCGGTGACTTTATATTTATCGCCGCGTAGCAAAACACGCCGGACGCTGGCCCGGACTAGGTGTTTACTGGGGCAGGGATAAAAACATAGATGGCGCAGCATGGTACTACCCGTGGCAAGTGTTGACTACCCCTCGCCGCCCAGCAATCCCGGGAGTTGGGACAGCACCGCTTCACTGAGTTTTTGTTTCAGGGAGTCTGAAACCTGGAGCTTTTCTTCGCCCTCTGCCGGCACCGGTTGTTGCGGCGTTCCACCCGCTAGCACGATGCGCTCCACCTCAGGTACCCCCTCCGGCGGCTGATCGGAGAGGTGGGTGACGCCCTGCGCGTCGCGCCAACGGTACAGGATGGTGGGCTCCACACCGGGCAGTTTCTCGCCCGCATGCTGCAAATCAGTCTGGAGCCGGTCCAGCGCCCCCTTATCAGGCAAGGCATTTTGCAACTGCGCCACGGGATCTTGCCCCGTACCGGCTGACATATAGATGTGGACAAGGCCAAGGGACAGCATCCCGGCCAGGCACAACTTGAGCATAAATCGAAACACAGCGTCCCCTGTTATCGCTCTTTATCGCGTTTTATCGCTTTTATGGCCGCCACGCGGTACGGCGCGTACAATGCGCGGCCTGATGATCATACTACGCGATATAGCCCTGCGTCGCGGCCCCAAGGCCCTGCTCAGCGGCGTCGATGCCACCGTTCAACCCGGCCAGCGCCTGGCGCTGATCGGTGCCAATGGCTGTGGCAAGTCGAGCCTGTTCGCCCTGTTGCTGGGTGAACTGGAAGCCGACCACGGCGACATAGAGGGCCTGACCGGCCTGCGCCTGGCCCACATGGCGCAGGAAGTGGCCCACAGCGACCTCAATGCCGGCGAGTATGTGTTGCGTGGCGATGCACCGCTGGCGGCACTGCACGAGGCACTGCTGGCGGCACAGGCCGAGGAAGACTACGACCGCGCCGCACTGCTACACCAGCAACTGGAAGATGTGGACGGCTACAGCGCGGACCGGCGGGTGCAGCGGCTGTTGCAAGGGCTGGGATTCGCCACCGACGACCACCTGCGCAAGGTCACTGACTTCTCGGGCGGTTGGCGCATACGCCTAAACCTGGCCCGGGCACTGATGACGCCCTCCGACCTGTTGCTGTTGGACGAGCCCACCAACCACCTCGACCTGGATGCCACCCTGTGGCTGCAACAGTGGTTGAGCCAATATCCGGGCACGCTGCTGATGATCTCCCACGACCGGGACTTCATCGACGCCACCTGCCAGCGCATCCTGCACATCGAACACGCCCAGCTGCACAGCTACACCGGCAACTATTCCGAGTTCGAGCGCTTGCGGGCGCTGCGGCTGGCTGACCAACAGGCAACTTACGAGAAACAACAGCGCCGCGTGGCGGAAATCGACGATTTCGTGCGCCGCTTCCGCTACAAGGCCAGCAAGGCCAAGCAGGCCCAGAGCCGGCTGAAGGAATTGGAACGCATGGCGCAGGTGGCGCCGGCCCATGTGGACTCGCCCTTCAGTTTTACCATTCCGGCACCGCGCGACACCAGCGACCCGCTGTTGCGCCTGGACCTCGCGGAGATGGGCTATCCGGATCGCAGCATTCTAAGCAACGTAAACCTGATGCTGCGCCCCGGCAGCCGCATAGGCCTGCTCGGCCGCAACGGCGCCGGTAAGTCCACCCTGCTGAAGAGCCTGATCGGCCAACTGCCGCTGCGCAACGGCGAGCGCAGCGCGGGCAAACACTGCTACGTGGGTTACTTCCACCAGCAACAACTGGAAGTGCTGGACCTACAAGCCAACGCCCTCACCCACCTGCAGCGGCTCACCCCGGAGGCGCGGGAGCAGGAAATTCTCGACTACCTGGGTGGCTTCAACTTCCGCGGAGATGCTGCTACGGCCCCGATCGCGCCCTTCTCCGGTGGCGAAAAGGCCCGCCTGGCACTGGCCATGGTGGTGTGGCAGCGCCCCAACCTGTTGGTGCTGGACGAACCCACCAACCACCTTGACCTGGATATGCGCGCCGCGCTGGAACTGGCGCTGCAAAATTTCGAGGGGGCGCTGGTGCTGGTCACCCACGACCGTCACCTGTTGCGCAACACCGTGGACGAATTGCTACTGGTGCACGACGGCGCCGTGGATAGCTACGACGGCGACCTGGCGACCTATGAGAAGTGGGTTACCAGTGGATTGAGCGCAGAGGCGGAAGGCAAACCAGCTGCTACCGCCGACAATCGTAAGGAAAAGCGCCAGGCCGCAGCAGCGCGACGGGAGCGCTTGCGACCCCTGACCAAACGCGTGTCGGCACTGGAATCCCAGCTCTCGAAGTCCGGCGAGGAGCTAGCGACGATAGAGGAAGCCTTGGGCGACGCCGCGCTCTACGAAGAGACCAACAAGGCTCGCCTGGCAGAACTGCTAAAACGCCAGGGTGAACTGAAACGTCA
The DNA here is from genome assembly GCA_030427085.1 of Gammaproteobacteria bacterium. Lineage (GTDB taxonomy): Bacteria > Pseudomonadota > Gammaproteobacteria > Pseudomonadales > Halieaceae > JAUHXH01. The sequence goes on along the minus strand of JAUHXH010000002.1, from coordinate 886,704 downwards.
GCAGGACCAGATTGAGGAAGACTGGCTGACGGCGCAGGAGGAGCTGGAAGCGCTGGCGGCCGAAGAAACAGACTAGCGCCTTTTTCCCAAACCTATTGCCCCGCCTCCGCCTGCCCGCGCAAGCCGCGAAACTGTGACGGCGTAACGCCCGTGGCCCGCCGGAACTGCCGGGTAAAGGCGCTCTGGTCGGTGTAGCCGGTGGCAAAGGCCACCTCCACAATGGGCAGCGCCGTTTCCAGCAATAAACGACTGGCTTGCGTGATGCGGTTCTTCAACAGCCACTGGCCGGTGGTCATGCCAAACACCTGCTTCATCCGGCGATCGAGTTGGTAGGGCGACATTTTGGCAATCGACGCCAACTCGGCGTTGCCGGGAGCGGCTTCCAGGTGATCCTGCGCATAGGCGACAGCATCGGCGATATGGGCGAAATCATCGCCGCTCAGGTCCGGCAGGCGCAAATCCCGCGACACCCCCACCAGACCCACAGGCTCCCCTGACTGCCCCATCAACGGAATCTTGCTGGTCAGGCACCAGCCCAGGGTGCCGTTGGCGTACATGTGCAATTCCAGACTGTCCAGCAGGCGCTGGCCGCTGGCCAACACGCGGCGATCCTGCTCTTCATAACCCCGGCCCAGATCCTCACCCAGCACCTGCCCCGGGCTGCGGCCCAGCAGCTCTGATTTGTGCCGTTTTCCGCATCGGGTTACCAGTGTTTGGTTAACCGATACGTACTCCCCACACTGGTTTTTGATGAAAAACACGATGTCCGGCATCTGATCAAACAGCTCCTCAGCCGAAAAAGGCTGGGATAGCTGCTGTAGAAGCGCATTGAGTCCGGAATTTATTGCCATCGGGCGATTATGCCAAAATTCAAGTCTTGAGTAAGCCCTTCGGTAAAGACTGACTTGCCGCTTTTGCCTAAGCTGTCTATCACTATTTCTTCGCGCCCAAACAGGAGAATCCCCATGGCCGACGCAAATTCTCAAAGTGCTACTGACCTGTTCTCAGGAAGCATTCCCGCCCTGATGACCCCCTGCAATGCCGAAGGAGTACCCGACTTCGAGGCGCTGGCACGCAAGGGCCGCGAACTGGTCGACCTGGGCATGCGCGCGGTGGTGTACTGCGGCTCCATGGGTGACTGGCCCCTGCTCACCGACGAACAGCGCATGCAGGGCGTAGAACACCTGGTAGACGCCGGTGTGCCCGTTATTGTCGGCACCGGTGCCCAGAATTCCGCGCGTGCTGCGGCGCTGGCCGCCCACGCATCTCGTGTTGGCGCAGCCGGTTTGATGGTAATCCCGCGGGTACTGTCGCGCGGCTCTTCGCCCGCTGCCCAGGAAGCGCATTTCGCTGCCGTACTGACCGCAGGCGGCGACCTGCCCGCAGTGATCTACAACAGCCCCTACTACGGCTTTGAAACCCGCGCCGAACTGTTCTTCCGCCTGCGCGCCCAACACGCCAACCTGGTTGGCTTCAAGGAATTCGGCGGCGCCGAATCCCTGAGCCATGCCGCCGAGCACATCACCAGCGGCGACCCCAGCCTCAGCCTGATGGTGGGTGTGGATACTCAGGTGATCCACGGCATCGTGCGCTGTGGCGCTACCGGCGCTATCACCGGCATCGGCAATGCCCTGCCCAAAGAGGCCCTGCGCCTGACCGAGCTGAGCCTGCGCGCCGCCGAAGGCAATCAGGAAGCCTTCCGCCTGGCCACAGAGTTGGACGAGGCACTGGCAGTGCTGTCCAAATTCGATGAAGGCGCCGACCTGGTGCTGTACTACAAGCACCTGATGGTGCTGGAAGGCAATCCGGAGTACGAACACCACTTCTACGCCACAGACGCCCTGAGCGCCCAGCAAAAAGCCTGGATTGAAGATCAGTGGCGCCAGTTCCGCAACTGGTGGGCCACCTGGCCCGGCGCCACCGACGAGGCTCTGCGCCAATGCGCGTAATTGACTCGCACACGGAAGGCGAACCCACCCGCGTTATCCTGAGCGGCGGGCCGGATCTTGGATCGGGCCCGCTGTCGGAACGACAACGCATTTTCGCGCGCCAGTTCGACAGTTTTCGGCGCGCGGTCACGCTGGAACCACGCGGCTCCGACGCCCTTGTGGGTGCCCTGCTGTGTGAGCCCCATCGCGAGGATTGCGACGCCGGGGTGATTTTCTTCAACAACACCGGCTACCTGGGTATGTGTGGCCACGCCAGCATTGGTCTGGCGGTAACCCTGCACTACCTCGAGCGCGCCCCCCTCGGTACCCTGCGTCTGGACACCCCCGTAGGGCCCGTTTCGGTGCAATTGCACGATGCCAACACCGCCACCATCACCAATGTGCCGAGCTACCGCTACCGCAGCGACGTAAACGTGGTTGTGGAAGGCCTGGGCTCCGTGCAGGGCGACATCGCCTGGGGCGGCAACTGGTTTTTCCTGGTCAAGCAAAGCCCGGTCCCGCTGGAGTCGAACAACATCAAAGCCCTGAGTGACGCAGCCGGCAAGGTTCGTCGGGCCCTGACGCAACACGGCATCACCGGCGCCGACGGCGCGGAAATAGACCACGTGGAATTTTTTGGCCCCGCTCACTCCGAGCACGCCGACAGCCGCAATTTCGTACTCTGCCCCGGTGGCGCCTACGATCGCTCCCCCTGCGGCACCGGCACCAGCGCCAAACTGGCCTGCCTCGCTGCAGACGGACTGCTGCAGCCCGAGCAGCGCTGGGTGCAGGAGAGCATCATCGGCAGCCACTTCGAAGCCAGCTATCAATGGGCCGGCGCCGGGCGCATCACGCCCTCCATCACCGGCAGAGCCTATATCTGCAGTGATGCCAACCTGGTGTGCCAGCCCCTCGACCCCTTCGCCGAAGGCATCGTCGCCGCATGACACGATCGGTTGTTGTGGTGGGCGGCGGGCTGGTCGGCCTGGCCTGCGCCCACTATTTGCGCGATGAGGGTTTCGAGGTCACGGTGATCGACCAGAACCGCATCGGCGGCGGTTGCTCCCACGGCAACTGCGGCATGGTGCTGCCCAGCCATGTGTTGCCCTTGGCCAGTTCGGCCGCACTGTGGGACGGCTGTAAATCCCTGTTCAATCCCCGCGCGGCCTTTCGTATTCGTCCGCAAGCGCGTCTGGGACTTTACCGCTGGCTGATGGCCTTTGCCCTGCGCTGCCGCGAAGGCGCTGTGAAGCGCAACGGCCAACACCTGCAGGCCTTGCTGGGCTCCTCGGTCGAGATGTACCGCGCACTGGCCAAACTCCCTGACCTGGGTGCCCAGTGGCGCGAAGACGGATTGCTGTACGCCTTCGAGACCGAGCGCGGCCTGGATGCCTTTCGGGAAGAAGACGAATTCATCCAGAAGGAATTCGGTCTGGCGGCGCGCTTTTTCAACAGCACCGACCTGGCCGACTACGAGCCCGCCCTGAAACCGGGCTTGGCCGGTGGCTTCCTCTACGAAGACGACGGCTGGTTGCGCCCCGACAGCCTGATCCGCGGTTGGGCCACGCACCTGACCGGTCGCGGCGTGCGCTTCATGGAAGACTGCCGCTTCCTGCACCTGGAACGCAGCGGCTCCTGTGCGGATGCCCTGATCACCACTCGCGGCGCTATTGAAACCGACCACTTTGTATTTGCCGCCGGCGCCTGGTCAGCCAAGCTGGCCGAGACCCTCGACTGCAAGATACCTGTGGAACCCGGCAAGGGTTACTCCGTTACCCTGAGCAAACCGCCACAGGTACCTCGCCAACCGATGTTGCTACCAGAGCGCCGCGTGGGCGTAACGCCGTTTGAGGACGGCTTCCGACTCGGGTCGATGATGGAGTTCACCGGCTTCGACTCCAGCATTCCGCCCCACCGCATTCGGCAATTGCAGGAATCGGCACGACCTTACCTACGCCAACCCACAGGCGGTGCCGTGCTGGAAAGCTGGTACGGCTGGCGCCCCATGACCTGGGACAGCCTGCCGATCATCGGCCCAGTGCCAAAGCTGGACAACGCCGTGCTGGCCACTGGCCACAACATGCTGGGCGTCACGCTTGCGCCGGTTACAGGCCAACTGGTCGCTGAACTAGTCGCGGGGCGGGAACCCCATCTGGATATCAGCCCCTTTTCACCGAGGCGCTTCTGAGTCGGCGTTGATCAACGCCACTTTTTGCGGACGCGGCAACGCTTTGATGGCCGCCTCCCGCACCTGTGCGGCAGCCCGGTCTGCCGCCGGTTCGCTGTAGCGCAACATCACCGGTCGCCGCCCGCGCGTGTAACGCGGCCCACCGGCGCGCTCGCCATTGTGCTGTAGCAAACGCCGTTCGAGGTTGTTGCTGACGCCGGTGTAAAGGCTGCCGTCGGCGCATTCGAGGATGTAGACGCACCAGGTGTGCATTGAATAGACTGCCTCCCTTCTCGTCATAAACCATAACGAAAGAGAAAGGCATGCGATACCTGATTATTTCTATGCTGTTGGCACTGGCCGCCTGTTCCGAGAAACACACTGAAACCAGCCTGCCGGCACCTACGCCCGACGTACTGGAAAAACATAGCGAGGTCTTCCGCAAGGGCGTGGAAAAAGTCACCGACGGCGTGTACGTTGCCATTGGCTACGGCCTGGCCAATGCCATCATGCTGGAGGGCGACGATGGCATTGTGATTGTGGACGCTATGGAAACCGTGGAGGAAGCGCGCACGGTGATGGCCGAGTTTCGCAACATCACCGACAAGCCGGTCAAAGCGATTATTTATACCCACAACCACACCGATCACGTGTTTGGCGCCGCCGGCATCGCCGAAGGCGAGGACGTTCCGGTGTACGCCCACGAGAGCACCAGCTACTACATCAATCGCGTGGTGAACCAGATACGGCCGATTATTTCTGCCCGCTCCATGCGCATGTTTGGCACGCACCTGCCACAGGGTGAACGCATCAACGACGGCATCGGCCCTCACCTGGGCGTTAGCCCTGACAGCCACATGTTTGCCTTACCGCCGACGCATACTTTCCAGGACCAGCTGTCTGTGACCATTGCGGGGATGGATATCGAACTGGTACACGCGCCGGGAGAGACGGAAGACCAGTTGTTTGTGTGGCTGCCGCAGAAACAGGTGGTACTCACCGGCGATAACATCTACCAGGCCTTTCCCAACCTCTACACCATTCGCGGCACTTACTACCGCGATGTTAAGCAGTGGGCGAACACGCTCGACCGCATCCGCGCGTTGAATGCCGAGTATCTGGTGCCGAGCCACACTCGGCCGGTTCAGGGCAAAGCGGCTGTCGCGCAACTGCTTACCGACTACAGCGACGCCATCAACTACGTGCATGACCAGACCCTGCGTTACATGAACAAGGGCCTGACGCCGGACCAGATCGTCGAACGCGTGCAATTGCCAGCGCATCTGGCGAGCAACCCCTGGCTGCAGGAGTTTTACGGCAAGGTGAGTTGGTCGGTACGTGCGGTATTCGACGGCTACCTGGGCTGGTTCAGCGGCAACCCCAGTGACTTGCAGCCATTGGCCGATCACGAGGAAGCGCAGCGCATGGCAGCCCTGGCCGGCGGTGCCGACACACTGCTCAAGCAGGCCGAAGCGGCACTGGCAAACGACGACTACCAATGGGCCCTGAGCCTGTCCGACCATCTTCAGTTGTTGCTGCCGGAAGACTCTCGTGTGGCGAACCTGCGCGCCGCTGCCCTGCGCGAACTCGCCAGCCGGGAAGCCAACCCTAACGCACGCAACTACTACTTCACCGTGGCTCGCGAAGTTGCGGATGGATTGAATCCGGCGTTCCGTCCACACATGGATCGGGATGCGCTTAACACCTTGCCCATTGAAAACTTCCTGCATGCCATGCCCGCACTGCTGAAGTCTGAAGACGTGATCGATGAGAACAGTGCTTTAGCCTTCGACTTCCGTGATAGCGGCAAACAGTTCACGCTGCGTATTCGGCGCGGTGTGGCAAAAGTGGAAACGGGTGCCGTACCCGATGCGGTTGGCACCATCGTAACCACCGAGCCCGTATGGAAGGCCATCGCCGCCGGCCTGGACAACCCGGCAGCAGCGTTGGCAGGCGACGGCATGGACATCGATGGCAGCACACTGGCAGTACTGGGCATGCTGCGGCACTTCGAAACCATCGAGTGAACTACCGCCGTGGAAGCGGCTGCTAAACTGGCGGTATCGCTTCCACACTCACATCGGTACCCATGACCAGAACGCACGAAGTCAACCGCCTCGTTGAGTTCATCAACCACCACCCCCGGCTGACCGTGCTCACCGGGGCCGGTATCAGTCTGGCGTCAGGACTGCCCACCTACCGCGACCAGTCGGGCAAGTGGCTGTACAAGCAACCGATCACTCACCAGGCCTTTGTCAGCAGCACTGCGGTGCGCCGCCGTTACTGGCACCGCTCGATGAACGGCTGGCCGGCAGTACGCGACGCCCGCCCCAATGCCGCGCACCGGGCGCTGGCATTATTGGAACGACACGATCTGGTAGAACACATCATCACGCAGAACGTGGATCGGCTACATCAGCGAAGCGGCAGTGTTTCAGTGACTGACCTGCACGGCAGGGTGGACCGCGTCCGCTGTATGGACTGCAACACCTACCAGGCGCGCGAAAGTCTGCAGCAGGAATTAGCGGCGCTGGGATATCGGGCTCTCGCCAACAACGGCCCCAGACGCCCTGACGGTGATGTGGCGGTGGAAGACGACCTGCCCGAGGATCTGGCCGTGCCGAGTTGCCAGCGCTGCCAGGGCATGCTGATTCCGGACGTCATTTTTTATGGCGGCACCGTACCGGCAGAACGGGTCGCACACTGTCAGGAGGCAGTGAGCCGAGCGCAGGCCCTGCTGGTAGTCGGTAGCTCCCTGCAGGTGTATTCAGGGTTTCGGTTCTGCCGAGCGGCCGCCGCCTCGAACAAAGCCATCGCCATTATCAACCCAGGGCAGACCCGGGCCGATACGCTGGCGACGGAGAAATTCGCCACGGAGTGTGGGCCGCTACTGCAAGTTGCGGCCGAGCGCCTGACTGGTAGCGGGCACACTCAAAACAGTCATCGCGGCGGTGGCACCGTCAACTGATAAATCCGCTCATCAACGCCGCCAGCGATGATAGCGGCCCACCCAATCGAGCAAACCTTCCGGTTTACGCGCTTTGCGCCATTCGCTGGCCACGAAACGGTTGGCTTCGCCGAGGGTGGGGTACACATGAATGGTGCCGAGAACTTTGCCCAGCCCCAGCCCGTGTTTCATGGCCAGAACGAATTCCGGCAACAACTCGGCGGCGTGGTAGCCGACTATGGTGGCACCGAGGATACGATCCTTGCCGGGCGGCGTGAGCACTTTAACAAAACCCTTGGCTTCGCCATCCGCGATCGCGCGATCCAGATCGGACAGTTCGTAGCGGGTAACTTCATACTCAAGGCCTTGTGCCCTCGCCTCCCGTTCATTGAGGCCAACACGCGCCACTTCGGGGTCGATGAAGGTCGCGTGGGGCACCACGCTATAGTCCACACGAAATTTCCGGAAGCTGCCAAACAGGGCATTCACCGTGGCATACCAGGCCTGATGCGAAGCCATGTGCGTGAACAGATGCGGCCCGGCAACATCGCCGCAGGCAAAAATGGTGGGGACGTCAGTGCGCAGGTATTCGTCGACAGACAGTGAACCCTGCTCATTCAAACCGGCGCCGATTGCTTCCAACCCCAGGCCTTCCACGTTGGCTTGCCGACCCACCGCCAGCAATAGATGGGAGAACGCCAGCGTTATGGTTTCACCGCTCGCGTCTCCGGCCAGCGCAATCCCGCCTTCACCGGTCTGAATGAATTCACGGGGCGAAAATGCGGTCAACACCCTGACACCACTGGCCTGCAGGCCCGCCAATGCCGCTGCGCTCACCTCTTCATCTTCTCGCGGCAGCAAACGCTCGCCTTGCATCGCCAGCGTAACCGCCACATCCAGGCGCGCAAAGGCCTGCGCCAGTTCGCAACCGATCGGCCCGCCACCCAGCACCAACAAGTGTTGCGGTGCTTCTCGCAGTTCCCAAACGGTGTCAGAGGTGTAATAGCTGATTGCGTCGAGGCCCGGGATGTCGGGAACGCGCGGACGACCACCCGTTGCCACGATGATATTGCGCGCACTGCGGCGCTCGCCGTCGATTTCCACTTCCCAGGGCGACACAATGCGCGCCTCCCCCTGAATGCAGTTCACACCCAGCCCGGTGAAACGCTCAACGGAGTCGTGGGGCTCAATGGTGCGAATAACCGATTGCACCCGCTCCATCACCTTGTCGAACTGCACCTGCGGTGGTGACGCCACCAGACCAAACTCCACAGATCGGCGGCGGTACTCGGCCATGCGCGCCGAGCGGATGAAGGCCTTGCTCGGTACACAGCCCGTGTTCAGGCAATCGCCGCCCATGCGATCGCGTTCCACCAGCGAGACCTTTGCCCGTACCGTAGCGGCGATCAACGCTGCCACTAAACCGCCACTACCGGCGCCAATCACCAGCAGGTTGTCGTCAAACTTGCGTGGCCGCTTGAAACCCGCGAGCGAACGGCGACGCTGCCAGGCGCGGATCAACGACCGCGCCAACCAGGGGAACAAACCCAGCAGCACGAAAGACCCCAACAACTCCAGAGACAGGATCCCCTGCAGGCTGCGCAGCTCACCCAACTGGGTACCGGCGTTCACGTAAACCGCTGTGCCTGCCAGCATGCCGATCTGGCTGACCCAGTAAAACCGCCACACGGAAATGGGCAACAGACCCATCAACAAATTGATCACAAAGAAGGGGAACACCGGCACCAGACGCAAGGTGAACAGATAGAAGGGCCCGTCGCGCTCGAAACCCTTGTTCACCGAATCCAGTTGCCGCGCAAAGCGCTTTTGCACCCAATCCCGCAGCAGGATGCGAGACACCATGAAGGCTGCGGTCGCTCCCAGACTGCTGGCAAAGGAAGCCAGTAGCAGGGCGTACCAGAAGCCAAACAGCGCCCCCCCCGCCAGCGTCATGATGGCGGCACCGGGCAGGGACAGGGCTGTCACCATCAGATAGATCGCAAAATACATCAGGCCCGCGGCCAGCGGTTGGCTTTCGCGGTATTCCTTCAGCTGAGCAACGCCGGCCTGCAAGCGGTCCAGTTGCAGGTAGCTGCCCAGGTCGAAGAACCACCAGGCACCAAGACCGATAATTACTATGCTTAGAACCAGCAGTTTTTTCAGGGTCAAGAAAAGTGCTCCCGCAGCGATAAGCGATGGGGCTGAAGCTTACGTGTTCCGTGGCCTGCGGGCCAGTGAACGCCCGCTTCGGATTGAGGTCACCCCTGCCCAACCCTGCGAGGTAGCGACCCGAATCCCGTCATTGTGCCAGCACGATGCGGTGGTATTATGTGCAGCCGCGGCGGGCATCCGGCACGTACGCGTTGCTGCAACAACTGGAGATAGAAATGAGCGAGCACATTGTTCACGTCACTGATTCAAGCTTTGATACCGAGGTTCTGGGCGCCGATACGCCGGTACTGGTGGATTTCTGGGCCGAGTGGTGTGGACCCTGCAAAATGATCGCACCGGTGCTGGACGAGCTGGCCGACGAATACCAGGGCAAGCTGAAAGTGTGCAAGCTGGATGTGGACGCCAATCCCGACATCCCGCCCAAGTTCGGCATTCGTGGCATTCCCACCCTGATCGTGTTCAAGGGCGGCAACGCTGAGGCCACCAAAGTGGGCGCGCTGTCCAAGTCACAGCTCACCGAGTTCGTGCAGGAAGTTATCTGATTCCGGGGCCCGGCGCAGGCTCAGGCCGCGCCGGGCATTCCGTTCAGAACCCCACCACAACTCGCTGCATTCGCGGCACAAAAACTGTAGACGCTACCCAAAGGGCGTGATACATTCGCCAGAGTTGCACCACCCGGTGCCACGATAATAACTCTGCTACCCAACGAATTCTTTATCAGCCGTCGCGCCGCACTTCCGGACCCGTGCCGGCATGGCGCCTGCTTCAAGGCTCAGCCAACCCAACCTAATTTTTCCATTCCAGTTGTATCTTTAAATTCTATGAATCTGACTGATCTCAAGACCAAATCCACGCAGGAACTGATCGATATCGCCAAAGAAATTGGCCTCGACAACATCGCCCGTTCCCGCAAGCAGGACATCATCTTCGCCATCCTCAAGCGTCACGCGAAAAGCGGTGAAGACATTTACGGCGATGGTGTACTGGAAATCCTGCAGGACGGCTTCGGGTTCCTGCGCTCGGCGGACTCCTCTTACCTGGCCGGCCCGGACGACATTTACGTCTCGCCCAGCCAGATCCGCCGCTTCAATCTGCGCACTGGCGACACCATATCCGGCAAAATCCGACCCCCGAAAGACAGCGAGCGCTACTTCGCCTTGCTCAAGGTCGGCGACGTCAACTTCACCAAGCCAGAAGCCTCCAAACACAAAATCCTCTTCGAAAACCTCACTCCCCTCTTTCCCGACCAGCGCCTGGCGCTTGAAAAGGGCAACGGTAGTTCCGAAGATTTAACCGGCCGCATCATCGACCTGGTAGCGCCCATCGGTAAAGGCCAGCGCGGCCTGCTGGTGGCACCGCCCAAAGCCGGTAAAACCATCATGATGCAGAACATCGCCCAGGCGATTATCAGCAACAACCCCGAGTGCTACATCATCGTGCTGCTGATCGATGAGCGCCCGGAAGAAGTCACCGAAATGCAACGCTCTGTGGGCGCCCGCGGTGCCGAAGTGGTGGCCTCCACCTTCGACGAGCCGCCCTCGCGCCACGTGCAGGTTGCCGACATGGTGATCGAAAAAGCCAAGCGCCTGGTGGAACACAAAAAAGACGTGGTCATTCTGCTCGACTCCATTACCCGCCTGGCCCGTGCCTACAACACCGTCATCCCCAGCTCCGGCAAGGTACTGACCGGTGGTGTTGACGCCCACGCGCTGGAGCGCCCCAAGCGTTTCTTCGGTGCGGCGCGGAACATCGAGGAAGGTGGCAGCCTGTCCATCATCGCCACCGCCCTGATCAATACCGGCTCCAAAATGGACGAGGTGATCTACGAAGAGTTCAAGGGCACCGGTAACATGGAACTGCACCTGGACCGCAAGGTCGCCGAGAAGCGTGTTTATCCCGCCATCAACATCCGTAGCTCCGGCACCCGCCGCGAAGAACTGCTGACCGGCGAAGACGAACTGCAGCGCATGTGGATTCTGCGCAAGCTGCTGCACGGCATGGAAGACCTGCCCGCCATTGAGTTCCTGATCGACAAACTCAAGGACACCAAAACCAACGAGGAATTCTTCCTCTCCATGAAGCGCAAGTAAGCGCTGCCGCCCCGGGGTGGCAAGCGCCACCCCCTGTTATACTGTGCGCCGAATTCTGGCCGGCGCCCCTCCATGAAATACGCAGATCTACGACAGTTCATCCAATTTCTGGAAGAGCGTGGCGAACTTGTGCGCGTAAGCGCCGAAGTCGATCCAAACCTCGAAATGACCGAGATTTGCGATCGCACCCTTCGTGCCGGCGGCCCGGCCATCCTGTTTGAAAACCCGAAAGGTCACGACACGCCTGTGCTCGCCAATCTGTTCGGTACCGAGCAGCGCGTAGCCTACGGAATGGGCGAGGACTCGATCACCGCCCTGCGCAAAGTCGGTGAATTCCTGGCGTACCTGCGCCAACCCGATCCCCCCGGCGGCCTGAAGGATGCGTGGGAAAAAGCACCCCTGCTGAAACAGGTACTGAATATGGCGCCGAAAGTGGTGCGTAAGGCACCCGTGCAGGAAGTGATCAAAACCGGCACCGAAGTCGATCTGACCCAGCTGCCCATCCAGACCTGCTGGCCCGGCGATGTGGCACCGCTGATCACCTGGCCATTGGTGATTACGCGCGGCCCGAATAAAAAGCGCCAGAATCTCGGCATCTACCGCATGCAATTGATCGGCAAGAACAAGCTGATCATGCGCTGGCTGTCTCACCGTGGCGGCGCTTTGGACTATCGCGACTGGTGCCAACGCAACCCCGACAAACCCTATCCGGTGGCGGTGGTGCTGGGTGCCGACCCAGCCACCACGCTGGGTGCTGTGACCCCGATTCCCGACAGTATTCCCGAGTATGCTTTTGCCGGCTTGTTACGCGGCGCCAAAACGGAGTTGGCAGCTTGTCATACCGAGCTCTGTAAAGAGCACGGCCTGCAGATTCCCGCGCGCGGCGAGATCGTTCTGGAGGGTTACCTGCAACCCGGCGAAACCGCCGAGGAAGGCCCCTACGGCGATCACACCGGCTACTACAACGAAGTGGAGACCTTCCCGGTATTCACCGTGGAAGCGATGACCCACCGGGAAAACCCGATCTATCACAGCACCTACACCGGCCGGCCGCCGGATGAGCCCGCCGTGCTGGGCGTTGCGCTGAATGAAGTGTTCGTGCCCATCCTGCAAAAGCAGTTTCCGGAGATTCTGGACTTTTACCTGCCGCCGGAGGGTTGCTCCTATCGCGTGGCGGTTATCAGTTTGCGTAAGGAATACGCGGGCCACGCCAAACGCGTGATGCTGGGCACCTGGTCCTTCCTGCGCCAGTTCATGTACACCAAGTTTGTGATTGTGGTGGATGAGGACGTAAACCCCCGGGACTGGAAAGATGTGATCTGGGCCATGAGTACCCGCATGGACCCGCGCCGTGATTGCGTGTTCGTGGACAACACCCCCATCGACTACCTGGACTTCGCCTCACCAGTATCGGGGCTGGGCTCCAAGGTGGGCTTCGATGCCACCAACAAGTGGCAGGGCGAAACAGACCGGGAGTGGGGCCGTCCCATCGAACGCGATCCCGCGGTGGTGGCACGCATCGATGAAATCTGGTCGCAGTTAGGCATCGACCTAAAGGTTTAGCGAGAGGTCTTCCCTGGCCTGTCGCGACAACTCCTCCCGAAACTGCGGGTGAGCAATCGACACCAGCGCTGCTGCCCGTTCGCGCAGGGATTTACCGCGCAGTTCTGCTGTACCGTATTCTGTCACCACGTAATCCACCTGAGCACGGGTTGTGACTACCCCGGCGCCGGCGGCAAGGCTCGGCACCAGCCGTGACAAACTACCGCCGCGGGCGGTACTGGGCAGGGCTATTATCGACTTCCCCCCTTCCGAATAGGCCGCACCGAGGACAAAGTCCACCTGCCCGCCCACGCCAGAGTAGATTTTATGCCCGATGGAATCGGCACATACCTGCCCGGTGAGGTCTATTTGCAGCGCGCTGTTAATTGACGTGACGCGTTTGTTATGGGCGATCACCACTGGGCTGTTCACGTACTCCACATCCAGAAAGGCCACGCCGGGATTGTCATCAACAAACTCATGGAGCGCCGGGCTGCCCATGGCGAAAGAAGTTACCACCCTGCCCCGGCCGTGCTTTTTGCGGCTGTTAGTAATCACCCCCTGTTCCACCAGGCCGAGCACGCCATCGGAGAACATCTCCGTGTGCACACCCAGCTCCCGGTGGCTGCCAAGGCAGGCCAGAGCCGCATCGGGAATGCTGCCGATGCCCATCTGCAGGCAGGCGCCATCCTCCACCAGTGCCGCCACCCGGGCACCAATGTCCCGATCCACTTCTGATAGTTCTGTAGGCTCCCGGTAAATCAGCGGGTGTTCAGCCCGGTAGGCCACATCAATGCGGTCCAGGGGGATACCGCTTTCACCCAGGGTTCGCGGTACGTTTGGATTGACATGAGCGATCACGCGCTCGGCCATCTCGCAGGCGGCGGCCGTTGCCTCCACCGACATACCCAGCGAACAAACGCCGTGACGGTCGGGTTCTGATACCTGGATCAGGGCGACGTCGATGCGCTGCTCGCCCCGACGCATCAGGCGGGGAATTTCGGACAGGAAGATGGGCACGTAATCAGCGCGCCCCTGATTGATCAGATCCCGCGTTTCACGCCCGGCGAAATAACATCGGCAGCGCAGGTGACCCTCCAGACTCGGGTCAGCCAGAGCCTGAGCGTGCTCCAGGTGCAATTGCAGGACGGTGAGGTTGTCACAGTTGAGCGCGTGATTGGCCAGCGCCTCCAGTAACACCACGGGCGTGGAGGCCATGGAGTGGCTCCAGATCATGTCGCCCGAATGTATCCCGCTTACCGCTTCAGCGGCCGAGTCTACCCACAGAGTCATTCGTCCGGGCCCTCCCCAGGCCTGATCATGCTGTGTGAGAAACTAGCTGGTGGCGGCTTTATCCTTCTGCGGCCAGGCGTTTCGGGCCCGAATCGTCGGGCATCGGCAGCGCCGGCAGTGCATCAAACTCCAGCTGCAGGCCTTTTCGGTAGTAGGATGCCGCGAGTGCGGGCTCGCCGAGTTGTTCCAGCAAGCGGCCGAGTTCCGCACAAACTTCCGCACTGGGCTGCTGCCGAAAACACTGCTCGAAATAATCCCGGGCACGCCCCCAAAGCCGATCGCGGGCTGCCAGACGACCCAAGGCTAGCAACAGCGTGCTGTCGCCGGGGTGATCTACCAGCCATTTTTCCGCCCGTCCCAGCTGACGCGAAGCATCGTCAGACTCGATCAGGCCGTACAGGTGTACCAGCTCATCATTCCAGCCGGACTTTAACAACCGCAGGCAGACTTTCTCCGCAGCGCCCTGCGCCTTGGACTCCAGCAACATCCGCACATACAGCGCACCGAGCGTTGTATCTTTTCGCAAGTTGGCGGGCAGTGCCTGCCACTGCCGGTGCAGCACGGCTTCAGCGTCGCCCTCTCCCGCAGCATGTGCTGCCTGCATCAGCTGATTGCGCGCCACTTCGCGCTCCAGCCGATCCAGTTCGGCTTCCGATTTGACCTGATAACGGCGGCAATCAGGAATCAATAGGGCCAGCTCCTGCCAGTCGCGCAGGCCCAGGTAAGCCTTCAATAACAGGCTCAACACATAAGGGTGACGACCGGCATTGCGCCGCGCTCGCACCAGGGTGGCGGCGGCCTGTTCGTACTGCCCCGCCCCCAACTGGATTTCTGCCTGGGTGATTTCCACCGCGATACCGGCACCGGTTTCGGATGCATCGGCCTGGGCCAGGTATTCGCGCATTTTTTCCGGTTCGTCCAGTTGGTAACTGGCACGGGCGGCAATCAGGTAGTTGATCAACGGCGCATCGGTTTTGCGTGCACCGCTCAACAATTGGGTGCGGGCGCGCTGCCAGTTACCCTCGATAAAGTTGATCAGGCCCTTGTTGGTCTGTTTGGCGCCGCGGCGGTTGCGACGGCCACCCAGCCAGCCCGAGACCCAACTGCGGCTGCGCAGCAGTCGCCAGATCAGGCTGATGGCGAGGTAAAGACCGGTGGTGAACAGCACCAGCAACACCAGACCGACCCAGACGCTGGTCTCCAATGTGTAGTTACCATAGGAGATCAATACATAGCCTGGCTCGGTCTTGATCAGCGCGACCACGCCCACGCCGGCCAGCAGACCAAAGATCAGTATCAGGAAGAGTGTGCGCATGGTCGCTACCCGTCCCGCCGTGCGTCCAGCACGTTATCCAGTTGCCGCAGGGACTCGGAGATGTCCGGTAGTTCGACCTGCACCACAGCGTCGGACAGCCGGTTCAATTCCCGGGCCAGGGCCTCGGTGGCCGCCGCATCCGCCACAAAAAATTCCTGGGTCCAGCGTGCCGCGCGCTGCAAACTCTCGCGGAACAGAACCTGATTGCCAGACAACAGCGCCGCCTGGGCCTGCTCCAGCAACATGCGCAGGTTCTGGCGCACCAGCGCCTCCCACTGGGGGTCCATCAGCGCTTCGTAGGGCACTTCGCGGCGACGGATCACGATATAACTCGACAGCTTGTCCAGGCCAGCTTGGTAACCGCGCTCCAGCCGATCCTGCCAGTCTTCCGTCTCACCCACCGACTCCCCCACTGGTGCATCCGGCAGGCGGAAAATCGCCAGTTGATCTACCTGGTCGGCCAGTGCATTGACGCGCAAGTACAAGCCGTCCACATCCACCGAGGGCACGGCGCGCAGGGCCGCCAGGTTACTGGCAATGGCGCGGCGGGTGGCGTGCAAAGCGGGGTCGTCGACATCGGCCAGCACACCATCCGCGCTGGCCAACAAAGCCTGGGCGGCCGGAACATCACCTGCCATCAGCAACCGCTGGTTGGCCAGGCGCAATAAATAGCGCGCTTCCGCCAGGTTCCAGTCTTCAAGGTCGGTGGCGGAAAGGGTCGCCAGTTCCTGGCGCTGGGATTCCAGCGTTGCCGCCAGCGAACGCAATTGGTCATCCCGAGTGCGAGCGCCCTGACGCAAGGGTTGAACCGCCTTGTCGATACGGTTTTCCAGGCGCTCACTGAGCGCGCCGAGGTCGTCATTACGGCCCATCGCCGCGGCTTCCAGGCGTTCCAGTCGGGTTGTCACCTGGGCTGCATCTTCTCCGCGCTCTTTCACATACAGTGCCGCCACGGCACCGAGTCCAAGTACGAGCAACAGTGCCAACAGGGCGATAAACAGGGTGAACCAGCCACCGCGGCGTGGCGTGGGCGCGGGTTGTTCAGGAGCCGGTGCAGCCTTGGGGGCTACCTCCGGTTCAGGCTCGCTGATGGCGGGCTCGTCTGCTGGTGCCACTTCTGGTTGGCTGCTTACTGCCTCCGCAGGCGTGGGCGCTGCCGCTTCCTGCGTTTCATCCCCGGATTGTGCCGGGGCTTCCTGTTCCTTTTCGCTCACGCATTACTCTCCGGGTTGCGCCTTGCGGACATCAGTGCCGCTACCATGGCCTCGTCAGTCGCGTTGGCAGCTACCTGCAGGTGCCTGAATCCCAGCGACCGGGCACGCTGTGCCACACGCTCACTGGGCAGCACCAGCAACATGTCCATAACGTTATTCCTTTCATCCATACTTAGCAAACGCACAAGATTGTCCAGCGCTTCGCCACTGCCCAGCAGGATACTGTCCACCGCTGCCACGTCCATTCGTGCCGCCAGATCGCCAGCCGCCAGATCGGGACAGGCGCGTTCATAACACTCCAGGTAATCCACTCGCGCGCCGCGCTCGACCAGGGTTTCACCCATCAGTGGCCGCCCGCCCGCGCCCCTGACGATGAGCACACGCTCACCATTCACCTGCTGGAACTGCGGCAGTGCTAACAGGCCCTCGCTGTCCATACGTTGCTCGGGTTGCCGCACGCGAAGTCCGTAGTCCGACAATCGTGCCGCACTGCTCTGGCCAACCGCGTACCAGTTCAGTCCAGCAGGTAATTGGGGCCAGTACTGCTCAATCCAGGCCATGCCGCAATCCACGGCATTGAGCGAGACGAAGATGAGGTGTTGATAGAGGTCCAGGTCCTGAACACGCTGCCGATCTTCGGGCTTGCTCAGCGGCAATGGCTGAATGTTGATCAGGGGCTGTTCCAGCACCGTACACCCGGCTTCACGCAAACAGCGGGATAGCGTCTCACCGCGCCCCTCAGGCCGTGTGACCAGAACAGAGCGTCTAGCCATAGACGGCGGCGAGGATCTCCCCTGCCCCCTGTTGCAGCAGATCTTCCGCCACAGCAATACCGAGGGCTTCAGCCTCGGCGACCGGGGCCTTTGCCTCCGCGCGAAGCAATACCGTGCCGTCGGGTTGGCCTACCAGTGCACGCAGCCACAAGTCCCCGGCCTCACTGCGCTCGCAGTAGGCCGCAATCGGCACCTGGCAGCCGCCCTGGAGACGTTCATTCAGCGCACGTTCCGCCACCACGCGGTCTGCGGTGGGCTGATGGTGCAGGGGCGCGATCAGCGCGGCCGTCTGGGCGTCATCCACCCGTAATTCAATACCCACCGCGCCTTGCCCACCGGCGGGCAAGGATTCTTCCGGGCTGAGATGCGACGCGATGCGATCCGCCATTTCCAGCCGTAGCAATCCGGCGCTGGCCAGAATGATCGCGTCGTATTCGCCGTCGTCCAATTTGCGCAGGCGTGTATTCACATTACCGCGCAAGAAATTCACGGTAAGGTCGGGGCGGCGGGCGCGAAGCTGGCATTCCCGACGCAAGCTGGACGTGCCCACAATCGCGCCCGCTGGCAGCGCGTCCACTGTACGGAAAGTGTTACTGACGAAGGCGTCGCGGGGATCTTCGCGCTCACAGATCACACCGAGGCCGAGGCCGGATGGAAAGGCCATCGGTACGTCTTTCATGGAATGCACGGCGATATCAGCCGAGCCATCCAGCAGGGCGGTTTCCAGCTCCTTCACGAACAGGCCCTTGCCACCCACTTTCGCCAGGGGGGTATCCAGTAACTGATCACCGCGGGAGGTCATTCCCAACAGCTCCACCTGCAACTCCGGGTGATGCCGCTGCAGGGCGTCGCGCACGAAATGCGCTTGCCAGAGGGCCAGAGGGCTTTCACGGGTGGCAATGGTTAGGGTCTTGGGCATATCGTAAGCCGGCATCAGGCGTTTGTTCTCGGGGCGCCAATGATACCAGCGAGGGGGCGGGCGGGCGAACGAAGCCAGACCGTGACGGGGCCTGCAATAGCCCCGGAAGGATTGGCAGAAACGATCAGGTAAATCGAGGCCGCAAATAGTTGGCCAGAGCAACCAGCGACAACATCACCGGCACTTCCACCAGCACCCCCACCACCGTTGCCAGAGCCGCGCCTGAATGTAAACCGAACAGACTAATTGCCACCGCTACCGCCAACTCGAAAAAGTTGGAAGTACCGATCAACGCCGCCGGGGCAGCAGTGTCAAAGGGGACGCGCCACACATAGGCCCAGGCGAAGGCAAGCAGGAACATGCCGTAACTCTGGATCAGCAGAGGTATTGCGATAAGCCCGATGACCAGTGGCTTGGTGAGGATGGTTTCCGCCTGGAAGCCGAACAGCAACACCACCGTTGCCAGCAGACCGATGACGGAGAACGGCTTCATCCCTTCCGTCAGCGATGCGATCTTCTCATGATCGCCTTTGGCATCGAGCCGCTTTCGGGTCAGGTAGCCCGCCCCCAGCGGAATCAACACGTACAACACCACGGAAAGCAGCAGCGTTTCCCACGGCACCACAATGTCCGTTACTCCCAGCAGCAGAGCCGCGATCGGCGCAAAAGCGAAGATCATGATCACGTCATTGATCGACACCTGAACCAGCGTGTAGTTGGCGTCACCACGCACCATCTGACTCCACACAAATACCATGGCGGTACAGGGCGCCACACCGAGCAGGATCATGCCCGCGATATATTCCCGCGCGGATTGTGGGTCCACCAGCCCGGCGAATAGGTACTCGAAAAACAACACCCCCAGGGCAGCCATGGTGAAGGGTTTGATCAGCCAGTTCACTACCAGCGTGATACACAGCCCCTTCGGTTTCTTGCCCACGTCCTTCAACGAGGCAAAATCCACATTGACCATCATCGGGTAGATCATCACCCAGATCAGCACGGCTACCACCAGGTTGACACTGGCGTACTCAAGCCCGGCCACAACCTGGAAGGCGCCCGGCATCATCGCCCCGAGGGCCACGCCAGCGCCGATACACAGAGCAACCCACAACGACAAATAGCGCTCGAACAGCCCAAGGGGAGAAGATGTGGATGCAGTTTCTACAGTGCTCACAGCGGCCTCATTCGACAACTTTCGATAACCTGATAGGGATAAAAGAAGGGGCTGACACCCTGGCTAACAACATTCTGGCAGCAAACTATCAAGCGCAGGTGCGCACACTTCAGGACTACCCTGGCAGCAATCTTCCACAAGGTAAGCCAACAATTTGCGCATGCCCTGGAAATTAACGCTGTAGATGATGGAGCGCCCCTCACGTTGGGAGGCCACCAATCCGGCATTCACCAATATCGACAGATGCGAGGACAGCGTGTTGTGAGGCACGGACAAGGCCCGCGCGATATCACCTGCCGGCAGCCCCTCTAGCCCGGCCCGAACCAGGAGGCGAAAAGCCTCCAACCGAGTCTCCTGAGAAAGGGCCCCCAACATTTTTGTGGCGCTATTAATTTCCATTTGTCGAGAATAATGGACATATTATCTCCTGACAACCCGAATTCCCGATCGGGACTCACCGCCTTTGCAAACGCCGCTTAACCTCCGCCAGATGCCGCCGGCTCACCGCTGGCCGCTGGGTGACATCGGCCAGTTCAACACACCAACCTCCCGTGTCGTCGCGACGCAGGCCGATCACGTGGGCGAGCGCTACCAGCGCGTTGCGATGCACGCGCACCAGTTCGCTGTCGAATTCCTGTTCCAGTTCTTTCAGCGTGTCAGGCAACAACAACTCCCCACCGGGATGAATCGCACAGACATATTTCTGCTCCGCCAGAAAACAACGCACATCCGCCACGGCAAGGGACTCCACGCCCCGGTGCCCCTGGCTATTCACATGCGTCCGCCGCGGCCCAGTATCGCCCAGTGCCGCCAGTTGCACGCGATTCAGGCGCGCGGCACTGTCCAGCGCTTCACGCAGGTCTCGCTCGCGCACCGGCTTGAGCAAATAGGCGGAGGCGTGTTGGCGCAGCGCTTCCAGCGCGTAGTCGTCGTAGGCGGTGCAAAACACCACCGCGGGGGGTTGATCCATAGCCCGCAACTGACTGGCGACTGCCAGACCGTCCATTCCCGGCATACGAATATCCAGCAAGAGCAGTTCCGGGCGTTCATCCCTGGTCAGCGATAATGCGCTCTCGCCATCTGCGGCTTGCAGCACATTCGCTTCCGGGACGATGCGCCGCAACAAACGCTGCAGGCGATCGCGGGCCAGTGATTCGTCGTCGACCACCAGGATCTTCACACTCGCTGACTCCCGCTATCTGCCAACGGATATTGCAGCACCACGCGGAATTCTCCGTCATCGCGAAATGCTGCCAGCGAGGCCTGCCCTTCAAACAACGTGTCCAGTCGTTGGCGGATGTTGTCGAGTGCCATGCGGTGGCCGGAGGCACTACCAGTCTCTGTCGGCACCGGGTTGGTCAAGGTGACACACAGCGCACCGCCCTCGGCCTCTATCTTGATACGGACACAACCACCCTCAGGCAATCGGGCGATGCCGTGGTAGATCGCGTTTTCCACCAGAGGCTGCAACAACAGGCTCGGCATGAATTGCTGCCGTACCGTGGGGGAGACCTGCCAAGCCACCTGCAGGCGATCGCCCAGGCGCAATTTTTCGATACCCAGATAGAGCTCGCACAAATGCACTTCGTCGTGAACCGAGGTGGGCCGCTGGCCTTCGGCCAGGCTGGCGCGGAACAATTCCGACAGATCCTCCACCGCGCGCTCGGCGCGCTGGGGACTGGTTTCGATCAGGCTGGCAATACTGTTGAGGGTGTTGAACAGGAAGTGAGGGCGAATCCGCGCCCGCAGGGACTCCAGCCGGGCGGTTGCTTCCGCCCGCTCACGCAACTGCAATTGCTGCCGCAGGTAGAAATAGCGCAACACCATCCCCGCGCAAACGGTGGCTACCACCAGGTTGCGTAAAATCCAGCCAACGCCCTGTTCACCGTATCGGGGTAACCAGTTGGCGGCCACCAGTGAGGTAAACCCGGTGATGACCAGAATCACCAACATGCAGCCCAGGCTGGCCAGGGCCAGGCTGTAGTGTGAGAAGAACCCGCGTAACAGGCACAGCACCGCAGCCGACAGCAGCGTAATCCAGTGCACCTGCAAGGAGGCAAGCGCGAGCAATTCCCAATTGAAATGCGGCAACGAGCTACTGGCCAGTGTAAACACCAGCACAATCAGCTGCGTCAGCAGGACAATCATGAATACCTGCCGCGGCGCACAGAGGTCGGGAATAAAAAACTCCCCGCTTGCGCCGGCCGGCCCCGCAGGATGCTGCGTGATCAAAGAGATTCCCCCATCATTATCCTGATATACTTGCATCCTTGCTTAAACTGAACAAGTCCCGGGCCGCCGCGTCCGACGGTGGTGTTGCGCCCGCGCAATCCACACACAGTGGCAATCCGGGGCTGAATCTCGAGACGAACGACGACAATGAGTGACACACAAGACACCAGCAAGCTCTGGGGTGGCCGCTTCAGCGAAGGCACCGACAGCTTTGTGCAGCGCTTCACCGCCTCGGTGGATTTCGATCAGCGCATGGCGGCACAGGACATCCAGGGCTCCCTGGCCCATGCGCGTATGCTGACGAACACCGGCGTGCTGAACGCAGAGGAACTGGCCGACATCGAGCGCGGGCTGGCCCAGGTGGCCGATGAAATCGCCAGCGGTGAGTTCCAGTGGTCTATCGAGTTGGAAGACGTGCACATGAACATCGAGGCGCGGCTGACGCAGTTGATCGGCAGCACCGGCAAAAAATTGCACACCGGCCGCTCGCGCAACGACCAGGTAGCCACCGATATTCGCCTCTACCTGCGCGCCGGCATCGACCGTGCTGCGACCGAACTAACCCGCCTGCAACAGGGCGTAATCGCGCTGGCGGCAGACAACACCGACACCGTCATGCCGGGCTTTACTCACTTGCAAACCGCCCAGCCCGTGAGCTTCGGCCACCACCTGCTGGCGTGGAACGAAATGCTGGAACGCGACTACGGTCGCCTGCAGGATTGCCGCACACGCCTGAATCAGTGCCCGCTGGGCGCTGCGGCGCTGGCCGGCACCACCTTCCCCATCGATCGCGTACAGACGGCGAACGAATTGGGCTTTGATCGTCCCACCGAAAACTCCCTCGACTCCGTTTCCGATCGCGACTTCGGTATCGAATTTGTCAGCTTCGCTGCTTTGTTGATGACACACCTGTCCCGGATCTCCGAGGAACTGGTGCTGTGGACCTCCGCCCAGTTCAACTTCATCGAGCTACCCGATCGCTTCTGCACCGGCTCATCCATCATGCCGCAGAAGAAAAACCCTGACGTACCCGAGCTGGTGCGCGGCAAAACGGGCCGCGTCAATGGCCACCTGGTCTCACTGCTGACCCTGATGAAGAGTCAGCCGCTGGCCTACAACAAGGACAACCAGGAAGACAAAGAGCCCCTGTTCGACACCCTCGACACGGTGCTGGATTCCCTGCGCGCCTTCGCCGATATGCTGCCGGCCATTCGCCCCCGCAAGGACATCATGCGCGAGGCCGCCCTGCGTGGTTTCTCCACCGCGACAGATCTGGCCGACTACCTGGTACGCCGGGGCATGCCCTTCCGCGACGCCCACGAAGTGGTCGGCAAAGCCGTGGCCCACGGTGTGGCAGAAGGCCTGGACCTGGCGGAAATGGATCTCGCCACCCTGCAGCAGTTCAGCACCACCATCGAAGCCGATGTGTTTGATGTGCTAACGCTGGAGGGCTCCATTGCCGCCCGGGATCACCTCGGCGGCACAGCCCCGGCACAGGTTGCCGCAGCCGCCCAGCGCGCGGCGGCACGAGTGGACGCACGCTAATGCCCAGCCTGCCCAATCGCCTGCTGTTGGGGCTGGTGTGCGCCATTGCTCTTTGCGCCTGCGGCCAGACCGGCCCCCTCTACCACCCCGGCGAAACTCAACCGCCTGCGCCCAGCTATGAAGAAGAGGAAGCGCAGGAAGAACACGTGGATATCAGTTAAGGCAGTCAGTTCCCATGGATTATTTCTCTTACCAGGGCGACCAGCTCTTCGCCGAGCAGGTGAGCGTTGCTGACCTCGCGGCGCGCTTTGGCACGCCCCTCTACGTTTACTCCCGCCAGACCCTGGAACGGCACTACCGCGCTTACGCCGATCCGCTCGCAGACGGCGACCACCTGATTTGCTACGCGGTGAAAGCCAATTCCAACCTGGCCGTTCTTGGCGTACTGGCCGACATGGGCGCGGGCTTCGACATTGTGTCGGTAGGCGAACTGGAACGCGTGGTGGCCGCAGGCGGCGATCCCGCGCGCACGGTGTTTTCCGGCGTGGCCAAGTCAGCAGCGGAAATGCGCCGGGCGCTCGAACTGGGTATTTACTGCTTCAACGTGGAATCCGCCGCCGAGTTGGAAGCGCTGCAGAGCGTGGCGGCCGACATGGGCGTGCAAGCGCCGGTGTCGTTGCGGGTTAATCCGGATGTGGACGCGGGCACCCACCCCTACATCTCCACCGGGCTGCGCCAGAACAAATTCGGTATTGGCCGCGACCAGGCCATGGCCGTCTACCGCCGCGCCGCCGAGCTACCCAACATCGCCGTGAAGGGCATGGATTGCCACATCGGCTCCCAGCTTACCGAAATCGCACCCTTCGTAGACGCTCTGAAGCGCTTACTGGCGCTGGTGGACACCCTGGCCGAGGAAGGCATTCACCTCAGCCACCTGGATGTGGGCGGCGGCCTGGGGGTTTGCTACCGCGACGAGACCCCGCCCTCCGTAACCGACTACATGGCCGCAGTGCGCGGTGCCATTGGTGATCGTCCCTTGCAGCTGGTATTCGAACCCGGCCGCGCCATTGCCGCGAACGCCGGCATCATGGTGACCAAAGTGGAATACCTGAAAAAAGGCGAGGAGCGTGACTTCGCCCTGGTCGACGCCGGCATGAACGACATGCTGCGCCCCGCGCTGTATCAGGCCTGGCAGGACATCGTCCCGGTTAATAGCACTGGCGATGGTCAGCCCGGCTGCTACGACATTGTAGGCCCGGTGTGTGAGACCGCCGATTTCCTGGGCAAGGAACGCGAACTGACCCTCGCCGCGGGCGACCTGCTAGCGGTGAAAGGCGCTGGCGCCTATGGCTTTACCATGAGCTCCAACTACAACACCCGCCCCCGTGCGGCGGAAGTGATGGTGGACGGTGCCGAGGCCCACGAGGTTCGGGCGCGTGAAACAATTGCTGATATGATGCGCTCAGAACAAACCCTGCCGCGCCCCTAGGCACGGCCCTGGCGGCGACTGCATGCTCCTACGCTTCACCAAAATGCACGGTCTCGGCAATGACTTTGTCATGCTCGACCTCCTGACACAGCGCTTCAAGCTGCGACCCCGTCACATCCGCCATCTGGCGGATCGCCACACCGGCGTGGGCTGCGATCAGGTACTGGTGGTGGAGGCGCCCCGCGATCCCGATATCGACTTCCGTTATCGCATCTACAACGCCGACGGTTCAGAAGTGGAACACTGCGGCAACGGTGCGCGCTGTTTCGCTCGCTTCGTGCGCGAGAAACGGCTTACCACGCAAAAAGATATCCGCGTGGAAACCCTCGGTGGCGTGTTGCAGTTAACCGTACAGGACGATGATCGCGTGAAGGTACTGATGGGCGTTCCGCAGCTTGAACCGGCAGAGGTTCCGTTCACGGCTGACAGCCGCCAGACACATTACAGCGTGGATGTTTCCGGGCAAACACTGAGCCTGGGCGCGGTGTCGATGGGCAACCCTCATGCGGTACTGCGGGTGGATGATGTGCAGCACTGCGACCTGGAAACACTGGGGCCGGCGCTTGAATCCCACCCCGGGTTTCCCAGCCGGGTGAATGTTGGCTTCATGGAAGTGGTGTCCGAACGCGAGATACGCCTGCGCGTATTCGAACGGGGCGTTGGCGAAACCCTGGCCTGCGGCAGCGGTGCCTGCGCGGCCGTGGTTCACGGCATCGAAGCGGGCTGGCTCGCCCGGGCCGTGACAGTACACCTGCCCGGCGGTATGCTGGAGGTGGCCTGGGCCGGTGAAGGGGAACAGGTTGTGATGACCGGGCCCACAACCCAGGTCTACGAAGGCAACATAAAACTATAGGGACGCCGCGAGCGCCCAAGGGAGACAAGCAGACCATGTCGAGTAAGGACTCTAACGCCCTTGCGGCCAACAGCGAAACGCTCAGTGAGGAAGCAGTACGCGACTACCTCAAAACCCACAGCGACTTCCTCCAGCGCCATCCCGACATGCTCGACCACCTCCACGTTTCCCACGCCTCCGGTTCGGCCGTGTCACTGGTGGAGAAGC
The DNA here is from genome assembly GCA_030427085.1 of Gammaproteobacteria bacterium. Classification (GTDB taxonomy): domain Bacteria; phylum Pseudomonadota; class Gammaproteobacteria; order Pseudomonadales; family Halieaceae; genus JAUHXH01. Next base: position 860,901 of record JAUHXH010000002.1, on the reverse strand, counting down.
AGGTGTCGGTGTTGCGCGAACGCAATATCGAGATGCGCCGTCGCCTCAACAGCCTCACCGCCAACGCCCGCGAAAACGAACAGCTCTACGAAAAAACGCGCGAGCTGTTACTCGCCCTGCTGGACGCCAACGACCTGGGCGCCCTCAGCACCGCTTTCCATCACAGCATGAAAGAGAGCTTCGGCGTGGACTACGCCGCCTTCATCCTGTTTGGCGAACGCGCAGATTCTGCCAACGGTTGCCGCTTTGAGTCGCTGGACAAAGCACGCATCGAAATTGGTGGCCTGCTGAAAGGCGGCAAAGATATCTGCGGGCCGCTGCGTGCCGAAGAGCTCAACTACCTATTCCCCGATTCGGGCGAGGTCGGCTCAGCGGCGTTGGTCACACTGGGTCGGAATGGCGATATGGGGCTGATCGCCGTCGGCGCTGACGACCCCCAGCGCTACAGCAGCGCTATGGGAACCCTGTTCCTGGGGCATATCGGCGAAGTCCTGCAACGCCTGGTACCCCGCCTGTCCCGCGCCTAACCATGACTGACAGCACGCTGCAGTACAGCGTTGCCCAGTTCCTCCAGTACCTGGCGCAGGTCAGGCACTACTCCCCCCACACCGTCAGTAATTACCGCAGAGACCTCGAGTCCCTGCTGGATTGCTGCAGTGCTCGCGGGCGACAGTCACCCGACGAAGTGCTCAGCGACGATATCCGTCAGTGGGCTGCGCAAATGCACCGCAAAGGCCTCGCCGGCAGCACCATCCAACGCGCCCTGTCCGCCGCTCGCTCCCTGTTCAACTGGCTGAATCGGGAGCACGGTCAGGATCACAATCCCGCCGCGGGCATCCAGGCGCCGCGACGCCCCCGCCCGCTGCCGAAAGCGCTCGATACCGACCAGATGGACCGCTTCCTGCAATTCGACCCCGAAGATCCGGTGCAGGCGCGCGACCAGGCCATGGCCGAACTGTTTTATTCCTCCGGGCTGCGCCTGTCCGAATTGGTTGCGGTCAACATCAATGACCTGGATCTTCGCGAAGGGCTGGTTACCGTCACCGGTAAAGGCGCGAAAACACGCACCGTCCCCGTGGGCAGCAAGGCCCGCGACGCAGTGCACAACTGGCTGACACTACGCTTTCCAGCTATCGAAGACACCGGCGGACAGCCCCTGTTCACCAGCCAGCAAGGCAAGCGAATCAGCGTCCGCAATGTACAGGCCCGACTAAAACTACAGGCCCAGCGGGCTGGCATGTACCAGAACGTGCACCCCCATATGCTGCGACACTCCTTCGCCACCCACGTGCTTGAGTCCAGCGGCGATTTGCGCGCAGTGCAGGAATTGCTTGGCCACGCCAACATCGCCACCACCCAGGTCTACACCCACCTGGACTTTCAACACCTGGCCAAAGTCTACGATCAGGCCCACCCTCGAGCGCGCAAGCGAAAGGATGACAAGGGCAAATGAAGGCTATCTCCGTTATCACCTTCGACCTCGACAATACCCTGTGGGATGTGGAGCCTGCCCTACTCCGTGCCGAGGCCGCCCAGCGTACCTGGCTGGACACACACCGCCCCGGCTGCCTTGACGGCATGGACCGCGAGGCCTTGTGGGACTTCCGCCAGAACGTGTGGCACCGCCATCCTGCACTCCACCACCACGTATCCAACTTCCGCCAACAAGTACTCTACGAACTGCAGCGCCGTGCCGGCTACGGTGAACGGGAATCCTGGCAGGGCGCCACTGCGGCCTTCGCCGAATTCCTGGCGGAACGCCAACAGGTAGAGTTATACGCCGAGGCACTCGAGGTATTGGAAGCACTGGCGAACGACTATCGCCTGGGCGCCCTCACCAATGGCAACGCCGATATCTACAAAACCGATGCGGGAGAATATTTTGATTTTGCCTTCCTGGCGGAAGACCTGAATGCCAGTAAACCGGCCCCGGATATGTTTGAGGCGGCGGTGCAAACCGCGGGGGTATCCGCTGAAAATATCGCACACGTTGGCGACAATCCGGAACACGATGTGCTGGGCGCACAACGCGCGGGTTTACGCAGTATCTGGATGAATGGCCGCAACCAGGACTGGCCAGCCGAGATGACGCGCGCCGATCGGGAGATCACTAATCTACGTGAACTCCCAGCCGCTCTCGCCAGCCTCAATCGCTAGCGATAACCGCCCTTAGTGGCGGCGATCAAGGATGCGTTTTTTGGCCCGCTCGTACTCTTTTTTATCGATCACGCCCTTGTCGTAGGCGGCCTGCAAATCGATCAATTCCTGCCCCTGGGTGGCGGTAGATTCCACGGTAGTGCTACTACCGCAGGCGCTCAAACCCAGCGCGGCGACCAGTGCCAGTGCGGCTATCGAAAGTGCTTTCATTGTCGAGTTCCCATCATTACTTATACGGCTTCTTCACCGGTCTCGCCGGTCCGAATACGAATAACCTGCTCAAGCTCACTGACGAAGATTTTGCCATCGCCAATCTTGCCGGTACTGGCGGAATTGATAATTGCATCAATCGTCGCCTCAAGCTGAGCTTCGGCCACGGCAATTTCGAGCTTGAGTTTGGGCAGGAAATCCACCACGTACTCAGCGCCGCGATACAGCTCGGTATGACCACGCTGTCGCCCGAAGCCTTTCACTTCGGTTACGGTAATTCCCTGTACACCGATATCGGACAGCGCACTTCGTACGTCGTCCATTTTGAACGGCTTGATAATCGCAGTCACCAGTTTCATCGCCAGCTCTCTTTGATTGCTGCTTTCGGGAGTTGTCTATTATGGGCTTGGGGGCGGGAATGGCAAGGGCAATCAAAAACGGGCTTTAATGCTTCGGAGCAAGGCACAGAACCGCAAGGTCTCTGACGGGAACCGCCAAAAAGCGTCGTCCATGACAGGCTGCACTCCGGCCATCCATGGCCGGAGAGCTTCCCGTCAGAGACCTTGCGGTTCTGCGCCCTCCAGATCATACCGAGGTTCGGGAAGGCAACACTTGTGAACTAATGAATCTCGCGCGATGTAGGAGGCGTGGAAGTGGTTTGCCCTTTCCGGGAAGCTCTTGGGCCAAGGATGGCCCAAGCGCAGCCTGTCATGGATGACGCGTTTTGGCGGTTCCCGGAAAGGGCAAACCACTTCTACGTCCCCGCCGAATTAAACTTTCCGGCAATCCACGAAAATAAAAAAGGGGGCCAAAAGGCCCCCATAAAGTACGCATTGTTACATGCGCCCGCAAAACTATTTGCCGCCCAGGAACTCCGGGTAGGCTTCCATACCGCATTCGGACAGATCCACACCTTCGTACTCTTCTTCTTCGGTAACCCGCAGGCCGATAACCATCTTGATGATGAAGAAAACGATCAGGCTGGTAACGAATACCCATCCGAAGATAGTGAGGGCACCGACAATCTGGCCGACGAAAGAGGCGTCGCCATTGGTAACAGGTACCAGCAGCAGACCCAGCAGACCGACAACACCGTGAACCGAGATGGCACCAACCGGGTCGTCGATTTTCAGCTTGTCCAGAGTCAGGATGGAGAACACCACCAGAACACCACCGGCAGCACCGAACAGGGTAGCCTGCAGCGCGCTGGGAGTATCCGGGCCGGCAGTAATGGCAACCAGGCCAGCCAGAGCACCGTTGAGGGCCATGGTCAGGTCAGCTTTGCCGAACATGAAGCGTGCAACCAGCAGGGCTGCAACCAAGCCACCAGCTGCGGCAGCGTTGGTGTTCATGAACACTACGGCTACGGCGTTGGCGGATTCAACGCTGGCAGTTGCCAGTACGGAACCACCGTTGAAGCCGAACCAGCCCATCCACAGGATGAAGGTACCCAGAGTCGCCAGCGGCAGGTTGGCGCCGGGGATGGCGTTAACCTGGCCATCGGCACCGTATTTGCCTTTACGAGCACCCAGCAGAACAACACCAGCCAGTGCTGCAGCAGCACCTGCCATGTGAACGATGCCGGAACCAGCGAAGTCGAGGAAGCCCATGTCGCCCAGGTTGTAGATACCGAAGACGTCGTTGCCGCCCCAGGTCCAGCTACCTTCCATGGGGTAGATGACACCGGTCATAACAACGGCGAAGGCCAGGAAAGCCCAGAGCTTCATACGCTCGGCCACGGCACCGGATACGATGGACATGGCGGTCGCGACGAACACTACCTGGAAGTAGAAGTCGGCGGAGGGAGCGTAGGTAGCGGGCTCCTCGGCGCCAGTTACACCGTCGGCGGCAATGCCGCTGAGGAAGATGTCACCGCCGTACATGATGGCGTAACCGCACACCATGTACATGATGCAGGCGATGGCATACAGCGCTACGTTTTTGGTGAGAATTTCAGTGGTGTTCTTGGCCCGTACCAGGCCGGCCTCCAGCATGGAGAAGCCAGCGGCCATCCACATTACCAGCGCACCGCACACCAGGAAGTAAAAGGTGTCCAGCGCGTACTGCAATTGAAAGATTTCGTTTTCCATGGATTTGCTCTCTGTTTATTTCCCGTTCGCCCTAGATGGCCTCTTCCCCGGTCTCGCCGGTGCGGATGCGGATGACCTGCTCCAGCGCTGACACGAATACCTTGCCGTCACCGATCTTGCCGGTATTGGCGGATTTGGTGATTGCCTCGATGGTCTGCTCGGCAACGTCGTCAGCTACCGCGACTTCGATTTTCACCTTGGGCAGGAAATCGACCACGTACTCGGCACCGCGATACAACTCGGTGTGGCCCTTCTGGCGACCGAAGCCTTTAACCTCGGTGACTGTAATCCCCTGCACGCCAATCTCGGACAGTGCTTCACGCACATCATCGAGCTTGAAGGGTTTAACAATGGCTGTAATAAGTTTCATTACTTGCTCCTGAATGGGGAGCGCGCGAGGCGCTCCGTTCGTCGTTATATATTGGCTTTAGAAGCTCTTGGAGACAGAGAAGACAGCGCGGCCGTCTGCTTCGGGGTAGTCGTCCAGGGTAGTGTCGTAGTAACCCAGAGACAGATCGACGCCCAGCATGCTGGTACCCAGGGCAACGTGGTAATCGGCGTAGGAGTCGTCTTCGCCGAAGAAGTCGTCACCGTCGGTCGTGGTGTAACCGGCGTAGACGTCCAGGCTCAGGTTTTCACCCAGGCCGAAGGAGTAGCCAGCGTAGGGGTACCACATAGTAGGACCACCTTCGCCGAGGTATTCATTGGAGTAGTTCACACCAAACGAGAGATCGCCGTAGCTGAAGCCCAGCGCGATTTCCTGGTAGTCGAAAGAAGACTCACCCTGGTAATCGAAGTAGATGAAGGCGATGTCGTAGCCGAAGCCGCCGTCAGTTTCACCGGCGAAGCCGCCGTAGTAATCGAACTCGGTGCTGGTACCCAGGTCAAACTCGGTAGCGGGTCCGTAGTTTACGTTGGATGCCCAGGTGCCAACGTAGAAGCCACTATCCCAAGCGTAATCGAAGCCACCCTGAATCGCCGGCTTTTCGTCGGTCTGGGAGATACCGCGGAACAGGTAGTCACTGGTTACGGTGACGTTGGCACTGATCTCTGCCTGAGCAGCGGTAGCGCCGGCCAGCAAGGCGGAGGCAGCGGCAAGGTGAATGAATCGCTTACTGAACATGTTTTCGTCTCCAAATTTTTTTGAGTGCTATTCAGATCGAGGATCGCGGCAAACTGCTTTAGACACATGGAACGCGATCGACTTGTCTGCCCCTGTGCCAGTGCAGACGGTGTGCCAATGTTTGTTAAGTTTTTATTAATCAATGACTTAAGCAACATGCAGAGGCTTCAGAGGCCGCAGTCTTTTGCGTCGACGCACTTTCATGGTGCAATGTCGGCGCCAAAATAGTGCACAGCGCAAAAATGGTGCGATCTTGGTGCGAAAAGATGATCTGTGCCGCCGGATACCCTTCGGTTAAAATGGCGGACGCGGTTCGATCACAGTGAGATTCAGGTTCATGGCTTTAAAACCACCCCCTATCGGCGACGTTATCCAGCAGGTCAACGAACTTGTAGGCAATTCGGGGCTTCGCGGGGAAGTTGATAAGAGCGTGAAAGCCCTGGTTCAGAACGGCCTGTCCCGTCTGGATGTGGTTAGCCGCGAGGAATTCGACGCCCAGGCAGCCATACTGCAGCGCACCCGGGCGGAAGTGGAAAAGCTGGAACGCCAGCTGCAAAGCCTGTCCGAAGCACTGGATCGCGCCGACGCCAACAAATAGCGCCTCCTCCCCCCCGGTTCAGGCACATGCTCAAGGAAGAGCCGTGCAATTACTTTCTGAATTATTCAGCCGTGCCAGCCACGGTATCGATGCTCCCGAGGTCCGGGTTCAGACCCACCTGAGCAACGGTCTGCCGCGTTTTACCATGGTCGGCTTACCCCAGGGCTCGGTTCGCGAGAGCCGGGACCGGGTGCGTAGCGCCCTGCTCAACAGCCACTTCGACTGGCCGGACCGTCACATCACGGTCAACCTCTCCCCTGCAGACCTGCCCAAGGAGGGTGGGCGCTACGACCTGCCGATTGCACTGGGCATTTTGGCGGCCTCGCAACAGGTCCCGGTGGACGCCCTACACCGCCACGAGTTTCTGGGCGAGCTGTCACTGGACGGCAAGATTCAGGCAGTGCCGGGATGTATTGGCGCCGCTCGGGCCGCCGCAGCTGCGGGGCGCGCCATTGTGCTGCCCACGGCGGTCGCGGAAATGGCCACCACCGTGCCCGATGCCCAGGTGATTGCCGCAGACAACTTGCTGCAACTGTGTGCACACCTGAACGCTCAGGTGCCGATTGAACCGTTGCAAGCGGTGTGGCCGGATCACGTGCCCGAATATCCCGATCTCGCCGATGTACGTGGCCAGAGTGCAGCACGGCGCGCGCTGGAACTGGCGGCCAGCGGCAACCACAATCTATTATTTTGCGGCCCGCCTGGAACGGGAAAGACCATGTTGGCGAGTCGTTTGCCCGGCTTGCTGCCCCCGCTGTCGCCCGATGAGGCGCTGGATAGCCTGGCGGTGCGCTGCCTGGGAACCAACCCACTACCAACGACCTGGCGGCAGCGTCCTTTTCGCAGCCCACACCACAGCGCCTCCGCCGTTGCCCTGGTGGGCGGTGGCAGTAAGCCCCGTCCCGGTGAGGTTTCGCTGGCGCACTGCGGTACCCTGTTTCTCGATGAACTCCCTGAATTCGGCCGGCACACGCTGGACATGCTGCGGGAGCCGCTGGAATCGGGGCAGATTTCGCTGGCCAGGGCTCAGCACCGCCTCACCTATCCGGCGCGCTTCCAACTCGTTGCTGCAATGAACCCCTGCCCCTGCGGCTATGCCGGCGACAACGAACGGGACTGTCGCTGCAGTGAAGATCAGGTGCAGCGCTACCAGCAACGCATCTCGGGGCCGCTAATGGACCGTATCGATTTACAGCTGGCGTTGAAACGCCCCGCAACGGCCGACGTGCTCGGGGGACCGACGCAGGAAGAAAGCAGCTCGATAGTCAGGGAGCGGGTCGGCGCTACACGCCAGCGACAGATGCAACGCCAGGGTTGCCTGAATGCCAATTTGACGCCTGAGCAACTGCTCAGCGTCTGCAGGTTAAACGACGAAGACCGCGACTACTTCCAACGGGCGGCCGACACCCTTCACCTGTCACCCCGGGCCACCTTACGCTGCCTGAAGGTCGCCCGTACCATTGCCGATACTTCACAAAGCGAAACGGTGTTGCGACCACATCTGGCGGAAGCATTGGGGTATCGCAGTACGCTCCCCGACGCCTAAATGGCGCCCCGGGAACGAGGAACACCTAACAGGGCAGGCAGGTCTTGCATGTGGGTCAGCACGGGAACATCCGCCGGGCTTTGCGTTTGCTCCACCCGAAAGTGCACGACCGACATACCCGCCGCCTGCGCCGCCTTGACGCCGACCAGACTGTCCTCCACCACCAGGCAGCGATCAGCTTGCACACCCATTCCGCGCGCAGCCGTCAGAAACAGCTCCGGATCCGGCTTCCAGGCACCCACGTCATAGGCACTGTAGAGTCGTTCATCAAAATACTCACGCAGGCCGGTGAGCCCCAGGGAGTGCTCCATCTTCACCCGTGGGCCATTAGAGGCCACACAATAGGGAATATCCAGCGAGCGTATTACCGCCTCTACCCCCTCCACAGCCCGTAAACGCTGTTCGAAAAGATCCGCCACCACTTTGCGGTAGCCGGCCTCAAAATCGGGTGGCAGGCGGCGAGCGTGACGCTGTTCCATGGCAGCGAAAATACGCTGCAGCTCAACACCGCCAAACTCACGATGGAGAGCGTCAGCATCCTCTTCTATCCCCAGGTCCGCGAGGGCAATAGCCAACGCCAGATGGCACAGGTACTCACTATCCACCAGCACGCCATCACAGTCGAAGATCACCGCCTCGCAATGGGAGAACATCAGCCTTTCACATCAGCCCGTAGTGGTGACGGCCATTCCGGGTCAACTTTCTGTCGCCAGCTACTCACGCCGTTCCGCAACTCGCTGGCACGCACAACAATTGGCTCGTCCCAGGCAGTCTGGCCGCCGAAGTTAATGACATTGAAGCGCGCCACCGGGTCTGCCTGCGTCAAATCAAATTCCACCAGCCCGGCATTGTGGCCGCCGGTGAAAGGCTCCCGCAGCCGCACCTCCGGCACTTCGATCGGCTCGGGAACCGGCGTGTCCTGCGCCAGACCGGAGCTGATAAATTCATAGAGGTCGTAGCCACCCTGTGCAGACCAGGGAATGCAATTGGCCTCAGCCCGGTGCACATCACCCGACATCAGCATCACACCACCGATATCTTCGTCCCGAATGAAATTAAACAGGCTATCGCGCTCATGGCGGTAACTGGCCCAGTTGTCTTCACCGAAGGCCTCGGGGTTGTGAGACCAGCCGCCCCCGCTAATCAGCAGTTTGAAAGGCGCAGTGCTGGCCTTCAGCCCCGCCTTCAACCAGGCCAACTGGCCCGCACCCAACTGGCTTTTTTCGGGGCCATCGGGTTGCTCGTTGGGGTCGCGATGATAGCGATTGTCGAGGAAGAAGAAGTCGACGCCGCCGTAGTGGTACTGAAAGAAGATCCCCGGTGTCTGCTCCGTCCCGTAGGCAGGGTTTGCCCAGTAGCGTTTGAACAACGCCAGGCTGTCCTCCCGCATGGGATTGTCCCTATCACTGTTGTTGAGACCGTAGTCGTGATCATCCCAGATAGCTAACTGCGGCACCCGGTTACCGAAGTGCTGGTATTCCGGCACGGCGCGCTGGATCTTGTACAGGTCCGACATGATGCCCGGCTCGACCGTATCGGCGTATATATTGTCCCCCAGCCAGCAGAACAGGTCCGGCTCCCAGCGTTCCAGCGCATTCCAGATGGGTTGCCGCGGGTACTCCTGCCAGCGGGCGCATGAACCAAAACCGAGTCGGAATCGCGAAGGCCCGGTGGGCGCGGTCCTGAATCGAAACGGGGGCACATTATCCAGATACTTGGCTGGTTTGCCGTTCACCCAGGGCCGGTAAAAATAGGTAGTATCCGGCTGCAGGTTGGCCAGGTGAATACGCGCCACATAGTCATCCTCGGGGCCCACCGAAACAGGTTCGCTGAGCTGCGCATCGGACAGGTCAGACTGCCTGCCATAGCGAACACTGACCGGATACTGCCCGCTGGCCCGCATCCACAGCTGGATTTCTCGCGGTCCGACAGCACCTGGCATTGGGCCGTGCACGAGTCGGGGATAACCCGTGCTGGCCGCAAGCACCTCACGCCAACCGGCAGCCAGTGGTAACGATCCGCTGGCCAGGGCCAGCGACTTCAGGAAATTGCGACGTGCGGGCTTCATACAGTCTCCAGAGTTGGGAATTCGAGTGTGACGATCAATCCGGGGGCGGCATCACCCAGCGTAATAGTGGCACCGTGCAGCCGTGTGATCGCTCGCACGACAGAAAGCCCCAGCCCTGTTCCGGGCCGGGTGCGACTCTGATCCAATCGATGGAGACGGCGGAACACGCGCTCACGCTCGACCTCAGGGATACCAGGGCCGCTATCGCGTACAACGATTTGCGATCCTTCCTGTGCCAGCAAAATAGAGGCACCATTCCCGGCATGCTGGATTGCGTTGTCCACCAGGTTGTAAATAGCGCGAAACAGTAAGCTGGCATCCCCCGTCACCCTGCCCGGCTCGCCGCAGTGTAATGCCAACTGCTGGTGACGCTCTTCCGCCAGCGGGGTAAGCAGTTCGGCCACATCGCGCGCAATGTCTGCCAGCTCACAAGGTCGGCCTTCCAGTTGCAACACCCCTTGCTCCAGTCGGGCGAGGTCCAGCATGGCTTCAAATGTTTCCAGCAATTGGTCCAGATCGGACTGTGCAGCAACGAGGGTGTCACCTACAGCGGGAGCATGCTTTCCAACCGGCTCTACCGCCGCGGCAATTTCGTCGAGGCGTATCCTCAGGCGGGACAGCGGTGTGCGCAAATCGTGAGCGATATTGTCAGTCACGCCCGCAACTGAATGCAGCAGTTCGTCGATCTCGTCCAGCATCTGATTCACCTGGCCGGCCAGTACATCGAACTCATCTCCCTGTGCCTGACTGGGCAAGCGGGTGTCCATGCGCCCCCGCTGGATCTGCTCGATACCCTCGCTCAAGCCGCGCAGGCGACGTAGCTGTCGGCGATTGAACAAATAGCCCACCACCAGAGTTAGCAGTAAGGCGAAAGACAGTGCCAGTGCAGAGGCAATCAGGAACTCGCGACTGTACGAACTGGTATCAGCTTCCAACTGGGCCACCATCAGTCGCCCTGCCGCTACTGCCACCCAGGTGCCTCGCGCCATTTCCACCGCAGCGCCACCATCGAGCCGTGATACGGCAACGGGAAAACGCCCGGTCTGTGGGTACTGAGGAAGTTGGGGCGGAAATTGCGACAGGTTGCCAACCAGACCCTCGCCCGTGTCCAACACCAGCAGTGTATTGGCGGCACCGCGCGCGTGGGCATCAATCGCATCCCGCAGCCCCTCGACGTTACCGCCATGAAGGGTGGCCAAACGCTTAAAGGTATCCGCCGCGAGCAATACATTTTGCTGTAACTGGCGCTCGCGTTCGGACACCGTCAACCAGTACACCGCTCCCAATACCAGTGCGTTAACCACCAGCGAGAGCACCGTAAAAAGAGAGGTCAAACGCCAGATTGACGTGCGGGGATAACGCAGTCGTGGTTTGCTAGCGAATGACATAGCCCGTACCACGCACCGTTTCGATCAACGGTTCACCACCGTTTGCCTCGAGCTTTTTGCGCAATTTGGCAATATGCACGTCGATCACGTTGGTTTTGGGGTCAAAGTGATAATCCCAAACGGCTTCGAACAACAGGGTTCGTGAAACCACCTGCCCACGGTGTTCCAGCAGATAACGCAACAACTGAAATTCCTTGGGCTGCAAGCTGATTTCTTTACCGGCCCGAGTGACCCGGTGACCAATTAGATCCATCACCAGGTCACCGGCACCCAGTTCGGTGACAGCACCATTACCGGGGGCGGAACGTTGAAGCAGATTTTCTATGCGCAGTTGTAGCTCGGCAAAAGAAAACGGTTTGGTCAGGTAATCATCGCCACCCGCCTTCAAGCCACGGATGCGTTCATCCACATGAGACAAGGCGCTGAGAATGAGGACCGGCGTGCGATCGCCGCCGGCACGCAATGCCGCAAGCACCGCCAGCCCGTCGAGTTGCGGCAGCATACGATCGAGCACTATCAGATCGTAATGGCCGGTAGTCGCCAGGTGCAGGGCATCAACACCGTTATCTGCTTCATCGGTGCTGTAGCCCTGTTCCCGCAGCCCTTTGGTCAGATAGGACAGCGTGGTCTGGTCATCTTCTACCAGCAGTAACTTCATCGGGCCCCGGGGTTGGTCAAAGAGGGGATGACCTGGCCGCTGTCGATATCAATCAGGGTATCGCGCTTGCCGTCGGCACCGACCCATTCCAGTTTGATGTAGCGAACACCGCGCTCCAGCTCAACTTCCGCCTCTTCCAGGAGCTGCCGCGATCCGGGTGCACCGTCCGCCAGCGCCTGGCTCAGGCTGTAGCCGGACTCTTTCAGGGCCCTCGCGGCCAGCACTTCATCATCCCGACACACCACGCCGCAGGATCGCTTTTCCTGTTCGTCAGTCAGCGTTCCGTCGCTGACGGAAATGCGCAGTTTGTGGCGAGTTTCTGTGTCGAAGTTCATTATTTTGATTTCGTGGTAGAGCTGGCCGTCTTCATCTTCCAGCTCGTATTCGTAGGCCAGTCCTGACACAGCCTTCTGTGCCTGGTCCAGCGCTTTCGATACGGTGAGCCCCGACCGTTCGATGGCGTAAAGGGCAACTGCAGCTTCCTCGCGGTCGCTGCCCGCGAGCAAGGGCGCAGCCGCCACAGCAGCGGTGAGAGTAGCAATACCAAATACCAGACGCTTCATGTCCTTTCCTCGGATGTTGAATGTCCAGCTACCATAAATCGAAAGGGGTTAATCACGCATGAGGCCGAGGTTAATAATTGTTCATCTTGCGAGTCTCAGGGGCCTGCAACAACATCCTGTAAGGCCGGGTAAACGCCACTGGCGGCAGCCAGGACCGGGCAGCCCTGATCCAGCACCCCATTCTGCTCGAGCTCGGGATTGCTGCACCCTCCCGCCTCCCGTACCAGCAAGCCACCTGCCACCGCATCCCAGGCATTCATGTGTGGCTCGTAGTAGCCAATCAGCCTGCCTGCTGCAACGTAGGCCAGACTGAGCGCACCACTGCCGCATCGATGGAACATGCCCTGAGCTGCCAGTAAACGTTCCATTGGCCCCAGCGCCGCCGCGGGTGCTACCCGGTTCGAATACCCCAGACCGACCAGGCCATCGGCCAGTGACTGTGCCGCACTGACGCTCAGGGGGCGCCCGTTGAGTTGCGCCCCTCCGCCACGGCGGGCGCAAAACATTTCATCTCTGACCGGGTCGTAGACAACGCCAATGAGCGTTTTATTTTCCACCACATACGCCAGTGCAATACACCACGATGTGATGTTACTGATGAAGGGCTGGGTCCCATCGATGGGATCCACAACCCAGACCCCCTGACCGGGTTCGGACGTGAAACCGTCGCAACTTTCTTCCCCGAGGAAAGCATCCTCCGGATAGCATGCGGTCAACGATCGCCGAAGCAGCGCTTCGGTTTCGATATCCGCCTCGGTCGCCATGTCCTGGATGCCTTTACTGTGAATCGTCAGGCTGCCCAGGTCAGCAAATTTACCCGCCGCGTAGACTCCCGCTTCGCGGGCGATCCCACAAGCGGTGGTAAGGCGCTCTTCCAACTGGGAGTCATCCATCCGCTGGCCCCTCTGCCAGATTGAATATCGCGCGCTCGCAGTCACGATGAACAACAAAGTGCTTGTGCACGGCCGGCGTTGTCATGCTTACCTCTACCTCGTCCAATTCAGGAGCGTTTTGCAACAGAGGAACAGACAATTGCGCGGGCAGCTCCTCGCCGCAGTCAGCGTCGAAACGCAGCAAAGTTTGCTCACCCTGTGTCTCAGGCTTCAATTCACCTGCCTTACAGTGTGCCGGTAGCGCCAGAATATCGGCTGCACTCACCACACTCGAATGATTGCTCTCACTTGTCGGTAGAGCCAGCGCAACCGCCAGTCGCCCGGACTGTTCATAGCCTACGACCAGGCTGGGCTGTTGATCACGATGCTGCCAGTGGGACTGGCCATGCGTGGCGCAAAACCCCTCATCGGCCTGACGGCCACAGGCCGACAGAACGATAACCAGGGCCACTACCCAGAGCCTTCGCTCAATCCGTCGCACGCACCCTCCAGAGGCTTGTCGCCAAAATCAGTGACACCACCGATGCGCCAACCCAGAATACTATCGGCACGCTGTAGTCGTAAAAATACACCACAGTATTGCCGTTAGCCGAGGGGAAGTGCATTGCGATCTCACTGGCAGAAATCAGGCGGCCGCTGATGTAGTCCTGCAACCCCGCGCCAACATAACTGAAGATGCCGATGAAACCCATAGCGGCTCCGGCAACTCGTTTGGGTGCTATATCGATAGCGAACAGTCCACCCAATGATGCCAGGATGCCACTAAGCCCGAAGCCATAGACCACCAGCGCAGCGGCAAGTAACAAGGGTTCGTTGGGGCCCCAGAAAATGACAAAAAGCGGCAGTAGCTCCATCAAACCAAACAGCAGATTGGCCGGCGGGCGACGCGCGCTAAACCATTTGTCCGACGCGAAGCCGTAGGCGACACAGCCTAAAATGCCCGCCGCCGTATTCAGGAAGATGAACAGGTTGGCATCGAACAGGTCGAAGCCACGGATTTCCTGAAGATAAACATTGCCCCAACTGTTGATGGCATAACGGGTCACATACATGCTCGAACTGGCCAGCGCGAGAATCCAGATGGAGGGAATGGCGAGAATACGTAACTGCGTTTTCCACACGCTTCCGTTTGCTGCCGCGCTGGCCACGGCGCTGTGATCACCCCGCCAATCGGCAACACTGGGCAACCCCAGGGCTTGAGGGCGATCCGGAAGAAAACGCCACACCAGCAAGCCGGCTCCAATGCAGATAACAGCGGGCACCCAGAAACCCCAGTGCCAGTCGAGCCCCAGCCCCTTGGGTGGTGCCGCGATTAACCAGGCGACACCCAGATAGGTCAGGCCCTCGCCAATGGAATGCGCGGTGCTCCAGATACCGTAGTATCGCCCCCGTTCACTATTGCTGTACCAGTGCGCCAGCGCCACTACGCTGGAAGGCGCGCCAAAGCCCTGGAACCAACCGTTCAACCCCCACAGAAGCGCCGACAGCCACAGTAGCTCCGACAGCCCCATGCCAAGATTTGCACAGGCTGACAACAACAAACCGGCTGCGAAGAAGCGGCCAACGTGGGCGTGATCGGCAAGAAAGCCATTAGTAAATTTGCCCAGCGCGTAGCCGTACAGCAGTGTGGATCCGATGATGCCGAGCTGTTCCGGGGTAAAGATACCGGCATCCATCAGCGGCTTTTTGACCACATTTAATGCCAGCCGGCATACATACCCAAGGCCATAACACAGGGTGATAAACACAATGACATCGCGCCGGTGGCGATGAAACTGGCTTTCGATGTCAGCGCTGCTGGCGCTGATTGGCTGGTCCGCCCCCGTGGCAAAAAACCTGAACCACTGCATTCGTACGTTATTCCCGCCCCTGGATCAGTAGATATACTGCACACCGAGTACGGTCGTTGTACCGTACTCATCGTACTGCAGCATACGGGACGAGTCGCCGGCATAGTAGTATTCCGGCTCCCCATTTAGGTTGGACACTTCGGCGTAAACCATCCAGTTGTCGTTCACGCTGTATTTCGCGGTGAAGTCCCACTGGGTGTGCGCATCGGTGATACGGTCCAGGCCCTCTTCAACAACTTCATCCAGATAGCTGTCGCGATATTTCATTGCCAGCCGCAAATCAAGACCGTACTTCTCATAGCCCACCACAAAGCCGGCGATATTGTCCGATTGTTTCGGGAAAGAGATCGAGCGCTCATTCACTTCCGCATCGCTGTCGACAAAGGTGTAATTCAGGCTGACCAACAAACCATCAAAGGGTGAGGGCAGGAAGCCGAAGTGCTGCTGGTAGTTTAGCTCCACCCCCAGCACTTCTGCTCCGTCGCCGTTTTCGGCGATAGTGGCTTCATCGAACACCTGGCCGCCAAACTCGTAGTCGTCGAAGGTCTGGAGGAAGATGAAGTCGTCCACCTGTTTGTAGAATACGCCTGCTGACAACACACTGAGTTCACTGGGGTAGTATTCCAGCGAGGCATCGTAGTTCCAGGCGTTGTAGGGCTCGAGATCGGGATTGCCGATTTCCGCTTCACCGTCTTCGACACTGATGCGCGACGCAACATCCTCGAACAGTGGCCGAACAATTGAGCGCGATACTGCGGCGCGCGCGACCACCTGATCAGTAACGTCGTAGCGCAGGTTCAGGCTGGGCAATACATCGGTGTAGCTGCGCGCGGAGCTTATACCCTCCACTACCACAAGGTCGTCTTCGAGTTCGACGCCGTTGTACTCATCCCCCTCCTCGAACAGGCCAACCGCGTTCCCGTCCGAGCTGAAGTCCGTGTACTCAACCCGAACGCCGCCCGTCAACGTAAGCCCGCCGATAAAGGCCTTGAACATGCCGTAAGCAGCGTACACGTCTTCATTCACCACCCAATCATTAGCCGCAGAGGCAATCGTGGAATCGATATCCTCGAATTCGATCCCGTCACCGGAACGCAAGATGTCCCGTACACCCTGAGTGCTGGGCAGTGGCTCGATCACGTTGTCGAAGCCGTAATCCTTTGCTGCACCCGGATCGTAAACATCGGCTATGGTGTAGACATCATCTCCGCCGTAGATGTCGGCGTCCTCGTTGTTCTCCTTCTCGCGCAAGCGAGCCTTGGCCCCGAACTTGAGCTCCCACTCATCGAACTGGCGAGTCGCGTCAAACTGGAAAGACCACTGGGTATCTTCGGCAAGACTCTTTTCGTGCTCGATTTCATCCAGTTCATAAACGCCGGGGTCGCGCAGCAGATCGAAGTAGTTTGATTCTACCCGTGGCTCCTCCGGGGTGCTGCGGTTAAGGCTGAGCACCGGGGAGTCGTCCGGGATGCCGTCACTGCCACTTTCGAATTCTCCAACCCAGGCCGAGTTCACGACATCGGGATCGTCTTCCTCACCGTGGGAATAACCAAGCGTGGTCTTAAGCCCCCACAATTGCCACTGACTCTCCGTACCGAAAGACAGCGACAGGGTTTCTGCGGTTTGTACCCGGTCCTTGGTGTTCATATCGATTTCAGCGAAACCGAAGTCCGTGCCACTCGCCTGCACGGCTTCGTCGGACAGCGGAGTCAGATCTCCGTAGCTCTGGCCATAACGCAGTTCAGTGTCCTCAAACTTGCTGTATAGCGAGCGTGCAAACACTGTCGTGGTTTCCGAAAGGTCATAATCCAGGTTCAGTACGGCGCCAATCCGCTCCCGCTCGATACGGTAGTAGCGCGGCTCAAAAGACTCAGGGTATTCGTTACCGTTATCGGCCACTTCCCAGTCGTCACCCTCATTATTGTTGGTGGACATCTTCCGGTTTTGCCAACTCAGGGCGCCGGCCACACCCAGGCGTCGTCCGTCGGACAACTCGAAAATGTCACTACCGGCAACCGAGGCCTTCGGACTCCAGTCCTCGCGCAATTCGTTGTAGCCGCCTTCCAGACGTGTTTTGAAATAAGCTTCTTTGCGGCTGAAGGCACTGAGTGTTTTAACGTTCACCGACCCACCAATGGAATCACCATCCATGTCCGGCGTCAGCGACTTCTGCACCTCCAGGCCATCGAGTACGTCCGATGGGATCACATCAAGCTGCATGGCCCGCCGGTTTTCGGATGCTGCGGCGCGCACTCCGTTAATGGACGTTGAGTTCAAATCCGGGTCCATGCCCCGGATGACCACATAGCGCCCTTCCCCCTGGTCGTTTTCTACTGAAATTCCCGACAGGCGACGCAGAGATTCCGCCACGTTCTGATCGGGAAACTGCCCCATGGTGTCGGAATCCAACACCGATTTGATATTGTCTGCGGCCCGCTGCTGGTTGATGGCGCCCGCCATCGCGGCGGACTGTCCGGTAACCAGTACTTCTTCCAGCGCCATCTGGTTTTCACTGCCCTCGCCCAGTACCAGCGCTCCGAGCACAAGGCCATCACTACCCACAGTGATGGGGACAGTGCGCGTCGGCGCACCGACATAACTCACCGTCAATGTGTAGGTTCCGGGTGCCACCCCGGGTAAGCGAAATCGCCCGCGGGAGTCTGTAGTGGCGGATACACCCAGCTCGACGATGCGAACAATGGCACCTTCGTATACGGCGCCGCCGCTGCTGTTGGTGACTTCGCCGGTCACTGTCTGGGCGAGTGCTGTGGGCGTGAGCCCCAGACCCAGAACAGAGATGGCACTGGCCAAAGCCAGCCGGCGGAAGGGTGCGGTGCGGGAGAACGGAATGCGACAGTGGGTCACGGTAGAACCTCCGGTTGATTTATTTAGTAATGAGAGGTGTTCCGAAGTTGAGTTCGAGTATAGAGAGAATCCACTTCAGAGTAAAATATTTATTCCACATTAATTTTATTGGATATATAAATTCTATTTTTCGGGCGCAAGCACCCCGTTCAAGCCAGTTAAAATCAGCCATCAGGCGTGCTCTATTCCAAGGTAATCCGGCGCCACCGCACAGTTACCAGCGCAGGATCGCGCGGCCGCTGCTGCCAACACCTGGGCTTTCAGGGCATCACTTCCCGTTACCAGTTGGGCTGACTGCCCCGCCAGCGCGGTAAGGAAAGCATCCAGCTCGATGCGGTAGGCCTGGGCGTAGCGCTCCAGGAAGAAGTCCAGTGGTGGATCGCGCTCCACGGCACCCGCTCGAAAGCACTCAACCTG
The DNA here is from genome assembly GCA_030427085.1 of Gammaproteobacteria bacterium. Taxonomy (GTDB): domain Bacteria; phylum Pseudomonadota; class Gammaproteobacteria; order Pseudomonadales; family Halieaceae; genus JAUHXH01. The sequence goes on along the minus strand of JAUHXH010000002.1, from coordinate 842,475 downwards.
GCTGGCGCTGCGATTCTCTGCCCGCAGCATCCCGCGACTCCCGTGTACTTCGATGCGCTGGTCATAGCCGTAGCTGGCACGTCGACTGTTACTGATCTGGCACAGTTTGCCGCCGGGGGTTTTCAAGGTAACCAGTGCGCTGTCCACATCGCCAATCTCTGCGATCGCCGGGTCGACCAGGCTGCTGGCCGTGGCGTAAAGACTGCTGGGGTCTTCACCCAGCAGCCAGCGTGCCATATCGAAATCGTGAATCATCATGTCCATGAACAGACCGCCAGAACGTTGCAGATACGCCAGCGGTGGCGGCCCCGGATCGCGGCTGGTAATGGTCACCATTTCAATCTCGCCAATATCACCCGCCTGCACTCTTTGCCACAGGGCATTGAAGTCCGGATCGAAACGGCGATTAAATCCGAGCGCCAGCAGGGTTCCGGCAGATTCAAGTTCGCCCAGACACTCGCGGGCACGGGCTAGGTCGAGGTCGAGTGGTTTTTCACAAAACACAGCCTTACCCGCTGCACTGGCAGCGCGCATCAGCGCCACATGGGTATCTGTTGAACTTGCGATCAGCACCGCCTGAACGGCCGGGTCTGCGAGCGCCCGCTCCAGATCAGCGACTTGAGCTGCATAGCGCGCTGCCAGGTCTTCAGCTGCCGCTGGACTGGCGTCCACCACGTACAACAAACGCGCGCCCGGTGCAGCCGCAATGTTTTCAGCGTGAATCGCGCCAATGCGCCCGGCGCCAATCAGGCAAATTCCTGCAGTCATTGCTTATCCTCAAAATTCAGTGGCCGCTCCTTCAGCAGCGCTGCAAGGTGCCGATAACCCATTTGCGCATAGCGTGCCGGCTCCGCCTGCGCCGGATCCTGCTCCGCTTCCACCACTACCCAGCCGCTGTATTCGGTAGGTAGCTGATCGAGGACCCCGGCGAAATCGACACAGCCATCCCCCGGCACGGTAAACACGCCAGCCAGAACCGCGTCGAGAAAACTCCAGTCGCCAGAGAGCGCTCGCTCCAGTATCGGTCGGCGCAGGTCCTTGCAATGCAAATGTACGATGCGCTCGCGGTACTCGTCCGCCAGCGCCTGCGGATCACCTCCGGCGTAGGTCAGGTGGCCGGTATCCAGCAACAAGCCAACTTCCGGCCCAACCTGGGCCATCAGCATGCGAATATCGCGTTCGCTTTCGATGACAGTACCCATGTGATGGTGGTAGGCAAGCGTAAGGCCCTGAGTTTTCAGGTAAGCCGCAAAGTCTGTCAGCCGCTCGGCAAATTGCTTCACCTCACCCTCGGCCAGCACAGGCCGTTGCGACAGCGGCGTGTGGCGATCACCGTGCACACAGTCGGTCACCTCTGCGCATACCATCACCGTACATCCCATATCGCGAAGCAACGCCAGATGCGCCTGCACCGCTGCGATTTCATCGGCCACGCTGCGCTGCCGAAGGCGCATGCTGTACCAACCGGACACCAGCGCCAGATCGTACCGCGCCAGCAGCGGCGCTAGCTCAGCGCTATTCCGGGGAAACTTGTGTCCCAGTTCAAAACCGGCAAATCCTGCCGCCCGCCCCTCGCGCAAACACTGTTCGAGCGGGATGTCTGCCCCCAACTCGGGCATGTCGTCGTTGCTCCAGGTGAGCGGATTGATTCCCAGGCGCAGGCTCATCGTCAGGCGTCCTTGCGCTGGTTCTGTTTCTGCGCCAGATAATCGGCCCGGGCTGCGGATACGCTGGCCCGCGGCGACACTTCCGGTACCGCAACCTCCCACCAGGCACCCCCCTCCTCGGTGGAAGGGGCGGGATCAGTCATCAGTGAGATCAGATAGCAGCCCTGCGCCGCCCGTGCACGCTCCAACGCCTGCTCAAGGGCGGCGATACCCACAACGTGTTCTGCTTCGGCACCCAGCGCCCTGGCGTGACTGGCAAAGTCGATGGTGGGCGCTCCGCCAGCGGACTGTTCACAGTCCTCGAGCAAATTGTTGAACGGCCCAGCGCCGCAGCTTTGCTGCAAACGATTGATACAACCAAAGCCTCTGTTGTCGAGCACAACCACTACCAGTTTACGGCCCAGCATCACCGCTGTTGCCAATTCCGAATTCATCATCAGGTAACTGCCGTCACCCACCAACACAAATACCTCGCGGTCGGGCAGCGCCATGGCCACCCCGAGTCCGCCGGCGATCTCATACCCCATACAGCTGTAGCCGTATTCGACGTGATAACCATTGGGTTGCTTACAGCGCCACAATTTGTGGAGCTCTCCCGGGAGACCCCCGGCAGCACAAACCACAACAGCGTCTTCCGGCGCCTGGCGATTGACCGCACCCAACACTTGCGCGTCTGACGGAAGATCTACAGCCGTTGCAAGGGTTACCTGATCCACCACCGCCCGCCAGTGGCTTATCTCCCGCTGCCCCTGCTCGACCCAGGCGGCTTCCGCCTGCCACTCGGACAAATCGGCATTCAGTGCTTGCAAGCCTATGGCGGCGTCACACACCAGTGGCAGTGCGCCGTGTTTACCGGCATCAAAGGCCGAGACATTGAGCGTTACAAGGCGGCAGTGCGGATTGCCAAACAGGGTTCGCGAGGCCGTAGTGAAGTCCTGCAGGCGAGTGCCCACACACAACACCAGGTCGGCTTCCGCCGCCAAAGCATTGGCGGCGCTGCTGCCGGTAACCCCGATGGATCCCAGCTGGGCCGGATGATCCCAGGGCAATGCGCCCTTGCCCGCCTGTGTCTCCGCTACCGGCACACCGGTGCGATCCACAAAATCCCGCAACGAGTCACAGGCCCCGGCGTAATGCACCCCGCCGCCGGCAATCAACAAGGGCCGACGGGCGCTGCGCAACGCGTTCACCGCCTGCTCCAGTTCCAACGAATCCGGCGGCAACTGCCGGCGACGGAGCAACCGTGGTTGGAAAAACGCCGCTGGAAAATCCCAGGCCTCGGTTTGCACATCCTGTGGTAACGCCAGGGTTACCGGCCCGCAATCCACACTGTCGGTCAGTACCTGAATCGCCCGGGGAAGGCTGGTCAAGAGCTGCTCGGGACGCTCAATCCGATCCCAGTAGCGAGACACCGGTCGCAAGGTATCGTTGACACTGAGCGTGGGGTCGCCAGGCACTTCCAGTTGCTGTAGCACCGGGTCAGGCGCGCGCGATGCAAAGTAATCACCCGGCAGCAATAACAGTGGCAGACGGTTGACGTGCGCCAGCGCCGCAGCCGTCACCAGATTGGTCGCGCCAGGACCGATAGAGGTGGTACATGCCATGAGACGCTGCCGGTTGTTGGCCTTGGCATAAGCAATCGCAGCGTGGGCCATACCCTGCTCGTTATGTGCGCGATAAGTAGGGAGGCGCTCGCGTACTGCTTCCAGTGCTTCGCCCATGCCCGCCACATTCCCGTGTCCAAAAATGGCCCATACACCGGCTACCAGCGGCACTCGCACGCCATCGACTTCTACTTCCTGTGCCGCCAGATAGCGCACCAATGCCTGGCTACAGGTCAACCTGATCGTGCTCAATTTACCGCCTCCTCCGACACATCCACTTCATGCAAGGCCTGCCATTGGGCCACGATAGCGCCAAAGTTTTCAGCCACCGCCTGCTGCAGTGCCTGATCGGACAACTCGTCAGCCAACCAGGCCCTGGCGGCGTCGACAAACAGGCTACGCCCGATAGCGAATCCACGACAATGCCGGCGCCCCACCGCGCGGGAGAACCCTTCCACCAGTTCCGCCACGGGTCGATTCAAACCCAACAGTACTATGCCTCGACACCAGGGGTCGTATTCGTCGATTACCGCTTCGATTGCAGGCCAGGCATTGTCCGGCGGGGGCGGCAACTTCCACCAATCGGGGAAGACGCCCAGCTCGTAACACTCCCGCATCACCCGCGCGGTGTCGTCGCCCCGATCCTCCCTGCCATCGGGCAGGATCAATTCAAGCAACAACTCGTGCCCGCTATGGCAACAGGCTTCGAACAACAAGCGCAGGCGATGCTGCTGAGTCTGTTTCAGTGCGGGCTCATCATCCGGATGATAAAAAACCAGACACTTGACCACGTGCTCGGTGGGCCAGCGCTGCAAAGTCGCTGATACATCGTCACCATACTCAAAGGCCAGTGGTCGTGACTGAGGTTCTTCCACCGGTCGCGCTATCCATACATCCTGCCCGGTAAGCGATTCCAGCACTTCTTCGCCAAAGCGTTCATCTACCAAAACACCCGCACTTCCCGCCAGCGCTTTTTGCTCCACCACCGCGAGAAAAGCCTCGGCGATCAACTGCTTTAGTCGTACCACCCGATCCAGCGGCGCGCCACAAGCCTCCGCCATCTCCACAAACTGGCTTCGATGATCGAAGGCCAGCGCGTAGATGGCTGGCCACTCCCGGCGCGGCACGGTACTGCGGTGCAATTGGTTCAGGCGCGCATCCAGGTCAGGGCGCGGGACGTCATTGAAACGGGACAGGTAGTCATCGAGCTCAACGCGTGAGGGAATGGCCGGCGTACAGCCGTGACGCGACACCACCAACGCGCCGCAGGCATTGCCGTAGAGACAACAGCGCGCCAGCGGTTCATCGCCCATCCAGCCACGCATAAACCCACTCATAAAGGCATCGCCCGCGCCCAGCACGTTAAGCACCTCTACCGAAACAGGCGGGCCGCTAACACCCTGCGACAACTCGGCTGGAATTACCCCCTCAAATACAGTACTGCCAAGTGCCCCCCGCTTGAGCACCAAGGTGGCATCGGTGTGATTCCGTACGGCATGCAACGCGGCGAGCGTGTCAGTGGTACCACCCGCGATGTGGAATTCCTCTTCGGTTCCTACCACCAGATCAAACAGTGGCAGGATAGCCTGCAAATGACCGGTTACCGCCTCACTGCCAACAAAACGGTTTTCGCCCTGGCCATGTCCGGCCACACCCCACAACACTGGGCGGTAATCGATGTCCAATACTGTGCGGGTGCCACTGACGCGTGCGTAATCAATCGCCTGACGGCACGCCGCAGCCGGCCCCGGCAGGGAAAAGTGGGTGCCGGTTATAGCCAGGGCGCGCGCTGAAGCGATAAACGCGCGATCAAAATCCTGCACATCCAGGGCCGCATCGGCACAATTCTCCCGATAGAAGATCAGAGGGAAGGTATCCCGATCCTTGATGCCCAATACCACAATGCTGGTAAGGCGCTCCGGATCGGTGTGCACGTGGCTGACGTCCACGCCATTGCGCGCCAGTTCCTCCCGCACGAAACGACCCATGTGTTCGTCACCGACCCGGGTCAACATCGCCACACGCAGCCCCTGCCGGGACATCCCCGCCGCCATATTGGCAGAGGAGCCGCCCAGGTACTTGGCCATGGTGCGCATGTCCTCCAGCCGCGAGCCAAACTGCTGACCGTAAAAATCCACCGCGGCCCGGCCCATGCAAATGACATCGAAACGACGCTGATCCATTCTCAACCCTGATTGCTAGTGCCGGAACAACCGGCGTTTGTGGTGTTAACGCTTACCCAGCCACCGCTGTCAAACGAGGCCGCCATGGCCGCCGTCACGGCATCGATGCGCGCTGCGGCGCCAAAGTCCGGCCAGGACTGACCACTGCCATTAATCGCCTCGAGCAGGTCTCGCATTTCGATCACCTTCAGATCATTGAATCCCAGCCCGTGGCCGGGAGCGGGACAAAATGCCGCGTAATCCGGCTGATCCGGCCCGAGCAAAATACGCTTGAAGCCCTGAGGATCGCCCTCACCACCCCGATAAAAATACAATTCGTTTTGCCGCTCCTGATCAAAACAGAGCGAGCCCTTGCTCCCGGAAATTTCCAGTGTGAGGCCATTCTTGCGTCCCCAGGCGACTCGGCTGCATTCGATGGTTCCGATTGCGCCGCCATCAAAACGCAGCAGGGCATGCATCTGGTCTTCATTTTCCACAGGACCGTCCGGGCGCTCGCGGTACACGGTCTGAAAATCAGCGCACACTGCCACGGGTTCACCAACCAGGCGCTGGGTCAGGGACAGGATGTGGCACAGGTCTCCCAGCGCCCCCAGGCCAGCCAGCGCTTGGCGGGTGCGCCAGCCGCCGGGCCGCTTCGGGTCGGCCAGATAATCTTCGATATGAGTACCGCGCACGTGGTGGATGCGCCCCAGCGCACCCTGCGCGATCAAATTCCCGGCCATGGTGATGATGGGGTTTTTGGCGTAATTGAAGCCCACCAGGGTGACGCAACCGCGGTCTTTTGCCAGCGCGGCCAGCTCACGGGACTCATCTACCGACAACGCGAGGGGTTTCTCGCAGTAAACGTGTTTACCGTGCTCGAGTGCAGCCTTTGCCATCGGGTAATGCAGGTGATTTGGCGTGCAGATATCGACGATATCAACCTGAGCATCCGCTACCAGCTCGCGCCAGTCTCCGGTGCTGCGGCGAAATCCCAGCGCGGCAGCCTGATCTGCAGCCTGCGCGGCATCGGTGTCGGCCAGGATCTCACAGGTCGGCGCTCCATACTGAGGAAACACCAGGCCCACCGAATGGGCTGCCAGAGCGTGGGTACGCCCCATAAAGCCACTACCGATCAATCCAAGCCTGAGCGTGTGCACCAGCGTGATGCCTCCTGCGGTAAGGGTGAGGGCCTTGCCCGGCACCGAAAATATTATATATTCTATTTTTAATCTTTGTGATAAATTTATTCTATATTGAACCAGAAACGCAAGCCTTCATTCTAATTTTGGATTATTTATTTCAGAATGACCGCTTTCGAGCCACCGGAACCACAGCAATGACCACCGACGCACCCCGTGACTACGAGACACTACGCGCACAAATGTCCGAGCGCTATGAGTCCTTGAGTAAGCGCCTGCGGCAGATTGCCAAGTTCGCCTGGGACAACCCAACGATTATGGCCATGGAGACGACGGCAGTAATTGCCGACCGTGCGGACGTGCAACCATCTGCCCTGATCCGGTTCGCCAAGGCCTTTGGCTATTCTGGCTTCAGTGATATGCAACGCACCTTCCAGGCTCACGTTACCGCCCGTTCCGCCAGCTACAAGGAACGATTCCGTAAGGTGGCGGAACGGGAAAACGTTGCCGCGGGCACACCGGCAGGAATGTTGCGGGAGTTTTGCGATGCCAATCGCGATGCGCTGGAGCACCTGCAGGATGACATCGCTCCGCAGGCCCTCGAGGAAGCCGTAAGCCTGCTTCGCCAGGCCGACTTTATCTATGTGATGGGGCAACGCCGCTCTTTCCCGGTCGCCAGCTACATCTATTACAACCTCAACCACCTGGATTGCCGGGCCCAACTACTTACCGGAATGGGCGGCATGTTACTGGAACATGCCGACAGCATGGGGCCCGGTGACGTGTTAATCGCGATCAGCTACAGCCCTTACTCGGAGGAAACCGCGCGTGTCGTTACGGCCGCGCGAGAAAAAGAAATACCGGTCATCGTACTCACTGACAGTTCCCTCAACGCCATCGCCCGGCAGGCCACCGTTTTCTTCGATGTCCACGACGCAGAGGTATTCAGCTTCCGCTCACTGACGGCATCCATGTGCCTGGCGCAGGCACTGACCACCGCACTGGCCAGCGACCGGAGCGAGAGTGCTGGCAAAAAAACACAAAGAAAACGCTCAAAATGAACGATTGTTCACGCAGCGTCAGCTTTACGTTAAAGCCAGCGGCGTAGTCTGGCAGCAGGATCACAACCCACAAGGAATCCATAACATGAATCGTAAGACCCTGCTTGCAACACAAATTTCGGCCCTGTCCCTGCTTGCCGCTGCACAGTTGAGCACTGCCGAGCCCGTGAGCGTTCATGCCACTCTGGAAACCCGGCCCCACTTCGACGATGCCCCTGGCATCTTCACCGACGTTGACGACCCCGCCATCTGGATTCACCCCGGCAACCCTGCCGACAGCTTGATCGCCGGCGCGCTGAAAGAAGGCGGAATGGACGTCTACACCCTGGACGGCAAATTGCTGCAGCATGTGCCTGCACAGCCAGCACCACCGTGCACCTCCGATGAAGACGATTGCGACAACTCTCCCGGTCGACTGAACAACGCCGAAGTGGTGTATAACTTTGCGCTTCAGGGCAAGCCAACCGACCTGGTGGTGGCTTCGGACCGCGGCCTGGACTCTGTCGCAGTGTTCGCCCTGCGCCCGAACAGTGAAGGCCAGTATCTGCTGTCAAACGTCACAGCACCCGGAGCCACACCGATCTTCAGCGCCAACCAGCAGGAAATTAACGAAGGCTACACCGCCTACGGCTTGGCCACCTATCAACACCAGGGCAAGACCATGGCCCTGGTCAGCCAGAACAGCACCACCCGCGTCGCTCTGCTGGAATTATCGGAAGGTAAAGCGGGCACCGTAGGCTACACGCATCTGGCCAACCTGGACTTCCCCCACGAATTCCCCGCCGGCGATGGCACCTGGGCACCCTGCGCCGGTGACGATGTCGACCGTCCACAGTTTGAAGGCATGGTCGCAGACATCGATCACAACGCCCTCTACCTGGCACAGGAGAACGTTGGCATCTGGCGTATCGCGCTGGACGCACCGCAGGATAAGGCGCAATGGCAGCTGTTCGCCCGTGCCGCAGAGTTCGGCGTACCTTACGAGCGCACCTGGGACGAGGCTGAGGACGAGTACGCCTGCAACCTGCAGTTCGACCAGGATCCGGGGCTGGGCGACGAACACCTGCGCGTAGACCTCGAAGGCCTGACTATTTACGACGCCGGCAAAGGCGCAGGATACCTGCTGGTTTCGAGTCAGGGCGATAACACCGTGGCAGTGTACGACCGCGGCTCCAAGAATCGCTATCTGGGCTCCTTCCGCGTGGACGATGGCGCTGTCGATGGTGTCAATGAAACCGATGGCATGATGGTCACCAATGTCGCCCTGGGTGATGCCTTCCCCTCGGGCCTGCTGGTAATGCATGACGGTAACAACCAGCCTCAGGTTTACAACGAGAAGGGCGAGGAGCGCGAGGGCTCCAACTTCAAGTTTGTCGACTGGGCCGACATCGCCAAGCCCCTCAACCTGCCGCTGGAAACAGGCAACCGGGCGCGCTAGCGCCCACACCCCCAGGAGAACCTCATGTCGCACCTGCTTTCCCGCCGTCAGTCTCCGGATGAAGATGGCCGCACGCAGCACATCACACCGGAATCTGCCCAGTGGCGCTATGTAGGCTTTGAGTGCTTCTCACTGGCCGCCGGGCGCTCACTCACTCGCAGCAGTGGTGACCGGGAAGTATGCCTGGTGCTGGTCGGCGGGCGAGCCAGCGTGCAAAGCGGTAATCACACCTGGGAGGACATTGGTGAGCGCAGTGGCCCCTTCGACGGTAAAGCGCCTTACGCGGTATACATTCCACCCAACAGCCCGTACGAGGTGAGCGCCAACACTGACCTGGAACTGGCGGTGTGTTCGGCACCGGCCACGGGCCGCTACCCGCCGCGCCTGATTCGTCCGGAGGACTGTGATCTGGCCGAACGTGGCAGCGGCAGTAATCGCCGATTGATCTGCAATATACTGTTTGGCAACATCGAAGCAGAGAGTTTATTGGTGGTAGAGGTCATCACGCCAAACGGGAACTGGTCCAGCTACCCGCCGCACAAGCACGATACTGACGACGCCCCCCGGGAAACCCATCTGGAGGAAACCTACTACCACCGTTTGTCGCCGCCACAGGGCTTCGCTTTTCAGCGGGTCTACACCGACGACCGCAGCCTCGATGAGACCATGGCGGTAGAAGATGGCGATGTAGTCATGGTGCCGCGCGGTTATCATCCGGTAGGCGCCCCGCACGGCTACGACCTGTATTACCTGAATGTGATGGCCGGGCCCAGGCGCGAGTGGATCTTTCACAACGACCCGGCACATGAATGGATGATTGAATAGTGGCAGACAATACGGCCTCACCCCTGACCAGCCCAACGGCATCACCCTTCCACCGGGCGCTAAAGTCAGTGCTATCAGTAGGCCGGGAACTGCTGGCCAAGCAAAAAGGGGTACCCAAACTTGTTGCCGGTTCCGCCGAGTCCCTGACGGCCCTGTGCCAGGAGCTTCTCAACCACCGCGGTGAGGCCTCCGGGCTGGCCCTGGCCGAGGAAATAGCGGCGGCGTACAGTGAATTGGGAGAGGCGCAGAAACTCCAGTTCCTGTTAAGTCTCGCCAATGACTTCACCGTTGATCCACAGGGAGTCGTCGAGAGCGCAGCGCGCTATCGCGACGACCCCTCACAGGACAATCTCGAGCAGATTGCGCACGCGGTGGAGGCGCCGCGCAAGAAACTGTTTCGAAGGATCAACATGGCCCCCGAGGGCACCAGAACGCTGGTCGCCCTGCGCGGCGATGTGCTGGCCCTGTCGCGTGAGTACCCCGAACTCAAAGGGCTGGACTCAGATCTCAAGCACCTCTTTGTCTACTGGTTCAACAAAGGCTTTCTCGACTTACGTCAGATCGACTGGTCCTCGCCGGCCAACGTGCTCGAACGATTGATTGAGTACGAAGCCGTGCACGAAATTAATGGCTGGGAAGATTTGCGCGGGCGGCTCACCGACGACCGCCGTTGTTTTGCCTTCTTCCACCCCGCCATGAAAGAAGATCCTCTGGTGTTTGTAGAAGTGGCCCTCACCAAAGAGATCCCCCATTCGATCAGCCCACTGATTTCCCTCGAACGCGAGTCGCTGCCCGCCGATGAATGTACGACCGTGGTGTTCTACTCCATCAGCAACTGCCATCCCGGGCTGGCCGGCATTTCGTTCGGTAACTTCCTGATCAAGAATGTGGTGAAACTGCTGGCAGAGGAAATCGACACGCTGAAAACCTTTGTCACACTGTCTCCGATACCGCGTTTTCGCAACTGGTTAATCAACACTGACCTGTCGGAACTGGTGACCGAGGAAATGGCCGAGAAAGTGCGAGCACCCCTCGGCAAAGTGGTTGAAGTGGAGGTGCGCGATGCGCTCCTGCGGCTTTGCGCCCACTATCTGCTGAACGTGAAGCACGGTGACGGCCTGGCCTTCGACCCCGTGTCTCGCTTTCATCTGGGCAATGGCGCCAGCCTGCACCGGCTGCACTGGGGTGCCGATTTGTCGCACTCTGGCAAAACACAGTCAGCAGGCATAATGGTCAACTATCTCTATCAGATCCCCAAAATCGAAGAGAACCACGAAGAGTACTTCAACAATCGCAAGATCAACGCCTCGACGAGCCTGGTGCGACTACTAAGCTGAAGGAATAACTTTACTCTGCGACGTCGCTCGAGTGCATTCGCCACGCGCCGTCGCAAAACATGAACTACAGTAGTAGCACTACCGATCAGGGAGGATCAGCCCGTGCCCAAGAACATCGTCATCCTTTGCGATGGCACCGGCAATGAAGTCGAAGAGAATCTGTCCAACGTATTAAAACTGTTTCGCTGCTGCCGCAAGAATCGTCAGCAGCAAGTGTTTTACGGTGCCGGTGTTGGCACGATTGGCCTGACCAGTGAGTGGGCCAAAGCGCGCAGCGCGGCGCGCGGCGTGTTTGGCCTGGCCACCGGCGAAGGCATGGATGAAGATGTGCTGGAGGCCTACCACTTCCTGCTGGAGCACTACAGCAAGGGCGACAAGATCTACCTCTTTGGTTTCAGCCGCGGCGCCTACACCGTAAGAGTATTGGCCGGCTTCCTCCATCTGGTGGGACTGTTGCGACCGGAGCAGAAGAACCTCTCGCGGTATGCACTCACCGCCTACAAGCAGGCCAGCGGGCGCGAAGACCTTGCCATTGCCTGGCGATTTCGCCGCATTATCGCCGCCCGCCCGGTACAGATCGCCTTCCTCGGCGCGTGGGATACGGTGAGCTCGGTGCTGGTGCCGCGTCGCGATCGTCTGTATTGGCCCAGCCTGCAGATGCTGCCCTACACCCGCCAAAACCCTTCGGTAGCGGTATTTCGCCAGGCGATGGCGATCGACGAAAAACGCCGCATGTTCCGCCTGAATCGCTGGGAAGAAGGGCAACTCTACGTGGAAAACCCCTTCGATAAAAAGGCACCCGATACACCCCAGGACTGCAAACAGGTCTGGTTTGCGGGCGTTCATTCCGATATTGGTGGTGGCTACCCTGAGGCGGAGAGTGGCCTGTCGAAATATCCACTGTACTGGCTGATTAACGAAGCGGTGAGTCACGGTCTGAAAGTCGACCCAGCCATGGTTCGGCACCTGGCCCTGGGTATTCCCCGCGCGGGCAATACCACGCCCTACAGCAAACCCGACCCACGGGCCGAAGCCCACGACTCGATGAACTGGCGCTGGAAAATCCTGGAGTACCTGCCTCGCTCAACCCGCTGGCGCGATCCACCGCGGGAGCCGGAATCGGCTTCTTACTATCTGCCGCGCGAGGAAGCGCGCTACATCCCTGAGGGCGCCGTGATTCACCAGTCGGTAGTAGAGCGCATGGCCGTCCTGCCGTGGTATCGCCCGGAGAATTTGCCAACACCTGAGGCACATCCGGTGGAGCCGTGGAACCCGGAGCAGCCCTCGCAGCCAACTACGCCTTCTGCGCACTCCCCCAATAATTAAACCCGGCAAAACGCGGCGTGCTTGGCAGGTACATGGTGTCCACCTGTTGCGGCGCAAAACCGCCTGTCCTCAGCAGCACCGGAATATCACGATTCAGGTGGCAACCCCCGGCGACTTTGCTCCACAACGGGTCGATGCGCTCTTGCCAGCGTTGCACGCTCTCATCCGGCGCCAGGCCGTGCTCGGCAAACAGCAAGGTGCCGCCATCGCGTAAGACACGGCGCATCCCGGTCAGGGCAGCCACCGGATCAGGGATGGTGCAAAGGCTGTAGGTCACCAACACGGTATCGACGCAGCTGTCGGGCAGGGGAATTTCCTCGCCGGGCAACCCGATGAACTCCACCTCGAACTCAAGGGACTTAGCACGCTTGCCGGCCAGTTCCCAGGAGCGCTCCGACGGGTCGAGGGCATAGAGTTTGTCCACCCGCGAGGCGTCGTAGTGCGGCAGGTTCAGCCCGGTGCCCACACCAATTTCCAACACCGTACCCGCGGCTTGCGGTACAACCTTTTCGCGCTGCCGTTGGATGGGTTTGGTGCCGCAGGCGCAATTGATGAAATGCGGCAATATGTGATTTTCGTAGAAACTCATGGCTTCAGCTCCTGCTTGTTATTTGAATGCTGATGTTTCGGAAGAAAATACAATCCACGTATCCACCACCTTACCCCGAGCGCGCGTGAACTACTATTACCTCATAAAGTGCAATCGATGGTACTCGACAGGAGAACGCCATGGACTTACCCAAACGCGCCGCCGACACTCCCTTTGGCATAGACGTCGAGGCCGGAGAATCCTACTTCTGGTGCGCCTGCGGCCTCAGCGCAACTCAGCCATTTTGTGATGGCTCCCACAAGGGCACCGGATATTCCCCGGTTCGCCTGGATGCCACTGAGAATACCAAACTGTTTTTCTGTGGCTGCAAGGCCACGGGCACGGCGCCGCTGTGTGACGGCAGCCATAAACAGGGCTAATCAGGGTTGTGTTGACCGCGCAACATCGAGTCGGGCGCGCTTAACCCCGGCCTCGTTCAGCAATCCATCCAGTGCGGCCCGATCCAGGTAGCGACCGCCGTGAACGAGGGCATGAATATGCCGCGTGGCATGGATAGTTTCCAGCGGGTTGCCTTCGAGCACCAGCAGGTCTGCGCGCTTGCCCACGCTGACGCTGCCATACTCTTCGTCCACTCCCATAAAAATGGCGCCATTGATGGTGGCAGCCTGCAGTGCCGCAAGAGGCTCCAGCCCGGCATCAACAAATAAGGAGAGTTCCTCGTGCAAGGCTTCAGCGGGATAGACATAGGTATTCAGCGCCGCTGAATCGCTACCGGCAAGCAACAGCACGCCCGCAGATTGCAGCGCAGGTACCTGCGCAGCGGTTAATGTATAGCGTGACTTACGGGCCTGTCGTTCTGCGTCGGTCTCACCCGCCATGCGGTCGATACGCCACTGGTAGTTGGCGGTAAATGCCTGTGTCAGGAAGCGCAAAAACTCGTCGTCACTGTGGTCGGTGTCTTGCAGCCAGGCCAACTGTCGACCACCGATCAGGGTCGGTGTCACGGCCACACCCAGTTCAGCGAGGCGCTGATAGGCGGCGTTGGCAGTTTCCTGCTCAAACTTTGATCGATAGTGCTGATTGGCCGCTTCTGGACCCATACGGCCCTCACGCACAGCCAAAGCCACCTTCTCCTCGTCGGCACTACCCAAGCGCAGCAAATAGGAGGCATGCTCGATGCTCGACACGCCGGCCTCGGCCAGTTCGAAGATGCCCAGGCCCAGCGGGACATGGGTAGATACCGTCAACCCGCGTCGGCGTGCTTCACGCACCGTTTCCAGAAACAGGTCGGGTTGCAGTGTGTTTTCCGTGACCTTGATGAAGTCCACACCGAGGCGCTGCTGCTCATCCATACCCGCTCGCAGTTCCGCCACGCTGCCGATTTCACGATCCCCGTCCCAGAGGGAATTGATACCTTCGAACTTACGACCAGCAGTGAAAATGCGCGGCCCCAGACGATCTCCCCGGGCGACCTCCTCCCGCCACGCCAGTACCGTAGGGGCGAGGTTACTGGCTGCCTCACGTACGGCTGTAATTCCGTAGGCCAGATAGACTGGAAGCAGCAGCGCGTTGTCCTCCACCAAATCGCGCCCTTCAAAGTGAACGTGCATATCCCACAGGGAGGGCATCAGGTAGCGGCCGGTCAGGTCGATGGCTTTCGGTGTGGTTTCTATACGACCGGGTTTCTCGATCGCTGCAATACGGCCCTTTCGCACCAGTACATCAAGGGTATCTATCTGACCGGTTTCAACATTTACAACGTTAGCGTTTCGCAGCAGCAGTTCATCGCCTGACGCGAGCACCAAGGGCGACAGAAAACACAACAACAGGGCAAGAGCGGGCATGGCGAGTATTTATCGGGTGAAGCGGGCGCCGAGTATAACGCTATCTCGATCTGGCGTTGACTGAACAATGGGCTAGCCCTGCGGAAGTAGCTCCACACAGCGGATACCCCCGGGGGCTTCTATCAACGCAGTACAGCGATTGCAGTGACTACAGCCGTTGCGATAATCCACTTTTGCCGCCAGGTTTTTAGGCATATCCGGGTCGTAAATCAATGCCCGGCCCAATTGAATGAAATCAAATCCTGCGGTCATTACACGGTCGATATCCTCCGCATTACAGCAGCCACCGATATAGGCCACCGCGCACTGCACCCTGTCCCGAACGCGTTGGGCATCTTCCAGCAGGTAAAGCGGCTGGTAGGGGTACTCGCGGAACAGGCGTGAGCCCATCATGCGCAGGCCCAGCCGAGCCAGTGGATTCTGTGTTTGCTCCAACAGGCCCACGGCCATGCTCTGGCCGCGAAACATCAACATAGGGTTCATGCTGCTGGTGCCGGTACTGGGGATGATGGCGTCGATGCCACCGGCATCCAGCAGGGCAGCCACCTCTACGGCGTCAGCGGGGCGAATGCCACCGCGTTTGCCATCGGCCATGCTGATCTTGCCCAGCAAAGGAAAGCTGTCGCCCACAGCCTCGCGTACGGCGGTCAGAACGCGCAGCGGCAGCCGCATGCGGTTATTGAGGGAGCCGCCATATTCATCGCTTCGTCGATTGGTGAGCGGGCTGATGAATTGGCTCAAGGCGTAACCGTGGCCGAAGTGAATTTCGATGGCGTCGAAGCCAACTTCGCGCATAAAGCTCGCCGCTGTGGCGTAGTTGTTGACCAGCGTATTCATGTCCTGTGCAGACATCGCTCCGGCGATGGGCATACCCGCGGAGAGCCCGATGGGACTGAACTGCGCACTGGGGCCAAGCGGCCGGCGCCCCTGGAATTCGCGATTTTTGCTGAAATTTCCGCAGTGGGCGAGTTGGCCGGAGACCGCTGCTCCAGTGGCTTTCACTGTCGCGATGAGAGCGGCGAGTTCCCTGTGAATGCCTTCGTGCATGTAGAGCATTTTTTCGAAGACACGGCCATCGGCCTCGGCGCCGCAGTAGGCCAGAGTGGTCATACCGATGCCACCCTCGCCGAGGCGACGGTGGAACTCAACGAGGTCGTCAGACGGCACGCCCCCGGGGCTCTTGCCCTCGAAGGTAGCTGCCTTCAGTAAACGGTTTCTCAACGGCAGCCCATTGAGTTGTGCCGTGGACAGCGCCTTGTCCAGTCCTGCCGACATCGAAGCCCCCCTTCTGCCATGCACTGGATGCCTGAACTGTGACTATAGGCATGCGGCTGTGGCCCAATCCACAGCCCGTGGCGCCGAAGCGATCGCCGGTACGCACAGCTATACTCCCCGTTGGCCGACACTACCCGTATTCAGGGATTTGCCTGGCCCGCCTGTTGTCGCACAATGGATAACTGATACAGGGAGCCTACAAAACGCATGACTACCGACAACGCCGCCGCCACACTCCGCCAACGCATCCGCCGCGGTGCTCACACTGGCCACACTTCCGGCTTCGCACCGGGGCATGTGCAGTGCAATCTGATGATCCTCCCTGCGGATTGGGCTGGGGAGTTCATGGGCTTTTGCCAGAAAAACCCAAAGCCCTGCCCCTTGCTGGCAACCAGCGAACCCGGCAGTCCCCACCTGCCTGAGTTGGGTGAGGACCTGGATATCCGCACAGACGTGCCCGCCTATCGCGTATTCGAAAACGGAGTCGCCGTTGCCGAACCGACCGACCTCAAGGATTACTGGCGTGATGACCTGGTGGTGTTCGCCCTGGGATGCTCGTTCTCCTTTGAGGAAGCGCTATTGGCCGACGGCCTGGACATCCGCAATATCAGCGAGGGCTGCAATGTGCCGATGTATCGCACCAACATTCCCTGCGCCAGTTCCGGTCGATTCAAGGGTGACATGGTGGTGAGTATGCGCCCGTTCAAAGCGGCTGATGCCATCCGCGCCGTACAAATCTGCACGCGCTTCCCGTCGGTACACGGTGCGCCAGTCCACCTGGGTGACCCGGCGCAAATTGGTATCGCGGATATCTACCGACCGGACTTTGGTGACCCCGTCACCATTAAACCAGGCGAGATGCCGGTGTTCTGGGCCTGCGGCGTAACGCCCCAGGTGGTGGTGGAGCAATCACGCCCACCGTTCTGTATCACCCACAGCCCGGGCAACATGCTGGTGAGTGATTTGTTGAACAGCCAGTTGGCCGTACTTTAGGGCTGACGGTCGCCCAGCACCGGGTAGGGCTTCAGCGCCGGAATCTGATCCTGTACTGCCTGCTCGGCCTCGCGCATACGCTCCAGTTGGTGGCACATCTCGCGGCCGGTGTCCTCCAGGGCGTCGCCCATGGCCTCCAGTTCGCGTCCCATCCTGTCCATGCGATTGGCGAAGTCTTCCATGCTGGCTTCGAAATCCCCTGAGCTCAGGGCATCACCCAGGGCACTGAGGGCGGAACCGGCCGTGCTGGCGATGACCTCTTCCAGTTCCTCCTCCAGGGTTTCACCGAAGGACTCACCAGCCGACTCAATGGCGCTGGCGCGGAGGGTGTAAACGCCGTCTTCTGCCGAGCTTAGCTCTTCAAACTGATCCCGGGCGCGCAGCAGTGCCGCGCGGCTTTTCTCGGCGGGTGGACTGTTTTCACCGAAGGCTTCACCCAGCGCCTGCCCCACAGCGCTGGCTGCAGTTTCCAGGCCCTGGGTAGCCAACATTATGAATTGGGGTACGAAGGCGGCAACCTCACCGGCATAGTCCCTGGCAAGCTTGCGTTGATCCGCATCGAGCTGTACCGCCTCGCCCGCCACCGTCAGGCTACCGTCCTGCTCGATGCGGTACTCCAACTCGTCACCGGTCATGACCTCGAGGAACTGACTGCTGACACGCAAATCCCGCTGCAAATCGACCTCGCAGTGTTCGGCTTGGTCAGCGAGAACTGAACTGGTGAGCAGGCACAGTAACAGTGCCGCTGATCGAAGGATGAGGGTCATGGGACGCTCCTTTGGTGTGCTGATCCAGATAGTGATATACATTAATATAACACCATATCACGATAGGGCAAGCTGGCAGTTTGCACAAGCGCTTCTACACTGAAAAACAGTGGTGGTTCACCCCCTGAACCAACCCGGCCTAACCGTGCGGAGGAAGCAATATGGCGGCGAAATACGAACTCAAGCAGGGCAACAGCGGCAAGTTCATGTTCAACCTGAAAGCGGGCAACGGCCAGGTGATCCTCACCAGCCAGAGTTATGCCGATAAATCCGGCGCCCAGAAAGGCATTGAATCAGTGCGGGCACATGCCGCGGACGACGCCTGCTACGAGCGTAAAACCGCCAGTAGCGGCGAGCCTTTCTTCACCTTGAAATCAACCAATGGCCAGGTTATCGGCAAGTCGGAGATGTATTCTGGCACTGCCGCCATGGAAAATGGCATTGCCTCGGTGAAAACCAATGGGCCGGAAGCAGCACTGGACGATCAGACCGGCTGATCGGGGCGCACCTCCAGCCAGCGCGCTATCCCTCCGGCGAGGGTCTCGACGCGCGTAAAACCCGCGTCGCGCAATAATTGCGCGGCACGGGCACTGCGGCGCCCGCTCTGGCAGTAAAGTACGCAGGGAGAGTTCTTCTCAGGCAGCCCCGTGCGTGCGCGATCGATGAATTGTTCATCCAGGGGCAGGCAGTCTCCACCGAGGTTAAACGCCTCGTGCTCCTGCTGGCTGCGCACATCCAGCAACAGGCCGCGATCGCCGCTGCGCCGTGCTTCGAATTCCACGGGGGACAACTCCCCCGCTTCTGCCGCCGATGTATCGCATGTGAACGCGCCGGTGTCGTCGTCTGCCAAAATAGGAGCACGCCCCTGACGACAAACGCATTCCGGCGCGGGCTGCAGCGCCAGGTGGCGCATCTGCAGATCCAAACCTTCAACCAGCATCAGGCGCCCATCCAGCGGGCACTCCAGACCGGCAAGAAACTTCAGCGCTTCATTGGCCTGCAGCAGCCCTACCATACCCGGCAATGTGGATAGTACGCCGGCTGCATTACAGTCCTCCACGCCCTCCGGGGCGCGTGGATACAAGCAGCGAAAGCAGGCCTTACCCGGCGTAAACAATGCCAGCTGGCCTGAAAAACGGACCACGGACGCGAACAGCCAGGGGCGGCGCAGATTAATGCAACAGTCGTTGATCAGGTAGCGCGCGCTGAAGTTGTCGGTGCAATCCAGCACCAGATCACAGCCTTCGATGAGAGACTCCGCGTTATCGATGCTGAGCGCCTCGGGAACTACCCGCAGCTCCAGTTCCGGGTTCATCGCCCTTAATCGCGCGGCAGCCACTGCCGCTTTTCCCAAGCCAATATCCGCTTCGGTAAATAACACCTGGCGGTGAAGGTTACTGCGTGACACCTCGTCCCCATCCACCAGTGTCAGATGCCCCACCCCGGCAGCCGCCAGGTATTGCGCCACGGGACAACCCAGCCCCCCAACGCCCACCACCAGCACACGCGCCTGCCGCAGGCGCAACTGCCCGGCAACGCCGAAGGCATCAAGCTGGATATGGCGCTGGTAGCGCTGCCATTGATTGGCGGTGAATCGCGACATCGTTAATCGGACCGGGCTCAAAACACCAGCACCATAGCCCCCCGAGTCTCAGTGGTCCAGCAAACATCGCGCAACCAGGTCTTGACTTCACCACCAAACCTGCTAATTTTTTAACAGTGCTAAATTATTAGCAGGAGAGCCAACCAATGCCGAGCCACCTCAGCCGCCGGGAGCGGCAGATCATGGACGCGGTGTATGCGCAGGGAGAGTGCAGCGCACGCGATATACAGGCAGCCCTGCCCGACCCGCCCTCCTACTCCAGTGTGCGGGCACTGCTGGCCATCCTCGTCGAGAAAGGTCACCTCAAGCATCGCCAGATCGGTTCGCGCTACGCCTACAGTGCCGCGCAGCCCCTCAGCAAAGCACGTGACGGGGCGCTCAAGCGCCTGGTGGACACTTTCTTTGGCGGCTCCCGCATCCAGGCCGTTAACGCGCTGCTGGGTCGAGACGCCGACCGCCTATCTGATGGTGAGTTGGATGAACTCTCCGGTCTGATTGAACAAGCCCGCCGGCGGCGGGGTTAGGGGATCATCCCGTGAGTGACTGGATTGCCACCCTGCCCCTGATCGGCCTCCTGGAGCTGGGGGTGAAAGCCCTGCTCATTGTTGCCCTGGGTAGTTATTTTGGCAGCCAGTTCGCGCTGAGCAGTGCCGCTGCAAGGCACCGTATCTGGCTGGGGACAGGGCTGTGTCTGGCACTCTTGCCACTGCTGAGCTGGATTACGCCAACACTCGCCCTGCCCGCGCTTTCCCGCACCGCGACAGACGTGGCAAGTACAAACAGTGTGTGGGTGCAAATCCTTTTTACCCTGTACATTGCAATCGCCCTTTTTAAAGCCGCCCGGCTGACTCGGGACATCCTCCATGTTGCCCAATTCAGCCATCGCGCCCAACCTGCAGGACCCGAGTGGCAGGCCCCGGCGGATACCGGACTCAAAAGTGTCCGTGTGAAGTTCAGCAATGAGATCACAGCACCGCTGTCCTGGGGCATGCTGCGCCCGATTATCCTGCTTCCCCTTGAGGCCGCACACTGGCCACCGCGCGAACGCGGCATGGTAATGGCCCACGAACTGGCGCATGTTCAACGGGGTGACTGGGCGAGTCTGCTGCTGGTGCAATGGATCGCCATACTGTTCTGGCCGCTGCCGGGGATCCGCCACCTGCTCAACCAATTGTCGCTCAGCGCGGAACAGGCCTGTGATGATCGCGTGCTGGCCAGCGGCGTAGATTCAACCGACTACGCAAGCCTCCTGCTAGACAAGGCTCGAGGGGAACATCTGGCGGCAACGGTCGCGCTGGGGGCGCCTTCCGAACTGGCCACGCGCATCCGCTATCTCACCGTGGAAATTGTCGATCGCTCGACCCAGCGCACCAGCCGTCGCAGCACCTTCGTGATCTGCCTGCTGCTCGCAACCCCCTTGTCCGCAATCCATCTGGCCTATGAAACGCCGCGCCTGCGTATCGCGCCACTGTACCGGGCTGAGCTGCCAGCCATTCAGGCCCCGCCGATGAATACCAATCAAGCCCTCCAGACAGGGGGCGGCGAGGAGTGGCTCAAACCCGAACCACCCTCAACCGTGAACCCGTATCCACCTCGCCCACCACCCGAACCGGGATAGCACCTTCATCGCCTGCAAGCCGGGCGACCAACCCTGATCAGAAGCTAATTTCCTGAGCCCCGAGCGGCGTTCAGCAGACACCTGCACCCGCAATAAATGGAGTACGTATTATGAGCACACTGGTCCTGCACCACCCTACACCGCGGATTCTCGCCGCCGTTTTCCCCGCCCTACTCACCTGCGGAGCACTGTTATTGATTATGTATTCACTGATCGCGACACAAACGCCTGAATTGGAAGAAACAGCCATTAAGGTGCGCGATTTTGTGATGGAACCACCCCCTGAGCCGGAAGTGGAAATCAAGGAACCGGTACAGCGCGTTGAAGACCCAACACCGCCACCGGAGTGGACGCCCCAGGACACTCAAATCGAACCGGGAGATACGACACCGCTGGCGTTAAACCCACCCACTCCGGACGCCCCCGTGGGTAACCTGCAACTGGGCGGCGCCGGTACCGGTATTGTGGTGATCTTTCGGGTAGCGCCGGATTACCCACAACGCGCCCGTACGCGAGGTATCGAGGGTTATGTTGATCTCAGTTTCGACATCACCGCCACCGGGCGCACCGACAACATCCGAATTGTCGATGCCCAACCTGCCGGTGTATTTGAGCGAGCATCCATTCGCGCCCTCAGTAAATGGAAGTACAAACCACCGGTGGAAAATGGCATTGCCCAGCCGCAGAAGGACATGATGACCCGAATCACTTTTGCACTGGATGGCAACTAAGTCGCCTACCGCCCGGCGCTCAGGCAGTTTGCTGATCGCCGGGAGGGATGTCGGTGTACCATTCGGTCATGTCGTCATAAAGATCGCCCTTCATCAGCAGCACAGGTGCACGATGGTAGATCTTGATGTCATGGAAGGGGTCGGTAAGAATTTTGGTTGCCCACACCAGCCCGGTCTGCACACCGCGCAGGAAAAACAGGTGAACCGAGCGAAACACCACTGCGCCGATACCGGTAATCAACCAGGCGATGGCCGTGTTGTAGAGCAGTCCGCGCGCAACCTGTTGGTCATTGAGCAAACCGAACAGCGTAGGATTGAACCACAACAGCACCGGCTCGGCGATCCAGATGGACAGCAGAATCACCTTACGGCGCAGGTTGTAGCCCACCTTCACACTTTCCTTGTACTCGTGACTCGCGTGATTGACCTCATCGTAGGTCTTGGGCTCAAAAAAGAAATGGCCTACCTGACGCAGCAGCATGGCCAGCAACCAGCCCACCATGACCGCCATGACTGGATCGACGAAGATCAGATAGTAGCTGGCCATAAAGCACGAAGCGCTCACCAGATGTAGCGACTGGTTGACGCGGTTGTGGTGGTAATAGCGATGATCGTCCCAACGTTGTTGGTGTAGTTCTTCCAGAAAGGTCATGGTGCATCCTCGACGTGGTGGTCGGTAGTGGCAGTGGCAGTACCTTCACACGCAGTCCGGCGCAACAGCGCCTGCCCCATGCGTATGGTCGTACCCTCGATGAGTTGTGGCAGCAGTTCGTGATCTGACGTAGCGAACAGCACAATGGTGGACCCGTGACGGAAGTAGCCCATTTCCTCCCCGCGGGTGTATTCGGCATTGCAATACAGTTCTTCCGGGCCCTGATACTGCAAGCCCAGGGGCTCTTCCAGGCAGTTGAGCTTGATACTGGCGACCAGAATGGCAGCAACAGGCACCAGACAGACGCCACTCTCCGGCTGGTTCAGTTCCAGATTCAATACCGCGCGCTCGTTTCGACAATACAGCTTCTCAACGCGCTTCAGCGCTACGGGGTTTACATTCCAGGTGTCACCCGAAATGTAGGTTACGCGGCGCAGTGAGCACTCCACCGGCGCATGGAAACGGTGATACATGCTGGATTTGAGACGTAGCGTGACATAAATGCCGTTTTGATAGCGTTGCTGCAGGTGGGCGTCGGGAATTAAATCTCGCAATTCATAGGGAAACCCTTTGGCTTGATACAAACGCCCCTGCTCTACCTTCCCGTGAGCCCCGATAACCGCATCGCAAGGGCTGACCAGCACATCGGGATAGTCGTCTATCGGCCGGGCACCTGGTTTTAATCGCCGGGTAAAGCAGTCTTCCAGCGTTTCAAAATGCGTCTCGGCCGCCTCATCCAGTTTCAGGTCATCGGCGAATCGCTGCCACACGGCAATCGACACGCGAGTCAGTGCCGGGCTACGGATACCCGCATACCAGCCCATCAACCGCGTCGCCAGTCGGCGCGGTATACGGTTGGTCAGCAGGAAATTGAGTTGTTCCTGCTGGCTAAGTGAGCGCAGCGCTGTCGACATGGGCTCAGGCCACGATGCGGTGTTCGCGTTGACCGGAGTGAGAGGGCAGCCCCAGATCCGTCAGGTACCGGCTCATGATCTGCTCGGGACTGTAGTCTGCTGCCCGCTGCAGTGCACCCTGGCGCATCTGTGTCATTACCAGCGGAGACTGGAAGTAGGCTACGATCTGCGCCGCCATATCCTCGATGTCCTCCGCGAGGAAACCGCTGCGGCCCGCTTCGATAATGTCTGCAGGCCCCTTGCAGTTGTATGCCACCGCCGGCATGCCGTGCGCAAAGGACTCCAGTAACACATTGCCGAAAGTGTCAAAGCGAGAGGGGAATACGAACAGGTCCAACCCGGCGTACAGCGCACCTAATTGTTCGCGATTGATCCAGCCGGTGAAGTGGGCATCGGGCAGTGCCTCGCGGAGCTCTTCTTCCGCAGGGCCGGAACCGGCAATCACCAGACGCAAATCGGGGAGTGATTCACGGCAGCGACGCAGAACCTCCGGCAAGTCGAACAAGCCCTTCTCACGGCTCAAACGCGAGGCGATGAACAGCACTGGCGTGGCGCTGGTGGCATCGGGGAACAGGGTACGCTTGTCCACCGGCTGGATACCTGACAACACCTGCGGTGCCTGGTGTGCAGTGATGTGAATGCGCTCGGCTTCCAACTGCATCTCGTAGCCAATCAGCCAGTTGCGGTGCTCCGTGTTCAGAACGAATACCCCATCGAACTGGCTGTACAGCAAACGCAGCATGCGGCGAACCCGGTCGCGCTCGTGGCGCGTGGCGTTGGTGGTTCGCTTGATGTATTCGATCCAGTCGGTGTGCATAAAGAAGTAACAGGGCACATTGAACATGTGCTTGAGGTACAGCGCGACCAGCACCATGGGCCCTTCGGTGGAGCACACGATGCGATCGTAACCGCCTTCGTAGAAGGCGCGCGCCACTTCCATCAGGTTGGGAATGCGGATGCGCTGACCACCGGAATCCGGCAGCGTAAAGCCTGCAATGGGGCGTACCACTTTCAGGTGAGCCGCCTCTTCTTCGGTTTCGTGACACACCAGGAAATCGATTGGGAGATCATGTTCTCGACAGTGATTGAGCTTCGCTGTCAGGGAATTCGATACACCGTTACGGTCAAAGAGGGTGTCGGTAAGGTGCAGGGCCCGGCAGGCGTGGTGATTCTGTCCGATGCGCGTGGCGAACTGATTCAGGAAGTGGCGATTCTGATACAGCACGCGGGTACTGGTGAGCGTGGCACCAGCCAATACCATCGAAATCAACAACGGGAACGACAGACTGTCGATGAGTTGATGTAACTTGCGCCCCTGTTCCGTCTTGTAGCGACTGCTGCCGCCCATGAACAGGGCAGAAATCTGGCTGGGAATTTCCAGGTTGCGCGTTAGCTCCTCGGTGGAAAAGCGCGCCTCCAGGTGCTCATCGGTGATCAGTCCGGACTCACCGATGCGCCGTACCACCACGCTATTCAGTTCATCGAAAATTTCACTGATGGCGGTATTCACCGTTTCGACAAATTCCTCTGGTGAGGACCGTCGACTGTCGGCAATGCGTTCCAGGTGGTCGATACAGAAGTGGTATTTACGGGAGACTCCCCACTTCAACATCTTGTTGGGCTTGCGCCCTTGCAAGGCGTCGTGAACAAATTCAAAAAACTTGCGCGAGTGCTTTCGCTTCTGCAACTCCAGTAGCAGGTTGCTGATCTCGAAGCAGGCGACCTTATCGCGGGTTTCACCCCGGTGCAGAAGAATACGCAGCAGACCCGGGTCCTCAATGCGCGTGGCAATCTGGGCAAAATAATCCAGCAGGGCGATATTGAGTTTCTGATTTTCGCCAACGTGGCCAAAGGGTGACATGTGCCCCGCGCGAATGGCTTCCAGCGCTAGTTCCGAAGGCTTTTCCGTCTGCAATCGCTGTTGCAGATTGGGTACCCACAGACGCGTGCCGCATTGCCCGGCGAAAATACCCATGTGATCGTCCGAACCGCCTGTCAGCACTTTTGGCGCCTCGATATCAACACCAAACTCTGCCGGGTCGATCTTGTGCTTGCGCGACCAATCAGACATTTTTTGTGCGGTGAGGCCCTCTGCCCAATTCAGTGTTAACACGGACTGCCACAGGTCACGCTGCCCGTTGAGCACCTCAAAGCGCTGGAACATCAGCGCCAGCTTTTCAAACAGGGTCAGGTCAATCTTCTTGTTAGCCGCGTAAAAATAAAGTGGATGCGGCAGTATCACCGGGATGTTCTCCAGGTGAACGTAGCGCAGGAATTCGTAGATGTTTTGTCGCTTACGCTGCAGGATCACTTCCTGCTCCGGGGTAAAGCCGTAGGTCAATACATGGCAATACAGCTCATACTCCGGGAAGTAGCAGGTGAACTCGCAGCCCACCAGCACGTCCTCTCCCTTGTCCAACAGTTCCCAGCAGGACCGCGCGTTGTTGTGGTTGGTGATGGTGATGACATCGCTGCCGTTGGCCCGCAGGCACTTCACCAGCTTGCCGGTTTTCAACCAGGTTTCGGGCAGGCCGAGAATCCGCCCCCAGAGCTCGTCAGGTACATCACTATTGTGATCGTGACAGTGCAAATCAATAGACAGGCGTTCCGAGGCGTCGAAGCGTGCCTCTTGCCGTGTCAGATACTGGCGAAACTGGCTGTCCAGTGAACGGCGAAAATCACTGCCGTAGCGTGCAGCCCTGGGGTTCTCGATCACGGTCATGACGTTCGCTCCTTGAGGTTTGATGCCACGGGTGCGGATTTGGGTCTCTTTGGACGCGCGAGCAGAGGAAAACGCGCCGCCACCATTTCGCCAACGAGCTGGCGACGAATTGCGCGGTGATCAAATCCCGGCGCCTCCCACCACCATCCGTCATTCAACATCTCTCGTGCAGCCGAAACGAAAGCCTCGGTAACCGCGTGAAAATCTTCATCGGTGTAGTTGAGCGAAAAAATCATTCGGCCACTGCCTACCCAACTCAACTCCAGATTCTCGTTACGCAGGTAAAACTGGAACATCCAGTTGTAACGGCTCGGTCGGGTATACAGCACTGTATAGATGGAATGCAGGTGCGCCACCCTCACCGGTAGCCCCTCGTCCTGCAAGCGCGTGTTCAACAGGGCGGCACGAGCATCCCAAACGCTGGCCGCCTCGGAGTAAACCTGCTGGAACCAGGGTTTTTCCACCTGCTGCAGAAACTCATTCATCGCGGTCATCACGTAGGGATGCGCATTGAAGGTGCCGCGAGCGAAGCAGATGTAGGCCGGTTGCTCGTCGCGGAAGCGCCGCATCAACGTCGCCTTACCGCATAGCACACCCACCGGCAGCCCACCGCCCAGTGTTTTGCCGTAGGTCACCAGGT
Organism: Gammaproteobacteria bacterium; assembly: GCA_030427085.1. Lineage (GTDB taxonomy): Bacteria > Pseudomonadota > Gammaproteobacteria > Pseudomonadales > Halieaceae > JAUHXH01. The sequence goes on along the minus strand of JAUHXH010000002.1, from coordinate 815,604 downwards.
CTGCTGAAAGGTCAAAGAAACCCTGCGCACCGCGATAACCGAGACGGAAGCCGGTGAGCACCTCGTCGAGGATAAAAACGATGTTGTTCTGCCGGCAGGTTTCGCGCAGACGCTGTAGCCACTCGGTATAGGCCCTGCGATCAAAGGCAGCATTGCGCTGACTGCTCATCAGCGTGGCATCGCCGGGAGCATCGGCATTCGGACTCAAGCCCTGCAGCGGATTAACCAACACGCAGGCGATATCTTTACGGGTAGCGATCACCCTTAAAGCCTGCTCACTCATCTCTTCCAGGGTATAGACATCGTTAACTTTGCGATCATTGCCTACACCCGGTTGAACGCCGTCCCACCAGCCGTGGTAGGCCCCGCAAAAACGCACCAGATGGCTGCGCCCGGTGTGATAGCGAGCGAGCCGCACTGCTTGCATCACCGCCTCGGTGCCAGACATATGAAACGACACTTCCTCCAGCCCGGAAATCCGCTTCAACCGCTCAACGTTGTCCGCAACAACAGGGTGATAGGCACCAAGCACCGGGCCCAACTCTCCCGCACGCGCAGTCGCTGCGGCAATGCACCGTTTATAAAAGTCGTATCCAAAAACATTAACACCGTAGGAACCCGCCAGGTCGTAGCGCCAATTACCGTCGAGATCGCGAACACGCACACCGTCGGAAGCGTCTAGTACCGAGCTGGCTTTCAATTCTTCGGGCAGCTCCGAACGGAAGGGAAAGGGCACGCGGTACGCGCCGGTAAAGCGAACATCGGAAATGCCATCCACCAGTGCTTTCGCGTAGGCCAGCGACTTCTCGTTTTTAGCCGCGCACTCGGTGCGAATCCGGTTCAGCGCCCCCCTGCGCTGGCGAGCGATATCTTCCGGCGCACCGTCACAGGCGTAGAATCGATCGCCTTCCAGGCTGTAGAACGGCACCAGGCGCGCCAGGCGGCGCGACCATTTGGCGTGCCCCCGCACCGAGGGGTGCTTGGCCCGCGACAAACGCAGTCGGATCACGAGTTTGTAAAGAAAGAACAGTCCGGCCAAAGCCAGCAACGGCGTAAAAACTGTAGCGGAATCCATACCCTACCTGTAGCGAGCAACTTCCACCTGAGTGGTAGCTGCAGGTTGGTTTAGCACAAGCTACGCAGCGCGCGTGGCAGTCACATGACAGTTTTGGGATGTTTTTGTGGCAGACCGAAGGGCAGCCCCAGCCACCCCAATAGTGTTGTGTTACCCTCACGGCACTCAAGGAGCAAACCACGAAAGGACCTCGATCATGCTCAGATTACCCGCGGTAGTGTTATCACTTTTTATACTGCTGGTCGCTTCGCTCTCTGCGGCGGAAACTATCGATCCTCAGTTCGTTCGACACCCCAAAATACAGTCAGTGACCTTATCGCCTGAGGGGGACAAACTAGCGATCGTGATGATCGACCAGGGGGAGCGTGTGCTCACCGTGATGACACTGGACCCGCTGGAGATCACCTATGTCCTGCGCTTTACAGGTGACGAAGAAGTTCACAATGCATACTGGGTCAATAATGAGCGCATCGTGACGAGCCTGCGATTCCGCATCGGCTGGCTAGATCAACCGCGTGTGGCACCCAACCTTTATGCACTGAACTATGACGGCCGGAGCCAAAAGAATGTGTTTGGCTACCATGTAGGACACGGCCAAAATGAAATGGACAGCCGGATTCAGCGTCAGGAAATCCAGTACGCCAGCGCCGAGGTAATCCACCCCCTACCCAACGACCGGAAACACATGCTGGTCCGTTCGATGCCGTGGAAACGGCAAGGTTACAACTACTTCTACGACGAAACGGCGTATGGGGAGATCCTGAAGCTTAATGTCTACAACGGCCGCACCCGAACCGTGATGCCCTCACCCGTCCGCGGCGGTACGGTATTTGCCAATGACGACGGCGAGATCACGTTTGCGCGCGGTATCGACGGGCACGGTATGTTGGCGCTACACAAGTACCATAACGAAGAATGGCAACGGATAGGAAACGCCCAACAAGACCAGGAAGTCACACCGTTCGCCTACGACAAGACGGGAACCACCGCCTATCTACTCAGCCGGGTGGACACAGACAAAACTGTGGTAAAGGCGATGGATTTAGCCACTGGCAAGCAGAGCCTGGTGTTTGCTGATGACGACGTGGATGTTCAGGCAGTGACGGTTGTTGCACAGGCACCCTTGGCTGTGTTGACTGAAAACGGCCTTCCCCAGTGGCACACACTGGATTCCACGCACCCCGTCCAGGGTTTCCTGCGTGGCTTCGCCAAATCCTTTCCTGGATACCGCGTCTTCCTCGAATCGCTTTCGGAAAACCAGGAAATTGCCGTGCTCTCCGTGTCCGGGGACAACCTTCCGCGCGACTTTTTCCTCGCAAACCTGAAGGAGAATTCCGCCGAGTTTCTATTATCCGCTGCAGACTGGCTTCAACCCGACGACCTGGCTCGCACAGAAGCATTTTCTACTGAAAGCAGAGATGGCTCTCCGCTGCGCGGCTACCTCACCTTTCCTCGCAACTCGAGCCGCGAAAACTTACCCATGGTCGTCATTCCGCACGGCGGCCCACAAACGCGTGATTACTGGACCTATGACGGGGAAGCCCAACTGCTTGCCCAGAAGGGCTATCTGGTCCTGAAGGTCAATTTCCGCGGCTCCGATGGTTATGGACACCAGTTTCAACGCGCCAGCGACCGCCATTGGGGAGATCTGGTACAAAACGATATCGCCGATGCAGTCCGCTGGGCGATCAGCGCGGGCTACGTCGATCCGCGGCGTATCTGTATTTACGGTGCCAGCTTTGGCGCCTACTCGGCGATGATGAATGCCATACGCGAGCCTGGCTTATATCGCTGCGCAGCCGGCTTCGCGGGCGTCTACGATTTGCCCCTGATGTACGGTGCGGGTGATATTCCCGGCGACCGTCGCGGCGAGGCATATCTTGAACGCGTCATCGGCAGAGATCAGCAGCAACTACACGAATTTTCGCCAGTGCATAACGTGGAAGCGATAACCGTACCTGTTTTCCTTGCGCACGGCGGCCGAGATGAACGCGCCCCCATCGAGCACGCGTATCGCCTGGAAAAAGCCCTGAAGGAAAATGGCGCGAAGGTGACAACACTGTACTACCCCGCGGGTGAGCACGGTTACTACGAAGAATCCGCCAATCTCGCCTTGTATAGCGCGCTTATGGAATTCCTCGATACCCATATCGGAGTGGAGGCACAACCTGCGCAGCAGCATAGCGCTGAATAAGTGTCTGGAAGAAACCTGCTTGAAAAATCGACAGGTGATGTACCCCACGGGTGATCTACCGCGCCGGTTGTTTATAATCACCGGTGCGCTGGGAAACACAGCCGCCCACACTATCCGAAGAATTCAGCAGGACAACACGTGCCCCGATTCCTCCACACTGCCGACTGGCAAATCGGCCGCCAGTATTCTCGCTTTGACGCCACGAATGCTGCACTGCTGGCCGAAGCCCGCTATCAGGCGATAGCACGGCTGGCACAACTGGCGAAGGATGAGTCCTGCGATGCAGTGCTGGTGGCAGGTGATGTGTTCGATACCCAGACTGTTTCCGAACTCAACATTCGCCGCGTGTTCAACGCGATGGAGGCGTTTTCCGGTCCCTGGGTGTTATTACCGGGCAACCACGACGCGGCCCTGTCCGAGAGTGTGTGGACGCGAGCAATGCGCATGGAAGCCGTTCCCGATAAAGTCCACCTCGCACTGGCGGCGGGTTTGATTGAACTGGAAACAGCAGGGCTCGCGATTCTCTGTGCGCCGCTGACCCAGCGAAACACCTACGATGACCTGACCGCGCCGTTCGACAATCTGGACAGCTCCCCCGGACTGGTTCGAATTGGACTGGCCCACGGCAGCGTGCAGGGCGTATTGGCAGAGGACATCGACTCAACCAACCCCATCAGCGCCACGCGGGTCGACACCGCCAGGCTGGATTATCTGGCTCTGGGTGACTGGCATGGGGCCAAACGCATCGGAGAGCGCTGTTGGTATAGCGGCACACCCGAACCAGAGCGCTTCCGCAACAATGATGCCGGGGCAGCCCTGATCGTGGACATTGACGCACCCGGCAGTGTTCCCACGGTCAGTCTTCACCGCACGGGGCAATACGACTGGCAACAGTGGCAGCGGGCTATGGCTGTAGCGACTGACCTCGATGAACTGGTCAAAGACCTCGAGGCTACGCCACCCCACACCGTGCTGGATCTGAAAATTAGCGGGCAGCTCACGCTGGACGAAGAACAAACCCTCAACCGGGCACTATCAGTCGCCGGGGCGCGATTACGCAGCTTGCAAGCCAACCTGTCAGCATTGGCCATTACCCCCACGGAAGCAGAAATTGCCGAGCTGCACGCCGAAGGTTACATCGGCGACGTTATCCAGACCCTGAACGAGCAGCAGGCACTGACCGACGATCCGGCACCGCGAGATGCCTTGCTGATACTCGCTGGCTTATTGCGCGAACGCGGTACCGAGCCCGAGGCCTCCGCATGAAACTGACCGATATCCGCATCGAACAGTTTCGGCAGTTCCGGCAAGCCCTGGCACTGGAAGGCCTCGAGGACGGCATCAACCTGATTTCCGGCCCCAACGAGATCGGCAAAAGCACGGTTGCCCAGGCTATTCGCGCCGCCTTTTTTGAACGCTACGTTACCAGTACCGCCTCGGTCTACCAGCCCTGGGGAGACAGCGCCGCGGCCCCCAGCGTAGACCTTACCTTCGAGGTGGATGGCGAACGCTGGCAACTGGCAAAACGTTTTCTGAAACGTAAACGCTGCGACCTCAGCATCGGCACCACCACGCTGAGCAATGATGAGGCGGAGGCCCGCCTGGCAAACCTGATGGGTTTCAATGTCGCAGCAGCCGGCGCCAGCAAAGAGAAGGACTGGGGCATTCCTGGCCTACTCTGGATAGAACAGGGCAGCGGCCAGGCTATCGACGGCTCGGTGGCAAACGCCCAATCACACCTTGAAGCCGCACTGGAAAGCCTGGTCGGTGACATCGCCAGTGCCGGGGGCGATGACATCATCCACGCCGTGGCGAGTCAGCGCGGGGAGCTGTTGACCCCAGGCGGCAAACCCCGGAATGACTATCTGAAAACCATCCAGCAGGTAGAAGACCTGGCGCAGAAGGCTGAGGGCTTTGCGCCGCGCGTAGCGCGTTACCAGGAAAGTGTCGACCGGCTGGGCGAGCTTCAACAAGTGCATCAGATTACTCAGCGTGACCGGCCGTGGGAAAACTTGCGAGAGAAAGCCGACGCCGCACGCACGCAACTGGCTGAAATCGGCCGCCTGCAGCAGGAACAAAACAGCGATGAGCAGGCGCTGGCTACCCACCGCACACTATTGACTCAACTCGCAACCAGACAGGCTGAAGCGGAACAACTCTCGGAGCAACTGCAGCAGCGCGAACGGGACCGGGGCATCGTCCAGACTGAATTGACGGCACTGGAGGAAAAAACCGAAGGGCTCGAACGCACGCTGCAACAAGCTCGCGAAGCCTATCAGTCAGCGCGAGGGGTTCTCCAACAGGCTCGCAAAGCAGAGCTTCATCAGTCATTACAGCAAGCGCGGGCAGAGGCCAATGAACAAGCCAGCAAACTGCGCAAAGTGCAACAAGACGTTGAGAAACTGCGTGAACAGGAGGCTGCAGCCAGAGAAAGTTCTCAGAACAATCGCATAGACGAAGCCATTCTGGATGACCTCTCCACAGCATGCAGCGAGCACGATCAGCTACGCATTCGACTGGAGACCGTGGCCACTCGCTTGAAATTCCAACTGGTGGATGGCGTTACGCTGCGATTGCACGAGGACATCCTCTCAGGGGAGGGTGAAGTATTACTGACCGAAGCCGCTGTTCTCGACGTACCGGGCCTGGGTCGTCTCGACATAGAGCCTGGCGGCAACGACCTCGGCACTTTGCAGCGGGAATACCAGCAACAGCAGGACAGCATTGACGCCTTGCTGAGCTCACTGAACGTTCCCTCCCTGGCTATCGCCCAGGAGCGCGCGGAAAACCAGCGCAAAGCGCAGGCAGAACTTACTCGGATCAAAGAACTACTGCATGTGACGGCTCCGGATGGCATTGAAGCCCTTGCCACTGAACTGGACACGGCCCTGCGGCAAGCAGCCGAAGCCGCGGAACGTCTTGAAGGAATGGAAGCGCCGAACACCGACCTACCTTCGCTCGATACTGCTCAGTCAATGCTGGACAGCACCGAGATACTGCAAAGCGAAGCAGAGCAGGTCCTGCAAAGCCACCAGCACCAACTCGCCATAGTGCGCGACCGGCTGGAGAGTGCCGAAAAAGAATGGCAGCGACTGCACGAGCAGCTACACAGCGAAAAGCGGCATGAAGAATTACGGCAACTGGCCGCAGAACTGACTGAAACACAGACGGCAGCGTCAACCCTGGAAACAGCCATCGCTGAGCGCCAGTTGCGTATTAATGACGCCAACCCCACGTTGGTGAAGCAGGATATCGAACGACTGAGCGCGAGCGCCACCTCCCAAGAGAACATGCATCGCGAGCGCGAACGCGAAATTCACGGCCTGCAGGTGTACCTGCAAAGCGCCGAAGCACTGGAGTTAGCGGACCAGCAGGTCGAATGCGAGACCGAACTGGCCTACGCCCAACGCCGACTGGCAGATTTTGAACGCCGCGCACAGGCGCTGAAGCTGCTGTATACACTGCTGCAGGAAGGGCGCCAGAAACTGACCCGCCGCCTTCAGGCGCCGCTACAAAAACACCTGGACCACTACCTTGCCATGCTCTTCCCCAACAGCTCACTGCAGGTGGACGAAGCGCTCAAACCGGACCTGTTCCAGCGCGACGGCGAAACCGGCAAGCTGTCGGAACTCAGTTTCGGGGCCCGTGAACAAATGGGGCTAATCAGCCGCCTGGCTTACGCCGACCTGTTACAGGAGGCGGGGCGCCCAACACTGATCATGCTCGACGATAGCCTTGTGCACAGCGACGCGAAGCGCAGGGATACGATCAAGCGCGCCCTGTATGACGCGGCCCAACGCCACCAGATCCTGTTTTTCACCTGCCACCCGGAAAACTGGGATGATCTGGGCGCCAAAACCTGGGATCTGGCGGCGCTGAAAGCGGATCGCCCAGCCTGAATCAGACCAGCTGCATACTGCGAATCAACCGGTTGCCGCCGCCACCGATGGTGCCAGTAGCAGACAACAGCGGTAAACCGGGATGTGGCACATAGGGAATCAATGGAGCCACGGGCGCACCGTATTGCTGCAGCCAGTGTTTCTCTGCCTCACTGGCCCAGGTGGGACCAACGCTACCACCACTGACCTGTTGCTGTTCTTCCGCACTCAAACCGCGAACGGACTCGTGATGGGTGTTTTGACCAACGCTGAAATTTGTCATGGGTATAACCTCCTTGTCGCGCCCCGGATCACCCCGGGGCGTCCTGATCGAGCGGGCCGGATGGCGCCGCCTGCGTAACAGAATAAGTAATAATCCCAGCCGGGGCGTACACCATAGTCGGCCACGACTCTGCCTAATTCGGTCAGGGCGGGAGCGAGCAAAAAAAGCACTGGATATCAGCGCCGGGTAGCTTGACAGGGCAATGCCCTCCAGCCCAGAATGCGCGCTATGACAACGTTGTCAATTTCATTGCAGATCACGCTGATTCCCCTGCCTGACGCTCGTATGCAGTTGCTGCTGCAGTTGCAAAACACACAGGAAGAGGCGCTGGAAAACTGGCGCCTGCATTTCGACCTGCCCAAGCTGATCGAGGCAGGCGGAGGTACCCAGATCCTCGACCAGACAGGGAGTCACTGGGTGGTTGCCTGCGACAGGGCCAACCCGCTGGCGCCAGGCGAGTCCATTGAACTCGAGTTCTTCGCCGAGACGCCCATCATCCAGCGCGTGTCAGATATTCCCAATGGGTTTTATTTGCTCAGCGAGAACGGCCTGCACAGTGTTGAGCTGGCTTCACACAATCTGCGAGCGGCGCTGACAGACCAGCAGGCAGCAAATTCCGCTACGCCACCTCGACCCATGGTTACCAGTGAGCTTCCACACCTGTTGCCCCGTCCCGAGCAGGTAAGGATGACAAGCGGGCACTTCCCTTGCCCCGACATCTGGTCAGCCTACGCAAGCGACATCATCCAGGCAGTACTGGCAGATTTTTCCCGGTTTACCGGCAACGAATTGCGCACCAAATCCGTCAATGAACCCGCCGAAGCGCAACTGGTATTGAGTGCCGACCCTGCGCTGCCGGATGAAGGTTATCGACTGCGCATCCAGGCCACAGCAGTCCACATCGAGGCGTCGAGTGCCGCCGGCCACTTTTACGGCCTGGTATCACTGCAACAATTGGCCGAAGTCCATACGGGGAAAATTCCGTGCGGAACGATTGAGGACACTCCGCGATTCAGCCACCGCGGCCTAATGCTGGACTGCGCCCGCCACTTCCACAGCACCGCGGCAATCAAAACCCTGCTGGATGAAATGGCGCGCTTCAAACTCAATCGCTTCCACTGGCACCTCACCGACGATGAGGGCTGGCGTGTGGAGATCAAGCGCTACCCGCAGTTGACCGATGTGGGTGCCTGGCGCGGTGAAGGCGAAGCGCTGGCCTCGCAGTTCGGCAGCGGTGCCGAACGCTACGGTGGCTACTACAGCCAGGACGACGTGCGTGAGATTGTTGCCTACGCGGCAGCGCGCCAGATTACTGTCATCCCGGAAATCGATATCCCCGGGCATTCACGCGCAGCGATCAAAGCCTTGCCACACCTGTTGCAGGAAAGCGGCGACCAATCCCGCTACCTGTCAGTACAGTTGTACCGCGATAACGTACTCAACCCCGCCCTGCCCGGCACCTACGAATTTCTGGAAGGCGTGCTGGATGAGGTCTGCACCTTGTTCCCGTCGCCCTGGATTCACCTCGGTGCGGATGAAGTGCCGGAGGGCGTGTGGGTCGATTCCCCGGCGTGTCAAACCATGTTGTCGCAGCACGGTTACGAAAAACCGCTGGATTTACAGGGCCATCTGCTGCGTCACGTGCAGGATTACCTGCGCGGCAAAGGCAAGCAGTTCATGGGCTGGGAAGAAGCCGCTCACGGCGACAAGCTCGCCCACGACGCAGTCATTTGCGCCTGGACCAGTGCCGATAGCGCCCAAAGGACTGCCGCCATGGGTTATCCCGTCATTGCCTGCGCAGCACAGCACACCTATCTGGACCTCGCCTGGGACAAGAGCATCAATGAACCCGGCCTGTACTGGGCCGGCACCGCCGATCTGCAGACCTGCTATGAATACGAACCAGAGGGCAAAGACAGCGCCACTGCGCAGGCGGTAGTGGGTGTTCAGGCCCAACTGTGGAGTGAATTACTGAGTAGCGAGCAGCGCCTGCAGTACATGGCCTTCCCACGCCTGCTCGCAGTGGCTGAAAACGCCTGGAGCCCAGCCGAAGGCAAAAACTGGCCGGGTTTTGCCGACCGCCTGAACCGGCAACTGCCCCTGCTTGCGCAACGCGGCATTGGCTACCGCAAGGGATAGCGCGTTAACTCACAGCTTAATCACAATACCGCGCCGATACAGCGCCCAGGACAACAGCCAGAACAACACCACGTGTGCCAGCGCGAATATCAGCGAGGCATTGAGGGGTGAGGCGACCACGAGTAGCTGCTGATACAACCACTGATAGAGACTGGTTTTGCCTCCGGCACCATCACTAACCTGAATCAGCCACAGGGTACGCGCTTCAATAATCGACAGAATATAGATAAATAGCGGATTGGTGCCGTAGATTTCAAACGGCCGTCCCACTATCCGCAGCCCGATCACATCCAGTACCAGGGCGAGTGCTGCCAGACTCAGCCAGCAAATGCCGGTGGTGTAGAGCACGTAGCTCCCGGTCCAAAGGGCTTTGTTGATAGGCAACCACTGATGCCACAACATGCCCAGGCCCACCGCCACCACTCCAGCGCAAGTCAGCAGCGCCACAGCGCGCAAGCGGCTACCCATACGTGACAGGCGCGCTCCCTCAAAGCCGGCGATGACACTGACAATCGCGGGCAAGGTGCTGAGAATACCCTCCGGATCAAAGGCCAACCCCATGCCCTGCCAAAGGTGGGCCGAACCCAGCACAGCCAGATCCACCTGCCGCACCACGTTCCCTTCCAGTGAATAGGGCGCACTGCCACCGAAAGCCCACAACATCCACCAGTACAACAGCAGTAGCGCAGCACAGGCCAGAAGACGAAGCCTGCCAGGGCAGTACAACACCAGCAGTGCAGCGCCGGCATAGGCGAGTCCAATTCGCTGCAACACACCGGGCAAACGCCACTGCGATAAAGATTCCGTGAAGGGGTAGGCGTTGAGCAATATGCCGATCAGCACCAACAGGGCCGAACGGCGCGCCACGCTCAACAGCAAAGTGGCACTGGGTCTGAATTGCTGCCGCCCGAAGGAGAAAAACATCCCCGCACCGGTGGCAAACAGGAAGAAGGGGAACACCAGGTCCGTGGGCGTACAGCCGTGCCAGGACGCGTGCAGCAAGGGGCTGTAAACATGGGACCAGGAACCCGGCGTGTTAACCAGGATCATCCCGGCGATGGCGATGCCGCGGAAAACATCCAGTGCCACCGAGCGTTGTGCCACTGCACTCATGCCCGCTGCTCCCCGTGATCATCAATGCGCCCCAGGCCCCAGACGGTAGCAACCAGCGTGACGGCGCACAGCACCATCAGGCCGATACCCCAGGCCATTTCCAAACGCAGTAAATGACCGATGCCGAACATGCCCGCATAAACGGAGACGGTGCCGGTTAGCCACCACAGCAGCGACTCGCCCAGTCGACGCTCCGAGTCATAGCCCTCGTTATAGCCGTTCCAGGCGCCCATGGGTCGCACGCGGGCGGCAAAGGCGCGCAGCTTTTCTTCCGGAACAGGCGCGGTCAAAAAGGTAACGAGGACCGATGCGATGCCGGCGCACAAGGAGATCCAACTGATCACGTGAACCGGGTGGCTCGCCATGAAGGTTGGGAAGATGGACATCTGCCCCTCTAAATAGCCGCTGGTTTGCCCCACCATGAAGTTGAGAAAGGCCAAGCCCAGGCCGGTAATCATGCCGGCAATTTCCGTCCACGCGTTGGCGCGCCACCAGAACCAGCGCATCAGGTGGGGTAAGCCCAGGCCGGCCATCATACCGCCGTACAGCTCCCACATGGCGCCAATATTGTCGATGTGGGTCGCCACATAGGCCGACAGTAACGCGATGCCCACCGTCGCGATGCGCGCTACCCAGGTCAGTTGTCGGTCGGTGGCTTCAGGCGCGACGAAGCGCTTGTAAAAGTCATTGGCAACATAGGAAGCGCCCCAGTTGATGTGGGTCGAGACAGTGGACATGAAAGCGGCCATCAACGACGCCAGCGCCAGCCCCATCAATCCGCTCGGGAGCACATCGCGAATCAGCGCTGGATAACCACGCTCGCGGTCTTCGAGGAAAACCGTGGAGGTGGTACCGTTCGCGGTCGTCTCCTGGCTTGTGTACAGCAGGCTAAAGCCGTCGATGTCGCACTGGTAACGATTGTCCAGACACTGCTGCATTGGCGCCGTACATTGGGTCGCATCCGCGGCACAGGCGGTAAATTCATGGGCGAGTTGCGCCACTTCCGCACGAGGATAGATCACCAGCGCGGCGATACCGGCAATGGCCCAGGGCCATGAGCGCAGCAGGAAATTGGCAAAGGCGTACCACAGGGAGCCCTTCTCCGCCTGGCCGCCGTCTTGCGCGCTGTACAAACGTTGCGCCAGATAACCCGAGCCGTCTACCGCCCCGTTGGTCCACCACAGCACACCGATGGTGAGCACAAAGGCCGAGAAGGGAATGCCTAACGAGCCGATTACACCCTCCCCGAAAGCCGGCGTGAAGGCAGCCACACGGTCGTGGGGCAGGAACTCTGAGCTTGCGGACTCAGCCGCTGGATAGAGTTGCTCCAGTTGCAACCACATACTGTCGAGCCCGCCCACATGCCGCACTGCCAGCCAGGCCACCAGCACAGACATAACCATAGCCAGCGTGAATTGCACCAGGTCGGTAATCATCACCGCACGCAAACCGCCGAGCGTGGCGTACAGCAGCGTTACACTGAGCAGCATCAGTACAGTTATGGTGTTGTCGACGCCCTTGAACAGCAGCGCCTGCGGATACCAGTCGATAAAGCCCTGGTACATCGCCGGGCCCAGCACCGCCTGCCAATCCATAAAGGGTTCGGAAATTTTCGCCATGCCGGCGAAGACCCAACCCAGAATCACACAGTTAACAAAGGTGGCACTCACCGCAGCCTTTACTGTGCGCAGCACTGCCGCCTGCGGCCCGCCGTAGCGCAACTCAGTGATTTCCACATCGGTGACCACACCGGAGTTGCGCCATTTGCGCGCAAAAAATACCGTCATGGCCACCACTGCAATCACCTGGCTCCACCAGAACCAGTTACCTGCAATGCCGTACTGGGCAATCCAGCCAGTGATCACCAGTGGTGTGTCGGAAGCGAATGTGGTGGCGACGATGGAGGTACCCAACACCCACCAACGCATGTTGCGCCCCGCGGCGAAGTAACCGTCCAGTCCGCCCTGCCCGGCACTGTCGCGCACCAGGAATCCCACGGCGAGGGAGAAGCCGATCAACACCAGGATCATGGCCCAATCCAGGCCGCCCAAAACGCTTGCTGTATCCAACTGACTGTTACCTATCGAATTATTATTTCGTCCACGCGCAGGCTGGCGCGCTCTTCCCGCTTGTGTTCGTAGGAGTAGAACGTTCTACCATTTTCCCCTTCGATGCGGATGGCTTGCACTGACTGCGGAGTGAAGGTCACTCGAAGCGTTGCCGGTGCGGCGTCGATTTGTGCCTGATTGAGTTTGCCCAGGGTGTGCCACTCACCGTTTTCCCCTTGCCCCGACACGGTCAGGGCAGTCGGCCGATGGAGCTGCCGATGCTTGCCTGCATCTACTCCGATGGCGACCGACCGTACTGATTGCGGTTGCTGAAATGTCACCGTGACATCAATGTTTTCCTCACCGAAGCCGACCCATTCGGGATAGCGGAAGATGCGGTCGGTAGCGATACGGCCATCCAGCAGGCGGCTTGCTGCATCCGCCTGCCAGGCCTGATCAAATTCACCGGCGAAGTGAATCGACTGCCCGCGGCCCAGGTGTTGCAACACGCTCAGTCGCGCATCGCCCAACAACTGACCGTCAGGTAACAGCGAGGCCGCGCGCAGTTGTACTTCACCGGTAACCGATATCGGGCCACTGTAGCGGGTTGATTCGGCCGTCGGTGCACTGCCATCGAGTGTGAACACCACCTGCGGAGACAGGGACTCGATTACCAACTCCTGCCCGCCTTCATTTTTAACCAGCGTTACATGAGGTTTGTAGTGGCTGTCCGCGACGGTGTAACCCAATCGCGTTAACAGGGCCTCGTGCGCAGGCAGGCGTGTTGTGAAGTCGGGATAAGACTGCGAGGCTCGCGGCGTCCACAACACTTCCGCCAGCGCAGACAAGCGTGGCAGCAGCGCTCGCTCCACCGCGGTAGGCGTATCGAGGTATTCCGTCCACACGTTGCCTTGGCCACCGCGAATACGTGCGGCCTGTTCCGGGTTTAGCGAGTCATCCACCGGATTGAAGGCGTAGGTATCGGACAGGCGGGTGAGGCCGTGAATCGCCATCGGCTCATCCAGAGATTCCGACTGATAGAAATCGAAGTACACATGCTCCAGTGGTGTCATGATCACATCGTGGCCCAGTTCAGCGGCACGCAGTCCACCGCTCATCCCACGCCAGGACATCACCGTGGCGGAAGGCTTCACGTCGCCATCAAGAATTTCATCCCAACCGATGATCCGCTTGCCGTGGCGATTAACGATCTGTTCCACTTGATTCACGAACCAGCCATGCAACTCGCCATAATCAGTCAGACCTTCGCGCTGCATCAACTCGCTACAAAAAGCGCTGTCCTGCCACTGGCGCTTGCTGACTTCGTCGCCACCGATGTGTAGATACGGGCCGGGAAAGAGCGTAGCAACCTCCTCAATCAGCTTATCCAGGAAGGCGAAAGTTTCCGGCGTAGGACACAGCACATCTTCAAACACACCGAAATGGCTTTGCACGCGGGCAGTTTCACCGCTACAACCAAGCTCGGGGTACGCTGCAAGTATCGCGGAGGCATGGCCGGGCACGTCGATTTCCGGTATCACGGTAATGCCACGTTCTGTCGCGTAGCGCACCACTTCCCGAATATCGTCCTGAGTGTAGAAACCCCCATAGCGCACACCATCAGATGCGGCGATGGCGCCGTGGGAATGCCCCACTACCGTGCCGTCACGCCAGGCACCCACTTCAGTGAGGCGGGGGAAGGCTTTTACTTCAATCCGCCAGCCCTGATCGTCCGTCAGGTGCCAGTGGAATACGTTCATTTTGTACAGGGCGATCAGGTCGATGTATGACTTGATAAATGCCACGTCAAAAAAATGGCGGGAAACGTCCAGGTGCAGACCGCGATAGGGTAAGCGCGGCGCGTCGTCGATATTCAACGCTGGCAGCACGACGCTTTTTGCCGTGCGAGGCGCTGAGAACAGGATTTGCCGCAGGCTTTGCACACCGTAAACCAGCCCGGCGTAGTCAGCGGCCATCAGCTCTACGCCGGTATTGTTAATACTGAGCTGATAGCTGGCGGCCGGCAGCTTCGCATCTATCGTGAATTCAACATTAGCGCTCGCCCGATCAGACTGTACGTCAGTGACCAAGCCCAACTCTTTGACATAATCAGACCACAGGTCAGCGACTTCCACTGCACCGCCCGTTGTGCGGGTAACGAACGATTGCGGCAATCGATAGTCGCCCTCTACCCGCTCCAGGGATTGCGGTAAGGGAATGATTGAGGGCAGTAGAGACTGCTCGGCATAAACGCCATGAGTGAACAGGTAAACCGACGCTGAAAGTATCAGCGCCTTCCATTGCATTCGCTTCATAAATTTAATTGCCGCAGATAATCGCCGTGAGGACTGGTTTGCTGCAGGGCCTGTTCCTGTCGCCGGGCGAGTTCGCCAAACACCTGTTCCGCCTGAGTCGCTTCCACCTGCGCTCGCACCTCGGGATAGTGTTGCATTCCATACAGAATGTAACGGTAATTTTCATCGGAGAAGGTCGTGGAGAAACTTCCCGCCAGATCGTGGAACTCGCACACCTTGTGGCGCCAGATTTCCAACTGGCTCTTCAACCACGGCACTTCCTCCACCGTTGCCGGGGCGGCACGCCAGAATTCTGAGTCGTCACGATTGCTCAGGCAGTAGTGGAGCACGATGAACTGCTTCAAGTCCTGGTAAAAGCCGACCATCAGGCGGTTGTAGGAATCGCGGATAGACTGACTCACCACACGCTCGGGTTGATGGGTAGCGAGCAAGCCGGCACCAAGGTTGATTAAATGCAAGCCCGTGGACTCCAGCGGTTCGATGAAGCCGCCCGCCAGCCCAATCGACACACAATTACCCACCCAGAACTCTCGCCGGCACCCCACCTTCATACTCAGGTGGTTACACTTGAGCACTTCCGACTGGGGGCCCAGGAAGTCGCGTAATTCCTGCTCCGCTTCGTCACGACTCAGGCGGGCACCGTCATACACGTAGCCCGTACCCTGACGGTTCACCAGATCGATCTGCCAGGCCCAGCCGTTACTGAGCGCAGTTGAACGGGTGTAGGGTTTGGGCGCTTCACCGGGCTCCAGTTCGCGCTGAATCGCAACGGCGCGATTGCACGGTAGCGCCGTTTCGAAGGACTCCCAGTTGTCCTCGCGCAAGGCGTCAATCAGCATGCCGCGGAAGCCGGTGCAATCGATGAAAAAGTCGGAAGTGAATTCTCCCGCGGTGGTTTCTACCGCGGCAATCTCCCCGTTGGCCACCCGTACTTGTTCAACCGTGGCTTCGATATGTTCCACGCCTGCCTCCACCGCCTTGCGTCGCAGGAATCGCGCCATCAACGTCGCGTCAATGTGGTAGCCGTAGGGCACCACGCCCTGATAGGGACGCGACCCGGGGCCTTTCGGCGCATGCGCTGCGGCCATCAGGGCAGCACTAAGACTGGCCCCTTCATCGTAGCGTTCACTGTGTTGGCGACCCGCAGCAAACCACAGGGAGTTGATATCCAACCCGGCGCCAAGACGCTGATGCTCGAAGGGGTGGAAGTACTCGTGGGTTTTGCCGTCTACCGGTTTCATCCAGTTGCGAAACAAGATGCCCAGCTTCAGCGCGCCGTGCACTTCCCGCAGCATTTCCTGCTCGTCGAGCCCCATCGCGGCGAGAAAGAAGCGCACGCTGTGTACCGTGGACTCCCCAACACCGATAATGCCAATATCCGGGCTCTCGATGACCCGTAGCTGATAGTTCCGCACACCGTCGTTAAATACCTTGTTCAGGTAGAGGGCCGTCATCCAGCCAGCGGATCCGCCGCCGACGATGGTGATGGTGCGTGAAGCCGCCTGTTCCATAGTTATTCTCCGCCCACTCTCTTAGATGGGCTGCAGGCCGTATTGATGGATGCGTTGAATGAGTTCCCGGTGGCTCAGCAGGTGCTCGCCGGCCTGTGCCGCAGATTGAGCGATTCGCTGCGCCGACTTCAAGGCATCAGCCGGCTGCCCATAGCGATAGCCAATGGCATCCATCTGCGTGGGGAAATTCATCCCGTACAGCACATAGAGGTAGTTTTCTAAATTAAATATCTCCAGCCGACTGGAAAAATCGTAGTCACTGGGGGGCTGGTGACGCCAGATCGCGAGGTTTTCCCGCAGCGTTTCCGGAATGGTTTCCGTGCGGCGATTATCGCGCCAGAACTCACTGTCATCACGATCCGAAATGCAGTAGTGCAACTTTATAAAGTCGATCACCCGTTCCCAGGCAAAACGAACGCGGTGATTGAAACGCTCGGACAGAAGTGGCATCAAATCCCGATGCGCCGGAAACTGCTCCGCCAGCATGCGCGCCGTGGCGTCGAACATCAGCAGACCCGTTGCTTCCAGCGGTTCCACAAAACCCTGGGACAAGCCGATGGCAGCGCAATTACGTGCCCAGAAACTGTCGCGGTAGCCCACCTTCATCGGAATGCGTCGCGCGCTGTACTGTTCCGCCCGCTCACCCAGTGAGGCGCGCAGGTAGTCCAGCAACTGCTGTTCCGCCTGTTCGTGTGATATGTGGTTGGAAGAATAGACATAACCCGTACCCCGCCGACTCACCAGGCCAATGTCCCACACCCAGCCACCGGGCAAGGCGGTAGCAAGGGTTTCACAGGGAATGGGGCTATTCTCTTCCGGGTAAGGGACTTGCACCGCCAGCGCGTGGTCCGCCAACAACACATCGCTGCGATCAATGAATGGCACTTCCAGCGCCTGGCCGAGCAACAGTGAAGAAAACCCACTGCAATCCACATAGAAGTCAGCGTGAAGATCGCCGCAGCGATCCGTGCTCAGGCGGTCGATATCGCCTGCAGGCGTCAGGTGTACCTGCTCTACATTGGCCTTGATAAGCTCCACGCCCAACTTTTGCGTTGCATGGCGCGTGAGGAGCGCAGAGAACTTGCCGGCGTCCAGGTGATAGGCGTAATTGGTAACCCCGGCAAATTCGGGCTGGGTGATCTGCTTGGGTGCCAGGCCGGCATCGCACATCGCCGCCTGAATACCCACCGTTTCCGCATAGCTACGCTCACCGGCCTGCCCCATCAACCAGTAGGGTGTCAGGTCCAGCGGATCACGCTGGGGATAATCGAATACGTGGTGATAGTAGTGGGACGCGTCCTGCATCCAACCACAGAACTTGATGCTTTGCTTGAAGGTAGCGTCGCATTCCCGAATGAACTCGGTTTCGCTGATACCCAGATACTGCAGGCTCTGGCGAACCGCGGGGACAGTGCCCTCCCCTACGCCAATAGTGGGAATGTCCGGCGACTCCACCAACCGGACGCGCACGCCACCGGGTTCGGTGGGGCGCAGTTTGCGGGCCAGGTGACAGGCGGTCAGCCAACCGGCTGTACCGCCGCCGACGACCAGGACTTCGCGAATCGCCCCGTCGTTCTGGCCCGCCGTGCTCATCAGCCCTCGCCGCGATCTCCCGCGATCTTCAGGCGTGCCAGCCCGTGGATGCGGTTAAGAGACATAAAGTGAGCGTAGATAGCGCGCAGGAAGCCGCGTTTTTGCAGCTCCAGCAGGGTCTCGTCATCGAGTTTGTTGAGCTTCTCTTCGTCAACGAGGTACATGCCACTGACAGTGGATTTTTTACCGTCGAGGTCCAGCGTCAATTCACGATGGGCCAGCAAATCCAGTTCCACCAGACGGGCGGTAAAGGCGCGGGTGATATTGCCGTGCTCGATATAGCTCACCAGCGCATCGCGGCGGCCTTTCAGGAAATCGGTGATTTCGCCTTTGTCATCGAACAGCGCTTCACCTTCTTCTCCCAACAGGGGAGATTCGGGATCGATACCCAGCACAACATTCTCGTCGTCGGCGCTGGTACTGATCAGGCGGAAGGGATCACTGCGAATCACGCCGGGCACGTAGTTGCCCTGCCAGCGACCACCGTCAATCATCAGGTTTTCTTGCTGCGACAGCCCCAACAGGGCCACCGTTTCAAACTGTCCGGTTTCGGAGTTCTTGACGAACAGGATCGGGGTATCGCTGCCCGCCAAATGGAATTCGTGCACCACCACGGGCAGTAATTGCTGGCCTTCCAGGCGTGCGGTGTTAATACCAGGGCGAACGCGCAGTTTGCCATGGGCTTCAGGTGTCAGAGGGACAGGTCTGGACATAAAGGTCTTCCCGGGAAATCGTTATTGCTTGGTGAGAAAGGGTCGCGCGGAGTAGCCCCCGACGCGAGCCCAGACCTTAGATCAAGTGAACAAAAAGGGGAAGCAAGACTTCCCCTTTTCGCTAGTTCAGGCCGTGCAGCGCCGCTTAGTAGCGGACGCTGATACCCAGCAGGATACGACGCGCGGTTTCGAAGGAGTACACCGGGAAACCGTCGGTGAAACCACTGTTCGCCGTGTAGAACTGGTTGGCGCCAGTGTGAACCGCATCTTCCTCGGTGATATTCAACACATCGAAGTTGAGGATGATGTTGTCAGTGACGAACCAGCGCGACGAGAAGTCCATAGTGCCGTAGTCATCGTGACGACGATTGGCATAGGCGCCCACATCGCGAATCATGTAGTCACTGCGCCAGTTGTAGGCCAGGCGAAGCTGGGTGAAGTCGTTCTCGTACCAGCCTGCCAGGTTGGCAGAGTGCTGGGAACTGTCACTCAGATCAGTGTTTTGATCCGTGAAGGTGTCAGACGAGGTGTCGGTATCGGTGTAGGTGTAGTTCACCATGGCACCGAAGCCGTTGCCGAAGTCCTGCTGATACTGGGTTTCGAAACCGTTGATGTCAGCACCGGGGCCATTGACCTTTTCCTGCACAGTCCAGCCGAAAGCGGCCTCGTCCGGGTTCAGCGGGAAGGGGATCTCAGCCGCTGTAGCGGGACGCTCCTGGAAGTTCACGAAGTTCTTCACGTCCTTGGTGAACAGGGTAAGCGACAGCAGGGAACCTTCGTTGAAGTACCACTCCACACCCAGGTCGTACTGGTTGGCGATGTAGGGCTTAAGGCCCACGTTGCCGATGATCCAGAACTGGTTGTTAGGCAGGTCGTCGTTGGTACCGGTGTTGTCGGGGTTCACGTACATATCGACGTATTGCGGGCGAGCCATTACCTTGGCAGCGGAGAAGCGCAGGACCACGTCGTCCGTCATATCCATCGCCAGGTTGAAGCTCGGCAGCACTTCGGTGTAATCCGCGTCAGTTTCGGTTTTTACACCGTCCAGGTAGTAGGTGGAAGTTGCGTCGGTAGAGACGTAGCGCACACCCAGATTACCGCGGAAGCTCTCGCTCTCGAACTTGGCCATCGCGTAGGCGGCGAAGTTCTGCTCATCGATTTCACTGTAGGCACCCAGATCTTCAACTTCGCCAATGATGCTGGCTCTGGCCCAGTCTTTCAGCGCCTCTGGGTCGAAGCGAATGATGGAGTAGTCGCCGTCACCCACGTCAATGGTTCCGTCGCGCAGGGACTCGGTAGAAATCACAGGATTAAAGTTCGGATCCTGGATGTACTCGTTGCGGCGGCTGGTGGTGTTGTGATCGGAGTAGCGCAGACCAGTCTTGATCGCGTAGATCGGGCCGGCGTTTGACAAGTCAAACTCCAGATCGCCCTGAATGTACTGCTCTTCGTCGGTCTTCGGTGTGTTGTTGAAGTTGGGGCCAGTACCCATGGCCAGCGAGCCCGGGTCGTAGGTTTCCATGTCGATGTTGCCGGTGTTCCAGGTTTGCTCACCGTCGCGGAAGTCGTAGGAACCGCCAACAATCGGGGTGCCGCCGGTGCCGTCTTCCAACACCATTTCAAAGTCGGTGCCGCCACTGGATTCGGTGGTACCCACCTGGAAGTCCAGACGGTAACCGTCACCCTCGTAAATCGCCATGAAATCGATCACTTCGGACTTCATGGTCGCCTCACGCGGACGCACCTGGGAGAAGGCCACGTTCAGCGGGCCGCAAACCGGCGTGCCTTGCAGCATACATTCGGCGGGCACATCCACGCCGCTCCAGGAGGTATTGCCCTGAGTCAGCCACAATGCGTGGTTGGTGTTGTTCGCTTCCATCTCCATGTCGATGTAGTTGAACAACAGGTCCAGATTTTCAGTGGGCTTCCACTGCAGGGTACCGGTCAGCGCGCTGCGCTTGCGGTCCTGTTCGAAGGCAACAGGGCCGGCACCCCATTCCCAGAATGCTTCGTTGCCCTGGCGCTGCAGGCTGCGCTCCTGGCTCACGGCGGAAACGGTCAAACCAAAGTTTTCCGCTTCGTTGTGCCAGCTCACCAGACCACTGTAGAGCATGTCTACTTCGCCGGAGTCACTCTGGTCCTGCGCTTCGGCGCGGGCAAACACTTCCAGCTCGTCCATTTCCAGCGGACGGCGAGTGTTCACCTGGACAGTACCGCCAACGCCACCTTCAAGCAGGTCGGCCTGGGAGCTTTTGTACACTTCGATATCACCCACCAACTCGGAGGGCAGCAGCTCATAGTTGAAGGAGCGCTTGGCGGGCTGGAAAACAAACCAGCCGGTTGAGGCAACGTTCTGGCCGTTCAGGGTAGTCAGGGTCAGTTCATTACCGGCACCACGCACGGACACTGCTGCACCCTCACCGAACTGGCGCTGAATGGTTACACCCGGAACCCGCTGCAGGGACTCAGCAACGTTCTTGTCGGGGAATTTACCGAGGTCCTCGGCGGTGATGGCATCCAGCACAGCATCGCTGTTGCGCTTGGTGACGAGGCTTTGCTGAAGGCTACCGCGCATACCGGTAACGATCACTTCCTCCATCATCTGATCCTGGGCCATGACGGTGGTGCTGCCCAGGCCCGCCAGTGTTGCGGCGCCGATAGTGGCAACCGTGGAGCGGTTTACTGCTCGGATAGCGGCTCGTAATTTGTTAGACATTGAACTTCCCCAGCTCTATTTGGCTTTATCGGTATATCGGTGTCGTTATTGACGGGCTACGACCGGAATCTGGCACGCTCCAGCGGCAGCATCGGGATTGACTCTAGTCTCGACAGGACAACGTTGTCAACACTTTTTTTGAACCCAGGACAATGATCGGGATTTTCCCACCCCAACAGCTATCTTCTTCTTATATTGCTCACCCTCAGTATGAATCCTCCCTTAAAACCTTTGTATATAGCGATATTTTTCAGGTTAATCCCTGGCGCAGGCGTAATCACTGTCACTGGCGGGCTTTCTGGCACCCCACCATCAACAGCGACGATGCCTCTACCCCCAGGGTCACATCCACACTTCACATGGAATGTCAGAGACTCATTGACAACGTTGTCCGACATTGTTTATCGTGTGCTCGCGAGTCCAGCTGCATCGGACGAGCTTGTGTGTAGCAAGTGCATTGACACGCCAGGGGGGCGCGTCTTCAGGCCGGGACAATGCCGGCCTCCTCGCTTGAGCTGGTGTGCCGGCGGGCACACCAGCTTTTTTACGCACACCGAGAACAATCACTAGAGGTGTGACATGGAATTTCTCAATCCCCGCCCAGGTGTGCTGTATCTGGGAATTGACGGCGGGGGCAGCAAGTGCCGGGCGACCGTGGTGGCACAGGACTACCGCGGTTCAGCGGTGGCCGGCCCGGCCAATCCCTTCCAGAACATGGATCAGGCGCTGGACTCCATCGTGGATGCGGCCGCCGGCGCCCTCGCCGATGCCGGCCTGCCTTCCAGTGCGATGGGTAAACTGGTGGCTGGCGTTGGTCTGGCCGGGGTCAATATTCCACGCATCTTTCGGCAGGTCAGCGATTGGCAGCATCCCTTTGCCCGCCTCTATCTGACAACCGATATTCATATCGCCTGCCTCGGCGCCCACGGCGGCGAAGACGGCGCGGTGATCGTGGCCGGCACCGGGTCAGTCGGCTACGCCTGCCGCAATGGCATCAGCCACAACTTCGGCGCTCACGGTTTTCCCTTCGGCGACAAGGGCAGCGGTGCCTGGCTGGGCCTGGAAGCCATGAAAGCAATTCTGCTGGCCATGGATGAACTCGGCCCGGCGACTTCCCTGACAGCAGCGATTGAAGCCCACCTGAGCACCTCTGGCCTCAACGTTATTGCGGCGATGGCCGGTGCCACCTCCCGCACCTACGGCAGCCTGGCACCGCTGGTACTCAGCCAGGCAGAAGCTGGCGACGCCGTCGCCCAGGCCATCGTGCAGGAAGGCGCCGCCTATCTGGAAGCGCTGGCGGGGAAACTGCTGGACACGGGTGCAGACAGCTTCTGCATGCTCGGCGGCTTGTCACCGCGAATCATTCCCTGGATGAGTCGGGAAGTAACCGAACACCTGGTGGATTCACGCGCGGATCCCGACATCGGCGCGGTGCTGTACGGTATGGCGCAGCACGAGCGACAGTCGCTGGCTGGCTGAGCCCGCCGCGAGACAACGTAGTCATCCCCCGGCGGGTCGGATACACTGCCGGCAGGGGAAGGCGGACCCGGGGGACGGATCCGTAGAGCGTGGAGGATTGGCACCCCGAGTATGAAGGCAACTATAAAAGACGTGGCCAAGCTGGCCGGCGTGTCATTCAAAACCGTTTCACGTGTGATCAATCGCGAACCCTCGGTCGGGGAGGAACTGCAATCCCGTGTGTGGGCTGCAGTGGAAGAGCTGGGTTACCAACCAAACCTCTCGGCCCGACAACTGCGTGGCGGGGCCTCGTTTCTGGCCTTTATCTACGACAACCCCAACAGCCACTACGTGATCGACATGCAGCACGGCATCCTCGATGAATGCCGCAAGCAAGGTTATGAGCTGTTGATTCACCCGATGGACGCCACCAGCGACAGCGTTACCGACGAGTTACTGAAGCTGGCTGCCAACAGCCATATTGCCGGGCTGGTGCTAACACCCCCGTTCTCCGAATCACCGGAACTGGTCACCGCCCTGCTGCAAAAGAAGGTGCAGTTCGTGCGCATTCTGTCTGGCTCCAGCGAGCCGGACGACCTGACGCCCTGCATCTTTGTGGATGACTTCCAGGCCGCCTACGACATCACCAACTACCTGATCAACCTGGGCCATCACCAGATCGCCTTCCTCGGCGGCCAACTCGAACACCGCTCCAGTGTCGAACGCCTGAACGGCTACAAGGCCGCTCTGGAACACCACGGCATCCGCTTCGACGACAAACTGGTACTCGGCGGCGACTACAATTTCGATTCCGGTACCGACCGCACCAATCAACTGTTCCGCCGGCGCAAACGCCCCACCGCCATCTTTGCCTGTAACGACGAAATCGCCGCCGGCGCCCTGTTCGCCGCGCGGGTGAAACAGGTGGCGGTACCGCAGGAACTCTCCATTGTCGGCTTCGAGGACAGCCCGTTCTCGCGCCAGACCTGGCCCAAGCTGACCACCGCCCATCAGCCCAACACAGCGATTGCGGAAAAAGCCGCCACTTTGCTGATTCAATCGGTGCGGGCGGAAAAGCAGGGGCAAACCCTGGAAGGCGGTGGCGACAATGGCTTCAGACCCACCCTGGTCACTCGCGACTCCACCGGCCCGGCGCCAGCGCGCTCCTGATCTCCGCTACTTGCGCGGAGACCCCCGATACTCCCGCGGCGATATCCCCACCGTCTGCTTGAACAAACGCGAAAAATAGAGCGGATCTTCATAGCCGACTTCTCGTGCGACGGCGGCTATGCCCAGCTCCGTGCTGTCCAGCAAGTCGCACGCCAACTCCATTTTCATGTGTTGGAAGTGCTTCACCGGGGAGTAGCCGGTCAGCGCTTTATAGCGCTTGCTGAAGTGATAGCGGGACAGGTTGGCACGTGCAGCCAACTCATCCAGGGTCAAACTGCCACGCAGGTGCGCCATCATGTAGGCCTGCACCTGCTGCAGTTCGAAACCGGGCTGGCCCCGGCCCTGGTGAGCACGAATTTCCAGCCCCATCTGGGTCAGCATGTGCCGAAGCTGGTTGGCGGCATTAATGAAGGCGCGGGTTGAATAACCGGTGCGGCGCACTTCCATCAGGCTGGTAAAGGTTCCCATGAGCATGGGTGATACGCCCATGTCCACTCGCACCCGCCCCTCTCGATAGCCCAGGTACTGCATAAAAATCGCCGTACTTGCACCCTGAAAGTGCACCCAGAACAGCGTCCAGGGGTCGTCAGCACTGGACTCATAGGCATGGGCAATCCCCTGAGGCAATAACATCAGGTGCCCCGCCGAAACTGGCCCCTCCCACTCGTCGCAGGCCAGGTAGCCGCGCCCCCCCACGCAATACAACAGCAGGTTATCGTCGTGTCTGCTACGCTGCATACGATGCCCTGTAGCGCTGGGATAGTGCCCCATCGCCGTTGGGTAGCAATCCTTGGTCAGCGGGTGCCGAGCCAGCTTCTCCACCATGAAGGTGGGAGTCAGAAAGCGGATACCGGCGGCGGGCAGGGGCCATTGCGAAGGAGTACTCATACCGCAATATCGTCCATAAACTTCGCAATTTCGTCAATACAGGCCGCACCAACGCGGTGCTAGACTCTGCCGCCACTGCACAATAATTGACCGAACCTTGATCGAAACACAGGTATAAAACCATGTCTGAAGCCATTACCCCCGCTCAAGAAATCGCCGCGCTGATCGAGCGCTCTCGCCGCGCCCAGGAACAGATTGCCCACTACAGCCAGGAGCAGGTGGACGAATTGATCCGCGCCATGGTGTACGCCGTGGCCCGCGAAGACCGCGCCGAAGAAATCGCCCAGTTCACCGTGGAGGAAACCCAACTCGGTAACTACGAAGGCAAATACCTGAAAATCCACCGCAAAACCCGCGCCGCGCTGATGGACATCATCAACGACAAATCGGTAGGTGTGATCGAGGAAGATCCCGAGCGCAATATCGTGAAGATCGCCAAGCCTGTGGGCGTGATCGGTGCGCTGTCGCCCTCCACCAACCCGGAAGCGACCCCGGTGATCAAGGCCATTGCCGCGGTAAAAGGCCGCAACAGCATCATCATCGCCCCCCACCCCCGCGCCAAGCTGACCAACAAGAAAATCGTGGACTACATGCGCGATGCCATCGAGCGCTGCGGCGCCCCGGCAGACCTGGTGCTGGGTATTGAAGTGCCCTCCCTCGACCTGACCAACGAACTGATGCGCCAGTGTGACCGCGTGCTGGCCACCGGTGGTGGCGCCATGGTGCACGCCGCGTACTCCAGCGGCACACCTGCCCTGGGCGTGGGCGTGGGCAACGCCTGCATCACCGTGGACGACAGCGCCAACCTGGACGAGGCGGCAGAGAAAATCCGTATCTCCAAAACCCTGGACCTCGCGGCCTCCTGCTCCTCCGACAACTCGGTACTGCTGTTCGACAGCATCTACGACGAGATGATGGAGAAACTGCAGCGCGAAGGCGGCTACGTGCTCAACGCCGATGAAAAGACCAAACTGCAGAACACCATCTGGGTTGACGGCCACCTGAACACCGCCATCGTGGCCCAGCCGGCCTACAAGATTGCCGGCATGGCAGGCATCGAACTGCCCGAGGGCAAGCTGTTCTTCATCGTGCCGGAAACCGGCGCCGGCCCCGACTTCCCCTTCTCTGGCGAGAAGCTGTCGGTGACCATGGCCCTGTACCGGGTCAAGGACATCAACGAGGCCATCGACCTGACCAACCGCATCCAGGCTTACCAGGGCCAGGGGCACAGCTGTGGGATCTACTCCTACAGCGACGACAACATCATGGCTTTCGCCGATGCCACCAAAACCTCCCGCGTGATGGTCAACCAGCCCCAGGCCGCCTCCAACAGTGGCAACCTGTGGAACGGCATGCGGCAGACCTTCTCCCTGGGCTGCGGCTCCTGGGGTGGCAATGCCACCAACAACAACATCACCTGGCGCGACCTGATCAACGAAACCTGGGTGTCCAAGCCGCTGGCGGAAACCAAGGTTATTCCGGAAGACGCCGACCTGTTCGGCGATGCTGTGATCGCCAAATTTAGCTGAGGTCGCCATGGACTTCTCCCTGACCGAGGACCAACTGGCGTTCGCGGAGACCGCGCGCGCCTTTTCCGAAGGGGTGCTGGCACCCAACGCCGCCCAGTGGGACGCAGAGTCCCACTTCCCCAAGGATGCGCTGGTGCAAGCGGGCGAACTGGGCTTCATGGGCATGTACACCCCGGAATCCGCCGGCGGCCTGGGTATGTCACGCCTGGATGCCAGCCTGATCGTGGAGGAATTGTCGCGCGGTTGTACTGCCACGGCAGCCTTCCTCACCATCCACAACATGGCCACCAGCATGATTGGCAAGTACTGCAGCCAGTCGGTGATCGACGAGTGGTGCCCGGAGCTGGTGATGGGTACCAAACTGGCCTCCTATTGCCTGACCGAGCCGGGCGCCGGTTCCGATGCCGCGTCACTGCGCACCACCGCTACGCTCGACGGCGACAACTACGTAGTCAACGGCAGCAAGGTGTTTATCTCCGGCGCCGGTGAGACCGACGTGCTGGTGGTGATGCTGCGCACCGGGGAAGGCGGTCCAAAAGGTGTGTCCGCCCTGTTGATACCCGCCGACGCCGAGGGCGTCAGCTACGGCAAGAACGAAGAAAAGATGGGCTGGAAAGCCCAGCCCACCCGCATGGTCAGTTTCGACAACGTTCGCGTACCGGTGGCCTACCGCCTGGGTGCGGAAGGCCAGGGCTTCGCCATCGCCATGGAAGGGCTGGACGGCGGCCGTATCAACATCGCCACCTGTAGCGTGGGCACCGCACAACAGGCTCTGGAAGAAGCCACCGCCTACGTGCAGGAACGGCAGCAATTTGGCAGCGCCATCGCCGGTTTCCAGGCGACCCAGTTCAAGCTGGCCGACATGCTGACCGAACTGGTGGCTGCCCGGCAAATGGTGCGTCTGGCCGCCAGCAAGCTCGACAGCGGTGACGCCCAGGCCGGCACCTACTGCGCTATGGCCAAGCGCTTCGCCACCGACGCGGGCTTCAACGTCTGTAATGACGCCCTGCAACTGTTCGGTGGTTACGGCTACATCAAGGAGTACCCCATGGAGCGCCACGTGCGCGACACCCGGGTACATCAGATTCT
The DNA here is from genome assembly GCA_030427085.1 of Gammaproteobacteria bacterium. Lineage (GTDB taxonomy): Bacteria > Pseudomonadota > Gammaproteobacteria > Pseudomonadales > Halieaceae > JAUHXH01. The sequence continues at coordinate 787,892 of JAUHXH010000002.1, read as the reverse complement.
GGAAGGCACCAACGAAATCATGCGTGTCATCATTTCCCGCCGCCTGCTGATGGACGGCGCACTGGAGGTTATCAAGTGAGTTTGAGCACATCGGAAAAACTGAAGGTCGAGGTTCGCGGCCACACGGCGGTGGTCACCATCGACAATCCCGCCGCCAATACCTGGGACACCGAGAGCCTGCCGGCGCTGAAAGACCTGGTAGAAAAGCTCAATGGCGAGCGCGACATCTACGCGCTGGTGCTTACCGGGTCGGGTGACAAATTCTTCTCCGCCGGTGCCGACCTGAAATTATTCGCCGACGGTGACAAAGACCGCGCCCGCGCCATGGCCGAGTACTTCGGCTCCGCCTTCGAAACCCTGGCGGATTTCCGCGGTGTTTCCATCGCCGCCATCAACGGCTTCGCCATGGGCGGCGGCCTGGAAGTGGCACTGGCCTGTGACATTCGCATTGCCGAAGAGCAGGCGCAGATGGCACTGCCCGAAGCGAAAGTCGGCCTGCTGCCCTGCGCCGGCGGCACCCAGCGCCTGTCCTGGCTGGTAGGTGAAGGCTGGGCCAAGAAAATGATTCTGTGCGGCGAACGCATCAAAGCCGATACCGCCGAGCGCATCGGTCTGGTGGAAGAAGTGGTGCCAAGCGGCTCCGCGCTGGAACGCGCCCTGGTACTGGCCGAGCAGGTTGGCCAGCAGAGCCCCATCGCCGTGACCTTCTGCAAGCAGTTGATCCACAGTGCTCGCGATACCGCGATGCAGGGCGCACTGCCCGCTGAACGCGATCGCTTTGTCGACCTGTTCGACACTGAAGACCAGCGCGAGGGCGTGAACGCCTTCCTGGAAAAACGCACTGCCCAATGGAAGAACGCCTGATGAGCGCTGTAATTGCACAGGAACTGGACGCCGTTCAGGGCCGTATCGGCAAGCTCACCCTGAATGCCGAAAGCACCCTGAACTCCCTCACGCTGGAAATGGTCGATTTGCTGCAGGCACAACTGGATACCTGGGCCGATGACGACAACATTGCCGCGGTATTCATCGACGGCGCCGGCGAGAAAGCCTTTTGCGCCGGTGGCGATGTACAGGCACTGCACGCCTCGGCCGTGGGTACGCCGGGTGGACCCTGCGAGTATGCGGAGTCGTTCTTCGAACGCGAATACCGCATGAACTACACCCTGCACCGCTACAGCAAACCCATCATCTGCTGGGGTCACGGCATCGTGATGGGCGGTGGCCTGGGCGTGATGGCGGGCTGCTCCCATCGCATCGTCACTGAGCGCACCCGTATCGCCATGCCGGAAATCACCATCGCCCTATTCCCCGACGTGGGTGGTAGCTGGTTCCTCAATCACATGCCCGGCTCGGCGGGAGAATTCCTGGCACTGACCGGCGCCTCCATCAACGCCGCGGATGCGCTCTATACCGGTCTGGCTGATCGATTCATCGGCAGCGAGCACAAAGAGGCCGTGTTGAACCAACTACTGGCGCAGCAGTGGAGTGGCCAGGCGGACAGCGATCACGCACAGGTGCGGCACGTATTGCGGCCGTTCTCCGAAAAAAGCCTGTCTGCCTGCCCCGCCGGCCAGGTGGAACCGCACATGGCAACCATCAACGCGCTCTGTGATGGCGACGACGTGCACGAAATTATCGACAACATCACCGGCCAACAAACCAACGACCCCTGGCTGGCAAAGGCCCGCGATGGCCTTGCCCACGGTTCCAAGCTCGCAGCCTGCTGGATTCACCGGCAGTTGTGGGAGACGCGCCATGCGTCCCTGCGCGAAGTGTTCCAGAGCGAGCTCCAACTGGGCACCAACGTGGTGCGCCACCCGGAGTTTGCCGAGGGCGTTCGCGCGCTGCTCATCGACAAGGACCGCAAGCCCCAGTGGCACTTTGCTGGCTCCCACGAAGTCCCCCAGGATTTGCTGGACAGTTTTTTCCAGTCCCCATGGGATGTAAACCCCCTGTCAGATCTGAGCTGAGGTAAACACTATGGCTTCCATTGCTTTTATCGGCCTCGGCAATATGGGTGGCCCCATGGCGAAGAACCTCGTCGCCGCCGGGCACGACGTCACCGTTTTCGACCTGGTCCCTGAAGCCTGCGCGGATCTGGCACAGGCCGGCGCCGCCGTTGCCGCCAGCGCGGCAGAAGCCGCGACGGGCAAGGAATACGTGGTTTCCATGCTCCCGGCGGGCAAGCACGTTGCCCAGCTATACCTCGGCGACAGCGGCCTGCTGGCGCAACTGGACAGCTCCGTTACCCTGCTGGACTGCAGCACTATTGACGCTGCCACCGCCCGCGAAGTGGGCGAAGCCGCCGCCGCACTGAACATCGGCTTCATGGACACCCCGGTTTCCGGTGGCGTCGCCGCCGCAGCCGCAGGCACGCTGGCCTTTATGTGTGGCGGCAGTGCCGCCACCTTTGAGCGCGCGAAGCCCGTGTTGGCCGGCATGGGCAAAAACATCTTCCACGCCGGCCCCGCCGGCGCCGGTCAGGTGGCGAAGGGCTGCAACAACATGCTGCTGGCCATTCATATGCTCGGCACCTGCGAAGCGCTGGAAATGGGCGCGCGCAACGGTCTGGACCCGAAAGTGCTGTCGGAAATCATGCTGGCCAGTTCTGGCCGCAACTGGTCGCTGGAAGTGTACAACCCCTGGCCCGGCGTGATGGAAAACGCACCGGCCAGCAAGGACTACAAGCCCGGCTTCATGGTTGACCTGATGGTGAAGGACCTGGGCCTGGCGCTGGAAATCGCCGAGGCCAGCGGGGTTGAGAACCAGCTCGGCAAGCTCGCTGGTGAGCGCTTCCGCGAACACCAGGGCGCGGGCAATGGCCGGCGTGATTTCTCCAGCATCCTGCAGTTGCTGCAGGAAGAGGCGTGAGCGAGGCACAACAACGGCTGTCCGATCTTGCCGCGAGCGGGCGTGTGCATTGCACGCCCTACGGTGAGGGTGCGATCGTATGGCGTGAATGGTGTGGGCCTGAAGCCAGCGGTTTGCCGCTGGTTCTGATTCACGGCGGCTTTGGTTCCTGGACCCACTGGGCGGCCAACATCGACAGCCTCAAAACGGCTCGGCCACTGTGGGTGCCGGATCTACCCGGGCTGGGCGATTCCGCCTCACTGGCAGCGCCCTTCACCACCGAACATTTCGCGCAGGTGATGCTGAACAGCCTCAATGAAGTGTTAGGTGAGGACAGCCCCTTCGAAATCGGCGCCTTCAGTTTTGGCGCCATGATCAGTGGCCACATCGCCGCACTTGCCGGCGAGCGCTGCCGACGGCTGACCTTGATCGGCGCGTCCGGCTTTGGCGACCTTCATCATCAGGTACCGCTACTACCCCCACCCACGCAGGTAACCTCGCCGGAAGATGCGCTGGCCATCACCCGGGAAAACCTGCTGCGACTGATGCTGGCCAAACCCGAGTCGGCAGATGATTTTGCCCTGCACATTCACGCAGACAATCTGGCCCGCCACCGCTTCCGCAGCCGCAAGCTTGCCGGTAGCGATGACCTGCAGCGCGTATTGGGAGACATTAAAGCCCACCTGGTAGGCGTGTGGGGTGAACAAGATGCTACGGCCGGCGATCGAGCCGCGTTTGAGGCGCGCCGCGCACTGTTCCAAAGCGCGCAGCCCAATAGCGAGTTTTACATCCTGTCTGAGATTGGCCACTGGGCGATGTATGAAGCCCCGGAGGCGATCAACAACATCCTGTTGGGTGGTACACCCGACTAAATTTGCGCCGGCTGCTGTTCGGGTGGCCTGCGCCACACCTGATCCACCACATTCGGATAATCCTGCCAGTAGTACTGCAGGTTGGCTGAAGTCCAGCCCCGGTAAATGGCTTGCCAGTCGAGGGCGTCGATACGCCAGCCGTGGTGAGGCTCGAAATTGGTGACGAACACCGGCGCGCCGTAGTCGGAGAAGCGCGTGTCTACACTCAGGCGCACGCCGTTGTCACTTCGGTTGGGTTCCGCCTTGTGCACCGTACAGGCGTGAAAGATCACCACATCGCCGCGGCCAAAATCCGCCGTGTGCCAGGTGGTTTCTTCGGGGAAAATTTCGCACTGCACACCGCCGACGCCCTGCGCTTCCAACACCCGCCGCACTCCCGCCTGATGCGAGCCGGGCAACAGTTTTAGCCGCCCCAGTTCCTGATCGATATCGTGCAGGGCGATCCAGATGCCCGCCATCGTATCGGGCGCCTGGTGGGAGTGCGCATCCTGGTGCGGGGGTGTTTCGTAGCCGAGTTTGCGCGGTGTAGAGATACGCGCCATTTTCATCGGATAGACAAACACTTCGTCATTCACCACCTGCTGCATCAACTGCTGCAGCCGAGGCTGATGGAAGAAGCCGTGCAGGGATTCCAGTGACTGAATCGCCGGGTACACCGCATCCCACACCGGGTCCGTTTCGAAAAAGGGCTCCCCGATCAGGGCTGGCCCCTGCTCGCCGTCCTCCACATGCCCCTGCAGGCAGGACAACATAGCCGACTGCAATTCGGCACAGGCCTCAGGCTCGACGAAACCGCGGAAAAACAGGTACCCAAACTCGGCAAATCGCTGCCGCAAAAGCTCGGCGGCCTCATCGGGACGAGATTCTACCAATGGCTGATTGTGTTCCTGGCCGGAGGCCAGCGGAGTTTGTTCGTTCATCGCGGCGCCACTATAACCAAGCCACTGGCCCAGTGGTAGCCCGAAACCGCAAGGTGGTCGGCACTATCGGGCAATCTGGGCTATGCTGCGCTTTCCTGTGAAGGGCAAGACAAGGCCGATTGGATAATGATCGCACTGCGCGTGCTGGGATGGATTACCGGGATCGTACTGCTGCTGTTACTGGTGGCCATTGTAGTGCTATTCAACATGGATCTGGGCCGCTTTAAACCCCAGGGCGAGCAAGCCCTGTCGAAGCTGCTGGGCCGGGAGTTGCGTATTGCCGGGCCCTTGGAACTCTCCCTTGGCCGCGACATCCACCTGCACGCAACTGAGGTTACGCTGGCTGCTCCAGCCTGGGCGAAGGTGCCAGACCTGGCCGCCGTCAAGGAACTGGACCTCGTAGTAGACGCCACCACCCTGCTCTCCGACACGATTCGAATTCGCCGGCTTAAAGCCCACCAATTGCGCGTAGCCATTGAGGTTGCCCAGTCCGGGGAAGATAACTGGACGTTCAGCACCGAAGTGGCCGAGCCGGCACCGGAAGAAGACGAACCCTTCACCTTGCCGGTTACTGTCGACCAACTCACCATCACCGACTCAAGCGTGCAGTATGCCAGTCCGGACCGGGCTGGCCCGTTGGTACTGACGGCAGCAGACTTCTCCGGAACCATGCCAGACACTGAGGCTCTGCAATTGCAATGGCAGGGCGCGCTCAATGAACTGCCGCTGTCGCTCGTGCTGGCCGCCTCGGGTGCGGAACTGGCAACACTAAAAAATGCGGATGTAAAACTTTCCGGGACCTTGCAAGACGCCACCATCGGCGCCCAATTCACTTTCCCCGACCTGATGTCCATAGCCGGCATACGCGGCAATGCCACTGTCTCGATACCCTCGGTAGATCCACTGCTGGCACAACTGCACCTGCCGCCCTTTGCCTCCGGCGCGGTGCAGCTCTCCGCGGTAATTGCACCACAAGATGAGGGGTTTGCGGCCACCGTGGAGGGCGACCTTGGCCAGCACACACTGTATCTGAAGGGCCACAGCGCCAGTGCGACCCTCGACGCCGACGGCGCTGTGGAGTTCTCCGCCAGCGGCCCGGACATCGCCGCCATGATCGCATTGGCTGGCGTGGAAGGTTTCCCGGCCCAACCGTACCAAATGAACGGCAAAATTGAGCGATCAGGGCACCGCGTTACCTTACCTGCGCTGCAAGTGCAGCTGGCAGACAGCACCCTTACAGCCGAAGCCTCCGCCGAGGATATCCGCGATGCCGCCACACTACGCGGCGAAGCGGAGTTGCAGATCAGCGAGCTCGCCCACTACAACGCCTTCCTGCAAGTGCCGGGCACCCTGAATGGCCCGATGACATTGCAACTACAGGCTCGGGCGCGGCCAGACGGCCCCGGGGCGGAGCTACAACTACAGGGCCAAAGCGATGGAATAGACCTGAACGGCTCTGCCGGTCTCAGCTCACTGCAATCGCTGGATGGCTCGCAGATCGAGGTAAACCTGGTTGCTGACAGCACACTTCCCATCACCCGGGCCCTCGCCATCGACACACCGGGCGATCATCCGCTGCGGGTCGTTCTGGATGCCGCCGTGATCGGCGAAACGGTAAGCATCAAGCAGGGTGAACTGCAGGTAGGCAAAGACCAACTCGCCTTTAGTGGAGACATTACGCCGGCGGAGCAAGGCGTCGGAGGGCGCCTCAGCCTTAATGGCCAAGGCGAAAACCTCGCCGTTACCGGTACGCTGGTGGGTGTGGACAACCTCCCAGCACAGGATTTCACCCTCAGTACCACGCTCCAGTTAGACGTAGACACCCTCAACATCAGCGATGGGGAGGTTCGCATTGGTGAAGACACACTGAACATCGAGGGCACCGTTGCCTATGATCCCTTCGACCAACCGTCTTCCCTCGAATTCGCACTAAACGTGCCGCAATTAAAAAATACGCTTTCTCTGTTCCAACTAGATGTCTCCAGCTTTCCTGCACACCCGCTTAGAGCGCGGGGTGCCATTCACAGTGGCGACGGCAGCCTGCATTTCGACAATGTAGTGCTCGACCACGGCAATACCCATCTCAGTGCAAACGGCAGCCTGCCCTTGCCGGCGGAAGACGGCAGCTGGCCGGATGCCAATCAATTCCAGTTTGCCCTCAAAGCCCGTTTGACCAGCCTGGCGGTATACAACTCCCTGGCCAAAAGAACCCTGCCAGACAAGCCAGTAGAGATAGAACTCAACGCTCACGGCGCCGAAGATGCGTTACTGGTAGAGGATCTTCGCGCCAATCTCGCCGGCAGCCCGATTACGGGCAAGCTGACAGTTCGCGCCGGAGACCCTCTGAAATACGAAGTACAGCTGGCCTCTCCCAAACTGGATCTGTTGCCATTCTTTGCGGAACGTAAAAAAACGGAAGCACCACCACTACCTCCACAGCAGAGAAAAACACGAATGATCCCCGACACGCCGCTACCCATTGAAGCGCTTGAGGGCATTGATGCCGAGATCGCGCTATCGATTGATCAGCTGCGCGCGGACAGGGAACGGTTATGGCTGAGAGATATCGAGGTACACGCCACGCTTAAGGATGGCGCACTGAAAGTACCCGACTTCACCTATCTCGCCCCGGCCGGCGGTCTGCTCAGTGGCACCTTCAACCTGGTACCACAAGGCAAAAACATGCGCCTGCAAACGGCACTGCACGGTGAGAATATCCTCATGCCACTGGTACAGGGCACCGACGATGAGCAACAAGCCATGCCCCGACTCAGCGTGTCACTGGTAGCAGATGCCAGCGGGACAACGGTACGTGAACTGGCCGCAGATCTGGATGGTTACATGCAAGTGATCGGCGGGCCCGGGCGCATCAAATCCGGCGCCACAGCCTCTCTGTTCGTCAATGACTTCATCGGTGAACTAATCTCGACGCTCAACCCATTCGACAAGAAAAAGCCCTACACCGAAGTTGAGTGTCTGTCAGTGATGACCGAATTTAACCAGGGCATGCTCACCGGCAATCCGGCCATGGTCCTGCAGAGTGAACGGCTGAACATTTTCGCCAGCACGGAAACCGATCTGAAAACGGAGAAGCTCTCAGTTGAATTTCGAACCGTGCCACAGAAAGGACTGGGGATCAGCCTGTCGACACTGGTGAACCCCTACGTCCGGGTAGGCGGCACACTGACCAGCCCCCTGCTCTCCCTCAATCCCGGCACCGCCCTGGTGCAAGGCGGCGCAGCGGTCGCCACCGGTGGTTTGTCGATCCTGGCGCTGGGGCTGAAAGATCGCTTCCTGTCATCCCGCACTCCCTGTCAGGACGCCATCACCACGGGCCAGCAACGCGTGGCCGAACTCGCACGCCGCTTCCCCGATCTCGCTCCTGATAATTGACTTGTCTCGCCAGTGGGGTAATCTCGCTTCGCAAGCAACACCCCGCGGGTGTAGTTCAATGGTAGAACAGGAGCTTCCCAAGCTTCTAACGTGGGTTCGATTCCCATCACCCGCTCCACCTCTCCCCGACGCCTGAAAAATCGTCTATGCTGACACCCATCCACAGATAGGGAGTGTCTTGATGCGTCATCTTCGGGGTTTGCTATTCGGGTTGATACTGGCCGTGCCGGCCTCGGCCGACATAACTTTTGTCGACCTGATCGTGGACGGTGTTTCCTTCACGGGCACTCCGTTCACATTTTCCGCCGGGCAAAGCGTTTCCGTGACCCTGGCCGCCGACACTATCAATGCCGCGCCCACACCACTGTTCTGGAATGCCACCGAATTTGTTGTGCAGACAACGGGCGGCACCGTGGTGAGCAGTTTCTGCAGCGCTGACCCAACCCCGGATGTCACGCCGACTGCCGGCGCCAGTCAATTTGCCAGCGTTACTCAATCAGTCACCGTGCCCACTGCACCGGGGAGCTACGATATATTTGTGATCGCGCACGAAAGTGACACCTGCGATACAGCGCTGGGCAACTTCAAAGGCCAGGGAGTTCCCTTCTCCATTCCCGCACCAGCGCCGCCTGTCAGTCACACGGTGCCGGCACTGCCAGCGTTGGGAGTGATAGGGCTGGCCGTGGCACTGGCTGGCCTGGCCAGCGTTTCACTGACTCGCAGACAAGGTCAGGGGCGTTCTCGCCGGTAGACTACTTCACCGCCAATCACTGTCATCAGAACCTCAATCGACTGAAGCTCGGCCGGCTGGCGGTGACCCACCAGAAAGGGGTCACCGGACAACATAATCCAGTCGGCCAACTTCCCCGCCTGCAAGCTTCCCAGATCAGTTTCACTGTGCTGAATTTCGGCGCTGCCGTGTGTCCAGATGTACACGGCCTGCTCCGGACTGACACGTTGCGCCGCGCCGTACACCTGCCCATCAGAGCGCGCCCTGCGCGTTACCATACTCTGCACGCGCTGCAGGGGTTTGGCCGGGCTGATCGGGTAATCGGAATTCCCCCCTACCGCAATACCCATGTCCAGTGCAGTCCGATTGGGATGCATCCAGTCCCAGCGCCCAGTACCATAGTCCACCATTTTTTCACCATGGTTGTAGACGTAGGAGTGGGGCGCAAGCACCACACCCAGTTGATGCACACGCGCCAGTATTTGTCGGTTGACGACCGAGGCGTGTTCAATTCGATGGCGCGGATCGGGCCGCGGGTTGGCCGCCTGCGCCTTTTCGATAGCATTCAGGGTCATGTCGATCTCGCGATCGCCGTTGGAGTGTACCGCGGCCTGTAAACCAGCATCGTGTACCCGTGCAATCAACGCATCCAACTCGGCCTGATTCCGCTTGGGCGGTATTCCGAAATAGGTGGGGTCGTGGGCGTAGGATTGGTAAAGCCAGGCGGTTTTTCCGGACAGTGAGTTGCCATGGAATATTTTCACTCCCGCCAGCGTCAGGCCGGGCACCTGCCATTCGTTACGACCAATGTTTTGTTCCAGCCAGTCCAAATGCTCCGCCAGCACCAGCGTATGGATTCGCAGCGGGAAGCCCTCCAACAGCAGGCGTCGATAGATCGCCAGACGTTCAGGTTCGGCCGCCGCATCAGTAATGGAGGTAATACCCTGGTCAACAAAGGCTTGCAGTTCGCGCCGGTAAGCCTCCAACAGTGCAGCTTCATCTGGCACCGGTCGCGCTGTCAGCAACGGCTTGAATAGATCCTTTGCGGTTTCGAGGATGATGCCCGTGGCCTTGCCTTGCGCATCGCGAACGATCTTACCCCCTATGGGGGCGCGTGTTTGCGCATCGATACCCGCGGCAGCCAGCGCGGCACTGTTCACCGCCAGACGGTGGCCGCTGGAGTGAATCAGTACCAGTGGGTGCTGGATGGTTAGCTGGTCCAGGTCACTGGCACTGGGATGGCCACCTACCAGATTGTCGTTGTAGCCCATACCCCAGATCAGCTTGCCCGGCTCTACCAGCGCTGCCTTCCTGCGGATTTTCCGGCGTAACGCTTCGTGCGATTCAACACCGCCTTCCGGCGTGAGATCGAGCATGCCGTAGGGACCCAGTTCCTCAAAGGCGGGTTGGGGGTGCATGTGGCTGTCATTGAAGCCGGGAAGAATCACGCGACCCTGCGCATCAATCACTGTCGTTTGCGGCGTCGACAGCGTGCGAAGAGTGAGGCTGTCGCCAACGGCAAGAATGCGGCCGTTATCTACCGCCATCGCCTCAGCCTGCGGCAGTGCAGCGTCCATGGTGTAGATCCGCGCGTTCACCACCAACGTGTCCACTGCCTGCGCCGGTGAAAGCGTGGTCAGCAGGGTGAAACCAATAACGGCGTCAGCGAGGCGGCGTGGTACGCTCAATCCCGATCCCCTTGATGACACGCTCATAAAAGGCGGTCGCCATCACCATGTTGTCGATGCTGATGCGCTCGTCGGTGCCGTGAAACCCTTGCGCATCTGCCCGCGTAACCCGCATCGGATTAAAGCGGTAGTTATCGTTTGCGATGGCCTGGTACCGCCGACTGTCGGTACCGCCAATCGTGAGACCGGGAGCGACCACGACCGGACCGTAAAGGTCTCGAACCGTCCCGACAAGCAGGCGGAATCCTTCACTTTGGTCACTGGAAACACGCGAGGCCGGATCCTTGCGACCTACCACCACGGTAACGCGTTCATCATCGATCACCTTGTTCAGGTGCGACAGGATGGACGCAATTGTATCCCGGGGATGAATACGGAAATTAACGGTTGCCACTGCTGTGGTAGGCAGAATGTTTTCCTTGACGCTGGCGGACAGCATGGTCGGCGCTGTGGTGGTATGCAGCATCGCAGCCGTCACCGGGTTACGTTTCAGTTCGTCCTCTATCAGGCCAACGAACAACCATTGATTGGCAAAGGCCACGCGCTGCTTGAACGGCAGATAAGGCGCCGCCGCATCGAACAACCCCCGACTGATGCCACTCAATCCTCCTGGAAGCGGCGCATCATCGAGCCGCGCCAGGGCTTTTGCCAGCACGTCCACGGCCGTCTGCGCCGGCGGCATCGAAGAGTGACCACCCTGGCCTTGAGCTCGCAATTCAACAGTCAGATAGCCCTTTTCCGCCACGTTGATGCTGGCCAGCGGGTGGGACAAGCCAGGTAAAAACCCATCCAGCAGGAACGAACCTTCGTCGAGGGTCCAGGCGAGTTGGATGCCCTGGCTTTGCAGCAAATCCACCACCGCCCCGGCGCCGCCGTAACTTCCGATTTCCTCGTCGCTGGTGAGGCTGATATACACCGTGCGCTCGGGCTGGAAACCCTCAGCGAGCAGGCTGGTTGCTGCCTCCATCAAGGCAATCGCGGCACTTTTATCATCCAGAGCACCGCGCCCCCAGATGTAGCCATCAGCGATTTCGCCACCATAGGCGGGGTGTTGCCAGTCATCCTCAGTGCCGGGTTGCACTGGCACCACGTCATAGTGCGCAGACAGCATCACCGGGGGTAAATCGGCTTGCCGGCCCGGCCAGGTATACAACAGGGTAAACGCCTGCCCGGCTTCCCGGCCGAGCTTCTGCGGTGGGAGTGCGCGATGCACCTCCGGATAAGTGTCGGCCAGCCACTCAATAAACTCGCGAAACTGCGCCTGGGTCTGCGGCTGTTCCAGTTGCGAGGAAATGGTTTGGAAGCGGATCGCCTGGGATAGCCGTGCGGCAATGGGTTGGCCGTCGATAGCCGGCATCGCCACGGGCGAATCGGTGATTGCTGCCGCACCAAGATCCAAGGTGCGAGCAATAACCAGAACGAGCACCAGCAGTAAGCCGAACGCCATGCCGCAGATAAATTTGAACAGCAAGGTATCTCGCATGAAGGAAGTTTCCGTGATCTTGTCAAACAGCGCGCCGACAGCAGGGCTGTCGGCGCGTCAAAGGACTGCTTAGAAGCGGTACTCCAGCTCCACGCCAACAGTGCGCTCAAGGCCGTGGAAATGGCGCAGCGTGCCGAGGAAGTCCCTGCGGGTTTCGGTCAGGTACTCTTCATCGGCGAGGTTTTGGCCGTAGAGTGAAATACTCCAGGTGTCCGCACGGCTGAGCAAACCGATTCGGGCATTGATGAGTTGGTAATCATCCACCCAGCCATACTGAACGACATCGCCAGTGGCCAGTGTGCGCGATTGCTCATTTTCCGCGGTGTTATAAAAATCATCACGGTAAACGTAGTCCAGGCGGAACAACACATCGGCGTCCAATGCGTCCACGGGCAGGTAGTATTGACCGCCCAGATTAAAGGACACTTCCGGCGCACTGGGCAAGCGATTGCCCGTGAGGTCGTTGCCGTTTGAGTCCGCATTAGGGTAGCTACCAAACTCGGCATCCAGCAGGCCCAGTGAGGCATCCACGGTGAAGCGCTCCGACATCATGTAAGTCAGCTCCACTTCCAGCCCGGTCGTGTCCACTTCCGCCGCATTACGGATCGAGATGGAGGTGCTGCCATTACCCAGATCCACAAATTGGTTTACCTGATAGTCTTCGTAGGCAGAGTGGAACAGGGCCACACCAAAACTCAGGCGCCGCTCCATGGCCGTACCTTTCAGGCCGATCTCATAGGCGTCCACCGTCTCCTTGTCGAAATCGATTCCGGCGGCCAGGTCACCTGCGGTGACGAAATCGAGGTTGTAACCACCGCTTTTAAAACCGCTGCTGTAGCGAGCATAGGCGTTGATATCGTCGGTCAGCGAATAAGTCAGACTGACTGTAGGTGACAGATGGGAATCCGTGCGCGAGTCCTGTACCGCACCGCTTGCGATGCGAAACAGCGGGGCGCCGCTACCGTCGATGCGCCAGTCCACGTCTTTCTCCTCCTCGGAGTACCGCAAGCCAAAGCCCAGTTCCCAGTTCTCTGCGAAGGGATAGGCGCCGTTGAAGTAGGCTGCATAACTGCGGGTTTCGACAGAGCCATCAGTGAACACGGGCTTGCTCGGATCAACCAGTCCAGGCGCACCAAATTGCTGCTCCAGAGCCGCCTCAAACAGGGCCGAGCTGGTCACCACGCGGGTGCTGTCAGCGTCCTGATCGTAGAAGTACAGGCCCGCCACATAGCGGAAGCCACCATCGTCAGGGGAAACCAGCTGAAACTCCTGGGTAAACTGGTCGTAGGCGTCCTGATAGTCCAACTTCACCAGGTTCAGCGGGGAGTAATCAACATCGTTACGGTATTCCAGTTCCGTACTGCGACTGGCGGTAATCGATTTCAGTGAGAAGCCGCTTTCCAGGTCCCACTCCAGGGTGAGCGAGGCACCCTCGATATCGCGCTGCTCGCTGGGATCCAGATCCAGTGCCACCTCCCGTGGTTCAGGCGCGGCGCGCTCCGGGGCACTGCCGAAGGTGTTGGTCACTGGCTCACCGGAGGTAGACAGTCGATCACTGCTCATCCCGTCCACGGTGGCGATGGCCGTAAAGGCGCCGCCGGCATCGTATTGCAATTGCGCTCGATAGGCGGACGCATCCTGTTCATTGAGCAGGTGACCGGTGGTGAGGTTGAGCATATCGCCTTCACGCTGCTGCTGGTTGGCCGATACCTTCACCGCCACACTGTCACCGAGCGGCACGTTGACCGTGCCCGACACCTGCCGGGAGTCGAGACTGCCGTACTCCATACCAATGCTACCCTCGAGGGTGTCAGTGGGCTTCTGGGAGATCAGGTTCATCGCGCCCGCCACGGTGTTCTTGCCGAACAGCGTACCCTGGGGGCCACGCAATACCTCGATCCGCTCCAGATCCAACAAGTCCTGGTTAATGGCCGGGGACTGCCCCAGATAAACACCATCCAGATACACTCCTACACGGGTGTCGAAACCGATATTACGGCTATTGGAACCTACACCGCGCATGGTCACCGCAGTGTTGAAATCGCTGCCTGAACTGATGGTCAGGTTGGGCACGTACTGGGCCACTTCCTTCACTTCACGCACGCCGGTTTGGGCGATGCTCTCCGCACCGAAGTTGGTAATTGCGATAGGCACGTCGCTCAGGCGCTCGCTGCGCTTTTGGGCCGTTACAATCACTTCTTCCAGTTGGGCGTGTGCAGCAGGTGCCCAGGGTGCAATTTGGATGGCGATCGCCACAGCTATCGCGCTGGGCAAAAATTGGGGGGTCTTCATCTCGACTCTGCTCTCCGTTTTAGATTTTTGGGTCGGTCAGGCAGCCTGATCATGCCCGGGAGAGAAGAGCGGGGCTTCCGCGGTTATAAACTTGGATAAAATTCTTTCAACGGAGATTACGGCTCGCCGAATTCGAAACTTTTTCCCCTGTTAATACAGGAACTTAACTAATATCGGCGGATTTCCGGTATTGCCGGGGCGTTTGTTGCAAACGCTTCTTGAAGTGGCTGAAAAAGGTGGAATTGGAGTTAAAGCCAGCCTGCTGGCCGATGTCGGTCACGGAAAAATGCCGCATCGAGTTGTCCAGTAACAGGCGCGCCGCCTCTTCCGCCCGGTGCTGGTTGATGTATTCGTAAAAGGAACTCTGGGCGAAGCGATTGATGGTTTCGGACAGGTGATGCACACGCACATCCAACAGCGTTGCGAGATCGGCGATCTTGAGATCTGACTCCAGATACGGCTTGTCGGCGGCCATCACCGCCTGTAACTGTTCCCAGATCCCCTGCGACCCGGATTCGGTCAAACTGCTGGTCTGGTACTTGCGATCCGCGGAATCGGCAGGCTCTTCAACCGCCGAGCCCTTTTCCACCACCTGCAAGCGCCGTTGTTGCAGCCCAAACCAACCCAGCAGCAGGCTCAGAATCAGCGGCCACATGGCCTGTAGCAAACCGGGCGTCAGCGATTTCGGTGGCGTGAACCAACCGTAAATTTCCACCGCCGTGCCCAGAAGTACCGTCCCCAGCAAGACACTCAACATTACTGACAACCAGCGCAGATCGACCTCCTCAAGGCTGGAGTAGTGTTCCTTCACCCGCTGCAGGTGGGGTCGCAACAGGCGCAGTGCAGTGATGGTGTACGCGAGCAGGGACACGATCGTCGCAGCACGGTGGACAAAGCGGCTGCGTTGCACCAGATCGCACTCGCCACCGGCCGGGCAGGGCTGATTGAGCCAACCCTCGGGAGACAAGGGCAACTGCAGGTACCACACCCCGGCGGAAATCAATGCGGGCACCAGGTGCCAGGCGTGCGCCCAGCGCCAGTGAAAGTCTGCCCGCGTGAGAAAGCAGGTGTAGAAATACAGCAGGGGCCCGAAGGTGAGCTGCAGCGAAAACGCCCACTGGAATTCCGCAGGGAGCGCATCCACCTCGATGCGGGGTACGTAGGCGATGGACAGCAGGCTGCTGACCAGCATCAACAGGCCCAGGCACTGGTTGGCCCGGCGATTGCCCCAGGGAACGATCCACAACAACGCGGCGAATACCAGCGTGGAAGTCACGCCGAACAGAATCACCAGGCTGGTGAGATGAAGGGTCAATTGCATCAGATTGTCAGTATCGAGCCATCGCGATCAGGCGCTATGATACTCGCCGCATCCCGCGGGGTGAAACCGGTGAAATTACCCGTCACCGCTTGTCACGCGTTGCAGCGCTATGCGCCTTTCAGCCCGGCACTCCGACCAGACCGACAATCACCGGGCCCCACAGCGTCAGCCAGATGTTGGCCAGCGTGTAGGTCACGGTGAACGGCACCACGGGCGTGGCGTTACCTGCCCGGCTCATCAGGGCAGCAAAACCCGGGTTGGCGCTGCGGCCGCCGGCGATACAACCCAGCAACTCGATAGGGTTGCGAATATTGAGCAGGTAATAGGAAATCAGGAACACCACGATTTGCGGCACCAACGTGACCAGGGCGCCAAGGCCCAGCAAGGTCAGCCCTGACTCCCGGACCGCGGCGACCACCTGAGGCCCTGCACTCACCCCGACGATGGCAACAAAAACCGCCAGTCCAAAGTCGCTAAGAAAACTGCTGGCACCCTGAGGCAGGCCTGCAAAGCGGGGATGCGTGGAGCGCAACCAACCAAAAAACAGGCCAGACAGCAGGCAACCACCGCCGGTCCCGAGAGTCAGCGCCACGCCGCCGACGGGCAGACTAAAGCTACCCAGCAGCACGCCCAGCGCCATACCGAAGCCAAAGAATACAAAATCGGTAAAGCGGGGCGAAGGCACGCGATAGCCCAGCGCCTGTGTTGCCCGGTCCAGGTCAGGGGGGGCGCCAACCAGTCGCAATTCATCCCCTTTCTTCAGCACCACCTTATCCATCACCGGCAGTTGGTGGCCCATCCGTGTCAGCCCGGTGATGAACAGCCCTTTGCGTGCCGCGGGACCGTAGCGCTCGCGCAACCCTTGCAACGTGAGCCCGGACAGCGCGCTATTGCCCAATACCACCTCGCGACTTTCCTCCACCAGCAGGTCTTCCTGCAAGGGTGCTTGCTCCTCGCCGAACTTCACCGCGCTGCGGGACAGAACCTCCAATCGGGCCGTCACCGTCACCAGATCTTGCGCTGCCAGCGTCAATTCGTCAGTCACTGACAGGGACTGGCCATCCCGGCTCACTCGCTCCACAGTGCAACCTTCACAGGTTTCAAAAACAGTGACCACTGATTTCCCGGCAAGCGACGAATCGGACGACAGGCGGTAGGTGCGGGTCTGGATTGGGTTGATGGCGTAAAACTGCCCGGGTTCAAGCGCAGGCTTGCCACCGCCGAGTTGGGCCGCCAGTTTCTGAGCCTCGTCCCGAATATTCCAGCGCATCATTGCGGGGAACACCGCCGTCAACATAATGATCGGCCCGATCGAACCGAACAAATAGCAAACGGCATAGCCGGCGGCGATATTAGCCTGCAGGCTGCTGCTTACATCTTCCGGTAAACCGAGATGGGCGATGGCATCTCCCGCGGTGCCGATGATTGCCGACTGCGTCAGGGCACCCGCGGCCAGGCCTGCCGCTGTACCCGCATCCAGATCGAACAGCCAGGCCGCCAGCAATACACAGAGCAAGCCCGCCCAGCACATCAATGTGGCACTGGCCAGCAGTTTCAATGAGCCGCGATTCAGCGAATGGAAAAATTGCGGACCGCCCTGATATCCCACGGCATACAGGAACAAAGCAAAGAAAATGGTTTTGAGCCCGGGGTCGATGGCAATGCCGAACTGGCCGACTGCGAGGCCTGCCAGCAATGTCCCGGCCACACCGCCGAGGACAAAATTGCCGATACGTAATTTGCCCAACAAGTAGCCCAGCGCGAGCGTTAAAAACAGCGCCAGTAAGGGCTGGCCCGCCAGCAGGCTGTGCAGTGCATCCATTACAGGATTGAGGGAAGAATAAACTTCACGCTGAAGCGGATCAGGTATTCGGGGTCGGAGATTGCGTCATCGGCGAAATCGTATTCATATTGCCCGCTGAACTGCACCGGCAACTTTCCGAAGCGGTGTAACTTGCTGACCGACAAACCGAGCGGGAGGCTGGTGAACTTGTTCTGCTCCCAGTTGTAGGTAATAGACATTTCCGATGCGCCGATGGACCACCCGTGCCCCAATGCAATGTTGACGATGGGCTGGAGGGTGCTGACATTCACGTCATCCCGGTCGTCGTCGCCCGCCACGGTGAAAATGTTCTGGTTAAACAGTCCAAACAGGCGTTTGTTATTGCCGGCCACAAACCCAAAAGCGGGGCCAAGCCCCCATTTCTCCAGGCCCCGTTTTTCGCCACCCGTGGGTAGCAGGCCAACTGCGCCTACCCCCCAGCGGCCCCAGGACTGATTAAATGTAGATAGATTGAATACCGTGGTATCGGATAGGCCGGAATCGAGAAACGGGCTGTCGGTTACCACCGGGATGGTGACGCGAAAGATGTTCTGCTGGTCGCCAATTTTGAAGGGCATGGCAGAACGCAGCACAATCTGGTTGGCACTCTCGCCGTCGAGATTGTGGTAATTACCCGTGTACCAGTCCTGCACCAGCACGCTCATCAGGGCCGCCGTGGGATCGGAAGCTGCTTGTTGCAGGGTCTGTTTTGCGTAGGCCTGGCCGCTGACGAGTAACATGATCAAGGCGGGCAACATAGCTTTTCGTAACATCACAACCAGATCTCCGTCATCTGATCACTACTTCATATACGCGTTGCCAGCGACACCATCACCAGGTCACCAGCCCACCGATTATCGTCTTCAACATCGTGCAACCACTTCGCGATCAGATTGAAGCCGTGACCGCCGAGCTGGAAGGCAGTGGTTACCGACGGCCCAATGCCGAAGCCACTACCCCTGAAGCCATCGCGGGAGCGTAGAAAAACCGGCAGTTCGCCCTCATCGTCGCTGATTTGCTCATACCAGTAGCCGGTGAGGCCGATGCCAAACGTGGGAGACAGGTGGCGAGCCAGATTAAAATCCAGATGGAATTCATCCCCGGTGGTGTAATCCGTATCGGGATTTTCCTGATTGAACAAAATGCCCGCGGTGAAGGAGAGGTCCCAGCCTTTGTCATCCAGATAGCTGTAACTGACGGTCGGATCAAACGCCCAGTAGTTGCGCCCCAAATTGAGAATATTGTCGACGTCGTACTTGCCCCAGGGGACATTGAACGCAATACCCACAGTGGTGTTGTGTACGCCCCGGGTCCAGTTGATAGCAGCTGGAGTGATGTAGGGGTCACCGAATCCGTGAGTAGTCCCCTGTGCGAATACACCGAAGCCATCACCCACACCCAAACGCCCGTTCACATCCACATCCAGCGCGTAGGGAAAGGCCGCCCCGGCCACAAAGGTACCACCGAGTACTTTCAAATCGGTTACCACGGACAGCTTCAGCAAGTTCAACCAGACGCCCTGATCCGCCCCGGCAGACAAGCGACCACCGAGGGGGCGCAGCCCCACCTCCGCATCGTAATAAGTCAGGTCGTTGCGTAGGTAAAATCCGGCGGGACCACCAGCACCGGCGGCGAAGTCACCATAAGTGCCCTGCAGGTAGACGCTGCCACCGCCCTCCCCCGCCATGGCTTGTGCCTGTAAAAAAATAAGCGGGAGTCCAGCCAGGGCACGGAGGCAGTGGTCAGTCCATCGTTTCATCTTACCTCTCCATCAAATAAAGCCGAGGCACTTTTGGCTCAGATCACACCAAAGTGCCCCACGGTTCAGAATCACCTGGTTTCAATTGGCTGGACTTTTATAGACGTGCCCCTGCTTCATCACAAAATCCACCTTCTCGGTCACGGTGATATCGTCAAAGGGATTGCCCGGCATGGCGACGATGTCTGCCCGCTTGCCCACGGCCAGCTGACCGCGGTCGTTCAGTTGCAACATCTCGGCGGCGGTGCTGGTCGCGGCCTGCAGTGCTCGCAGCGGCGCGATGCCGTTAGTAACCATTTCCTTGAACTCGCCCGCATTGTTGGTTGCGTAGGAGAAAGTGCCGATGTCGGTGCCGAATACAATTTTCACCTTGCTGTCGGCCAGGGCCTTGCGGGATTTCAGAATGCCATCGGCGTACTTACGGTACTTGGCACGCACATAAGGAGGCTTGCGCTCGGCAGCCCACAGCGAATCGTCCTCCACCAGGCGGGCGTGGCGGACGACTTCCATCTGGGTGGGCACGATGTACACACCCTTGCGCTCCATCTCCTGCAAGGTGGCTGCCGACGCCAGGCTACCGTGTTCAATACTGCGTGCGCCGGCCTTGACCGCCCTTGAAATTCCCTCGTCGCCATAGGCATGCGGGGTTACCGGCACACCGAGGTCGGCAGCGGTTTCCACCAGTACATTCATTTCTTCCTGGCTGTAAGGAACCTGTGAAGGGTCGTCAGAGGGGGTGGAAAAACCACCCGTGCCGCCGAATTTTATCCATTTGGCGCCGTGGTTGATTTCCTCGCGCACCACCTTGCGGATTTCGTCGACTCCATCGGCAAGGCTATTCTGCGTCGCGTCGCTGTCGGCGCCCAACAGCGCGGTGGCATCACCGTGTCCACCGCGCGCAGAAATGATGTGCCCGGCGGGGATCACGTCCGGGCCAGGGATTACCCCCTGCGCCACGGCCCGACTCAAATCGGAAGTGGTGTAACCATGTATATCCATATCACCGAGGTCGCGCACGGTGGTGAACCCGTAGGACAGCAGCGTGTCCAGCGCCTGCACACCCAGGATGGCCTTGTAAGCAGATGACAGGTTGAATACCGCGCCCTCGTACTGGGGGCGAATGGTCAGGTGGACGTGACTGTCGATAAATCCGGGCATCAGGAAGTACCCTTTCGGCAGCCGCACTTCACGGGCACCAGCCGGGCGCTCCACGGAACTGCCGATCGCGGCAATGTTGCCGTCCTGAACCAGTACCTCGGTGGGTCCCAGTGGAGCATTCGCCACGCCATCCCAGGCGTTGTCGGCTACCAACACTACCACATCGCCCGCCTGGGCACGCAGGCTACCGGCGAACAGTAAGAGTGCCAGGCCAGCAAGCGCTGCGACGGCACGCAAGCCGTGAATTGCTATTTTCATCCTTATTTTCCTCACTTCTTGGTCTTCTATCTGCAGGCGCAGATCCGCATTTTTCAGCAGGCATTACCACAAGTAACTAAAGTAGCACTAATCGTCCGAACCACCACCGTTGAAAGCAGGTGGACACAGTACTCTGTGAAGTTTTACCGCGATCGGCGTCAAGCACGGTAATGTTTCGTTCACATGCCAACTGGCACAGATATCGGCTATGGTCTCCGTCAGCCGTACTATACTTTTGGCTCCACGGTGGGCCGCCCCCTCGAACGGCCCAAACCAGAACTCTGCGATCGATGCAAAGAGGCACCATTCATGCACATTCACCAGCATCCCACCCGGGAGCAAATCCGCGAGTTACAGAAACTCTCCCCGTTCGAACTGAAAAAAACACTGGCGGCCATGGCCACCGAGCACGATTACCAGACCGGCTTTTCCATGTTGAATGCGGGTCGCGGCAATCCGAACTTCATCGCGCCCACACCGCGTGAAGCGTTCTTCAGGTTGGGTTTTTTTGCGCTGGAAGAGTGCCGCAGAACCGCCCAATGGGATCCGGAACTGGTCGGAGCCCCCCACCCTGCGGGTTGCGCCGAGCGATTTCGCGCGTGGCTCTCCGCGCACGAAGGTGAATCCGGTGTGGACCTGTTGCGCCGCACACTCGACTACGGCGTCGACACTCTGGGATTCGACGGTGACGCTTTCGTGTGGGAACTGTGTGACGCGATAATTGGGGACCACTACCCCACCCCCGACCGGATGCTGCGCCACAATGAGGCTATCGTGCGGCAGTACCTGTTGCAGGAGATGTGCGGCGGCACCCAGCCGGACGACAACTACGACATCTTCGCGGTAGAAGGCGGCACCGCCGCCATGACCTACCTGTTCCAGACCCTCGCCGCCAATCGCCTGACCCGCAAGGGCGACAAGGTCGCGATCATGACCCCCATATTCACGCCCTATCTGGAAATCGTCGACCTGGCGGAGTACGCGCTGGAGCAGGTGCACATCGAAGCCTCCGTCACTACTGAATCCGGCGCACATGTCTGGCAATTTCCCGACGAGGAGATCGACAAACTGCGCGATCCCGCGATCAAAATGCTGTTTTGCGTAAACCCCACCAATCCCCCCTCGGTGCGCATTACTGATCACACGCTGGAACGCATCGCCGACATCGTCGCCACCGACAACCCCGACTTGATGGTCATCACTGACGACGTTTACGGCACGTTCATCGACGGCTTCCGCTCGTTGATGGCGGTGCTGCCCCATAACACCGCCACGGTGTACTCCTACTCCAAGTATTTTGGCGCCACCGGTTGGCGACTCGGCGCTATCGCGGTACACCAAAACAACGTATTTGACCGCCTGCTGAACGACCTGGCGGAAAATGACAAAGCCGATCTGGATGCGCGCTATTCAACGCTGTCGCTGACACCCCGTGCGATCAAGTTTATCGATCGCCTCGTGGCCGATTCCCGCGCCGTCGCCCTCAATCACACGGCGGGCCTGTCCCTGCCACAACAGATGCAGATGTTGTTGTTCTCTGCCTATTGCCTGCTGGATAAGGACAACTACTACAAGCAACAGGCGCAGGCCATTATACACCGGCGGCTGGATGCGCTCACGGGCGCCATGGATATCACGCTGCCGGACGATCCCAACCGAGTTGGCTATTACGCTGAATTCGATTTTCTGGTGTTCGCCGAGAACCAGTACGGTGCTGAATTCAGGGTCTTTCTGGAAGCCCACTATGAACCCACCGACACCCTGTTCCGGCTGGCCGAGCAAACGGGCATTGTATTGCTCAATGGCAGTGGTTTTGACGGCCCGATCTGGTCAGTGCGAGTCTCGCTGGCCAACCTGAACGACGAAGACTACGCCCAGATCGGCCACTCGATGATGGCCGTTGCCCGGCAGTATGTGGACGAGTGGGAAGCCTCCAAAAAAGCGCCGGATTGAAACAAAGCACTCTCTATTTTCTACGAGGACAGATACCCCATGTGTACTTCCTTACTGTACAGCGATGCCGAGGCGCGCCCTTATGCGGGGCGCACGCTCGAGCTGATGGTCAACATCCCTTATTACCTTGCCTGGGTGCCACCTGGGCAAACTTTCCAGTCAGAAGTAGAAGACCACGACCCGGTCGACTGGACTGGCAAATACGGCTTTCTGGGCGTGACTGCCCCCACGGAATTGCCCGCACCGGGCCACACCGTCAATGCCCGATCGTTGGTACTTACCGAAGGGCTCAACACCGCGGGCTTATCAGTCAGCGTGCTGGCCTTCCCTCTTTCAGGTGGCGCCAGCGATCCCGCCGAGCGGGCGATATCCCCACTACAGGCAACAGACCTGGGGCCGTTTCTGCTCAGTCAGTGCGCCAACACCGGGGAGGTAAATGCTGCGGTGGAAGACCAGGCGATCACGCTGACCCGCCTCGCGCTGGTAGACAACCTGCCCTTTCCCTTCCATATCGCCGTACACGACAAGGAGGGGTGTTCTCTGGTGATTGAGTGGTACCGCGGCGCGCTGACGGTACACGACAACCCGGTGGGTGTGATGACCAACGGCCCCGAATTCAACTGGCACCTGACGAATCTTGGGAACTGGACTCACCTGAGCAACCTGGATCAGTCGAAGGCCACCTTCAATGGCCACACTGTGCGACAGCCTGACTCCGGTATCGCCACGGCCACCCTGCCCAGTTCCAACACCTCAGTGGGTCGGTTTATCAAATCGGTGTATTACACCAACTTCGCGCGCAAGGAATCAGATCCGGATCAGGCTCTGCTAACGCTGTCGCGGATCATGAACAACTTCGATCGTCCGAAAGACATTACCACTGACCTCCCCGAACCCGGCGAGCCCACTTACCACGGCACCGATGCTCCCACCCCCGGGCAGATCTCCAGCGAGTACACCTGCTGGACCACGCTGACCGACCTCAGTCGCGGTTTGTGCATGATCCGCGACTATAGCGCCCACAACTACTCGGTCTTTGCACTGGATGAATTGAGTAGCGAGGACAAGGTCAAAGTGTTGCCACTTGGCCAACTGCCCGCTCTCGGGGGAGATGCTACCGGCACACTGGCATCGGCAGCTGCACCCTGAGCCCCAAAAAACTCTACGCCGAGTACTGCGCCGAAAGCCTCAGGGCTTCTCGGCGCCCGGTTTGAGATTGGGGAACTTCTTCACCGACGCCATATAAGCGCCCTGAATTTGCGCCACGGGTCGTGCTATCCAGGAGTTGGGTGCGGCAATGTTCCACAATTCCTTGGGATCGTTCTCGTAATCAAATATCCAGGGGTAGCCCGGCGTTTGTTTCACACCATATACAACATTCTGGCCCGCCTGCCGCACAGGCCCCACGTCAATCGGATTGCGCAACACCAGGTGGGCTTTGTAATTGCGCCATTTGATGGCCAGCAGATCGCCGTCGTAGAAGAACATCACGTGATCACGGGCAGACTCATCCGACTTGCCCAGAAACAAGGCTGACTGATCCACGCTGTCGATAGCGCGATCGCTTGGAATGCTGCCTTCAATTCCCAGCATGTGGGCAAAGGTAGAGTAGAAATCAACGATACTGACAATGCCGTTGGAACTGCGCCCCGCGGGAATCTGCCCCGGCCAGCGAATCAGGGCGGGGGTACGAATGGCCCCCTCCCAGGCACTGGGAAACTCGCCGCGGAAGGGCCCGGGATCGGATTGGGCGCCATAGGGAATCCCTGGCCCCTGTAGCGTTTCCGGACCGTTGTCACTGGTCCAGACCACGATGGTGTTTTGTTCAACACCGGCCTCCTTCAGCGCCGCCAGAATGTCCCCCGCATTGCCGTCTATCTCCCGCAACACATTCTGATAGGCAGATTTGCCCGGTTGGTCGTAACGCGGATTGGGCAAGGCCGGTGAATGCGGCAAGGTGAAGGGCACATAGAGGAAGAACGGTTTGTCAGCCGCAGTCTGTTCTTTGATGAACGCTACCGAGCGCCGGGTAACCTCCGCATCGATCAATGCGCGCATACGCGCATCGTAGTCGCCAAGGGATTTGGATGGTTGACCGGCAACGCCTTCCATCACTTGTTGCATCGGGTAAATGCTTTTCGAATAGCCGGCCTGCTGATTACTCAGGGCCTCAACACTGCTGCGTGGAATGCCATACCACTCATCGAAACCCTGATCCGTGGGCAGTCGACCCTCATGTTCCCCCAGATGCCATTTGCCGTACATTGCAGTGGCATACCCGGCGTCCTTGAGCAGTTCGGCCATGGTCACCTCCCACGGTGCCAGCCCGGGTTTGGTACCTGGCCTGGCAACGGCACCCGACAGTGCGCTGCGCACAGGCATACGACCAGTCATCAGCGCCGAGCGCGAAGGTGTGCACTCAGGTTCCACATTGAAGTTGGTCAACCGCAAGCCATCTCGGGCCAGGGAATCGATGTGTGGTGTGGGCGCCCCACGTACGGCGCCGCCCCCGTAAACACCGATGTCACCGTAACCGAGGTTATCAACCATCATGAAAACGATGTTGGGCCGCTCTGCGGTCATCGCCGCCGGGGCAACCAGGGCCCATAGCAACGCAACGAGGGTACGAGTCGATCGATGTGACTGTTGCGGCATTCTATTCACTCCATCAATTGAATTGGCTGCGTGGATCATACTCGACTCCCGCACGGACTGAGAGATCGCCAGTGTCGGTAGCACGTATGGCATGGAAAGACAGAATTATAGCCGGGCATTTCATCCCTGCATCAGATTGTGAAGGATGCACAACGTCGACTACCATCAGGCAAACACACCCCGAGGAGCGTCCACCGGGACGAATACGTTACAATCCGTGCAGACTGTGACAAACGCGCTGATTTAATGATGATTTCCAGACTTCTCGCCTGCCTGGGCTTGTGTTTCGCACTGGCCCTTTCAGCCTGTTCAAACGATACACCCGAGCAGCAAGCCACTGAATCTGCCAGCGAGGCACCATCGGTACAGGAAGGCCCGACTGAGCCCGATCCGCCAGCACTCTCTGCTCCCATCGCGGAAGCCCATGCAGAGCTGGCCCTGCCACCACCCAATGCACCCTATCTCAAACCCTGGACGGGTGACCTCGACGGCATGGAAGAACGCCGGGTAATCCGGGTGCTTACCACATACGGCATCGGGCGTTACTACCTGCACCAGGGGCAACAACGCGGATTGATCTATGAATTGTTAAAGGGCTTTGAGCAAAGCCTGAATAAAGAGCTGGCAAACGGCCACCTTAAAGTCCAGGTGGTTTTTATTCCGGTAGGTCGTGATCAACTGATCCCCGAACTGGTTGCGGGCCGTGGTGACGTGGTGGCAGCCGGGCTTACCGTTACCGAAGAGCGCGAGGATCTTGTCGACTTCACGCGCCCCTTTAGCAAACCGGTGGAGGAAATTCTGATCACCGGCCCCTCTGCTCCTGAAGTCGCTACACTGGAGGATCTCAGCGGTAAAACAGTATATCTGCGCCACTCCAGCAGCTATCGCGAGAGCGTGGAAATTCTTAACGATTCCCTGACGGAGCAGGGGCTCGATCCGGTGCTCATCGAAAGTGTCGACGAGTCGCTGGAAGATGACGACCTGATTGAAATGGTAAACAGCGGCCTGCTGCCCTGGACTATCGTTGACAACTACAAGACCGAGTTGTGGGACGGCGTGTTCACCCACCTGAAAGTGCGCGAGGACCTGGTGTTCCGCAGCGGTGGGCGCCTGGCCTGGGCCATTCGCAAGGACAGTCCGAAGCTGGAGAGCGCACTCAATACCTATCTGAAGACCCATCGCCAGGGGACTTTGTTCGGCAACATTCTGGTCAATCGCTATCTCAGGGATTTCAACTGGGCCGAAAATGCCCTGAGCGATGACGACCTCGATCGCCTGCACAAATTACTGGAGGTATTCCAGCGCTACGGCGAGGAATACGGCATCGACTACCTGATGGCCGCCGCCCAGGGTTATCAGGAATCGCGGCTGCGACAGGACGCGCGCAGTGCAGCGGGTGCCATCGGCATCATGCAACTGCTACCGACCACTGCGGCTGATCCCAACGTGGGCATCAAGGATATTCACCAGGCCGACGGCAACATACACGCTGGCGTTAAATACCTGAGCTTTCTCCGCAACCGCTACTTCAATGACCCCGCCATCACCCGGCAGGATCAAACCCTGCTGGCCCTTGCAGCCTACAATGCCGGGCCGGCAAGGCTGGCTAAATTACGCAGCATGGCCAGCGAACAGGGTTACGACCCCAATCGCTGGTTCGATAATGTGGAAGTGGTAGCGGCACAGCAGGTGGGGCGGGAAACCGTGCAGTACGTGTCGAATATTTACAAGTACTACATGGCGTATCGTCTGAGTTTGAGTCACCTCCTGCACCTGGAAGAAGCGCGGATAGAGGCGGGGCTTCCGGCGGCAGTGCAACCGGACTAATCATCACCCATCAAGCGGATGCGTTATCGCTGCCTTCAACGTCGGTCCGCAGGCGCTCGGCCATTTCCTCCAGTCGGGCAGCTTGCGCCAGCAGTTGCTCGGCGCCGCGCAACATCTGCTCACCCGCGGGCGTCAACTCGGCTTTGCGACCCACCACTTCCAACAGAGGCAATCCCAACTGACCCTGCAGCTTTCGCACCGACTGATTAATGGTCGACTGGCTTTTGTGGATTGCGGCCGAGGCCTGGGCGAAGCCACCGTGCTCAACCACCGCGCGCAACATGCGCCATTGCTCCAGTGTTGTGCGGGGCATGCGCCCTCCTTTCAAAAATCCTGAACAAAACGGTCGACATTATGCTGTTTTTCTCACCAGAGAACGAGCCTACAGTATTGAACATGTACCGAGGAGGCTCCCGACATGAACAATAGAACCATTCAGGAAGTACGCCCGGCCCATGCCAGCCGCGATGGCGACGGCGTGGCCATTCAGCGCATCACCGGCATGCAGCATGCGGCGATGGACCCGATTTTGATGATTGACGAATTGCGCTCGGAGTATCGCGAAGATTTTGCCGGCGGTTTCCCGCCCCACCCCCACCGCGGCATGCAGACCCTGACCTACATGAAGCGCGGCGGCATCATTCACGAAGACAACCAGGGTAATCGCGGTGAAATTCGCGGTGGCGGTGCCCAGTGGATGTCTGCAGGGTCTGGCGTCATACACTCGGAAATGCCAACCCAGGACACCGAAGGACTGCACGGCTTCCAGATCTGGATCAACCTGCCCGCGACGCAGAAAATGTCCACACCTCGCTACCGTGACATCCCGGCAGCGGAACTGGCACAACGGCAATCTGAAGCGTTCAACGCAACCGCTATCGCGGGCGATTGGGTGGTCTCAGACACGCCAATTTCCGGCCCGCTCCACGAATTAGCTGAGCAGGCGTCGATTCTGGATTTACAACTGGACGCTGGCAACAGCGCCACGATAGAGGCACACGAGAGCGAGTCCCTGATCGCCTATGTGTACGACGGTAGCGTGTTGAAAGATGGCGTGGAAATTACCGCCAAACACCTGCTCATCAGCAGCCGTGGCGATCGGTGGACGGTGCAGGCCGGCCCTGAAGGTGCAGCGCTACTCGTACTGCGTGGCGAACCGCTCCGCGAACCGGTGGCGCACTACGGACCTTTCGTGATGAACACACCGGAGGAGATCGAACAGGCGCTGCAGGATTACCAGCAGGGCCGTTTTGTACGCACCGCGCCGGCCGTCACTGAATAACCAGGCTCCCCAGCGTGCCCTCCTCCAACTCGGTGACGATGCCTTCCTGTTCGGAGCGCACCATCACCCCGGTCGCCCGGTCGATCCAGAGGACCAGGCGGAACGAGATTGTGGAACCGGGTAATACACCCTGCGTCTCAGTGTCTTGTACAATTTTGCAGGTCTGGAAGGTGCCGGCCATGACCGTAACGGGCTCCAGACCGAGGAAGCGGGTGGTCAGTGAGTAGGTGCTGCGGCTACTCAGGGCAGCGCGATCCGCAGTGATCGTGTTAACGCTCTCGTAGGTCTGCTCGTAAGTGTCCCCAGGCCCCAGGTTAAAGGACTGCACCACCGGCGGGATATTTTCATTGGTGACCATTGCCTCACCGAAGCCCTCGACCTCGCCCGTGAACCTGTTGCCATAGGTAAGCACCTCCCTGGCAGACTCATCCACGTCAACGTAGAGGTTGATCGTAGACTCCTCGTCTGCAGGCCGCAGGGGGGTGTTGACGGCCTCGATCTCCAGCGCGCTATTGCCCTCGAACATCGTGCGCCCGATAGTACGCGAAGTATTGCGGAAGCGGGTGAAACGCCCGCTCGCAGACTCGGTTTCGCGATAAGTCAGGCGAGTTACGGTTCCGGGTACAAACTGATCCGTCTTGAAGCAGGCCGACGCCATCCCCGAGCCACTGCCGGAAGATCCCGGATCGGGACCAAACACGGGCTCCAGGAAAAACACCGTATCCCCCTCCAGAAAAGGATCCAGCGCACCGTCGCCGGCGAATTCTACGGTGCTGATACGGCACGCGGTCACCTTGCCGCCACAGAGGCTGCGCTCTCGCTTGCGCCAGCCCAGAAACACGAAACCATCGTCTGGCTCGGCATGGAAGGTCTCGCTGAAGAAATAATCGACCACGTCGATGGTGACTCTCTCACCGGGGCCCAATATGTACGTTCGGGAATCGCTCACTACTGTACCGCCCTCGGGCACAATAATGCGCACCTTGCACGCACCCAGGCCCAGAAGGAGCGCTACCAGGGTCAGTCGCATAAAGAGTTGCATGAGAGGCCTCCACTGCCGCGTTCTCTCTTCCATGAAAGATAGCAGCACTGGAGATTCTTGCCCGCAGCGTGGATTACAGCGCTGTGGGGAGGACTACTTCACGATCCGCGCAGGCGGCGAATCCAGACATCAAGGCCCTTCACCAGCAGGCGCCGCTGCCAGGCCTTGCCACCGGTAGTGGCCAACTCGGCCTTCTGGCGCGAATAGAGCAGGAATTCCAGCAGAATTTCCTTGTATGTCGCCTTGTGGTTGATGTGCAGCGCGCGCTGGTTGTCGTAGTCACGATAGGCGTTGCGGTAGGAGCGGCGGCCGAGGAGGAGACGTTTCAGGGGCGGGGGCGAAGACTGATCCTCGAGTTCGGCATAGGCATCGCACATTTGTGCTGTTGTACCGATTGGGCTGTTGCAGAGCTTCTCCCGCACCAGTGCAATTCGCTCCCGGTCGGCAGCCAGATGTTGCAGCAGGGCGAACACAGACTGGGGAGTGGTGTCAGCCAACCAGCCGTTTTGATCATCCACAACACGATCGGCAAAGGCGCCCAGGCGGGTTGCCACCACCGGAATACCCGCCGCCCAGAACTCGCTGAGGGTGTAACTGAAGGTTTCCGGGACCACCGACAGCAGCAGACCAATATCGACCTGGGCATTGCGCAGGTGAATCGGCAGTTCATCGCGAGTGTAGCGTTCGATAACCACCACGTGGTCGCGATCCTCGAACTGACCACCCTCAACACCACAACCGATCAGGTAGAGATCGGCAAAGGCCGTGAGGGGCTCCATGATTTCCGCCAGGATTTTCACGCCTTTTTGCGGTGCAACGCTGCCCAGCACCACTACTTTCAACCGCTCGTGCTGAGGGAAACGCTCTTGTCGCAAAGGCTCCAGACATTGCAGCAAACCCGGGCCCAGGCCGTGGGGGATAACGTTGAACGGTTTTTCCGCGGCACCCTCCACCAGTTCGCGGTAACGCGAGGCCACCGAGGGCGTTGGCGCAACAAGTTTGATATTGGGTTGCGACAGGCACTGTGCATAAACCTCTCGCACACGATCCCACTGCTCATCGGTATCGTGCAGGAAGAATCGATGGTGCGGGTTTTCCTGATGACACTGCCGTTGGCGTGCCGAGTCGCACGACGTGCAGGGACTGTCAAAAGTAGCCACCAGCGCCGGGCAATAGGGGAAAAAGTCATGACAGACCAAAGTGGTAGGAATGCCCAGCTTCAGCACGTCCAGGGAAGTGCCGATAAGCGATGAGACCAACAGGGATTCCACCCGGAAATCACGCAGTATTTCAGCCAGCAACTGGCGATACTCACCATGACTGATGGCGGTACCGAGTATCGGTGTGGTGAGGGTCCAACTGCGCAGGGGCACATCCATGTCGGCGCCACGGTAGAGCGCGATGGTCTTGGCAAACGCCTCCCAGTCCCCCAATGGCCGCAACACCAGATTGGTGTGGTGGGTATCCGCCGCCACATAATCTTCAATCCATCGGCCCAGGCCGCCGCCCCACGCGTGTGCCAGATTCAGCTGCACCGGTTGGCAGTGCACTTGCCGTGGCGGCGCCTCGCTTCGCGCTGCCAATTCGTTCAGGGCATGGCGCCAGGTTAACAAAGGGTGAGGCTCAGCCAGCGCACGCCGCTCAGCTTCCGCCAATCCGGCCACCGCGGCCCCCAACTCGCCTAACGCTGCGTCATCGACATAGATATGGTCACAGGCCAGCAACCAGTCTCCGGCACGACGTATTTCGCGAAATAGCGCCGCATCATCATCCGCCGTAAACTCCAACGCGCGTGGTCGCCACAAAGCGCAACTTTCCAATACCAGCGGTACGTCAAACTCCAGGCCACGGGCGTAGTCATTGAGCCACTGATCGACCGCCTCAACATCCAGCCCCGGCTCGCTGTTACTTTGCGCGAAGGCCCGCAGCATCGGATGAACGGCCCCGAGCGGGCACAAACCCAGTGCTTCGGGTCGACGCTGTGCGGCTGCGCTGAGCCGACTGAACCAGGCATCGGGCACTTTCACGCCCGCTCGCAAGAAAATGGTTTCACGCTCGAGTTCTGCGCAGCCAGCCAGCACTTGTAGCCAGTAGTTCTCCATTGCCATTGTTGTAGGCAACGTGAATGAGGCGTCCAGTCCGAGTTCTTTGGCAGCCTGCCTGAGCCCCGTGGTATCTGCTGCCAGGAGCCGGGGCTGCGGTGCTGAGACATCGGCGCGCCCGATCTGAGCTACCGTGGATTCCAGTAAGCCCTCTTCACCTGACAGCGCCACCAACACCAGTTCAGGATTGAGTGATAGACGCTCTGGTGCGGGAAACAGGGGAATAATATTTTCAGCCATCGATGTCGGCTCCAGATCGGCCATAGCCGAAATGTCGAGCATAGGGCGAAGCGTGTATTCTCTCCACCAGCGTATCGGACATCATCTCCCGGCCGCGAGCCTGCATCTGACGAATATCGAAGGGCAGGTTTTTGCGCTCGGCGGTATTGGCGCGACCCAGGGTCAACCCCGGTACGCCGGTAAAATTGGCCATCACAGGCACCAATTCCTGAAGTTGCTCGTACTTCAACAATAGTATGGAGAGACCACCATGATCGATGCGGCCGAAACCGCGCTCGCGGTCAAAAGGTGTTTGGTACACGTCCACACCGGTGGCGGGACGGAAGTCCTCGTCATACCAGCGCAGCGGCAGCAAAAAGCGGTTCAGCGCAGCGCAAATCACATCGCTCTTGTCATATTGCTCGGCCACACGTCTGATCACCGGCATACTGTCGGCGCGATGCAGGGGTGCGTCCACTTCATCCAGCACGCGGAACATGAGCGCCTGCACCTCGAGGAATACACGCTCCACGTTGAACGGCGTACCGTCATCGCGAATAGTATGAAAACGACGCATCTGGCTTCGGTAGTGATCGAATAACTCTGCAAAGTGGGACCAAAACCAGGTCAGCGGGTCACGCATTGGCGAGATCACCAGCATTTTGGGGTACTTACCCACCTGGTCGAGGCGCCGCCGTACCAACATGTAAGTGACCTCCAGTTCACGCAGGAAATCATCATAGACGCGTGCGGCCACATCATCGGTGATCGTAGGACTGGCCATGGTATCCAGTTTGTCACCCAGGCGCGCTGTTGAGGCAATATGCGCTTGCATGGCATTGAAGCCCTCTTGTTCCAGCGCCTGCGCGATGGAAGTACTGGAGACCTTTCCCATCTGCAGCAGCAATACATCGCCACGGCTGCTACTTACCGGCTTATGAGGCATCGATATCTCCCAGGGCGAATTCCGCTATAAAACGCTCGCGATAGGATTCGCTGCTGGCATCACGCTGGCGCTGAATACTGACCTGCCCCGCATCGATCCCGTCGGTGACCGCCTCACAAGCCATCATTTTGGCTACTGTCCCCACCGCGGCAACTGGATCTGCCACCACATCCTCGTAAAAAAGGTCGACGGCAGGCAAGCGATGAATACTCTGGAAGTACAGGAAATGCGCCCTGCGCTGGGTGGCCATATTCAGGCAACGCAGGATATCCACGCCATCGTAGGGTGGCGAACCGGATTGCTCGGACCGGGAACCGGCATCCGCCATCCATCGCCCCGTCTGCCGGGCCTTGAAGTGTGAAATGGCCTGACCCAACAAGTCCCTGCGGGCCGATTGCACCAGATAAACGCCCCCAAAGCCCTCCAGCAGTCCCATCCGTGCAAGGTCGAAGAGTTGGCTGCTGGACACTTTGAATCCCACGGTGCCCTGATCAGTACGGTAGTTCCGAACCAGGTGCAGGAGATAGTCTGTGTAAGTGGGGATTTGAAGCTCAACCCTGCTTTTCTTCACCGCCTGAGCATTGAAGGGCTCGGCGCGGGGATTGTTCATCAGGCCCGCCTGTCCCAGCAATTCCGCCAGAAACGTAGACCCGGAACGGTTGCTGAACACCAGCAGCAGCAACTTTAACTGCGCGAGTTCCTTACGCTCACCGTCACTCAGGGGACGGGTCAGCGAACCCCCTTCACCGAACAACTCCCGCACCGCCACGGCGTGGTTGTCTCCGGCCGGATACAGAAGATTGGGCAGTGAATTCAGTAACTGGGTGTTCATGGAGGGTCCGGATTGAGCGCAGGGCGGCATTATGCCAGCATCACCGCACCCACACCAATGCTGGCGACGCTGTCGAGGTGGCCGGTGAGTCAGGGCAAACTACGCTCACCTGGGGCATTTGTTTATACTCGCGCTCACCCACGAAAATTCAGGTGAAGTGAAGTGTCCAGCGCAAGGACTGCAGGCTTTCCGGGCGACACCGAAAGCACAACAGCCACCCTGTTTACCAAGGCCGCACTCCTGCTGGTTGTTGCGGTAGGCATCTGGCTACGCCTGGATCAGTATTTACCCCAGATACTACTGGACGACGAATGGCACGCCGTCCATCAACTACTCTCCGGCAAACAACCGACAGATTTGCTGCAAAGCCTGGGGATGGCGGATTACAGCATCCCCCTCGCGTTGCTCTACTGGCTGGAAGCACGCTGGTTTGGCCTCAGCGAATTCGGCATGCGCTGGCCTATGTTGCTGGCCGGCATTGCCACCCTTGTGGCCTTTCCCTGGTGGGCGTGGCGCGCATGCGGGCCGCGTGTGGCAGTGGCCTTTGCCGCGCTACTGGCCACTTCACCCATGTTGATCATCTACACCCACACCGCCCGACCCTACGCGCTGACCCTGTTGCTGGCTGGCGGTGCTCATGTGGCCTTTCAGCACTATCTGAAAACCGGCTGGAAGCGGCCCGCCGCACCCCTTGCCTATTGCCTGGTGGCACCCCTGTGTATCTGGTTACACGCGGTGACCGGGCCCTTCGTGGTGGCACCTTTTATCTACGAGGGATGTAGAGCGCTGTGGCAGCACAACTGGACCCGTTTACAGCAATTGATCATGCTGGCCTTGCCCTCAGGGGCGTTGACTTTGCTGGCTATCGCACCACCCTTGCTTGGCGATCCGGAGGCGCTGACCGGCAAAGCGGGTGCCGCCAATATCCAACTGGAAACCCTGACCGGCATCTGGTTCATGTGGCTGGGTACCCCGTCCGCCCTCTGCGTTGCGGTAATGCTATTACTCTCGCTGATGGGCTTGCTGCGCCTGTTGGCCCTGCGCCTTGTGCGGTGGCAAATTTTCGGACTATTTTTAACCGCCGCAACGTTGCTCTTCATGGAACCGGCCTGGGTTAACCACTCACTGACCTTCGGCCGCTACCTTCTGCCCGCTCTACCGCTACTCCTGCTTGCTACTGCCACTGGAGCGGTAGACCTGACAGATCGAGCCCGGCTTCACTCTGGGTTCGCCGCAAGCCTGGCAGGGATCACACTGCTGGGTATGCTCAGTTACTTTCTGAGTCTGTCTCCAGTGCAGACCCTGATTCAATCGCCCAATAGCAATATGACCCACTCCCGCCTCCAGTTCGACTTCAGGGCTGCGCACAACAAGATGAGCGATTACCAGCAGGCGATTCCCCTGTCCCCCTTCTGGCAACAACTGGGCACCGAACCGCAGGACTCTCTACGGATCGCGGTAGCGCCGTTTTATTTTGAGACCTACAACTGGGACGCGGTGCGCTGGGAGCAAATGTCCGGGCAACGCGTAGTGCCGGCATATCTAACAGGGTTCTGTGTAAAGCGGCGCTGGGGAGAGGTGCCCCAGGACGAACGGTTCCAGTTTCGCAACGCCTATTACGTGGCTGATTTAGTGGACGCCAGTGGAGAAGTCCCGGATTGGCTGGTGTACACCAAACCCTTCCGTGGCGACGAGCACGGACGGTCCGGTACAGCGGTAGGCCGCGACCTGCGCCGCTGCCTGCAGCAATTACGGCAGCAACTGGGTAAACCGGATTACCGCGATCCGGACTTGATCGCCTACAAGCTGAAGTAATCCTGCCGCTGTTAGCGGAACACCCAGTAGCGATAAGCCAGGTAATTGCCAACCGTTAACAAACCGGTGGCCAGCACCTGCGCCGGCCACACCGGCAAACCCGCTCCGGTCAGGGCAGCGAACAGCGCACCGTTGGCCAAAAACTGCAGGCCCAGCACCAGAGCAAACTTCACGGCTGCGATATGCATGGCGTCGGAGGGCGTGAAGATGTGGTAGTAGGCCATGAGGAAACGCGTCAGCGCACCACCGGCAAAGCCCAAACTGGTACTCGTGAGCGGCGCCAACCCTAATTGAAGCGCCGCGAACATAATGCCGTAGTGCACCGCAACAGCGATCACACCACTCAGGCAGTGCAGGATAAAACCTGTAAGCACATGTGAGCGTTGCCGGTACCAGGCCTGC
This sequence comes from Gammaproteobacteria bacterium, assembly GCA_030427085.1. GTDB lineage: Bacteria > Pseudomonadota > Gammaproteobacteria > Pseudomonadales > Halieaceae > JAUHXH01. Next base: position 752,268 of record JAUHXH010000002.1, on the reverse strand, counting down.
CGGGTTGGTTCAGACATCGGCGCTTGACGGCGTCTTCTGATGAAAAAGTGGATGACTGTAAATGCCGAGGCGATGGGCAAAACCCAACAGCGACACCGCGAGCACCCCGAAGCCGTACTTTGTAGAGCGGGGAAAATTGATCGAACTGGCTTCGTCAAAGTAGCGAGTGGGCACAGAGATCTCGCCAATGTCATAGCCCGCTGCTATCGCCTGAGCCAGAAACTGGTTGTCGAAAATAAAGTCGTCGGAGTTTTCCTGCCAGTTGAAAGAGCGCAACAGGTCTGCCGAGTAAGCGCGATACCCGGTGTGGTACTCAGACAGTTTGGCGCCCAGCAGTAAATTCTCAAACGCCGTTAAGGCGCGATTGGCCAGGTACTTCCACCATGGCATGCCACCGGCCAGGGCACCGCCACCCAGAATACGGGAGCCGATGACCACGTCGTAAACACCCGAGGCGATCATGCCCCCCATGGACACGATCAAGCGGGGGTCGTACTGGTAGTCCGGGTGCAGCATAACAACGATGTCAGCGCCGCGAGACAGGGCCTCGCTGTAGCAGGTTTTCTGGTTTGCGCCGTATCCCCGGTTTTCCGGGTGAACAACAACCTCTATGCCTAACTTGCGCGCCACCTCTACGGTATCGTCGTCGCTGGCATCGTCCACCAACAGGGCGATGTCTACAACGTCAGCAGGAATGGCGTGCCAGGTCGCTTCAAGCGTTGCTGCAGCCCGGTACGCAGGCATTACTACCGCGACTTTTTTGCCATTGATCATGGGATAGTGAGCAGTTCGAGGTGATATTTTGAGAGGGGCGCCATTATCCAGCAGGCCCAGAGCCGGCGCAAGCTGGGCCAAAGGCTACCGCCCCATGCGTGGATGACAGCCCCGGGCAATCCGTGGATAATACCGCGCCCTCCCGCCAGATTTCGCTCTGTTCAGATGCATCGTTTCATTGTTTACCAGTACGGCAAGGTCGGCAGCACCTCGGTGGTGAACAGCCTTAACAAGTTGCCGGGCACGCGTGCCTTCCAGTCCCACTTCCTGGGCGAACCGGCGTTTAGCCAGACCCTCGCACGCCTGCAAAACCCCGATGTGTCCGACTACTTCTTCGAGCACTCTGCGGGGCAACTGTTCAAAAACCTGCGTATCTGGCGCCATTACCAGCGCAGGAACCAGACCGATGACGCCCTGACCATGGTAACCCTGGCCCGCGAGCCCTTCGACTGGTTCCGCTCCAGCATTGCTCAGGACATTCAGGAGCACCTGCGCACCTTCCGCCGCATGCTGGAGGTAAACGGGGAGGCTTTCGGCAGCGATGGCGAAGCGGTAACCAAAGGTTGCGCGCTGTTGTTTGAGCGGCTGATCGCCGCCATTGAACATTGTGGTTCCGTGGACCAGCTGACACCGCGCCGCCGCACGGAACTCAAGCCGGTGGTAAAGACGGCCGACCAACAGGATTTCGAAGCGTTTCTGTTCCTGCTCAATACCTTCATGCGGCCCCACGTATGGTTCCGCCTGCACTTCGGGCGGGTACTGGAAACCGACATGCGGGAGATGTCGCCAGTGAGTGAAAACCTGTTCCGGGAGCAGCGGGACTGGGGCAACATCTACCTGCTGCGTTATGAGGGCCTGGCGGAGGCCTTCCCCGCCATGCTGTCAGATCTGGGTATTAGTGAGAAAGTCCGCCTGTCCAGTGAGAACCGCAGTGGCAGCAAGCCTTTCAGTGCCGAGCTGGCAGCGGCGTTTGCCAGCCCGGCGGCGCAGCAACTAAAGTCCCTGTGCCGCTCGGACGATACCACCTTCCTGGGCTACTGAATGCCCAGTCGAACTGCGGGGAGTTCTCCCCGCAACTAGCTACGCGTTGCTGCCAAACTCGGCTTTTTTCACTTTCTGTACATGCTCTACGCAGTTGCGGTAAGCCTGTACCACCTTGTCCACGCCACTGTCATTAAGGCCACCTTCATTGCCCGCCACAGAAAACGTGGCAAACACCGCAGAGGCAGACATCATTGCGGCGGAAACCAGATCCGCCGGCAAGCCCGACTGGGTCAATTCGTTAGCCTGGGCAATGAACTTCTCAACACATTGCTGGTGATCTTTTGCGGCCTGGTCGCTCATGGTTTTGTCCTTGTGAATAAGAGAGATTTGCGGGGTCGCGAAGTGTAACACCGAAGCGATTTTTACGGAATTTTTCGCATCGAAGCCCACCCTGTTACCGCTCCATATTCCGTGCACAGGGAATAGGACTGGTATACCCTGTAAAACAAATTCAGGTTTCAGATCTGCCTGCCGCACGGGGCATTGCGAAGGAATTCCAGCAGATCCTATATAACAAACGGGGACGGCCAAGCATGCAGTGTGTGCGCAGTTTTTATCCTGAACAGTGCAATGGACGCAAAGGCAAGCGTTGGACTACAGCGATCGCCACAGTGGGATTGCTCACCACCAGCCTTTTCGCGGTGGGGCAAACGCCGGTTGCCACTATCACTGGCCTACCTGCCGAACCGCTGATCAATGAAGAATTCTGCTTTGATGTGGCATTCACCAATAGCGCTGCCACTACTGGCTACGGACCCTACCTGATCGGGGGTGTCGACCCCAATATCACCATCACTTCTGCCAACTTCGTGGATGTGTCGCCTACTATCGACAAAATCGGCGACTTCGACGCCAGTGGCCAACTGGTCGACCCGATTTCCGGCATTACCATCAATGGCGAACAGGGCGGTGCAGCATGGGACATCCGCTACCCGGTGGGTTCAGTGGAAAACAATACGCCACCCCTGGTACTCACCGCCTGTGGTGTGGTGGATGTGGGTGCTGAGATCGATCTGCCACTGGATATCGGCACCATTCCGGGCTTTGAATTCGGCGACACCCCCACCGGCACTACCGCCATCGTGGGCAGCCAGATCAACAGCACCGTTACACCCCGCCTGGCACGCGTGGAGAAAACCAATACGGCCCCAGAGAACGAACGCCCACCGGGCCCCAGTCATGTCTTCAACTACATCTATTCGGTCAATATTTCCGATGGCGTGACGCTGGACAACTTCAGCCTTGAAGACAATCTGCCTGCCGAAATCCAGTGGACCGGGACGGCACCCACCATCAGCGCTCCCACCAGCGTGGGCTGTGGCGTGACCCAGAATGCCAATTTCCCGCCTACCGCTGGCGGAACAGTGATCATCGAATGTACTGCCGCGAGCGGCACCACGGCCACGGGAGATGTTGTTGTCACCCTGCCTGTGTATATCACCGACATTCTGGATGAGACCCGACCTGACAGCCAGACCATCACCAATACCGTCAATGTTGAGTACGACTACCAAAGCACACCCTACAACGACTCGGATACCAGCGACGTACTGGCATTGCATGCCGCTATCCAGAAGACCTCCTCAGTAGGGCCACGGGTCACCGCGCTGCCGGGCGACAATATCGACTACACGGTGAGCTTCCAGCTGACTGATTACCCGGGAAACACCGGCTCGGGTGCGATTCAGTTTGTAATAACCGACACCTTCCCCGACGGCCTGGAATTCGTTGGCACACTCGACCTCGTAGTGGCGGGTACGTCCTACCCCATCACGCCCACGGTAACGCCCGCCGGGGGCGGTATCACCACTGTGGAGTGGGATATCGCCGACGCCCTGGGCGGTGTATTGCCGGATGGCGGCGATGGCGAGCTCATCTATCGTACGCTCGTCCTCGACACCTACTCCAATGGCCAGCCAGTGCAGGATGCCGATGCGCTGGACAACAACGCCATGCTGGATTACACCCTCGACGACGGGGCCACTGGCGACAATGGCACGGTCAGCCCGGGCGGCATCGAACCGGCCGTGCCCGACAAAACCATTGTCAGCCCCAGCCCGCTGCCGGCCGAACTGGGACCTGGCGACGAAGTTATTTTCCGGTTGACCCTGGATTTAGCCGCCGGCGATACAGAGGACGTGATTCTCACAGACTATTTGCCAAGGCCGGTCTTCGATGTGCTGGACCCGGCGAGCTTTGACCAGAGCGTTGATATCCTCGACCCCGGCGCCGGCTTCATCTTCATCCCACCTGCAGTCACTGTCGATGGCTCGGCCAACTCTGTCTCACTCAGTTTCGGTGACATCCGCGCTGACGCCGGCGATATTTTGGGGGTGGACATTCGCGCGCGCATCACCACCGAACCTTTTGCGGACAATCTCTTTCTCACCAACCTGATGGGTAGCTCCTACAGCAATACTGCGGGTGATGTTTTCACGCAGACGGATGCCGTTGGCCTGAACGTGGGCGCGCCCGTCATGACCATTACCAAAGCCGCGATTGATGCCGACAACCCCGCCGCCACTTTCGATGTTCCTCCCCCGGCGAACCCGGCTACTGCCCTTGCCGACAGCAATATTGCTGACGTGGACGCCGCGGACGTCGTGACCTTCCTGCTAACCGTGGAAAACACCGGCGGGCAGAATGCGTACGACGTTACTGTCACCGACCCCGCCATCGCCGCGATGAGTTGCGACATGGGTTCCATCGCTGTGCGCGACGGCCTGAACAACACCCTGGCGTTCACTGGCGATCTGCTCACCGGACTGGTGCTCACCAACCCGCTACCGGGCAACGACAATAACCCGGCAGGCGGTGGTGCCCCGTACACCAGCGACACCGCGCTGATCAGCTATGACTGCACCCTGGCCGCCGACGTGGTGGCAGGGCGTACCTACACCAATACCGCGACGGTGATCTGGAATGCCGCCGCCGGGGGCACTTCGCCCTACCCACCCGCCAGCGACGATGCCACAGTCACTATCGGCTTGCCTTCGCTGGCCAAATCCGTGACCAGTGTTTTCCCCGGCTACAGCAGTACCAGCAATTCGCCTCACATTGGCGAATTGGTTACCTACACACTGGAAATCACAGTACCGGAAGGCTCCACGCCGGCTTCACGCCTGTTGGACACACTGGATGAAGGCCTGGCTTTTGTTGACGTACAGAGCCTGACCGCCACAGCCGGGGTAAGTACCGACGTTGCCGGTGGCTTCAGCGCGATCGCTGCCAATGCGGGTTTCCTGGCTGTGGGCAGCGGCACAACGGCACCAGATCGCCGGCTCGCCTTTGGCCCTGCTGCCGACCAGAATGGTTTCGGCACCATCACCAATAGCGACAGTGACAACGCCACGGCTGACGTAATCACCCTCGTCTACCGCACGCGTGTGATCAATAGCGACGGTAACGTCAGCGGTTTACAGCTGCGCAATAATGCCCAGTGGAGTTGGGAATCGGAAAGCGCCCTGCGCCAGACCGTCAGCCGCCGCGCCAGCCCGGTTAGTCTGGTCGAGCCTCAGTTACTCACTACTAAAACCTTCGCACCCAATACAGGCGACGATACCACGCCCCCCGTACTCACCATCACACTGGGGCACAGTAGCGGCTCTACCGCCGATGCCTTCGATGTAGTGTTTACCGATAACATGCCCGTGCCACTGGAAATTGCCAGTGTCGACAGTAGCGCCTGTTCTGCAACTACGCTCACCGCAACACCCGGCGACTCGATGATCGAAGCAACCTGGGACCAATTCAGCCAGGGAGACACCTGTACGCTGGTGATCACCACAGCCTTCAGTTCCACCATCACCGCCGGAACGACCCTGAACAACTGCGTCGACGCCTCCTGGCAGAGCCTGAGCGTCGCTGACCAACCGCTGCCAACGCCACCGAACAATACCCTGGGCGCTGAGCGTACCGGCGACCCGGCAGACACCGGCGGTACCGCCAACACCTATACCCACCAGACTTGTGCCGATTTCAAAATCTATGACCTCGACATCACCAAGACAGTACTCGCAAGCAGCCAGGCGCAGACCGACCATATCAGTGGCCTGCCCGCGGAGACCGAGGCACTGACCATCGGTGAAGAAGTAACTTTCGAACTCGTGGTGACCGTGCCGGAAGCCCCGGCCCTGGATGTTCGTGTTACCGATGTACTGCCGAACTCGAACATGAAACTGGAAGTGACGGGTGCGGCAACAACACAGGTCGGCGCCGACTTGTCACCTCGCTTCCCTGATCCCATCCCGGTATTCAGTGATGGCGACGGCGACGGGATCAACGATACGATCGAACTGGACTACGGCCGGATTGCACACACCCTCGACGCGGCCACCAACGATCGAGACAGAATCCGGATCGAGGTCTTCGCAGTCGTACTGGATGTGGCCGACAACGAAAACGGCGACTTCAACGCCAACACCGGCCTGGTCAGCTCTCGCAACGTGGTTGGACGATCCGACAAAACCGCCAGCGATACCTACAACATTGAACTGGTTGAGCCACAACTCCAACTGGCCAAAAACGGCGATGTCAGCCAGGCCGATGCCGGGGACATCATCACGTACACGCTGGCGGTGTCCCACAGCAGCAGTAGCCGGGTTGACGCAGAAGACCTGTTTCTGACTGACACCTTGCCGGCAGAACTGGATTTAATACCTGGCTCGGCAATGACGGTAGCGGGCTGTAGTGCCACGCCAACCGTCCTCAACGAATTGGGTAATACCATCAACGTCGGCTGGGACAGTTTCCCTCTGCGCGGCTACTGCGTTATTGGCTTCCAGGCGGAAGTCAATATATCCGCTGTAACGGACAGCACCATCACCAATACCGGCACTTTGGAGTGGACCAGCCTGGTCGGCAGCGGCGACGTGAACGACCGCACTTACAGCACCAACAGCAGTTGGGACATCATCGTCAGCCCACCGGGGCTACGCAAAGTCGTGGTCGATACCTCCAACCCAATCACCCAACCCATCGCGGGCAGTTCCGTGCCCAACCTGACCATCGGTGAAGAAGTGACTTTCGCCATCACCGCCAGCTTTGCTGACGGCACCACGCGCGCCGTGGTTGTTGAGGACACACTACCCTCGGGCACCGTCAACCTGCAGGTAGTCAGCTCACAACTGCTGGCCATCGGTTCTGACCTAACCCTGTCCAGTGGCATCACCCTGGGCCAGCCAGGCGGTGCCTGCGCCACACCCAGCCCGAGTTGCGTGGCCTGGGACCTGGGCGATGTTATCGACTTACCCGATAGCCGAGCCGATTTCGATCCGGAAGACAATGTGGTATTCGAGGTTGTGGCCATCGTGCTGGATGATGCTGCGAACGATGGACGGGGCAACAATGACAAGAACCTCAGCAATACTGCCCACCTACGCAGTCCTGACGCCTCCCTGAGTGCGCTGTCACCGTTTAACCTGGTGGAACCCCACATCACTCTGCGTAAACTCACCAGCAACGGCACTCCGCTGGATGCCACCGCTGCAGGCGATATCGAGGAGTTTACGCTGGTAATCACCCATGAAACCGATTCCACCGCAGCGGGCGCCAACCTGGTAATCACCGATGTACTCAACGCTGGATCGTTGTGGATCAACGATTCCACGGTAAGCTCTGACTGCCCACTAATAAGTATTTCGGTGTCACCCGCACCGGGTACCTCGGGCGATGTGGAGTTCCAGGTTCCGGTCCTGCCGCTTGTGCTCGGCCAGTGCCAGATCACCTATGAAGTCGAAATGCGGCCGGACCTGCCCATCGCAGGTAGCTTCCCCAACACCGCGGAGTTGGCCTACGAGAGTAGCTTCCTGTCGGCTGAGGCACGCAGTTACAACGATACGGCCCTCGCTGAATTGGTGAGCTATGCTGAAGCTCACATCAGCAAAAACATTGTGAGTAGCAGTGTGGCGGGCACGACTAGTAGCGAGCACGACCCACTACTCACCGACCTCACCATTGGCGAAGTAGTGGAATTTCGCATTACTACGCTGCTGGCAGAGGGTACGACAGAAGATGTCGTACTGTCCGACACCCTTCCCCAAAGCACCTCAGAGTGGTTGGAGTTCGTCGGCGGGCGACTCATATCGCTGGGCCGGAATATTACGGCCTCCCCCGCTGTCCCCTTGATCGTTGGCGACACCATTTCAGTGAATTACGGCACAGTGGTCAACCAGGCCGACGGCATCGCGGACGACGGCGACCAGATCGTCTATCAGCTACTGGCAAGAGTCACCGATCGCCCAGCCAACCAGGACGGTGACGTGATCACTAACACCGCAACAATCGAGTACCAGTTGGTAGCCGGCGGTCCGGTGGAGAGATTGGATTCATCTGTAGACATGGACGTCGTGGAGCCGGAACTGGTTCTCGGCAAACAGTTCGGGGCAATCCAGAACGCGCGGGCCCAGGTGGACCTGGAACTAAGCAATACGGGTACCGCACCGGCTTATGAAGTAGTCATCACCGATGAGTTCGATCACACTTTCTGGATAGGTGGGAGCTTGCAGCGCATCGATGTTCCCGCTGGTTTCGAGCTTCGCGAATCCTTTAGTGGCGGCTTCAGTACGATTGCGCTGCTGCCGATCGGCGCAGGCTCGGCACAGGATCGCATTTTGTCTCCCGGCGAATTATTGAATGTGTCGTTCTCCATGGCACTGCAAAACAATGGCGATCTCGGCGTGCCACAAATCGATAATACCGCCGTTGCCGAAGCGAACTCCCTGCCTCTGCCTAACGCCGATGGTCGCTCGGTGAATGCCAGCGCCAGTGATTCCCTGCTGTTCCCCAACCTGGATGTTGAAAAGGCATGGAGTGGCCAGAACTCCCCGGCTCTGCCAGGTGACACCCTGACCTACACCCTGACATTGACCAACAGCGGCGGTGCTGCCCTCACCAACGTCATTGTGGACGACACCCCCGACGCCATCGGTGAATTCCAGGCCGGCAGTGTCGCTGCTTCCGGTGGCGGTACCGTGACCAGCGGCAACAGCCCCGGCGATAGCGATATCAGCGTCGAATTCACTACTATCGGCGGCGGAGAAACCCGCACCATCACTTACGATGTACGCATCCCTCTGCCCTATCCGTCGGGCATGGTGGCGCCGCAGGAACTGCAAAACCAGGCGGTGGCCCAGAGTGACGAACTGGCCGATGTGCTTTCCGATGACCCGGCGACAACAGCAGTGGATGACGCCACCATCGTGCCCATCGAGGCCGACCCGATCATGACTCTGGACAAGCGGGCCGACCGTTTGATCACCCCGGCTGGCACGGATGTGATTTACACCCTGACCTACGGCAACGCCGGCAATCAGGACGCCACCGGTGTGGTCATCAATGAAACCGTCCCGGCAAACACAACCTTCAATGCCGCCAGCAGTGACAGTCGCTGGGATTGTGGCGGCGCGACCGCTGCCGGTACGCCTTGTACGCTGACTATCGGCGATCTCGCCGGTGCGGGCAGTGGCAGCGTGCTCTTTGTGGTCACCATCGACAACCCGGTCCCCGCGGCCGTAGGACGAATCGTGAATACGGCCGACGTCGCCGAAGACGGTGTTGAGTTTACTGGCCCCTCCACCCCCAGCACGGCCAGCGATGACGCACAGACGCTGCTATTTGCCCAGCCCCTGCTGGAAGTGATCAAGGATGACGGTGGCATTACCGTGGTGCCGGGGCAAGCCTATGCGTTTGGCATTCAGGTCCAGAATATCGGCACCCAGGAATCCACCGGCATCGTGATCTCCGAAACCGTACCGAATGACGTGGTGTTCAGCAGCGCCGCCAGCGCTCCAGATGTGTGGAGCTGCGCCGATGGCAGCCCAGCCGGCACGCCATGTACGCTGTTGTTCGGCGACCTGATGGCCGGCATGGGCGGTGTGCGCCAGTTCGGGGTCGAGGTAATCGACCCGGCCGCCGCGGGTGTTGACCTGGTGATGAATACTGCATCCATCGAGGATGACGGCAGCAACTCTCCGTTACCGCAAACCGACAGTGACGACGACGACACACCCCTCATCGCGCAGCCCGACCTGGTGATCGACAAGTCCACCACGGCAACCAACGTAACGGAAAATACGGTAATCGTTTACGAGCTCGATTATCGCAACGTGGGCAATCAACCCGCCACTAACGTGGTGATCGATGAGGTGGTGCCGGAGCGCACCGAATTCTCGGCAGCGGACAGCACGCCTGGCTGGAGTTGCCCCGACGCTTCCCCCGCTCGTACGCTCTGCGTGTTCGACCTGGGCACTTTGAACGTGAATGCCAACGGTACCGTGTTGTTCGCGGTTACCGTGGTGGACCGGCCCAGCCAGACCGTAGCGTCCATCCTCAACGTAGCGGTGATTCGCGATGATGGTGCCAACGGACCCGACCCAACCCCGCTGAATAATATCGATAACGTGACGGTAAACTTCCGGCTGCTGAAGGTGCCTGCGCTGAATATCTACGCGCTGGCGCTGCTGATCATACTGGCCGGCGTGTTGGGTAGCCGCTATGCCCGACTCGCTGTCAGCCGCCGATCTCGAAGTTAAGGAATTTGTTTCGAGTGGTTGCCCCCGGAGGATCAGGCCGGACGCTGTCTGACAGGCAGTAACTGGCGCATCTGATCCAGCAAATCCGTATCGCGGGACTGCCAGCCCCAGATCACTACCGGCGCCACAGGGGGAACCATCAAGGTCCCGAGCTGGAAGCACAGGGCGATGGTGTTTGGGCCGGGTACCCAGCCTGCGTCCACCGGTGGAAAATGCCCCGCCAGCCCAACCATCAGGTTTTTCAGCGCCACCGCCACTACGCCGAACAGCACCAGGGGATACAACAGCAACAAACCGCGGAAGAAGGTATCCAGTCGCTCCTTCACCGGCGTGGCCATAATCAGCGCCGCGTAGAAGGGAATGGCGTAACTGACGATGCGCGTATCAAAGTGGAACACGAGCTGATAACCAGCCTGCTCCGCCGCCACCAGTTGCCCGCGTTCTTCCCCCAGGGGGGTGAACAGCAGCATATTGGCCCCCTCCATCTGCACGCTATCCACCGCGCCTGGCAGCCAGGCGGGTAGTAACCACTGGCACAGCAAACTGACTGGCGCGATCAGCCAGGGGTGGAGCAGGTACCAGAACGTGTACATCACCGGCAGCAGCACGAATACCAGGCCCAGGAAGCGCCAGATCAAGCGCCGCTCGCTCATGCGGCGGCCTCCGCCGTGGCTACTTCCTCCTGCCGGCCCAGCACATGCAGGTAAACCAGGAAGACCAGCAACACGTCCAGCATGATCAGCGCGGGCCACAGGTAGAGGTGAGAGAAGGCAAAAATTTCTTCGTTCCACTGGCCCAGGTAGAACAGGCTGATGATGCGCACAATGTTGAGTGCCTGAATGGCGAAAAAGCCGGCGATGATGGTAGTGATGCGCGCGCGCCAGGGGGCAGGGAAGGCGAGAACCGCGGCAATCAACACAATTGTGGCTTCCACGCCATTGCAGCCGGATTCAATCGACACGGCGAAACCACTGGGCTGATCGATCAACAGGCGCCCTTCAGACACCACATCCTGGTCGAAGAAGGTGGTCAGGAAGGCGCTGATTTTGGCCAGCAAACTGGTAAAGGGGTGAATGACGGCCGCCTGCACCGGCGCCAGCATCTCCAGCGAGAACAGCGTCAGTAGTACACCAAGGAATATCAACAAGAACCGATTCAAGGGGCCGCCTCCGGATTTTGCCCCATGTTAGGGGGCGTAATCGGCGCTAGCAATCAGCCGAGGCTGTTTTTGCGGCCGTGTTTTGGCACAATGGTCAAAAAACGGGCAAAGACCCGCAGTGAAACAAGGGAATTCCCATGACCAGAAACCTCTTCCTTCGGGGGGCGGCCCTGTTGTTGGCCTGCCTGATATTCAATAGTCAGGCGGCGTCGTTATCGGCTGCCAAACAATTGAGCGGCGACCCCGGCTTGCGCTCCGCTTCCGCCCTGATCCTGGACGGCGACGGGCAGGTGCTGTACGCCAAAGATATCGATACCATCCGGCCCATTGCTTCCATCACCAAACTGATGACCGCCATGGTGGTGCTGGATTCAGGGGCGCCGCTGGACGAAAAAATCGATATCACCAAGGCGGACCGCGACCTGATCCGCCTGACCGGCTCCCGCCTGGAATACGGGGCAACATTGAGCCGCAAGGACATGCTGTTACTGGCGTTGATGTCCTCTGAAAACCGGGCGGCTTCAACCCTCGGCCGCCACCACCCCGGCGGCCTGGAGGCCTTTATCGCGGCCATGAACGCCAAGGCGACCAGCCTCGGCATGCACAACAGCCGCTTTGCCGACCCCGCCGGCCTGCGCTCTGAAAACACCTCCACTGCCCGCGACCTCGCGCTGATGTTGCAGGCGGCACAGGAATATCCGTTGATCCGCCAGGCCAGCACCACCCAGCGGGCGGAAGTACGCCCCTACCGTAAACGCGGGCCACTGGCCTACGGCAACACCAACCGCCTGCTGAAAAACGACAACTGGCAGATCGAGTTGAGTAAAACCGGCTATATCAACGAAGCCGGCCGCTGCCTGGTGATGCAGGCCAGCACCGACGGGGAGGACCTGTCCATCGTGCTGCTCAATTCCTTCGGTAAGCTCACCCCCTTCGGCGACTCCAACCGCTTGCGCCGCTGGCTGCAGGCCAATACCGACGGGCAGTCCTGAACCAAATCGTCAGCACTGGATCAAAGGTACTGAACAGACAGCCCTGCCAATCCCGCGACAGCACGCTAAAATAGGGCTATCCACGCGAGGTTTTTGTCTAATGAAGCGTTTGCTGACCACCCTGTTTGTCACCGCCCTGATCGCCGCCTGCGCCACCAGCCCCACTGGGCGCAGGCAGTTGATGTTGATCAATCCCGACGCGGCCATCGTAGAATCCAAAAAAGCCTACCTGAGTACCGTCAGCCAGTTCGACCAGGAAAACAAACTGGTAGATGACCCCCTGCTGGCGGACCGGGTGCGCACCATCACCGGCCGCCTGGTCACGGAGGCGGTTGCCCTCTATCCCAACAGCCAGGACTGGGAGTGGAGCGTTGCCATTGTGGACGACCCGGAAACGGTGAATGCCTGGTGCATGGCCGGCGGCCGCATGGCGGTTTACACCGGCCTGTTCGACCAGTTGAAGCTGACGGATGCAGAGTTCGCCCAGATCATGGGCCATGAAATTGCCCATGCCCTGGCCAATCACACCGCGGAGCGGATGTCCCGCGCGATCGCTACTAACGTGGGCGTGGTAGCCGTTGGCGTAGCCTCAGATCATCACGGCGTTGCGCTGGCAGGTGCGGCCATGGCCGCCAAGGTAGCGCTGGAACTGCCCAATAGCCGCACAGCGGAATCCGAGGCCGACCGCATTGGTATTGAGCTGGCGGCTCGCGCGGGCTACGACCCCGAGGCAGCGGTTACCCTGTGGCAGAAAATGGGCTCGCTCAGTGATTCGCGTCCACCGGAATTCCTGTCCACACACCCCGCACCTGCCAATCGGCAATCCGCACTGGCGGCGCTGGTCCCTGAAATGCGGCCACTGCAGCCGCGGCAGAAGGTGGCCGTGCACCCGGTAGATATAGTGCGCTGATCAACCGTCCCGATTGCTGATCCACAAGGTCTGGTAAGGCGCCAGTACCAACTCTGCACGAGCATCGTCATAATTGGCGCCGCTGAGCAGGTCGTACCAGCGCTCGGTACAAATCAGGTTGATCGAGGCGAGCGTCAGCCGCTGCTCCTGCGGGCTGATGTTGCTGATGTTGAACACGCTCTGCCGGCGATCCGGACTCTGGCGCCAGAAGCCGAGCAGCCCCTCACCCAGGTGCAGGGTGAACTGGGTGGCGTTGGGGTGGAAGGCCGGCTGACGCCGGCGAATGGACAACAGCCGCAATAGCTCCTCGACCACCCGGGCCTGATCACTGTCTTCGTCGGCCAAACGTCGCTCCAGCTCCGCAAAGTTCCACTGGTGGCGATTGATAGCCCGGGCATTGCCCGTGTTTTCCATGCGCTCGCGGTCATTGGGCGTGGCCAGCAGACTGTGAATGTACAGCGCAGGTACTCCCTCCAGCGCGAACATGATGGCGTGGGCACAGAGGAAGCGCGCAAAGCCATGGCCGTCGGGTTCACCCCCCAGGCCCTGTAAGGCATCCCACAGTGCAATATTCAATTCATAGGGACGGCGCGCATCACCACCCGCCGCCCGCCACGACACCTCTCCACCCGCTGACAGCACTGTATCCACCAGATACTGAATCTGGTCGTCGTCGAGCAAGCCCTCCGCCGGCCGCAGCCCGATACCGTCGTGGGACGCGATAAAGTTGAAAAAGGCCGTACCATTGTGCGCTGGCGGCATACCCATCATCCAGCGCGTCAAAGCAGTTCCGTCACCCGTCAACAGCGTATGCAACAGCAGGGGTGGCAGCGAAAAGTTGTAGACCATGTGCGCTTCGTTGCCGTTACCGAAGTAAGACAAGTTCTCCCGGTTGGGCACATTGGTCTCGGTGATGATGATGGCGTCTTCGCGCGCGTGTTCGATCAGGGTACGGAACAGCCGCACCACCTCGTGGGTCTGGGGTAGATTGAGGCAATCGGTGCCGGCGATTTTCCACAGGAAGGCGATGGCATCGAGGCGGAACACACGCACACCCCGATCCAGATACAGCCGAATCACCGAGGCCATCGCCAGCAGTACAGACGGATTGCGAAAATCCAGATCGATCTGGTCGTGGCTGAAGGTGCACCACACATGCTGGGTACCAGACGGCGTTTCCACTTCCCGCAACAGCGGGCTGGTGCGCGGCCGTACCACAGCGGACAGGTCTTCCGCCGGGTCGGCAGTAAAAAAGTAATCGCTGCCAGGATCCCGGCCCTGCAGGAAATTGTCGAACCACAGGCTGCGCGACGAGCAATGGTTGATCACCAGGTCCGCCATCAGGTGATGCTGCTGGGCAATGGCACTGATATCGTCCCAGTCTCCAAGGCCCTGATTGACGCTGGAGTAATCCATCACGGCGAAGCCATCGTCCGAGCTGTAGGGATAGAACGGTAAAACGTGCACTACGCTGAGCGCGTGGCCAACATAAGTGTGAAGGAAGTCCTGCAGGGTTTTTAGCGGCTTCTCGCCTTCCCGCAAAAGACTATCGCCGTAAGTGATCAGCACCGCGTCGGACTGATCCCAAAGATTTCGATACTGCTGTGGGGTGCGCGTAACGGGTTCCAGGCGCAACACTTCGATCAACTCGGGCACCAACGCGGCGAGGCGGTCAGCCCCAAGTACCCCGTCGTAGATAACATCCAGATGCTGCCGCAGCCGGACTTTCAGTGCACTGAGGGGATCAAGGGTACGCACAGCTCGTCTCAGCCTCCCGCAAATTCAGCGCGATCGGCCTCCACCGCATCGCGCAACTGATCCAGTACATCTGGCATGGCACTGATCACCCGGTTCCAACTGGCGATGAAGGGTCTCTCCATCGGGCGCTCGAGAAACATTTCGCCAGCCTTCATGATGTTCTGGGCAAACATTTCCACGGCGGCTTCTTCCTCGTGAATGTCCAGCTTCAGGCCGTTCATCAGCGCATCGTTGTAGTAGGTTTCCACGAAGTCCAGCGCCACCCGGTAGTAAGTTGCCTTCAGCGTGCGAAACTTCTCAGTATTGAAGATGACTCCGCGAGTGGCGAGTTTTCTAAACAGCGCCTTGGAAATATCGATGGACATGCGCGACAAACCGCCGGTGTCGTCATCGACCGACAGCTTCTGGTGTTTGTGGTCGTAGTTCTGCGCGATGTCCACCTGACACAGCCTGTTGTTGGCATAGTTGCGGTACATTTCCGACAGCACACCAATCTCCAGCCCCCAGTCGCTGGGAATTCGCAGGTCCCTGAGCACATCGATGCGGAAGGAAAACTCACCCGCCAGGGAGTAGCGATAACTGTCCATGTAGTCCAGGTACTCCATACTGCCGAGCACCTTTTTCAGTGAACGTATCAGTGGCGTCACCAACAGGCGGCACACCCGCCCGTTCAGTTTGCCGTCGGCTACTCGCGCGTAATAGCCCTTACAGAATTCGTAGTTGAACTGTGGGTTGGCTACCGGATAAATCAAGCGGGCCAGCAATTGCCGGTCATACGTCACGATGTCGCAATCGTGCAAGGCGACCGATTCAGCTCTGCCGGAAGCTAACAGATAGCCCATGCAGTACCAGACGTTACGGCCCTTGCCCGGCTCTTTCGGCGCCAAATCTGCCGCCTGTAGCCGGGCGTCCAGCGCGCGCAGGCGCGGACCGTCATTCCACAACACGCGATGCCGCTGGGGCAGCACCGAGAAAAACTCCCGGGCATGGCGATATTGCGCCTCGTCGGCGCGGTCCAGGCCGATAACAATCTCGTCGAGGTACTTCACCTCTTTCAATTGGTCCAGGATGCCCGACAGCGCCGGACCTTCCAGTTCCGAATACAGCGATGGCAGGATCAGTCCCATAGGACGCTGTTTGGAAAAGCCCTCCAGTTCGCCTTCTATTTCAGCCAGCGGGCGATCGCCCAGATTGTGCATCGTGGTAATGATGCCGTTTTGATGAAAATCAGCCATGTGAGTCCTCTGTGGATGCTGCTGTGGCGCTTTCCAGCCAGCGGAATACGCCGTCTGCCCACCCTATCGGGCCCTCGCCGCGGGAAATCAAAATGCCTTGCTGTCGCATCAGCAGCGGCAGCGGCCTGCCAGGTGCGCGAATCAACAGAGCGGTGTCCGCCGCCTCCAGCATGGTCAGGTCATTGTCACTGTCACCGATCGCCAGTGTTACCGGGCGCGCACCGAACTGTGCTTCAAAGCGATCCCGTAACCAGCACAGTGCCTGCCCCTTGTCACAGTCGCCGCTGACGCTGATGAAACGCCCACCCGCGACTGGATTGGCGCCCAGTTCCCGCAGGGTGACCAGAAACTCCCGCCGCCGTACACTGCTGCCAAGCCACTGCACCGGCTCGCTAAACGCCCTGTCGTTGGCGCGCTCGGCCTGCTCCGGCGACAGGCCCGTCATACTGCATATCCCGGCAATGCCTGCGCGGTGAAAACTGCGAAACTCTCCGGCGAATTGCCCCGCCAGTTGGTCCAGCAGGCCCTGCCAGTGGGCGCGCGGAGCACAGGCGCTCCAGATCGTAAAATCCCCCTCTTGCCGACAATCTTCGGGGAGTGATTCGAAAGTACCCGCGGGGATATAAACCGCCGCACCATTTTCCACGATAAAGGGGTAATTGTTGCCCAACTCCAGGCGCAGGCTCTCAATCTCCGCCCGGGTTTTACTGCTCACCAACACCACGGGAATACCCCGCTGCCGCAGCGCGGCGAGCGCTGGCCTGGCGGCTTCGTAATTGTAGTCGTGGTGGTCGAGCAAGCTGCCGTCGAGATCAGTGAACACCAGCCTGTCGCATGTGTTGTCAGTCATACTGTGGGCCCGGACCCCGGTCACGCCCAACGATCTGGCGCTGAGCGTCCAACTGGTAATTACTGTGCGCGCGGGACGACAACCAGTTGAGTCCGTGCTCAGTGAGGCGCTGGTAGTGCTGGATAAATCGCCGTACACCGGCAGCATCCATCACCCCGCTGCCGCTGCCCCGCGCCGCCAGTTTTTCTTCCTGCTCCAGGCGCCAACGGTAGACGGTGTCGAAAGACGGCGCGCTCAACATCACCCAATGATTGATGGTGGCGTAGAGCGGTTCGTAGGCCGCTGCGAGCGTGCGATTGACGTAGCCGCGCCACTTGCCGTCCGTGTCCTCACGCGCCTCGAGATCGTTGACGGGTTCAACCAGGGCTGTCTCCGCCTGGGCGGGTACCCCCAGGCACCACCCCTCCAGCAAGATCATGTCCACCGGCCGCTCCGGTTTGCACCAGGTGTCCGGTGCACTGCGATCGTCGCGCGCCTTGTCAAAACGGGGCAGTGCGGGCTGTTCTCCAGCGCGTAACGCCGCCAGTGTGCCTTGCAGTAGTTCGATGTCATGCGTACCTGGTACTCCCCGGGTTTGCAGGAGAGGATGCACGGAGTGTGCCAATTCCAGTCGCTCACCGTGAGTGAGGTAGAAATCATCCAGGGACATGACGGCAATGTGGAGGCCGTGATCGCAGGCGAGAACACGCTGCAGGTAGTCGCTGAGGGTCGACTTACCGGAACCCTGGCAGCCATTGAGGCCAATGATCAGTGGCGCGTTTGCACCATTTTGGAGCGTGCACAGTTCCTGTGCGAGAGGATCGAACCATTGTTGTGCATGCTGGAGGTAGGCGGCCGGCAGGCGATGCTCATGGAGCAGTGCCTGCAGGCTCGCCTGGCGGTTCATCGGTCCGTGTCGACCTGTATGCCGTGCTTGTAGGTGCGCTCTGCCTGGTAAGCCCGCTGGCACACTGGCAGGTCGGAGAACATCCCCGGCCGCGGCATGCCGCCCACGTGGCGCACAGCACCGTAGGTGCGGTAGTAATCGCGACAGCGCTCCGGTTCCATTTCCTTACTGGCGATGCAGTTGTCGGTTTTCTCTTTGCGGATCGGCGCCAGCTTTTCCTCGCGCATGTCGTTGCACTCCGCCAGCATTTTGTCGACGTCGGCGCGCGTCAGATCGGCGGTCATGGCGACCGGCGCCAACATCAGCAGGACTGGGGCAAGCACAGCCAGCACGGGCGTTCGTTTCATTATGTGGCTCCTGAAAAAGACCAAGTACTGATGCTGTCGTTTGTAGCATGCCTTGGAAGCCGGGGCAATTCCCGCCCCGGCACGAATGACATGCCAGCTGGGATCCAGCACGTTATAGTCCTGGAACGCTGCGCGTTTGAGTGACTTATTCACATCGAAGGACAAAGCCTTTGACCCCTTCCACGGCCCGGCGCATTATGTGTACACGTGGGGAGCAGTCCACCCCAACGGCGAGTGTGCGAACGCACAGCCCACAGCAGGCTGGCCGCCACCCGGAAACAATAGCGACGACAACGGCAACGCGACAGAACAATGAACATCCTGACACAGGCATTCGACGCAATGAGTCACCGATACGGTATGAAAACTACCGTACCGGCTGTATGCCTGTGGAAATCACAGGATGGTTTGGGGACGCTTACCGATTGATAGATAATCGATAGACAGGAAGGCCTCCGAGAACCAGATTCCGGAGGCCTTTTTTTCATCCCTTAAAAAATCTCCTCCGCAATCCGGTTCCAGGGCACAGGTGGTAGCCATGGTTGGAACCGTACAAGGCAATATTAAAAAAATTTATTTCATGGGATTTCTCCACGCCTTCATGGTGGTGGTGCCAATCTTCGTGCCCCTGTTGCAGGGGCACGGCTTGAGCATGAGCGAAGTGCTGCAAACCCAGGCGATATTCGCCCTGACCATTGCCGCCTTTGAAGTACCCTCCGGCTACCTTGCCGACCTGTGGGGGCGCAAGCACACCATCGTGGTGGGCTCGGCCCTGAACTGCCTGGGCTTTTTGTGGCTGTTCGGCGCCAATAGCTTCGCGGATTTCATTGTCTACGAAGTGCTGCTGGGTATTGGGTTCAGCCTGCTGTCGGGCGCAGACCTGGCGTTGCTCTACGACAGCGAGGTGCACCTGGTCGAGTCCGGCGAAGGTGGTGGCGCCGGCGCCGGTAAATCCCTGAGCCGATTGATCGCGCTGGAAGCGGTGGCGTCCGGGGTGGCCGGCGTTGCGGCCAGCATCCTACTGTTATGGTCGATGGACTGGGTCCTCCTGCTGCAGGCCATCACTGGCTTCGGCCCCTTGATTATCGGGCTGAGCCTGGTGGAAGCGCCCCGCCCCAAGCTGAACCTGGACCATCGGGAGAACGCGCGCAAAGTGTTGGCGCTGTTGATTACTGGCAAGCCGCTGGTGTTGTGGACGGCCATGGCCATCGCGGTGTTCAACCTGATCGCGCTGTACGCCTTCTGGCTATACCAGAAGTACTGGGAATTACAGGGCATCGGCGTGGAGTGGTTTGGCTACATCTGGGCGGTGTTTGCGGTAACCACAGCAGTCAGCGCCCGCTACGCCAGTGCAGTAGAGGCACGCCTGGGCATTGCCTTGTTGCTGCCGCTGCTGGGCCTACTGCCCCTGATCGGTATCGGCGGTATGGCGCTGGGTGCCGGCTGGATCGGGCTGAGTTTTGGCCTTGCCATTCAGGTGGCGCGGGGGCTGAGCATGAGCGTGTTCTACGAAGCGCTCAACCGCCGGGTTCCAGGCGACATGCGGGCCACGGCGAACTCACTGGTGAGCATGGGTGTACGTGCGGTATTTATCGTCACCGGCCCCTTGATGGGCCACGCGCTGGATACCCACGGCATGGTCAACACACTGAGTGGACTTGGCGTGATGTTCCTGCCAATGGTGCTGTTGGTCTTGATGCAACTGGCGCTGCACATTCGGCGCGAGCGCGATACCCGGGCGGCTACTCCCTAGCCGCCCGGCTTTCCCATCGGTCAGGGAGAGGACGGCAGGGGCTGGTAGTCGTAGCGGTTACCGCCAATACTGGCTTCCAGCATCAGCCCGCCTTTAACCTGCGTGAACATCGCCACCGTCTGGTTGAACGATGGCGTACCGGCAAACCCTAGTGTGGCTGCCGCGGCGCTGGCCTGCCCAGCAAACTCCCAGGTGCCGTTTTTAAAGCGCTCTACAGAGGCCTGGTCGCGGAAGAACAGGATCTGGCGAAAGGCCTGTCCACCCCACTGGGCGCCTACCGTAAGCTCAGTGAGGCGCAGTTTGCCGGTAACCGTGCCACCTTCCACCAGCCAGCCAATGCCGTAGGCACCGCCAAAGCCCAATCCGCCACGAATGGGATTGGGAAAGATGGCCCATGCAACCGCCTGGTCAAAGTAGGGCTTGAGCTGCTCGTCGACCCGAAAACGCTGCTCGGCTTGTTGCAGGTCTGCCCGGCGCTCGGTATCCAGCACCACCGGCTTGCTGCTGCACGCAGACAAAAGTGCCAAACC
Source organism: Gammaproteobacteria bacterium (assembly GCA_030427085.1). Taxonomy (GTDB): domain Bacteria; phylum Pseudomonadota; class Gammaproteobacteria; order Pseudomonadales; family Halieaceae; genus JAUHXH01. The sequence continues at coordinate 731,499 of JAUHXH010000002.1, read as the reverse complement.
CGCCACGGCAACGACTAACTTTATGCTGTTCATCAGTGCTTGCACTCCAGATGGCCACTGACCACGTCCGATCCGCCGGAGACGTTATTAAATATATCCGAACTGCCAAAAATGCCTGAGCGGTGTACCAGTGTGATACCCACGTAACAGTTGTTCCAGGCGCGCTCACCGAACAGCGTGCTCAGCGGAGTATCCAGTTGGGCTTCAAGGTAAGTCAGATAGTGAGAGGTTTTTTCCTCCCGCTTGTCCTGTTTGATCTGCTCCTGCGCGGAAATTTCTTCCGAGTAAGAAACACCAAAACCAAAGCCATAGCGGAACAGCTCCTTGCTGGTCCAGGGCGAGTAGCCGGTACCCATCAACATGCCGTAGAGATTGAGCTCCCAGAAGTCGTCACCGAAGTCGCCTTCCAAACGGCGGTTCAGGGAAGAGCGGCCCCAGAACTCAAGCTTCTCCCCGTCCAGCAACAACTTGCCCAGAGTCAGGCCGACAAGATTGGTGTCGGCGTCTCGCGCTTTCTCCAACTGGCCACGGTGAACCTTGTGAAAGGTTTGCTGGGCGGTGTAGCCGTAATTGACCCGCCAGCTGAAGTCCGCCGGGCCCTCGTTGCGACGACGAGCCAGGTCCTTCTGCACATTGCCGAACAGGTAGCTTGCGCCCAGCATCACGCGGTACTCGCCCGATGCATCCACCAGTGGGCTGTCCTTCGCCGCATCGTCGTAAAAATCCGCTGCGATATTGCCGTACAAAAGGACGTGCGGTGTCCATTGGTAGGTACTTTGCAAACCTGCGCGCAGTACCGTTGAGCTGCCGGGGGCGTACGCCGGTAGATCCGCGCGCGCCTCCGCGTCACTCACGCCATAGTAATAATTGGTGAGGTTGGCGTCCTGGCTGATCACACTGACGAAGGGCGACAGAAACCAGTCACCCTGACGCCATTTGTAACGGTAGGTCAGGTCGATTTCGTCACCCTTGTGGCGCCCCTGCGTATCCGTGAGCCAGCTTAGTTCGAGAGCGCCCCAGTCGCCCTGCCAACTGCCCGCCAGGCCAGCATCAACACTCTGCTCACGCTCCTCGAGCCCATCAAAATAGGAACTGGCCTCCGGTTCCAGGCGATTGAAACGATAGCTGACCAACGCGTCGAGCGTCAGCGACTCCGTGTTAAGAAAGTGCCAGCCCACCGTTGCACCAGAGGCGAAGAGTCGCTCACCCTGATAGATGTAACTGGGCAGAAAGTCCCAGGACTGGTCGCTGTAGACACTGGTGAGATCGTCCACGTCCTGATAAGGGCTATTGCCAAAGCGAGCGCCGAAGGCCACCCCCAATGTGCCCGGCTCAAGGGTATCCAGCGCCACCTCATTCACCGGGTTATCAGCAACAGAAATTAACGGCGCACAGGCCACCAGACACAAAGAGACAGGACGCGCGAAAGACAGATGCGCAAGACGCGTGATGCCAAACACTGGACTCTCCAGTTCGGGATTCAGGAAGAGGCTGCCAAGCGGATCAAACCAGCCGATTTATGGCGCGCAAGTTTACGGCAATGACAACAACAGCACCACAATGGGGCATACAACTACCAGAAATAGTAAACCGTCCCGCAAAATTGACATCCCCCAGCCTAAAACCCAAGTAACTTGGCATTGTGGTCACTGTCACCTTTGGCCTACTATTCAGTGCAGGGGTCGCACCCTTTACCTCCCGGGTGACCCCCAGCCAGGCCGCATGCGCGCCCATTGATAACAATAACGCACACAAGAGGTAACACCATGTCGAATTTATTTGGCAAAGCGCCGCTCGCAGTGGCCATCGCACTTGTCACATCCACCCAACTCAGCCATGCCCAGATGCTCGAAGAAGTCATCGTCACGGCACAGAAACGCGCTGAGAGCCTGCAGGACGTGCCGATTTCCGTATCGGCTCTGCAAGGCGACAAAATTAGCGAGGCCGGCATTCCTAATATGTCCGCTATGGCGGATTATGTGCCCAACCTGGTAATCACCGAGGGGACCGTCAGCACTTACATCACGATGCGGGGAGCAGGCTCGGGCAACAATCAGGCCTTCGAGCAGTCTGTTGGCATGTATATCGACGGCATTTACATGGGCCGCGGGCGCCAGTACCGCTCGCCCTTCCTCGATATCGAACGCGTAGAGGTTTTGCGTGGCCCCCAGGGCACCCTGTTCGGTAAAAACACCGTGGCGGGGGCAGTGAGCATTATTACAGCTTCCCCCGACGTGGGCGAAGAGTTCAACGGCAAGATCGATGTATCCGCTGAGGAGAATGGCGGATTGATCGGTGATCTCGTCCTCAGCGGCTCGCCCACCGACAACCTCGCCCTGCGCCTCGCGGCACGGCATCGGGAAACCGATGGCTACGCGGAAAATACCTTCCTCGGCACCGACGAACCGGCCAGCGAAGAGGACATGCTGCGACTCACCGCCGTGTGGCAGCCCACCGACAACACCAACATCAACTTTAAGTACAGCAAGAACCAGTGGGAGAAAACAGGCGCGCCCTCCAGTTCCTGGCTCTACCTGGATCCGGAGTCCCGCGACCGAGACTTCCCCAATCGCAGCGCATTCGCAAGCATCGCCTACCTGATTACGGACACCATCTACCCCGAGATGGCGGCGGAAGCGGAGAAGGACTTCACCATCTTCAAGGATGACGGCTACGGCCCCGACGGCAAAACGCTGGGCATTGGCATCAACCCGGACGGTAGCGAAAACGACGTCGACAACGCCGTGCTCAATATTGAGGTGGACATGGGCGAGCACACCTTTACCTCTGTCACCGGCTGGTCTCAATACACCTACGTCGACGGCGTGGACGTAGACTGGCTCCCGCTGCAGTTCATTCACCGCGACGACGACCAGGACTTTGAACAGATTAGCCAGGAGTTTCGTATCACTTCGCCCGGCGGCGAGTTCTTCGACTACGTGGGTGGTGTGTACTGGGAACAGAGCGAGCTCAGTTTCGACCGCCGCGTGACCATCGACACCAACATGGGTGGACTCGTACCACAGGTGATCGGAGCCAATAGTCTGTTAACGGTTCTCACCGGTGGCGCCTACACCGCCGAGCAGATCGCCCGGAATCACTACTACGAACTGGACGCCAGTTCCTGGGCGGCCTTCTTCCAGGGCACCTTCAACCTCGGGGACAGCCTGCGCCTGACCCTGGGCTTGCGCTATACAGAGGAAACCAAGGAGGCCATCAGCCAGCAGTTCCTGTCGGACAACATCGACGGACTCAATGTGCCCAATAATAATTTCTTCCTCGGATTGATCCAGGCCACCAACTTCAACACCTACGCCTACGACTATGACGAAGAGCGTGACACCGATGCCTGGATTCCCTCCATGAATGTTCAGTGGGACGTCTCCGAGGACAGCATGCTGTATTTCTCCGCGTCTTCCGGCTTCAAAAGCGGCGGTTTTACCTCGGCGGACGACGGCGAGCCCGGCGACCTGACCCCTGGAGCATGGCCCTGCGTCCCCGGGCAACCCATCGAGGCTTGCTACGACCCCACTCGGCCCTCGGATGAATTCGAGTTCGATGATGAGGAAGTACTGGCCTACGAAATCGGTGGCAAGCACACCCTGCTGGACGGCGGTATGACCCTGAACTGGGCCCTGTTCCACACCGAGTACTCCGACCTGCAGACATCCATCTTCAAGGGCGTGGGTTTCGGTGTCACCAACGCAGCCGAATCCACCATCGACGGCCTGGAAGTCGACATGGCCTGGCAAGCCACCGACCGCTTGCGCCTCGGTGCCAATGCCGCCTGGCTGGACGCTGCTTACGACAGCTTCAAGGATGCACCCTGTAACGCCCTGCAACTCGACGCGGACCCCTTCTGCGGCTCGCCTCTGGGAGTGAGTGACAATGACCTGTCCGGGGAGAGAACTACTTTCGCCCCGGAAATCACCGCCGCACTGTTCTTCGACTACGTCTACACCCTGAACAGCGGTATGGAGTGGTTCCTGTCCGGCGAAGCCAACTACCGGGATGACTATCCCACTTCCGGTGACAACGACCCGCTCGACTACTCCGACAGTCTGGTCAAATCCAACCTGCGCACCGGATTGCGCGGCGCCGATGGGAACTGGGAACTGATGCTCTACGGCCGTAATCTGAGTGACGAACAGGCCACCGGCAACAGCTTCGATACACCGGTTTTGGCGGGGTCACACTCCTGGGTGTTCGATGAGGGCCGGGTACTGGGCGCCAAGATTAGCTACCTGTGGTAATACCGGCCGGAAATCGGACAGTGGCACTATGGTAGGTCAGGGGTTGAAGCCCCCTTCCCCAGACCGTCGACGGCCATGGATGGCCCGGCCGGCGCTCCGGGTCGTCCGAGCGCACATGGACGTGCTCGTAGCGTGTCTGGGGAAGGGGGCTTCAATCCATGACCGGCACCACCACTACCCCACCAGACAACCACAATCCAGAAACCAAAAAAAAGGGGCCAAACAAGGCCCCTTCATTCCAATCAACAATAACGCAATCAGTGAATCTCAATACGCCGCTCCTGCGGCACCACTTCCTTCACCTTCGGCGCCAACACAGTCAACACACCGTCGACATAACTGGCAGAGATATCAGCTTCTGCTACATCAGTACCCAGGTTAAAAGAACGCATAAACTTGCCATAACGACGCTCCTGCCGCAGCAGCTTACCGCCCTCTTCCTCCTGCACCTGAGCGCGCGACTCCGCTTCCAAAGTTAGTACACCGTCCGCAAGACGGACCTGGATGTCCTCCTTCTTCACGCCCGGCAATTCCGCCGAAATTTCATAGTGATCCTCACGATCCTTCACATCCACCCGCGGCGCAAAAAACGCAGCGTTGGTAGCACTTTCACGCGTTACCGGCGTGAAAAAATCGTTAAAGAAACGATCGGAATCAAACAAACTGCCACGTGGCATCAAAGACATAGCGCACCTCCTCTCGATTCTGTTTGCCTGTCTGAAACCTTATATGGGTGCGTCAAAACGCCTTTCAAGCCATCGGCATATAATTTTTTTAACGACTAAACACTGGCCTCAAAGTACTCCCGCAGCTTTTCCTCCGCCTGCCCCGGGAAAAGAATCTCACAGGCCTCGCGCAAACCCGGTGCGTCGTGCAGCAACTCATCGCGCACCACCAGATCAATTTTGGAACGGCGCCGCAGAAAGTCCTCCAGCCGTGTGATCATTTCCAGACGTGCCGCCAGTTCAATTTCACAGCGCGTGTACTCCGCGTTTTCAATCAGCAAGTCCACCGTACTGACATCCTCCCGGATGCGTTCCAACAGCTCGAAAGAGCGCGCTCCATAGCGGCGCCAGAACCGCTCACTCAAGGGTTCCGGCGAGCTCGGGTCCGTCATGGCATCCAGGTCCATCAGACGAGCCTGATGCATGAACTCGCGGCGCAAACTGCGCGGCGGCTCGCCGTACCAGCGCTGGTCATACCAGGGCATGTGAATACCCAGGTCACGCACCACCTGCGCCACCTCATTGCCCACATTGATACAGTCCGTGAGCTTGCCACCGAAGATAGAGATATGGCGGCGTTCCGCGTCGCACTCAATTTCATGCTTGCGAGACAGACTGATCCAGTCCTCGTCACCGCCGTTACCCGTCACCGCCAGCGGCCGCACTCCGCAGCGCTCGGCGATGATGTCGTCGCGGGTCAGTGGCCGTTCCAGATCCAGCATCGCATTGGCGTTCTCCAGAATGAAATCCCGGTCCTCGTCAGTCACCGCCACCTCAGGCTTCTCGACGCGCGTGTCCGTAGTACCGATACAAGTTTTCGGGCCCATTGGGATCAAAAAGAACAGGCGGCCGTCGCTGGCGAAAAAGGTCAGCACCCGGCGGTTGTCCGTGATCTGATCCACGATCAGATGCACCCCCTTCGAGAACAAGTGATGGTGTGCAGTTTGCTCGCCGCTGTCTGCATTCAGAGCGTCCAGCCAGGGGCCTGCGGCATTGATCACCACCTTGGCGTTCACCTCAAACTGCTCGCCCGTTTCGTGATCCGTCGCCTCGCAAATCCACACGCCGTGTTCACGGCGACGAGCGGTACAGGCAACATAGTTCGCAGCGATACAGCCGTAATCCAGACTGCGACGAATAAAGTTGTAGATGAAGCGCGAGTCATTGTCATAGAGATAACAATCCGAGTATTCCAGTCCGCCCGCAGCATCGCTGGTGTTGATCACCGGCTCTCCGTCTTCCAGACCCTGCGCCGTTACATAGCGCGGTGCCTGCGTAAAACAGCGACCAATCAGCCAGTAAAGCACCGCACCGAGATAGACAAAGAACGACCAGAAACGGAAACCCCGCTGGATGGTGGTAAAAAAGCGAATCTCCTTCACCGTGGACGGGTAAGAGCGCATCAGGTGATTGCGCGACTGACACAGCTTGTTGACCAGGAGGTACTCGTGGTTCTCCAGATACTTGATACCGCCCCAGGCCAGATTGGAGGAGTTGGAACTGGTTTCACCGGCAAAATCACCGCGATCGATCAGCGCCACCTTCGCCCCGCGTGCCGACAGCGACGCCGCGCTCACCGCGCCGTTGATACCGCCACCGATCACCAGTACATCAAACGTACCTTCGCGCAGGCGCTGTAAATTGCTCTCCCGCAAGCTCATGACTGCTCTCCCCCTGACACTTGCCAATAGTTTTCACACAACGCAATGAAACGCTGCGCGCCTGAACTCAAGCTGACGCCTCGCCGGCAGTACAGGCCCACCTGCTTGTCGATTCGACCAAAAGAGAGGTGATCGACAATCTTCAGGTTGCGGCAGCTCGGGTGCTCCGCCAGTACCTTGCCATCCATAAACGTCAGCCCCATCCCCTGGCTCACCATGTGAATACGCAGCGACAAGCTGCTCACCTCCCAGACCGTGGCAAACTGATCCCGTAGACGCTGGATACTGGGTCGCAACTCCGGATTGTCCAGCGCCGATGCGATCAGCGGCGTACGTTTCAGGGCCCGGGCGTCACCGGCCAGCACCGCGTCGAAGTCGCGATGCAGGGGTGACACCACCAGGTGCCGGGTATCGTTGAACAGCGGATACTGCTCGAAGGCGGGCATGTGTTTCTGAAAAGGCCCCAATCCCAATTCCACGCTGCCCGTTAGTACAGCATAGATGATGTCGCGGCTGGGCAACTCACGAATGTGCATCCGCGCGCTCGGATGGGCCTGGTGATACAGGCTCAACAATTGCGGCGCATAGAAGCGATTGACCGAACTCGACAAGGCCAGACTCAGCGGCGCCGCGCTACCCTCGCGCAAGCGGTCCAGCTCCTCCAGCGTTGCCTCCTCGCCCCGCAGTACCTCTACCGCATGATCAAACACCCGTTTACCGGCCGGTGTCAGGCGAATCCCACTGCGGCGCCCGCTGGGACCGCGCTCCAGCAGCACACTGCCGAGTTTGTCCTCCAGGCTCGCCACCGACTGACTCACAGCCGACTGACTGAGGTGCAACACATCTGCCGCCCGCTTGAAGCCCCCTTCCTCCACTACAGCACGCAGGGCACGCAATTCAGCGTTCTCAAAACGCATATAAGCTCACCTGATATATAGATAATTTAGTTTAATTTTACTTACCTAAACCATCTAACCACACTAACGGCGCACTCACAATCAGGGCTCGCACAATGAACATAGCCATCACCGAATCCCCCGACCTGGCCGGCGTTATCGTTGGCGAAACTGCCATTTCCGACGTGCAGGGCGAAGCCGGATACCTAAGCTACCGCGGCATCGACATCACCGAGCTGGCACAACAACCCTTCCTGCAAGTTGTGTGGCAAGTCCTGTTCGGCCAGTGGCCCGACCCCGCTCAGGAACAGCAACTGCGCGACCATCTGGCGATCAACAGCACACTGCAACCAGAAGACCTGGCGCTGCTGCGCGCCCTGCCCGCAGGCCTGCACCCCATGCGGATGCTGCAAGGGATAATTCCCCTCATTCAGCCCGCCACAGCCACCGACGCCACCCACAATCCCGACGCCGACCTGGGCCTCGCCATTGCCGCCCGCCTGCCCAGCCTGATCGCCGCCCACCACCGGTTGTCACAGGGCCTTGATCCCATCCCGGCGGCACTGGAACTCAGCCTGCACGAAAACTTCCTGGTGATGCTGCACGGCAATGCCCCCTCACCAGAGGCCGTCCGTTTACTCGACACCACCCAAATCCTGCAACTCGAACATAGCTTCAACGCCGGCACTTTCGCCGGGCGGGTGTGTGCCAGCACCAAAGCAGCATTGCCCGCGGTGCTCTCGGCCTCTGTCGGCACGCTATCGGGGCCTTTGCATGGCGGTGCGGATCAAGCCGCCCTGGCGATGGCGCGAGAAGTTGGGTCACCTGAAGCCGCCGCGGAGTGGGTAGCTGCAGCCCTTGCTCGAGGCGACAAGATCATGGGCATGGGCCACCGCGAGTACCGCCGTCTGGACCCCCGCGCCGCCATTTTGAAACCTCTGGCACGGGAATTTTGCACGGAGCCGGAATCCCGGAATCTGTTTGCCACGCTGGTGGCGATTGAAGAAGCCTGTCAGGCGCACTTTGGTGCCCGGGGCCAGGAGATTCACGCTAACGTGGAGTTCTACAAGGGCGCTGTTTTCCATTCACTGGGTATTCCCGACCACTATTTCACTGCGTTGTTTGCGATGGCGCGGGTGTATGGTTATCTGGCGCATTATCTGGAGTTTGCTCCGGTTGGGAGGTTGATTCGGCCTCGGGCTCGGTACATTGGGGAGTGAAGTTTGGGAGTTCTAGCGTCGGGCCAGCAGTTGAACCCTCCTTTCCCAGACACGCTACAAGCACATCCATGTGTTCGCTCGGACGACGGCCATCCCTGGCCGTCGACGGTCTGGGAAAGGAGGGTTCAACTGCCGTCCCTACCAATGTGCCAGGTCCCAACGACGGTAATTCCGGCCTGATTTGTAAATCGGAGAACCTAACGATCTAAACATCGCCTTGCAGGTTACTGCCGTCAGAGGCGCCGCGAGATGAAACCCCTTTTCCAGGACCGTCGACGGCCATGGATGGCCCGGCCGGCGCTCCGGGTCGTCCGAGCGAACACATGGATGTGCTTGTAGCGTGTCCGGGAAAAGGGGTTTCATCTCGTGGTGCCGGCACTCGAAGATCCCAGCCCCAAAACAACCCAATCCAAAAACAGTAAGAAAGCTTAAACCAGCCAGATTCACTTTCTCCCAACAACCGTTATGCTGATCAAAACAAATACGAGAAGCATAAGAATATGACCTACGCCTACGACCCCGAACTCGCGCCGATGTTGCCGTTTATACCGGCGCTGGATCTGGCCGACCCTGCAGCAACCCGGGCACAATTCGATGCGACCATTGCTGCGCTGAACGCTGAACTCGACGAGTCCGGCGTCGTAGTGGAAAACCGGGCAATTCCAGGTCCTTCACCAGACCAGCAACTCCCACTGCGCATCTACCGCCCCGAGAACCTGAGTGGAAAAACTGCAGGGTTGTTGTTCATCCACGGTGGCGGCTTTGTGTTTGGCAACCTCGACAGCGAACACGCGAGTTGCTTGTCGCTGTGTAGAGACCTGGGCATCGTGTTGGTCTCCGTGGACTATCGCCTGGCGCCTGAACATCCCTACCCCGCCGCACTTGACGACTGCTATGGCGCGCTGGAGTGGACCGCGGAACACAGTGATGAACTGGGGATAGATGCCAACCGGGTCGGCATATTTGGACAGAGCGCCGGGGGAGGCTTGTCGGCAGCAACAGCACTGCTGGCACGCGACAGGGGTGGGCCTGCAATCTGCTTCCAGTATCTGGGCATTCCCGAATTGGACGACCGCCTGAACACACCCAGCATGCGCGCTTTCAGTGATACACCCCTGTGGAATTTACCCTGTGCGGAGTACTCATGGCGGTACTACCTGGGCGAGGCGATGGCGCCGGGGAGTGAGCAGGTGCCGTGTTACGCGGCGCCGGCACGGGCCGAGGATCTGTCTGGCCTGCCGCCGGCGATGGTGACCACGATGGAATTCGATCCGCTGCGGGACGAGGGGATTGAATTCGCGCTACGCCTGCTGCAGGCGGGTGTATCGGTAGAGTTGCATCACTATCCCGGTACGTTCCATGGGTCCGCGTTGTTCGCGGGGGCTGTTATTTCCCAGCGTGAAGCAGCGGATTGTCGTGCGGCGTTACGTCGGGGGCTGGCACTGGAGACCTCCAATGAATAAGGCCTCGCTGTTCGACCCACCCTTGATGCCGGATATGATCATCGAGGGCCTCAACCGTTACGATGAGCGACCCTGTCTGTTGCTGGGCGACCGTGTTGCGACTTATCGGGAAGTACGGGAAGAAACCAGTCGCATGGTGCAGGCACTGCATTCGCTGGGGTTAAAACAAGGCGCGCGCATCGCAGTGTTATCGGCCAACCGGCCTGAGGTCTTATCCAACATTGCTGCCATGCAAATCGCAGGCTGCTGCGGTATTCCACTGCATCCTCTGGGCTCGCTGGAAGATCACGCTTACGTATTGAACACCGCCGGCGTTGATGCCTTGATTTTCGATCCTTCGGCTTTTGGTGAGCACGCGCTTGCGCTGCGCGAGCGCGCGCCCGGGCTGAAGCATTTGCTGGCTTTTGGGGGTAGCGAGCAAGCCACGGATTATCTGGCGCTGGCCGCGACGTTTGAGGCCACTGCCTTGCAGCGCCCGGATGTGACACCCGAGGATGTCAGTTCGATCAGTTTCACGGGGGGCACCACCGGCAAGCCGAAAGGTGTGATGTGCAGTTACCGGGCCACGGCGTATATGACGCAAATCCAGATGGCGGACTGGGAGTTCCCCGAGGAGCTGCGAATGCTGATCGCCACCCCTTTGTCCCATGCTGCCGCGGCCTTTCTGGTGCCGGTATTGCAAAAAGGTGGCGCGTTCTATGTGATGTCCGGCTTTTCTCCGGATGCCTTCTTCGACATGGTGGAAACCCACCGCATCACCACCACCATGCTGGTGCCGGTGATGTTGTACTTCTTGCTGGATCATCCGCGCAGCGCTAGCGCCGACTTATCGTCACTGGAAACTGTATTTTACGGCGCTTCGCCCGCCAGCCCGGCGCGACTGACGCAGGCTATTGAGCAGTGGGGCCCGGTTTTCCAGCAGTTTTACGGTCAGGCAGAGGCGCCGATGGTCCTTGCCACGATGCAACGCCACGAACACGATCCCGAAAAACCAGAGCGCCTGGCGGCCTGTGGTCGGCCTTCGCCATGGATGCACATGGCCCTGCTGGACAGCGCGGGGAATATTGTTGATCCGGGGGAGCCGGGTGAAATCTGTGTGCGTGGCCCGCTGGTGATGAATGGTTATCTGGATCAACCGGAAGCGACAGCAGAGGCCTTCGCAGGCGGCTGGTTGCACACGGGTGACGTGGGGCGCCTGGATGAAGACGGTTTTCTTCACATTGTGGATCGCACCAAGGACATGATCGTCAGCGGTGGCTTCAATGTGTTCCCACGGGAGGTGGAGGACACCCTCAGCGCCCACCCGGCAGTGGCACAGGTGGTGGTGATTGGCACCCCCGACCCCCAATGGGGTGAGGCTGTGACCGCGGTGATTGTGCTCAGAGCCGGCGCGGAAGCCGGCGAAGCGCTGACCGCAGAGCTACAGGCTCACGTTAAAGCCGCGCGCGGCTCGCTGCAGAGTCCTAAACGGATCGACTATGTGGACGCGATCCCCCTGACCGCCGTGGGCAAACCGGACAAGAAGGTGGTGCGTGCCCGTTATTGGGAGGGGGCGTCCCGCCAGGTGGGTTAATCCGGGCTGGACATACTCCCGCCGAGGTACCACCATGTCCGGCTCCCTCCGCAATCAAAGACCAGAATGCTGACTGAACAGGCAGAACTCTACCGCGGCCTGAACTATCCCTGGGGTCGCCAGGTCAATCCTGAACCCGGAACGCCCATGGCGGTCGCCGACGGTGTTTACTGGGTGCGCTTTCCCATGCCCATGTCCCTGGACCACATCAACCTGTGGTTGCTGGAAGACGAAGACGGCTGGACGGTTGTAGACACCTGCCTCAACCTGCCCAACGCCCGTGAATTGTGGGAGCAGTTATTCAGCGGCTTCATGCAGAACAAACCGATACAGCGCGTTATCTGCACGCACATGCACCCCGACCATGTCGGGCTGGCGGGCTGGCTCACTGAACGCTTTGATTGTGAGCTGCTGATGTCGCGGGAGGAGTTCCTGATGTGCCGCGCGCTGGTGGCAGACACGGGTCGTGAGGCGCCCCAGGCTGCGCTGCGTTTCTATCGCGCCGCCGGCTGGACGCCAGAGCAGATCGAAACCTACCAGAAGCGCTTTGGTGAATTCGGTCGCGCGGTGTCTACCCTTCCAGACAGTTACCGCCGCCTGCAAGACGGCGAAACGCTGCGTATCAATGGCCGCTACTGGCAGGTGGTGGTAGGTAGCGGGCACTCGCCGGAACATGCCGCCCTGTATTGCCCCGCGCTGAAACTGCTGATCTCCGGTGACCAGGTATTGCCGCGGATTACACCCAATGTCAGCGTGTGGCCGAGTGAGCCCGAGGGCGATCCGCTGCGGGAGTGGTTACTGTCCAGCGCCCGCATTCGCGAACTCCTGCCGGACGACCTGCTGGTGCTACCGGCTCACGAGGCACCCTTCCATGGTTTACACGTTCGACTGACACAGTTGATCGAAACCCACGAACGCGATCTCGATTTACTTTACGATCACCTCAGCGAGCCGCGCCGGGCGATCGATTGTTTCGGCGTGCTCTTTAACCGCGAAATCAGCAGTGGCTTGCTGGGCATGGCCACCGGCGAAACTCTGGCCCACCTCAATTGCCTGCGCGGTCGCCGCCGGGTGATTCGTGAGCGGGATGACGCCGGCGTCGACTGGTATCGGCAACAGGCCGAATCCAGCGCCTTTGATCAAATAAAACGTCCGGCAAAATTTATCGAATAGTGCCGCTTCTTTCCGCGGCAACTTCCCTCGCCGCAAGGCGTGGGGTATAGTGTTCCCCATCACTACCAGATCTGCCCAGCCCCAAATTGAAGGCAGACGTCCAAGAAAACCGCTATTAATTGACCGTTGAAAGTGCCACGACCCGGGCTTACCAGGCCTGCACGCCGTGGCGCTGACTGTTGTTTAATCGGAGTTCGAAATGACCAAAATGGTAGACCTGGTAATCTTCGGTGGTACCGGAGACCTCTCCACCCGAAAGCTGTTGCCAGCCCTGTTCCAGTTGCACCGCCACGAACTGGCCGCCCCGCTGCGCCGCATCATCTGTACCGGCCGCGGCGAAATGGAAGCGGCGACCTTCCAGAGCGACGCCCGCACCAATCTCGAAAAATTCCTGCCCACCGGCGCCTTCGATGCCGCCGTGTGGGAGCAGTTCAGCGCCAAACTGGATTACATCCAGATTGAAGCCGACCACGGCGCACACTACGAAGCGCTGGCCGCGCTGCTCGACCAGCAAAGCGCCGAGGGCGTCACCCGCTTGTTCTACCTTGCCACCCTGCCCTCGCTGTACGGCGCGATCTGCCAACACCTGCGGGACGGCGGGGCACTTGGCGAGCAACAGCGCGTGGTGCTGGAAAAGCCGCTGGGTAAAGATCTCGACTCCTGCCGCGAGATCAACGAACAGGTCGCTCAGGTCTTTGCCGAAGAAGACACCTTCCGTATCGACCACTACCTGGGGAAGGAAACCGTACAGAACCTGTTGGCGGTGCGCTTCGGCAACCCCCTGTTCCACCCGCTGTGGCAGAACACTTACGTGGACAACGTGCAGATCACGGTTGCCGAAGATATCGGTGTGGAAGGCCGCGGCAGCTATTACGCCAAGACCGGGGCCCTGCGCGACATGGTGCAAAACCACCTGCTGCAGGTGCTGTCTATTGTTGCCATGGAACCACCGGCCAGCCTGGAAGCAACGGATATTCGCGACGAAAAAATGAAGGTGCTGCGTTGCCTTGAGCCGATCACCGAGACCAACGTCAAGCACCGCACCGTGCGCGGCCGCTATGACGCCGGCGCTGTTAACGGCCAGGCCGTATCCGGGTTTCTGGAAGAAGCGGAATACAAGGACAGCGCCCACACTGAAACCTTTGTCGCCCTGAAGGCCACTATTAACAGTTGGCGCTGGGCCGGTGTGCCCTTCTACCTGCGCACCGGAAAACGCCTCAAGAAGCGCTATTCGGAAATTGTGATCGAATTTAAAAAGCAGGCCTTCTCGCTGTTCGCCAACGACCCCCTGGAACTCACCAACAAACTGGTGATTCGCTTGCAGCCGGAAGAAACCATCATGCTGCACACGCTGAACAAACGGCCGGGGCTCACTAAAAAACTGCGCCTGCAGCCGGTTGAGTTGCATCTGACCAACGAATCACGCGACACCAGTGAAAACTACGACGCCTACGAGCGCCTGTTGCTGGACGCCATCCACGGCGACCAGACCCTGTTCATGCGCCGCGACGAAGTGGAAGCCGCCTGGCGCTGGACCGACTCCATCATCGACGCCTGGGACCAGGTGGATATGAAGGTGGAAGCCTACAACTCCGGTACCATGGGGCCCAGCTCAGCCACTGCCCTGCTGGTGCGCGACGACCGGAGTTGGTACGAGTAAGGGCGATGACAGGCATGATTGAATTTTCCGAGCGCGGCGAACTGGACCGCGCCCTGGCCGCATGCATTGCCGACCACCTGCGCACTGCCATCGCCGACAAGGGCAGCGCCAGCCTGGCGGTCTCAGGCGGCAGCACCCCCAAAGGCATGTTCGCCGAACTGGCGCAGCAGGATCTGGACTGGCAGCGCGTTGGTGTCACCCTGGTGGACGAGCGCTGGGTGCCGGAAGACCACCCCGACAGCAATGCCGCGCTGGTGCGAGCGAATCTCCTGCAGGGCCCCGCCGCAGCCGCGCGTTTTTTCCCGCTGTACAGCGGCGCGGAAACGCCGGCGGAAGGTCTGGCCGCAACGGAAGCGTCACTGACTGACCTGGCGCAACCCTTTACCGTGTGCGTGCTGGGTATGGGCGGCGACGGCCATACCGCCTCCTGGTTTCCCCAGGCGAGCAATCTGGACCAACTGATTCGGCACGATCAATCAGCCCTGCTGCTGGATTGTGAGCCCATCACCGCACCCCACCCGCGCATTACCTTTACGTTGCCGCCGGTACTGGCCAGCGAACACCTGATTCTGCACATCACCGGTGAGGACAAGCGCAAGGTGTTGAATGAGGCCAGCGCCTGCAACTATCCGATCGCTGCGGCGGTCGAACAAACTGTGAACCCACCTGCTATTTACTGGGCCCCCTGATGACACACCCCAAGCTACTCGAAATTACCGACCGCATCGTCAAACGCAGCGAGGCCAGCCGCGCCGACTACCTGCAGCGCATGGAGCGCATGGCCGGCCAGGGGCCACACCGGGGAGAGTTGTCCTGCTCCAACCTGGCACACGGTTTCGCCGCCTGTGGCGAGCAGGACAAGCAGAGCCTGAAGCTTACTGAGTCCGCGAACATCGGCATCGTCAACGCCTACAACGACATGCTCTCCGCGCACAAACCGCTGGGCACCTATCCGGACATGATCAAAGCCGCCGCCCACCAGGTGGGCTGTACCGCACAGGTCGCCGGCGGCGTGCCCGCCATGTGTGACGGCGTGACTCAGGGAACCGCGGGCATGGAACTGAGTCTGTTCAGCCGGGACGTGATCGCTGCCGCCACCGCTGTGTCCCTGTCCCACAATATGTTCGACGGCGCCTTGTGCCTGGGCGTATGCGACAAAATTGTGCCCGGCCTGTTGATCGGTGCCCTGTCCTTCGGGCACTTGCCCGTGATGTTCGCGCCCGCAGGGCCGATGACCACCGGTATCTCCAACAAGGAAAAAGCCGCCGTACGGCAAGCCTTCGCCGAGGGCAAAGTGGGCCGCGACAAACTGCTGGAAGCCGAGTCTGCGGCCTACCACGGCGAGGGCACCTGTACCTTCTACGGCACCGCCAACAGCAACCAGATGCTGATGGAAGTGATGGGCCTGCACGTACCGGGCGCTGCGTTTGAGCCCCCCGGAACCGAATTGCGCGATGCACTCACTCGCGCTGCCGCACACCGTCTGTGCAAGATCACTGCGCTGGGCAACAGCTATATTCCGATGGCCAAAGTGGTAGATGAACGCTGTCTGGTCAACGCCATCGTGGCACTGCTCGCCACCGGCGGCTCCACCAACCACAGCATTCACTGGGTAGCGATCGCGCGCGCGGCGGGTGTACTGCTCGACTGGCAGGACTTCAGCGACCTGTCCGCCATTACCCCGCTGGTGGCCCGCGTGTACCCCAATGGCTCGGCCGATGTGAATCACTTCCATGCGGCCGGCGGCACCGCCTACGTGATTCGCAGCCTGCTGGATGAAGGTTTACTGCACGAGGACGTGTGGACTAACTGGGGCCAGGGCTTGCGCCACTACACCCAGGAGCCGCGATTGGAAAACGGCGAGGTCGCGCATGTAGAAGGCGTCAGTGAAAGCGCCGACACGACTGTACTACGCAGTGCCGCCGATCCTTTCGATGCCGAGGGCGGCCTGCGCCTGCTGGAAGGCAACCTGGGCCGCTCAGTGATCAAGATCTCCGCCGTCGCGCCGGAACACCGGGTGGTGGAAGCACCGGCGCGTGTATTCCACTGTCAGGAAGGCTTGAAGGCGGCGTTCGAAGCGGGCGAGCTGGATCAGGACGTGATTGCGGTGGTGCGCTTCCAGGGCCCCGCCGCCAATGGCATGCCGGAGCTGCACAAAATGACGCCCTATCTGTCCAGCCTGCAGGACCGGGGCTTCAAGGTGGGGCTGGTCACAGATGGACGCATGTCTGGCGCCTCCGGCAAAGTACCCGCCGCCATTCACCTCTCGCCCGAAGCGCTGCACGATGGCCCCATCGCCCGGATCAAGGATGGCGACGTGGTGCGACTGGATGCCGTCGCCGGCACGCTGCAGCTACTGGTGCCCGAGGATGAATTCAATACCCGCCACCCCGCGCGGCGCGAAGATGACGACTATGCCAGCGGTATGGGGCGGGAATTGTTCGCCGTGATGCGCGACGCCGTTGCAGGTGCGGAAGCGGGCGCCAGTGTGTTCTGGAAACACTGAGCGCCACGCAGGATAGAGTACAACCGGCCTGAAAAGCTCGTCTCAGGCCGAGCAGGGCCACTGTTCCAGATCGGCCGCCGCTTCCTGAGGGAGCACAAACCAGCGCAAAGCCTCGCTTTCCGGTGCCAGGGTCAGCGCAGGTGGTACTTCCACCGGGGCCGACAGCAGAATGTCGCGGGCTGTCTTCAGCACGCTTTCATAGTCTGGCAACGCTGCGGGACTCGCCTCTCGTCGTACCTGCTCAAAATCCAGCGCCGTCAGACTGGCGGGCAGTGACGGCGCCTCACCGCGATAGCGCCAGGTTCCCGCGTCCGCGATATAGCGGTAGCTCGGCAACAATCGCCAGCCGTGTTCCGCTACCAGTTCCAGGGCACTCAGCAAGTACTCGAATTCGCTCTCGTCGATGAAGTAATTGAAATTCAACCGCACCCAGCCCGGGCGCAATATGCTGTCACCTGCGGCGATGCGCTGTTCCAGCGCCCGCGATCGCGTCAGGTCCATACCCAGCAGACTGTGGCCGTAGGGTCCGGCGCAGGAGCAACCGCCACGCACCTGGATGCCAAACAGGTCGTTCAGCAAGGACACTACAAACCCGTAGTGCAGGTCTTTGTCGCCATGCCTAAAGCGCAGTGAGAGAATCGCCAGGCGCGGCAGGTCACAGTTGCCCAGTACTGCTACGTTGGGACAGTCGCGCAGGCGGGCCATCGCGCGGTGCAGAAAGGCTTCTTCGCGCTGTTCAATCTGCGCGACCCCCACACTCTGCTGCAACTTGAACACCAGTCCCGCACGGATCGACTCGACGATGCCCGGCGTACCCCCTTCTTCACGGCGTTCAATGTCCACGTGGTAGCGGTGATCCACCGGGGTGACGTACTGCACCGTGCCTCCCCCTACCACTGCCGGCACGCGGTTCCTGAACAACGCCTCGCGCGCCACCAACACACCCGGTGTGCCCGGGCCGCCGATGAACTTGTGGGGAGAAATGAATACGGCATCAATCGGTGCCGGGCCGTTCATATCAATCGCCACGTAAGGCGCGGCGGCCGCATAGTCCCAGAATGACAGGGCACCGTGGGACTTCAATAACGCGGTAACGGCGGGCACGTCGGACTTGATGCCGGTGACATTAGAGGCCGCAGAGAAACTCCCGATCTTCAGCGGGCGATCGGCATATTCAGTTAATGCCGCAGACAGCGCGCCAAGATCAATCTGACCGCACGCCGTAAGGGGGATGGATACCACCTCGGCCAAGCTCTCTCGCCACGGCAACTCGTTGGAATGGTGTTCGTACGGACCGATGAACACCACTGGCCGGTCAGCAGCAGGAATGGCTTCACTCAGGCGATAGCGTGACTCCAGGTCCGCGGGCAGGCGCAGGTTCATGACATCCAGCAGGCGGTTGATCGCAGCGGTAGCACCCGAGCCACAAAACAGCACCTTGTGGTTTTCATCACCATTCACGGCCTGTCGGATGATGTCCCGAGCCTGTTCGCGAAGGGCGGTGGTTTGTGCACCGGTGAAGCTGGTTTCCGTATGGGTATTGGCGTACCAGGGCAGGACCTCGTCGCGGATGTAGTCCTCGATGAAATCCAGCGCACGCCCCGACGCGGTGTAATCGGCGTAAACCAGGGGCCTGTCGCCGAAAGGGGTGGTGATGGCGGCATTGGCGCCGATGACGCCGTTACGAATGCGGTCGATCAGTTCTGTCATGTGTCTGGTCCCGAGAATAAGCGCAACATATTACTCGGAACCGGGGGGCACATTGTTCACATTCAGAGCATCAAATTGGCTCTAGATAGAACATAATTCCTTTTTCCGACACAAGTGCGACCACTTCGTCACCTATGCCGTACTCGTTACGCTACTCGTGCCCTGCGAAGGACTTCCCATGCCTGAGGCCGGGAGTGCCATGGCCAGCAGGAGCGCTGCAAGCAGTGCCACCGCCAGGCCGCCCAGCGCGGGCGCATAACTGGCCGTGGTATCGAAAGCCCATCCCGCGAGCGGCGGGCCCATCAGCGCAAAGGGCAGGATCATGGGCATCTGGGCGCCGTTGACTTCCCCAATGACGGAGGCGTGGAAGTAGCGACTATTCAGGAAGGGATGCACCGGCAGGAAGGCGCCGCCGCCGAAGCCCGACAGGGCAACACCCAACACGATGGTTGCCGGCGTTTCTGCCATCAGCAGAACGCTCAAGCCCAGGATCTGCGTACTCAATACCCCGGCCGCCAACCACTTCGCATGGTGGCGCACGCGATCAGCGATGGTCGCAATCATCGTTTTACCGCACAAGCCCGCGATGCCACCAACGGACATGAAGCTTCCCGCCTCCACCAGGCTATAGCCCAGGTTGGCGAAATGGGGTGGATAGCACAGAGCCAACACAATATTCACGCTGAGCCCGAGCGCCACGCAGAAACCAATCAACCAGAAGGCGGGCCGGCGGTAGATCACCCGATCGAGGGCGTGGTGAGCTTCAAGGGTGGGAGCGGCAACCTGGCGGGCAGGCACCCCGGCCAGAATACACAGCACCAATACCGTGAAGATACCCAGAGCGAGGGTGGAAACCGTGCTGCGCCAATCCCCCGCTTCCAGCAGGAAACCGGTCAACGGCGGCAGGATCGCAGTGGCAAAACTGATACCGATAGCGGCGATGGCAAGCGCTCGCGCCTCGCGACCCACGTACTGACGAACCAGCATCGCGTTCACCACCACGGGGCTGTAGAAACCCAGCCCGAATGAAAAGCACAGAAAGCACGCTGCCAACCAGAACAGGGTGGGGGCCTGACTCACAGCCAGCAGACTGCCCATGGCCACCGTCACGCCGATCAGCAACATGCGACGAACCGGCAAACGATCCACCAGACGGCCCACCAGGGGGGAAATCAACGCAGGCAGCAAGAGCAACGCCACCGGTGCGATACCCAGGACAGTAGCGCTAACGCCAAATTCCGCCGACAGCGGTGCAATGAAAAAACCGAAGATACCAATCAGGCCGGCACCCAGGCCCAGACAGGCCATACCGGCTACGGCCGGCAACCACTCCCGCAGGCGCTGCATTCACAGTCTCCTTGTTGTCAGCAACCCGCACCAACGGTGCGGGTCACCGTGCAGCTTACAGGTTTTTCGGGGCGCCGTTCTGGCCCGGCCAGCGAGAGCCGGAAATCGTATCGGCAAAGGGCAGGAAGCCCTCCGGATCCAGGGCGCCAGAGAGCGTTACGGACCGGTCGAGAAAGATCGGCCACCACAGGCGCGCCGACAGTTGCTCGCGCATGGGTAGCAATTGCACCAGTGGATCCCAGGGGCTGTCTCGCAGGATCAATTCACCTTCCACCAGTTCCTGGTGCGCGGTGCCATAGCGGCTGCGTACATGCACCACGTGGGGCGGGAAATCAAAGCCAGTGGCGGGGCCACCGATGCTCACGGCACGGGACGATTTAATCCACCACTCGTGCTGGTCGAATTCGGGCGGAATCTCGCTGGGGCCAGTGGACATACCCTTGAATTCCATGAAGGTGTAGCCCTGGTGGGTACAGCGCGCCGTGACCTGGGGTCCGAGTCGCCAGAATTCAATGTCGCAGGGATACTTCGGTTGCCCGTTGGTTTCCTGGCTGATGAAAATCGCCGACTCCTGGTCGATACCGTAGCCCAGCGTGTACTCGCCTTCGATACCGTTGTAGTCGGCATCGACTGTGGTCACCACGCCGTATTCCGGTACGTCTGGAACGGGAAAGTTATACACCGTGAGATTAACGTGCGGATTGCGGCCCGGCTCAATCCCGGGTGGTAGCAGTGCGGCTATTTTGTCCGGATCCGTGCGGTAGGTGATTTTGAGCATCGGCCAGTTGACGATGTCACCGGGGTTGCCCTGCGGAGGGGCTGCTTCATTGGACATGGTTATTTTCCTTATTGCTGTCGTAATGGTGAGTTAACCCAGTGACGCGGGTTGGGGTGTGTCGCGATTGAGGATCATGTCGGCCCGAGCGCGAATCTTGGCGTCGGTTTCCGGTGTGGTGCGCAGCAGCCAGAAAGCGTCGTTTTCCAGGCCTTCCACGGCCATTGCCGCCACTTCATCAGGGTGGGTGACCTTGAGCTCGATACCATACTGCTCGGCCAGGGCCTTCATATCGTCGACACTGTTGATACCTGACTCGTTACCTTCAGATTCCTTTTTCAGCGCCTCGGGACGCACGCGACCGGAATTGAACAAGCCCGTGTCCACCACGTAGGGGCCGGGGAACAGGGCACTGACCTTGACCGGGCTGCCCGCCGCCTGCAGTTGGTAGTGCAAATTTTCGGTGATGGCGTGCACCGCCGCTTTGCTGGCGGTGTAAATCGGCGCATCGGGCAGGATCACCATGGCACCGTTGCCAGAGCCGGTGATGACAAAGTGAGCCTCCTGCCCCCTGGCCACCAAGCGCGGCATCAGGGCGCGGATCGTATTGATCACCCCCCAGACATTGACCTCCAGGCACCACTGCCAGTCTTTCTCGGAGTATTCCCACATGGCGCCGGCCTCACCGGCGCCTATACCCGCATTGGCAAACACAAGATCCAGTCCGCCCAACTCCGCCTCAGCGCGATCGCCCAGAACCTGCAAACTATCAACCGAGGTGACGTCACAGAAATCCACCAACGCATCGATCCCCTCGGCGGCGAGGTCGGCCTCCACCGCCGCCATCGCCTTTCGGTCCACGTCCCCGACCGCTATTTTGGCCCCGCGCCGACCGAGGGCAAAAGCCAGCGAGCGCCCCACTCCGCTGGCACCGCCGGTAATCAGTGCGACTTTATCCGTGAAATCTTGCATATCAGGCGGTCTCCCGTTGGTCTGCCGATGTCAGATAGAACTGCCGAACCCACTTGCGGAACAGCACCAGGGTTTTGTCTTCGCGACAAAACAGCGGTTTATGTTTGTGCACTTTGTTGGCCCAGATCGGGTAGTCGTCCCCCAGCCCGTCGATAATGCCCTGCATCACCTGATCGCCCGCCATGTCGGCGATCTCCTTGCGCACGATAAGCGACCAACGCATTTTGGTGTTGTGGCGATCTACCGGCTGGGCGCTGTTGTACACAATCATTTCAGCCCCGGGACCGTAGCTGGTATGCACCAGAGCATGGCCGGGGCTGAACACCGTGGCGTGTAGTTTGTGGGGAATCTCGGCGTCCTTGGCATCGGAATTGAGGTGCAGGATGCGACCGTTGTCTTCGATGGTAACTTCCGAGGGCGGCACCTCAGCCTGCTTGTGCACATACTGGAAATGCACGGGATCACAGGAGTTTTCCGCAATGTCCTGAACGTGGGCCGGCACATCAAACTCGGCAAAGCGGGGCTCGGTCCAGTTCTCATCATCGAACTCGGGAACATCCGGCAAGGCCCATTGGGGCAGAGTATTTTCGGGATGGAACCAGATCCAGATCTGCCCGTGTTTTTCTTCACAGTGCCAGATGCGGATGCGGGCGCGCTCGGGAATTTCCTGACAGTAGGGAATTTCCACACACTTACCGTCGGGATCAAAGCGCCAGCCGTGGAAGGGGCACTGCAGCGATTCGTCCACCACCCGACCCTCCACTCCCAGGTGGGCCCCGAGGTGGGGACAGAAGGCATCCTGTAACACGGGCCGGCCGGACTGTGTACGGTACAGCGCCATCTCCCGATCAAAGGCTGTGACGCGTGTGACCTCCCCCACACCCAATTCATGACTGCGCGCCACGCTGAACCAGCCCATGGGAAATTCCGGCGTGGTGTTCGTGCGCGATTCACAGGCTTCTACAATGCTCATGCTCACTCTCCCGCTGTTGGCGCGGCGCATTCGGCCCGCCCAAAGCCTCAACAAATGTGCATTCATGCACATTTGTATACAAACTAATGTAGTATGCTTGGCAGCGCAAGCCCTGCCATTCAGTGTACGAACAAAATCGGGACCCGGTTTGAATATGGATAACATCGACGCGCCAGTCGGCCGCCGGGAAAAACGCAAACAGGAGATTCGGGCCCGTATAGAGGGGGCCGCCTACGCCCTGTTCCGCGACCAGGGCATCGAGGACACCTCCATCGAACAAATCTGCGAGCAGGCAGATGTAGCCCGCCGCACCTTCTATGCTCACTACGCCAACAAGCACGCCCTGCTCGGTGGGCTTGGCATCAGCCGGCTGTACGGTCGTTCGGAAGCCATGGTGCGCGAGCTTCTACAACACCATCACACCACCCGCGATCGGCTGGAAGCGATGATCGACTATATCGAAACCAGCTTCGCCGGCTTCGAAGACATCGACCGCCAGTTAATCCTGGTCGCACCCGTTGCCATCGCCCACACCGGGGAGCAACGCAAGTTGGGAGACTCCGCTGTCGTTAGTTTCAGCCGCCTGTTCACCGAAGGACTCGCGCTGGGGGACGTCAGCGAAGAGTACACCCCGGAAATACTGGCCACCATGATCGTTGGCACCCTCAACACCCTTACCAGCCGCTGGGCCGAAGACGACGGTTATCCCATCTTTGCCAAACTGGAAGAAGCGCGCCGCCTGTTTGAGCAGGTGTCGCTGAAGACATAAGGAAAGCACTGTGAAAATAGGCATTTGCCTGCCCTACCTGAAAGCCGGACTGCGCCGGGAAGACTACCTGGCCTGGTTCCGCGAAATTGATGCGGGCCCTTTCGACAGCCTGTGCTGCGGCGAACGACTCCACGGCCCCGCACACAACATGGGCAGCCTGCTCGCCGCCGCCGCGGCTGTTACGGAACGGGTTGAGATTGTGCCCACCCTGTATGTGCTGCCCATGCACAGCGCCGTGCGCGTGGCCCATGAAATCGCCACCTTACAGGTGCTGTCGGGTGGCCGCGTCAATCGAATTGCCGTGGGCTACGGCGGCCGGGAGCGGGATTATCAGGCCCTGGATGTCCCCTACGTGGGCCGTTATGGGCGCATGGACCGGCAAGTGCCTCGCATGCGCGAGGTCTGGGCGCAGCAGGAACTGGTTACCGGCGCCGGCCCCATTGGCCCAGTGCTCGACCATCCCCCCGCCATCATCACCGGCGCCATCGGACCGAAGAGTATTGCCCGCGGTGCCGTGTGGGCCGATGGCCTGTACGCCTGGTCCGGAAATGGGGAAGCACAGGACTACCAAAGGGCTTTCGACGTGGCAGAACGCGCCTGGGCTGAGGCTGGACGCGAGCAGAGCCCCTATCGCATGGGCGGCTTCTGGTGTTCATTGGCAGACGATGGACAGGCGCGACTGAAGGACTATGTGTACCACTACATGCGCCCGGAATCGGAGGAGTTCGCCACAGCGATTGCAGCGCAAGCGAATCGCGCTACCGAGAGTGCGATCCTTGAAGGGATTGCCAACGCCGCGGCGGCGGGGTGTGACGAAGTGATGCTTGTTCCGGCTACCGCAGATCTCGCAGAAGTGCAGCGACTCAGTGCGCTACTAAGTGCTAACCAGTGCCCTACCTAGAGTTCGACGCCCTGAGCTGCTAATTGCGCCATCGTCGCCTGAGTATCCCAGTAGGCACGTAACGACACGATAAGTCCGGCGTCATTCACCTCATAGGTAACAATCATTTCCGTGTAAGTTTTCAGACCTTCGAGGTCATTGGTTGCGGTGACCAGGCAAGCACAGACATTGTCGCCGCAGGGGATACGACGGTGGGAAACTATCACTAGGTTGGCGAGGCCGATCATCATGTCCCAGAACTGGCCCAGCCCGGCGTGCCCGTGGAAGCCCTTGCCTTCCGGGTCGTGTGCCGAGGTGCCTACGGGATCGTGCACGACACAGTCTTCAGCGAACAGGGCCAGCCAACCTTCCCGGTCGCCGGCCTGTGCACGCCCAATGGAAGCCAGATGGGCCTGAATGGCCGGGGTGTTATCGCTGCTCATGCTTCACTCCGCTATAGAATCACCCGAGGAAGTGGGCAGTCTAGAACAGACGAGCGTTCAAGGGAGTACTAGCAAGAGATTACGGCGGCCGGGTGCAACATGTTCGACCGATTAGCCATCAGCAGAGCTGTTCAACCCGGCCCGGCATCACGGTAAAGGTCACGAGCGCGAACAAAGCTCTGCCGTACGAAACTATCGATCGCCTTGCGCTGCGCTTCATCGAGTTCCGTGTAGCGCCGCTCGTTATCCTCTTGCACTTCCAATTCCTGAGGAAAGACCGTCAGCCAGTCAGCGCCGAAGTAACGCTGGGCAAACTGTTGATCCTCCACGCGGTAAAGGTCCTGGATACGATCAATCCTATCCCGAGTCATTACGCTGAATCGCTCATCATTCCAGCCCTGGGCCTCGCACGCTTTATTCATCTCATGCAGCAGATGTTCACGCACCTTCAAACGAAAGGGGTTAAACCATGGCTTACGCTTCATGGCGCCAGTGGTTCGGCGGTAGGCCAGCAATGCCATCGGACCGATACTCGCGTTGGCGCGATCGAGTGGTGGCGACTCCATTCGGTCGATAACTTTTTGCTTTATTCCGAGTCGACGTACCAACGTTCTTTCAATGGATTGCCCCTCTACGATCGGGACCAGCGGCAGGTAAACCGCCTCATCGGCAAACTGTGCCCACTGATCCAGCGCCCGCGTGTAGAGCACAGAAGGTCGGGCGTCGCGAAGCACAATATGCAGGTAACGATCGAAGCGGTGGGTGTAGCGCAGTGACTTCACCCACTGGTTATAGGAGGAGGTAAAGAAGTCACGGCGATTGCGCACGAGGGCAGCCACAACAATACGCTGTGCATGTTCTCGCAGTTTTCTTACGAGGGATTCCAGATAGCCGGGATAAAAGGTCGGCAGCAGAAAATCTTCGGACGACAGGAACAGAGTACTCGCTTCACTGCTCCGAAATTCAGCCAGCGCCTGCTCCAGGGTGAAGTCCACCGGGCGACGTTCCTTCGGGTTGTGCTCTCGATGCAGGTCCCAGGCAATACCGTGGTGCGCAAAGGTCTGACCGCCGGGAGGCCTCGGGTACAACACACCCTTGCGGGCAAGCAGTTCCCGATTTTGCGCGAGGAACATTTGTACGGAAGTGGAAGCCGCCTTGTGCGTACCAAGGTGGAGGATGATGGTTTTCAAGAACAGTACCGGTTCACTGT
Organism: Gammaproteobacteria bacterium; assembly: GCA_030427085.1. Classification (GTDB taxonomy): domain Bacteria; phylum Pseudomonadota; class Gammaproteobacteria; order Pseudomonadales; family Halieaceae; genus JAUHXH01. The sequence continues at coordinate 705,290 of JAUHXH010000002.1, read as the reverse complement.
AGGTGTGCGAATTCGGCGGTGTGCCGGTGGGCGCATCTTACTACAGTGGCGATGGTCCTGCAGCGTTCCATTGGAGGCTGGCAGGAAGGAAAAAATCAGAGAGAGGGGAAACCATCCCGCCCGGATAACCCGGGCGGGTGGCACAGTACCGCATCAGGGCCGGCTAGTTACTTCTTGGCTGCGGCCTTTCTTTTCGGTGCCGCCTTCCGCTTGGCCGGGGCTTTTTTCCTGGCGGGCGCCTTTTTCGCGGCTGCCTTGCGTTTGGCGGGAGCCTTTCGCTTGGCCGGCGCTTTCTTCACGGCAGCTTTTTTACGTGCCGGCGCCTTTTTCTTCACCGCCGCCTTACGCTTGGCGGGCGCTTTTTTCTTCGCGGGCGCTTTTTTCTTCGCGGGAGCCTTTTTCTTTACCGCAGCCTTTTTCTTGGCTGGGGCCTTTTTCTTGGCCGCCGGCTTTTTACGCGCAGGCTTTTTCTTGGCCTTCTTCTTCGACTTGGCCTTTTCCTTACGCGCCATTTCCTTCTCTACCGCAGCAGCCGCTTTTGCAGCCGCCTTCGCCTTGCGCTCATCCAGCTTGGCTTCGGCTTTCATCGGTACCAGTGTTTCCGCCGCTTTCATCGCTGCAGAAGCAAGGCCTGATATGGATGAACCCAGGGCTGACACCTGTTTGCGCAGCTCATCCACCTTCGCCTTATTGGCAGGTGTGGCTTTTTTCTTCAGGGCCGCACGCGCTTTTGCAAGGCGATCACTCGCCGTTTTCTTTTGCTTACGCGCTGCCGCCAGTTCACGTTTCGCTTGCTTGGCTGCTTTTTCAGACTCGGCAAGCAATTGTTTTTTCAGCTTGGCAACATCTTTGTTGGCCTGGGCCGCCAATTTCGAAGCTTTTGCCAGTTGTTTTTCCAACATGTTTTTTGCACTCCCTGATATTTTTTGGGTACCGCGAGAATAGTTTATGCTTATTTACAAGCATTGTAATGTTTATTTTGCAACTTATTGATGCCTGATCAGCCGGGAATTTCGCAATTTTTTTGCCGTCATTCCAGACGTACTGTTGAGATATACGCTACAGATACAGGGCTAAAAAGATTCATGCCAAAAATCAATCGCCACAATCCACGCCCGCAGCCTTGAAAATTATTTTTTGTGAAAAATAAAAAAAGCCACCCGGAGGTGGCTTTTCTCAATAAAGTTTGACTGATTTTATTTTTTTACGCTCAACATATATTTGGCTACTGCCAGTCGTGTTTCTTCGTCCAGATAATTCTGCGGAGGCATTTCCGGATAGTCCGGACGTTTTTTAACAGGGTTGGCAATGTACTCGGCAATGCCTTCTGGATTGTCCATGTACAAAGCCTGCAGAATCTGTGTCGGCGGGCCAATCATGCGTGAGTTGTAGGCATGACAACCGGCACAAATACCATGGTAAGCCAGTTCACCCTGATCCAGATCCTCCATGCTGCGCGGCGGCACCGGTTCCGCCATAGTGTAGGTGGCTACCGTTGAGGTAGTTGCGTAGTCACAATCGCTGTACTTGCCCAGGCCAATTGTGCGGAAGCGCTCCGGGTTGAGAATACATCCGTCATCCATGCCCACTGTGTCGATAATGTCGGGGCCCGTGGTTTCCATCATCGTCGCCAGAATAGCGCGGACTTCAGCCACAGGGTTGTTGCCATTGTTCAACATAATGTTGTTCAGAATAACCGGGCGATTCGGGTTGGGCTCGGAATCGGGGTCGTTCGCAGCATTGGACGCCAGCGAGAAATCGGTGATCGCGATGCCCATGGTGTCATTGCCGGAAATGATATTGCCCTCTACCACCACATCGTCACAGGCCATGATAATCATGCCCACGCCCTGGGGGATGTTGGACACCAGCGAACCGGGAATGGCGAAGTTTTCGTGGTTGTTGTTGACGATGAAGTTGTTGCGGAAGATCACATCGGAGCAGGTTTTGATCGGTAGCCCCGGCGTAATGAAGGCGAGAATGCCGCCGGTGTTGTCGTATACGTAGTTTGCCTCGACCAGGGCATGGCGGGAATTCTCGATCTCGATACCAGCCACGCTGCCGTATACCTCGTTGTAGACCACGTCGATGTTATCGGACATGCCCACGTAGATTGCGGCATCCTCAATCCCGGAAATAATGTTGTGTGACACCAGCCCGTTCTTGCCCAACTGGGGGAAGATACCGTAGATGCCGGTATCCACAACCACGTTATTGCGGATCACAAAGTTATTACCGGCCTGGCCCATGATGCCGTTACCCTTGTAATGGGTAATCCAGAAGTTTTCGACCGTGACGTTATTGCCAGAGTAGAGAATCGCATCGTTGCGTAGCCCCTCTCCCTCCAGAATAGGATACGCACCTTTATCGATCACACCACTCAGGGCGATGTCATCTTTGTCGATGTAGATGGTTTCCTTGTAGGTACCCGGCATCACCTTGATGGTAGTGCCCGGCTCGGCAGTACGTACCGCGTCCTGAATGGACTCGCCGTCCTTTACGATCACTACATTCGCCGGCAAAGGTCTTTCACCCAGGGTGCTCTTTGCCGCCACTTCGCCACTGGCTTCGGATTTGAACTCGCCAGCGGGGGCTGAACCCACCTTGATTACTGTGGGCTCATCCTTGCCGGCCTTGCCGACAAAGAATCCCGCGCCCAACAACACCACAGCGCCCAATACCACTGTCAATTTGTTCATCAGTTGTCTCCAGTTGTTGTTGCTCGCGCGGTGGCGAGCGTTTTATCGTGTGCCAGCGGCAAACCCGAGGGCAAGCGCTGGGGGGTCTTCGGTTTGAAGCTTTCATCGGTGAGGGTTTTCATGAAATCCACCAGCCGATCGATTTCATAATCAGTGAGATTTGGCTCCCACACATGCCAGTGAATTTTCAACTCTTCACCTTCGGGCACCGCGTGTCCGCGCCCCAGGTTGTAGAATTCGGCGGCGTCGCGCAGCGTCTCGAAGCGCCCGGAATGCATGTAGGGCGCGGTCTGATCAATGTTCCGCAACGACGGAATTTTGAATGCACCGCGTAAGCTGTCCTCACCCAGTACCGGTCCAGCACCCGGATCAAATGGCATACCGTCCGGCTCCGGAGTACCAATCACAGCCAGCTGGCGATTGGTAAACAGAGGGGGCGTGTGGCACTCCGCGCAGCGCGCTACAAACGAGCGAAAGATGTTCATGCCTTCCTTCTCCTGCTCATTCAGCGCATCGGCGAAACCGTGGGCGTACTGGTCGTAACGGCTATTGAGCGACACCAGCGATGCCTGGAAGGCTGCCAGCGCGCGGTAGATATGATCCAGTTGTATATCTTCACCGGCCTCGTAACTTTGCGGCCAGGTTTGAGCAAACAACTGACGATAGGGCTCACTGGCATTCAGCTTACTCAGCAGACTAACGGGGTCGCCTCCCATTTCATGGGCATCATACAGCGGCCCCTGCATCTGTTCCTCGAGGGTTTTGGCCCGCGCGTCCCAGAAAAAACTGTCCTGAAAGGCCACATTCCACAGGCTCGGCGCCGACCGGGGTAGCTCTGCTCCCCCCATCCCCACGCTGCGACCCAGCCCGTCGGCAAAGCCTTTATCCGGCTGATGACAGGTGGCGCAGGAAATGGTGTTGTCTGCGGACAGCAGCGGATCGAAGAACAGGTAGCGTCCGAGATCAATTTCCTGTGGCGTGAAGCCATCGCGGTACGTGGGCAGACCGGTTTTCAGGCCACCCACTCCCCCGTCCTGCAACGAGGCATAAAGCTGATAGAGGCTGCGTAATTCGCACTGCCCGGTATTGAGTGCAAAACCCGGCGGGCAATCGGTGGCCAGCTCAAAGGCAGCATCCGACACAACATCGCCCATATTGGGTGCCGACACTGCATGGCACGACCACAGCCAGGCCAGTCCGCAGACTATCGAAAGACTGTAGCGCCGCATCATGCTCAACGCAGGCCGGCGATGAAAGCGGTTACATCGCGCAGGGCCTGATCAGAGGGCAGCACCCCCGCCATAGCGCGCATCTGGCGCCCGGTACGGTCGTCCGGATGAGCGCCTCGTGTGCCTTCGCGGAAAGCCTTCAATTGACCGTAAAGATACCAGTCCGGCGCACCGGCCAATGATGGCGCAGACAAGGCCTTGTTACCCTCGGCGCCCGGTCCATGGCAGGCGCCACAGAACTGGTTGTAATAGTCACCGCCCAGGGTTACGTCACCGGAAATCTCTGCCTCCCCTTCCGGGATACCTTCCAGTGCAGCGGCAAACTGCGCAACCGTCCCAATAGCGTCGTCGCCTGGCAGTGTGGCCGCCATGGTCGCCATCTGGCGGGCGGGCTCTGAGTCTCCCTCGCCACCACGTTGGCCATTGCGAAACTTTTGCAATTGGCCCGCAATGTAAGCGGCGGTGAGATGTGACAGGGGCGGGGCTTTCAGGGCTGCATTACCCTGACCTTCGGCACCGTGACAGGCGGCGCAGGTCTGGTACAGGGATTCGCCGTCCTGAGCCTGTGAAATTGCAGGGGTTAGCATACCCATGCACAGGGCAAACAGGCCCGCGAGTGACGAGCTAACAGTTGGTTTCATTGGGCCACCTCCTGCGGCGGACTTGTTATATGGCACGATAGTACCACTCATTGATGCACATAATCACGTGGCAAGATGAAAGGATTCTGAAGGCACCGCACAAATATTTCGCACGACGCCAGCAGGCGGGACATTCCCCGCGCCCTGCGCTAGACTTCCAGCAGGACTGACTAGCGGCGCCCGGGCGCCATTAACACAATAAAGGGAAGACCATGACTTACGATCCAGCCACCCACAGTATCGAGTGTCCGAAATGCGGCCACGGCATGGAAGAAATCAGCTATGGCGGCGACCCGGTCATCGACCGCTGCACCAACTGTAAGGGCCTTTGGTTCGACAGTGGCGAGATAGAGAAGCTGAAAGGCAAATGGATGGGCGAAGTGCTGGACACTGGCGATCCTGCCCAGGGCAAAAAATGGGACACCGTTGACGACGTCAACTGCCCACGCTGCGGCAAGCAGATGCACAAGGCCTCCGATCCAAAGCAGCAACACATCTGGTATGAAGTGTGCGACGAACACGGTGTGTTCCTCGACGCCGGCGAATTCACCGACTTCAAACACGAAACACTGGCCGACTGGTTCCGCTCCCTGGTCAAGGGTAGCCGCTAGGCTTAAGTGTATCCGGGGCCCGGCGATCGTCCGGGCCCCGCTTCACCCCCTACTCGCGCTTTCCTGAGCCACCCTTTCCATTCCCGGCCAGCCCCGTCCCGCAAGCACCTGCTTTACTTCCAACCTCCGCCTTGACAGTATGACCGTCGCACCTTCCGGTGATAACAATACTTAAGGGAGTGACACCACCATGCCCAACGCCCTGGTTGAGCGTTTGTACCGTCTGCGTTCCGGAATTATCAAGCGTGCCCTCAAACCGCACGCGCAACCCAAACCCATCGCTTTTTCAGGCCCCGGCTCTCGCCATCAGCTGTGCGCAATGGTCAGCCAGTTCGGGCAGCAAAAAATACTGTTGGTGACTGACAAACCCCTGGTAGAACTGGGCCTGGTAGCACCCGTCATTGCAGAGCTCGAAGGGTTTGGCCTGCAAGTGTCGCTGTTTGATGGTGTGGAACCTGACCCCACTTTCAAGGTGATTAACACCGGCCTGGCGCAACTGCACAGCGAAGCTTGCGACAGTGTTCTGGCCTTTGGTGGTGGTTCGTCCATGGACACCGCGAAAGTGATCGCGCTCGCTGCATCCAACGACGTAAAGGCAGAAGACCTGGTGGGATTCAATCAGGCGAAACTCCCCGCCCTGCCCCTGTTTTGCATTCCCACCACGGCGGGCACGGGTTCGGAAGTTACCATCGCCGCCGTACCCTCCAACGACGAAACGCACGAGAAACAACCCGTGGCCGGCCAGAACCTGGTCCCCCTCGCCTGCGCCCTGGACGCCGAAGTAATGACCGGCCTGCCACCGCACATTACCGCCGCCACCGGCATGGATGCGCTGACCCACGCCATCGAAGCCTATATCGGCCGCTGGGCCAGCGAGGAATCAGACCAGCTGGCGCGCAGTGCGATCAAGTTGATCTTCGATCATCTGCCCGCAGCCTACAGCAATGGTTCGGATTTACCGTCCCGACAGGCCATGGTGTTGGCGTCCTACTATGCCGGGCTGGCCTTCAGTCAGGCGATGGTTGGCTTTGTTCACGCCGTATCACACCAGTTGGGCGGCCACTATGGCGTTCCTCACGGGCTGGGAAATGCCGTTACCCTGCCCTCGGTACTGAAATTTTCCAGCGCACCGGCGCAAGCACGCCTGGCCCAATTGGCCGACGTCATCGGCGCCAGTAGCAATGGGCTGGACGAGGCGCAGAAAGCGCAGGCCTTCATCGCGGCTGTTGAAGCCCTCAACCACAAGCTCGACATCCCGCGCCATCTGGAGCAGATTCAGGAGCAGGACGTGGCCGCACTCGCCGAAGCTGCCTGCAAGGAAGGCAATCGCTATCCGGTGCCCCGGTATATGAGCCAGGAAGAATGTGCCGGCCTGATCCGCGGTTTGATGGCAGCACCTGCCACCTCACCCTCCACGTAAGCCCCTCCCTTGTCAGCGGGGCCGCCCACGAGGACAATAGGCGGCCCCGAATTCCCGTGGTACCACCATGAGCGACAAAACCGAAGACGTTCGCATTGGCCGCGTTCGCCCACTGATCAGCCCCTGGGTGCTAGCAGAAGAACTCCCCATGAGCGATGCACAGGAAGCCTGCGTCGCTACCGGTCGCCGCGCTATCGAGCAAGCCCTCTCAGGGAAAGACCCTCGCGTGGTGGCCATCGTTGGCCCCTGCTCCGTACATGACCCGGAAGCACTACTGGACTTTGCCCAACGCTTCAAGGCAGCAACCGACCCGCTACGGGATGCCATTATTCCGGTGCTGCGGGTGTACTTTGAAAAACCCCGCACGGTGGTCGGCTGGAAAGGCCTGATCAACGACCCGGACCTGGACGACAGCTTCCACGTCAATCGCGGCCTGCACCTGGCGCGGCAGGTATTGCTGGATGTTGCCGATCTCGGACTGCCTGCCGCCAGTGAGTTTCTCGATACCACCCTGGGCCAGTTCTATGCCGATCTGGTCAGCCTTGCGGCGATTGGTGCGCGCACGGTGGAAAGCCAGGTGCACCGGGAACTGGCTTCCGGCCTGTCGATGCCGGTTGGCTTCAAGAACGGCACGGACGGGCAAGTGGATGTCGCCCTGGACGCGATCGAGTCGGCCCGCCACGCCCACTGGTTCCCCTCTTTGACCCGCGAAGGTACACCGGCCATTTTGCAGTCCACCGGCAACCCACACGGCTACCTGATACTGCGCGGCGGCAAGCGCAGTGGACCCAACTACAATGCGCAGAGCGTGAAAGATGCCGCCGCCCAACTGGCTCGCCGCCAGTTGCCGGCGTCACTGATCGTGGATTGCTCTCACGGCAACAGTGAGAAGAACCCGGCGCGACAAGCGGTGGTACTTTCCGACCTGTGCGACCAGATTCAGCAGGGGCAGGAAGCCCTGCGTGGTGTAATGCTGGAAAGTCACCTGGTGGGTGGCAATCAACGCCTGCAGGCGGGCGAGGCGCTGCGCTATGGCCAGAGCATCACCGATGCCTGTCTGTCACTGGATGAGACGATACCCTTAATGGAATCCCTGGCCGCCGCGGTGCGTAGCGCGCGATTGTAGTCGCTAGTCCAGCACCGTCACGGGGTCGCCCACGCGCAGCGTGCCGGGCTGCTGATAGAGCAGGTTCTGCCCGAAATAAATCACACCCTCGCGGCGCCGAAAGCCGGCCAATGCCCGATTGATGTGCCGGTCCCGCTCGGCAGTCTCCTGCACGATAGAGGGAATCACGCAGCGCGAACAGGGCTTCACCACCCTCAGTTCCACCTCACCCACGCGTAAGCGACGCCAACCATCTTCGGCAAACGGTTCCGCCCCGCTGATCACGAGGTTGGGGCGAAAGCGGTTCATCGGTACGGGTTGCTCCAGGCGGCGATTCAAGTCGTCCAGCGACGCCTGACCGATTAACAGCAGGGGGAAACCGTCTGCGAAGGCCACTTGTTCCCCAGCACTTGCGAAGGCGGGATCAACCGCGCGCCGACCCTCATCCGGCAGGTAGACCAGACGAACTTCCCGACCGAAAAAATCACTCAACCAGGCAGCTGCGTCCTCTCCGGCGTCCCGCGCTACCACCTCGTCCCGCCACACGCGCACGGTACGCTCGACCCCTAAACCGGGACAGACCACGGTTAAGCGTTCAGTACCGCGATCAAGCACAATCCCCTGTTCAGTGATTTCCACCTTGATCAAAGCCATCCGGGGATAATCCCGCTGGGTGACAAACTGCCCCTGCTCATCGACGATCATCCAGCGTCTATCGCCGGTGGGGCCAAAGCCATCCAGATCCACCTGCTCTACGGAAAGTCCGGCGCAGGACTTCACTGGATACACATTCAATGCACTGACCTGTAGCTGGCTCACAGTTCTCTCCTTATGACCTGTCTCATTACCGGATTCACTCCGTCACGAGTCTGCGCGCCACATCTTCCACCCAGTGGCGCACAGGGCGATCACTGCCAGATGCCAGGTGGCTCTGGCAGCCGATATTGGCGGTTAAAATCCGCTCGGGTTGGCTCACCTGCAGGGACTTTAATTTCCGGTCGCGCAGTGTAGTCGCCATGGCCGGCTGAAACAGGGAATAGGTGCCGGCCGAGCCGCAACACAAATGGCTGTCGGTAACTGGCGGGTGTTGATAACCCAGTCTGGCCAACACAGTTTGCAGTACAGGTTGTAGATTCTGTCCGTGCTGCGCGCTGCAGGGGGTGTGGAAAACCGTACGCCCGGGATCGGCGAGCGCGAGGGTGTCCAGAGGTTCGTCCGCCAAAAACTCCGCAATGTCATACACCTTGGCCAACACCGCTTTGGCACGAGGCCCATAGTCGGGATCGTCTGCGAGCAGCGTTTCGTACTCACGCACAAAACTGTGGCAGCCAGTCGCCGTGGTGATGATGGCTTCGGCACCTGCCGCGAGTGCCTGCTCCCACGCCGCGATATTGGCCCGCGCCCGCGCCAGGCCGCCGGAGGTCTGCTGCACGTGGTACTCCAGCGCACCGCAACACTGCTCATCAGTCGCGAAGCGCGTATCCACACCGAGGGCATGGAGCACCTTTTGGGCGCCGCGCACTGTGTCCGGGGTCAGGCCAGGCTGCACGCAACCCTGTACCAACAGAACGTGGCGCTCCGCCCTCTCCGCCGACGACACCGGCATCCCTTCACCCCTCATGGGTAAGTGATGGCGCAGCGATGGCGGCAGGAAGGAGCGCAGCGAGTAACCCACTGACGCCAACAGGGAGAACAAGCGCCGCCGGGACAACACCGCCGTCAGAACGCGACGAAAAGCGCGCTCCCCGACGGAGCGTGGCAGCACTTGATCCAGGCGCTGCTGGCCGATATCCCAAAGTCGATGGTAATTCACGCCGGAGGGGCAGGTAGTCTCACAGGAGCGGCATTGCAGACAGCGATCGAGGTGTGTGCGGGTGTGGGCGCTTACGTCACCGCCCTCCAGTAAATTCTTCAGCAGGTATATCCGGCCGCGGGGGCTGTCCAGTTCATTGCCTTCCACCTGGTATGTCGGACAGGTGGCAGTGCAGAAACCACAGTGAACGCAGGCGCGCAGGATGCTGTCGGCTTCACGCCCGGCATCTGTAGCAAGCAACTCCGGTAACAATCTGGTCTGCATCAGGCAGCCTCCCCAGCCGGCGCCCACAGGCCCTGGGGATCAAACGCTTTCGCGAGGGCGGTGTGCCAGTGCTGCGTCACCGCGTTGCCAGACTGAACGCCGGCCACGGGCGACTCCACGGCATGAGCATTGGCTGCCGCCATCAGAGTGGCAAGGTCGCCGCCTGCCCGCGCCCAGAGCAAACGTCCACCGTGGTCGAGGATGAAATCCTGATCCAGCGCGATAGCCGATAACGGCCTTTGACGGTAGAGGCGCAGCGGCGGTGTGCCAGCGAGCAATCCGGCGCTCAGCTCCCGATGCCGCTGAAAGACCACAGCATCGCGCGCCTCACCACCGAGCCGGCTGAGCAGGTGCGACAGCGCAGTAGTTCGCCCGGAGAATCGCACCATCAATGCGCCGGCCTGCCACAGCGCACCACTCAATGGGAGGCTCTGTCCCTCCCACTCCCGCACACGACGCATGGCAGCCAGCGGGTCATCGTTGGTAAAGGACAGCACCAACTCCTGCTCCGGCAGGGGTAAAACCTTCAGTGACACTTCCAGAACGGCGGCCAGGCCGCCACGAGATCCAACCAATAGCCGCGACACGTCATAGCCGGCAACATTTTTCATCACCTGACCGCCGAAACTCAGGATATCCCCTTCGGCGGTGAGCACCTTCATACCCAGCACAAAGTCACGCAAGGTTCCCGCCCAGGCGCTGCGCGGGCCGGACCACCCAAGGGCCAGGGCACCGCCGATGGTGGAGCGACCGGCAACATTAACCGGCTCACAAGCCAGCATCTGCCCTTGCTCCGCCAATGCCTGCTCCAGTTCAGTAATAGGGGTACCGGCACGGACGGTCACAACGAGCTCGGTGGGATCGTAACTGACGATGCCCTGATGCCCGGCGAGCGACAGCGTACTGGCCTGATCAGGAGTCTCCAGCCAATGCTTGCTGCCGTTGCCACGAATGTGAAGAGCCTGGCCGGCATCCCGAGCCGCACGGACTTTTTCCGCCAATTTACTTGAACGATCACTCACTGTGCACGCACCGCGCGGTACTCCTGACACCGTTTCAGGGTGGGAATATTTTTACCCGGATTCAACAGGCCCACCGGGTCCAGTGCTTGTTTGATCGCCTGAAACAGGCGCAGTTCTTCATCACTGAATTGGGCGGCCATATAGTTGATTTTTTCCCGGCCCACACCGTGCTCACCGGTAATGGCACCACCGAGGGCGACACTTTGTTCGAGAATGCGTCCACCGAGGGCTTCGGCGCGCTCCACCTGTTCAGGCTGGTTGGCGTCGAACAAAATCAAGGGGTGAAGATTACCGTCGCCGGCGTGAAAGACGTTGGCGACCTGCAATTCAAATTCCTCGGATAGCGCAGCGATATAAGCCAGCATGTCGGCGATGGCGCGCCGGGGAATGGTGCCGTCCATGCAGTAGTAATCCGGTGCAATACGACCCACGGCGGGGAATGCCGACTTTCGCCCCTTCCAGAACAGGGTTCGCTCCTGCTCATTCTGTGCTCTGCGCAATAGTGTGGCACCGGCGGTTTGCAGAATATTTTCGGCGCTGGTCAATTCCGCCGCCACACTGTCAGCGTCGCCATCCAATTCCAGTAACAGCACGGCCGCAGCATCGCGCGGATAACCCGCACCAGCGAAGTCCTCCGCCGCCTGAACTGCCAGCGCGTCCATCATCTCCAGTCCTGCGGGAATAATGCCACCGCCGATAATGGCGGCTACCGCCTGGCCCGCTTCGGCTACGGTTGCGAATCCGACCAGCAGGGTTTCAGTACGCGGTGGCAGCACGCGCAGTCGCACCGTAATTTCTGTGACCACGCCCAACATCCCCTCAGAGCCGATCACCAGCGCCAGGAGATTTGCCGCACCCATATCGTCGGCGTACAAATCCAGCAGTTCACCTGCAACAGTGACCACCGAGACCGACAAAACATTGTGAACGGTCAGACCATACTTCAGGCAGTGCACACCACCGGCGTTCTCCGCCACGTTGCCACCCACGGAGCAGGCTATCTGGGAAGATGGGTCGGGTGCGTAGTACAGGCTATGAGGCGCCGCTGCTTCCGACACGGCCAGGTTACGTACCCCGGGTTGCACGCGCGCCAGCAAATTGTCGGCGTCGATTTCCAGCACTTGATCCAGCCGCGAAAGCACCAATAACACGCCGACAGGGCAAGGCAAGGCGCCCCCTGACAGACCCGTACCCGCCCCACGCGCCACCACTGGCACGCCAAGCTGATGACAAAACCGCAGCACGGCTTGCACCTCAGCGGTGGTCGCCGGAAGTACCGTCACCAGAGGCAATTCGCGGTAGCCGGGCAATCCATCGCATTCAAACGGGCGCTGGCGCTCTGTATCGTCCAGTACTGCCTGTGCCGGCAGAATCTCGCACAAGCCCGCCAGGACCTGCGCCCGGTCTACCACGGGCAGGGCGCCGTCCAGTTCTGCGCTGTAGTGCGCGCTCATTGCTTCCTCACTTTGATGGCCGCCCGAATGACATTCAGCGGGCATTATGCGGCTTTGACACACAGTGACCAAGCCGCTGTGCGACGGGCGCCGGTGTTCCACCTTCGTAGGGGCTGCTAGACTTGCCCGCTTTAACGGGTTCAGGAGAAAGGCATGGCGCAGTATGACTACGATCTTTTCGTTATCGGAGCCGGTTCCGGCGGCGTACGCGCTGCGCGCATGGCGGCGGGCTTTGGCGCCCGGGTCGCCGTTGCCGAGGATCGCTACATGGGCGGCACCTGCGTCAACGTGGGCTGTGTGCCCAAGAAGCTCTATGTGTACGCGTCTGAGTTCCGGCACGCCTTTGAAGACGCCCGCGGTTTCGGTTGGGACAGCAAGGTACCGGCATTCGACTGGGAAACGCTGCGCGATAACAAGAAAACCGAAATCTCGCGCCTCAATGCCATCTACGACCGCCTGCTCGATGGTGCCGGCGCCGAGGTAATTGAAGCGCGAGCCAGTATCGCTGGCCCCCATGAAGTGCGGGTGGGTAATCGCACCGTAACCAGTGAGCGCATCCTCATCGCTACCGGCGGGTGGCCCTTTGTGCCGCCCATTCCCGGCGCCGAACTCGCCATCACCTCCAATGAGATTTTCGATCTGGAGCACTTCCCCCAACGCCTGGTGGTTGTGGGCGGTGGCTACATTGCCACGGAGTTCGCCGGCATCTTCCACGGTCTGGGCGCGAAAGTGACCCAGCTGTATCGCGGCCCACTGTTCCTACGCGGCTTCGACGACGACGTGCGGCAACATCTGGCGCAAGAGATGCGCAAGGACGGTGTGGACCTGCGATTCGAGGTAGACGTGACACGCTTGAGTCGCGGCACCGACGGCATCGACGTCACCCTGGCCGACGGCTCGACACTGGCAGCCGATGCGGTGCTCTACGCCACGGGCCGCAAGCCACACCTGGAAGGTTTGGGGCTGGAAAACATCGATGTGAAACTCACTGAAAACGGCGCTATAGCCGTCGACGAGCACTTCCAAACCAGCCAGCCCGGCGTTTTTGCTCTGGGCGACGTCATCGGCGGTATGGAATTGACACCAGTGGCTCTCGGGGAGGGCATGGCGTTCGCCCGTCGCGAATTCAACGCCATGAACGCTGCGGTCGAGTACGACTTCATTCCCACAGCGGTGTTTTCCCAGCCCAATATCGGCACAGTCGGTTTCACCGAGGCCGAGGCACGCGCGGAGTTTGGTGAGATTACGCTGTACAAATCCACCTTCCGCCCAATGAAGCACACCCTTGGCGGGCGCGACGAGAAAACCTTTATGAAGCTTATCGTCGACCAGGCCAGTGACCGTGTCGTGGGCGTACACATGGTCGGCCCCGACGCCGGCGAAATTGTGCAGGGTATCGCCATCGCCCTGAAGGCTGGCGCCACCAAAGCGCAATTCGACAGCACTATCGGCATCCATCCCACCGCAGCGGAAGAGTTTGTGACCATGCGCGACCCCTGGCAGGGCTAGGCATGGAACTGTGGCAAATTCCGGTCCTGTTTATCGCCGGCGCACTGGCGGGCTTTCTCAATGTTATGGCGGGTGGCGGATCGCTCCTCACTGTCCCTGTCATGGTGTTCATGGGATTGCCCGGACCGGTAGCCAACGGCACCAACCGTATCGCCATCCTGGCGCAGAATCTGGCCGCCATCGCTACCTTCCGAAAACGTGGTCTGTCCCAGTTTCGGCTCAGCATGAGCCTTGCCGCCTGCGCTCTGCCCGGTGCGATTGCCGGTGCGATGGTAGGCGTGCAACTGGAGGGACTCTGGTTTAACCGCGTACTCGCCCTGATCATGATCGGGGTGATGCTGGTGATGTATTTTGACCCCGGCAATCGGCCCGCACAGGCCGACCACCAACCCAACACGCGCCAACTGTGGTGGGGCCACATCCTGATGGTAGCCGCCGGCTTCTGGGGCGGCTTTATCCAGTTGGGTGTGGGCTTCATCATCATGCCCATCCTCAATCGCGTGATGGGCTTCGACCTCGTGCGCACCAACATGCACAAGGTGTTCATTATCGCGGTCTATACCGTTGGCGCACTGGCGGTGTTTGCCAGCCAGCTGGAAATGTCCTGGATGATCGGCCTGGCACTGGCTGCAGGGACGGTACTGGGCGGTTACCTGGGTGCGCACTTCACAGTGAGCCGGGGGGAGCAACTGATCAAGTGGGTGTTGAATGCGGTACTGGTGGTGTTTGTGGTCAAGTTGTTGTTTTTTCCTTAACGCCCCCGTCAACCGGTATCCGATCAAACATAAAAAAACCCCGGTTCGAAGCCGGGGTTTTTTATTGCAGCTTCTTTCGAAGCCAGTCGTTCAGTCCACCATCACTGGATGGTCAGTGTAGCTGAGGGCGGGCTGGGATTAAGGATCTGCGGATCGTTAACCACGGCGCGGAACAGCGCACTGCTGCCGCAGCCACCAGGAATGGGATAAGCGGCAATCTCAGCGCGGCCATTCACAAACGGTGCAGTGATCAAATCAGTCCCAACCGAGGAGCAGGTCAGCAACACCTGAACATCCTCTGCGGTGTAGCCTGTTGCACGCACCCCACCGGCATCCATCACGTCAACGATGACGCGTACGGTGTTGACCACGGAGATATCAATCAACGCGGGCACCAGGCCGATGGTGCTCTGGCTCGCTACACCACCGGCGATATAACCGATGAAGAACTCGTCCGGGTTCACGTTGAAGGAGAAGCTCTCCTCGATCGCCCCCACCACGGGATCTTCAACTTGCGCGGTGAAGGTTACGCCACCGGGTTTGTCGCCCTGGAAGGTGAAGGTTGCGATACCGCCAGTCTCTGTTGCAACCGTGTTGGCCTGCAAAGTACCACTGGTAGTCGTGGCGCTAACGGGGATGCCCGCACCGCCGCCCTGTACGCGAACGTTGATGTTCACCGGGGCACTGATGCTGGCAACCGTTCCGGGAGTTTCGAAGCCGATCACCAGGCGGTACTGCGGTTGGGGCTCAACGGGAACATTGGCCACATCGCTACAGGGGAAGAATGTTTCCGACACATAGCCGTTGGGTGTTTCCACCCTGATTTCCACGATACCACTGATCGGCTCGAGGTTATCCGTGATGCGGCCCATGGTGAAGGCAGTGGGGTAAGCGCCCGGCCAGATGCCATTGGGGATTTCGTCGCCGTCGGGGCCGAACGCCACTTCACAGGACTCCGCGGATACCGTCACGGTGCTCCCCGCGGGTGGCTGATTGTTGAAGCGATCAGAGATGTACAGATTGTAGAAGGTACCGTCACGCAGCGTGGAGCCTGCACCAACCGGTCGGTCACCACTGGTAGTCAGCATGAAGTAGTAGTCGGTTTCGGGAACAATCAACGGCTGCACGGAACGCACGTGTACAGAGTTGCGCGTACAGTAGGTGCCATCGGCTTCAACGGGGCAGGCACTACCGTCGTAGATGCCATTGCCGCGATCCCAGACGCCGTTCTTGTTAGTGTCCACATAGGTCTCTTCAGCACCAGCAGAGCACTCCAGTCCATCGGTATAAGGATCGCAGGGCGTCTCCACCGGGTTGAACTGACCGTCACCGTTGTGATCGTTGAAGGGCTCAGCCAGATCCTGGAAGATCTCGCCCAGGTCATAGGCCTGGTTGCCATTGGTGTCTACGTAGCTTTCCTCACCGTCTGCAATCACCAGGATGGTGTTACGACCGGAGGTGGGGCCGAGGCTCACCGGACAGGGGCCAAAGGCTGGCAATGTCGGATTGGCGTTCACATACGCAGGACACGGGGTGTTAGTAATATCAGTGATGAAGTCGCTGCCCAACAGAGGCCCACGCGGATCACTGCTCTCCCAGGAAACGGTGCAATTGCCTTCCGCATCCAACTGGCATTTGTCTGGCATGTTGCCGTAGCGGGGGCTGAAGATAACTTCAGTACCTTCCGGTACCGGGTTGTTAAAGTTGTCTGCAGCACGCGCATTGATCTCAACAGTCAGGCCATCAACGTCTCCGCCCTCGATCGAGAATACAGACTGGGAAATGGAGAAAGAATTCTGGTCGGCGCGACCACCGGTAACATCGATGGGGTCAGACGTCTTGGACAGGATAATGCCTTGCAGGTCGATCTCGGCATTAACCACTACGGTTACCGGAATGGATCCAGAAGTGACCACAGCGGTGATTTCACCAACAGCGTCAGTAATCGCACTGGTCGATTCAAGTGCTACACCACCGGTGTCGGAAGACAGAGACAACATCACCGGCACATCAGCGGCAGGTCGACCTGCTTCGTCGAGCACATTGAAAACAACTTGAGCACGCTCGGGGCGGGCGGCCGTGCCGGTACCGGCCAGGGCCAGCACCGGGTTGTCCAGCGAGATAAAGTCAATCTGGCCTACGCTGGCAGCTTCAACAGTAACAGTACCGCTGGCACTGATGTCGGGAGAAATGGCAAGAGCAGCTTCGATGCGGTCTTCACCGACACACGTGGTGGCCGCGTAGGTGAAGCTGCCTTCACCGTTGAGCACGTCAACCGATGCCGGCAACGTCGCCGAGGGCGGTTCGGTGCTGGCACAAAAACTGGAGGGCACAACACTCAATGCGGTAGGAGCCGGCTCGCCCTGTTCATTAACAACACTGAAACTCACCAGCGTGGCGCCGCCAAAAGGCAGGTCGCTGGTACTGATTTCCAACTCACCTTCCACAAAGGTCGCGCCATCGTAGCGACCAATGCGCAAATTGGAAGCGACTACCTGGAAGTTCACCTCGCCCCGGCCGTCAACGGCCCGGCCACGTACCTGTACGGTCATGGTGCCGGCAAGCTGGCTAGTACCCGGGTCAAATTCCAGTTCGGCAACACCGTCTGCATCGGTGAGCGCAGTGCCGCCGGCCGGAACGATGGAGCCGACATCGGTGTCGACTTCAACAACGGCATCCACCACAGGCGCCGCGTTGTTCGCATTGGCACCCTCGGTGACGCGAATTCGCAGCGTAGCGATGGTTCCAACCGGGATGCCGGACAGGGCATTGCCTGCGCTATCCAGAATTTCCACGGTGTAATGCAGCGTTTGCCCATCCTGGCCGCTGTTATCGGGCGTAAAGCCACCACCGCCACCACCACCCCCGCCGCCACAGGCGCTCAGGGTGATCGCAAAAAGGAAAAATACGGCGGATTTCAGCCAGTTACTGATCGCGTGATACTGCATGTTCCATTCCCCATGGCTCTAACGGCGCAGGTCGCAATTTATTGGTGTTGTGGACGAGGCTTTTCCTAAAGGCTTTCTTTGAAGGCGTTCCCTAAGCTCACCATTATTATTAGGAAAGTGGTCCAAGTCCCTGAATCTCAAACTATAATAACGCGCTTAGGAATACCAGTGAAAATCCGGCTTAGGAACAAAAAAGCGGAGATTTTTTGACGGCGCTCAGGCGGCGGGTTCGGCCACCGGCTCGGGCAGGGGCTGATCCTCGGCCACGGCCACCTTGCTCTCGGAGCGGGTGAGGTGCTTCATCAGCAGGGCGCGTAACCACTGGTGGGGGCCGCTGCGGGAGGTGCGGGTGTGGCGCATCAGCGACATCTTGCCGCGATTGGCGCTGTTGGTATTGCGGATCATCCGTTGCAGCTCTCCGGGCAAATCGAGCCCGGTGATCTGATCCTTGAACAGGCCGTTTTCCTCAAACCCGGCGTTCGCCACCAGCAAGCCGTTGGTCTGGGTCAGCACCCCCACGGCGGGCGCAAACTGGGTGGTTTCCAGCACAATATTTCGGTGCACACCGTACTGCCCCAGCACATCATCCACCATGGACGTGTTCTCCCGTGCCATGCCGGGCAGGTAGAGGCGGATGTGGGGATATTCCAAAAATTCCTGCAAATTGAAGTGCTTACCCACCAGCGGGTGGCCGTGACGCACATAGCAGCGCGGCGCCAGCGCGGGGATGGGCTCGGCATGGATATCCCGTTCGGTGTCCAGGGCCACAAAAGCGGCGAAGTCCGCTTCGCCCTTTTTCATTTTGTCCTGGTAGTCCGGGGTAATCTCGGCGGTGATGATCTGCACATTGGGCGCGACCCGGTTCAGTTCCGCCATCAGCCCGGGCAGCAGCGTTTCAGCCACAATGGGTGGCAGCAGCAGCTTGAAACTGCCGTCGTAGGTTTCCGGGCGAAAGTCTTCACTGCCCAGCACTGAATCGATGTTTTCCAGCACCGAGGGCAATTCCCGTGCCAATTGCTCGGCGCGCGGCGTGGGTACCAACCCATGGGCGGTTCGGGTAAACAACTCGTCCTCGAAGGAGTCGCGAAGCTTCTGCAATGTTTTACTCAAAGCCGGCTGGGAGACCGAAAGCCTCTCTGCTGCACGAGTGACATTACGCTCCTCGAGCAACACCTGCAGCGCCACCAACAAATTAAGGTCGGTGCGAATCAGCTTCCGGGATATCATCTTGGCGCCCCATAACTCCTTGTTATATCCCGAAATTACCAGAGCCGCCGGGGGATTTCACCCCGAAGTTGTGAATTTTTCACACTGGGCCGGCCACACTGCGGCATTACTCGCAAATCCGGTGTGCTATAGCTGCCCTCAGATACACCTGATACCATGACCGCCCCAACACGGCACCCAGCCTCAGGCAGTTAACTCAAGGACCATCATGAACGCTTGCAAGCCCCTGCTCCTCACTCTGGCTGCGGCCCTGTTCCTCGCCGCCTGCGGCAGCAACAAGTACCAGTCCTGGGACTCCGACCAGTTCGCCCAAGGCAATTACCGCTACTACGCCTGGCGCAGTGAGCCCCTGCCTACAGACAGCGGCGTGCAGGATGAAATGTATCGACTGGATCCCGTGGTGCGCCCGGTGATCGACCAGATATTGCAGGACAAGGGCTACGTGCTGGCACCCGAGAAGGCGCAGTTCAATATCGACTACCTCTACGCGCCCGGTTTACAGATCGGCGTAGCCAGCGATGAGGCCAGCAATCTCTACACTCACCCCGGCGTGGTGATCAATCGCATGCCCGACGGCGCCAGTGTCGACAATGCGCACGCTCTGGCCGGCGTGCATGAAACCCGCAGCCTGGCATTGCAGATCAACGATGTGGCGGCGACCCGGGAAGTCTGGCGCAGTATCGTCACCGAGATCAGCGACGGTATCCCCGCCGGTAATGACCCCGACAAGCTGCGCCGGCACCTGGAGCACATCCTGCACCGCGCCATGCGCGACCTGCCAAAGGTGGCCAACTAGGCCAATACCCACTCACCGACCAATCCGGGTCGGTCAGCCGTACACCTCCGGATTAGCGCATTGAGGCATAGCCTCACCGCGCGCAGCGGCGAGCGCATTCAAGGCCGCCATGTCAGCCATTCTGGCACGCGTCATTTGTGTGGCGCTGCCGATATGCGGCGCCACCACCACGTTGGGCAGTTGCAACAGGGGGTTGTCGGCCGGGACAGGCTCGGTATCAAACACATCCATCCCCGCCGCATAGAGGTCGCCACTGGATAGCGCGCGCGCCAGTGCCTGTTCATCTACGATCCCGCCGCGAGCCGTATTGACCAGCACTGAGCCGGGCTTCATCAGGGCAATCGCCTCGGCATCCAGAAGCCCGCGAGTCTCATCCGTCAGCGCCACGTGCACCGAGACAAAATCACTACGCAGCAGCAACTCCTCAAAACTGACGCTGGCGATTCCAGGCACATCCCGGGGACTGCGGTTCCACCCCAGTACTTCCATGCCAAAGCCCTGCGCCCGCCGCGCCATTGCCTGACCTATCTCACCCATACCGATAATGCCCAGGGTGGCGCCGTACACGTCCTTGCCGGTGAAGAAATCAGGAGACCAGGCGTTGTTCGCGCCCCAATGTCCATCGCGCATGAAACGGTCCGCTTCATGGATGCGCCTTGCGGCGGCCAGCATCAGGCTGAAAGCCAGGTCGGCGGTGGTTTCAACCAGCACACCCGGCGTATGCCCCAGCGGAATACCCCGTGCGGTCAACGCCGCCACATCGATATGATCAACGCCGACTGACATGCTGGACACGAACTCCAGTTGCGGCAACGCCGCCAACAGGTCAGCATCAATCCGGTCGGTCAGCATGCAGACCAGCCCCTGGGCGGCGGCCAATTCCTCTCGCAAGGTTGCAGGCGGCAGTAGCCCGGGCCCCATCCAGACATTTAGCTCACAGGCCTGCCCCAGCAGGTGAATCTTCTCGCCCGGTAACTGATGAGTGACAAAAACTTTTTTCATACACCTGGCCGATTAAGTAAGTCCGTCATGCAGATATAGTTTGCCCGTTTCGTGCTAATCCTGCAGCCCACCTTCCACGCCACCCTCCAGGTTAACTACAGACGCAAGATCGGAACGCCAGCGCGTCAAGTCCTCGGTGCTATATTCCGGTCCGGGGGGTAACCGGCCCCACACCGGGTCTGGCCAGCAGGCATCTCCCGGTCGCCGCCCCACCACATGCAAGTGCAACTGGGGGACGACATTACCCAGCGCGCCAAAATTTACCCGGGGGTAGTCCAATGACTGCTTGATATAGTGCGCCAGCGCGGCGCACTGAGACAGCGCCAGCTCGCGTTGCTCGCCCGGCAGGTCGAGCAGATCCAACATGGATGAGTCGGGCATCAATATCAGCCAGGGCAGTGTGGCATTGCGATGCAACAGCAGCACACCGCCCTCAACCTGCCCGAGACAATGGGTGTCAGCCTGCAGGCGCGGGTGAATCTCCATGGGCATTCCTTTCAATCGGCCGCGGGATCAGGATAATAGCCAGCCACAATCCACGACCGGCTACGAAAACAAATGAAGCAATACAAAGTGTACGGCATTGGCGCCGCCCTGGTAGACACCGAAATCCAGGTCAGCGACACCGACCTGGCCACAATGGGCGTAGAAAAAGGCGTGATGACACTGGTCGACGAGGCCAGACAGGCAGAACTACTGCAGCACTTGCAGACGCACCTGGTTACCGCCAGCCACGCCAGCGGGGGCAGCGCTGCCAACACCATTATTGCCGCAGCGCAGTTTGGCGCACCGGGCTTTATGACCTGCAAAGTGGCCGGCGACGCCGATGGCGATCTCTACCTCGCCGACCTCGAAGCCGCAGGCGTGAAGCACAGCCTGACCGGCAGCCGCGATACCGGCACCACCGGCAAGTGCCTGGTGCTGATCACCCCCGACGCCGAGCGCAGCATGAACTCATTCCTCGGCATCAGTGAACAACTGTCCACCACAGAATTGGATGAAGCGGCCATCGCCGATTCTGAATACCTCTATATAGAGGGTTATCAGGTGACTTCGCCCAGCGGCCTGGCAGCGGCAGTACGCGCACGAGACGTGGCCCAAAGCCAGGGCGTCAAAACCGCGCTGAGCTTTTCCGACCCGGGCATGGTCGAATTTTTCCGCGATGGCATGGCGGAAATTGTGGGTGATGGCCTGGATTTGATTTTCTGCAACGAGGCCGAGGCACTGGGCTGGGCGCAATGCGAATCCCTCGACGAGGCTGTTGTCAGCATGAAGCAAGCGGCCCGCAGTTTTGCCATCACCCGCGGCGCCAATGGCGCACTGGTGTGGGACGGACAAACCCTGACCGAAGTCGCTTCAGAGCCAGTCTCCGCAGTGGACACCAACGGTGCCGGCGATATGTTTGCCGGCGCCTTCCTGTATGCCATCAGCCGCGGCGAGGACTACCCCACAGCAGCCCGTTTCGCCAACCGCTGTGCCGGGCGCATCGTTGAAAACTACGGGCCACGCCTGAAGGGGCCGGACTACGCCGCACTGCGTGACGGCTTCTTTTAAAACATCGCCATCTGGCGGTCCGTCAGGGCACTGAAGGACGTACCCAGAAAACACAGAATGCCGTCGGCCACGGGCTGCAACTGGCGATCGAGGTAGTGCTGATAATCCAGCGGCGCCAGCGCGGCGTCCGCTGGCTCGGCGCCACTGCGCGTGATCACGTATTCGATCCAACTCCCACGGGATGGCGCTTCCAGTCCCCGCTCGCTGTACAGGCGCGCCGCCTGCACATGGGGTGGCACATTCCGCTGGTAGTCCGACAACTTGCGGCGCAAACGCTTGCGGTAAATCAGCTGGTCGTTGTAGTCCCCCGCCAACAGTCCCCGACTCACTGACGTGACGTATTCCTCGTAGGGCTCTTCATTGAATACCCGACGATACAGTTCCTGCTGAAAATCCCGCGCCAGGCGCGTCCAGTCGGTGCGCACGTTTTCCAGCCCCTTGAACACCAACTCGTCTGCGCCACTGCGTTGCACCATGCCGGCGTAACGCTTTTTGCTGCCTTTGTCCGAACCGCGAATCGTAGGCATCAGGAAACGGCGATAGTGGGTTTCAAACTCCAGCTCCAGCACACAGTCCAATTGGAACTCATCCCTGAGTGTTTGCCGCCACCAGTCGTTCAGCCCCTGCTCCAATTGCTTGCCAACCGCCTGTGCCGCTTCAGCGCTGTCCGCATCTCGCACCCAGACGAATACGGAATCGGTATCGCCATAGATAACTTCCTGTCCCTCAGCCTCAATGCAATCGCGGGTGCGTTGCAAAATTTCATGGCCTCGCCGGGTAATGGACGTGGCCAATCGGCGATCAAAGAAACGACACCCCGGACTGCCCAATACACCGTAGAAACTGTTCATCACAATCTTGATGGCATTGGACAGCGCGGCATTGCCCTCCGCCTTGGCCCGATCCCGTTCGGCCCACAATCCGGCAATCAATGACGGCAGGATGTGTCCCTCACGTAGAAAACGAGCGCCCGCGAAGCCGGGCACCGAGGCAGGATCATCTTCGGGTAACTGTAAGGCTCGTGCCATGCCCAGCGGATCAATGCAAAAACTGCGAATAATGCTGGGATAGAGGCTTTTGAAGTCCAGCACCAACACGTGGTCATAAATGCCCGGACGCGAATCGAGCACAAAGCCCCCGGGGCTGGGCTCGGGGCGCTCGCCAACACGCGGCGCCACATAACCGGTGCGATGCAAACGCGGCAGATACATGTGATCAAAAGTTGCGACTGAACCGCCCAGACGGTCCATCGCCAGCCCGGTAATGCGACTGCGTTCCAGGGCGAAATCCAGCAGGCGGGTGTCCTCGAATATTTCCCACACCAGTTCGCAATCCACCAGGTTGTAGCGGGCCAGTGCGTCCTTGTCCTGCCGGAACAACTCGCCGATTTCCTCGCCGCGGCCCGGCCCTTCCAGCAACTTGCCTCTACCCAGTAATTCGCTGGCCACGTTTTGCAAGGAAAAGCTCTCGAAGCGATAGAACGCGGTGCGCAACAGTTCGATACCGTCCAGTACCACCCGGCCATGCAACTGTACCGTGCGCCGGTCGCCCTCCTCGTCCAGCCGGCGCCACGTTGCGGCACGACGATCGCGCCCCATTGCCAGCTCCACTCCCTCCTGCTCGGCAACTCGCTGCAGATAGTGAATATCGAAGCCGACCACAGCCCAGCCGATGATCACATCCGGATCATAGTCCTGCAGCCACTCGAGAAAGGCGTTCAGCACGGCGCGCTGACTGTTCAGGCTAACCACGAAATCTTCTGTGGCGCCCTCTCCCAGCATAAACACACGGCGCAGAGGCTCGCCGCAGGCTTTGCCTTCGCTGTCTACATCAACGCCATAGACACCGATGGAGTAAAGTTGCACACCGCGCATCGCGGTTTCGATATCCAGCGACAGCACACGCAATGGCGGCGCCACGGTTGCGCTGCGAATACCCGGGTCGCGCATGAGGGTATGTCCGGGACGCGCGATCACTTCGCCCTGCAGTTCGGCGGCGCTATTGATAAAGCGCTCCATCAGGAAGCGCTCGGCGGGATTGATGTCCGCTTCCAGCGGAGTCAGCCCCGCTGCTTCCAGACGGTCGACACACTGGCGTAGTCGGCGGTAGCTCTGGCAATACAAACCGACAACGGGCTCGTCATTGAAGGTGCGCAGTTCAAGGGTTTGCAATTGCGCGCCGCGTTCACCCAGCAACAACCTTCCGGCCGCGTCGGCCTGATTCTGCGGTAAAAAACACAAGGCCCGCTGGCCACTCACCACGGCGCAGAGTGGGCCGCTCCCGGTGCGGAACCAGAACTCCAACTCCACGCCGGCCGCGGTGTCGCGCCAGTGTCTACTGAGCAGAAAACCTGTATGGCGGTCCGCGTTCATTGGCTGACCCACAGGGAAATCACATCACAGGCTGGGCAGGACGCATGGGCTCCGCTAAGCTTAGACCCCGGTGCCAACGGCGACCGGCCGCAGCGTGTTTTCAATTGAGGCAGTGAGATGGAAAAACCCGAGATCAAAGACGACCCTCTGTACCAGTTACTGCGGAATGAGGATGTAGAAGCATTCAATGCCCAACGGGATACCCTCGACACCAGCCAGTTGCGCAGCGGTGACTACCGCGGTCGGGACTTACGCAAACTCAATGCCAGCGGTCTGGACTTCAGCGACAGCTACTTCCGCAACAGCGATCTGTCGGGTATCGACTTCCGCAATACCAACCTGGAGGGCGCCAGCTTGCTGGATGCCAAAGTCTCCGGCACTTACTTCCCGCCACAACTCTCCGCCGAGGAAATCCGCCTGTCGCTGGCCACCGGCACCCGATTGCGCTACCAGAATTAACCCTGCGCCAGCAGGTCGCGCAGGTCCACAATGGCGGCATTGGCGCGACTGATATAGGACGCCATCACCAGAGAATGATTGGCGAACAGGCCAAAGCCGCCGCCATTCAATATCATGGGTGAATACACCGTGTCCTGAGTCCGCTCCAGTTCCCGGATAATCTGTTCCAGGCTGATCAGTGCATTTTTCTTTGCCAGCACATGCGCGAAGTCCACTTCCGCCGCGCGCAGGAATTGAATCAGGGCCCAGGCACTGCCGCGGGCCTCGTAAAACACATCATCGATTTCCGTCCACGGTGTTTGCACCAGCAATTCCTGCGGTGCCACGGTGGACTGCACAGCGTCGGCATCACCTGCCAGGTCGGTATTCAACCGGCGTTGCCCCACCGAGGCGCTCAGCCGCTGCGATAAACTGCCGAGCCGCTTCTCTACCGCATCCAGCCAGTGGCGCAGGTTGTCGGCGCGGGCGTAGAACTGGGCTCCCGGATTTTCCTTGTCAGACAGGCGATCGAAATAATTGCCCAGGTATTTCAAACCATCGCGATACTGCGACTCGGAAGAGGGCAGCGCCCAGCTATTGGAATTAAAGTTGAAGCGGGGCTCGGCCAGCGCCAGGTCCGGATCCTCGGTGGACTGTGACTGGGAGCGACTGAACACCTCGCGCATGGCCCGCGCCAGATCGCGCGATTGCACCAGTGCGCCATATTCCCAGTTGGGAATATTGTCGAGCCAAAGGCCGGGAGGGAGACGATCGTTGTGTAGGTAGCCACCGGGTTTTTCCAGTAGCGTTTCCATCACGCCCATCAAAGCTGCCGTGGTCGCCGACCCGGTTACAACGGTGCCGCCCTTTTCTGCGGCATATTCCGCGGCTTTGTCGCGAACGCTGAACGGCGCTGGCGCGAAGCTGTAATACATGCCCACGCCCAAAGCGAGCAGCAGATAAGCCAGCAGCCCCAGCAACAGCCACTTAAGCCAGGCAGCATCAGGGAGCAGGTCCATAAAGTCCTGCCAGCGATCCTTGAAACTGCGCTTCGCGGTCTGGTTCATGCCGGGCACTCCTTACTAGTGTGAGCCGTGGTGGTGATGGTGGCCCACATCGGGGGCGCCGCGCACGATAGGCAGATTGCCACAGAGTTCATCACCACCATCAAAGGCCAGACAAACCGGGCTGGTATCGCCTTCGGTCAATGTGCCGGTGAGCCCCATCAACATCAGATGCATGCCGCCTGGCGCCATGGTCAGCTCGCCGCCGGCCGGTACTTCGGCCCGTGGTACGGCTTCCATTCTCACTCGATCACCTTCCGTCACCGAACGGTGAACCTCGGCCCGCTGCGCCAACGGGGTGGTCACGCCTTCGATGTAGCGCACCTGGTCGCCGCTGTTGTGCACCACCAGGTAGGCCGCAGTATTGCTCTGCCCCGGGGGCATGGCGCGAATCCAACCGTCGCCAAGGGTTAATTCGTCGGCGAACACCGCGGATCCCGCCGCCAACAGGGACGACAGAATAAGTGTTTGAAACGTGGTTTTCATGGTCCTCCGCGGAAACTATCTGGCTCGGCTAACGTCCTACCACTATACCATCGAAAACCCGTCCGGCTGGGTCGTTTGACGCACCGCTGGTACAATAGCGCCGTTTATTCGGGCTGACCCCAGCCCACCACTTGAGGACCTTGCATGCGGGCCCTGCTCTCCACCCTGCTCCTGCTTTTCACCCTGACGGCTCAGGCCCAATTTCCCGGCACCAACCAATCGGGTCTGGGTACTGCTGCCCCCGAGTTCTTGCCGGTAGAAGAAGCCTATCGCATGGACGGGGAATTCACCCCCGAGGGGCTGCGGCTGTTCTGGCAAATCGCCGACGGCTACTACCTCTACCGGCATCGGCTGGGTTTTGAGCTGAGCCTTGACGGTGAATCGATTGCGGTTGAAGCGGCCATACCGGCAGGCCTGCAACGCCACGACGAGTTTTTCGGCGATGTAGAGGTGTTTTACCAAAGCCTGGACATCCCGATTAGTAGCGCCCTGACTACCGGCACTGCACTGCTGGAGGTGCGCTCCCAGGGCTGCGCCGACGCCGGGCTGTGCTACCCGCCACAAAACAATTTCTATCAGGTCGATTTCAGCAATCAGACCCTGACCCCGGTGGAGCGCCCGAAATCAGGCGCTCGCAATGCACCTGTCACAGGAAGCGACAGTGGTAGCAGCCTGTCATTGGGCGTGGCGCTGGTGTTTGCCTTCTTCGGCGGCATGATCCTGAACCTGATGCCCTGCGTGTTCCCGGTGTTGTCCCTGAAAGTATTGAGCTTTGCCCAAAGCCAGGACCACGAACGCCACCAGCAGGGTTGGGCTTACGCCGCCGGCGTAGTATTGAGTTTCCTGCTCATCGCGGGCCTGCTGATTGCCCTGCAACAGGCTGGCAGTGCGGTGGGCTGGGGCTTCCAGCTACAGTCGCCCCATTTTGTCACCGCCCTGGCGTTCCTGTTCGTCGCCATGGGGCTGATGTTGTCGGGTGTGGTGGAAATTGGCGGCAGCTGGATGGGGGCCGGGCAACGGTTGACTGAAGGTGGCGGCCTGCGGGGCAGCTTCTTCTCCGGCGTGCTGGCAACCGTGGTGGCCAGCCCCTGTACTGCGCCCTTTATGGGCACCGCCCTGGGCTTTGCCATCGCCCAGCCGGCAGCAATTGCTCTGCTGGTGTTCGGCGCGCTGGGCGCAGGCATGGCGGCACCCCTGGTCCTGCTCAGCTACAGTCGCGGCCTGCGCCGTATTATGCCGCGACCCGGGCCGTGGATGGATACTTTCAAGCAGGTCATGGCCTTCCCGCTCTACGCCACCGCCATCTGGCTGTTATGGGTGGTGGGCCGGCAAACCTCGGTCGACACCCTCGCCCTGCTATTACTGGGCCTTTTGCTGCTGACCCTGGGCTTGTGGCTGTGGCGCTACTCGCGCATTGGCAAAGCACTGGCCGCCGCCTGTATGGTGCTGGCGGTAGGCACTGCCACCTTGGCTCCCGGGCCTCGCGAAGTAAGTGAGCGTTCACTTGAGGCACATCAACAGGCCTGGAGCAAAGAAACCATGGCACAGGCACTGGCAGCGGGACAACCGGTGTTTGTGGATTTCACCGCGGACTGGTGTATCACCTGCATCGCCAATGAGCGCGCTGTGTTACACCGGGACGATGTGCAACAGGCCTTCATCGATGCCGGCATCACCTACATGATCGCCGACTGGACCAATTACGATGAAGATATCGCCCGTTTTCTGGAAGATCATGGCCGAAACGGCATTCCCTTCTACATTTTGTACAGTGGCAACAACGCTGAGGCCCCCGTGGTGCTGCCTCAACTGCTGACACGCGGTGCTGTTTTGGACGCAATCGAGCAGGTTTCAGCAAAAAACGGCAAGTTAGCGGCATCTTCACAGTAATTGGGCGCCAACTCCGCAAACTTTCCACAACAGGCGCAAGCTTGGGCCATTTGCTCCCGAATTTGCAGCAATTTCCGAAAACCGGCACTTCTTACGCTAACTGGACGACATCTTCGCCTAAATTCTTAAAAACCCTCACCACTGTAGACACTACCCCCTGAATCGTGCACACTGTCCGGAACTTGCAGTCGGTCAATCCGACAGCGCAGTCGGCGCTTTCGGTACGCGCGAATGAGGAGTATGCGGTTCATGGCGACCATCTTAGTCCTGCACGGCCCCAACCTGAATCTGCTGGGGCAGCGCGAACCGGGTATTTACGGCCGCACCAGCCTGCCTGAGATCGACGCCACACTGGCGCAACAAGCGCGCGACGCCGGCCACCACCTGCTCACCCTGCAGAGCAATGCCGAATACGAGCTGGTGGAACGCATCCACAGCGCGCAGCGCGAAGGCGTCAATTTCATCATTATCAATCCCGCCGCATTTACCCATACCAGTGTTGCCCTGCGCGACGCCCTGGCCGCGGTGGAAATTCCGTTCATCGAAGTACACCTGTCCAATGTGCACGCCCGGGAATCCTTCCGGCATCACTCCTATTTCTCGGACCTGGCCGAGGGCGTGATTTGCGGACTGGGGCCCGTGGGCTATGAATTAGCCCTGCGTGCCGCATTGCAAAGACTGAACCATACTGAACCTGCCACTACCGCATAAGAGAGGGCGCAATGGATATTCGCAAAGT
Organism: Gammaproteobacteria bacterium; assembly: GCA_030427085.1. Lineage (GTDB taxonomy): Bacteria > Pseudomonadota > Gammaproteobacteria > Pseudomonadales > Halieaceae > JAUHXH01. Next base: position 676,252 of record JAUHXH010000002.1, on the reverse strand, counting down.
TAAAAAGCTGATCGAACTGCTGGAAGAGTCCAACATCGATGAGATCGAAATCAAGGAAGGTGAGGAGTCGGTGCGCATCAGCCGCAACGGTGCCTCCAGCGGGATGATGTCGGCACCGATGCCGATGCCTGGCCCGGTGACCCATATCGCGCCCGCACCCGCGCCTGCCGAACCCGCCGCGCCCGCGCCGGCGGCAGAACCGGCCCCGGCGGCTCCCGCCGCCAGCAATGGTCATGCAGTGAAATCTCCGATGGTCGGCACCTTCTACCGTGCGCCATCGCCCACGTCCGATGTATTTGTGGAAGTGGGTCAGAGCGTCAAGGTCGGCGACGTGATCTGTATCGTCGAAGCGATGAAAATGATGAACCAGATCGAAGCCGACAAATCCGGCACTGTTGAAGCAATCCTGGTGGAAAACGGTCAGCCGGTTGAGTTCGACCAGCCCCTGATTACCATCGTCTGAGCGACGGCACCCACCAGCCCAAGGGAAGAGTCATGCCAATTCTCGACAAAGTACTGATCGCCAACCGCGGCGAGATCGCCCTGCGCATTCTGCGCGCCTGTAAGGAAATGGGGATTCAGACCGTCGCCGTCCACTCCCAGGCCGATGCCGAATTGATGCACGTGCGTCTGGCGGATGAGTCGGTCTGCATCGGCCCGGCGCCCTCGACAGAGAGCTATCTCAACGTGCCGGCCATCATCAGCGCCGCAGAAATCACCAACACCACCGCCATCCACCCTGGCTACGGCTTTCTGGCAGAAAATGCCGACTTTGCCGACCAGGTGGAAAAAAGCGGTTTCACCTTTGTGGGGCCGAAGGCCGACACCATTCGCCTCATGGGCGACAAGGTCTCCGCGATTGCCGCAATGAAAAAAGCCGGCGTGCCCACCGTGCCCGGATCTGACGGCCCGCTCACCGATGACGACGAGCGCACCCTGGAAATCGCACGCAAGATCAAATACCCGGTCATCGTGAAAGCGGCGGCCGGTGGTGGTGGCCGCGGTATGCGTGTGGTGCACAACGAGGCCGCACTGCTGAACTCGGTCAAGGTCACCCGCTCGGAAGCGGCGGCGGCCTTCGGTTCCGACGTGGTCTACATCGAAAAATTCCTGCAAAAGCCCCGCCACGTGGAGATCCAGGTGATCGCCGACGGCCAGGGCCATGCCATCCACCTGGGCGATCGCGACTGCTCCCTGCAGCGTCGTCACCAGAAAGTGATCGAAGAGGCGCCTGCCCCGGGCATCCCTGAGGACGTCCGTGCCGAAGTGGCCAAAAGCTGCGTAGATGCCTGCATTGAGATTGGCTATCGCGGCGCCGGCACCTTCGAATTCCTGTACGAGGACGGCGGCTTCTACTTCATCGAGATGAACACCCGCGTGCAGGTGGAACATCCGGTGACGGAAATGATCACCGGCGTCGACATCGTGAAGGAGCAACTGCGCATCGCCGCTGGCCTGCCGCTGTCCCTGACCCAGGATGAAGTAACCTTCAACGGACACGCCTTCGAATGCCGGATCAACGCGGAAGACCCGCGCAGCTTCCTGCCCTCACCGGGCAAGGTGGCGCACTTCCACGCGCCGGGCGGCCTGGGCGTGCGCGTCGACTCCCACCTTTACGGCGGCTACACGGTCCCTCCCTTCTACGATTCCCTGATCGCCAAGCTGATCACCTATGGCGAAGACCGGGAAACCGCGCTGGCGCGCATGCGGCAGGCGCTGGACGAACTGGTGGTAGACGGCATCCGCACCAACACCGCCCTGCACCAGGACCTGGTGCGCGACAAATCTTTCCAGAGTGGCGGCGTTAGCATTCACTACCTGGAGAGCAAGCTGGAGAGAGAGTGACCTGGGTTCAACTGCGCCTGGACACTGATCCTGAGCAGGCGGCGGCACTGGAGGACTTGCTCCTCGAAAGCGGTGCCGCGGCCGTCACCCTGGAAGACAACGCCGACCAACCGGTACTGGAACCCGGCGTAGGGGAAATGCCCCTGTGGCAACAAACCCGCGTAACCGGCCTCTACCCCGCCGACACCGATATGGACGCGGTCTTCGCCCATTTCCCGGATGACCTGCTCGCCCGCTGTAACCAGCGAGTGGAAATTCTGGAAGACCGGGACTGGGAGCGGGAGTGGATGCAGCACTACCAACCCATGCAATTCGGCGAACGCCTGTGGGTCTGCCCGAGCTGGCTGGAGCCACCGGAACCGGATGCGGTAACGGTGATGCTGGACCCCGGCCTCGCCTTTGGCACCGGCACCCACCCCACCACGGCACTGTGTCTGGAACAAATCGCCCGCTGTGACACCGACGGTATCAGTGTGATCGACTACGGCTGCGGCTCCGGCATCCTCGCCGTAGCGGCGCTGAAACTGGGTGCTGCGAGCGCGGTGGGTGTGGACAACGACCCCCAGGCGCTGGTCGCCTGTCGGGACAATGCCGAACGCAACGGTATCCCCCAGGGGCGATTGCGGGTACTGGCACCCGAGGAAGCGCTGGCACTGCCGCAGGGCGAGGCGCAGCTTGTTTTGGCCAATATTCTCGCCGGACCGCTGATGTCACTTTCCGACACCCTGCTCGGCCTGCTCGCTCCGGGCGGCACCCTGTTACTGTCAGGCCTGCTGGACACACAGGCAGAAGGTTTGATGGCCCACTACAGCCCCTACATTTCCCTCAGTGTTGCCGGAGAGAAAGATCACTGGGTCTGCCTGCGCGGTAGCCGCTAACGGCGCCGTGCCCAGCTAAATTTCGGATCTTCCCTCCCACCGGGCGCACCGAAAATTGGCGACTTTTTAACCAGACTTCCTTTCCCCGAAGGGGGTCGTCTTGTATCATACCGCCTCTTTTTCCGATGACTTTTTTGACGCCATTTCCATGTTGACGATTGGCCCTTACAGCCTGCCCAACCGGGTAGCTCTTGCGCCGATGGCCGGGGTGACAGACCTGCCATTTCGGCGACTGTGCCGACGTTTCGGCGCGGGGCTTGTGGTGTCGGAAATGATCAATGCGCGGCCGGAGCTGCGCGACTCCCGCAAGACGCAATTGCGCCTGCAACACGACGGCGAATGCGAGCCGCGCTCGGTGCAAATTGCCGGCAACGACCCCGCGATGATGGCCGAGGCCGCCCGCTTCAATGTGGCCCAGGGCGCGCAGATCATCGACCTCAACATGGGCTGCCCGGCGAAGAAGGTGTGCCGCAAGGCCGCCGGTTCGGCACTGCTGGCAGACGAGGCGCTGGTGGCAGACATTCTTCAGTCTGTGGTTGCCGCCGTGGATGTGCCCGTCACCCTGAAATTTCGTACCGGCCCCAGCCCTGAGCAGCGCAATGCCACTACCATTGCCCGCATTGCCGAGGACGCCGGCATCGCCGCACTGGCACTACACGGCCGTACCCGCGCCTGCGCGTTCAGGGGCGATGCGGAATACGACACCATCGCCAATGTGGTTGCCGCCGTGGATATTCCGGTTTTCGCCAATGGCGATATCGACAGCCCTGACAAAGCCGACGCCATCGCCCGCCACACCGGTGCCGCCGGCATCATGATCGGTCGCGCCGCCCAGGGCCGGCCCTGGCTCTGCGGCCAGGTGGCGGCAAAACTGGCCGGCGAAACAGTACCGGCAGATCCCTCGGCCGAGGCGCAACAAGCCATTTTGATCGAACACGTGAAAGCGCTGCACAGCTTTTACGGCGATTTCATGGGCCCGCGCATCGCCCGCAAACACGTGGCCTGGTACATGGAGCCCCGCGCCCACTACCGCGCTTTCAAATCCGCTTTCAACACACTGGAAGATGCGCAGCAGCAGCTGCACTTCATCGAAGATAACTTCCAGGCACTTAGCAACAACAAGGAACTAGCAGCATGAAATCCCCACTCGTCTCCGCCGTGGAGACTCAGGCCACGGAGGCCAGCAACGACAGCCAATTCGGTCAGGAATACAGCCTTCGCGACTGTGTTGCCATCGCCATGGATAAATACCTGAGCGAACTGGATGGCCAGATGGCCACCGAGGTTTACCAGATGGTACTGGCGCAGGTGGAAGCACCCCTGCTGGAAAAGGTGATGGCCTACACGCGCAACAACCAGACCCGCGCCGCCAACATGCTCGGCCTGAACCGCGGCACCCTGCGCAAAAAACTCAAGCAGTACCAGCTCATCGACAGCAACGACTGATTCTTTTTCCGCTCGCTTCACTGGGAACACCATGACCGATATCGATCTCGTCCCCGTCCGCCGCGCTCTGATCAGCGTCTCGGACAAATCCGGCATTGTTGAATTTGCCACCGCCCTGGCCGCACAGGGTGTAGCCCTGATGTCCACCGGCGGCACCTACCGCCTACTCAAGGAAAATGGCCTTGAGGTTACCGAGGTAGCCGAGTACACCGGCTTCCCGGAAATGATGGATGGCCGCGTCAAAACCCTGCACCCGAAAGTGCACGGCGGCGTTCTGGGCCGCCGCGGGCAGGACGACGCCGTTATGGCCGAGCACGGCATCGAGGCCATCGACATGGTGGTGGTCAATCTCTACCCCTTCGAAGCGACCGTGGCCCGCCCCGACTGCTCGCTGGAAGACGCCATCGAGAACATCGATATCGGCGGCCCCACCATGGTTCGCGCGGCAGCCAAGAACCACGCCTGGGTCAACATCGTGGTCAACGCCGCGGACTACCCCGCGATTCTGGAAGAGATGCAAGCCAACGGCGGCGCCACCTCGCGTGCCACTCGTTTCGACCTGGCCATCAAAGCCTACGAACACACCGCAGCCTACGACGGAGCCATCGCCAACTATTTCGGCCAGAAAGTGCCCGGCGGCTCCGAAGCCTTCCCGCGTACTTTCAACACGCAGTTCCAGAAAGTGCAGGAAATGCGTTACGGCGAGAACCCCCACCAGCAAGCCGCCTTCTATCGCGAGGCAGCACCGGCGGAAGCCAGCATTGCCACTGCAACCCAGTTACAGGGCAAGGAACTGTCCTACAACAATGTGGCCGACACCGATGCCGCGCTGGAATGCGTGAAGTCCTTCGACGCGCCGGCCTGTGTGATCGTTAAACACGCCAACCCCTGCGGTGTTGCCGTGGCCGAGACCATTGGCAAAGCTTACGACCTGGCCTTTGCCACCGACCCGGAGTCCGCATTCGGCGGCATCATTGCCTTTAACCGCGAACTGGACGAACCCACCGCCAGCGCCATCTGCGAGCGCCAGTTTGTGGAAGTGATTATCGCGCCCAGCGTCACCGACGGTGCCGCAGCGGCTGTGGCGGCAAAGAAAAACGTGCGCCTGCTGGTCTGTGGCGAACTGGGTGTGCAGGGCCCGGCGCTGGACTACAAGCGCGTCAATGGCGGCCTGCTGGTGCAGGACCGCGACCTGGGCATGGTCGGCCTTGACGACATCAAGGTAGTCAGCAAAGTGCAGCCCACCGAGCAGCAACTGTCCGACCTGCTGTTCGCATGGAAAGTTGCCAAGTACGTGAAATCCAACGCCATTGTCTACGCCAATAACGGCCAGACCGTCGGCGTGGGCGCCGGCCAGATGAGCCGCGTGAACTCCGCGCGTATCGCTGCTATCAAAGCGGAACACGCCGGACTGGCAGTACCTGGTTCAGTGATGGCCTCTGACGCCTTCTTCCCCTTCCGCGATGGCATCGACAGCGCCGGCGAGCGCGGCATCGCCGCCGTGATCCAGCCCGGGGGTTCGATTCGCGACGATGAAGTTATCGCCGCCGCCGATGAACACGGCATGGCGATGGTGTTTACCGGAATGCGTCACTTCAGGCACTAAGGATTCACGATGAATGTATTGGTAATCGGCTCCGGCGGTCGCGAGCACGCGCTGGCCTGGAAGGCAGCACAATCGGCAGCGGTTGAAACGGTCTTCGTCGCACCTGGCAATGCCGGGACCGCGCTTGAAGCGGGGCTCGAAAATGTTGCCATCGACGTAATGGATTTTGATGGCCTGGCGGATTTCGCTGCGGCCAACAACGTGGGCCTGACCATCGTTGGTCCGGAAGCGCCGCTGGTGGAAGGCGTGGTCGATTTCTTTGCCGAACGCGGCCTGAAGTGTTTCGGCCCCAGCGCCGGCGCCGCCCAACTCGAGGGCAGCAAGGCCTTCACCAAGGACTTTCTGGCACGCCACAACATCCCCACCGCCGCCTACGCCAACTTCACCGAGGTGGAACCGGCACTGGCTTACCTGCGCGAACAGGGTGCGCCCATTGTGGTGAAGGCCGACGGCCTGGCCGCCGGCAAGGGTGTGATCGTGGCCGAAACACTGGAGCAGGCTGAAGAGGCTGTACGCGACATGCTCTCCGGCAATGCTTTCGGCGACGCCGGCTGCCGTGTGGTGATTGAGGAATTCCTCACCGGTGAAGAAGCCAGCTTCATCGTGATGGTGGACGGCGAACACGTGCTGCCCATGGCCACCAGCCAGGACCACAAACGTATCGGCGAAGGCGATACCGGCCCCAACACCGGCGGTATGGGGGCCTACTCCCCGGCGCCCGTGGTCACCCCCGAGGTGGACGCGCGTGTCATGGAACAGGTAATTATGCCAACCGTGCGCGGCATGGCGGCCGAGGGCAATGCCTACACCGGCTTCCTGTACGCGGGGCTGATGATCAACGCTGCGGGCGAACCCAAGGTAATTGAATACAACTGCCGCTTTGGCGACCCCGAAACCCAACCCATCATGCTGCGCATGCAGGGCGACCTGCCGCAACTGTGCCTGCTGGCACTGGATGGCAAACTCGATGCGGGCAGCATCGACTGGGATGCGCGCTGCGCGATGGGTGTAGTGCAAGCCGCGGGTGGCTACCCCGGCAGCTACGGCAAGGGTGCCGTGATCGAAGGTCTGGACAAAGATCTGGGCGCGGACGTCAAAGTATTCCACGCCGGCACCAAAGAGGACAACGGCCAGGTGGTAACCTCCGGGGGCCGGGTCTTGTGCGTAACGGCACTCGGCGCTACCGTATCTGAAGCTCAGCAGGCCGCTTACGCCGCTGCCGATCAGGTAGGCTGGGAAGGTATGGTCATGCGTCGCGACATCGGCTGGCGCGCCGTGGCCCGGGAACAGGCCGACAACTAACTCGGACACACTATGAGTCAGCGACGCCTCAGTTTCATCGATCGCCTGATCTGCGAGGCAGATAGTGTGCTGCGCACACTCGGCCAGGGCGGCCACTCCCCGAGCCGCCCGTCACCCGCGGAAGACACCCCCGAGGCCCACCTGGACAGTCAGGAGCGCCGCCACGTGGCGGGTCTGATGCGCGTCAACCATACCGGCGAAGTCTGCGCCCAGGCCCTGTATCAGGGCCAGGCCCTGACCGCGCGCCTGCCCTATGTCCGCGAGGAAATGGAACAGGCGGCGCAGGAAGAGGTGGATCATCTGGTGTGGTGCGAGGAACGCCTGCAACAATTGGGCAGCCAGCCCTCATTGCTGAACCCGGCCTGGTACGGCCTGTCGTTTGCGCTGGGCGCCGTAGCCGGTGCGGTGGGGGATCGCTGGAGCCTGGGATTTGTGGCGGCAACGGAAGAGCGGGTCTGCACCCATTTGCGCGCTCACCTCGAGCAGTTGCCACCCGAGGATGCGCGCTCCCGCGCGATTCTGGAACAGATGCTGGACGATGAATACCGCCACGGCGAAAACGCGCTGGATGCCGGCGGCACCGACTTCCCACGCCCGGTGAAGGACGCTATGACAGCGGTGTCGCAGGTGATGACCCGCAGCAGCTATTACGTGTAAAGCGTCACTGGCTGGGGCCGGTGCAGCGCTAATTCACTACACCCACTGCCCACGATTACTCGCCGTCAAATTCCACGATTTCATAATCGTGGCCAACCTCTACACCCGCTGCGCCCAGCATGATCGAGGCCGAGCAGTATTTCTCGGCTGACAATTCCACCGCGCGCTTCACATGGGCTTCCTTCAGCCCCCGCCCCGTGACGATGAATTTGAGGGTGATGCGGGTAAATACTGCAGGCACCGCATCGGCTCGTTCGGCGTCCAGTTCCACGCGGCAATCAATCACATCCTGCCGGGATTTTTTCAGCATCGACAGCACGTCGTAGATCGCGCAGCCGCCAGTGCCCAGCAACAGCATTTCCATGGGGCGCAGCCCCATATTGCGACCACCGAGGTCCTCCGGGCCGTCCATTACCACGGTGTGACCACTGCCGGACTCGCCCACAAACATAGCGCCGTCCATCCATTTCACTGTGCCTTTCATGCTTCGCTCTCACTGCCGGACTCTGGGGGCGCGAAACGCCGCGCCGCCCTTGCAAGGCGGGCACTTTAGCACAGCCCACCGCATTTTCTTTAGCCGCAGCGTCCGGTACACTGCTGAAAAAAAGAACACCACTAATTCAGGGGATTACTGTGATCAAGCCACAGGTTGTGAACGCCATTCCAAATGTCGAAAGTTTTCTGCGACATTGCCAGCGCCACGAGTACAAAGCCAAGAGTGTCATCGTCCGCGAGGGCGAAGCCAGTGAGTCCCTCTACCTGATTCTGGACGGCTCCGTCTCGGTCATGGTCGAGGATGAAGCCGACCCGGACCACAAGATGGTAGTGGCCTATCTCAACTACGGCGACTTCTTCGGTGAGATGGGGCTCTACGTAGAGGAAGGTGAGCCCCGCAGTGCCGCCATCGTAGCCAAAACCCAGTGTGAAGTGGCGGAGATCAGCTACGCTCGCTTCCACCAGATCCGCAGCCAGTACCCCGACATCCTGTTCGCCATCGGCAAGCAAATGAGCCTGCGCCTGCGCCAGACCACTCGCAAGCTGAAAGACCTGGCCTTTGTGGATGTGGCCGGACGCATTGCCCACACCCTGCTCGACCTCTGTAAAGAACCCGACGCCATGACCCACCCCGAGGGCATGCAGATCAAAATTACCCGCCAGGAGCTGGGCAAGATCGTGGGCTGTTCCCGCGAGATGGCTGGCCGGGTACTGAAGTCGCTGGAGGAGGACGGCTTGATTTCCGTGTCAGGCAAGACCATGGTGGTATTCGGCACGCGTTAATTTGACAGACGGGCCCGCGCCCACGGCGCGCCAACTCCCTACGGCCCGGGGGACAGGAGACCCAACGCCATGGCCAGCACGACCGGAAGCGGCAAGTCCCGATTCAACCCGCCGGTGTTCTATTCCGCCACCGGCTTTCTCTTACTGCTGGTGGCTTTCGCCAGCCTCGCGCCTGACACAGCGGACCGCGTGTTCCTGGCTCTGCAGGATTTCATCGTTCACAACCTGAGCTGGTATTACGTACTGGTGGTGGCGCTGATCCTGATGGCGGTGGGATTGATCGCCATTTCCAGCCTCGGCGATATCAAGCTGGGTCCGGAACACGCCAGCCCGGATTACAGTTACGCCAGTTGGTTCGCCATGCTGTTCTCCGCCGGCATGGGCATAGGACTCCTGTTCTTCGGTGTTGCCGAGCCGGTGATGCACTACCTGGAGCCACCCGAGGGCACCACCGGCACCGCCGATGCCGCCGAGCACGCCATGGTGCTGACCTTCTTTCACTGGGGCCTGCACGCCTGGGCCATTTACGCCATCGTGGCGCTGATCCTGGCGTACTTCAGCTACCGCCACAAACTGCCACTGACCTTACGCTCCGCACTCTATCCACTGATGGGCGAGCGGATTTACGGGCCCATTGGACACGCCGTGGACGTATTCGCCATCGTTGGCACGGTATGCGGCGTGGCCACCACTCTCGGTTACGGGGTATTGCAGATCAACGCCGGGCTCAATCATCTGCTGGGCCTGCCAGTCAGCGTGGGCGTACAAATTGGACTGATCGTATTAACGACCATTCTGGCCACCATCTCCGTGGTGGCAGGCCTGGACCGGGGCATCAAGCTGCTGTCGCAGCTGAACATGAGTCTTGCGGCCATCCTGTTGCTGCTGGTGTTGTTACTGGGCAGCACGGTGTATCTGCTGCAGGCCTTCGTGCAAAACCTGGGCAGTTACCTGTCTGTGTTGGTCAGTCGCACCTTCAACCTGTACGCCTACGCGCCCACCGACTGGCTGGGCGGCTGGACCATTCTCTACTGGGGCTGGTGGATGTCGTGGTCGCCCTTCGTCGGTCTGTTTATCGCCCGCATTTCCCGCGGGCGCACCATCAGGGAATTTGTGGTGGGCGCCCTGTTGGTGCCGGCGCTGGTCACACTGCTGTGGATGACCGTGTTCGGTAACTCTGCGATCCATATGATTCTGGATCAGGGCATGACCGCGTTGGGCGATGTGGTGAGGCGCGACCAGTCGGTGGCACTGTTTGTGTTCCTCGAACAATTCCCCTTTGCCGCCCTGTTCTCCACCATCGGCGTGATCATGGTAGTCGTGTTTTTTGTTACCTCTGCCGATTCCGGCGCCATGGTGGTGAATATGCTGTCGTCCCACGGGCGCGATGACACACCCGTCTGGCAGCGCATCTTCTGGTCTGGCTTGATCGGCGCGGTGGCTATCGCGCTGTTGTTGGCCGGTGGGCTCGGCTCCCTGCAAACGGCCACTATCGCCAGCGCCCTGCCCTTTTCGGCCATTCTGATCGTGGCCAGCTACGGCCTGATCACCGCACTGCGCCGGGAACTGGCACGGCGTACCGCACAGAGCGCACCCATCGCGCCGATCAGTGCCACCAACCCCGTGCCGTGGCAGCGGCGCCTGCGCAATCTGATCAGACTGCCGGATCGCGAGGAGGTCAGGGAGTACCTACAGGAAACCGGCGAGCCTGCGTTACGCGAGTTTGCCGCGGAAATGAACAAAAACGGACTTGATGTGGAAGTGCTCGAGGGAGAGCAGGACTACGTTTTCCTGCGCGTGCATCAAGGTGATGAAGTGGATTTCGTGTACGGCCTGCACCCCAAGGCACACACCAAACCCGATGCGGTGCCCGACAGCGAGGAAAACCCGACGGAAGCCAGTGACACCTACTGCCGGGCCGAGGTTTATCTGCGCGAGGGCGGACAGGACTACGACGTGATGGGCTGGACCCGCGAGCAGCTACTGACCGACATTCTCGCCCAGTACGAGCGCCACCTGCAGTTCCTGCACAGCGTGCGCTAGTTGCCGAACAGCTCCGCCAGACGGGCACCGGGATCGTCGGCTCGCATGAAGGCCTCACCTACCAGGAAGCTGTGTACCTGGTGCTCGCGCATCAATTGCACATCGTCACGGCTGAGGATGCCGCTCTCGGTAACCACCTGGGTTTCAGCCGGAATATGAGGCAGTAAATCCAGCGTGGTTTGCAAGCTGACTTCAAAGGTGTGCAGATCGCGATTGTTGATGCCCACCAGGTCGATGCCCATATCCAGCGCACGATCCAGTTCGGCCCGGTCATGCACCTCCACCAGCACGTCCAGCCCGTATTCACCGGCGGTGGTGTTCAGTTCGTGCATCTGGCCGTCTTCGAGGTTGGCCACAATCAGCAAAATGGCGTCGGCGCCAATGGCCCGGGCCTCTACCACCTGATAGGGGTCTACCGTGAAATCCTTACGGATGACGGGCAAATCACAGGCGGCGCGTGCTGCCATCAAATAGTCGTCGCTACCCTGGAAGAAATCGATGTCGGTCAATACGGACAGGCAGGACGCGCCCCCGGCTGCGTAACTGGCTGCAATCGCAGCCGGATCAAAGTCGGCGCGAATCACTCCCTTGCTCGGCGAGGCTTTTTTGGCCTCGGCAATCACCGCCGCGCGTCCAGCAGCAACGCTGCTGCGCAATGCGCTGACAAAACCCCGCGCCGGAGACTGCTCGGAGGCCGCCGATTCCAGCGAGGCCAGACTGCGCTGGCCGCGACGCTGGACAACTTCTTCGTGTTTACGAGCAATGATCTGCCGCAGGATAGTAGGCCGCGATTGACTCATTTCAGGCCTCCAGCGCACGCATGGTTTGCGTGAAATTGACGAACTCTTCCAGTTTGGCAGCCGCCTGTCCGGAACCGAGCACATCCTGCGCCAGCGCGACGCCGTCGGCCAGGGTCGCTACCTCCCCACTGACATAAATGGCAGCACCGGCGTTCAGTGCAATGATGTCCGCCGCCTTGCTGGCACGCTCGTCACTGTTCCCGGCGAACGCGGCGCGAATCAGCGCAACTGATTGCTCGGCGCTGGACACTGACAGCTCATCCAGCGAGCGGCGCTCGATGCCGAAATCTTCCGGGCTGATCTGGTATTCGGTGATACTGCCCGCGCGCAGTTCAGCTACCTGGGTCGGCGCGGCGATACTGATTTCATCCAGACCATCTTCCGAGTGCACCACCATCACCTGCACGCTGCCCAGGCTCTGCAATACTTCCGCCAGCGGGCGACAGAGGCTGGGATCAAACACGCCCACGACCTGCCGCTTAACACCCGCCGGATTGGTCAGGGGGCCGAGCAGGTTAAACACGGAGCGCATACCCAACTCCCGACGCGGCCCAATGGCATGACGCATGGCCGCGTGGTGTACGGGTGCGAACATAAAGCACATGCCCACTTCTGCCAGTGCGCGCTCCACCTGGTCGACCGCCAGATCCAAGGCCACGCCAAAAGCTTCCAGCACATCGGAACTGCCGCTGGTGCTCGACACTGAACGGTTGCCGTGTTTCGCCACCGGCGCACCCGCCGCCGCGGCCACAAAAGTCGCGGCGGTAGACACGTTGAACAGGTTGGCGCCGTCGCCGCCTGTGCCCACCAGATCGACGGCGTTGTCGGGGGCACCGCGCACAGGCAGCGCCAGTTCCCGCATCACCTGGGCAGCGCCGGCAATTTCGTCGATGCTCTCACCCTTGATCCGCAGGGCAACCAGCAGGGCACCGATCTGCGCATCACTGGCCTCGCCGCCCATCACCACACGCATCACTTGCGACATGGCCTCCCGGCTCAGGTCCTGCCCGGCTACCAGTTGCGCCAGCGCCTGTTGAATATCACTCGCCATGCCTTACTGCTCCAGGAAATTGCGCAGCAGGTCGTGGCCGTGCGCGGTGAGAATGGATTCGGGGTGGAACTGTACGCCCTCGATGGGCAGTTCCCGGTGCCGCAGCCCCATGATTTCGTCGAGTTCGCCGCTGTCAGTTTCCGTCCACGCGGTAATTTCCAGGCAATCCGGCAGGCTTTCACGGGCCACCACCAGGCTGTGGTAACGGGTGGCTTCAAAGGGCTGTGACAAGCCCTTAAACACCCCTTCACCGCGGTGATGAATGGGTGAGGTTTTTCCATGCATGACCTGGCGGGCGCGTACCACCTCACCACCAAATACCTGCCCAATGCTCTGGTGGCCGAGGCAGATACCCAGCAGCGGCAGGCGGCCGGCGAAGCGCTCGATCACCGCCATGGAAATCCCCGCCTCATTGGGGGTGCAGGGGCCGGGGGAAATCACAATTCGCTGCGGAGCCAGTTGCTCGATTTCATCCAGAGTGATTTCGTCATTGCGCGCTACTTTCACGTCCGCGCCCAGCTCGCCCAGATATTGCACCACGTTGTACGTGAAGGAGTCGTAATTATCGATCATCAGTAACATGTTCAGCCCTCCCCCTCGGCAACCATGGCCGCGGCACGGAACATAGCCCGCGCCTTGTTGCGGGTTTCTTTCCATTCCAGCTCGGGTATCGAATCGGCCACCACGCCACCACCGGCCTGTACATACAGTGTTTTATCGCGAATAACGGCGGTGCGGATGGCAATGGCGGTGTCCATATCGCCCGCCCAGGAAATGTAACCAACGGCGCCACCGTAAACACCGCGCTTCACCGGCTCCAGCTCGTCGATAATTTCCATCGCCCGAATTTTCGGTGCGCCTGACAGGGTACCGGCGGGCAGGGTGGCACACAGGACGTCCATCGCCGATTTCCCCGGTTTCAGCTTGCCGGTGACGTTGGACACGATGTGCATCACGTGCGAGTAACGCTCTACCACCATTTTGTCGGTCAGGTTGACTGAGCCCGTTTCCGCGATCCGGCCCACGTCGTTGCGGCCCAGGTCGATCAGCATCAGGTGCTCGGCGATTTCTTTCGGATCGGCCAGCAACTCCGCTTCCAGCGCAGCATCTTCTTCCTCGCTGTGCCCCCGGCGACGGGTGCCGGCAATGGGGCGCACGGTGACTTCGCCGTGCTCCAATCGGGCCAGAATTTCTGGCGACGAACCCACGATGTGAAAATCGTCGAGATCCAGGTAATACATGTAGGGCGAGGGGTTCAGGTTGCGCAGCGCGCGATAGAGGCTGAGCGGTGGCGCATTGAAGGGCAGTTGCATGCGCTGGGAGGGCACTACCTGCATCACATCGCCAGCGAGCACATATTCCTTGATACGGTCGACACCGGCTTCGTATTCCGGCTGGGTGAAATCCGAACTGGCCCGGGCTTCCAGCGAAGTGTCATCCCGCGCACCCAGTTTCAGCGGCGGCAATGCCTGCGAAGACTGGGCAAGCTGCTGCTCCAGGGCATCCAGTCGAAGCTGCGCTTGCTCGTAGGCACCGGCTTCCCGGGGGTCGGCATTGACCACCAGTTTCAGCGTGCCAGCGAGGTTGTCGAAAACCACCACTTCGTCAGACACCAGCAACAGGATATCGGGGCTACCCAGCGGGTCAGGCGGCATACCGGCACGCAGCCGCGGCTCCACATAGCGCACGGTGTCGTAGGCGAAGTAACCCACCAGGCCGCCGTGAAATACGGGCAAGTCGTCGCTGGGCGCAGCGTTGAAGCGCTGTTGCACTTCGTCCACATAGACCATGGGCGCATCCAGCGCGTGCTCTTCGGTCAATTCGCCATCCAGCCAGTGCTCGGCGCGATTGCCATAGATCTTCAGCACGCGACGACAGGGCAGGCCAATAATGGAATAGCGGCCCCACTTCTCGCCGCCCTGCACGGACTCGAGCAGGTAGCTGTAGGGGCCACTGGCGAGCTTGTGATACGCGCTTACCGGGGTTTCAGTGTCGGCCAGCACTTCACGGCTGACGGGGATACGGTTGTAGTTCTCAGCCGCAAGGGCGGCAAAATCCTGCGGGGTCATGCGGATTCCTCGGAGTTGATTCGGTTGATGCGATGTTCGGGTACAGGGCGTCCCTGGCTACCATCGCCAGCATGTAATGGCACGCATCAGAAGCGTCCCAGCACTGCTCAACCGGGCTGTCTGCACAGCTCTCTCCAGGATTGGTGGGTCGGCCCATTCTACAGCAGGATAATGGATTGGCAAGGCGGGCACCGGCCCTGCGCTCAATCCTGGTTCAGGCCCAGTTCCTTTTGTTTCTTTTTGGTCAGGCCGAGGGACACGATGCGGTGGGATTCGCTGAGGTAAAACCGCAGTTGCTCCTCGTCCACACTGTCATCCCCGAAGCGCTGAATCCATTTCATGCCCCGCGCCGCAAGGTAAGGGGCTGGCCGGCAGCCGGGTTCATCCTTGAGAATTTCGTAGTTGAGTTCAGAAGTCTTGAAGGTGAAGGCACGATTACCGTCCTTTTCCCAACCACCAATGGCAAACACCTTACCACCGACTTTCCAGACATCCGCTCCACCCCACTGCACCACATGAGTAGTGGCAGGTAAGCTCTCACAGAAGGCATTAAAGGCTTCATAGTCCATCCTGACTTCCCCTATCGCTGCCAAGGGTCATACCCGGTGAATCCCATCCTTTCCCAGTTGAATCCTGCGTTGCCTGTAGAGGGCGCCCAAGGCCTGTTTGAACACTTTTTTGCTGACCCCGAACACAGCGTAGATCTCCGGCGGCGGGCTTTTGTCTGTCAGGGCAAGGAATCCGTCATTGGCATCCAGCGCGTCCAGGATCATGGTGCTGATGCTGTCCATCTTGTCCTGGCTGAAGCCCGGCTGAGTCAACGACAGGTCCACCTTGCCGTCCTCGCGAATCTGCCGGACATAGCCGTCGATCGCCTGGCCCTTCCGCACCGGGCGATACAGTTCGTTGCCGTAGAGCAGACCCCAGCACCTGTGGTTGATCACCGCCTTGAAACCCAATTCAGTTTTGTCGGCAATAATCAGGCTGACCTTCTGTCCACGCTTGAGGCCACTGGCATCGTCCTTGATCCAGTGGTCGAGCCGCGTGGTGCCCGCCAGGCGTCCTTGATTGTCCTGGTAAACGCGCACCAGGGTGTGGCGGCCCTTGCTGAGTTTGTGCTGCTGCTCGGCATAGGGGATGAACAGGTCCTTGGGGATCCCCCAGTCTGCGAAGGCACCGAGCCGATTAACGTCCACTATCTCCAGCCAGGCGACCTCGCCAATGGCGGCCGCCGCACGCTGGGTGGTCGGCACCGGATCACCCTCGGCGTCGAGGTAAACAAAAACATCCACCACAGCGCCAGGTTCGAGGCCCGCCGGTAGCTGTAAAAGGGGGAGCAACAACCGCCCCCACGGACCGCCGTCCAGGATGGCTCCGTGGGGGCCCAGCTCCAGTACGGTGAGTGAATTGACCTGGCCGATTGTGTGCATCAGGACTGCCTGCAGGGAATGGCCCGCAATTGTAAGGGCATTGGGCGGCATTCTACAGGTATTGTGGCCAGCTTTAACTTGGGCACCGATATGGTTAGGCTGGCCTCTGTTAACCCACCGCTGGAGTAGTCCATGTCCTGTTTCCGTTTTGAAGTCCGTCGCGATGATCTTGAACAGTACCGGGTTGAGGAACTGCCCGCACCGGAATCCCTGGCGCTTAAAGCCAGCGAGGCCGTAATCAGGGTGGATCACTACGCGTTCACCGCCAACAACATCACCTACGGTGTGGTTGGTGAGATGATCGGCTACTGGCAGTTCTTCCCAGCGCAGGAGGGCTGGGGGGTCATCCCGGTATGGGGTGTGGGCACCGTATTGCAGGCGGGTAACAGTGGGCTGGAAACCGGACAGCGCTACTACGGGTACTTCCCAATGGCGAGTTATCTGGTGGTCGAGCCCGGCGAGGTGAGCTCACGCGGTTTTACTGACACCGCTGCACACCGGACGGATCTGCCGGTGGTATACAACCAGTACGTCCTGATGACGGAGGATAATGGCTTTTCTCCCGGGTATGACGATCACCAGATGGTCTACCGCCCGCTGTTCACCACCGCTTTCGTGATTGACGATTACCTGCGGGATAACGACCTGTTCGGCGCCGAAGATATCCTGCTGGGCAGCGCATCAAGTAAAACCGCACTGTGTACGGCCCACAGGCTGCGCCGCGGTGGCAATTTTCGGGTGATCGGCCTTACCTCCCAGGGCAACAAGTCCTTTGTTGAGGGTACCGGTGCCTACAATCAGGTCCTCACCTACGACGAGGTTAAGCACCTCGACGCGCGGCGGCGGGCGGCCTTTGTCGATATGTCCGGCAGTGGTACTTTGCTGGCGGCTATTCACCATCACTACGGCGACAACCTGGTCTGCAGTTGCGGCGTGGGAGTCACCCATTACGACGACTGGGGCAGCCAGGACACCACTGCCTTGCCGGGCGCCAGGCCGGCGATGTTTTTTGCGCCAGACCAAGTCGCGAAACGCAACGCGGAATGGGGGCCAGCGGTGTTCCAGCAGCGATTGAATGAGGCCTGGCTGTCCTTTCTGGAAGTAGTCGACGACTGGATAGCGATTGACCACCCCCAGGGGCTCGAGGGCGCTACCCGCTGCTACAACACCGTGCGACAGGGCGCCTCGCCTGAGCGAGCCTTCGTAGTGACGCTGTAGGCACTTGTGGTGACGCTGTAGGCACTGGTAGCGGCAGCTGAGGGCTCATGAAAGCTCAGCCCGAAACCATCAACGTTTGCCAACCGTCGGTTCAGCCAGCAATCGCTCGATCTCCGCGCGAATGCCGGCCATATCGTTAGCACACATGGCATGGCCCTCGGCCCCATTGTCCTCGTGATACTCCATGCCTGGATGCACGTACTGAATCACGCCGGATTTGTCGAGCAGGAACGTCACCGAAGTAGCTGGCCGCTTCGGTCCGGTCAGCCACCAATCGGCCAGTGTTCCATTACGCCAGTCCCAGTCAATGGCGATGGGAAAGTCCAGGCCTCGTGCCTCCACCGCGCGCTTAACACGCTCAATGTCCAGGGGCGAGTCGCGATTGGCCTTGGGGTGGTATACCCCAACCACCGTCAACCCCCGCGGCGAGTACTGATCGTTGATGGAAAGCAGGGCCGGTGAACTACTGGCACAAAAGGGACAGGTTTCTGTCCACCAGCGCACCAGCACCACCTGCCCCCGCAAATCGTCCAGCGTGAGCGGCTCCGAATTGAGCCAACCATCGAAGCGGAATGGGGGTGCTGCCGCGCCAACGCGATCACTGCCCGCAGAACGGTCCATATCGTTAAGGCTGGTAAGCAGTTTGGAGATCTGCTGGTCCGCAGCTGTGTCGGTTTTACCCTCGGAAACCAGAACTTCCCGGAATTGCTCCCAGGAGGTCACTATTCTTATTTCCTCAGCGAAACTGGCTTGGCAGAGGCAGGCAAGTAAAGGAAAAAGTGCCAGGGCTAATATACGTTTCATACGCGGAGCTCCCAGATCCTGCAGCGCGATAACAGCGACAATAACTGCCTAAAACATCATTACAGCGTAGCCGAATAAATTCGGTCCGTATCTCATCGCCAGGATGAATGGGCATTCCCATCACTTGGTGAACAAATATTCTGCCAAACGCCAGGCGGTGCGCACCACCGATGTGTCGCGCGCCCCCTGCCGCAATGCCATCAAGGCGGATGAATCGATGAACTGGCCACGCAAAATCACCGCAGAGGGGAATTCCGCCACGCTGATATCGTTTAGCGGATCACCATCCAGCAGCACCAGATTGGCGCGAAACCCGACTGCAATGACACCACTGCGGTCAAAACCCAGGGATTCGGCACTGACTCGCGTGGCACTGGCCAAGGCCTCGTAGGGGGAAAGACCGGCTCGTACCAGCAGTTCCAGTTCCCGCGTCAGGGACGCACCCGGAATAATGCCAAAGCCCCCGGCGTCCGTACCGACGATCAGTGGCACCCCCGCCTCATGCAACATACCTGTGGCAGTGAGGAAAAAGGTCGCATGCGGGCCTTCGTAGTGAGACACATCAACGCCGCTCCAGAAAGCCTCTGCGTCGGATTCCAGCAGTCTTACCAGGGGATTGATCGTTTCGGAGCCCGGCCGACGCAGGTAGGCCCCCCTGGACTCAGCCACCGACACCAGTCGGCGGTGGGCAATCAGGGTAGGACTGACCGCTTCTCCGGAGTCGGCGAGGCGCCTGGCAACGGCGCGCATTTTCTGCTCATCAAGATCATCGCGCAGACTGTGCCACACCAATGTTTCCACATGCTCCAGCGGTGACAACCCCACGCCCAGCGATTCCTCCCAGGGCACAGTAAAGGCCTGCTTGTAGGGAATCCCTGCCGTGCGCTCTCCCTCCGGACTGTGGCCGGTCATGCGCATGTCCAGGCGCCGGGCTTCAGCCACTATCGCCTCGTATGCCTCCCGGGTGAGATTTGAATACACTTTCAGCCGACGAAATCCCGCAGCGTGCTGGGCACCCACGGCTTGTCGGGCTTCGTCCGCAGTGGTGACAAATTGTTGTAGCAAGTTCGCATTGGGTCCGGGGCTGTTGAGTATTGGGCCCGTGGTGATCAGATCCGGGGCCAACAGTTCGCCTTGCTCAATGCGTTCAATCAAATCCAGATGGAACGGGAAGCCGGACATGTTGCGCAGGCCAGTCACCCCGTGGGCCAGATAGGCGGCCAGTTCGGCCTCGTCGAACAGGTGAACGTGGGCGTCGATCAAACCGGGGATCAGGGTACGGCCCTCCCCTTGTATCACCAGCGTACCGGCAGGCGCGTTTATGGCACCCGCCTCACCGATAGACACAATGCTCTCGCCCTGGATTAGTACCGCCTGCGACGCTTCCACTCTCGGTCGATCTGGATGCATCGACACCAGTCGAACGTTATCGATCAGGAGACCCGCTGGTGCATCCTCGGGAGCATCCAATGCTCCCGGTATCCGCTGCAAAGCGACTGCCACCGCTACAACAATAGCGAGTAGACACAGCAGCAGCGCAACAGCGCAAAACTTGAACAGCTTGATCACCGGGCGCTTCCTTCTCGCTATTCGGGAGGCTTAACTGTCGGGATCACCCCACACGGCCAGTTCGTTACCACTGGGCTCCGTGAAGTGGAAGCGGCGGCCACCGGGGAAACTGAAGATGGTACGGGTGATAGTCCCTCCCGCAGCGATGACCTTTTCCTGTGTGGCCTCCAGATCGGCGCTGTAGAAGACCAGCAGGGCGCCACCGGTTTCGGTCGTTGAGCAGGCTTCGCTCTTGAAGAATCCGCCATCCAGACCCTGCCCCGCGAAGGCTGCATACTCCGGACCATAATCCTCAAACTGCCAGCCGAACACCTGGCCGAAGAACGCCTTGGTGGCAGGAATATCCCGTGCCGGGAATTCAACATAATCGAGTTTTTCATGCGGTTTCATTGTGGACTCCTCATAACACCAGGCTTATCAGCACGCACACTACCACTACAATCAGGGGAGAAACACGGCCCCAGTACAGCAACAGGAAAGCGATGAGGGCAATGGCAAGGTCTGTTAAATCCCTTACCCCCGTGACCAGCACCGGATTGAAAAATGCCGCCCCCAACAGGCCAACCACCCCCGCATTGACGCCCGCTACAAAACGATCTGCACGCGGATGCGAGGATACGCGCTGCCAAAAAGGTAGCACACCGGCAACCAGCAACAAGCCGGGCAGAAAAATAAACAGCAGCGCGATCACGGCAAGCAGGCCGGGGCTACTTTGTGCGCCGGCAACGGCGCCCAGATAGGCAGAGAAGGCAAACAGCGGGCCCGGGATGGCTTGCGCGGCGCCATAGCCGGCAAGGAATTGTTCGGGACCAACCCAGTCTACGGCGACCACCGTCTCCTGTAACAAGGGCAACACCACATGACCGCCGCCGAACACCAACGCCCCGGCCTGATAGAAAGCAGCAGCTATTGATATGGGCTCGGGATGCGTGGTGGCCAGCAGCGGCAGACCAAAAAGCAGGGCCACAAAAATGGCGATGAGCACGGCGCCCACCTTTGTCCCATAGCTCACGCCCGGACTTCGATCATTGGCCAGCGAAGGCGCGCCAGGTAGCAACACCACGCCGGCCAGTCCCGCCGCAAGGATCAGCAGCAGTTGTAAAGAAACCATCGGCACCAACAGCAATATTCCGGCAACGAGCACCGCGATCATTCGCCGACACCAATCGGGGCAAAGCGCGCTGAACATCTTCACCAGCGCATCGGCCACCACCGCACAGGCCACCAACTTCAGGCCATGGACAACCGCTACCCCGGTGGTGCCGGATAGATGCGGAAGTGCCACCGCAAAACCGAACATCAACAGAGCCGAGGGCAAGGTGAAGGCGATGAAGGCGGCCAGTGCGCCCCGCCATCCCGCGCGGTGCAGCCCAATGCAAAAACCGAGTTGACTACTCGCCGGGCCGGGAAGGAACTGACAGACGGCCAGTAACTGCGCAAAGCGCTCTTCGCTCAACCAATCGCGCCGCTCAACAAACTCTGCTCGGAAATAGCCAATATGGGCGACCGGGCCGCCGAAGGAGGTCAGCCCAAGTTTGAGAAATACGAGGAAAACCTCGACTGGCTTCACCCGTCTTTCAGCGCCTGCTGGTAGCGGGTAACACTGGCCTCAGGCCAATACAAGCTACGGCGATAGAATTCTTCCATCGCAGGCTTGCCGTCGGTTAGCGCAACCCAGGGCAACTTGGTTGAGGTGAAAATATGAATGTCCGGCGGGCAGGCGCTGGACTCATCAAGGGTTCCCACACGTACAAAAGCAATACGTTCTTTAGCCGCACCGTAATGACTCCACAAGGCCACTTCACACTGTGGGCAACGCACAATGGTTTGGCCGGCCCCGCTATTTGATGGTGTTTCTATGTGCTCAACGGCACCGCTGAGTAATTCCAGTTGGCCTGTCTCAATCATGGCATTCACTGCGAAGGCGGAACCCGTCTCTCGCTGGCACCACGTACAGTGACAGCAATGCACAAACATGGGCGCGCAGTGCAATTGATAGCGCACTGCGGAGCAGGTGCAGCCGCCGGCGATGGGATATTCATTATTTTCCATTGGCGCTCCTGCTCCAGGATCAGGGATTGTCGCGACGGTAAACCGTTTTCCCTGCCTTGATGGTCTCCAACACGTGAATCTCGGCAAGTTCGGCTTCGGGGATGGTGAGCGGGTTTTCCGACAGGATTACGAAATCCGCCACCTTGCCTACCTCGATGGAGCCTTTACTGTCTTCTTCAAAATGCTGCCATGCCGGCCATAAAGTCATCGCCTTCAACGCGGTGGCAACGGGCACACGATGTTCAGGACCAAGCACGCGCCCGGTGCGGGTACGTCGCGTTACCGTTGCCGACAGCACGCGCATGGAATTGGGTAGCGCTACGGGGGCATCGTGATGGGTGCCAAACATCATGCCGCGATCCAGTACCCAACCGGTAGGGGATATATTTTCTGCGCGCTGCGGGCCCAAGACAGACTCACGGTGCCAATCGCCCCAATAAAAAGTGTGCATCGGGAAGAGTGAGGGGAAGATACCCAGTGTGTTCAAACTGTCGACCTGATCTTCCCGCAGCACCTGCCCGTGGATCAGTACCGGCCGGTTGTTCGCATCAGGGTATTTCTCACTTGCGGCCTTTACCGCCTGAATGTAGCTGTCGGATGCGGCGTCGCCATTGGCATGCACAAGAATCTGCCATCCGTGGGCGAACGCCTTGTCCACCGATGCGTTAACCGTCGCCTGATCAATGGCAGCATAACCGCGGTATTCTGCATCCTGCCCGTCGGGCGGAACAAAATAAGGCTGCGTTAGCCAGGCTGTCTTACCCTGCGGTGAGCCATCGATCGTCAACTTGACACCACCAATACGAAAACGGCCGTTGTAGGTAGACGATGGTGCCGGATCGGTCACCACCAGCATGTCCGGATAGGCAACCAGATCGATGGGGAGTCGCCCGGCTTCCGCCACCCGGCGCATGGCATTGAGACCATCGTCCATCGCTCGGCCTTCCTGCCCAGTGGTATAGCCGAAAGAAGCCAACAGCCTGGCCCCCGCCTCCACCAGCGAGTCATTGGCCTGGTCGTCGAAATTCTCCATGAGTTTGAAGATGAGAGCGAAGAAGGCGTATTCCTCCATCACGCCGTTGGGCTCCTGCGACCCGGCTTTGCGGCGAAAAACACCGCCGCTGGGATCGGGGGTTTCCGCTGTTACACCAGCCATTGCCAGGGCTTTACTATTCGCGACTCCGAGGTGACCGGACTGGTGGATGATCAGCACGGGCAGGTCGGTAGACACTGCGTCCAGTTCATCCCGGGTCGGATGCCGCTGCTCTTTCAACTGGGAATCATCGTAGCCAAAACCGACAATCCAGCCGATCTTGTCCAGAAATTCCCCATTGTCCGCAGCCCACTCTTTGAGCAAGGCCTGCAGGCTGGCGATGTCCTGACCGTTGCCGTCAGGCGGAGGCAACAGATTGGCGCTGGAAGCCTGCAGGCCGATCATATAGGCGTGGCCGTGAGAATCGACAAAGCCGGGCAGCAGGGTTTTGCCGGCAAGGTCAATGGTGCGGGTGTTCGCCCCGGCATGTTCTTTCGCAACCGTAGCCAATGAGCCCACCGCGAGAATTTTGCCGTCTTTCACCGCAACCGCTTCGGCCGACGGTTGGGCATCGTTGATGGTAAGGATCTCACCGCCGGAATAAATAGCATCGGCGTCAAGCGCGCCTGCCTGCGTCGCCGAGATGGCGGTCGCGCCAATAAGCATCGAGGCAGCAAGATAAAAACGGCGTAATTCAGGCATAGATTCTATCCAACGTTCCGCAATAGTTCTCACCTGGACCCCGGCGGCACAGACCGAATGACCAACAGCCCAGGCATCGAATGACTGTTCGATATTTAGCAGTCCGCTGGTAAAACTTCAACCTGCACCTTAACGCGTGATTACACACTGGGCCCCTGTTACTTCCACGCGGACGAATACGAACAGGATATTTCCTTGGGAGAGCCGGGTGTGCTCATGGCATTGGTGCTGAAACTGGTGGATGCCGACTGTGAGCCAATCGCCAACGCCGATATCGAAGTGTGGTTCGTCAACTGGGAAGGGCTTTACTCGGGCGACACAACCGGCAGTTCCGATACGCGCAGTTTCAACGCGGGCTACTGCACCGACAACGATTCGGGTGCGCTGGCATCACGGTGGTTCCGCGGTGTGCAGACCTCAGACGAAAACGGCCTGGTGTATTTCAAATGCTGTTTCCCCGGCTGGTACCCCAGCCGCACCACGCACATCCACCTCAAGGTTGTGCGCAATGGCAGGGAAGCACTGGTGTCCCAATTCTGCTTCGGGGACGATATCAGCAACGATATTTACCTGAATCATCCGGACTACACCGGCACAGCCAAGGATACCGACAATGACAGGGATGGAGTGTTCGGAAGCGAGTATCCGGAATACCAGTTCGAAGTAGAACGCCAGTGGGACTCATCCATGCTGGCCTACAAAGCCATTCAAATTGCCTGACCAGGCATTCTGAACTGTCACCATCGCCTGCCCCACCCGCAATGGGTCGGGCAGACAGTAAACCAATCAGTCAGCCTGCCCGGGGCGGAACGAACGCAGCCGCCCCATCACCAGCAAGATGAGCGCCAGTGATAGCAGCACCAGCATTGCAGGCGGCATCACCGGTACGGGCCGAACCGGCCCACTCGGGACGACTGCAGTACCTCGCACAGTCACACTGGCCTGGCCAGACGACGGCTGAGCAGCGCTATCCGTGGCGGTAACGCTGGTGGTGAGCAATGTGCCGGTGGCCAGAGCGGGATCCACGTCCACCAGGAAGCTCAGGGACGCAAACGGCCCGGGCGCCACCGAACCCACATTCCACACCACACTGTTGGTGGCACTGTCGAAACTACCCCCGCCAGTGGCACTGGCAAAAGTCGTGCCCGCAGGTAGCGTGGCGATGATCTGCGTGGCAGCGCTGCTCTGGTTGCCAATATTGCCGTAGCTGATCCCGAAGGCGACCTGGCCGCCGGCGTCGATCGGGCTGGGCCCGGCGCTGAGCGAAAGGCTCAGTTCCACATGACTGCGCACCACCGTGCTGGCGTTGTCAGACACCGGCGGTGCATTGGCGGCACTGGCCGAAGCGGTATTGGGCAACACCGTACCATCGGCCAGGCCGAGATCGGCCTGTAATTGCAGGGTGACGCTGCCACTGCCGCCTGGTGCAATGTCGCCAATAATCCACCGCACCACACCGCCACTTTCGGTCCCGCCCGCACTGGCGGAAACAAAACTGGTGCCGGTGGGCAACACATCCTCCAACATCACCGCGTTGGCCGTGGTATTCCCGGTATTGGCATATTGCAGTGTGTAAGTGAGGGCCGCGCCCGCCTCCACGCTGTTGGGGCCGGTCTTGTCCAGGGTGAGAATGGGTGCACTTTGCACCGGCAGAATCAGACTACCGGACACCGTGCTGGCATTCGATGCGCTGACATCCACCGAATTGAGGAAGGGGCTGCCGTCGGCCAGCCCTACCGGGGCTTGCAGGTCGTAGGTCAGTTGCTGACTGGCACCCGCATCCAGACTCGTCAGGTTCCAGGTAATCTGCGATGCACCCGCACTGTAGGTGCCCGCCGGTGTGATCGCCGAGGGTGTAGACCCAGCGGGAATACGATCCACTACCACCACGCCATTGGCGCGATCACTGCCGTTGTTACTGACCTCGATGGTATAGCTGGCAATGCCACCGGCCGTGATATTGCCCTGTGCCGCAGTCTTGGTGATCGCCAACAGGGGTGCGCTGCTTACTGTGATGCTCGCCGACGCGGTTTGCGGCGTGGCGTTAACGGCGCCTATAGCAGCGGCATTGGTTATCGTCGTGCCGTCTGGCAGCGGGCTCAACACTTCCAGCGTAGCTTGCACCGAGCCCCCGGTGAGCGGCGCAATCGACCCCAGGTTCCAGACAATCGCATTGTTAGCGGTGTCGTACACACCACCGGCGGTGGCGGAGACAAAGCGGGTATTGGCCGGCACGTTGTCCGCCAACACGGCGCCCGTGGCGGCATCGGTACCGGTGTTTTCATACACCAGGGTGTATGTCACCTGATTGCCCGCGGCCACCAGTGGCGCAGAAACCTGCTTGCCCAGAGTCAGTTCCGGCTGGCTACTCACCAGCACGTCCACCGGCCCCACGCTTTGCGGCAGGGTCTCCGTGCTATCGATGGTGGCGCTGTTGTGCAACACCGTACCGTCGGGCAAGGGGCTGTCAGCGCGCACCGTTACGTTCAGGGAGCCGGTTGCATTTGCCGGCAGACTACCCAGATTCCAGGTCACCACGCCACCGCTCTCGCTTCCGCCACCCGTGCTGGAGACGTAACTCGCATCGCCCGGCAACAGGTCCTCAATCACCACGTTGGTGGCCTGGTCGGTTCCGGTGTTGGCGTAGTCGATGGTGTAAGTAACTTCCAGACCGGCCCCAACCACCGTGCGGTCAGCGCGCTTGGTGACGGTAAGCACTGGACTACTCTGCACCGTGGTGTTGGCGGGACCTGCGCTGAGCGGCTTGGTCTGCAGGCTGTCGATGCTGGCCGAGGCACTCAACAGGGTGCCATTGGCCAGTGGCGAGTTGATAGTCAACTCCACAACGAACAACCCAGCGGCGCCGGCGGCGATTGGGCCGGGCGCCCAGTTCACCACGCCGCCAGCCAGCGTGCCGCCGCCGGTAGCATTGATGAAGCCGGTATTCGGCGGCAGCGTAAACTGCAGCATCGGATTGGTGGCCGCATCAGAACCCACGTTGCGGTACTCGAGACGGTACAACAGAGTTGCGCCGGGATTTGCCGTGGCCCGGTCGACCGTGAGACCCAGGGTGAAGCGCGGTGCGCTGTTCACGACAATGTCTGCAGACGTACTTTGCGGCCCGACCAAATCACTACTTATGGTGGCGCTATTGCTCAGCAGTGTTCCGTCCGCAAGGGGAGAGTTCACCTGAGCGGTAACGGCCACCGAACCGGAGGCACCTGCAGGCAAGGTGGCCAGGTTCCAACGCACCACGCCGGCCGAGGCAGTGCCACCGCTACTGGCCGCAACAAAGGTGGCAGACGCAGGCAGGACATCTTCGATCACGACATTGGTTGCTGCATCGGTCCCCGTATTGCTGTAGTCGAGCGTGTAAACCACCTGCCCCCCGGCACTCACTACTGGCTGGTCAGCACTTTTGCTGATGCTCAGTTGTGGCGCGCTGTTAACGATGGTGGTGCTCGAGGCCGTGGTCCCCGGGGCGTTACCGGCAGTGAGACTGGCGTTGTTATCCAGCACGGTGCCATTGGCAATAGGCGAGTCCACGTCCACCGTCAGCGTGACACTACCGGGTGCACCCACTGCCAGATTGCCCAGCGGCCAGGTGACCACACCGCCATGGTGTGAGGCGCCGCCAGTGGCGCTTACGAAGTTGACACCCGAGGGCAGGGTGTCCTCCAGCACGGCGCCTGAAGCATTGGCCGTACCGGTATTTTCGAAGTTCAGGGTGTACACCAACTGTTGGCCGGCATTGGCGATCGTAGCCGACACTGCCTTACTCAAGGTGAGCTGGGGCGAACTGGTAACGACCACAGAACCCTGGCTGGCGGGACTGGAGACCGGGGGTGTATTACTGCCGCTAATCGTTGCGGCATTGTAGATCACAATGTTGTTGGGCAACGGCGAGACCACCTGGGCGGTTACCGTCACCGAACCGGTGTCGTTGGCATCAACGGTACCGAGCGACCAGCTCACCGTGCCACCGGAGAAACTGCCACCACTGCTGGCACTGACAAACGTCAGTTCAGGGGGCAGGCTATCGGTAAGCACCACGCCAGTGGCGGCATCGGTGCCCGTGTTCCGGTAGCTCAGGGTGTAGCTCACCTGCTGCCCCGGAGTGACATTGGCCACGCTGGCCGCTTTATCAACCGCCAATACCGGTGCACTGCTAATGGTGACATCCGCCGGTGCCACCGGGCTCGAGACCGCATTGGTTTCGTTGGAATCGAGGGAGGCACTGTTGTGAATCACGGTGCCATTGGCAAGCGGCGAATTCACCGTGGCACTGACCGTGACCGAACTGCTGGTATTAGCCGCCAACGGCGGCAGAACCCAGGTCACCAGACCGCTGCCGCTATGCGTACCGCCGCCGGTGGCGCCAACAAAGGTTAGCTCCGGCGGCAACTGATCGCTGAGTACAACACCGGTAGCGGTGTCGGTGCCCGTATTAGTGTAATTAATGGTATAGGTCAGGTTGTCACCGGGATTCGCGGTGCTCTGCGACACCGTTTTGCCCACCTGCAACATCGGGGCGCTACTCACGGTGACTGTAGCGGTGTCGCTGGTGCTGCCGTTACTGGCCAGCAGCTGCGCCAGGTTGACCAGTTGCGTGTTGTTGGGCAGGGGTGAGACTACCTGCGCCTTCAGGGTGACGCTGCCGGAGCGCCAGGGCAACAAATCGCCCAGGTTCCAGTTCACGTTTTGGCCGGAG
Source organism: Gammaproteobacteria bacterium (assembly GCA_030427085.1). Lineage (GTDB taxonomy): Bacteria > Pseudomonadota > Gammaproteobacteria > Pseudomonadales > Halieaceae > JAUHXH01. The sequence goes on along the minus strand of JAUHXH010000002.1, from coordinate 647,758 downwards.
ATTACCCCACCGCTGCTGGCTGACAGGGGAATCAGCTCTGGTGGTAATGTGTCTGACAATGTGGCACTCAATGCATTGCTGGTGCCAGTGTTGTTGTAAGCCAGTGTGAAGGTCACGGACTGCCCGGGGGATACGGTACTTGCGGAAGCCGTTTTAGTCAGTTCCAGCACTGGCGATGCTGAAATGATCACCTGGGAGAGCGCGGTGGCGGCGCTGAGTGCTGGCGTCTGGTCGCTGCTCACGTTGACGCTGTTACGGAGGATGTCGCCGTTCATCAATGAAGGATCAACGGTCGTAATCATGTTTAGTGTAGTGCTCGCGCCGGCGGCCAATACGGGAATATTCCATTCCACCCGGCCGGCATTGAACACGCCACCACCGCTGGCCGAAACAAAGCCCAACCCCGCCGGCAGCAGGTCTTCCACCACCAGGTTGGTAGCCTGGTCAGTACCGATATTGACAATGTCGATGCGGTAAGTCAGGCGATCTCCCGGTACTGCGGTGGTTTTGGAAACACTCTTGGCTATGGTAAGCGCCGGGGCACTATCGACCGTGACAGCGACAACATTGGACGACACTGTTCCGGTGTCAGGGCTCGTAATCGCCGCGAAGTTAAGGAGATCGGTGCCATTTGCCAGCGGCGTATTTACCCTGACGGTAACCGTTTCCGACCCGATGGCACCCGCGGCTACGTCGCCCAGATTCCAGCTCACCACGCCACTGGTGTGGGTACCGGTTCCCGAGGCACTGACAAAGGTGACGTCTGCCGGCAGCGTATCTTCCAGTACCGCAGCGGTCGCTGTATCGGTACCACTGTTCACATACTGCAGTGTATAGGTGATGGTATCGCCGGGGCGGGCGGTGGCCCTCGACGCAGCCTTCTGCAGATCGAGGCGGGCCTGGCTGGAAATGGTGGTGGTAGCGCTGGCACGAATTGCCGACAGACCGAAGGCCCTCAGCAGACTGTTGTTCACCAGTTGGGTGCCATCCACGGCGGGGGAGTCGACGAAGGCAGTAAAGGTGACACTGCCCGCATCCCCGGGCAGGACCGTACCCACATTCCAGCTCAACGTATTACCCACAACGGTTGCGCCGAAGGTCTGGTCGAGGGTGATGCCAGCCGGAACAGTATCCTCAAGCATCACATTGGTAGCGGGGGCGGTACCAATATTGCGGTAAGTCATGCGATAGACAAGCTGCTGACCGGGTTGCGCGATGGCCGCAGAGACTGTTTTGTCCAGGCTCATCAGCGGGCTGCCCACAACCCGCACCGCAGCGGTAGCAGCGACACCACCGCCATTGCTGGCCGAGACGGCAGCGGTGTTATTAATGAAACCGCCTATCGGCGCTCCACTACTAATGATAACTGTAACTTGATGAGAACCACTGGCATTGCGTGCCAGCGTACCCAGATCCCAACTCAAAGTGTTTCCGACTTGTGTTGGGCTACCGGTCGCCGACACCAGTGTGGTATTCGGTGGCAGACTTTCTTCCAACACCACATCCAGGGCATCACCAGAGCCTGTGTTGCTGAAGTCGATGGTATAGGTAACGGTATCCCCGGGATTGGCGATGGGAACCGAGGGCGTCTTCTGCAGGTTCAGCAGCGGGATACTACTCACCGTCACCGTACTCAGGGCATTGGCCGTCAGCGGCGTGGACGAGCTGGTCATCACCGCCGCATTCTGGATTCGGTCGCCATTGGCCACACTGCTGCTGACCTGGTAGATGACCTGAACTTCCCGCCGGGCGCCCGGTGGTAGACCGCTGGTGTCACTGAATGAAACAGTTCTGGCCGACAAGTCGAAGGAAGGCAAGGTGCCGTTGTTGACTGCGGAACGAAAAGCCAGTTCCGGCGGGTACTGATCAACGATTTCAACGTTGTTGGCAATCGCAGTACCGGTGTTTTCATAGGCCAGCGTGTAGGTGACCAGATCGCCCGGTTCGACCACAGTTTTCGAAGGAGTTTTGGTCAGGCGCAAGACCGGTGCACTGTCCACTGTGACGGCCCACTGGCCGGTAGCGAGCAGACTCCCTGATTGAATCTCTGCCAGGTTGTCGAGCACGGTGCCGGCGCCGACGGAGGGGTCCACTTCCACTGTGACCGTTTCCTGACCGGTATTACCCGCAGGTACGGTGCCGAGATTCCAGGTGACTATACTCCCGCTTTCGGTGCCGCCGCCGGAAGCAGAGACAAAATTGAGGCCGGCAGGCAACACATCCGTGAGTGCTGTGCCGGTGGCGTCAATGCTACCGCTGTTTTCATAACTCAGGCTGTAGGTGAACTGTTGGCCGGGTATAACGTGACTGGCTGGTGCGGTTTTACTGAGCGCGAGTGAGGCTGCGTTAACCAGCGTGGCGGCCACTGGAGAGTTCACCGGAGAGGTCTGGTCACTGTCGATATTCGCAGTGTTACTCAGGGTAGTCCCGTCCGAAACACCGGCCCCAACATCCACTGTCACAGCTACCGACCCGGAAACACCACCGGGCACACTGGGAATCTGCCAGGTAACGATTCCACCGCTTTCAGTGCCCATTTGAGTAGCGCCGGCGAAAGTCGTCCCGGCAGGGAGTGGATCACTGATAACTACGTTGGTGGCCGCCTGGTTGCCCGTGTTCTGGTACGAGAGGGTGTAGGTCAGTTGGCTACCGGGCGTCGCGGTCGCCCGGTCAACGATTTTGTCCAGAGTCAGGCTGGCAGGACTGGGCGGGGCGGCCTGGATGAACACGTTTCCCAATCTGACCCTTCCCCGGCAGGTGCCATTGAACGGATCTGCTGCGAAGCTCCAATCAAAAAGATCACCGGCCGAGGCACCGGCGTCCACAATGATATCGGCCCAGAACGTGGTGACTCCGGCTGACGGTGTCAAGGCGGATGGGGGGATCTGCCAGGTGACCAGATTTCTTGTGCTGTCATAGAAACCGGATGATGGCGTATTCCCAACAAAATTGATCAGGCTTGCCGTGGGGAGCTGCAGCACTATTTCAGCGGCTGTGCAGGATTCGTAGGAGAAGAGAGAAAAATCGGCTGAGATCCTGACGGTATCGCCCGGACGCACAGTGGTCTTGTCGAGATAGGTCGAAAGGTTAAATGCCTGCGCCTGTAGCGAGAGCACAGTGCCCAGAAATAACAACATCCACCCGATGCCGCTATACGCCACAGAGCGCCCCGATTGACCCCTATGCCCTCGCACCGTAACTGCCCCCAGTTCTGGAAAATTCGTTATAAGGGTATGGTATCAGAGACTGGGCGAGGGTCTCTCCTTCTAATATTCGGTGAAAGTTGTAACAGGAGCCATCGCAGCCGAGGCCATCACCCGGTACTTGTCGACACATCCGACTTATCGGAACGAGGGCAGCGCAGCTGGCCAGCCCTTACAGGTCTATCTCGATCCGGTTGCGCCCGCCTTCCTTACCGCGGTAAAGCGCCTGGTCCGCGCGGGCCACGCACTGCTCAAGTGTTTCGCCAGCGCGAAATGTGGCCACTCCAACAGTCATAGTCACCGCCATGGCCAGAGCACCAAAACGAAATTCGTGGCTGGCGACACTGTCGCGCAGAGTGTCTGCCAGCGCGGCGGCACCCGCCGCGCTGGTCTCCGGAACGATCAGGATGAACTCTTCCCCGCCCCAACGGGCCAGGATGTCAATTTCCCTCACCCGCTGTCGCAATAAAGTAGCGACCTCACGCAGCACAAAGTCACCACAGGCGTGACCGTGCTGATCGTTAATTTGTTTGAAGAAATCGAGATCGCCCAGAATCACAGAAAACTCACGACCTGTTCGTTGAAACCGCTGGAGCTCGCCTGCGGCAACACTGAGGAACCCGCGGCGGTTTAACAGGCCGGTCAGGGGATCCTCGCTGGCCACCGCCGCCAGCTTTTCATTGGCCGTACGCAGCTCCGCGGTTTGCTCCGCCACCTCACTTTCCAGATTATTCAACACCGTGGTGAAGCGGTTCGCCAGTGAGATCACCATCGACAACATAATCGCCACAAAGCCCACCGGCAGTAATCTCGGCGTACCCAAACCGGCCAGATCGATGAGGATGTCGTTGATGCCGGTGGCGGTAAAAATAGCAAGCCCCACCATCGCCGTGCGAGCTTCCTGATTCCCCGCCCGGGCCGCCCGTACGATCACCCAGGGCACCCACAAAAGGACCGGCAGACATAGAAACTCCCACACCAAAAGCGTTCGGTAAAGAATCTCCATACCCGGCAGCCACAATGCAAGCAGTGAGAACACCACGAAACAACCCTGATACAGCCTGAGCAATAGCCCCACGGGCAAAGCCAGTAAGGACAACAACATCTGGATGAATAGGGCGGGCACCAGGTAGATGGCGGCAAATTCTATCTTTTCGTAAAGCTCAAAAGGCCAATCGAGGTGATAACGCAACTGGCTCGACAGAAAAGTATAAACACTGACATCAAGTGCCAGTAATCCGTACCAGAGATAAGTGCGCAATTGCCGGTTCCGGCGGAACAGATAAAGATGATAGAGGCCGAAGCCGGTGAACAGTACGCACATGGCAACAACGGGCAGCTCATCCAGCAGACTCGCCTCCAGAACGTCATTGTAATGACCCAACCGGAATGCGCCCTCGTGAGGGCCCTCACCCCACATCCGCGCCGACAACTCGCTACCGCCCCACACACGCAGAGCCAGAACCAGCTTACCCTCTGGAGAAACCGCCGTCGCCGGAATGGCAAAGACCCGCACGCGATCATAATTCGCCTGGGCGTGCGGCGGCATCTTGCCGACTCCACCAATTAACTGCCCACCGGCATACAGCTCATAGGCACTCAATATCTTGCCAATCTGCACCCCGACGTGGTGCGACGCCGCCTCCGGTGCGGCGGCGCTGGCAGGAAGTGCCAAAGTCAGCCGATACCAGAAAAAGCCCAGAGGATCTGGCATCTCACTCTTGGGCACTCGGTGTGGCAGCGCGTGGAAGGGCCAATGACTGTCATCGAAGCCGGGCGCCGCCCAGGCGAGGTCATCGCCCGACTGGAAGCGCCAATCGCCCGTTAAGGAGACGCCCTGCTGTACCTGGGCTGCGCTCAGCACACGAGGTTCGGCCTGCACAGTGTGCACCGATATCGCACCTGTTAATGCCAGCAGGAGCAGTACGCCAAATGACTGTGAGACACGCATCGTGAGGTTGTTGCTCTACCCTTTCCCCAATACCGGCATTGAAGTAAGTGTTTTATACATCGGAATGATCTCGATCGACGTTGTGTCCGAGGTGGGAAATGCCAGGGATTCGCCGGGCCGATAACCATGTTCCTGATAGAGCCGCATACCCGGCAAGGTAGCGCCCATCTCAAGTTTTCTGAAGCCCGCATTCCACGCCGCCAGCTCGCAGTGCTGAAGCAACAGCGAACCCAGGCCCTTGCGGGCATGGTCCGGGTGAATAAAGAAGGCCCGAATTTTGGCCGCGTCCACCGCGGGGTCCAACTCCCCCGTATCGCGGTCCTCACGGTTATCGCTGCCGAACAGCGTTTTCCTGAAACTCCAGCCACCGCAGCCAGCGAGTTCCTCGTTCGTCCAGATGCAGAAATAGGTCTGATCGTGCAATAACTGGGTATCCAGCCCCCAGGCATTCTGTAATGCTGTGGCAATTTGTTCGTCGCTGTAATCGCCGGTGCTCAGCGCCCAAACCGAGGCGCTGATCAGTTGCGAAATGCGTTCCGCATCCGCCAGAGTCGCCTTTTTTATCGTGTAGGGCATGGCCCTTCCTCAGGTGTTGGGTACGCCACCCTGACCTTCAATCTTCTCAATCACAGTCTTCACTCTACTCAAATTAACCTTACAGGCAATAGGGTCTATAGTCATAACTGTGAATAACGTAGCGATTCGCCCCTCCAACATTTCAAGGAGATTACCATGAGCGCACAATCTACCGGGAACGCCGGCAAATGCCCCGTCATGCACGGCTCCATGACTTCCAGCGGGCAGTCCAATACCGAGTGGTGGCCCGAAACCCTCAACCTCGACATTCTTCACCAACACGACACCAAAACCGACCCGCTGGGCGGCGAATTCAACTACCGCGATGCACTGGATTCACTGGACGTGGCCGCGCTTAAAGCCGACCTGCTGGCTCTGATGAATGACAGCCAGAGCTGGTGGCCCGCAGACTGGGGCAGCTATGCCGGTTTGATGGTACGCATGGCATGGCACGCAGCGGGCAGTTACCGCCTGGCCGATGGCCGCGGTGGCGGCGGCACCGGCAACCAGCGCTTCGCGCCCCTTAACTCCTGGCCCGATAACGTCAGCCTCGACAAGGCCCGGCGCCTGCTGTGGCCGATCAAGAAAAAGTACGGCAATGCGCTGAGCTGGGCCGACCTGATCATTCTTGCCGGCAATGTCGCCTATGAATCCGCCGGCCTGAAAACCTTCGGTTTCGGTTTTGGTCGCGAAGATATCTGGCACCCCGAGAAAGACACCTACTGGGGGTCTGAAAAAGACTGGCTGGCGCCCACCGACAACCCCAACAGCCGCTACGCCGGCGACCGGGAACTCGAAAATCCGCTGGCGGCGGTAATGATGGGCCTGATCTACGTTAATCCCGAAGGCGTAGACGGCAATCCCGATCCGCTAAAAACGGCTGCGGATGTACGCGATACCTTCGCGCGCATGGCCATGGACGACGAGGAAACCGTGGCACTCACTGCCGGCGGGCACACCATCGGCAAGGCGCACGGTAATGGCGATGCGGAGCTACTGGGCCCCTCACCGGAAGCGGCCGATGTGGACGAACAGGGCATGGGCTGGCGCAACCCGACCGGGAAAGGTGTAGGCCGCGACGCCATCACCAGCGGTATCGAAGGCGCCTGGACCACCAACCCAACGCAGTGGGACAACGGTTATTTCAAACTGCTGATGGGATACGAGTGGGAACTGAAAAAAAGCCCCGCCGGTGCCTGGCAATGGCAACCTGCGGATATTCGCGAGGAAGACATGCCAGTGGATGTGGAAGACCCCTCAATCCGCTGCATGCCTATCATGACCGATGCCGATATGGCGATGAAGGAAGACCCGGCCTATCGCAAGATTTCCGAGCGTTTCGCGGCGGACCAGGACTACTTCTCGGAAACCTTCGCGCGTGCGTGGTTCAAACTGACCCATCGGGACATGGGCCCCAAAGCCCGCTACTTTGGCCCGGAAGTACCCCAGGAAGACCTGATCTGGCAGGACCCGGTTCCCGAGGGCAGCACCGGCTACGATGTGGAAGCGGTGAAGTCAAAAATCGCCGACAGTGGACTGTCCATCAGCGAGCTGGTGTGCACGGCCTGGGACAGCGCCCGCACCTACCGCGGCTCTGACATGCGCGGCGGTGCTAACGGCGCCCGCATCCGGCTGGCTCCTCAGAAGGATTGGGAGGGCAATGAACCCCAGCGCCTGGCCAAAGTACTCGGCGTGCTCGAAGGCATCGCTGCCGACAGCGGCGCCTCTGTCGCTGACGTGATCGTACTGGCTGGGAACGTGGGTATTGAACAGGCCGCCAGCGCTGCCGGACACAACATCACCGTGCCCTTCACACCGGGCCGCGGCGACGCCACGGATGACATGACAGACGCCGACTCTTTCGACGTACTGGAGCCCATCCACGACGGCTACCGCAATTGGCTGAAAGCGGATTACAGCGTGAAGCCGGAAGAACTGATGTTGGACCGTACCCAATTAATGGGGCTGACGGCTCCCGAAATGACCGTACTGGTAGGTGGCATGCGCGTACTGGGCACCAATCACGGCGGCAGCGCCCACGGCGTATTCACCGACCGCGCCGGCGCTCTGACCAACGACTTCTTCGTCAACCTGACGGACATGGGCAACACATGGAAGCCAGCCGGCGACGGTGTCTACGAAATCTGCGACCGCGACAGCGGCGCCGTGAAGTGGACGGCGACTCGGCTGGACCTGGTGTTCGGTTCCAACTCCATCCTGCGCGCCTACGCGGAAGTGTATGCCCAGGACGACAACCAGGAACGCTTCGTCACGGACTTTGTGAAAGCCTGGACCAAGGTGATGAACGCGGATCGGTTCGACGTTTAAAACCGCTCCTCAAGCACAGGCCGCTCAGGGGGTAAGCTCTGAGCGGTCTTGCCCTTAAAACGAAGTATCGTAATTTGCGTTGATGCGAAACTCCTGCAATTCGCGTGTAACACTGCCACTGAATTCTTCCTGATACACCAGAATGCCCGTGTTTATGCCGTAGTAGCTATCCCGTACATTACGACGACTTTGCCCATCGGCCATTTCATCGATTTCATCACGGAAGTGGCAGGTGTTGTGCTCGCCTGACAGGGTGTTCACGCGCGCATAACCGACAAAGGTACGCAGTTTGCGCGTATCGATATCCAGAGTGCCAAGGGACACGCCTCCGTCGAAGTCCTCCAGCTTGCGATTCAGGCTCTGGTCAAAGCTGCGACCTTCACGGAGACCGAAGCGCTCAACAAAGGGCGGCATGAACCAGGACAACTGTGAGTACGTCCCATTGCCCTGATCGTCGAGAGCCCGGCCATATTCAGCCCAATTCTGAATCCTGAAACCATTGGGCACATGGCGAAATGCCGTCAGGAACTCGCTGTGGAACTGCTCGCCCGTTTGCTCGTTGGTGTAATGGACCAGCATACGGCGCGTATTGGTGCCATCAGGGTAGCTGTCGCTCCCGCCAAGCATGCTGTCGACACCAGCGGCCACCTCGGTGCGCAAATCAAGGATAAAGCTGTTTCCCGAAAAGTTGTCACGCTCGAGGTAAGAAGTTTCCAACACGGAGCCTGGCGCTTGTAGCTGACTGTTAATACAGCGTCCACCGTAGGGGGCATCGGTTACCGGCAGCACGATACGCCGGAACACAGGTTTGAGATAGAACTCCTCATTGGACTGTAGAATGCGCTCAGCTTCTTCGCTGCCTTCCAATACGTCCGTGCGTAATCGACAGGGAGTATTGGTGCCGCCACAAAAGTTTTTCTCGCCATGATCCCAGTGACTGAAGTACCAGCCGGGCTCCGGTATGGCGTAAAACGTTTTGTCAAAATCAAACCCGCGAACGTTGATCAGAAAACCGCTGACGTTGTCGCGATTAATCAGAATCTCATCGGGCAGCACTACAACGAATCCACCAGCGGGAGGCAACAGGATAACAATGCGGCAACCGGCGAGCAGGATTACCAGAGAGAGGATGGTGAGCAGTCTGAGCATTGTACCCTCCGATGGCAGTGAAACCAGTGAGGTACATTCTCTTCAGCGTAGATACAAACGGCGAAAAGTCAAAAAGCGGCACCAATACCAGGTCTGATTGCACCACTGGAAATTTGATGATATTCAAAGGGCAGACCCGTCGATCAGGAGAACGCCCATGCCCATCCCCTCACTCATCCAGGACTGCATGCACCGCAACCCGCTCACCGTAAGTTGCGACGAGAACCTAACACAGGCCATCGCGATCATCGTGGAACACAAACTCACCGGCCTGACAGTCACTGACGAAGACGGGGTAGTTATCGGCATCCTGTCGGAACTGGATTGCATACAGGCGGTACTGACTGCGATCTACAATGAGGGTGACCCGGAGCACGTGCTGGTGGAAGATGCCATCGACAGAGACTTGCATACCTGCAAGCCAAGCGACAGCATCGTGGAAGTGGCGCAGGACATGGTGAACAGCCGCCAGCGCCGTCGGCCGGTTATTGAAAACGGCCACCTGGTGGGACAGGTCAGTTCTAACAATATTTTATGGGCGCTGATGGAGCACTCCCGACGCAAAGTTATGGGCAGTCGGGGCAGCTAGCCAGAGCAAATGAACATTCTGATGACGGGGGGCACCGGCTTTATCGGGCAGGCGCTGGTGCCGTCACTGCTCTCAGCCGGGCATGAACTTACCGTGCTGACACGGCAGGCGAAGCCCGACACCCCCGGTCTGCGCTACATCCAGTCTCTCGAGGCGCTGCCGGAACACCCCTGCGATGCGGTAATCAATCTTGCCGGTGCCTCCATGGCCGGCAAACGCTGGAGCGACGCTTATAAAACGGAGTTACTGGCGAGCCGTATCGACACCACCCGAGCCCTGATTACAGCCCTCACAAAACTGCCTTCACCACCACAGACCCTGCTCTCAGGTAGTGCTGTCGGATTCTATGGGCCACACAGCGATCAACTACTGGCGGAGGATAGTCACAGCACCCCCGCTTTTTCCAGCCAGCTATGCCAGCACTGGGAGCGCGAGGCACAGGCAGCCGAGGCGCTGGGGATTCGCACGGTTCTATTGCGGTTGGGAGTGGTGCTGGATGCTCCCGGGGGCGCGCTGGACGACATGGCTCGCCCCTTTCGTTTCGGACTTGCCAACTGGATGGGGCGCGGTGAGCAATGGTTAAGTTGGGTACACCGGGCCGACGTGGTCAGTGCAGTCCAATTTTTGTTGGACAGTGATTGCCTTTCAGGCCCCTTCAACCTTACGGCCCCAACGCCAGTCACCAGCCGGGAGTTCTGCAAAGCCATGCGCGGCCAGTTTAAAACACTGCCACCCGTGGGCATTCCCGGCCCGGTGTTGTCTCTCGCACTTGGCGAGATGGCGCAGGAATTACTACTTAGCGGCCAGAGAGTTGTGCCCGCGGCGCTGCAGGCTGCGGGCTTCGAGTTTCAGTTCAAGCAACTGGATGGGGCGCTGACGGAAATCTTTCAGCGCCCGGCATCCGCTCAGCCAGGCCCGAAGGCGTAATCGCCCCCTTTTTCCAACCCGCGTGCGTAAGCCGGGCGCGACTGGAAGCGTTCACGGAATGCCGCCAGATTGGGGAAGGGCTCCAGGGTGTGGAGTAAAGGCGCTATCTCCACCACAAAGGAAAGCTGGATATCGGCGCCGCCAAAGGTGTTAGCCACAAACCAGTCTGCACCGGCCAGTGAACGATCGAGATAACCCAGATGGCGATTCAATTCATCCTCGATCCGCGGTTGTAGCGGCGCACTGGCTTCACCCAGGCGGGAGGTATACATACGCAACATCAGCGGCAACATCGCGCTCCCTTCTGAGTAGTGTAACCACTGCAGGTATTGCTCATAATCCACCGTGCCTTCGGCTGGTCGCAGCCGCCCCTGCCCGTGATGCCGTAGCACATAGTCAATGATCGCACCGGACTCGATTACCGTGTTGTCGCCATCGGTCAGCACCGGCGACTTGCCCAGCGGATGGACCGCTTCCAGTTCGGGCGGCGCAAGATTGGTTTCGGTGTTGCGTTGGTAACGTGCAATCTCGTAAGGGAGTTCCAGCTCTTCCAGCAGCCATAGCACACGCTGGGAACGGGAGTTGTTGAGGTGGTGAACGGTGAGCATAAGGGACGTCCTGATAGCGGTGAATGATCATGGGCCAACACGCGTTGTAACACGGGGCGCTTCGAACTGCCATGCACAGTGGCAATCAGAATGCTCGGCGGCACGAACGGCACGAGTGGACTATTCTGATTGCAACGCCGTGTCACGGTCCCTCAAGGTAAGGAGCAGGTTCAATGGGTAAAAAACTCGCCGCCGAATTCATCGGCACTTTCTGGCTCGTTCTGGGCGGCTGCGGCAGCGCCGTATTGGCTGCGGCATTTCCCGATGTCGGCATTGGCCTGCTCGGTGTGTCACTGGCCTTCGGCCTGACCGTGCTGACCATGGCCTTCGCCATCGGCCAGATCTCTGGCTGTCATCTGAACCCGGCGGTGTCGGTGGGCTTACTGGTGGGCGGACGCTTTCCTGCCGGCGAACTCGCCCCCTACGTTATTGCCCAGGTGCTCGGCGGTATTGCGGGTGGTGCAATCCTCTTTGTGATCGCCAGCGGCCAGGCCGGGTTTGAAACAGCCGGCTTTGCCAGCAACGGCTACGGCGAGCACTCGCCCGGCGGTTATTCGCTGGTGGCGGCGCTGGTGTGCGAAGTGGTGATGACCTTTATGTTCCTGATCATCATTCTCGGTGCGACCGACCAGCGTGCACCGGCAGGCTTTGCGCCCATTGCCATCGGCCTCGGGCTGACCTTGATCCATCTGATCAGCATTCCGGTGACCAACACCTCGGTCAATCCGGCACGCAGCACAGGGGTCGCACTGTTTGAAGGAGGCTGGGCGATCCAGCAACTGTGGTTGTTCTGGCTGGCACCGATTGTGGGTGCAGCGCTGGCGGGGATTGTGTACCGCTGGCTCGGCAGCGAGGACTAGGTCGTTCAGACCAGCATCTTGTGGCGCGATTCCAGTAGTCCCCGGAACGCGCCACGGTAGATAAACAGCGAGCCGGCCAGGGGCTGGGCTGCCAGCGTCGCATCATCCAGATCCACGCGCGCGCTGGTGACAAACAGGTGATCGAGGTCGGGGCCACCCAGCGCCACGCAGGTCACCTGGCTCACAGGCAACTCCAATCTACAGTCTGCGCTGCCGTCGGGGTGGTAGCGCGTAACGCGGCTACCCTGCCATTCGGCGTTCCACAAACCACCCCGGCTGTCGATACAGGCACCATCGGGGGCAATGCCTTCAGGTAAGGTGGCGAAGGTTCGGCGGTTGTTCAGCGACGCAGTGTCAGCGTCAAAATCGAAACTCTCAATCCGCCCCGTGGTGGAGTCGGCGAAATAGAGCGTGCGGCTGTCTGTACTCCAGCACAGGGCATTGCCGATGCCTACGTCGTCGATCAGTTTTTTCGCGCCACCGGACTGCAGGCAATACAGTCCCGCCCGAATCGGCTGACCATGGGCGTCGGTGGCACTGGCCTGCTCAACCATGGTGCTACACCAGAAGCGCCCCTGACGATCCACGCGCCCGTCATTGAATCGGGTAGCTTTAATATCCACCTCGGGGCGGTCCAGCCATCGGGGTTCCAGGTCCGGCAGGCGAGCGTAGGCAAAGCCACTTTCGAAGGCACAGACCAGGGTATCGGGGTCGTCAGTAAAGCCGAAGGCACACAGGCGCTCCGGCGTCGCCCACTGGGACAATTCGCCGGCAGCCAGATGATAGCGGTACAGACGGCATGACAGGATATCCGTCCACCACACGCAGCCATCACGCTCATTCCACAACACGCACTCGCCCAGCTGGTTTGCTACCTCCAGGGTTGCGATGTGTTCAAACTGCGCCATTACTGCGTTCCCCTTTGCTGCCGGCTAACCAGTTGCTGAATCGCGATGAACGTCAGGACCAACACGCCAATCACAATCTTGGTCCACCAACTGTTCAGGCCGCCGTGGAACGAAATGTAGGTCTGAATCAGGCCCATCAGCAACACGCCAATTACGGTCCCAAGGACATAGCCTCGACCACCGGTCAGCAGCGTACCACCGATAACAACAGCGGCAATGGCATCCAGTTCAGCGCCCATGGCTGCCAGTGCGTAGCCGGATGAGGTGTAGAAGGAAAACACGATGCCCGCCAGCGCCGCCATACCCGAACTGAGAGCGAAGATGGCAATGGTGGTACGCGCCACCGGCACGCCCATCAGGTCGGCGGATTGTTCGTTGCCACCCAGTGCGTAAACGTATCGACCAAAACGGGAGCGCTGTGCCAGCACTACCGCCGCAATAATCACCACCACCGTCAACACCGGCACGATGCCCAGCCAGGCGCGCCCCGGGAGGCTGACGCCAAGGTTGTTCACCCAACTGTAGAACTCATGGTTAATGGCCAGCGACTCCTCACTGATCACCGTGGCCAGCCCACGGGCGAAGAACATCCCCGCCAGGGTCACAATGAAGGCCTGAATACGGTAGTAGTGCACCAGTGCGCCCATCACTGCGCCGAAACACAGTGCGCCGAGCAGGATGACCGGGAACACCAGCAGCGGACTCCACTGCAGTTTTTCGATCAACGTGGCGCTAACCACCCCGGTAAGAGCGATCATCGAACCCACCGACAGGTCAATCTTCCCAGCCAGAATGACGAAGGTCATACCCAAGGCACAGATCAGCAGGAAGGCGTTATCCGTAAACAGGTTCAACACAACCCGCAGACTGGCGAAGCCGGGGAACTGGATAGCGCCCAACACAAAGAACAGCACGAAGAGCAAGGCACTGGCCGCCAGCGGGTAGTACTCGGCTTTTAACAGTGTCGATTTCATCAGGCTTTCTCTCCCGACACGCCGGAACTAAACAACTGCCGGACTTGTGCCTGGAAGCGCGGCGACTGTGCCAATAGCACGAGGATGACGATCAGCGCCTTGATCAGCAGGTTGTACTGCGCGGGCATGCCACTCATCACGATGCCCGTGCTGACCGATTGGATGATCAGCACCCCAACCAGCGACGCGGCAATGGAGAATCGACCCCCCATCAGCGACGTGCCACCGATAACCACCGCGAGAATCGCATCCAGCTCCAACCACAGGCCCACATTATTGGCATCGGCACCCTGGATATCGGCGGTGGCGATCATCCCCGCCAGGGCCGCACAAGCACCGGATACGGTGTAGACAAACAGTTTGATGCCGGTGACAGAAATACCGACGTAACGACTTGCGGTGGGATTACAGCCCACCGCACTCAGGAACAAACCCAGCGCGCTGCGCTGCATCAACAGATGCACACCAACAAATACCAGCAGCGCGATAATCACGGGGGCGGGCAATCCCAACAGCGTTCCCGTGCCGAGAAAAGCGAAGGCTGGGAAATCGAAGGTGACAATGCGGCCATCGTTAATGAGCTGTGCGATGCCACGCCCCGCCACCATCAACACCAGTGTCGCCACAATGGGCTGGATACCCATCAGCGTTACCAGGCTGCCGTTGATCAATCCGATGAACAAACCAACCGCCAGACCCGCCATCACGACCAGCACCACCGAGTCGACACCGCCCACAATAAGCTGCGCACACACCGCGCCGGCGATCGCCATCACCGCGCCCACACTGAGATCGATACCGCCCGTGGCAATCACCAGGGTCATGCCGATGGCCAGCAAGGCCACGGGCGCACTGCGGTTGAACACGTCCACCAGGCTGCCGTAGAGGCGCCCGTCTTTCACTTCGAAACTGAAAAATTCCGGGCTCACCGCGCCGATAACCAGCCACAGCAACAACAGACACAATGTGGGACCACCCCAGGCCTGCGCCAACAGGGATCGAATCAGGGGCATCAGGCAGCTCCCGCGATGGCTTTCATAATGGACTCACTGGAGATGGCCTCGCCATCCAGCTCCGCAACCAGCTGGCGGTCGCGCATGATGGCAACGCGGTGGCTAAAGGCAACGATTTCATCCAGCTCGGAGGATGTGACCAGCAGCGCCAGGCCCTCATCACAGAGCCGGCGGATCAGTTTCAGGATTTCGCTGTGCGCCCCCACATCGACACCGCGCGTGGGCTCATCGAGGATTAACAAGCGCGGCGCGACCGCGATCCATCGCGCGAGAATGGCTTTTTGTTGATTGCCGCCACTGAGTTCGCCGATGGGTTTCTCAATACCGGTGGTGACGATGTTGAGGTCGCTCACCGCGGCCTCGGCGATGCGGCACTGCTCTTCCCGGCTGAGTTTCTTCCACCAGCCACGGCGCACCTGCAGGGCGAGGATAATGTTCTCCCGCAGCGACAGCTCACCAACGATGCCCTCTTTTTT
Organism: Gammaproteobacteria bacterium; assembly: GCA_030427085.1. Lineage (GTDB taxonomy): Bacteria > Pseudomonadota > Gammaproteobacteria > Pseudomonadales > Halieaceae > JAUHXH01. The sequence goes on along the minus strand of JAUHXH010000002.1, from coordinate 632,196 downwards.
GCGGTCCTCCGGGCACAGCGCGATTTCACGCTCAATACAGTCAGCCGGGCGCTTCGCCTGCAGGGTTTCTCCCGCCATCGTAATGCTGCCGCCGGCCAGCGGGTCGATACCAAACAGGGCCCTGCACACTTCGCTGCGCCCGGAACCCAGCAGACCGGCAAGACCGAGCACTTCGCCCTTGCCTACCGCCAGCGAAGCGCGCTGTAGCTTTTTGTCGACCTGGATATCCACCGCCTGCAACAGCGGCTCGGGTTGCGAGGTTTGCGGCTCGTGCCGACTGGTCAGCACGCTGTCGTCCATACTCTTGCCGAGCATGGCTTCGATCAATGCGGGTTTGGGTAGTTCTGCCACTGCCGCGGAGAGCACATAGCGCCCATTACGCAACACGCTGATACGGTCGCTGATGGCATAAATCTGGTCGAGAAAGTGGCTGACGAAAATAATCCCCATGCCCTGCGCCTTGAGTTCGCGCATCACATCAAACAACACGTCCACCTCGTGGCTGTCGAGGCTGGCGGTGGGCTCGTCGAGAATTAGCAATTTGGCGTCGAAGGCCTGGGCGCGCGCGATGGCGACCAGTTGTTGCTGTGCTACCGAGTAAGTTTCCAGCGCAGCGGTCACATCCAGCTTGAGGTCGAAGCGTTCAAGGAGTTTTTCCGCATCGCGGTTCACCGCGCCCCAGTCGATCAAGCCGAAACGCCGCGGCTCCCGCCCGAGAAAGATATTCTGCGCCACGCTCAGGTTGGGCAGCAGATTCACCTCCTGGTAAACCGTGCTGATACCCAGGTCCTGGGCGTCGCGCGAGGAATGCGGATGAATGAGCGTGCCGTCCAGATGCACTGCACCCCCGTCACGGGCGTAGACGCCAGTGAGGGTTTTGATCAGCGTGGACTTACCCGCGCCGTTCTCACCCATCAGGGCATGCACTTCACCGGGAAGAATTTGCAGACTGACGTCATCCAGCGCCACCACGCCGGGAAATTCCTTGCGCAGGTTCTGAATGTCGAGCAGGGCTTGAGTCGTCACGAACAGATACCGATGGCCAACGCGAATACGGCGTTACTGGCTTCCCGCCCGTTTGGCGTATTCCTGGGCGGCGGTGTCGCGGGTGAAAAGGTCGCCGTTGACTGGGATCAGGCGCGGAAAATCACGCTTGCCCGCCAGGTATTCCTCGATCGCCTCCAAGGCCGGCGTGCCCATGTGTGGGCTGAGTTCAACCGTGGCGTTGGTATCGCCTTCCGCCATCGCCTTGAAGATGTCCGGAATGGCATCCACGGACACGATCAACATATCGTCGCCCGGGTCCATGCCCGCTTCCTTGATCGCCAGCACCGCGCCAATCGCCATTTCGTCGTTATGGGCCCACAAAGCACAAATGTTGGCGCCGCCCTGTTCGGCCTTGAGGAAGGACTCCATCACTTCCTTGCCTTTGGAACGGGTAAATTCCGCGGTCTGGCTGCGGATAATCGTGGCCTCCGGGTAGTCGGCAATCACCTCGTTAAATCCTTCAGCGCGATCCAGTGCGGCGGTGGCACCCACCGTACCCTGTAACTCCACGATGTCGCAGTCACCGCCGGTCTCTTCCATCAACCAGCGCGCGGCCTTGCGCCCTTCTTCGACGAAGTCGGACGCGACACGGGTGAGGTAGAGCGATTCGTCGGACAGGTCCACATTGCGATCCACCACTACCACCGGAATACCGGCGCGGCTGGCCTCGCGAAACACCGGTTCCCAGCCCGTTTCCACCACGGGCGCGATGATGATGCCGTCTACACCCTGCGCGATGAAACTGCGCACGGCCTTGATCTGGTTTTCCTGTTTCTGCTGCGCGTCGGAAAATTTCAGCGTGATACCGCGGCGCTCGGCCTCCGCTTTCACCGACTCGGAAAAGGCTGTACGCCAACCGCTTTCCGAACCCACCTGGGAAAAGCCCACCGTGATGCTGTCACTATCGGTGCCCTGATCAGCACCGCCACAGGCGGTGAGGCTCAGTATCACAATCTTTAACCAGAGCTTTTTCATGCCCTCTCCTCTTATTCTGTGTTGTCGCGGTGGGGATGCTAGATCCAGCCGCCGTCGACAATAAATTTTTGCGCGGTGCACATGCGGCTATCGTCGGATGCGAGAAACAGCGTCATCGCCGCGATATCGTCAGGCATGAGCTTCTGCTTGAGGCACTGGGCCTCGTTGATTTCCTTCTCGGTGTCTTCAGTGACCCAGTCGCGCAACTGGCGCTCGGTCATCACCCAGCCGGGTACCAAGGTGTTAATGCGGATGTTGTCGGCACCCAGATCCCGCGCCAGCCCGCGCGTCATCCCTTCGATACCCGCCTTGGAAGTGGTGTAGCCGGGCATGCCACCCTGACATTCATACCAACTCATGGAGCCAAAGTTGATCACAGACCCTTCGCCCGCTTCCTTCATGTGGGCACTGACTGCCTGAATCGCAAAGAAGGGGTGGCGCAAATTGAGGTTGATACGCCGGTTCCACTCCTCGACATCCAGCTCACCGTAGCTGTGGCGCCAGTCGCTCGCGGCGTTGTTGACCAGTACTTGCACGGGACCCAAATCGCTACGGATTTGTGCAATAACCGACTGCAGCTTTTTGATATCCAGCAAGTCACAGGGGTAGAAATGTGGGCGACTACAATCATCGCGCGCACCGAGGCTGTCGCACAGCGCTGCGCCTTCAGCCTCCAGAATATCTACGAAGGCGACCTGCGCACCCTGTTCACAAAAGGCTTCTACCAGAGCCGCGCCAATATTGGTGGCACCACCGGTCACCAACACGACTTTGTTTTGCAGGCTCGGGTAGCGGTTCGTCAATCCAGTCACAATGGGTTCCTCAGTGTGAATGCTTGGGCACAGCAGCGCCGCGGCAACCCACCAGGAAGTCGAAGTCGCAACCTTCGTCGGCTTGCAGCACGTGCTTGATATAAAGCTCCGCGTAGCCGCCGTCAGTGGCAATCACGTGATTTTCACGCAGCGCGGCGAGCCGCGCTTCCAACTCTTCATCACTCACTTCAAGGCTCAGGCGACCATTCTGGGCATCCAGTTCAATGTAGTCGCCGTTGCGAACCGCGGCCAGCGGGCCCAACTCCATCGCCTCGGGGGCCACGTGCAGCACCACCGTACCAAAAGCGGTACCGCTCATGCGCGCATCCGAGATACGCACCATGTCGGTCACGCCCTGCTTCAAGATTTTTGGCGGCAGGCCCATGTTGCCAACTTCGGCCATGCCCGGGTAACCCTTGGGGCCGCAGTTCTTCATCACCAGGATGCAGGATGGATCAACGTCGAGATCGGGGTCGGCTATGCGCGCTTTGTAGTCCTCGAAGTTCTCGAACACCACGGCACGACCGCGATGCTTCATTAATTCCTTCGAGGCAGCCGATGGTTTCAATACCGCGCCGCGCGGTGCAAGGTTGCCGCGCAAGATACACATGCCACCACTTTCCACCAGCGGATTGTCGGGCTCGCGAATTACCTCGCGGTTGTAGCACTTGGCGTCTTTAACATTGTCCCAGATGGTTTCGCCGTTAACGGTCAGCGCATCTTTTTCAAGGATATCCAGCTCGCCCAACTGCCGCAGCACCGCGGGCAGGCCGCCGGCGTAGTAGAACTCTTCCATCAGGTATTCACCGGAGGGCTGCAAGTTGACGTAGGTGGGTACGTCCTTGCCGTACTCCTGCCAGTCATCCAGCGACAGATCGACGCCGATACGCTGTGCAATGGCCTTCAGGTGGATCACCGCATTGGTGGAACCACCTACCGCGGCATTGGTGCGGATGGCATTGCGGAACGCCGCCGGCGTAAGAATTTTGGACAGGGTGAGGCCTTCCAGTGCCATGTCTACAATGCGCATACCCGACAGGTGCGCCAGCACGTAGCGGCGCGAGTCCACCGCGGGAATAGCTGCGTTGTGCGGTAGCGAAGTACCCAAAGACTCCGCCATGCAGGCCATGGTGGACGCTGTACCCATGGTATTGCAGGTGCCGGCCGAACGGGACATGCCCGCCTCGGCGCTGAGAAATTCGTCCAGGCTGATTTCGCCGGCCTTGTACTGCTCGTGCATCCGCCACACCACGGTACCGGAGCCAACATCCTTGCCGTGATGCTTGCCATTCAGCATGGGGCCACCCGTGACTACGATGGCTGGCACGTCACAGCTCGCCGCACCCATCAATAGCGCGGGCGTGGTTTTGTCACAACCTACCAGCAGAACAACCGCATCGACGGGGTTGCCGCGAATGGCTTCCTCCACATCCATGGACGCCAGGTTTCGGGTCAGCATGGCGGTGGGACGCAGGTTGGATTCTCCGTTGGAGAACACCGGGAACTCCACCGGGAAACCACCGGCCTCGTAAACACCGCGCTTCACCCGCTCAGCGATGTCGCGAAAGTGAGCGTTGCAAGGGGTTAATTCAGACCAGGTGTTGCAAATGCCGATTACCGGCCTGCCGTCGAACTGGTGCTCGGGAATGCCCTGGTTCTTCATCCAGCTACGGTACATGAACCCGTTTTTGTCGCGGGTGCCAAACCACTGCGCCGAACGCAAGGGGACTTTTGGTTTCCGGTTGTTACTGTTGTCGCTTGTCATAACCTACTTACCCCAGCGCAGCGCCATCAGGTCCAGTTCACCCGCCAGCTGTAGCAGGCGAGTGCGCGTGCGCTCACTCATCGGTTTCAAGGGGTGGCGCACATGATCGCTCTGGATCACACCACCCTCGGCGAAGATTACTTTGGCAGCGCGCAATCCGCACTGCCGATTTTCATGATTGATCAGTGGAATGCAGCGCTTCCACTGTGCCAGCGCGGCGGCGTGATCACCTTCCAGCTGGGACATAACAATTTTGCGGACTTCCTCCGGGAACATAGCCGAAGTCATGCAGCCTGTGGCACCCGCATCCAGGTCGGCCAGCAGGGTAACACCCTCCTCTCCGACAAAGGGCCCTTCGATATGGTCGCCCGCCATGTCGATCAGCGCGGCCAGCTTGTCAGCGGCAAAGGGGCACTCGATCTTGAAGTAGGACAGGCTCTCCATGTCACGCGCCATGCGCGCGATCAGTTCCACCGGGAGGTTAACACCCGACAGGGGCGCGTCCTGCAACATAATCGGGATATCAATGGCAGCGTCCACCGCCGCAAAGTGCTCAACGATGCCCTGGGCCGCTGGCTGCAAGCCAACGCCATGATACGGTGCCATCATCATCACCATCGCTGCTCCCATGGCCTGGGCCTCGCGGGCGCGCTGCACCACAATGTCGGTGGAGAAGTGACTGATAGTAACGATAATCGGCACACGACCGGCGGCGTGCTCAAGGCTGACACGCGTGAGTAGCGCCCGCTCGGCGTCGGATAGCAAAAACTGTTCGGAGTAGTTGGCCAGGATACAAATCGCATCCACACCCTGGTCAATCATGCAGTCGATTACACGGCGCATGCCCTCCTCGTCGACCAGACCCGTCGCCGTGAAAGGCGTGGGGGCAACAGGAAGAATGCCAGTCAGTACTTTGTTCACGTTTTCTCCGAAAAGGTAGTTCGATAAAAACCGCTCGGGGTTTCAATCGGGTTGGAATTCATGGGTTGTACCTGTGAGCGCAAAAAGGGCCCGGGGTATTTGGGGTCGCCCCCGGGCCAATCACACGCCAGCAGGTATCAGTTACCGTAGTTGTACCGTACGCCCAGGGCGTAGGTACGGCTGTACAGGTAGTTGTGGAAGTTAAACAGCTCCGGGTTGTTGCCGTAGTTCCAGTGGAACTCGGGCTCGGTCAGGTTGGTAGCGTCGAACAGTACCGCCCAGCTATCGTTGATGTTCCAGGTGAGCTGCAGATCCAGACTCTCCTCTTCACTGCGCCATACCTCCAACGGGTTGGCGAACAGTGCCGCCTCGTCGTTATTGTAGAAGGTGTCACGCCAGAAGTAGGACAAGCGGGCCGAGAACTCCTCGCGGTCGTACGCAAGAATCGCGCTGTAGGAGCTGTCTGACACACCACCGATAGAGCTCTTGTCGAAGCCAGTGATGTTGCCTTCGGCATCCAGTACCGGCAGATTCCGCTCGGAATCCAGAATGGTGTAGCTGGCCTGCACACCCAGGCCATCCCACCAGCCCGGCAGTTCGGGGAACCAGGTCAGACCCAGCTCCCAACCGTCCAGGCTGGAGTCGGACGCGTTGTCCGGCTGGCTCAGGATGTAGGTGTAGTCACCGCGGTCGGGTACATCGTTAGGTACATCCACCACCACCGCATTGCGGAAGGGCACGATGTCGTTGGTGATGTCGCGCTTGAACCAGGTGGCGTACAGCACACTACCCTCGGCGAAGTACCACTCCAGTGAGATATCGATGTTTTCCGACTCAACCGGTTCCAGACCAGGGTTACCACCAGTGGCGGTGCCGTAGCCGATATCGGTAACGTCCGGCACATAGTCGATGTAGGGGTTGAGGTCGACGAAGTTCGGCAGGTTGAAGGTTTCGGTGTAGCTGAAACGCGCCATCAACTCGTCGGTGATACCCCAGCGAACCATCAGGCTGGGCAGTACTTCGGTGCTACTGCTGGTATCGTTGACCATACCGCCAGCCGCATCCGGCGCTGTGATGTCAGTTTCTACATCCAGCACGCGGAAACCGACGCGGCCATCCACGAAGCCATTGCCCACATCGTAGCTGAAGTCACCCTGCACATAGGCTTCCATCTGGGTTTCATCAATTTCGAAGTTGGTGTTCAGCGTGGGATTTTGCGGGAAGCCATAAACGTCGCGCAGGAGTGACTGATTGGAGCGCACGAAGCCCTCGTCAGCCACCAGCCAGCTTTGCAGTACACCGTCTTTACCGTTGTAGAACTCATCGGTGCTCGACGTGGTCAGGCCGGGCAGATCTGCCAGGGTGCTGCCGTCGACCGGACCGCCGGCGTAGCCAATGGTCGCGGCTTCAGAGGCACTGCGCTGGTCGTAACGAACACCAAAGCTGACCAGATTAAAGCCTGCGAATTCAACGTCCCAGTCGGCGTCAGCCGTCCATGTAATTGCATCGCCGTCACGAGCATTCTCGTTAAAGAAGCCCCAGTCGAGCCAATAGTTGTCCGGATTGGTTGCGTCAGTGGCCGGTGAACCGCTGCCGGAGGGATCGTAGTCGAGAACGGGTACACCATCACCGCTGTTGGTGTTCACGTGGAATTCAGGGGCGATTCGTGCCACCCGCTGACCCCAGAAAAATTCTTCGTACTCGCTGTCCTGGTAGACCAGTTCTGACGCCAGCGTCAGGCTACCTCCCAGATCCCACTCGCCGCGCAGGGCGTACATGATGCTGTCGGTGTCCTGTGTACCGATGTCACCACTGGTGAAGCTGAAGCCATCGCCCATGGTGCGCGAGCGAATCACGTTAGTGCCATCGTAGATCTCGATGGGGTCATTGACGTCGTAGATCGGCGAGTTCAGGAACTGGAACCACAACTGGTTGTAGCTCTCGAGGCTGTAACCGTTGTAGAAAGTCTCGAAGGTATATTCGGAGCTCTCATTGGGAGCCCACTGCAGCGAGATATTCGCCGCTGGACGTTCGCGCTCTCCACGACCATCCAGATTGAACATGGCGTCGCGCCAGTGCAGAAACTCCTGATTCGGGTTTTGATCCAGGGTCGAACCGGGCGCCGTGGGCAAACCGAAATCGAGACCGGGCGTCCAGCCCACCTCCGTGCCGATTTGTGCCAGCGGTCCGGCGGGATCGTCCAGCGTACGGAAGGGGAAGGAGGCCCCCGCGTGTGCGCCCTGGTCACGGAAATTGGTCGTTGTATGCGATACATTGATCAAGGCACCAAATTTACCCAGATCAGTCTCCCACTGATTGCTCAACAGCAGGGCAAGCTGAGGATCGGTCTCTTCGGCCTGCTCCTGATGCACACCGCGGACCTGCGCAGACACCCGCAGACCCTCGTCAAAGTCGAAGGGGCGGTTGGTGTGAATATCAATCTGCCCGGCGATACCACGGGCAATATTCTCGGGCGAACGGGTTTTGAACACGTCCACACGGTTCACCAACGTGGCGGGGATATCCGCCAGCGCCACGGAACGGCCCGAGGCGGTAAAGATATTGCGGCCGTTAACGGTGGTAGTCACATCACTCAAACCACGGATAGAGACCACACTCGCCTCGCCGGCGCCGCGATCGGTCACCTGCACACCCGGAATACGCTGCAGTGATTCCACCACGTTGATATCCGGGAATTTACCCAGGTCTTCAGAGACAATGGAGTCGACGATCTGCTTGCTGTCGCGCTTGATCTCGACCGCCTTGGTCATACTGTACTTAACGCCGGTAACCAGTACTTCTTCCAGTCGGGGCTCTTCATCTAACTGGGCATGGACGGGCGCATGGGCCATGGCGATTGCGATGGCCATGGGGGAAAGCTTCAGAGAACGCTTACTTATCATTTTGGTGTAAACCTCCGCGTGGTGAGTTCGCAGTGCTGCATCCTGAGGGCACTACCTGTGATCAAAATTATTGTCATACAAATCACAAGTGGTGCTATTCTGGTATTTATCATATAAAATTACAAGTGTTTTTTGGCGGCGGTTTTGACAGATTAAAAGCAACGAGATGAAGCTTTAATAACAAAATGACATATACCAAAACAGGCTACGGGCAGCTGCCCGACGGGCAGTCGGTGGATCAGGTACGGCTGCGCAATGCTCAAGGCCTTGAAGTCGACATCATCAGCTTCGGCGGCATCATCACGCGCATCAGCACCCCGGATAGCAAGGGTCAACACCGCAATATCGTGCTGGGACTGGACAGTCTGGACGCCTATCGGGCCGAAGACGCCTATCTGGGCGCCCTCATCGGCCGCTACGGCAACCGCATCGCCAACGGCTGCTTCCACCTCGACGGGCAGGACTATGCCCTGCCCTGTAATGATGGCCCCAACCACCTCCATGGCGGCAATGAGGGCATTAATTTACGCAATTGGGATATGCAACCTTTTCAGGGCGAGCAGTCCAGCGGCGTAGAGCTACACCTGACCAGCCCCGACGGCGACCAGGGTTACCCTGGCAATCTGGAAGTGCTGGCTCGCTACGAACTATTCGACGACAACCGGCTCGAACTGCGCTTTCAGGCCGCCACCGACAAGGCCACCCCGGTCTCCCTCACCCAGCACAGCTATTTCAATCTTGCTGGCGAGGGCAATATTCTCGATCAGCAACTGCAACTGTTTGCCGACCACTTCACCCCGGCAAGGCAGGGCCTGATTCCCACCGGCGAACTACGCCCGGTAGCGGGCACCGCACTGGACTTTCGCAGCGCCAAAACCATCGGGCGCGATATCGACCAGGACGACGAGCAGTTGGCGCTGGGCAAGGGCTTCGACCACAACTTTGTTGTGAATCAACAAAATCCCGGCGACCTTCACCTGGCGGCACGCGCCACCGACCCCAGCAGCGGCCGCGTATTGGAAGTGTGGAGCGACGCGCCCGGCATACAGTTTTACTCGGGCAATTTCCTCGACGGCAGCCTGCAAGGCGACGGTAAGGTCCACCACCGTCACAGCGGCTTCTGCCTGGAACCCCAACAATTTCCCGACGCCCCTAACCAATCGAACTTTCCGTCCACCATCCTGGCCCCCGGTGAGCAGTATCAGGCACGCATCGCCTATCGCTTCACCACCGTGCCGGATTGAGAGAAGAACCTACAACGCAACAGTAATAACGACAGAGGAAGCCTCATGCACTTTCACACTCTATTCAAAGCTCGCAGCGCCATGGCCATTGCCATCGCCGCACAAACACTCACGCTCGCGGCCTGCTCTTCAGAAGACAGCACCCAACGCGCCATTGAGGAAGTTACGGTGGAAGCCAGTGCGCCGGCAGCTCCGGCGGTGAGTGAGGTCGAAACAGCTACCAAGACCTTCACCAACCCGCTCAACGAAGGCGCCCCCGACCCCTGGGTCACCTACTACGATGGCCACTACTATCTGGCCGCCACTACCTGGGGTGCCGCAGAAGTCGGCCTGACCATGCGCAAGGCAAAAACCATTGCCGAGCTGAAAACGGCTGAAGCCGTGCAAATCTGGCAGGACGATAACCCGGATCGCTGCTGCAATTTGTGGGCGCCGGAATTCTTCCTGCTGGATGGCCCCAACGGCCCGCGATGGTACGGCTACTTTACCGGCGGCGCGCCCGGCGAAGACTATGTGAACACCCAGTTCATGCACGTGATCGAAAGCGACGGCACCGATCCACTGGGGCCCTACACCTACAAAGGCAAACTGGTGGAGCGCAACGCGCTGGATGGCACCGTGCTGGAAGTGGGCGACAAGATGTACTCTGTGTACAGCGTATGGAATGAAACCCAGGATCTGGCGATCAAGGAGATGAGCAGCCCCTGGGAAACCGTTGGCGAAGAGGTTGTGATCGTCAAGCCGACCCTGCCCTGGGAAGTACAAACACACACGGTGGCCGAAGGTCCCGTGGCAATCCAGCGCGATGGCCGCACCTTTGTGGTCTACGCTGCTAGCGCCTGCTGGGGGCCGGACTACAAGCTGGGCTTACTGGAACTCACCGGCGCAGACCCAATGGACGCCGCCGCGTGGCATAAATTTCCCGAGCCGGTATTTGAACGCGACGATAAGCGCGGCGTTTACGCGCCGGGCCATAACACCTTCTTCAAATCACCGGACGGCACAGAAGACTGGATGGCCTACCACGCCAACGATCTGGAAAGTGACGTGTGCGACATGGGCCGGACACCGCGCATTCAGAAGTTCGAGTGGAATGAGGACGGTACGCCTAACTTTGGCACCCCGGTGGCTGCCGGTACTGAGTTGCCCGTACCCTCGGGCGAGTAGGTGCTCTGACATCGCGGGCCCGGCTAAAACCGGGCCCCGACGTCCTCATCGCTGCGTAGGTGCATACCGGCCGAATGCCGCAATCAAATTTAACAACAATCCGAAGGTGTTGATAGCGATAGCCAAGGCCCAAGTCCACACGGACTGGTATAAATCCAGATGCCCGACATTCAGCACGTGGGCAAGCACGCCCCCATAGCCAAGCAAGATAACCGAGGCCGCCATCAGAACGCGATACAAGGTCTTATTGTTCATCAGACCGGCACTGAGGAACAGGCAGTACAGCGCTATCCCGGCCACGCCGACCACGGCGTCGGTTGAAGCCCAAGACTGCTGGCCTGCTCGTTGGTCGAGCAGGCTACCGACGTTGTACATAATTCCCGCGAAACCGTAAAACATCTGCGCGATCAACAATTTGTGCAAGGGAACCGGCTTCATGGGCATTTACCGTCTGAGTGCTACTCGATGCTGTTCTTGTAAACATCCCCGTCTTTCATGACCAGCACGAGATTTTCCTCCGGCTTGGTCAGGATCGAGATATCTTCGAGCGGATTGCCCTCTACAAGCAGCAGATCAGCGTAGGCGCCCTCTTCGATGACACCCAACTTCCCGGGATAGGGGTTTCTGGGGCCGGACAGTGCCATAAGTTCTCCTGATTTCGAGGTTGCCTGACGAAGGATCTCTACCGGAGTAAACCATTGGGATCGATGTACAAACTCCTCATTGATTCTTTTCAGCATGTCCAGATCTGTAATGATGTCCGAGCCGAAAGCGATTTTGTCGAATCCGATTTTCTTAGCCGTCTTGAACAGGTTGTCGATGCCGGCAAAGGCCTGATCGTGTTTCGCCTTCTGGTCATCGGTATACCCGAGCGGGTGATAGGTGTAGACGATAACCTGCGGGGAAAGCCAGGTTCCCTTTTTCTTCATGAGCTTGAGGGTGGGTTCATCAATCAGGTTTCCGTGTTCGATACATTGAACACCGTTCTCCACCGCGCGCCGAATACCATCTGGATTGTAGGCGTGAGCGGTGACATAGGTATTCCAATCGGCCGCAGCTTCAACCGCCGCACGTATTTCATCATCTGTGTACTGCGTGGTATCCAATGGGTCGGCGTATGAACCGGTTCCACCACCCACTGCGATTTTGATCTGGGAGGCACCTCTTCTCAGAGCTTCCCGCACTGCCTTGAGGACTTCTGGCCTGCCGTCAGCAAGCTGTGCCATGTCGTATTTCATTGGGATTGATGGCTCTTTGCCGATCATGGCCGATATCTGGGCATCGGTACGATGATCCGAATGGCCGGAGGTTTGCGAGATCATTGGGCCAGAAGGATAAATACGAGGCCCTGCCACAATTCCTCTGTCTATCGCTTTCTTGAGCGAGAAGGAGTTTCCGGCAACTTCGCGAACGGTCGTGAAGCCGCTATCCAGGTATAGCTTTGCCGCCTGGGTCGATACATAGGCCCAGTAAAACTGGTCGGAGCTGAACGCCTCCCCAAATGAGAGCTGGAACATCAGGTGCGAATGTGAATCGATGAAGCCCGGTAACATGACCCGACCGCCCGCATCAATAACGGTAGCTGACGCGGGCGCTTCAATAGAGGCTGCAATCCGCTTGATTTTGTTACCCTCAACCAGAACGCTCACTGGGTCAGTCAGTTGGTCACTGTGCCCGTCAAATACCTTCGCGTTGGTAATCAATACCTGAGAGGGCGTCACATCGCCTTCTGCCAGTGCAGGGAACGCGAAACCGACACAGAAAACCAGCGTCGCGACCAAGGTACCAAGCGTTTTCATGCTGCTCTCCTGATAAAAGGCTTTGTAGCTTCTGGATGTGGTGAAAAAAATGGGAGTGGGCTGTTCTGTTCGTGTTTAGCCGCACTGGGCTAGGAGTGTAGCCAAGCGCTCTCGGTTAGATCAACTCGAACATCCAAAATGCCAGCTTGCAGACGAAAGCTGTAGATCGTGCCTCCAGGTTCTACACCCCTATCAGCGATCATTATTTAATCAGTTTGTATGTATTCCTTTCAGAGCAAACGATTTGGATACCCAAAAAAACGGCCGCTAGAGTAGCGGCCATTTCTGTTGAAAAGATTGAACAGCTATCCGCCGCCAGCACCCGACACTTACTCAATCCCTTCCGTCGTCATAATCACCCGCTTCAAACTGCCGTCTTCGTTGTAGTACAGCGGATCAACGGCCACGGAACGACGAAAGCGCCCGCCGCTGGGTTGGTCGCCTTGCGGGGGCACACCACCGGTGTGGTAGATAAAGTAAGACTGCCCTTTGAATTCAATGATGGACTGGTGATTGGTTTCGGTGTTGCCGGCAATCTCGTTCAGGATACCGCCGTATTCCCAGGGTCCGTGGATGCTGTCGCTGCTGGCGTAACAGATTTTCTCCGGGAAAAAGCAGGCGTAGGACAGGTAGTAGGTGTCGCCTTTCTTATGCACCCAGGCCGCTTCGGTGAAATGCGGGATGTCGATCAGTTTGATCTCGCCATCCAGCTCAATCATGTTGTCTTTCAGCTTCACATATTTGGGTGCGAGGTTGCCGAAGAACATGTAGGTGTCGCCGTTGTCTTCGATGTAAATAGCCGGATCGATGTCGTCCCAGTCGTTGGGCGTGTGGGTGGTCATCTCATTGGTAACCAGCGCAGAGCCGCGCGCATCCTTGAAGGGGCCGGTGGGCGAATCTGACACCGCCACACCAACCGCGAAGCCGGGGTGGGTGTCGTCATGGCGCACGGTGGTGTAGAACCAGTATTTATCGTCTTTCTTCACCATGTGGGAAGCCCAAGCGTGGCCGGTGGCCCACTCGAAGTCCACCGCCTTCATGATCGGGCCGTGTTCCTGCCAGGTTTTCATGTCTTTGGACGAGAAGGCCAGCCAGTCGTGCATCTCAAAAAAAACATCGTTGTTGGGCGCTTCATCGTGGCCGGTGTACAGCCACACCGTATCCCCGTCTACCAGCGCGGCGGGGTCGGCTGTAAAGACGTGCTCGAAAATTGGGTTGTCTGCCACAGCCGGGCTCAGACCCAGCATTGCGTTAAGGCCTATCAGGGCCAGTGTTTTACGCATCGTATTTCTCCTTATTTATTTTCCGGCGGCCCTGCGCCATCCAGTTTTGTCGTTAAGGTGTCGAGGCCGGCGGGATCCACCACCGGCCAGCCGTCCTGCCATTCAATCGGCAGGATGCGCAGTTTTTGCTTCGCACCATCGGCTGTTTCGTAAGCGTGCAGTACCAGCCAGTCTTTTTCGTCGAAGGTGTAGGCCGCGTTGTGCCCCAAGGCTACCCAGCGCTCATTGCCTGCGATCACCAGCGACCCTCCGCCATCCAGCAGCGACACCCCATCGCGATCCAGATATGGGCCTTCCACGTTTTTGGCGCGGCCCACCATCACCTTGTAGTCGCTATCCATACCGCGACAGCACTTGTCGAAGGACACGAAAAGGTAATACCAGGACCCTGTGCGATAGATAAACGGGGCCTCGATAGCGGCATCCCCCGCTTCAGCCGGGTCTGACAGGTTATCCGCCGGGCGCCGTGCCAGGCTGTGCCACTGCTGGGGTTCGGCAACGCGGGTGAGAGAGTCGTCCAGCAACACCATCTTCAGCCCTTCCCAGAAGGACCCAAAGCTCATCCACACACGACCTTGGTCATCCTCCACCAGGCCCGCATCGATGGCGTTCCAGTGATCGCGATGGGGTACAGACTGCAACACCATGCCTTTGTCCACCCAGCGGTAATTGGGACTGCTCGGGTCGAGGGTTTCATTCATAGCCACGCCAATCGCCGAGGTGTTTTTGCCGAAGGCGGAGACGGAGTAATAGAGGAAGAAACGGCCGTTGTGCTCAAAGATGTCCGGCGCCCAGAGGTGGCCGCCAAAGCCTGGCACCGCCGATTTAGCCCAATCCGGCTCGCCGTCGAATACGCGGCCCACCCATTGCCAATTTTCGAGATCCTTCGATTGATAGATGGTGATGCCGGGGCCGGTGCTGAACACGTAGTAGTACTCGCCCTCCTTGGCCATCACCGGGTCGTGAACTTCCACCTGTGAGGCGAAACTGGTGTTTGAACCGCTGAATACCAGCACCATGAAAACTGCCAGCGCAGCCCAGTGTTTCATCGCATACCTTCCTTCAACCACCGACAGGGTCGGCCTGAACTTTATTTGTATTATAATATCATATACTGTACTTGGACCAGTCAACAAGGGGCTACCCCATGAATCGGTCGCCAACGCTGCGCCAACTACTGGCCTTCGCCGCTATTGCTTTTCCCTTTACCGCCGGATACGCGGCAGAGCCATTGCTGGACAACCCGCTGGTTCTGCAGCGAGCAGACCCCTGGATCGTGCGCCACGACGACACCGGCTGCTACAGCTTCATCGCCACCGCCCCGGAGTTCGACCGCATCGAGCTGCGACAGGCCTGCCGGCTCAACGACCTGAAACTGGCGGAACCCAAGGTGCTATGGCGCAAAAAGGCTTCAGGCCCGATGAGTGCCAATATCTGGGCGCCCGAGCTGCACCGCATCGACGGCGTGTGGTACATCTACTTCGCCGCTGGCGAGCAGGACAAGGCTTTCAATATTCGCATGTATGCCCTGTCCAACACCCACGACGATCCGGCCAAGGGTAAGTGGCAGGAGGCGGGGCGAGTTCATTCCCATCTAGACAGCTTCTCCCTGGACGCCACCCACTTCGAACATCAGGGCAAACACTACACCGTGTGGGCGCAGATGGATGCGGATCGTTCCTACAACTCTGCATTGTGGATAGCGGAACTGGAAACCCCCACCACGATTGGCGAGCGCGTGGGCTTACTGTCTGAGCCCCTGCTGGATTGGGAGCGCCTGGGCTACAAGGTGAATGAGGGCGCCGCCTTTATTGCCCACGGTGACCGCATATTCCTGTTCTATTCCGCCAGCGCCACCGACCACCGCTATGCCATGGGCCTGCTGTGGGCGGACAAGAATGCCGACCTGCTGGACCCGGCCAGCTGGCACAAAAGCCCTGAACCCATCTTCAGTACAAACGCCGATCTACAACGCTTCGGCCCCGGCCACAACAGTTTCGTAATGGCGGAGGATGGCGAGACGCCGCTGATGATTTATCACGCGCGGGACTACCGCGATCTGCAGGGCACGCCACTCACCGATCCCAACCGCCACACACGGGCACGGGTGCTCCACTGGGACGAGAACGGCTTCCCCGACCTGCGGCCCGAGGAGGCGGATTAAGTCTGAACTTACTGCGGCGCGCGCAGCAGGCGCACGCCGTAGATGCCACCGGCAATGGAATCGGGCCCGGCCACGAAGCGCAGCGCCAAACTGCCATCCTCACTTCGCGGCAGGTTTTCAGGTAAGGGGTAGTCCACTGTGACGAACTCGGGGCCATGCTCGCCGCGCAATTCCACCTCGGCTAACAACTCGTCCTGCAGTTCAATACGGAAACGGCGCCCGCTATCGGCACCCCAGTAAGTGATGCGCAACACGGTTGCTTCCGCTTCCGGGTCGGACAGGCGATAGCCGAACCAGTCACTGGCATGTCGCCAGTGGCGACCAAAGTTCACACCCGCCTCTGAACCGCTGCCGGCATAGTCGTGCTCCACTTCCGGCTGCTGTTCACCGGGGGCAACGCTATCGATGGTCAGGGCCAGTTCCCGTTCCCGTTCGCTGTCTGCATTAGCCTCCGCCTGACGCTTTTCCGCCAAGCCTTCCGGCGTACTGTAAGGCCAGTAAAGCATGTAGCGTGAATGGTGCAGGCGATAGAAGGGTATCAATTCGAGGTTTTGAAACCTGGCCGGCTCTAGCAGACCGTCGAAACGAAAACGCAGTGCTTCACCGTCTACCCGCCGTACGTGCGCAGCAAATTCGGGTGTGGCTGACACCAGCATGGGGGCAGAACTGATCGGACAGGTCGGGCCGGCGGCAATGTGCCCCATGCGGCTATCGTCGGCCAGAAATGGCAGTGACTCCCCAGCGAGTGGCGACACTTTTGACGACAACACGATGGGGCCGTACAGCAGGGCGTAGTAGTCAGAGCCGTCAGGCAGGGATTCGGAATGCACCTGCATGGGCAGTGCAATGCGCACCTCATCCCCCGCCTGCCAATCCCGCTGCAGGGTGAAGTATTCTCCCGGCTGTGCCGACAGCGATTGCAACTCGCCATTGATATGCACTTGCAGGGCCCCGGCTGCCACCCACTGCGGGTAACGAATATTCAACTTGCCCGGGTTGCCGCGCTCTATCACCAGCCGCGTTTCAGATTGATCGGGAAACTGCGTGTCCTGTCGCAGCACGAGCGCTTTCTCGGGGATGCTTACACGTGAGGAAATGAACAAATTAACGTACATGCCCTCGTCATCCCGGGCGTAGATAAACTCACCGTAGCGAAAGTGGTTTTCAATGCCAGAGCCCACGCAGCACCACATGGAAGTATCCACCTGCGAGTAAACGCGATAATGCTGTGGCCGGATCGGCGTGAAATACACCAGGCCACCGGAGTCCGGATCCTGCGATGACAAGATGTGGTTATACAGCGCTCGCTCGTAGTAGTCCGCGTAGGGCACGGCCGGTGCATCTTCAAACAGCAGGCGCGTGAGGCGCAGCATGTTGTAGGTATTGCAGGTCTCGGGGCCCTCTACGTGCTCCAGGATCGAGCTGAAGTCGTCCCGGGCATGGAAATGTTCCCGCACGCTGTTGCCGCCAATCGCGACGCTGCGTTCTCCCACCACTGTGTGCCAGAAATAATCCGCAGCAGTGTGCCAACTCGCATCGCCACTCACTTGCGCCACGCGCTCAAAGCCCACTACTTTGGGAATCTGTGTATTGGCGTGCAGCCCGTCCAGTCGGTCCTCGCCCTGCTGCAGCGGAGCCAGTAGTTCGCGATGAGAAAAGCGCCGTGCCAGTGTGAGATAGCGATCATCACCGGTGATCTGGTACACATCCGCCAGCACTTCATTCATGCCGCCGTGTTCGGCGCGAAGCATGGTTTGGAACTGCGTTTCATCCAGGGCAGACAGCGTGCGCAACGCCCAGTCGGACAAGGCAACCAGCATGTCGCGTGCCTGGGGACTGCCGGTATACAGCCAGGCATCCCGCAATCCGGCGAAGATTTTGTGCAGGTTGTACCAGGGCACCCAGGATTCATTGAGGGCGAACAGATCGGCACGGATTTCGCCGGCGCCAACTTGCTGCCAAAGTTCCTTACTGCCCGGCACACCCCCCAGATAGCCGTTGCCATTGGCTTGCTGGGCGCGCTGCAATTCATCGAGCATGTACTGCAAGCGCTGCTGCGCCTCAGTATTGCCGGTAGCAGCAGTGGCTAGCGCCAACGCCGACAGGTAGTGCCCGCCGATGTGTCCATTCAGACCCGTTGATTCCCAGTTACCGTAGTTATCGGCTTTCGTCGGCAGCCCTGCTTCGTGCAGGTAGGGTGCCAGCAAGCGGTCGACATCCATGGCCAGCACATAGTCGAGATTGCGCTGCTGAGCTTCGAAGAAGGGGCCATCCAGCACACGCACGTTCGCGATGGGAACTGTAGTAACGCGACCTTCGCTTACTGTGTTTTGCGAAGTGGGCGCCGGCAGATCCGGAACCTTATTACTTTCTCCACAGGCACCCAGCAACAGGGCTAATGCCAGGCAGGCAACACGCACCGCGCTACTCCCACAGCGCCGCGTCGCCAAACACCGGCATGCCTTCGTCATCCCAACGCAGGGGTTTCACGAAGGTATGGCGATTGGGGTCCCACAGCGGGTCCCCCTCGATTTCGGTATAGGTGCGTGCGTGATACACCAGCATAACGGTTTCGTCGTCTTCCGAGCGGGTAAAACTGTTGTGGCCCGGGCCAAAGATATTGTGAGCGGGACTGCTGGTCATCACCGGCTCGGGGGATTTATGCCAGCTGGATGGGTTCAACACGTCCGCGTCTTCATCTGCCCATAGCAGGCCCATGGCGTAGTTTTCATCGGTAGCACTGGCGGAATAGGTAATAAAGATTCGGCCTCCATGCTTCACCACGGCGGGGCCTTCGTTGACCCAAAAGCCTCGAATTTCCCACTCGAACTCAGGCACCGTCAGACACACCGGCTGACTGGCTACTTCGGTGGGACTGCTCATCGGCGCGATATACAGGTTGGAGTTGCCGCGAATGGCGTTGTCCTTTTGCGCCCAGAGGTAGTAGAGCTGGCCCTGGTGGTAGAAGGTCGTCGCGTCGAGGCAGAAGGTATCGATACCGCTGTCCACCTGCCCGTCAAACTGCCACTCGCCGGTGAGCGGATTGTCCGCGCCGCAGGAAATGGCATACATGCGGTGTTGAAACAGGTCATTCTTAATTTCACGCGAGGGCGCCGCCGCGAAGTAGACGTACCAGCGGCCCTCATTGAAATGAATTTCAGGGGCCCAGATCAGGTCGCTGTAGGGGCCTTCATCCGGTTTGCGCCACACCATTACCGTTGCCGCGCTGGCCAGGCCTTCAATGGTGGTCGCGCGTCGCAGTTCGATCCCGTCATAGGCTGGCACCGAGGCGGTGAAGTAGTAGTAGCCGTCGCTGTGTTTGTGAATGTAGGGATCGGCCCGTTGTTCGATCAGCGGTTTCAGAACAGTCATGGTGTACCTGCCAAAGGTTGATTAAGGTTGCGGCGCTTCGGTAACGTATTCGGGGCCACGGGCCACGGTACTGCCGGGGCGGGTCATGGCTTCGTAGTAGTTGTCAGTGATGCGGTAGCGGAACATCAGGCCGCCCATCAACACATGGAAGGCGCCCGGAATAATCGTGAGCATAAGAGCGATGCCATTGAGCGTGGCGGCGGACTGCTCCACGCCAGCTTCATACTGGAAGTGAGCCAGCAGCATACCCACCAGAAAACCCGCCACGCCCATGCCGGCTTTCTGGCAGAAGGAAATCCCGCCAAAGGCCAGGCCGGAAACGCGCTTGCCGGTTTTGACATGGCCGTAGTCCACCGCCTCGGCAATGGCCGACCAGAACACCGGTGCGTGCAGGTCCACCACGAAGGACAGCAGGAAATACAGCACGAAGGCCAACATCACATCGCCCGGCGTCACCAGGAAATACAGCGCCAGGCTGATCACCCCCACCGCCAACTGGCTCCAACGGAACAGGGCAATTTTGCAGTAACGTTTGGTGATCCAGGTGGAAGCCACCATCGCCAGAATGGCCGCCACCACGCCGGTGCTCATAAAGGCCGACAGGCCCTCGGCATCCAGCCCGAGGAAGTAAGTGGCGTAATAGGCCGCCACCGATGCCCGAATCACATAACCCAGCGTGCCGCTGAAACACACGCCACAAAGCGTCAGCCACTGGTCGTTTTGCAGCAGTAGCGTGAACTGTTCTCGCAGGGGCTTGCGCTCTATTTCGTGCTCCACGCGCTCGGTGGTGCTGGCGTAGCAAAACAGGAACAGGCCGGTGGCCATCAGCGCCATCAGCCCCATCGCCATCTGATAACCCTGGGCTAGGTTATCTTCGCCCCAGCGCGCCGCCATGATCGGCACCACGATAGTGACCAGGAAGGCAGCAATCTTGGCGAAGAACAAACGGTAGCCGTTGGCCGACAGCCGCTCCTGGGGGTCGGCGGTCAAAACACCAATTAACGAAATGTAGGGAATGGTCACGGCGGTGAACATCAGCGTGACCAGAATGTAGGTGGCGTAGGCCCAGATCAGCTTGGCGTTGTAATCCCAGTCCGGCGTGCTGAACATCAGGAAGACCGACAGGCCGAAGGGCACCGCCAGATACAGGAACCAGGGGCGGAACCGGCCGCCGCGGAAGCGCACCCGGTCAGTGATCATGCCCATCAGGGGGTCGGTAACAGCATCGACCAGGCGCGCCGCGAGAAACAGCACCCCCATGTGAGTCGGCTTGAGGCCAAAGATATCCGTGTAGAAGAAGGACACGATCAGGAACATGGAGGAGATCACCACATTCACTGCCATGTCGCCGGCACCGTAGCCGACTTTCTCGAAAACCGTGAGCTTAGGGGTCTGCATCGCGCATCGTCCTGGTACTGGCGATCGGGCCAGCATCCACACTGCGAGCGCGCGACCTACCCTGTTATTGTTCCGGCATCTTGCCGTTAATCGTCGTCTTTACCGGACTCGATCATTTCCAGCGCCTGTTCGATCAGGGCGCGGGAGCGCTTGCGGGCCAGGTTGGGATTGCCGGCGCGTATCGCGCTGAGCACTCCCGCGTGCTGGTCCACTACTTTGTCGTGATCCCGCGTGGCCGGCGTGGTGAAACGCACACTGGCCTGCAGGGCAGAACCCACAAAATGACGCAGGCGGATGTAAAAGCGGTTCTTGGTGGCGTACAGCAATCCCGTGTGGAAATTGATGTCTGCCTGATAGCCCGCTTCCGACCCCTCTGGTGCATTGCGCATTGCCTCCACGGCATCGGCCATGGCCAGCATGGCCACTTCGTCGCCCTGCCTGGCCGCCAGCGCCGCCGCCTCTGGCTCGATGGCCGCACGCAATTGGAAGAACTCAATCAACACCGGCCGATTGAGATCGCCCTCCAGCGTCCAGGCCAGCAGGTCCGGGTCCAGGATGTGCCAATGTTCCTTCGGCATAACCCGGATGCCCAGTCGCGGCTTGCTGGAAATCACGCCCTTGGCGGTCAGGATCTTGACCGCTTCGCGCACCGCCGTACGACTGATGTCGTAACGCTCGCCCAGTGCGGACTCGGTCGGGAATGGTTCACCCGGTTTAAAGTCCCCGCGGACGATGGCCTTGCCCAACTCCTGGGCCAGTCGATACGACAAATTCGCCTTGGTTCCGATCACGCTGTTGCCACTCCTTAATAACCCGGATCAACGCCGCGACTATGCCGCAAACGATTCCGGCGAGGATATAGCAAATCCGGAATTTATATAATAGTATTATTGTATTATTAAATGCAAATTGAGAGACGATAGCTGTGAACCTGACAATAAAAACAATCTCCTTCGTCGGCCTGGCAGGCCTTATTGCCGCTTGTGGCGGGGGCGGTGGTGGCAGCGACTCTGCGCCCTCCATCCCAACTACCCCCAGCGACCCACCGGCGGAAACACCCAGTGAGCCAACCGTGGCCGCACCGGCCATGCCCACACTGGTAGCCAGCCCCCAGTACAATGACATCGGCGTGCACGATCCTTCTGTAGTTGCAGACGGAGAGGGTAACTACTACGTGATCGGTTCCCATCTGGCCATGGCCCGCACAGCAGACTTCGTCACCTGGGAACTGGTGGCCAACGAGGTCAACGACAACAACCCCCTGTTCAACACCTACGCCACCGAAATCGCCGAGGGCCTGGATTACGTGGGCGGGCACGCCGGTTCGTGGGCGTCGGACATCATCCAGTTCAACGACGGCAGCTGGCATTTCTATTTCGACCACTGCGCCACAGCCGACGACGGATTGTGTGACTTTCCGCGCTCGTACCTCGGCGTGGCTCGCGCGGACGACATCGAAGGCCCCTACGAGAATCAGGGCATCTTCCTCTGGTCCGGACAGACGGACGCCGAAATCGCCAACGGTTTTGGCGTGGGCGATATCACCAGCTTCGACCCCACCATTCACCCCAACGTGATCGACCCTGACGCCTTCTACGACAAGGACGGGAAGTTGTGGATGGTGTATGGCTCCTACTCCGGCGGTATTTTTATTCTGGCAATGGACGAAACCACCGGCATGCCGCTACCCGACCAGGGCTTCGGCAAACACCTGGCCGGCGGCGACCACAGCGCCATTGAAGGCCCCTATATTTTTCACAGCCCCGAGAGCGACTATTACTACCTGTTCACCTCCTTCGGTGGCTTCGCGGCCAATGATGGTTACAACATTCGCATCTCACGCTCACGCAATCCCGACGGCCCCTACCTGGACGCCGCGGGCAACGACATGACCCTGGCCCGCGGCAACTGGAACGGTATCGCGTCCTACGGTGTAAAACTCATGGGCGGTTTCGAGTTCACCACGCTGCCGGGCGACCCGAGCATGGGCTACGGCTACATGGCTCCGGGGCACAACTCCGCCTACTACGACGCCGACACCGGCCGCCATCTGCTAATCACCCACACCCGCTTCCCCAATCGCGGTGAAGCTCACGCCATTCGCGTTCACGAGTTATTCCTGAACAGCGACGACTGGCTGGTGGCCTCGCCACAGCGCTACGCACAGTTGGACGGCGACAACATCGTGGGCAGTGACGACGCGGTGGGTAACTATCGCTTCGTCGACCACGGCAAGGACATCAACACGCAGCCCCACCAGAGCGCGACACTGCGTTTGAACGAAGACGGCAGCGTTACCGGCGCCCGTGAAGGCAGCTTCGAAGTCGATCCGGAAACGGGCCGCGACATCATGCTGACGCTGGACGGCACCGACTATCAGGGCGTGATCATGTGGCAATGGGATGCCGCTGCAGAAAGCCTCACCCCGGTTTTTTCCGCCCTGTCAGCCGAGGGCGCCAGCATCTGGGGTAGCCAACTCGAAGCCCGCAGTGACGCTGAGGTACTGGAGGCCATCGCCGCTGCCATCGACCTGCCCAGTGAGTTCTCTGGCGCGAGCCTGGACTTGCCCCTGCAGGGCTCACAAGGTGCAAGCATTCAGTGGCAAAGTTCCGACAGCAGCGTGATCAGCCCCAGCGGCCAGGTCACCCGCCCGGCACCCGGTGCCGGCAACCAGACGGTGACCCTGAGCGCCGAGATGCAACTCGGCGACAACACCCACACCGCCTATTACGACATCGAAGTCGCCCAGCGTGCCGACTTCAACCGCGTGGCCTATTGGCCCTTCGACGGCGATCTGGAAGATGCTCTGGGCAATTTCCCCGCGGCGCGAACCACCGGCGAGCGCATCTGGGACGTGGGCAACGGCGCCCCGATGTTCACCCCCGGCCAGACTCAACAAGCCGTTGCACTGGACGGTAGCGGTGGCATCCGCCTGCCCGAAGGCCTGATCAACAACTACGAGTACTCGGTGTCATTCTGGATCAACCCGCAGATGCACACCCAGTTTAGTACCGCCTTCTTCGCCGCCATCAACGAGCAACAGGAAGACGCCGACCCCTTCTCCAATCAGTGGCTCAGCCTGGTGCCCCAGGGCTGGGACGGCAACACCATGCTGTGGAGCGGCAGCGACCCCTGGTTCGATGGCCTGACGGGTACGTTGATTCCGGAGAACACCTGGACCCATGTTGGCTTCTCCGTAGACCAGGGTCTGGTGCGCGTGTTCATCAACGGCGAGGAGCGCTTCAGCGGCGCCAACCTGAGCGACTTCTTCAGTGCCAACACCGGCGTGTTCGGCCTCGGTGTGAACTACTGGGACCTGCCGCTGAACGCGATGATTGACGAGCTGAAAATCTACGATGCCGCCCTGCAGGCCGAGGAGATGTATGCCCTGGACGTGGCGCAGTCCTCCACCGACGACTTGCTCGACATCGCCGTGGATCTCATCGACCTGGGCGACCTGACTTCGGTGAAGGAAGACCTCACCCTGCCGGGCAGCGGTGCCTTCGGTGCCGTGGTCACGTGGAAATCCTCGGACAGCAACAGCATCGCCATCGATGGCAGTACCGGCCGTGTTACGCGCCCGGCGGAAGGCTCAGCCGGGGTGGAGGCCACCCTCACGGCTACCGTAACGCTGGGTGGCCAAAGCGCCCAGCGCGAGTTCCCAGTCACCATCGCCGGACTGGGGCTGCCGCAGGCAGTTGCCCACTTTGGCTTTGAGGACAACCTCGATGACACCCGCGGGCAGTTCAATGCGGGCATGGCCACCGGCGCTACCATCAGCGCCGCGGGCGGCAACCCCATGTACAGCGCCGGCATCGCCGGGCAGGCCCTGCAACTGGACGGTAATACCGGGGTGGCGCTGGACAGCGGTCTGGTCGACGGCAGCGTCTACAGTTTCAGCCTGTGGCTCAATCCCGACGCGCTCTCCGCCTACACCACTGCGCTGTTTGGTGGCCCCAATTGCGACGTTGGCGCCGAGGGCTGCGACAGTTGGGTCAGTGTGGTGCCAGGTGGCCTGAGCCCAACCGGATCGACCATGTTGTGGTCCGGCACGGCGTGGTTTGACGCCCTGACCGATATGCGCATCCCCACCGGCCAGTGGTCGCACTTTGCTGCGGTGCACAATAACGGTACCCTGCGCGTCTACATCAACGGCGAGGAGCGCTTCAATGGCAGTAACTTCCCGGATGTATTCTCGGGTCAGTCCGGGGCGCGCTTCTGGATCGGGGTTAATCATTGGGATCCCGCCTACCAGGGCCGCATCGACGAGTTGAAGTTCTACCGCGAAGCGCTGACCGCCTCCGAGGTCAACAGCCTGTTCGAACAGGAACGCAACTGACATTCACCGGCGCTGCCGCCAGGCGGCGGCGCCCGTATTTTTTCTTAGCACCAACCAGGAGTACACACATGCTGACAGGCAAACACTTGATCAATGGTGAATGGCTCACCACCGAGCCCACCTTTACTTCCAGCCCGGCGCACGGCGAGGCCCACACCTTCTCTACCGGCACCCCCGAACTGGTTGACCAGGCGGCACAGGCCGCCGAAGCTGCCTTCGCCAGCTACAGCCAGACCACCCGTGCCGAACGCGCCGCGTTCCTGGACCGGATCGCCGACGAAATCGAGGCCCGCGCTGACGCCATCACCCAGATCGGCAGTGAAGAGAGCGGCTTGCCCGAAGCGCGCCTGATGGGTGAGCGAGGCCGTACCGTAGGTCAGTTGCGCATGTTCGCCCGACATATTGAAGCCGGGGACTACCTGGATCGTCGTCACGACGGCGCCCTGCCCGATCGCGAGCCTCTGCCGCGCCCTGACCTGCGCCTGATGCAACGCCCCATCGGTCCGGTTGCAGTATTCGGCGCGTCCAACTTTCCGCTGGCCTTTTCTGCCGCGGGCGGTGACACCGCGTCGGCATTGGCTGCCGGCTGCCCGGTAGTGGTAAAAAGCCACACCGCCCACCCCGGCACCGGCGAACTGGTTGCCCAGGCGGTTGATGCCGCCATCAAGGCCTGCAATCTCCACCCCGGTGTGTTCGCCTTCATCCAGGGTGGCGAGAGAGCCGTGGGCGCCGCCGTGGTGCAACACCCGCTGATCAAAGCCGTGGGCTTTACCGGCAGCCTGGGCGGCGGGCGCGCCCTGTTCGACCTGTGTGCCCAGCGCCCCGAGCCGATTCCCTTCTTCGGCGAACTGGGTTCCGTGAACCCCATGTTCCTGCTGCCGGAAGCGATGTCGGCCCGAGCCGAGGAACTGGGTAAAGGCTGGGCCGGCTCACTGAGCATGGGCTGCGGCCAGTTCTGCACCAACCCCGGTATTGCCGTGGTCATCGAAGGCGCTGACTGTGAAACCTTTGTTGCCGCCGCCAGCGCGGGCCTGGCCGACGTGGGCTCACAGACCATGCTCACCGACGGCATCAACGCCGCCTACGGCAAAGGCGTGGAAGCTTTCCGCCACACCGACGGCCTGGAGGAAAAGGTCAGCAGCAGCTATGGCGATCGCCAGGCCACCCCCGGCCTGTTTGTCACTACCGCCGATCAATGGCTGGCGCAGAAAGCCCTCGCCGAGGAAGTATTCGGCCCGGTCGGCCTGGTGGTAACGGTGAAGGATGTGGCGCAAATGCTGGACGTTGCCGGTGCCCTGGAAGGTCAGCTCACCTGCACCCTGCACCTGGATGCGGGCGACCACGAGACAGCGCGCGAACTGCTGCCCCTGCTGGAGCGCAAAGCGGGACGCGTACTCGCCAACGGCTTCCCCACTGGCGTGGAAGTGAGCGACACCATGGTCCACGGCGGCCCCTACCCGGCCTCCACCAACTTCGGTGCCACTTCGGTGGGCTCCATGGCAATCCGTCGCTTCCTGCGGCCGGTGTGCTATCAAAACCTGCCCGAAGACCTGTTGCCTGCGGACCTGCAGGCTTAACCATTCAGGGCTGCCCCGCGCAGCCCCCTTCCCCTACAATGGCGGCAGCCACCACACTGCCGCCATGACCCGCAAAATCATCCACATCGACGCCGACTGTTTTTACGCCGCCATCGAGATGCGCGACAACCCGGCGCTCGCGCACCTGCCCATCGCTGTCGGGGGCGCCTCCGACCGCCGCGGCGTGATCGCCACCTGTAACTACAAGGCGCGGGAATTCGGCGTGCGCTCGGCCATGCCCACGGCAACGGCCAAACGCAAATGCCCGAACCTGGTAATGGTGAAGGCGCGTTTCGATGTTTACCGCGCGGCCTCTGCCACCATGCGCGAGATATTTCTCGACTACACCGACTTGGTGGAGCCACTGTCGCTGGACGAGGCCTTCCTCGACGTTAGCGACTGCAACCGCTGCCAGGGCTCCGCCACCCTGATTGCCGAGGAAATCCGGGCGCGGGTGAAAGCATCGCTCAACATCACCGTTTCAGCCGGCGTCGCACCCAACAAATTTCTCGCCAAGGTGGCCAGTGACTGGCACAAACCGGACGGCCTGTGCGTGGTGCCCCCGGAGCAGGTCGATGCCTTCGTGCGCGAACTACCGGTGAACAAGATCTTCGGCGTGGGTAAAGTGACAGCGGGACGTTTACAGCGCCACGGCATCCAGACCTGCGGTGACCTGCGCCGTTTCACCGTGTTTGAGCTCACCGAGCGTTTTGGACGCTTCGGCAAGCGCCTGCACGAACTGGCGCAGGGCCACGATGAGCGCCCGGTTAAACCCACCCGGCGGCGCAAGTCGATGAGTGTGGAGAGCACCTACGCCCAGGACCTGGTTGGCCTGGAGGCCTGTCGCGATCAATTGCCGGCACTACAAGAGGAGCTGGAACGGCGGCTCGCCAAACTCGACGACAGCTATCAACCCACCAAGGCCTTCGTCAAAATCAAGTTTCGTGACTTCACCCAGACCACCGTTGAACGCCATGACAGCACCGCTGATCTGGAAACCCTGGGCCAACTGTTGGAGACTGGTCTGGCTCGTAGAGAACTGCCGGTGCGCTTGCTTGGCGTGGGCGTGAGATTCAGGGATGCCCTACCCGCGCAGCAGATAACCCTGTTTAATTAGCTCTGCTTTCATGCACTACAAAATGCCGACATAACAGCATAAGGATTTGCCATGTTTACCGCTCGCAAGGTTTTCGCTCTGTTCCTGGTGGTCGCCCTGTTCTGGACCGTGGTGCGCGTGCTCGGCCCCGCGCGTGTAGAACGCGGCCTGAACACCGTGATTCCCCATGAGCCCTACGTCATTTCCGAGGAAGGGCGCGCCATGCACGAGCGCCTGCTGGTGGCCGACCTGCACGCCGACAGCAGCCTGTGGAATCGCGACCTGCTGGAGCGCAGTGATTACGGGCACGTGGACATCCCGCGTATGCTGGAAGGCAACATTTACCTGCAGGTGTTCACCTCCGTCACTGAATCGCCCCGAGGGCAGAATTACGAGCGCAACGCCGCCGGTGGCGGTGACAACATCACCCTGCTGGCGGCTATTCAGGGCTGGCCCATTTCCACCCTGGTGAGCAACACCGATCGCGCCGCGCACCAGATTCGGCAGATGCGCGAATTGGCCAACCGGGCACCGCACACTCTGGAAATCATCACCTCCGGACCGCAGTTGCGCGCCGTGATCAACCAGCGCCGCCAGGGCGCCCAGTTGATTGCCGCGGTGCTGGGTACCGAAGGCGGCCACGCCATCGACGGTAGCCTCAAAACCCTGCATCGCTTCTACGGCGACGGACTACGGGTGATGGGTCTCCAGCATTTTTTCGACAATGAACTGGGTGGTTCCCTGCACGGGGTTTCGGGCGAGGGCCTGACCGAATTCGGTCGTGAGGTGGTCCGGACCATGGATCGGCTCGACATGATCATCGACCTGGCCCACTCCTCTGAACAGGTGGTTCACGACGTGCTGGAGATGGGCGTACGCGGCGTGATTGTCAGTCACACCGGGTTCAAGGGCCACTGCGACACCCCCCGCAACCTTTCCGACGAAACCCTGCTCGCCATCGCCAAGGCCGATGGCCTGATCGGCGTGGGCTTCTGGGACGCCGCGGTCTGCGACCCGAGCCCCGCCGGTATTGTCAGCGCCATTCGCTACGGGATAGAACTGGTGGGCGCCCGCCACATCGCCCTGGGTTCTGATTTCGACGGCACCATTGCCGCCCCCTTCGATGTTTCAGAAATGTCAGTGCTCACCGATGAAATGCTGCGCCAGGGTCTGCCCGAGGATCATATCTTCCAGGTCATGGGCACCAACGCGATCGCCCACTTCGAGCGCTATTTACCCAGGAAGTAAGCCGGCAGCGGGCCCCTGATCCTGCTACACTGGCCGGCCGATTTACTGTGCTGTACCCCTCGTGACCCAACTCAATCCCCAACAACAGCAGGCCGTGCGCTACATCGACGGCCCGCTGCTGGTGCTGGCTGGTGCCGGCAGCGGCAAAACCAGTGTAATCACGCGCAAAATCGCCTTTCTGGTGGAGCAATGTGGCATCCGCGCCAGCAATATCGCGGCGGTGACCTTCACCAACAAGGCCGCGCGGGAAATGAAGGAGCGGGTAGGCAAGCTGCTCGGCGGCAATGCCGCGGAAGGGCTCACCGTGAGTACCTTTCACCAGCTCGGCCTCCGCATCATTCGCGAGCAGCGCCGGGAACTGGAACTGAAGAACGGCTTCTCAATTTTCGACTCGGCCGATAGCCAGGCCCTGATCAAGGACCTGCTGATCCAGGAACACGGCACCGACGGCGACCAGGCCCAGCACATCCAACACCGCATCTCCGCGTGGAAGAACGACCGGGTGTTGCCACCGGCTGCACTCGCGGGTGTGAAAGGCCCTGCCGACATCCTCTGCGCCCAGGCCTACAAGCGCTATCAACAGGCGCTCAAGGCCTATAACGCGCTGGATTTTGACGACCTCATTCTGCTGCCCACCCTGCTGTTCGAGCGCGAGCCGGAGGTGCTGGAAAAATGGCAGAACCGCCTGCGCTACCTGTTGGTGGATGAGTACCAGGACACCAACTCCAGCCAGTACCTGCTGGTAAAACAACTGGTGGGGCTCACCGGCGGCCTGACCGTGGTGGGGGACGACGACCAGTCGATCTACGCCTGGCGCGGCGCCCGGCCGGAGAACCTGGTGCAACTGCAGGAGGACTTCCCCGGCCTGCGCATCGTCAAGCTGGAGCAGAACTATCGCTCCACCGGGCGTATCCTGCGCGCCGCCAACACGCTGATCGCCAACAACGAACACGTGTTCGAGAAGCAGTTGTGGAGTGAGCTCGGGCCCGGCGATCCGCTGCGCGTGCTGAGCTGCGCCGACGAACACGCCGAGGTGGAACAGGTGGTGGCGGAAATCCTCGACCACAAGATGCGCAAGCGCACCCGCTTTGGTGACTACGCCATTCTGTATCGCGGCAATCACCAGTCACGCTTGCTGGAACTGGCTCTACAGCAGTCCGATGTGCCCTACCAGCTTTCCGGCGGCACCAGTTTCTTCGCCCGCAATGAAGTCAAAGATATCCTGAGCTACCTGCGCCTGCTGGTGAATGCCGATGACGACAACGCCTTCCTGCGCATCGCCAACGTGCCCCGGCGCAAGCTGGGCGCAGCCACCATGGAAAGCCTGGGCAACTTCGCCAATCACCAGCACTGCAGCCTGAGTGTGGCGGCGCGGCGAATCGGTGCCGACGACATGCCGGAAGCGAGCCTGAAGCGGCTGCGCCAGTTCAGCGACTGGCTGGGCACTACCCGACAGCGCTGCCAGGGCGAGCGCAACATCGACGGCCTGCGGCAAATGCTCCGCGACATCCAGTACGAAGACTGGCTGATCAGCATCAGTTCCAGTGAAGATGTCGCCCAGCGCCGTTTCGCCAATGTGAAATTGCTGCTGGACAACCTGTTGCAGGTGATGCGCCGTGAGGACGTGGACCTGGAAGAAGCCATCACACGCCTGTTGCTGCGCGACCTGATGGAACAGCAGGAAGAAGAGGAAAACGCCGCCGACCAGGTGCAACTGATGACCCTGCACGCCTCTAAAGGGCTGGAATTCCCCCACGTGTACATCATCGGCATGGAGGAAAACCTGCTTCCCCACCGCTCCAGTGTGGAGGAAGGCAATCTGTCGGAAGAGCGACGCCTGGCTTACGTGGGACTCACCCGCGCCCGCCAGACCCTGACCATGACCATGGCCCGCAAGCGGCGCCAGTTCGGGGAGACCATCGACTGCGAGGCCAGTCGCTTCATCGACGAACTGCCGCAGGAAGACCTGCAGTGGCAGGGTGGTGAAAAGGCCGATGCGGAGCAGGGGCGGCAACGCGCGGAAGAAACACTGGATAGCCTGAAGGCTCTGCTCAGCTAATCAATCCGGCTAGCGCCTTCCCAGCGCTGACTTGTGCGCCTATAGTAAAAGTCCAACCGGAACCTGACCGAGGCACCATGTCCCAGGCGTTACTGGGTATTCCCTGCTTGCTGCTGCTGGCGTGGCTGACCAGCAGTGGTCGTCGTCAATTTCCATTTCGCCTGGTCATCACCGCGCTGGTGGTACAGGTGGTGCTGGCCTGGTTATTCCTCAAGGTGCCGCTGTTGCAACAGGGGCTTATGTTGATCAACTCGGCGGTGCTGGCGCTGGAAGCTGCCACCGCCCAGGGCACGGAAATGGTGTTCGGTTTCCTCGGCGGCGGCCCGGCGCCCTATGAAATCGCCGCCGATCAATACTCCTTCATCCTGGCTTTTCGCGCCCTGCCCATCGTCATCATGTTCGCCGCTGTCAGCGCCCTGCTGTGGCACTGGCGCGTTATACCCATGATCATCCGCGGTTTCGCTGCGCTGCTCACCCGGGCGATGGGTATTTCCGGCGCCCTGAGCGTCGGCAGCGCCTGTTCACTGTTTGTGGGTATGGTGGAGTCGCCGCTGCTGATTCGCCCCTATCTGGAAAAGATGAGCAATTCGGAATTGTTCATGCTGATGACCTGCGGGATGGCGACAGTGGCGGGCACTGTGCTCGGCTTGTATGCCGGCATCCTCGCCCCGGTGGTTCCGGATGCTCTGAGTCACATTGTGTTGGCCTCACTGCTGAGCGTACCGGCGGCCCTCGCCATGGGCGCCATCCTGGTACCTCCCACATCCATTGAGACTGTTGAATCACTGAATCTGAAGTCGCCCTACCAAAGCAGCCTCGACGCCGTGGTTACCGGCACGGGTGAAGGCTTGAAACTGCTGGCCAGCATCATCGGCATGCTGATCGTGTTTGTGGGCCTGGTACATCTGGTCAATTTACTGTTGGGGCTTTGGCCCACAGCGTCCGAGCCACTGACACTGGTTGGTCTGGGCGGCACTTTGCTGGCGCCCTTCGCGTGGTTGCTAGGAGTCCCCTGGTCAGAGGCCGAAACTGCCGGACAGCTACTGGCATCGAAGGTGTTCATCAATGAACTGGTGGCTTACCTGGAACTGGCCGCACTGGCCCCGGATGCACTCACACCCCACAGCCGCACCATTATGACCTACGCCCTGTGCGGTTTCGCCAACTTCGGCAGCCTTGGGATATTGCTTGGCGGCCTGACCGCGCTGTGCCCGGCGCGCCGGGCGGATATCCTCGCCCTGGCGCCGCGCTCCATCTGGTCAGGTTTATTGGCTACCAGCATGACCGGCGCCATTGTGGGTTTGCTGGTTTAGGCACGAACGGTGCCCGGCTAGGGTGCCGGGTCTTGTTTCTCTGCAACCGTCACGTTCATGCCAAATCGTCGCTTGGTGTTTTCCCGCATGCTTTGCACGATGGTGTAAAACCCGGGGATAAAGAAGGTGCCCACCACCAGCGCCGCCAGCATGCCGGAGCCGACTGTGATACCCAACGCACGCTGTCCGAAGGCACCGGCGCCGGTGGCCATCACCAGCGGCAACACCCCCAGGATAAAAGAGATCGCCGTCATGCACACGGCGCGGAAACGGGTGCGTGCGGCGTCCCGCGCTGCCACGGCGATTTCCTCACCTTCCTGCTCGCGCCGGACCCGGGCGAACTCCACGATAAGGATGGCATTCTTCGCCGCCATACCGATCAACAATACCAGGCCGATCTGGGCGTACAGGTTGAGTGCACCACCCGTCGCCCATAAGCCGGCGATGGCACCGCCCACCGCCATGGGTACCACCAGAATGATGGCAATGGGAATCGACCAGCTCTCATACTGCGCTACCAGGAAGAGGTAGATGAACGTCAGCGCCAGCAGGAAGGCGTAGATCGCCACATTTCCCGCCTGCTGTTCCTGATAGGCCAGGCCAGTCCACTCGTACTGGTAACCGACCGGCAGGATATTATCCAGCAGAGTCTCGAAGGCGGCCATCGACTCGCCGGTACTGTAGCCAGCAGGGGTGCTGGCGTTTACCGAGGTGGAGCGGAACATGTTGTAACGCAGCGCCTGGTCCGGCCCGATGATGGGACGCGTGGTGACCAGCGTGCTCAGTGGAATCATGGCACCGGTGGATGAACGCACATAGAAACGGTCGAGGTCGTCCAGTTCGCTGCGGTAGGAGGACTCCGCCTGCATGATCACCCGATAGGTTTGACCAAATTTATTGAAGTCATTGATGTACAGCGAGCCCATGTTGGCCTGCAGTGTCAGGAAAATTTCGTCCAGTGACACGCCCAGGTTCTTGGCCTTGACCCGATCTACCTCCACGAAGTACTGCGGCACATTGGCGCGGTAGGAACTGAAGACACTACTCAGCGCGGGGTTCTGGTTGCCTTCCACGATCACCTGGTTCAGCACGCTGGCCAGTTCCGAGACCGGGCGGCTGAGCGTATCCTCCAGCATCACCTGCAAACCACCCACTGCGCCCATACCGGGAACGGAGGGCGGCACCAACGCGTAGACCTGTGCTTCCGGTATGCCGGCGTAGGCCTGCATGTTGGCGCGCCCGGCCACGCCGAACACGATATCTTCCCGTTTGGTGCGCTCATCCCAGGGCTTCAACACCACAAACGCAGTGCCGGCATTACTCATCATGCCGCCGCTCAACACTGAGAAGCCGGTAATCGCAGTAACCGTCTCCACCGCCGGATCGGCCTGCAACATGGCAGACACCTTGTCCATGGCTTCCTTGGTGCGGTTGATCGAGGAAGCGTCGGGCAACTGCAGGTTCACCAACAAGGCGCCCTTGTCTTCGGTGGGAACGAAACCCGTGGGGATGGAGCTCATGCCCAGCCCGAGCAGACCCATCCACGCCACAAAAATCAGGCCCACCACTACCAGCTTTCGCAGTAACCAGTGCACACCCTTGTCGTAGCCCGCAGTGAGCTTGTCGAACAAGCCGAGGAAGCGCTGGTACCACCCGGCATCCTTTTGCCCACCTGATTTCAACAGCAAACCGCAGAGCGCCGGGCTCAGGGTCAGGGCATTCACCGAGGAGAACAACACCGCCACACAAATGGTGACCGAGAATTGCCGGTACATCTGGCCTGTAATCCCGGGCAAAAAGGCCACCGGCACAAACACGGCCAGCAATACCAGGGTGGTGGCAATGATGGGGCCGCCAACCTGTTGCATGGTCATCACCGCGGCTTCCCGCGCAGACAACTCGGGGTTTTCACGCATCAAACGGTCGCAGTTTTCGATGACCAGAATACCATCGTCCACCACGATACCGATGGCGAGGATCAGGCCGAACAGGGTGACCGTATTGATGCTCATATCCATTGCCAGCATCACGGCAAAGGTAGCGACCAGCGATACCGGAATCGCGATAGCGGGAATCAAGGTGGCACGAATGCTGCCCAAAAACAGGAAGCTCACCAGGATCACCAGAATGACCGCATCGCGCAGTGATTCCACCACCTGTTGTACGGCGGTGGACACGTAGCGGGTGGTGTCGTAGCCAATGGTGTAGGCCATGTCCTCCGGGAAGCGTTCAGCCAGTTGCGCCACCAGCGCGTCGGCCTTGTCGCCTGCCTCCAGCGAGTTGGCATCCGGCAACAGGTAGAGCGCGAGGTTTACCGCGGGCTTGCCATTCACTTCGCCGTAGAAGTTATAGGCTGACTGACCGAGTTCGATCCGCGCAACGTCGCGCAGGTAAATCGCCGAGCCGTCCGGCATGGCGCGCAGCACGATGTTTTCAAACTCCGACACCTCGGTCAGGCGCCCTTTGGTTTGCAGTGTGTACTCCGTCTGCAGATTGCCGTCGAAAGGTGGTGCGCCGATCTTGCCAGCTGCCACCTGCACGTTCTGCTCCTGAAGGCTGAGCAGCACATCGCCGGCAGTGAGATTGAGATTGGCCATCTTGCTCGGGTCGAGCCACAGGCGCATGGAATAGGCGGCTTCACCGAGAATGTCCGCCTTGGAAATACCGTCCAGCCGCGCCATTGCGTTCTGCACGTTGATCTTCACGTAGTTGGACAGGAACTTGTAGTCCAGGCTCCCCTCGGGGGAGGTGAAGCTGACAATTTTGAGAATGTCCGGCGACTGTTTATCGATACTGAGCCCGCTTCGGGTGACCTCGGAGGGCAGCATCGGTTCAGCCAGTTTTACCCGGTTCTGCACGCGCACCAGTGCCATATCAGCATCGGTGCCAACGGCAAAAGTAACAGTAAGGCTGTAGCTGCCGTCATTTCCGCTTTTGGACGACATGTAGATCATGCCTTCCACGCCATTTACCGCGTCCTCTATCGGCGCCGCCACGGTGGTTTCCACCACCTCCGCCGACGCCCCGGCGTACTGGGCGTGCACCACGATATTGGGCGGGGAGATATTGGGGTATTCGGCTATTGGCAGCACGGCCAGCGACAGGCCGCCGGCCAGGGTCATTACAATGGCAATGACCAGCGCGAACTTGGGGCGCTCGATAAAGAACTTGCTGAACATGGGCTCAGTGCTCCGCGGCGCTGTCAGTGACGGTGGTAGATGCGTCGGTATCGGGGGCGTCACTGTCTTCCGCTTTGGGTAAGGTGCGGAATTTCACCGTGCTGCCCGGCCGCACCTGTTGCAGGCCACGCACGATCACCTGATCGCCTTCGTCCACACCGCGGTTAACCAGCACGTTTTCATCCAGCCGGTCACTGAGGTCTACATTGCGCCGCTGTACCTTGCTGTTGCTGTCCACAATCAGTACAAAACTCCCCTGTTGGTCGGCCTGCACCGCCGCCTGGGGAATGAACAGGCCCTCCAGCAAGTGCGTGTCCTGCAGCACCACACGAACGTATTGCCCCGGCACCAGTACACCGTCCGGATTGGGGATGGAGGCGCGCGCTTCGAGCGTGCCGGTGTTCTCGTCAATGCGGTTGGAGAAGTAATCGATCCGGCCCACTTGCGGATAGATCAGGCCGTTGGTTAATTCCAGGCTCACTTCAATGTCTCTCAGGTCGCGAACACTGGGCAGGCCGCCCTCACCCACGCGTGTGCGGGTGGTGATGTAGATGGCTTCGCTAACCTGAAACAGCGCCTGGATAGGATCGATACTCACCAGCGTGGTGAGGTCACCTGAGTTCGGGCCCACCAGATCCCCGGGGCTGAGTTGGGTACGACCGATCCGGC
Source organism: Gammaproteobacteria bacterium (assembly GCA_030427085.1). Lineage (GTDB taxonomy): Bacteria > Pseudomonadota > Gammaproteobacteria > Pseudomonadales > Halieaceae > JAUHXH01. Next base: position 595,866 of record JAUHXH010000002.1, on the reverse strand, counting down.
CGGTAATCGGCGCCTTGATAGTGGTGTAATCAAGATTGACCTGAGCGCTTTTGATCTGCGCCTCGGCCGCCTTGAGATTGGCCTCGGCATCGAGTTTGGTCGCGGTCAGGTTGTCCATCTCGGCCTCGGATATCGCCCCTTTGGGCAGCAGTTCCCGACCGCGCTTGTAGTTGCGTTCAGTATTGGACAGGTTGGCCTGGGCCGCCGCCAGATCCGCCTCCGCGCGGGCCAGCGCAGCTTCATACTCGGCCGGATCGATGGTGTAGAGCACGTCGCCCTGCTGTACCAGGTCGCCCTCGCGGAAATCGCGGCTCAGCAGATAGCCGGTAACCTTGGCCTGGATGGTGACATCATCCTTGGCATGAAGGCGGCCAACGTACGAAGACTTGGGCTGGTAGGGTTCCAGCGTTACCGCCTGTACAACTACTTCGGGTATCGGCGGTGGGGGCGCTTCACTCGAACAGGCGGTGAGGATCAACAGGGGGATCAATAGCAACAGGCGCACCGTGGTCTCCTTTTTGGGCCGGGTGACCTGCCTGACTTTAGCAGGAATTCCGGCGGGCTGGACAGTACTGAAAAAAAACGCGGCATGAAGCCGCGTTAGAAGGAGCAAAACTTGTACTTACTGGCTGGACGCTACGATGAAGTCTACAGCCGCATGAATTTCTTCGTCGGAACAGGTGGCACAGCCACCCTTGGCAATCATACCGGTACCGGGCACGCCGTTGACGCCGCTGGCGTACAGGACGTCATTGCCCTTGGCGATACGGTCAGCCCAAGCCGCGGCATCGCCGATTTTGGGGGCGCCGCCCGCTCCGGTGCTGTGGCAGGCCATGCAGGCGCCGTTGTACACATCTTCGCCCGAGCGCGGGCCAGAACTGGCCGCCACGGCGGGACCGCCGCAGGAAGTGTCGCCCTGCAGGCAGACGTCGCCAACCGGCTTGATACGCTCTTCGATCTCGGCGCGCATCTTGTCGCTGACCTGAACATCCTGGGCCATGGCAATGCTGGCGAGCAGCGTCAGGGAGAAAGCCGCAGCGGCGGTGAAGATACGGGTCATGTGAGAACACCCCAAAAGAATTCCGGCGCGCATTATAGCCAAGTCGGCGCTGAGAAAAAACCACCATCGACCTAAGCATCTGCTACATTAGTTCGCCCAAGCCAACCGACCCCAACAGGACAAGAATATGAAACTGTACACCTTCGACCCCGCCCCCAACCCCCTGCGCCTGCAATTGTTTCTCGACTATAAGGGGATCCAGATCGAGACCGAGCAAGTCAATCTGATGAAACGGGAGCAGATGAGCGAAACCTATACCGCCATCAACCCCCTGGGGACGGTGCCGGCGCTGGTCACTGACGAAGGCGTGGTACTCACCGACGTGGTCGGCATTGTGCGCTACCTGGAAGAACTGCACCCGGAAAAGCCGCTGTTGGGCACCACTGCGCTGGATAAGGGCATCGTGGCCTCCTGGAGCCAGCGCCTGTTTCTGACCTTGCTGCTGCCGGTTGCCGATGTGTTCCGCAACACCAACCCGGCTTTCAAAGGGCGCGCCCAGCCGGGCCCGCTGGATGTTGAGCAAATGCCCGCACTGGCCGAGCGCGCCAACCCTCGCATCGAATACACCCTGAATGAACTGGACGCCCACCTGGCGGAATCACCCTGGCTGTGCGGCGACACCCTGACCTTCCCGGACCTGGAACTCCACGCCATGATCGGCTTCATGGGCTGGATCGAGCGCAGCCTGCCGGACAATTGCGCCCACCTGAAAGCATGGCACGAACGCCTGCAGGCGGCTATTTCCTAGTCCAGTCGTACTATTACCACCCTGTGCTAGACTCATTGAGCGCGCAGATCTGCGCGCTTTTTTGCCAACGGAGAGAACCATGAATGTGAAAACCCATCTCGTCGCCCTGATGGCCCTGCTGTTCCTCGCCGGCTGCGCCAGCGGCCCACCGAAGCCGACAGTGGACTTCAAACAGGACTACGATTTCAGTGGCGTCAAGAAAGTGGCGATGTTCCACGAGTCGGGCCATGTTTCCGGTGAAAACCCCATTCAGGTCAGCGATATGGCACGCAATCGCGTGGATATCGCCCTGAAACAAGCGCTGGAGAAAAAGGGCTTTCAGTGGGTAGAAAACCCCGTAGAGGCCGACCTGCTGGTGAGTTGGCACCTGGCCACTCAGCAAAAAACCGATGTGCGCAGCTACCCCTCCGCGCCGATGTACGGCTACGGCCCCTACAACCGCTACTCCATGTATAGCTGCTGGGGCTGTGCCGGTATGGGTTACGGCAATGACATCAGCGTGCAGAACTACACCGAAGGCACTTTTATTGTCGACATGATCGACCCCGGCCTGAAGCAATCCGTGTGGCGCGGTGTGACCCATTCTCGCCTGAAGGACAAGCCCAATCAGGATCAGGCCAGCTACAACGCTGCCGCGGATGTGTTGTTCGCCAGCTTCCCGCCCGGCTCAATCCCCACTGGCGGCTAACGGTTAAAGCAGGCACCGCAGATACAACAAGGCCGGGATAATCCCGGCCTTGTTCGTTCTGGCTGACGCGTCCGCTTACCCGGTGTTGCGCATACCGGCAGCGATACCCGCGATGGTTACCATCACCGCCTGCTCCAGCTCCGGCTCCCCGTGCTCGCGCTGACGCTTGAGCAGTTCCACCTGCAGGAAGTTGAGCGGGTCTGTGTAGATGTTTCGCAACTGGACCGACTGGCGAATCCAGTCCTGCCCTTCCATCAGTTCCTGAATTTCCAACAGGTCGCTGAGTGTGGCCACGTCGGCCTTGCCCAGTGCACGCAGTGACTCGCCAATGGCTTGCAATTCGGTCGGCACGAGGCGCTGGTCATAGTAGGCGGAAAGTTCAGCATCGGCCTTGGTGAATACCATCTCCTGCATGGACAACAAGGTGGAGAAGAAGGGCCACTTGCGGGCCATCTCCTGCAGCAGCTCGCGCTTACCGTCCTCCACTTGCTCTCGTAGCGCCGAGCCCACACCCAGCCAGGCGGGCAGCATCAGGCGATTCTGCATCCAGGCAAAAATCCACGGGATGGCACGCAGGCTCTCGATACCACCGCCCGGCTTACGCCGTGCCGGCCGTGAACCCAGGGGCAATTGCCCCAGTTCCTGTTCGGGCGTGGCATAGCGGAAATAAGCGACGAAATCCGGCTCCTCACGCACGTAAGAGCGATACTTCGCACAGGAGGTTTTTGCCAGCGCATCCATCATCTCGCGCCAATCCTGCTGCGGTGCAGGGGGGTTGGACAGATTGGCCTTGAAAATCGCACTGGTGTACATGGCCAGGGTTTTCACCGCCAGCGAACTCAAGCCCAGCTTGGCGCGAATCATCTCGCCCTGCTCAGTGACCCGCAGGCCGTGCCGCAATGTACCGGGCGGCTGCGACAGCAGTGCCGCATGGGCCGGTGCGCCGCCGCGACCGATGGTACCGCCGCGGCCGTGGAACAGGGTCAGTTCAACGCCGCGGGATTCACACACCGCCAGCACCGACTCCTGAGCGCGGTACTGGGCCCAGTTGGCGGCCAGCACGCCGGCGTCCTTGGAGGAGTCGGAATAGCCGATCATCACCATGTGGCGGTCGTTGATCATGTCGCGATAACCCGGCTCATCCAGCAGGGTTTGCATCACCGCACTGGCGCGCTCCAGGTCGTCGAGGGTTTCGAACAGCGGTGCCACCGGCAGTTCAAAGCGGCAGCCATTGGCTTTTAACAGCAGTTTTACCGCCAGTACATCGCTGGCCTGCCGCGCCATGGAAATCACATAGGCACCCAGGGCCTCCGGGGATTGCGCGGCGACTACGCGACAGGTATCCATCACCTCCTGCACATCGGCAGAGGGCGTCCAGTCGGCGGGAATCAGGGGGCGCTTGCTGGCCAGTTCCGCCAGCAGGAAGTCGCGGCGGCGGGTTTCACCCCACTCCGCGTAGTCACCCAACTCCAGATGACGGGTCAGCTCGGACAGCGCTTCGGTGTGACGACCACTTTCCTGACGCACATCGAAACGTACCAGGTGAACCCCGAAACAACGCACGCGACGCAGCAGGTCCAGCGGCGCGCGATCGGCGATCACATCCATGCCGCACTCGCGCAGGGAGTGGTAGCAGGCGTACAGGGGCTCCCACAGCTGGGATTCCTCGGTGATTATTTCCTCGGCACCGGGACTGCGGCCGGCCAACTGTGCTTCCAGATGGGCCAGGGTATTGCGCAGCAGTTTGCGCAGCGGGCGCAGCACCGCGCGATAGGGCTCCAGTGCTCCACCGGCGCGCTGGCGCAGCTCGGGGGTGCAACGGGTCATCGACAGTTCGTCGATCAGGTGCACCACGTCCTGCAGGTACAGCTGAGCCGCCTGCCAGCGGGCCAGCAACAACACTTCGCCTGTGACTTTTGCCGTTACATTCGGATTGCCGTCGCGGTCACCTCCCATCCAGAACAGGAATTTTACCGGGGCCGCATCCAGCGGCAGATTGCTGCCGCCGCGCTCTCTCAAGGATTTGTCCAGACGCCGCAGAAATTCTGGCACTGCCCGCCACAGCGATTCTTCCACCACCGCAAAGCCCCACTTGGCTTCGTCCACTGGGGTAGGACGCTCCTGCCGGAAGTCGTAGCCGTACCAAATCTGCATGATCAGTTCGCGCAGTCGGTCGTGGTAACGCTGCTCTTCGCGCGGCGTATAACCACCGAGCTCCAGCGCACCGAGCACGTCGCTGATTTCGCCGTGCTTGTGAATCAGGGTGCGGCGGGTGATTTCCGTGGGGTGAGCCGTTAGCACCAGCTCAATCTTTAACTGCCGCGCAGCCTTTTCCAACGCAACGGGCTCCACACCCTGCCCGTCCAGTTCTTCCAGACACCCGGCCAACATCTGGGAGGCGGAGAACACCGAGTCCATTTCACGAGACACGTTGTGCCGCTGCTCGGCGATGTTGGCCAGGTTGAGAAACTGGCTAAAGGCCCGTGCCACAGGTACGAGCTGGGCATTGTCGAGATTGCCCAGCACTTCCAGCAGTTCCTCGCGAGCCTTATCGTCCCCTTCCCGCGCACTGCGCGAGAGCAGGCGAATCCGCTCCACCAATTCGAGGAATTCGGGGCCGTCGGCCTCGCTGATCACTTCACCGAGCACACGGCCCAGATAGCTGACATTGCTGCGCAGGCTGGCGTAATCGCCGGCGTCACTTGCCACCGCGAGGGCACCAGCACTGTGCGCGCCCGTTTGTAAATCCACTAAAGTCACCACTGCCCCAGTCGGGCCAGCAAGTCGCACACGCGGCTTGAGTAGCCCCACTCATTGTCGTACCAGTTCAACACCCGCAGATAACGACCCCCGCCGGTCACGTTAGTGAAGCCAGAGTCGTAGATGGATGAATGCGAATTGCCGATGATATCAGAGGACACAATCGGCGTGTCCCGGAACTGCAGGATGCCCGACAGGCCGTTGCCCGCCGCTTTACGCACCGCGTCATGCACGTCCTGTTCGGATACGCTGCGCTCCAGTTTCACAAACAGATCAACCACCGAACCGTCAGGCACCGGTACGCGGGCTGCGATGCCGTGCAGTTTGCCCTGCAACTGCGGCAATACCTGGCCAACCGCTTTCGCCGCTCCGGTGGAGGTTGGAATGATGTTCTCCGCCGCGGCGCGGCTACGGCGCCAGTCCGAGTGGGGTACGTCCGCCAGGCGCTGGTCGTTAGTGTAGGCGTGCACGGTATTGATCACGCCCTCAACGATGCCGAACTCTTCGTGCAGCACCCGCGCCATCGGTGCCAGGCAGTTGGTGGTACAACTGGCATTGGAAACCATGCGGTGCTCTTCTTTGAGGCCGTCATCGTTCACACCCAACACCACGGTGTAGTCGATATCGTCCTTGGCAGGCACCGTCAGCACCACGCGCTTGGCACCGGCATTAAGGTGCATTTCCAGTTGCTCACGCGCGCGGAACACACCGGTGGATTCAACCACAACGTCAATGCCCAACTCGCCCCAGGGCAGGTCGGCGGGATTGCGCTCGCTGAGCAGCTTGACGCGCCCCTTGGGGGTCACAAAGTGACCGTCTTCCAGGCTAAGGCTCTTGCCGAAGGGCCCCATCACGGTGTCGTAGTTCAGCAGGTAACGCAGCGCGTCGTGGTCGAACAGGTCGTTGATCGCAACAACGTCAACACCTTCCACGTCTTCCAGGATACGGAACACAGAACGGCCGATACGACCAAAACCATTGATTGCTACTTTCATCAGGCGGCCTCCTCCGCAGCGTTCACCGTGGCGTACAGGCGCACCACATCCAGCAGGCGGGCCGCATGGCCCAGGTTCTCGTACCAACTCAGGGTTTTGATAATGGTGTCACCGGCCTTGATGGTGCCGGGCACATCGAACAGCAGAGAATGGCTGTTGCCGATGACGTCGGAGGACACAATCGGGTCCTCAGCCACCGCCACAATGCCGGGCAGCGCTTTGGCTGCCGCGCGCATGGCGTCGTTAACCTGCTCCACCGTGATGCTGCTGTCGGCGAACACCAGATTGGCGTCGAGCAGGCAGCCTTCGTGGATCGGCACATTCAGTGCCGAGGTGATTACCTTGCCCTCAAACTGAGGCAGGATCTCGCCCATCCAGGCGGCTGCCTCGTGGCTGTTGGGGATGATGTTTTCCGCCGCGGAACGGCTGCGACGGAAATCGCTGCCGGCGTAATCCTGCAGTGCCTGGTCTGAGGTGTAGGCGTGCACCGAGGTCATGCTCACACACTCGATTTCGAATTGCTGCGACAGCGTGTGCAGCAGCAGTGCCAGCGCGGACGTGGTACCGGAACCCGCGGAAATCATCAGGTCATCAGCGCTGACCTGGTCGTCATTGATGCCGGGCACGATGATGCGGTCGATATAGTCGCTGGGCAAGGTACGCAACAGGACACGCGGCGCACCGTTGTCCAGGTGGGCCTGCATGTCTTCGCGATCTCGGTAGATGCCGGTGGCGTCGATCACCACATCCACGCCGAACACATCCCAGGGCATCTCTTGCGGACGGTCGATGGCGACCATGCGGGTGCGCTGATCACCGCACACCAGGAAGTTACCTTCCAGGGTGTAGCGCTCGCTGTCGTCCACCTCAGCCTGCAGCAGGTAGTGCAGGATGTCGGGGGCGCCGATGTCGGCGATGGCTACTACTTCTATGTCGTCGCTGCGCGATGCCAGGGCGTAAATCTGCCGACCGGTCTGGCCGAAGCCCATAAGGCCAATGCGAATGGGGCTACCATTGCTCATGCCTGATCTCCTAGATAATCGTTATTGAATTGAAGTGCGCTCAGCGCATGGCCTCTTCGGCCAGTGCGCGAATTTCGTCCCAGCGCCCGCCGTCGACCAGCGAACTTGCCACCATCCACGAACCACCGACACAACCCACGTTGGGCAGGGCCAGGTAGTCACGGAAGTTGTTGGGGTTCAGCCCGCCCGTGGGGCAGAACTTCGCCTCGGGGAAGGGGCCGGCCAGTGCTTTCAGCAGGGCCATGCCGCCCACGGCCTCGGCGGGAAACAGCTTGAAACAGTCCATCCCGTGATTTAGGCCCAACATGACCTCCGACGGTGTCGCCACACCGGGGATAAAGGTCATGCCCAGTTCAGCGGCAGCGACCAACACGTCAGCCGAGATGCCGGGACTGACAGCGAAATCAGCACCCGCTTCTGCGGCCGCCTGCATTTGATCCGGGTTGGTAACCGTACCTGCTGCCACCAGAGCATCGGGCACCTCGGCCTTCACTACCCGAATGGCTTCCAGGGCCGGCGCGGTGCGCAAGGTGATCTCCACCGCAGGCATGCCGCCTTCCAGCAGCGTGCGAGTGAGGCGAACAGTTTCTTCGACATCGTTGACCGTCACCACAGGCAAAACCCGGCAGCGACGCATTAGATCCAGTGTGGACATAAGCAGCGAGCATCCAAAAATGTAATTTACTTACAGAATGGCGAACTGTATACGGATCGCCCCAAGCACGCAAGTGGGCGCCAGATTTAGGTCCAAATGCTAATTTATAGCTATTTACTCAACTATTATAATTACCAAATGCAATAAGACCCGCCGCCAACCCGCTTTCGGGGTGGACAGCCCACAAGAGAATACTGTAATTTAATTTCATAAATAAGACAGACTCCGGAGCCACCCGGCATGCCCCTGCTGACCAACCTGGCCGACAACAGCATCAAGCGCAGCAAATCGGCGCAGAAGATTGCCAGCTACGTCCTGCGCGACCCACAGTCGGTAACGGGCATGCCCATTGCCGCACTGGCCGCCGCCGTGGGCGTCAGCGAACCCACCGTAAACCGCTTCTGCACCGGACTGGGCTGCCGGGGCTTCCCTGACTTCAAAGTGCAATTGGCGGGCGAACTGGCCGCTAGGCGCCCGCGCGTGGCCCGCAACGTAGACCCTGAGGATTCCACCGCGGTCATCGCCCACAAAATCTTCGATGCCACCCACGCGAGCCTGCAAGCGGCCGAAGCGGGACTGGATGCCGCCAGCATCGATCGCGCTGTGGCTCTACTAGACGAGGCGCGATCGATCACCTTGTGTGGTGCCGGCGCATCGGCTTCGGTGGCCCTGGACGCGCAACACAAACTGCTGCGTTTCGGTATTCCGGTAAGCGCGCACAGCGATGAACTCAACCAGCGGGTAGCGGCCACCAGTCTGCGCGAGGGAGACTGCCTGGTGTGCATCTCTTATACCGGGAGAACACGCGCCCTGCTGGAAGTGGCGCAACTTGCGACTGACGCGGGCGCCAGCGTGATGGGCATCACGAGTCCTGATGCACCACTGGCGGAGCATTGCGACCTGGTACTGCCAGTACAAACCGACGAGGACACCGAACTTTACACCCCGATGAGCTCCCGCATTGCGCAGCTAGCCATCGTGGACATCGTCACCACACGCCTGGCGGTAGGTCGCGGGGAGGCTTTCGCCAACCACCTGCGCAACGTGAAACAGAGCTTGAGCCCTACGCGGGCACCGCGCTGAGCCCATCTAGATAGCCCACCAGCTCCTCCCGCGTGCAGCGGGCCTGGCGAGTATGAGGGTACATGTGTGTATCGCGGGGCGCCCGGTCAAACCAGACCGTATCGGGCAGGGAGGCCGGCCTGTTCGCCGCCAGCCAGATGGCCGTATCCGCACCCTGGGCAGGCGTCCGCAAAATGGCATTCTGCAACTTCCAGAACACCGGCAGCGACTTCTTCACCCCCGGCGTGCGTGCCCAGCCGGGGTGCATGACGTAGCTCTTCCCGCCCCGCGATTGCAGGCGCTCATTCCAGTGTTCAGACAGCGCTACCTGGGCCCGCTTGGCGAAGGCATAAGCTGCCTTGCCAGAATAACGGGCCGCGTCAGTGGTATTGAGCCCCTCGATAGCCAGTGGCGCATTGTACAAACCGCCCGAGCTCATATTCACGATAACGGCATCAACCGCCAGCAGCGATCGCGCGAACAGTCCTTCCGTCAACTGAAAGTGACCCAGCACATTGGTGGCGAACGAGGCCTCCATGCCTTCCCTGGTCATTTCATGGGTGTTAAACAGCACGCCGACATTGTTCATCAGCACATCGATCGACTGCCCGGACTCAGCGAGCCAGTCCAGCAGGTTATTGACCTCGGATTGCAGCGACAGATCCTGTACCCGTACGGTAATCCGTGCAGCGGCTGCCTCCGGCAGGGCATTCACAGCCGCTGCCAGGCGCTCCGCGCTGCGCGCCACCGCAACCACTTCGGCGCCGGCATTAGCCGCCGCCTCCACCAAGGCGCGGCCGATGCCCTGCGAGGCACCCGTTACCAACCAGCGCTGCCCACTGAAATCCCGCGGCCCGCCGTCAGACCAACCCAGAGAGCGTGCGGTGTAGCCGATACGGCTGTAGTTGGGCGTAAAGCGCGCGTAAAACGTCACTATCTTGGCCAGATCCCGCGCTTTCATCGTTATGCTCCGTTTACCGCGTACAGTTCTTCACCCCGCGCCCAGGTCGCATGGAAGCCAAAGGGAACCCGGTGCGGCATGCGCACGCGCGCCACTGGCCCCGCTTCGATATCCGTCGCGTCAAACACCAGGCACCAGGACGACCAGTCCTTGCTGTCGGTGATCATGGTAATGACATAGCCGTCGTCTTCCGGGGATTCGGCGGTAGCGCCTTTGCGCGGCGCAAATACTGCTTCGTTGCCGAACACGCCCGGACCGTAATCCCACTCCCAGCGACGCCCGGTTTCGTTGTCGTACTTCACCAGGCCGGTGAATCGCAGGGTGTGCCCGCCCTCATGCAACAGCGGAATGCGCTGGTGATAGGCATAGCGGCCTTTCACGCCCATATACAGCGGATTGGTTTTATTGAACTCGGTGTTCAGGTCGTCCAGGTCACCCTCACGTACCTCGCCGGTGCGCAGGTTGAAGCGCCAGCGATAGTTGTTCGCCTCCAGCCGCATGTAGGCCAGCATGTGGCCCAACTCGCCCTCGCCAGGCTGGGTGTCGGGCATGGGATTGATGGAACGGCAACCGTCCATCACCACCCAGTCGCCCTCTTCCCAACAGTTGCTGGTATGCAGGATGTAGCAGGGTTCGCACTCGAACCAGCGCACGTCGGAACCTTTGCCGTAGCGCGGAATAATGCCGAAGCGGGTCGGAATATCACGATGGAAGGTGAGCACCCGATAGTTGTGCCGGCGCAGTACATTGATGTCATGGAAGAACGGCAGATCGTGCAGGATGGTGTAATTGCGGGTCACGCCGATGTCGTGGGGCAGGCGCGGTCCGGGCAGGTCAATCGCCACTTCGTGCTGTACCTCGCCGGCACTGTTGGCCACACCATAGGTCATGAACGGCGGCTCATCACCGTAATCGAAAAACAGCAACTCGCCGGTCGCCGGATCCACCTTGGAGTGGGCCGACATACGGCGCTGCTGGCGGCCGTTCAAATCGAAATAACCCTGCGTGGACAGATTGAGCGCGTCCAGACGGTAGGGATCGCCGGCGTTGTACCACAGGCTCATGATGCTGCCGCTGTACAGGAATACATCGGTGTTGGAGGTGTCTTTTATACCAAAGGGCGACAGGCTGTAGTCGAAGGGGCCCATCACCCCCGGCGACACCGAGGCACCCACCTTGCCTTCTTCACGCCAGGCCAGCGTTTCAACATAGCGATTGCGATACGCCGCCTGCCCCTCGTCGAAGTAAACGCCATGGATCATGCCATCGCCATCAAAGGGGTGATAGCGATGCTGGGGCTGGTGCACGGGGTTGGGGCCATTGCGGAAGTAGGCACCATACAGGTCGGCCGGAATCTCCCCCTCAACAGTCAGGCCCTTAACATCCAGTTCACTGGTCGTGGGCGCGTAAACGCCATGGAGATAAGGGTTATCGAGGTTGTAGATCCACGGCTGGGTGTCGTCAAAGCCCGCTACACCGCCGATACAGCGATCAACCGTGGGGTACTCCATAACCTTGTTTAAAGACTGCATTTGCGCTCACCTCATTGCTCGCCCCGGGGCGATACCACTATGCCTGAATCGACCCGAGCCCACTGGAGCAGAGCTTGTCGGATCACACTTTTTCGCCATTAGGTTCTATTATGAAAGCTACTAAGGCGAAGAAAAACGCAACGGAGGTGTGATCACACCGTACCCAGCTGCGTAGTCTTTTTACGAAAGTAACACAGGCGCAGGAGCGAATTCAAGCACCCACGAACCCTTCAACGCCCGGATGCCACTACTCCAGGTAGATATCCACATCGTGGGCCAGCAGCACCTCCCCGCAGTGATCGCACACCACACGACCTTTGAGGTGATTGCCGCAGGATTCATGCGTCACCACCATCGGCGCACCCTTCCCTTCCGGGTCACACCACTTGTCGCCCCACTGCAGCAAGGTCAGGAAAAAGGGGTACATATCCCAGCCTTTCTCGGTCAGGTAGTACTCAAAGCGCCGGGGACGCTGCTGATAGGCCCGGCTGCCGAAAACACCCTGCTCGACCAGAAAGCGCAGCCGATCCGACAGGATATTGGTTGCCACCGGTAATTCCTTGTGGAACTCCTCGAAGCGGTTTTGTCCGTGATAGGCCAGGGCGATAACGTTGGCAGTCCAGCGGTCGCCCACCAGATTGACGAGATTGCGGTAAACGCTGCGCTCGCTGGGTACTTCGTCCACTGACAGAGTCGAGCGGCGACGCACTTTTTTCTCCCGCACATCCTTGGTGGCACCGGGGCCCGGCAGGTAATGCGCCTCGCGGCCGTCGACATCCTCCCCGCAGGTCCCACAGATCATGCGCGGATTAATCAGCTTGCCACAGGGCTTGTGCATGAGTTGCACCGCATCCAGTGAGGGTGTTCGGTAATGCTTGCGCTCCCAGGCGATGGCCATCAGCGCACTGTCATAAAGCTCAATCGACTTGCGTGTCAGGTGGTAAACCGCGCGACGGCTCTCCGGCGAACTGGTCCGCTTACGCAGGCAACCGATGCGTTGCAGCCACTTCAACCGGTCAGACAACACACCGCGAGACACCCCCGTGGCCTCCAGCATTCCGCTGAAAGTGTTGATACCCCAAAAGACCTCTTGAATGATCAGCAAGCTCCATTTGTCACCGATCTGGTCCAGCGCGCGATTGATGGAACTGGCGCGGGTTAGTAGATCGCTCATTCGATACCTCTATTTCCTTTGTGCCCTTGGTGTCCAGCCGACCTGCCCGACGCCCCGACCAGTGCAGCGGCATCCCAAAACGGGGCACCAAGAAATGGTCTTGACATGCAAGTTAGCAAATTCTACTCTTTAGTTCGATAATGCAAGCAATACATATTCTAGCAAGGATTGCCGAAACCGCAGGACGTTATTTAGAAACAGTCACAACGATTCAAACATTATAAGGATAAGCACCATGACGCATTCCATTCCCCAGGCCCACCGCCGGAACCCGCTCGCTCTCGCTGTTCTATCCACGCTCACGTTGCTCACACCCATTTCTGCCAGCTCTGTCTATGCAGCGGAACTGGAAGAAGTAGTGGTGACTGCCCAGAAACGGGCCATTGGCCTGCAGGACACAGCGCTATCCATTTCCGCTTTCTCCGGGGATACCCTGGAACGGGCAAACGTCTTTAACGCCGGCGATCTCGCCAACAGCACCGCTGGCCTGTCCTTCACCAACCCCACGCCCTTTGATATGGAGCTTAACATACGGGGTGTTATGAACACGCGGCTGGATGCGCCCAGTGCCTCGCGCTCAGTAGGCGTGTTCATGGACGAAGTGGTGGTAGGCCGCATGGGCCTGATGAGTATGGACTTCTACGATATCGAGCGCGTGGAAATCCTCCGCGGCCCCCAGGGTGTGCTGCTGGGTAAAAACGTGGTTGGCGGCGCGATCAACGTGATCACCGCCAAGCCTGACTTTGACACCACCGCCTCACTGAAAGGGTCAGTCGGCAATCTCAATGCCAAACTGCTGAATGGCCACTTCACCGCCGGCATCACCGACAATCTCGCGGTGCGAGTGGCGGCGCAGTACCGGAAGAACGACGGTTTTGCGGAAGACTTCATCACCGAGCGCGACCTGCACAACATCGAGAGCAAGCAGGCGCGCCTGTCTTTCCTCTACCAGAATGACTCGGGCTTCCGTGGCAACCTGATCTTCGAATACCTCGAAGACGAGGGCAACGGTACCTGTGCAGTGGGTGAGAATGGCAACCCCTGGGCCATCGCCCGCGGAGTAGCCGGAATAACTGATATTCGTGAATGCGCCCCCGAGCCGGTCCAGTACTCCACCATCCCCGGCGACAGCCTGCAGTTCTACGACCGCGAAGCCACCAGCCTCACATTGAAACTGGAAAAGGACTTCTCGCAAAGCACCCTGACTGCAATTACCGGATACCGCGACGGTAACGGCGAGAGCCAGTACTCCCAGACCGGCCTCGGCCCGGATGCACCGAACGTGCAGGACACCTTCTTCGCTGCCTTCAACGACTTCGTGAACAGCGGCTTCACCGACCAGGCCGCGCTCGGCACCGTGGTAAACATGGGCCTGGCCTTTGATTTCCCCGTGCGCGAAAAGGAAGACCTGCAACAGTTCAGCCAGGAACTGCGCCTCGTATCCAACTACGACGACAGCCGCTTCGACTGGATCGTAGGCGGCTACTACCAGCTCGACAAAATCGAGAAGAACGACATTTTCTGGGGTGAAAACCTGGTTGACCTGGTAGACGACGGTGGTGCGCTCAACGGCGAAAGCATGTGGGACAACGAAAGCGAAACCGAAAGCTACGCGGCCTTTGCGCAAGTTGGCTTTCGCATTCTCGACAGCCTCAAACTCACCCTGGGTGGCCGCTATACCGAGGACGAGGTAGACGGCCATGTAGATGCCGTAGCCAATGTCCTCGGCGACAAGTTCAGTCCGGGCGACATGATCCCCATCGTACCCCTTACCGGCGAACCTGACGGCATGGGCGGCCTGATCCCCTACGGCCAGGGCGAAGGTTACAGCACCGACTACGGCGAAACCTGGAGCGAATCTACCCTGCAGGGCATCCTGGAGTGGGAAGTGAATGACGACGTAATGCTCTACGCCAGCGTGTCTCAAGGCTATAAAAGCGGCGGTTTCCAGGACACCCCACCCAACACCTTTGGCGCCATCACGCCCTACGAACCGGAAACCGTGTTGAGCTATGAACTAGGCATCAAGTCGGAACTGTGGGACAACCGCATGCGCGTGAATGGCGCCATCTTCAGCATGGACTACCAGGACCTGCAAGTGGAGTTCACTAACGATGTCTGCCTGTGCAACATCGTGTCCAACGCCTCCGACGCCAGCATCAACGGCGCCGAACTGGAAGTGCAACTGGCCGCCAGCGACAGCCTCTACGTGTGGTTCTCCGGTTCGTACGTGGACGGCCAGTACGAGGACTACATCATCAGCACCGGCGACTTCTCCGGCAACCAGATGCAGCGCACGCCGGAAACACAGATCAGCACCGGCTTCGAATACAACCTGGGCACCGGTGACTGGGAGAATGCTTTCCTTATTCGCCTGGCCTACACCTGGCAGGATGAGATGCCCTGGGCGCACACCAATGTTTCGTGGGAAGAAGATTACGGGCTACTGGATGGGCGGCTGGCGTTCTCACCCCCGGGGCAGAGCTTTACCGTGGCAGCCTGGGGTAAGAACCTGACCGATGAAGAAGTGCGTGCCAACGTGATCGAATTCCTCGGCGGCGATATGTCGCTCTATACCCCTCCGCGCACTTACGGCCTGGAATTCACTTACGATTTCTAAGTTTTGAGGCGTGGTCCTTCGCGTGGTGCAGCCGGGGCGGCTCACCACGCGTTTTTTTTTGCAGTAGTTTTGGGCTCAGTGCCCTTGGGTGACACCCATCTCCGACAGTAGATCAGCGCGATCGTAATACTCCCGCCAGCGCGCCACGTAGCCGTCCTCAATATCCATCACCGCCACCACGGGCACCGAACCGGGCTTGCCGTTTACGGTAAATACATCAATACGCTCGACAAATACCGTGTTGCCCGTGACCGCGACATGGCGCAGCTTTAATTCCAGATGGCTTGCATTTTGCAACAAGCGACCGAAGTGTTTCTTGAGCTCGGCGCGGCCCACAATCGGCTCTTTCATCATGCTTTGGAAATGCGCGTCCTCACTGAAGATGGCGACGATGGCATCCACGTCCAGTGCATTCCAGGCGTTCACCATATTGTGGGTCACCACGAGGGGGTCGGTCGCGCGGAAGCTGTCGTCCGCCAACACGCCGGGTGAAGTGTGGAGGGCGACGGCGAGAACCGCGGCCGGCAGAATACGCTGAGTAAAAATGGACATGATTACTTCTCCTTTGTATCGATATTGTTATGACGAAAAACGTAGAACTCAGGGGATCATGGTCGGCCGTTCAGCCAGGGCTTTCACCCAGGGAGTGACCGCTTCACCCGCGCGCTGGCGATTGCCCAACTCGCGGTCAAAGTAGTCACGCCACCCGATAACCAGGCCGTCGCGAAACTCGAACACGCCCGCGTAAGGGATCAAGATCGTCTCGCCGGCAGCAGTGTCGTAGTCTTCGATGCCTTCCACGAACAGGGTGTCACCCTTGCTGGCGTAGTCAGTTACGCGCCAGCGGGTTTCCGCGATGTTTTTTACAAAGCCGTTCAGCCATTCACGAATCGCCGTGGTGCCGTTCAGCGGCGCGGCGTTGCCCGCGGCGAAATGCCATTCGATATCGGGGTGCAGGTGCTGCATCACACCGTCAACGTCGCCGGACTGCCAACTGGTGATGATGGCGGACACGGTGGCAATTTGTTCGCCCTCGGCAGCATTCACAGAAGCGGCGGGGATAGCGGTCGCAAAAACAAACAACACAGACATGAGCCTATTTTTCATTGCTCGATTCCTTTTTGATTCGGATGATTTAAGTTCAGTTCAAACGCGTACGACGCAGTCGCAGACCTGCCGCTTCACGGTCCCAGCAGTCATCTGTCAGACCTGCTTCCCGCAGTTCCACCTTTCTGACTTTGTTGGTGGGTGTACGCGGCAGAGCCTCCACCGACCGGAAGTAGCGGGGCACAGCAAAGTAAGCCATGCGCGGAATCAGATACTCCGCCAGTGTCTGGAAGCAGGCTTCAGCGCCTGACTGCCACACTACCACCAGCAGGATTTCTTCCTCCCCGTGTTCACTCGCCACGCCAACTGCACAAACCTCGGCGACGCCGGGAAAACTCAAGGCTTCAGCCTCTACTTCCAGTGAGGAGACGTTTTCACCACGGCGTCGG
This sequence comes from Gammaproteobacteria bacterium, assembly GCA_030427085.1. GTDB lineage: Bacteria > Pseudomonadota > Gammaproteobacteria > Pseudomonadales > Halieaceae > JAUHXH01. The sequence goes on along the minus strand of JAUHXH010000002.1, from coordinate 579,093 downwards.
ATAGCGTCTTTCTTACGGTCTACAAAGAAGAAATTGCCATCGCTGTCTCGACGCACCAGATCGCCGGTGTGGAACCAGCCATTGCGCCATGCCTTCGCGGTGGCTTCCGGGCGATTCAGGTATTCCAACGCCATGGTCCAGGGATATTCCGAGCGCACTACCAACTCACCGGGTTCACCATCCGGTACATCGTAGTCGTGCTCATCCACCACACGGCATTCGCAACCGCTGCGCGGACGTCCCAGCGAGCCGGCAACCTGACAATCCACATCGGTGATCAGCGGGCCTGACAGCTCGGTCATGTTGAAACCGGAGATGTAACTGAACCCGAACCGCGGGGCGATCGCCAACACGTGGGCATTGAGCATGAGCGTCAGCATACGTAGTGGGTTATCCGCATCTTCAGGCGTGGCCGGCGTGTTGTAGAGAAAGCTCGCCATCGAGCCAATCAGTCCCGATGTGGACGTGGCATTTTCCTTACGGATGCGCTCCCAGTAGCTACCCGTGCTGAACCCAGCGTAGATCGCCAGCGTGGCACGATTACACAGCCCCGCCAGCACCGCTGCGGCGCCACCCACATGAAAAATAGGCAATTCCACCAGCATGGTGTCTGAGGATGTCAGGTAACCATAGGTCGCCTGGGCGGTGGAATACATGTGTAGATAAGGACATAGCACGCCTTTGGACGGTCCGGTCGTGCCCGAAGTAAAGATCACCATCTGCGGGTGCCAGGCCTCACTGGCCGCCTTCACCGCCTCAGCGTTGTGGTGAGGCCAAAACTCGATGGCCTGAACGCCCGGGACGGGTGAGTCAATTGTCTGCGCGCACACCAGAACATCTCGTACAGGCAGTTCGGACAACTGTTCCAGGCGCTCCACCAGTTCCGGATGGATCACCAACACCGCAGCGCCGCTTTCCCGTAACGCGTGTTCCAGCAAAGCCCCGCGGAACTCAAGATTCAGAGGCACAAACACCGCACCCAGATAGTTCAGGCCAAACCAGGCGGCCAGCAAATCAGCGCCGTTAGGTAGCCATACCACCACCGTGTCACCTTGTTTCACACCCCTGGCGGCAAATAGCGCGGCGGCGGCCCGCATGCGCTGTGCGGTTTGATCGCAGGTCCACGCGGCGCCGCCTTCGAAGCGAATTTGTTCCCTGTCTGGCGACTCCAGCGCGTTGCGCTCCAACACCTCAGGGAGCACGGCGTCAGTACGCGGCGGTGGTGCGGGGTCCAACCAGGGTGGATGGCAGGCCGCGCTCTTGCTCATTGCGCGCTGGCGCTCAGCACGCGGGTTTGGGCCGAATCGAGGTACTCCTCCAGCGCGGTAATACGGCCGTTCTCTACAGTGCAAATGGCACAGGCCAACAGGCGGAAAGGCTCGCCGTTCTCCAACTCACCGGTGAGCTCGTGCTGCTGCAAGTAACCCCCCGGCCAGGGCTCCAGCCGCACCAGCTTATAGGCCAGGTTGCTTAGCTTGCGGTGCATCCAGTGCAGTGTTTTAACGTTGTCTTCAACCGACTGTAGCTTGTCATCGAAGTTGTGCCAGATCCGCGCATCTGGCGCGTAGATCGCTTTCACGGTGTCGCCGTCGCAGGCGTTCAATGCGGCCAGAAATCGATGTGCAACAGCGAGGGATTCTTCTGCCTGAGACATAAGGCTCTCCTGAGATGTTATTTATTGCTACTTGCATAATAGTACCATTTTACTACCATGACCATAGCTCAACACCACTACAGGGATATCGACCGATGACTTCGACGGAAACCAAACTGCAGTCCTTCCTGGCGAAACAGGAAATCAACGACGTTCTGATGCGCTACGCGCGCGGCGTGGACCGCGCCGACAAGGCACTGCTGTTGTCGTGCTATCACGCCGATGCCATGGAAGAACACGGCAGCACCTATCAGGGGCCAGCGGTGAACTACATTGAAGGCGCGATTGAACGTATTCGACAGATGGGCACCATGTGCCACTACCTGTGCAATGTTCATATCGAGCTCGACGGTGACACCGCCTGGGTGGAATCCTATGTGCTGACTTACGCGCGTTTCGCCGGCGACGAGGGCGACCTGGATACGCTCACCGGCGGACGCCTTTGCGATCGCTTCGAGTGTCGGGACGGCGAATGGCGCATTGCCTATCGCAAGATGGCGTTCGACTGGAATTACGATTTCCCAGCCAATCAGCAATGGTGTGGCGGCATGTTCGACCCCGCGCACCCCGCCATGATCATGGGGCGCAAGGGCAACGAAGATCTATCCTACCAGCGCTTCTAACCACTGAGGCACCGGCTCGCCGGCCTCGCTGCGTTGGATCAACGCGTGGTCGGCATAGTCGCGCCAGCGGTGAATCTTGCCGTCACGAAATTCAAAAATACCCATGTAGGGCGTACGCACGCGAATGCCTTTAGCGTTAACGTAATCGTCCACGCCCTCCACCATCAACTGTGATTCGTTTTCCGCCACGTTATTCAGGCGCCACCGAATATCGCTCATGCCACTGCCGAACTTTTCGAGGAAGCGGCGCACCCAGTCCTTGCCTTTCAGGGGGCGTTCGCCGACCAGGAAGTGGTACTCAACATCGTCGCACACGCAGTTCAGCACGCCGTCCACATCACCCGATTTCCAGGCACTGATCAATCGCTCAACCAACTCACGCTTTGCAGACACAGGCTACTCCTTCTTCTATTGCAGGCCCGTCGATGGGGAGTAAAAAACCGCGGCCTGACTTGTCAGTATGAAAAATCACTGGTAACTTTCATAACTAGACTATAATGCCGAGCCCACCGGGTCAACGTGATTTCGGAGCCACGATGAGCGAACCAGCCCCCACCTACAAAGCCCATTCCAACCGGAGCGACTCCCTCCTGCCGCCTCTGGATCTGGCGGTTGAAACCCGTGCCAATGGCGACATACACCTGCACTACAACGCGCCGCTGAAGGACTTCGACCCACGCATCATCCCCAGCTTCCTTGATCAGGCGGCACAGCGGGGCGACAAAACGCTTTACGCGCGCCGGCAACGCAGGGAAGACGGTGGCCCCGGCGCCTGGCAGTCAGTTACCTTTAACGAGGCGGCTGAGCAAGTACAGGCCATTGGGCAGTGGTTTATCGATGACGGCGCGCAACCGGGGGATGTGCTACTGATCATCACCGGCAATTCCGTGGCGCACGCCCTGATGCGTTTGGGTGCGATGGCCGCCGGGCTGGTTTGCTGCCCCGTGAGCGCCAACTACGCTCTAACAGGGAACTTCTCACGCCTCAATTACGTGGCCGAACTGGTCAAGCCTCGGTACGTATTCGCAGAGAATGCCGGTGCACTTCAGGCAGCACTGTCAGAACTGACCGCGAGTGACGCCAGCCTGATTTCCGACAGCGCCGCTCAGTGGCCTGGCAAGCAAGCATCACTGCAAACGCTCCTCGAACAGAGACCCGCTGAGGAAATACGCGACCGAATCAACGCCAGCGATCCCGATGCCCCTGCGGTATACATGCTGACCTCCGGCTCCACTGGCAAACCCAAGGCAGTTATCCAGACCCAGCGCATGCTGACCACCAACCTTCATCAGGCCTTCCAGATGTTGGGCAAACTCTCCGGCTGGGACGACATCATGTTGGATTGGCTGCCCTGGTCCCACGTCTCAGGCTCCTTTAACCTGTACGCCGCAGCGGTGTTCGGGGGCAGCTTGTATGTGGACGATGGCAAACCCGTGCCCGGCCTGTTTGAAGAAACCCTGTTCAATCTGAAAGAGATCGCCCTGCCCTACTTCTGCAACGTACCGCTGGGCTACGCCGCGTTGGTAGACGCATTGGAAGCTGACGAGGCACTGTGCCACACGTTTTTCTCACGCCTGAAACTAATGCTCTACGGCGGCGCAGGTTTGTCGCAACCGATTATGGACCGCCTGCAGGCGCTGGCAGTACGCGAAACCGGCCACACCATCATGATGACCACTGGCTACGGCGCTACTGAAACCGCGTCCGGCTGTATGGCGATTTACTTCCCCACTGACAAAGTTGGTATTGGCCTGCCGATGCCCGGTCTGTACACCAAACTGGTACCGCTGGGGAAAGGCCGTTTTGAAGTACGCCTGAAGGGCGACAACATCATGCCGGGCTACCTCGACAATCCGGAGGCCACCGCTGCGGCCTTTGACGACGACGGCTACTATCGCACCGGTGACACGGCTGCCTTTCACGATACCGATGACCCCGGTCAGGGCCTGTACTTTGCCGGCAGACTGGCCGAGGAGTTCAAGTTGAACTCAGGCACCTGGGTGCGCGCCGGCGATGTGAGAACGCGCGTGATCGCTGCCCTGGCGCCGGCCATCAGCGACCTCCTGCTTTGCGGCCAACAACGAGATGAACTCGCGGTACTTGGCATCCCCAATCCGACTGGACTGGATAAAATTGCCGGCGAAAAGCTGGATGATCCAGCCGCCTTGCAACAACACCCCCGTGTGCGGGCATTCCTGGCCGAGGCGCTGGCCGCTTACAACCAGAACAATCCGGGCAGCAGTACTGCCATTCGCCGCTTTGCCTTCATGCAGCAGCTACCCGATCCGGCACGTAACGAGTTGTCCGACAAGGGCACCGTCAACCAGGTAACCACCGCCGCGAATCGCGGTCCGGAAATTGAGGCGCTGTATGCGGCCGAGCCCGCTGCCCATGTGGTACTACCGGTCGCGAACACACCCTGAGCTACCGCTCTGCTTATTGAGGTATTCACTGTGAAAATCAAAGGATGTACCGCCCTCGTCACCGGTGCCAACCGCGGTATCGGGGCCAGTTTTGCCGAGGAGTTGTTAGCCGCCGGCGCGAACAAAGTCTATCTGGGTTGCCGCGACACTGCGCAGGCCCAGGCACTGCTGGACCAATTGGGTGAGCGCGCGGTCGCCATCAGCCTCGATGTCACTGACGAAGCGGCAGTAGTAGCCGCAGCAGCCACCTGCACGGATGTTGACCTGATTATCAATAACGCCGGCTACCACGCAGACCAGACCCTGATGGGCGCGGAATCCCTGGGCGCTGCCCGACAGGAAATGGAAGTGAATTACTTTGGCGTGCTCTCGATGTGCCGCCACTTTGCACCTGTGCTGGCGAGCAATGGCGGCGGCGCCATCGTCAACGTGTTGTCCGCCGCGGCGATCGTGTCGGTACCACGCATGGGCGGCTACAGCCCGTCCAAGTTTGCGGCCCGGGCGCTCACAACCAGCATGCGAGCGGAACTTGCGCATCAAGGCACGCAGTGCCACGCCTTGATCGTGGGGTCGGTCGATACCCGCATGGCATCGCATGTTGCGGGTCAGAAGGAGCCACCTTCGGTAGTCGCGAAAGCCGGTTTGCGGGCGGTGGAAAAGAACATCCCCGAGGTGGACACCGATGCCTTCGCGATCAACGTCCGCGCCGCCAAGAGTCGCGATCCTGCCCGTCTGGAGCAGCAAATGGCGGCCATGCTGAACCTCGAATCACTGCACACCGGGAGATAAGCCATGCCAAGTATTGAAACACTGGGCCAGTTACTGGTGGCCAATTTCGTCCTGCTCCAGGTGTGTATGCTGGTGCTGTGGCTGGTCAGTATCCCGCTCAAGGATGTGTCTTACATCGACACCTTCTGGGCCGCCGGTTTCGTCATCGTAGCCGCCGCCACGTACCTGTTGTTGCAACCCGCCACCCTGCATCAGAACGTACTGCTGGGCATCACCACAGTGTGGGGACTGCGCCTCGCAAGTTACCTGTTCTTGCGCTGGCGTCGGGAAGGCCCAGACCCACGCTATGTTGCCCTGCTGAAAAAGGCACCAGGCAATCCGCACATGACCAGCCTGACCAAAGTGTTCTTGTTACAGGGTGTGATGTTGTGGATTGTGTCCCTGCCGGTACAGGTCGGCCAGTGGGCACCCGGTGCAGCGAGCCTCGGCCTGCTGGCCTGGGGCGGCGTGGTTCTGTGCGTGATCGGCATCTTGTTCGAAAGTATCGGCGACGCCCAGATGAAGGCCTTCCGCGGCAATCCGGCCAATGCCGGGCAGGTGATGGATCGCGGCTTATGGCGTTACACCCGGCATCCCAACTACTTTGGTGACGCCTGCGTGTGGTGGGGATTGTGGCTGGTCGCCGTGGATGCCGGTGCCGGACTGTGGACTGCCGTTGGGCCGGCCCTCCTCACCTGGACACTGGTACGCTGGAGCGGTGCGGCACTGCTCGAACGTCGCCTCAAACGCAGCCGCCCTGGCTACGAAGAGTACCTCGCCCGCACCAGCTCCTTCATCCCCTGGCCACCCAAACGCAACGCGGAGTCCTGAGCATGTCCTCTAACCAAAAGCCCGTCGTCATCATTACGGGAGCCGGCAAAGGACTTGGCCGCGCCTACGCCCTGCATCTGGGCGCGCACGGCGCCAGGGTTATCGTTAACAACCGCACCCACGCGGGCGACACTGAACATTCAGCAGATCGTGTAGTAGCGGAGATTGCCAGCGCCGGTGGCGAAGCCATTGCCCACTACGGTTCTGCTGAAGATCCCGCATCGGGCACCAGCCTGCTGGAAGCAGCCCTGAACGAGTGGGGGCGCCTCGATGCGGTGATCGCCAACGCCGGTATTTCCGAAGGGCGCAGTTTTCACAAGCAGGATCTGGCCGAGTTCCAGCAGGTGATGGCGATCAACCTCGATGGCACCGTCAATTTGTTGCACCCGGTATTTAAATACTTCTATGAACAAAACCACGGCGCGATCGTGGTTAGCACATCCGCAGCGGGGCTCTACGGTGAACACGGCCTGCCCGCCTACTCCGCATCGAAGGCGGCCTTGATCGGTTTGATGTACGCACTGGCGCTGGAAGGGCGCAGCCACAACGTACGTGTGAATGCGCTGGCGCCTTTTGCCGCAACCCAAATGACCGAACAGAATCTACCCGAAGCATTAAAGGCGGCCATGAACCCGGCAGCCGTAGCGCCGCTGGCAGCATGGCTGATCGATGAAGGCTGCCCGCTCACTGGCGAGACGGTGGTATGCGGCGGTGGCAAAGCCACCCTGGCTCGCTACCTGACCACCAGCCATGAAGCCTTGCCAGAAGCAAGCACTGGCTTCCCGAATTGGTGGACGGACATGCAGGCGCTGGAATTTAACCGCCATCACACGTCAGCCGTTGCCCTGTTTCAGGATTTCATCGCCCCCGGGCGCTAAAACAGCAGTAAGAGAGAGCCCGCCATGAACTATGCCGACCTGTTTACCCTGCTCGCCATCAACGCCGGCGTTATCCTGCTGGCCGTGGGCCTGCTTTGGGCCATCAGCATTCCCCTGCGAGATGTGAGCATTATCGACATGTTCTTCGCTGTCATTCTATCGGCGGTGGCGGTGGTGACCTTCCTCGTTACCGATGGCGTTGACGAGCGCAAATACCTCGTACTGGCGCTGGTACTGGTGTGGGCCACGCGCATCACCTTCCATCTGGTGCGGCGCAACTGGGGGCATGGCGAAGATCCGCGCTACACCAAGCTGCGCAGTTGGGCCAGCAGCGAGCGCGCCTTTATCTGGTTGAGCCTGCGCAAGGTATTCCTGCTGCAGGGTGTGGTGTTGTGGTTTGTGTCCCTGCCCGTTCAAATTGCCATGTTCCTGCCCGCGCCCGCCGAACTCGGCTGGCTCGCCCTGTGCGGCATCATGGTCTGGCTGGTTGGCTTCCTGTGCGAAGCCATTGCCGATGGCCAACTCACCCGCTTTCGCGCTGACCCGGGCAAACGCGGCACCGTGCTGGACACCGGGCTATGGCGTTATTCCCGTCATCCGAATTACTTCGGTGAACTCTGCGTGTGGTGGGGCATCTTCCTGATCGCCTGCGAACACCCGCTGGGCTGGGCCACCATCGTAGGCCCGCTGGTCTACAGCCATCTCGTAATCAACGTAACCGGCCAGGCCACGCTGGATCGCAAACTGGCCCGCGAGAAGCCCGGCTACGCGGAGTACATGGCGCGTACCAGCGGCCTGATTCCCCTGCCGCCGCGCAGACCAGGCTTGCGGTAAGGCCGTGCTACTCGTAGACTGCTCACTCTCTTGGTCTTTTTATAAAAGTATATGAAATCCTTACGCCAGCGCCTTCGCCTGCCCATGTTCCAGGCTCCCATGTTTCTGCAGTCAGGCCCGGAAATGGTCATCGCCAGTTGCCGGGCTGGCGTGGTGGGCAGTTTCCCCTCGATGAACGCCCGCACCACTGAAGATCTGGAGCGCTGGTTAATACAGATTACCGAATCGCTGGACCCGGAGCAGGACGCCCCCTGGGCCATTAACCTGATGATGCACCGCTCCAACCAGCGCCGGGATGCCGACATTGCACTGGCAATGAAGTACCGCGCGCCGATTGTGATCAGCGCGCTGGGCAGCCCGAAAGAAGCGGTGGAGTCCATCCACAGTTACGGTGGCCTGATTTATGCCGATGTCATCAACACCCTGTTCGCGCGCAAGGCAATTGACGCCGGCGTAGATGGGCTGGTGTTGGTTGCCGCCGGTGCTGGCGGACATACAGGGCAGCTCTCGGGCTTTGCCTTCGTGGAAGAAGTACGCCGCTTCTGGGATGGCGACATCGTGCTCGGTGGCGGCATCTCCAGCGGCCGCGCCATTCGCGCCGCGGAGGTGCTGGGCGCCACCTACGCCTACCTGGGCACCCGCTTCATCGCCACTGAAGAGAGCATGGCGGTAGCGGAGTATAAACAGATGGTGGTGGACGCCACCGGTGAAGACATCATCTGCTCCGATGCGCTCACGGGCGTGAAAGCCAACTGGCTGCGTGCCAGCCTGGAGCAGGCCGGATACGACCCCGCCAATATGCCGGACAAAGGTGATATCGATATCACCCGCTCCGCCAGCGATGCCAAACGCTGGCGCGATGTGTGGGCCGCAGGCCAGGGTGTGGGCGCGATCGACGAAGTGCTGCCAATCAGCACTTTGGTCCAGCGCCTGGAAGCTGAATACAACGAAGCCTGCCGAGGGTCCTGACATGCGTACCAGTTCTGCCGAACGCATCCGTGAGATGACCGACAAGGGCTATTGGGGCACCGAGCGGCTGCACGACTACCTGCGCCACTGGGCCGACACCACCCCCGACGCCATGGCCGTGATCGACCAGGTCAACAAAGAGGAACTCAGCGGCCTGCCCGCACGGCGCATCACCTTCGCGGAACTGGAGCAACTGAGCGAACAACTTGCCGCTGAACTACTTGCCGCCGGACTGAACCGTGGCGACCGCCTGATGGTGCAGTTACCCAACATCAGCGAACTGGTGATGTGCTACCACGCCTGCAGCAAGCTGGGCGTGGTGATTTCCCCCCTGCCGGTGCAGTACGGCAAACATGAGCTGGGCGAACTGGGCGCGGTGTTGCAAGCGAAAGCGATACTCACCCTGGCACAGTTTCGTGATCAGGCTCTGGCGGCACAGGCCGCCGAAGCCCTACCCGGTGTGAAGGTGCTAACCTTGGGAGTAGATGTACTGAATCCGGACAGCACTGCAGAGCCGACCGCACTACCGGCAGATCAGGTGGATGCCAATGACGTACTGACCATTTGCTGGACCTCGGGCACTACCGGTACCCCCAAGGGCGTGCCGCGCTCGCACAACATGTGGTTTGCCATTTGCCGCAATACCATGGCCGCCGGCAGCTACGTTGAAGGTGAAATTCTGCTGGCCCCCTTCCCGCTGATCAACATGGCGGGACTCAGCGGCTTTTTGATTCCCGCCGCCGTGCTCGGCGCCACACTGGTACTACACCACCCGATGGATGTGCCGCTGTACCTGCAGCAACTTCAGGAAGAAAAGATCAACTTCACCATCGCGCCGCCGGCCCTGCTCAACAAGCTGGCGCAACAGAAAGCGATGTGGTCTCAGTTTGATTTCAGCGCCCTGCGCGCGGTGGGCTCCGGTTCGGTGCCCCTGTCGCCGGCGATGATCGAAGTGTTCGAGCAGGACTACGGCAAGCAAATCATCAACTTCTACGGCTCCAACGAAGGCATTGCACTGTTTTCCACGCCGGAGTCGGCGCCCGATGCAGAGTACCGCGCGAAGATGTTTCCCCGGCTGGGCATCGCCGGCATGCCGTGGTCGGGCTATTCGCAAAGCTCCAACATCACGCGCGTGATCGACCCGGAGAGCGGCGAGGAAATCACCGAGGCCAACGTGCCCGGCGAGTTGTGTATCGGTGGGCCTGCAGTATTCGACGGCTACCTGGAACACGATGGCGAGGGCCTGTTCACCGCAGACGGCCTGTTCCGCACCGGCGACCTGGTGGAAATTTGCGGCGAGCCGCCCAATTACTATCGCATCGTGGGCCGCTGCAAAGACATCATCAACCGCGGTGGCATGAAAATCTCGCCCACCGAGTTGGACACCTTGCTGGAAGGTTCACCGGACCTTGCCGAGGCTGCCGTGTGCGCCTATCCCGATGACATGTTGGGTGAAAAGATTTGCGCCTGTGTGGTGCCGGCCCCCGACCAACCGGCGCCAACGCTCGCAGCAATCTGCGACTGGCTGCAGGCCCGCGGCCTGGCCAAATTCAAACTACCGGAACGACTGCTCGTGCTGGATGCGCTGCCGCGAAACCCGGTAGGCAAAGTAGTACGCAGCGAATTACAGGCCCTGGCGACCAGGGCAGGAGAACCCTCATGAGCCATGTATACATACTGGGCGGCGCCCAAACCGACTTCGCTCGCAACTGGGCGCGCGAAGGGCTGGAAATTCACGACATGTTTGCCGAGGCACTCACGGCTGGCGTGACCGATGCCGGCATCGAACCTGAGCAGATTGACGTGGGCCACGTGGGCAACTTTGTCGGCGACCTGTTTGCCGGGCAGGGCCAACTCAATGGTTTCTTCGCCGAAATCTATCCTGAACTGACCGGTATCCCCACCTCACGGCACGAAGCCGCCTGCGCTTCTGGTTCCATGGCGATGCTGGCGGCGATGCGTGATATCGAGGCCGGCCACTACGACATTGCCGCCGTTGTGGGCCTGGAACTGATGCGCAATGTAGACGGGAAAACCGGCGCGGAATACCTCGGCGCCGCCGCCTGGATCGGCCACGAGGCCACCGACTGCAATTTCCCCTGGCCCCACATGTTCGACCGCATTACTCGCGAGTACGACAGCCGCCACGGTATCAATGGCGACCACTTGTCAGCTATCGCGCAACAGAACTTCACCAACGCCAAAAACAATCCCATGGCCCAAAGCCGCCAGTGGCAATTTCCCGAAGGGTGTTTCACTGCCAATGACGACCTGAACCCGGTGATTGAAGGTCGCGTACGCAAAATGGATTGCGGCCAGATCACCGACGGCGCCGCCAGCGTGATTCTGGCCAGTGAAAAGGCCGCGAAGGCGCACGCCGAACGTCACGGCCTGAAGTTGGCAGACATTCCCCGCATCAAAGGCTGGGGGCACCGCAGTGCGCCATTGTCACTGGAGCACAAACTGCAACGCAGTGCGGGTCAGCCACTGCTGTTTCCCCACGTAAACGATATGTTTCGTGACGCACTGACCCTTGCAGGCATGAGTGCCGTAACAGATCTTGACGGCCTGGAAACCCACGACTGTTTTTCCGTCACGGAATACATGGCCATCGATCACAGCGGCCTTACCGCCCCCGGTGAAAGCTGGAAGGCGGTTGAAGAAGGTCGCATTGCGCCCTCCGGCGACTTTCCCATCAACCCCAGCGGTGGCCTGATCGGCCTGGGCCACCCCGTAGGTGCTACCGGCGTGCGCATGGCCCTGGATTGCGCGCGGCAGGTAACGGGCAAAGCCGGCGCCTACCAGTTAGCGCAGGCCAGAAACATGGCAACATTCAATCTCGGCGGTAGCGCCACCACCTGCGCCAGTCTGGTGATCGGTGTAGATGGATGAGCGATGCGCTGATCTACGATGCCATCCGTACGCCGCGTGGCAAGGCAAAAAGTACGGGCGGCCTGCATCCGCTGAATCCGCAGGCTTTGCTGACTCAGCTGTACACCGCATTGGTTGAGCGGACCGGCCTGCAACCCAAGAAGGTAGGTGATGTAATTCTGGGCTGCGCCACACAACACGGGGAACAGGCCGGCAACATCGCCAAAGCCTCCACCTTGTACGCAGGCTGGCCAGTTCCTGTGCCGGGTATGACCATCAATCGCTACTGTTCGTCCGGCATCGACAGCGTGGCGCTGGCCGCGCTGAAAGTACAGGCGGGACTAGCGGACACGGTGGTGGCCGGCGGCGTGGAGATGATGTCGCGGGTGCCGATGTTGTCCGATGATGCCCGCGTGTTCAAGGATCCGGCCTTCGCCGCCCGCTGCCAGATGCTGATGATGGGCAACGGCGCCGACTTGATCGCCACGCTCCATCAAATCGGCCGTTCGCAGGCAGACGGCCTGGCGGCCACCAGCCAGTTACGTGCCGCTCACGCCCAGGACTCCGGCTACTACTCCTCCATCATTCCCATCACCCGCCCCGACGGCAGTGTTTGCGATGCAGACGAATGTATTCGCCCCGACACCACACTGGAATCTCTGGCGGCGCTTGAGCCAGCATTTATCAAAAGCGGTGCGGCCGGGGTCGACAGCTTCCAGATAAAGGCCCACCCGCAACTTCAATCCGTGGAACACATTCACACCGCGGGCAATTCTCCGGCAATGGCCGACGGTGCCTCAGTGGTGTTGGTGGCAGCACCCGGTGCGGTGGATGCCAAACCCCGCGCCCGCATTCTCGCCAGTAATACCGTTGCTGCAGACCCCACGCAGGTACTGTCCGGCTGCGTCGAGGCAACCCGCGCGCTGATGACGTCCGAAGGCCTGAATGAAAGCGATGTGGACCTTTTTGAGATTCACGAGGCCTTTGCGGCCGTGTCTATCCTGGCCATGCGCGAATTGAACATTGCCGAAGAAAAGCTCAACGTGAACGGCGGCGTCATCGCCCTCGGTCACCCCATGGGCGCCACCGGGGCTATGATGTTGGGCACGCTGTTAGATGAACTGGAGCGCCGCGATTTACAGCGCGGCATTGTGTCCGCTGCGGGTGCAGCCGGTAGTGGCAGTGCCTTGTTGATCGAACGGGTTTAAGCGATCAGCTTTCTGCGGCCAGCCACGCGCGCCAGCCTCCGAAGGCCGTTATCTCCCTGGCACCGACCACGCCACGCGGTTCGCAGATAAAACTCGTCATCTCCCTGCCGTCTGCCAGTTCCACCTTGCCGATGCCCAGAGGCGCAGGAATGGCGGCGACAAAACTGCCAAACTCACCGGCGGGCAAACGCCACACTTCCACCTCAATGGCCCCTCCGGCATCTTCGTCCCGAAACAATCCCGGGCGTGCGGGTGGGCCGCCAGCCAGCGCGTAGAAGCGATAACAATCGGCGGTTTTCGTTGCTTCCAGGAAATACCCACCACGTTCCAGCAACTGCCAGTTGAGTGGCAGGCCAGTCAGATGCGCCCCGCACACTACCAGATCGATAGTGCCAGTACCGGCGACCGGCGTATCCACCTGCGGTGGCTGGGCCAGTTGCGTTGCCCCCTGCGGCAAAACAAACACCGACTGGATGCGATTGGCGATAGACAACAAGGCGCGATCAGACAGTGCCGCGCCGGCTATCGTTACACCAAAGGGGAAGCCGTTCCTGTCGAACTGTGTAGGCACGGCAACCGCGGCCATATCCAACAGGTTCATGAAATTGGTGTAGTAACCCAACTCACTGTTGTAAACGATCGGCTCCGCCTGCAACTCCGCCACGGTGTAGGGGCGCCCTGCCGTTGGGGTCAGCAGGCAGTCGAGTTGCGCCATAACCGCGTCGCAGGATTGTTTCAGTTCCGCCAATCGATACTGTGCTTTGAACAGATCCGTTGCGGGCGGCTTGGCGCCAGGGGCAATAATGTCGCGTACCGCCGGGAAAATCGCCTCCGGCTGCTCATCGATCAGCGGCTGCGTGGCGAGATAGCGCTCAGACACCCAGGGGCCTTCATAGAGCAGTCGCGCGGCTTCGTCGAAGGGCGCGTAGTCGATCTCTATAAACTCAAAACCGGCTCCGGAGAGTACCGCGAGCGTTTCACGATAGGCCTGAGCGTAGGCTTCGCTCCCAAAGAACTTCAGCTGTTCCTCGGGGATCACGCCCACGCGCAGTGCCCCGGTACGGCGCCCGTACTGCCGGACACTGTTGTCGAAAGCATTCTCGCGGCTATAGCCGTCTTGCTGGTCGTAGCCTTCTGCAACTGCCAGCACCACATTGGCGTCATCCGCATTCACGCTGAAAATGCTGATGCAATCGAGGCTGCGACAGGCGGGCACCAAACCACTCGCGGATAGCAGACCACGGGTGGGTTTCAGGCCAACCAGATTATTAAAACAGGCCGGCACGCGGCCTGACCCAGCGGTGTCGGTCCCCAAACTGAAGCTGGCCAGACCCAGTGCGACAGAAATCGCCGAGCCCGCCGAAGAACCGCCGCTGATGTATTCCGGATCGAAGGCGTTCCGCCCTGGCCCCCAGGGAGAGCGGGTGCCATTCAGGCCGGTGGCGAATTGATCCAGGTTGGTTTTGCCGACAGGGATCGCACCGGCTGCTATCAATTGCTGCACAACCACCGCAGATGCATCAGGCGTGTAGGCAAAGGCTTCACAGGCAGCAGTAGTGGGAATGCCGGCCAGATCGATGTTGTCCTTGATCGCGAAAGGCACACCCCACAGGGGCGCGGTGACCGGATCCAGCGCGGACAGGCCCGCAAGATAAGGCGCCTGCTCCGCCTCGGTCAGCAGGTGAATCCAGATATTGCGGTCGCTGTACTCTGCCGCGCGCTCTCTGATGTGGCGCATTACCTGCGCGGGATTCTGCAGGCCCTGGGCGTAGGCACTGCGCAGGCCGGTGATACTCAAATCCGTTGTCATACTGCTTCCTCCATTACCACCAGTGCCTGTCCGGCAACCACACGTGCGCCTTCCTCCAGGCGCATTTGCAATACCGTGCCATCGCTGACCGCCTGTAGCGGAATTTCCATTTTCATTGATTCCAAAACCATTAGCGTGTCGCCCGCTTTCACCTGCTGCCCCTCGGCGGCGATACATTGCCAAACACTGCCCGACACCGGGCTGTCGACTACTACCGCGTGCTCGGGCCAATCGGGCTCAGTAGCCTCTACTGCCGCCTCGGGCACCTCAAAGTTGAACTGCCCGGTGGCATGCCAGTGCGCCAATTCTTCGTTGAAGGACTGTTCCCGCTGCGCGCGGAACGCTGTGATAGCGACTTCGTTTTGCGCCAGAAAATCCTCATAGTCGCCGAGGCAAAAGGTGGTTTCTTCGATGTTCAGCGGGTAGCGACCTTGCGGGAAGTCGCGGCGAATTTGCTCCAGCTCCTCGTGGCTGACCGGATAGAAGCGAATCTGGTCGAAGAAGCGCAGCAGCCAGGGTTGCTCGAAGGCTTCGGTTTGCCGGTAGCGATTCCACATCTGCGCGGTGCGCCCCACAAACTGATAGCCGCCCGGTCCTTCCATGCCATAAACGCACAGGTAAGAGCCGCCGATCCCTACGGAGTTTTCCGCCGTCCAGGTGCGTGCTGGATTGTATTTCGTGGTAACCAGACGATGGCGGGGGTCCACGGGTGTGGCAACGGGTGCGCCAAGGTAAACATCGCCAAGGCCCATCACCAGATAGGATGCGCCGAAGACAATCTCCTTCACGTCCTCGATGGAAGCCAGGCCGTTGATACGCCGGATAAACTCCAGATTACTGGGGCACCAGGGCGCATTGCTACGCACCGACTGCATGTACTTGTCCACGGCTTGCTGACAGGCTACGTCGTCCCACGACAGCGGTAAGTGCACGATGCGCGACGGTACGCACAGCTCATTAATCTGCGCCGCTAGCGCCGTTTCACCCCGTTCCAGATGCGCGATCAGGTCATCGTGCTTGAGCGTCTGGCTGTCGAAGTGAATCTGTAGCGAGCGAATCCCGGGAGTGAGTTCCCGCAGACCCGGCAGGGAATTTTTCTGCAGCCATTGCATCAGCGCATGTGCGCGAAAACGCAGTCGGATATCCAGTTCGTTAGCGCCGTATTCCACCAGCAGGAAGTGATCGCCCGCTGGCCGCAGGGTGATTTCGTCGCCAAAGCGATCAGCGGCCAACACTTTCAGCGGTGCCGATTGCGTATCGGCAACAGCGTAGTCGTGCGCTTGCGCTTCCAGAGTCTGCAGGCTCTGCAATTGCCCAGCTTCGATTTTAACCGCCGTTTCAAGACTCACCGGCTCGAATCGCAGCTTGTCTCCCGCGCGCAATTGACCCAGCTTCCACAGGTCTGCACTAATAACGGTAGCGGGGCAGACAAATCCGCCGAGGGAAGGCCCATCGGGTCCGAGGATTACCGGCATATCACCGGTAAAGTCCACCGCGCCGAAGGCGTAGGCATTGTCGTGGATATTGGAGGGATGCAGCCCGGCCTCACCACCGTCGGAACGGGCCCACTGAGGCTTGGGGCCAATCAACCGTATGCCGGTACGGCTGGAGTTGTAGTGCACCTCCCAATCCGTATTGAAAAAGGTGTGGATGTCGTTGTCAGTGAAAAAATCGGGCGCACCGTGCGGGCCGTAGATCACCCGCAGTGTCCACACCTTGTCGATAACAGGCCGCATGGCTTGCGGTAAATTCGGCAAGTCGACTGCCGTACACTCCGGCGCAAGTTGCAACACATCGCCAGTGCGCAAGGCCCGACCATTGTGACCGCCGAACTGTCCCAGGGTGAAAGTGGAACGTGAGCCCAGATACTCGGGACATTGCAGCCCCCCTTTCACGCAGAGATAACTGCGCGCGCCCTGCTCACTCACGCGGCCCAACTTCAGGGTCTGGCCGGCTCGCACCTGCACCGCTTCCCAGAGGGCGACAGGTTGGCCGTCCAACTCTGCCGCGATCGACGCACCGGCAAGGGCGATAGTCGCTGCAGTGCTGAACAACAGCGTCGGCCCCTGCAGGGTAATTTCCAGGCCAGCGGCGTTTTCGTTATTGTTCAGTAGCCGATTCCCGAGCCGAAACGAATAACTATCAAATGGTCCCGACGGCGGCACACCCACGTCCCAGTATCCGCTGCGCCCTGGGAAATCCTGCACTGTGGTCAGTGTTCCCGGCGCAAGTACGTCGATACGTTTGGGTTGATAACTGAAGTCATCGAGATAGCGCGTGGTCACCTCGCCGGCTTTCAGTGTTGGGTCGTTGAGCAAGGCACGGAGGTAGGAGATGTTGGTTTCACAGCCATACAGCCTTGTCTGCGAGAGTGACTGGTCGAGTTTCTCCAGCGCACTGTCTCGATCGGCTGCCCACGAAATTACTTTGGCGAGCATAGGATCGAAGTACGGAGCCACCTCAATACCCGACTCCACCCAGTAATCGCTTCGGATACCGTCTGCCGCAGGGAAATAAACATCACTCAACAAGTCGGCACAGGGTTGGAAATCCCGATGCGGATCTTCGGCATACACGCGCACCTGCACGGCGTGACCTTTTGGCGATAACCCAACACGCAATGCTTCCAGCGGTTCTAACTCCCCCGCCGCCTGGCGCAGCATCCACGCCACGAGGTCAACGCCGTAAACCTCTTCCGTTACGCCGTGCTCCACCTGCAGGCGTGTATTGACCTCCAGAAAGTAGAACGCATCCGAATCGGCGTCGTAGATAAACTCAACCGTACCCGCATTGCGGTAGTTCACACTGGCCAACAAACGTTCTGCCGTTTCGTGCAGGGAGCGGCGCTGATCGTCGCTCAGGATAGGCGCCGGACATTCCTCCACCACCTTCTGGTTACGCCGCTGCGAGGAACAATCGCGCTCGCCCAGCGCCAACGCGCCACCGGCGCCGTCACCGAACACCTGCACTTCGATATGGCGGGCGCGCGCAATAAATTTCTCCAGATACACACTGTCGTCGGCGAAGTTATTGGCGCCGAGCCGCCGTACGGATTCCCAGGCACTGTCCAACTCCTGCTCACCATGACAGAGCTGCATACCAATGCCACCACCACCAGCAGTGCTCTTCAACATGACCGGGTAGCCGATGCTGGCAGCGGCTACCCGCGCATCATCCAGGCTGTCGAGTAGCGGCGAGCCTGGCGACAAAGGCACGCCGGCGTTCTGCGCCAGTTCGCGCGCCCTGTGCTTCAGGCCAAAACTTTCGATCTGCTCTACGGTTGGGCCGATAAACGCAATGCCCGCCGCTTCACAGCGTTTTACGAAGGCAGGATTTTCACTGAGGAAACCGTAGCCCGGATGGATAGCATCCACCCCGTGTTGTTCAGCCAGGGACAGCAACTTGTCCATGTCGAGATAGGTTTCAGCCGCGGCACCCTCTCCCAACGAATGAGCTTCATCGGCATGGCGTACATGCAGCGAATCGGCATCGCACTCGGCGTAAACGGCAAGGGATTGCACGCCCATTTCCCGCAGGGTGCGGATGATACGTGTGGCGATAGCTCCACGGTTGGCGATCATGACCTTGTTGAACATGACTCAACCCTCCCAGATCAACACTTCAATCGGCGTGGGGTTATAGCCGTTACAGGGATTGTTGAGCTGCGGGCAATTGGAGATCAGCACAATCACATCCATCTCAGCGCGCAACTCCACATACTTTCCGGGCGCTGAAATACCATCCTCGAAAGTAAGGCCACCATCGGCCGTGATCGGCACGTTCATGAAGAAGTTGATGTTGTGGGTGATGTCGCGCTTGGCAAGGCCAAATTCCGGATGTTCGGCAATGGCCAGCATCCAGCTATCGCGACAAGCGTGCATGCAACGCTTTTCCAGATCGTAACGCACGGTGTTGGATTCAGTCGCACAGGCACCGCCCAACGTATCGTGCCGCCCGCACGTATCCGCCACGATTTCGAGCATCACGCGCCCTTCGTTCGACAGCAACTTCGACCCGGCGGTGAGATAAACATTGCCCTGTTCGCGCAGGGTGTCCGTTGCGCTGTACCGCTCCCCGGGGTCTGCCGCGCTGTAAAACAAGGTATCGGCCGCCTGATTTCCTTCCAGGTCGAGAATCCGAATCACCTGACCAGCCAGTACTTTCTGCATGTAGTAATCACCGGCGTCTACCACGCTGCGGTCGAAGGCCGCGTCGGCCTGACGGGTACTTTCACTCAACATTATCGACCTCCTTGCGCGCGGCCCAGGTAATACAGGGCGTTGTTGTCAAAACCGCGACGATTCTCGTCGCAGTGATTCAGGCAGGCATCGTCAGGCGCTACCGGCCGCGCAAGCCCCAATTCCACCTGCACCGGCTGCGCTGGATATTCAGCGGCGGTGTTGAGCGGGTGGGGGCAGGTATGCAATACCACCAGCGTGTCCATTTCGATTCTCAGCGTAAGCTGGCTACCAGCGGGGCTGTGACTCGCATCCAGCACCATGTCACCTTGCTCATCTACAGACACCTTGCTGAACCAGTTCAGGTTGGCGGCCAGATCCTCACGACTGAGCCCGTACTTGGCCAACTCCACCAGAAAGGCATCGTGGCCGTTCTGGTGCCAGTCATTGCGATCATTCTGATAGTCGCGCTTGCTCCAACGCTCGGCCACCTGCGCCGCGCGACTGTTGCCGCACACGGTTTCGTGCCAACCCAGATCATCTTCAACAACCGACGCAAAAATCCGGCCCATATCGGAGTACAGGCAATTGCCCGCCGTCAGCTTGAAGGTGTGCTGGCACTTCAGTGTGTCCGGCGCGTTATAGCGTTCCAACAGGTTTTCCGGGTTGTAAAACAGCATGCCTACGTTGGCACCGCCGTTCAGGTCGGTCAGGCGCAACACCGTGCCGCGCCGCAAGGTGAGCGACCAGTGTCCGCCCGGCGCGATGCGCGTGGAGTATTCAATAGATTCAATAAAATTATTCACAAGGTCCTCCCACCGGCATCAGGCCGGCGTGGCGAATCAATGGGAACAGAAAGGAGAGACTGCTGCGGTTAGATCGGCCCTGATAGCGCATATGCGTTTACAGCGGGCCGTCCCGTACGAGAGATACCGACCGGGTCGTCCCGGCGGGGGTTGAATGCAGAGGCTGGGGTCACTCGATCTCCTCCAGCCCATTTTCTACGCTATCACCAACGCGCGTCATACGCACCATGTTTAGCGCATCACTGTCGTCGTCATCGCTCGGTGGATGAATCAGTTCTTCCAGCCGCTTTTTGGTGGCGAGAAATTCTGGCCCAATGAACTGCTCCGCACTGCGTGGGCGCGGCACTGGCACCTCAATCAGTTCGTTCACCTCACCCGGATTCGCTTTCAACACCAGAATGCGGTCCGCCAGATAAATCGCTTCATCCAGGTCGTGGGTGATAAACAAAATGGTGATGTCGATATTGCGCCAGATTTCCAGCAGGTTGGCCTGCATCTTGCCGCGAGTCTGCGCATCCAATGCGCCAAAGGGTTCGTCCATCAGCAGAATGCGGGGCTGATTCGCCAGCGCGCGGGCGATGGCAACACGTTGCTTCATGCCGCCCGACAGTTGATGCGGATAACTCTCGGCGAAGCGACCCAGACCCACCAGTTCAATCCAGTCCATGGCTTCGCCTTCCGCCACCGACTGCGCGTGACCCGACATCTGCAGGCCGAACATCACATTGCGCTTCACCGTGAGCCAGGGAAACAGCGTGTAACCCTGAAACACCATGCCGCGATCGGGGCCGGGCTCGGTGACCTCACGGCCATCCAGCAACACGCGGCCACTGCTGGGAGATTCCAGCCCCGCCAGAGTGCGAATCAAGGTGGACTTGCCGCAGCCTGAAGGCCCAATCACACAGACAAATTCGCGCCGATGGGTTTTAAAACTGATATCGCGAAGCGCCATGACGGGCCCCTGCGGTGAATCGAACACCTTGCCGAGTTGGTCCACCTCCAGGATAACCTCGCGGCTTTTCAGGCGATCAAAGCGCGCGCGTACCGCTTCGGACTGCTCCAGATAACTGGGAAGTTCAATTTGCGCCACGCTATTGCTCCTTGTGCTGTTCCCAGGGGAACAGACGCTTGCCCAGCTTTGCCAACAGCAGGTCGCAGACCAGGCCGATGATGCCGATCATGATGATGGCGGCAAAGACGTTATCGAAATTTTTGTAGCGCGCCTGTTGGGTAATAAACCAGGTGATACCGGAACTGGTCCCGATCAACTCGGCAACGATCAGGTAAGTCCAGGCCCAGCCCAGCAGAATGCGCTGGTCGCGATACAGGTCCGGCAAAATGCCCGGAATCACCACGCGATACAGTAGCTGCAGGCGTTTGGCCCCCAGCGTAAGCGCCGCCTCCACCAGCGACACATCCAGTTTGCGCGTGGTATTCGCCACGATTAGCACCTGCTGGAAAAACGTGCCGATAAAAATAATCGCGATCTTCGGCCCGTCGTGAATCCCCAGCACCGCTACCGCCAGCGCACCAAAGGCCGGTGCCGGCAGATAGCGGAAAAACTCGATGAAGGGTTCATTCAGGCGTGAGAACAAGGCGTAGGTGCCGCACAAAATCCCCAACGGCACACCCACCAGCGACGACAACACAAAGCCCCAGAAAATAATGGTGATGCTGTGCCACAGGCTTTCGTGCAGCCACTTCTCACTTTTGCGTTTTGGCTCGGTGGTAAACGCTGTGTAGAACGCCACCGCCACCTCGTGAGGAGCGGGCAAGTACACCGGATTGGCGCGTTTGCCCTCAGGCGGCTCCGCCTCCGATTCCAGCGCTAACTGGCGCTGTTCGGCAAACACCGGGCGTTCTACCAGCATCCCTTCCTTAAACCAGGTCACGCTCCCCGGCTGTGTCACTTCCACCTTGGGGTGCCACAGGAAAGGTACATAACTCACCAGCGCCCACACCAACAACGGCAGCAGGAAAGAAAAAACGGTTAGCACCGTGGCCTGCCGCTGGGGCAAAGCCCGGCGCACGGCAAACCACTGAACAGTATTCGACATCTTTATTATTGCGATCGGGAAATGGGGCTATTACAGCCCCAGAGTGATCGACGGATCGATGTAGGAAGGAATGTCCTGAGGCTCGGTGTAAACCTCATTCTTCACGTTGAAGTCGTCAGAGATACTGGACGATCCGTACAGGGAGGAGAATCCCTCGCCCTCGGCGAACACCGCCTTGGCTTCGTCGAGCGACAGCAGTTTGGTGCCAGACAACAGCGGCGCGTATTCAGCCGGCGTCAAACCAACACGCGCCGCCATGATCCCCAACGCGTCGGCGCTGGTTGCATCATCCGTAACGTAATCCACCACGCGGTACCAAACCTCGGCGACCTTCGTCCAGTCATCCCGGCGCGTAGCCAACGACGAGGGCGACACCGCCAGCACGTCGTAAATCAGTCCAGGCGCGTCTGCGGAGCTGGCAACGGCGGTGGAACCCGGCACCTGCTGCAAGGCCTGCCCCGAGTTGGGCTGCCAGGCAACGATCGCAGATACATCTCCGGAGGCCAGCACCTGAGGCGTTTCGTTCGTGGGCACATTAACCAGTTCAACGTCCGCCTCGGCCAGGCCCGCTTTCTCCAGCGCGTCCAGCAGCAACAAGTGGCCAACAAAGCCCACTTCCACACCGATCTTCTTACCCTTCAGGTCAGCAGTGCTGGTAATGCCCGGCTGGGCCACCACCATGTCGTTGCCGTTGGAGTAGTCATTGACCAGAATCATCACGCCCTGCGCGCCGGTGGCACCGGTAACCAGGGTGTCGCCATTGGTCATGGCCACGGCATCGAGTTTGCCGGCGGCGAAGGCATCCATGGAAGCGACGTAGTCGAACCATTCAAACTCCACCTCCACACCTGCTTCAGCGAACCAACCTTTCTCGATCGCCACCTCCCAGGCAACCCACCCGGGCCAGTCGGAGTATCCAATCTTTAGTGGTTCGGCCACAGCAGCGGCCATAGATAAGGTGGATGCAATCAGGGCGATTGCGGTGTTGCGCAGAAATGAGAGTGACTTCATCAAGCTTCCTCCATTGGGAACACGGTTTTTGGGGCACGAGAGATCCTGTACTAGGTCTCCCGGGCTTTTATCCCTCCGTGTAACCCCCTGTGGAGGTCGACAACTCTCGGACCAGACACCCCACCAAAGCGAGGCCGGAACCCTAGATGTCTATTGGGTTTGCTGAGCGCCCCACACCGGTAGAGGCAGGAGTCTCGTGCGCTGGGGGATATAGAGCAAGGGTTGTGCCAGAATATTTTTTTGTTTTATTTCAGATAGTTATGTAAGTTGGGCAATATTTGTACAGTTTGCGGCGCACACTTATGGGGCGCCTAACGCACAAATTTAATGCGCGGGCACCCTTATGGGGCTGAATCGTTGTATGGTTAGAGGGAAAGCCGGGCGGGGCGACCTGAGGCGTAGACGCCGCGCGGCGAAGCGGCTATCATGCGCAGCCTTCCAATTTCACCGCCCGTAGCTCAGCTGGATAGAGCGCTGCCCTCCGGAGGCAGAGGTCGCAGATTCGAATTCTGCCGGGCGGGCCATTTTCTTGAAAGCCACCGATCCAACCTCAACAGTCCTAGCCTAATTAAAACTTGCCTTGTACTGCTGCGCACGAAGATGAACATGCTGATCCACTGCCCCTGGTAGCTCGAAGAGTCGGGCGTTGGAATGGAAATCGTAAACCCGGTAGAGGCGGTATTGCCGAGAATTATCCTTTGAAAAGGCCAATTCATTGTCCGAAATATAAAACGGTTGGTGCTTACCTCTACTGGTAGTTTTCACTTCGATGAACAACTCTTCTTCGCGAACCACATCGAAGGACAGAACATCATAGCCCAATCCATCGCCTCTATCTTTACTGCTCCACTCCACTTCTCGCGACAAGTCAGCTCGCCCCAGACTCTTTAACCGGGCACGTTCAAATTCCAACACGAAAGCCTCACCTCGCTCACCAAGGCTTCGATTTCTACGTTCGCGCTCAGCAAAGCTCCGTGTGGACGCGAGGTAACTCCTACTCTGCTCGGCAACCGCGGATACCAACTCGGGAAGGTCGGGATCAAAAATTTGATTCCAGTCTATGTGCCTGGAGTAATCCACCGCGGGGTCATCGGCACTGGCGCAAATTTGCTCCAACTCTCGTTTGTTAGCGGCCAGATGTGCGAGCACCACCTGTTTAAGCTGCTGCTGGTAGTTACTCGCTGGTTTGTATCCTGTGATATAGGTTTGGCGGAACTCAAGAAGAATGGCACTTATGTTCTGGTGCTTGTATTCGATTGATCCTTCACTACGATCATTCAGAAGCGGCATCAGTCGTCGACGATGCGCCGCCTTGGAGTACGGTGTGCCTGCTAACTCTTGCGCGAGCATTGAAAAGTAGTCCTGGACTATCGCCTCACACTCCAACCAATCCCACCCCTCAGCACCGCCTAAAATTTCCCTTCTACCATCGATCGTTAGGCTCTGCCGGAGGGCAGTCCGTAGCAAATTTCTCGCGAATTCGTTTGACAGCAACTCGAACAATTCATCATCAAGGAATGCATAAGCAATGATTGACTCTATGACACGTGGCCCGGAAGCCGTAGACATCTCTGCGTACTCGCCCGCCTTTCCTGGTCTTAATCGGTGGTGCCAGAATCCACTAGAGCGCAGGTGAAAAAAAGGAAGGTGTGGATTGTCTCGATCTCTGGGACCTGCCACTTCAGCAAACTGACGACTAAACTCCTTCCTGAGCGAGTCAACAAATTCGATCTTGTTCTCTCTCAACTCGTCACGTTCAATCAAGGCAATAATTGCAGACAGCATCGCCACTTTGTGGGGGCTTTTTTCTCCGCCCTGAGAGTTAACCCGGAGCGACGAAAATCTGCCTTCATAGTCGAGCAGGCTCACTGCTCACTCCAGTAATCGGCCTTGTCGGGGACGACCCATCGAACACCGCCCCTTGGATCGCCACCTTCGCTCGAGTAGCGAGGAATTAAATGAATATGAACATGAGGGACAGTTTGGCCCGCGGCTGGCCCATCGTTAATACCCACCGTAAAACCATCAGGATTATAGCGAGAGTCAAGGTCGCGCTTAGCTGAGTCCAGCAAACCCAAAAGGGCGATCTGTTCATCCTGAGTTAGCGCAAAAAAAGAGCCTACATGGCGCCGAGGAATGATCAGCGAGTGTCCTTCGGTTAAAGGAAATCCGTCGCGGATAGCAAAGCCATATCGGTTTGACTCCAGCAATTGACGCTGCGACCCAGACTCATTGATCTCACAGAATACACAACTGCTCACCAACTACTCCCGCTCAAAGGTCAAGTGTCTTTTAATGTACTACCGCGTGTGAAGGGTGTGAGAACACCCGAGGCATTCACTAAAACCATTGTACTTACTTGGGCAAGACAGAGAAGGGCCAATTCACTCAGCAACACCCTTCCCAACGAGCAAAGTTTCCAATCTCACTCTCGAAAGCCTCCATCGTCGCGACCCACACCTGTCCAAGCGGCGCTACGCCGAACTGTGCAATTCAAACCGACACCACCGGATAACAAGCATCCCCCCACAACGTATCCGGGTGATCCAACATCAACTCAATCACATGCGGCACCAGCTTCCCCAAAAAATCCGCACAATCTCTCAGTTGATCCCGATTCACACTCGAATTCCACGTCGCGCCGCCGTGAACCAACTGATTCCTCAACGTATACATCCGCGCCAAAACAATCGACAGCACATTCACCGTTTGATGCCCGGCTAGTGCTTTGTTCGCGGCAACCTTTGCCTTATCGAAACTACGATGCCACTGGTCCTCACTCAGGTTCCCCCGGTGATGTTCCCAGAACGGTTCGTAGACAAATTGATTGTTCAGTAATACGCGTACACTACCCGGAAACTCTGTCCAGATTAGTTCGTACAGCACATCCTCTGAGTCGAGCGACACCAACTTTTTTAGAAACTGCGCAAACGCGCGTTGCTCACCGGTCCGCTCACCGCCCACAATCTCATTCGCGTAGGCCGCGTTAAACGCAATCCACAGAAAGATAAACCGCCCATCTACATCCTCACACTGTTCGGCCCGGTCTAGCCAACTCAACGCGCGATGCACGCGCAAAGCCAGCCCCTCGGAATGGGTATCCCTTTCCGCCCTCTGGCGGGCTTTCAGTTCAGCGTAACTGAGCGGCATTCTATAAACTCCCGATTACGCGAAATAGCTGAATTCTGGAACCGGGATCGCGGAAAGCAGGGGCCTGACGGACAGCGCGCGCAAAACAACATTACGCCGTCTGTACAGCACACTATGTCTCATCCAGATAAATTCTCTGAAGAAAATCAATGAACTGGGTATATTCCTTCGCGGTGAAGCGCTCTCGGTACTTGTCTTCATGTACCTGTAACCCTTCGCGTAAGGTTTTCAGCGCTCGACGCCCCTCGCTGGTCGTAAACAACTGGTGTCGACGGCGATCTTCCGGGTCCTGCTTGCGGATCAACCAGCCATCTTTTTCCATCTTGAGCGTGAGCGCTACGATCGCCGCCTTGTCCAGGTCTAAAAGGCGAGATGCGGCAATCTGAGAAATCCCCGGATTGTGGTCAATGGCGGAAAGCAGTCCGAATTGCCCTGGGCGCAAACCCCCACGACCCACGTTTTCGTTGAACTTTCGAGAAATAGCGAGATGAGCGCGACGGAGGTAGTGGCCGAGCAGGTAATTTGTTTCGGCCAGTTCCGGGGCGGCACCCGCCTCCCTCACAGTCTTTGTTTTAGAACGGCTGGCTCGGGAAGAGGCTTCTTTCTTCATATTGGGATGTGCTATCAATGAATCAGGCAAGTACTCATTGTAACCCTATACAACGTTGAATAGCGCGGCCTGCCATGCCTGTATGCTATGGCGTCGATTGGAAGATGCCCCCCCCTATCCGCGCAAGTGCGTGTTAAACCAACCAATCATCGCACCAATATAATCCGGCGCATTATCAGGCACCTTCCGCACGCTCTTCCCATCAACTATTTCGTTGTACTCATAGCGAGGTCCGTGCCCACCACCGGGTACTCTGATCAGCTCGGCCTCTACCCCTGCCTCCTTGAGTGCGCCGTACATTTTCTCGGACAGTTCAAAAGGCACCACCGGATCGGCATCGCCATGAATTAATAGAAAAGGCGGATCGTCAGCGGTGACATAGGTGATAGGCGAAGCATCGCTCAACAGCTTAGCCTCCAAACTGCCCGGCCTGGTCGCATTGCTACGGTAGCCGAACAGTGGTGCCCCTGGATCCTGCCGCAGATCCATAGGGGCCGCTCGCGTTACTACGGCCTGTACTTTTGAACTGACCTGGTTGACCGGGCTGGGGTCAGTCGGATCGCCCGCTCCATCCATCACGCCCATCAAACTAACCAGGTGAGCGCCGGACGATCCTCCCATCGCGCCGATTTTATCTGGGTCGATTCCGAATGACTCTGCATGGTAACGAATAAAACGAACCGCTCGCTGCACGTCTTCTATGGGGGCAGGGTATCGAAACCGCGGGGCGGCACGGTGATTAATGTTGAAAACGGTATACCCCGCTTCCGCCAGTGGCACTGCGTAGATCAACTCTTGCCCTGTGCGGGTCAGAGGAGTGGCATCCAGGCTCATCTCGCGAGTCCAGCCACTGCCGGAAATAAACACGATGCCTATGCCATTTGGCGTGTCCGGATGATAAACGTCCATCATCAGCCCCAGACCTGAATACATGCCATAGGCAACGTTACGCTCTACCCGAGGTTCACTCGCCAGGCTGTTCGAAACAGGGAGGCCGCTCAGCAAAACAAGAACCAGCACGTTGCGTAGCAGTTTATTTTTCATAGTGCGTTTATCTCCTGTCACCACCATTCGTTCCGGCGCCCCTCAGGCTACCAGTACCAGGCGGATATCATTCACATTGGTCAGGGTGGGGCCAGTACGAACCAGGTCCCCCAGACCATCAAAAAAACTGTAGCTATCATGTTGTCTCAGATGCAACTGAGCATCCAGATTCAGATCTCGAGAGCGCTGCAGTGTATCCGGCGCAATGATGGCTCCCGCAGCATCCTCGGTACCATCGATGCCATCACTATCGGCGGCCAATGCATAAATGGACGGTGAACCTTGCAACGCCAGTGCCAGGGATAGCAGGAACTCCGTATTGCGCCCACCACGCCCTGCGCCCTCCGGGCCGATCGTAACCGTTGTCTCTCCCCCCGAAATCAACACAGCAGGCGGCGTAGCAAGCCCGTTCATGGACTGCATGGCAGTGGCAATGTCGGCTATGAACGGGCCTAAAGTACTACTCTCTCCTTCAAGGCAATCACCCAGCACCGCCGTTGAAAGCCCTAGCGCCACGGCTTTGTCGGCCGCGGCTCGCAAGGCGAGGGACGGGCTCGCAATTACTTTAAACGTGTGATCTTGCGCAATCGGCTCCGGCGCTATGGCAGTTACCATACTCGCACGGACTGCACCCGGGAGGTTGATACCATACCGGTCGAGAATTGTTATGGCCTCCTGTGGTGTGGATTGCGGGGGAAAGGTCGGACCAGATGCTACTTCCGCAGGATGATCGCCGGGGACATCGCTGATCAACAGCGTACAAAGTTGGGCTGGAGCCGCTGCACGCGCAAGCCCTCCGCCTTTTATCCGGGAAAGTTGTGTTCGAACAGCGTTGATTTCACCAATGGGGGCCCCGCAGCCAAGTAGGGATCGCGTGATCGCCTGTTTGTCTTGCAACGTGAGGCCATCTATCGGTAGTGCCAGCGTAGCGGAGCCGCCCCCGGAGACTAGCGCCAATACCAGGTCGTCCGCTGTCAGCCCTGCAAGCACGTCAAACATTTCCCGGGCGGCAATCACGCTGTTGTCATCGGGAACGGGGTGGCCCGCTTCAATTACTTTGACCCGCCCCGCGGGTACTGCGTGGCCGTAGCGCGTAGACACTACACCGCACAGTTCAACATCCGGCCAGGCCTTATCGACGGCAGCAGCCATTGCAGCAGACGCCTTTCCCGCACCAACCACCACACAGCGGCCACTGGGTCGCTGCGGTAGATGTTTCAGTACCGCCGCTTCAGGACACGCGCTTTGAATAGCGGCTTCGAAGATCTGCTTAAGGATTGCCCGCGCTTCAGGTTCCGACGCGGACATTGTTACTTTCGCTTTCCAGGATGGCGGAGATCACTGCCTGGGTGACATCCGCTGTCATTGAATTGCCACCCACATCCGGCGTTAGATGCCCGCTACCTGTGGCCTGCTCTATCGCCTCCATCAACAACTCTGACGCTTCAACTTCACCAAGGTGATTGAGCATCTGCGAAGCTGACCAGAAGCTGGCCACGGGATTCGCAATACCCTTGCCCGTGATATCGAAGGCAGAACCGTGAATCGGTTCGAACATCGAGGGGTAGCGTTTTTCCGGATCGATATTGGCAGTCGGTGCCACACCAAGGCTACCGGCGAGCGCACCGGCAAGGTCAGACAGTACGTCAGCGTGAAGGTTGGTAGCGACGATGGTGTCCAGGCTTTGTGGATCCAGGGTCATCCGTACAGTCATAGCGTCTACGAGCATCTTGTCCCAGGTAACATCCGGGAACTCACCCGCCACCTCAGCTGCAATTTCATCCCACATCACCATACCGTGCTTCTGGGCATTGGATTTGGTGACTACAGTCAGTAGTTTGCGGGGGCGAGACTGTGCCATTTTGAAGGCGTAGCGCATGATGCGCTCCACACCCGTACGCGTAAACACTGAAACCTCCGTGCCCACCTCTTCCGGGTGGCCAGAGTGGCAACGCCCTCCAATACCGGAGTATTCCCCTTCACTGTTTTCACGCACGATTACCCACTCGAGATCCCCGGGCTTGCAGTTTCGCAGGGGCGACTGAATACCCGGCAGGACTCGTGTGGGGCGAACATTGGCATATTGATCAAAGCCTTGGCAAATAGTCAGGCGCAATCCCCACAAGGTGACATGATCGGGAACGTCGGGCGCACCCACCGCACCAAACAAAATGGCATCAAAAGGTTTCAGCGTCGCCAGCCCATCTTCAGGCATCATCACGCCGTTACGCTTGTAATAGTCTGATCCCCAGTCGAAGTCGGTCACTTCGAAGTTCAGGTCATCGAACCGCTGCTCCAGCGCCCGAAGCACTTCGATGGTGGCCGCGATGACCTCTGTACCAATACCGTCGGCGGGTATGGCTGCGATCGAATGTGTCGGCATGATAGTCCTCTTGAATTGCTACAGTAAAAATCAGTGATCAGGGAGCGCAGCGGCTTGTGGCCTCGGGCCCCGTAGAAGCAGTACCAGCGCTGCCGAAACCAGCAGCGAAACACCCACAGCGATCAAGCCGCCTTCATAGCCACCTGTTGTACTTTTGATCCACCCGATAATGGTGGGTCCGGCGAAGCCACCTAAATTGCCTATGGAATTGATCGCGGCGATGCCTGCGGCAGATGCGGCACCAGACAGGAACTGGGTTGGCATGCTCCACAAGGGCGGCTTGGCGGAGCTTACGCCGACGTTCACCAGCACAAGCGCTGCAACCACCATGACCAGGCCTGTTGCGTTGGCGGCCAGCAACAAACCTGCTGCGGCAACAAGGCAGGCAACAATCACATGCCAATGTCGCTCACCGGTACGGTCTGAACGTCGCGCCCAGAAAATCATCGCCGCCACAGCAAAAATAGGTGGAATGGCGTTGATGAAACCCGTCGCCAACGGACTGACGCCAAACTGCGCAATGATTTGAGGTGCCCAGATTCCCAGGGTGTACAGCCCCGCAGAAGTTCCGAAATACACCAGCGCAAGGGCCAGTACGCGCAAATCGGTCAGGGCTTTCAATACAGATGCAGAACCGTGCGCCTGCTCGGTGGCAGACTGTTCCGAATTCATCGTGTCTACCAACCAGGCCCGCTCGTCATCTTCCAGCCATTTGGCCTTTTCGGGACGGTCGGTAAGGTATACGAGCACCACACCAGACAGAACGATGGCTGGTGCGGCCTCGATGAGGAACATCCACTGCCACCCCTTCATCCCCATTAAGCCATCAAGGCCCAGTAACGCGCCTGAAAGGGGCGACCCCAGCGCGATTGATATCGGTACCGCAGCCATGAACATGGCGGTGATACCCGCGCGATGCCGCGCGGGAAACCAGTAGCTAAGATAAAGAATAATGCCC
Organism: Gammaproteobacteria bacterium; assembly: GCA_030427085.1. Taxonomy (GTDB): domain Bacteria; phylum Pseudomonadota; class Gammaproteobacteria; order Pseudomonadales; family Halieaceae; genus JAUHXH01. Next base: position 548,027 of record JAUHXH010000002.1, on the reverse strand, counting down.
GGGAAGAATCCTGCCTCAGCCACGCCCAGCAGGAAGCGAAGGACGTAAAAGCTTATCGGCCCCTGTACAAAAGCCATCGCGGCCGAGATCACACCCCAGGACAGCATGATGCGAGCTATCCACACTCTGGCACCGACGCGATGAAGAATCAGATTAGACGGCACTTCGAATAGAAAGTAGCCGATGAAGAACACGCCCGCTCCGAAACCGAACGCAGCTTGTGACAAGCCCACATCCGAATTCATCGTAAGGGCAGCGAATCCGATATTGACGCGATCGAGATAGGCAATGAAATACAGCAACATGATAAACGGCACTATTCGCAGGGTTAATCTGCGGACTGTGCGCTTTTCAAGGGCTTCGTTCATTGGCAGCGTTCCGTCAATTTTATTGTTCTTCATCATGGGGGTCTCGATAGGAATAAAACTCTAAGGATGATTGCGGTTGACAACAATATGCCGGCAGATTATATAAATTTTTTGCACAATGGATTGAATAATGGACCTGAAGCGTCTCACCGCATTCCTGGCGGCTGCTGATGAACTGCATTTCGGCCGAGCCGCGCAGAACCTGGGGATCCTCCCCTCCGCATTGGGAAGGAACATTCGGCTGCTGGAAGAAGAACTGGGTGTAAGGCTGTTTAATCGTACAACGCGCAATGTTGTACTCACGCGCAGCGGGCAGTTACTGCAGAAGGAAGCGCCTGCGTTGCTCGCTCACGCAGAGCGTCTGGTGGAAGACGTACGCACGTCGGCAACAGGCGGCGAAAGGGTATTTCGTGTGGGTGCCATCGACAGCGCCTCTATTGGCTTGCTGCCAGAGTTGGTGCACGACGTGAAGGAATACATGCCTGACCTGGAGTTGGCGCTGGTCGAGGACAAAACGGCCAATTTACTGCCCAAGTTGCTGTCCGGCGCACTGGATATTGCGTTCGTCAGGCCCCCAAACCTCACCAAAGCAGGTATCGCGTTTGATTTACTCCTGCACGAAAGTACTATCGTGGCACTGCCCGAACAGCACGAGCTTGCCACAAAGGAGCAAATCCGGGTCGAGGATCTGGAAAACGTGCCGCTTATCGTGCCCTCACCGCGCAGTAGACCACACAGCTACAACTTGACTATCCGCCTATTCAGCGAAGCTGGACTGCAACCCGTAATTGCCCAGCAAGCAGAAGAAAAGCAGACCATTATCAATCTGGTGGGCGCCGAAATCGGCGCTGCCATCATTCCCTACTGGTACAGCAGAATTAAACTGGATGGTGTTGTTTACCGCCCTATGGTGGACGAAGACGGCGCACCTATCCGTGAGCTTCCCCTCGCTGCAGCCTGGGTAGCAGGCACTCCTGACGAAGCCCGCGACCACCTGGTAAGCATTGCCAAAGCCAATATGGATCGCTACATGCAGTGAGACTTGAGGTACTCGACTGCGTTCGCTACCGCGACTTTATATCATTATTGAATATAATTTTTGGGGTCACAGAATCCGGCATTTCCTCGTTTAGACTCTCGCCATCGAATGGATAAAAGGCTACGCCCCTCACTTTCGATAGCGCGGTCATTAATATAAATAGGAAGCCGACATGAATAGATTCAGCCTGCTCGCAAAACCCCGAAATTCACACCGCCTCTCCAAATTGGCAATCCACGTCAGTCTCGCCCTGTGGGGGACGACGGCACTGGCCCAGAACGCACCTTCGGCAGGGGATGAACCCAAGCTGGAAGAGGTGCTCATCACGGGCTCGCGGATCGCCAGAAAAGACTACGTATCCCCCAGCCCTCTGGTTACCGTGGAAATGGCCGCCGTTAACAATTCCGGCCGTGTCACTATGGATGACTATTTGCAGCGCTTACCCCAGTTTGCCCCGGGTACAGGCGACTACAGCAACGACAGTAACGGCGGTACCGCAGGGCGGGCCACGTTGAACCTGAGAAACCTGGGCGCCAAACGTAACCTGGTTATTATGGATGGCCGTCGCCTCATGTCCTCAGGCACGGACGGCGCTATTGATATCAATACCATCCCGTCTCTCGCCATCGGCAATATTGAGATCATTACTGGGGGTGCCTCGGTAACCTACGGCTCTGACGCGCTGTCCGGTGTAGTCAATTTCAAAACCCGCACTGACCTCGAAGGGTTTGAGTTCGATGCACAAGGTTCAACGCCGGACGAATCCGGAGACAGCAGTTACAAGATTGGCGGCGCGTTCGGTACTACCTACGGCAATGATCGCGGCAACCTTCTGATTACAGCCGAGTACACAGACCGGGGAGGTGTACGCTACTTTGAACGCGAGTTTTTCAATGTGAACCCGCAAGCCAGTAGTTTTACCGAGTATGGTTCTGCGCGCCTCTTGCCTCGCGGCCAGTTAATCGCGGCCAACAACGATGGGACGGTGTTCAACGCCAGTAGCACCTCCTCGCCCACCGGTGCAAACGGCACCGTTTTCAATGGTGATGTTGAGCTACCTTTGATGATCGACGCCAACGGAACATTGCGAACCCATGGACAGTACCAGAACTGGATCCAGGTTCCGCTGGAGCAAACCACGCTGTTCGCCAAGACCGACTATGAACTGAGCGGTGGCACCCGCGCATTTGGTCAGGCTCTTTACGCATCGTCGACTGCCTCAAACGTGGGTGCCGAGCCAAACTCTGTGGGCATCTGGGGTGTAAGGATTCCGCAGGACAACTACTTCGTAAACCAGATTCCCGATATCGCGTCACTGGTTGGCCCGGAAGGTATCAACGATTACCAGATTCGCTTCACCCAGGCTGGCAATCGTGTCTACGACACTGAAAACGATGTACTGCAATTGTTAGGTGGCCTCGCCGGTTCTTTCGGCGATCGTGACCTGAACTGGGAAGTGTATGCCTCTTATGGCAAGACTGACACAAAGGACAAAACCTTATCCGGTTCAGTCAATTTCGCTGCCGTGCAGGCGATCATAGACTCCACCGACCCGGCAACTGGCGCCAGCCCGCTCTGCGCCGGTGGTTTTAACCCTTTTGGCGGGAACAGCCCCCTGTCCGCCGAGTGCCTGGACTACGTCTCTCGCACACCGGTGAATGAAACCACTTTGGAGCAGACCGTCATTGAAGCTACGCTGGAAGGTAAACTCGCCGAGTTGCCCGCCGGCCAGGCCAGGTTTGCCCTTACCGCTGGCTACCGGGAAAACACTTACGAGTTCAACCCGGACGCGGACATCGCCGCCGGCGAACTGGCCAACCTGGCAAGCTCCGCCTATACGGAAGGGACCATTGAGGTAGCTGAGGTTGCGGGTGAAGTTCTGTTACCCCTTGTGTCAGACACCGCCATTCTGGATTCTGCCAACCTGACTCTGGGTTACCGCTATTCTGACTACACACCCGCAGGCTCAACGCCTACTTACAAAGTAGAACTCGACGCGGAAGTGAACCAATACCTGATGGTACGCGGCAGCTTCCAGCACGCGGTGCGCGCACCGAACGTGGAGGAATTTTTCCGCGCCAGCCTGCTTCGCGTTCAACCCTTCCTGGACCCCTGTAGCTCCCGCTATCGTGGCGCCAGTGTCGATCGCGATGCTGAACTTGCATTGTGTGCACTGCAAGGTTCTGACCCAAGCTACACGCAAGGTGGATCTTCTGCACCGACCATCACCAATGGCAACCGCGACCTGAAGCCCGAGGAAGCTGACACCTACACCCTGGGTCTGGTATCCAGTTTTGACCTCGGTAACGTCGGCGTACAACTGACCTTCGATTACTACGATATCGAAGTGAAGGATGCCATCGAGACACTGTCTGCACAGCAAATCATGACCAAGTGTTTTAACCTGGATGATGCGTCTAACCCCACTTACGACAACAACTACTTTGCCTGTCAGCAGATCAGCCGTCCAATCTACGCACCGCAGACCACGGCGTTCGATTTGGACCCGGTGAATCAACCAGTCCTGAACCTGGGTGGCATCAAAACCTCCGGCTTCGACATCACCGGCACGTTCGATATCCCGGTAGAGGGTCTGGCCTGGGGCGACGGTGGCGGCAGCATCCAGTTCAAGTCGCTGATGAACATTCTGGACAAGTATGAGATTCAGGCTTTCACGGACGAGGAATATGTAGACTTCGCCGGGCTGGTTAGCACCACAGATGCCTATCCCGAGTTCAAGATGTACAACACCCTGGCGGTGGAAACTGGGCCAGTTACCATTACCGGTGTTTGGCGCCATATCGGGCAAATGGATGATGTCTCTGCAGCCGGTGGTGTAGACACCGAAATCGACGGTGCAGATTCCTACAACTACTTTGACCTGATTGCCCGCACCAGAGTTGGCGATCACTTCTCTGTCTACGGCGGCGTCAACAATATCGCTGACGAAGAGCCACCCCAGATTGGCGGCTCTGCCATCGACGGCGATGCAAATTCCGGTACCAATCAGGGTGTTTACGACGGCATCGGACGTACTTTCTATATCGGTCTAAGCGCCAGCTTCTAACCCCGGTGGACGGGCCCTTCCCCTGCGATCCTCGCCTGTGCGAGGCTCTCCAGGGGCTTTCTCGTGAGTAAGGAAATGAAAATCACCACGGCAGCAACTACCGCTCTTCTACTGACAACTTTATCCGCGTTTCCCTCGCATGCAGCATCGATACCCGCGCCTACCAGCATCTTTGATCAACACCCCTCCAGCGCACCAACCGTCAACCCGGCGCCCGTGCTTGAGCTCTACGTTACGCTGACCAAAGACAGGGTAAATCTGGGCATGACCGATAACGGTGAACGCACGATTGTACCGATCACCGGCGGCTATTTTCTCGGCAAAGACATATCAGGCGAAGTAGTGGCGGGTGGTGCCGACTGGCAAACCATTCGACAGGACGGCATCAAGGAAATTTACGCGCTGTATTCCATCCGGACTGACGATGGCTCAACCATCATCGTAGATAACAGGGGAATTGTCTCCAACGAGGGCGGCACCCGATACGCAATAACACGACCAGTATTTCATGCACCGGTGGGGAAATACGACTGGCTGAACAAGAAGCTCTTCGTGGGAACGATTACGTCGATCAAGCAACCCAGGGCAGTCGTCATTCGAGTGTACGAGGTAAATTGAGTACTCCGTTTCGCTTGGATCAACTAACCCACGGAAGATTGAAAATACCAGTAAACTTAGGTTTTACTGCCGCTGGCACTCCCCCGATAACTACGCGGCGACACCCCGGTCCAACTCTTGAACGCACGGGCAAACACCGCGGCATCGGAAAAGCCCACTGCCTCCGCAATTTCACCCAGGGGAATCTGGTGATTGGTTAACAGATCGATCGCGCGGTCCCTGCGCACCAGATTTTTTAATTGCTGGTAGGAAGTACCTTCTTCTTCCAGCTTGCGAATCAGGGTACGGCGGCTCACGTGCAGTGCGTCAGCGGCATCCTCAATCAAGGGAAAGCCATCCTGGAAGTTGCGCCGCAACAGGCGCTGCAACTCGTGCGACACACTGAAGTCTGTTTTCGGCTGCACGAAAAATTCCACCGGGCAGCGTTTAATAAAGGCTTTCAGGGAAGAGGCCTTCTGGGTAATTTCCCGGTCGAGAAAACTGCGCTTGAACGACAGCGCCTGCCACTCGGCATTGAAGTGATGCCGGCCGGGAAATAAATAGGCGTACTCACTGACATGGGCGGGCGTGGCGTAGTCGAAGTACACATCATTGAGTGTGACGCTCTCGGCTATCAACCACGAGGCAAAGCGGTGCCAGGCCATAAGGTTGATTTCCGCAAACAGGTGATGGCGGTCCATCTCGGTGGAAGCCATCCGGAAAACGAGGCTGGCGGTGTGGCGCTCGCGTACCACTTCCATCTGAAAGGCTTTGGTCACCAGGCCATAGAATCGAGCGCCCAGTTCCAGCGCCTTACCCAGGTTGTTCTCGTGGATAGCCGCTTTGGCCATCATGAAAAAGGAACCGCGAGGAATCGGATAGGGAGATAAGCCCATCGCTTCATCCTGCAGGTGATCCCAGATACTCTCGACGATAACGGCGAGCTTTTCTGTCGGTACACGCTGCTCAGGCTGATCGATAACGCTAGCGGGCAAGCCTGCCCTGTCCAGCAGGTTATCCGCATCCAGGCCCTGCGCTACTGCCAGATGAAAGAGTTCGCTGACGAAATTATTCGCTGCGCTCATGCGCCGGCTTATCCCTCAAGGCCCAGCAGCTTCACCGCGTTGTCCTTCACGATTTTTTGTAGCACCGGCTCCTTGAACCCAACTTTGGCCGCGGCATCGAGCCATGCGTCCGGACGAATCAAGGGGAAGTCCGAGCCAAACAGCATTTTGTTGGAGAGCTGCGCATTGGCGTAGCGAATGATTTGCTCGGGAAAATACTTTGGCGACCAGCCACTCAGGTCGATGTAAACGTTGGCTTTGTGCAGGGCCATGGACAGACTCTCGTCCGTCCACGGCCAGCCGGGGTGAGCGAGAATGAAGTTGATATCGGGGAAGTCCGCCGCCACTTCATCCACCAACATGGGCTGGCCGTACTTCAGGCGAATGCCCGCACCGCCTTTTAGCCCGGTACCCATGCCTGAATGGCCGGTGTGGAATATCGCCGGCAGGCCGTACTCCGCGATCACTTCGTACAGGGGGTAGGCAATTCTGTCTGAGGGATTGCAGTCCTGCATCGGCGGGTGAAATTTGAAGCCCTTCACCCCCCAGTTTTCGATCAGGTCGCGAGCTTCACGCGCACCCAACTTTCCCTTGTGCGGATCGATGGAGGCGAAGGGAATCACCACGTCGTCATTGTCGCGTGCAATCTCGGCGATTTCTTCGTTGCGGATGCGCTTGGCGCCAATCCCTGCTTCACAGTCCACCGTAAACAGGCAGAAGGCCATGTTCTGCTGCCGGTAGTAGTCGATGGTTTCCGGCATGGTCGGCCGCTGCCGAGGTGTTTTGAAGTAGCTGGATGCGGCGTCGAAGAACTTGCCCATCACCGGATCTTCAGGATCGGTACAGGACACTTCGGCGTGCACATGAACGTCGATAGCGCGCACCTTTTGCGGGTCTATCATCCTTTGGTCCCTCCATCTTCGGCGCGGTCAAAATGATCCCGCAGGGCGTGTTTTTTGATCTTGCCCACGCCCGTGCGCGGCAGTGCTTCAAGGGCAACCAGCCTGCGGGGGATTTTGTAACGCGCCAGCTTGCCTGTCAAAAAGGCTTCCACGTCTTCGCACTGGATATCGGCCTGAGGTGCAACGTAGAACAGGCAGCCTACTTCGCCCCACCTTTCATCGGGCACACCCACCACGGCAAATTCATCCAGGCCGGGAAAGTGAGCCAGCGCTGCCTCCACTTCGGCAGGGTAAACGTTTTCCCCGCCCGAGATATACATGTCCTTCTTGCGATCGCTGACCCGATAGTAGCCATCAGCGTCGCGCGTGAGAATATCACCGGTGTGGAACCAGCCATCTTCTGTGTTGGCCCTGGCGAACTCCTCGGAGCGACGCCAGTAGCCGACACAGACGTTCTGCCCGCGTAGTTGTAACTCGCCGGGTTCGCCGTCAGGTACGGGCTTACCGTCGCTGTCGACGATCCGAGCCTGTACTCGTGGCGTGGGCAAACCCACGCACCCCACCTTGCGGCGAATCAGTTCCGGGTCAACCGGCATGCCAAACACGGTGCCGGCTTCGCTCATACCATAGCCATCGGCCACAGGAACGCCATCGTCCAGCCAGGCTTCGATATGCGCTGCCGCATGGGGCGCCCCGCCGGTGAACAGGGCTTTCATGTGCTGCAGCGCCCGCGGGTTGTAGTTACGGCTTTTACGCAGTGCCTGGGCCATCTGCGGCACACAGAAGTAGTGCGTCAATCCCAGTGCTGCATCCGATAACCACGCCATGGTGCGATCAGCATCGAAGCCATCGGAGATACTGATGCGCGCACCCTCCAGCAGGGCAGGCCGTATCGAGGTCACCATGCCGATGATATGGAACATGGGTGACTCGCAGAGGAAATGACTGTTGCTGTCTACTTCGCCGAGGATGGAAAAGTTGATCGCCGTTTCCGCCAGGTTGCGTTCACTGAGCATTACCCCCTTGGGAACACCGGTCGTGCCCGAGGTGTAGAGCATAAGTGATGGCAAATCCGGATCGGATACCGAGTGCCACAGCGGCAGCAACTGCATGCGTTCGGGATCGAAATCATCAATGTGCCGCCAGCGATATTCACCTAGACGAGCCGGATTATCGCTCACGAACAGGGATGGCTCGCAGTCGGCAATGATTTGCTGCAATTCGCCGTCCGACAGGCGCCAGTTCAGCGGTACATAGATCAAGCCCAAACGCGCGCAGGCCAGGTGCAGGGCAATCTGCTCAGCCCGATTCAGCGACAGACAGGCAACGCGGTCGCCCTGGGACAAGCCCAGGGCAGCCAGTCGGGCCACACACACCGCAACCCAGTGATCGAACTCGCCGTAGGTCCAGCTGCGCCCACTTACCAGCTCACGGACAGCCTGCCGGTTGGAATGTAAACTGGCATGAAGGTGCAGGTCGTCCATCTGACAATCAGCCCTGCTGGGTGCGGTCGTAGGAACCGAGGCCCGGCTTGTAGGTTTTGTCGTCGATGAACTGCTTGATGCCTTCCTTGCGGCCATCGTTGTCGAAAGAATTCGCCGCTTCCTGTGCACGAATCAAGTAGTCCTCGGCGTTGTCGTAGGTCATTTCCATCACACGACGTACCGCGTCCTTGGTGGCCTTCAGTGCTACCGGGTTTTTCTCCAACAATACATTCGCTACCTCAGTCACGCGCTCACGCAGTGCGTCGGCGGGATGCGCTTCATTGATCAGGCCCCATTCCGCGGCAGTGGTGCCGTCGATGTTCTCGCCCATCATGGCGTGATACATCGCTTTGCGCATCGGCATCAAATTGGTGGCCACTTTGGTCGCGCCGCCACCGGGGAGGATGCCCCAGTTAATTTCGCTCAGGCCAAATTGCGCGTCGTCCGCGGCAAAGGCCAGGTCGCAGGCGTGCAGCGGGCCGTAACCGCCACCAAAACACCAGCCGTTTACCATCGCGATAGTCGGCTTTTGGTACCAGCGCAGGCGGCGCCACCAACCGTAGGCTTCGGACTGTGCCTGACGCACGGCGCCAAGGCCTTTGGCCTCGTTTTCGCGGAAGTATTCCTTCAGGTCCATACCGGCAGACCACGCGGTACCTTCGCCGGTCAGCACCAGCACGCCAACGCTGTCGTCGTACTCCAGTTCATCCAACACCCGCATCATCTGGCGGTTGAGTTGGGGGCTCATGCAATTGCGCTTTTCGGGGCGATTGAATTTCACCCACGCGATGCCGTTTTCTACGCTGTAGGCCACCGTATCGGCTTCAGAGCGTTCGCTAGTCATACTGTTTACCTCGGTTGTTGCTAGTTCAATGAATTTCGGGGGTTGTTAAATGGGATAGTGGCCGGGCTCGGATTCCATGGTGATCCAGCGCAGCTCGGTGAAGCTGTCGATGCCGGCTTTGCCGCCGAAGCGGCCATAGCCAGAGGCACCCACGCCACCGAAGGGCATTTGTGCCTCATCGTGCACGGTAGGGCCGTTGACATGGCAGATTCCGGAGTGAATTTGACGAGCTACTTTCAGGCCACGAGCGCTATCTCGTGTGAATACCGCCGCGCTGAGCCCGTACTCGCTGTCGTTGGCAATCCGGATGGCATCGGCTTCATCCTTCGCCCGGATAATGCCGACCACCGGACCGAAGCTTTCCTCGGAATAGATCTTCATCTCGCTGGTAACGCCATCCACCAGGGTAGCTGGCATCAGTACTGAATCAGCCTTACCGCCAGCCAGCAGGTTGGCGCCCTTGCCTACCGCGTCTTCGATCAAAGTGTTCACGCGCTCTACCGTAGCCATATCCACGACAGCGCCCAACGGGGTGGTACCTTCGCGCGGGTCACCGCAAGGCAGACTGGCGGCTTTGGCGGCCATTTTTTCGGCAAAGGCGTCGGCCACGGCATCCACCACAATCAGCCGCTCGGTGGACATACAGATCTGCCCCTGGTTCATGTAGGCACCAAAGCCCGCGGCCTTCACCGCCTCGTCAAGATCGGCATCTTCCAGCACGATCAAAGGCGCCTTGCCACCCAACTCCAGCAGGCACGGCTTCAGTTGCGCCGCAGCACGCTGGGCGATGATTCTGCCCACGCGTGTAGAACCAGTGAAGTTAATGCGTTTAATGGCGGGGTTCTCGATCAACGCCGCCACCACGTCGCCGGCATCTTCCGGCGCGTTGGTCACGATGGATACTGTGCCCTCGGGGAAGCCCGCTTCCGCCAGCGCTTCCACAATAATCTCGTGGGTGCGTGGGCAAACTTCCGACGCTTTCAAAATAGCAGCATTGCCACAGGCCAGCGCCGTAGCAACAGCACGCACGCCAAGAATGATGGGCGCGTTCCATGGGGCAATACCCAGAATCACACCAACGGGCTCGCGCAGTGCCATGGCCACACAACCGGGTTTGTCAGACGGGATCACTTCGCCACTGATCTGGGTGGTGATGCTGGCAGCTTCACGCAGCATCGACACAGCCAGGCCCAGGTTGAACATGGACCAGCCCATCGTGGCGCCGGTCTCCTCCATCATCGCCTTGACGATATCGTCCTGCCGCCCCTCAAGGGCAACAGCAGCCGCATTCAATACCGCACGTCGCGCATTCGGGCCCTGCCGGGACCAGGCTTCGAAGCCCGCCAGCGCCTTGCCAGCTATTGCTTCCACGTCGATCGCCGTCATCGCATCGGTAGAACTGGCGACCTCACCGTTCAGGGGATTAATTCGTTCGTATTTCATCGTTTGCTCCGCGAGAAATTATTGTGATGGAAGATATTCAACTGGCCGCCTGGGTGGTGGCCTGCGGAACCGGCTGGCGCATGCAAAGCACCGCAACCGCAGCCACCAGGGCACCGGAGCCCATCACCACAGACACCCAGAACAATTCAAAACCCTGGATAAACAGGAAGCCGGCAACAACCGGACCCAAGGCCGCACCACCGCGGCCGATACCGATCACCACGCCGGTACCACTGGCGCGTACATCAGCAGGGTAAGCATTGGAGATCAGCGCGTAGAAGCCAACCACGCCAGCGTTGGTAAAGAACCCTGTGGCCGCCGACACCATCGACAGTTGCGTGAGATCGCGGTAGTCCAGGCCGAAGGCAGTGACCATGACGAAGGCCATCACCAGCACCACCACCAGCAGGCGACCCAGTTGCACACGGGTACTGATCAGGCCGAGCAGGAGCGCACCAACGGCACCGCCCACGTTGGCCCACACCAACACGCCGCCCGCAGCAGCCGGCTCGTAACCCATGTCAACGACCAGCTTCGGGATCCATTTCAGGATGTAGTAGAACGTCATGATGTGGGCGAAGTACGCGATGATCAGCAGTACAGTGACTAAACGAAAGCGGGATGAGAACAACACTTTGTAACTCACCTCGCGGGTCTGCGTGGCGAGTGTCGGCAGCGCGGACAGGGTCTGGTGCCCCATCCGCTGCAGGCTGCGATTGACGCGCTCCAGTGCTTTCGCCGGGCGCCGTCCCAGCAAATAGTCGATGGACTCGGGCAGGGTAAACCAGACCAACACCAGGAAGGCCCCGGTCCAGATGGCGCCAAAACTAAACACCGCTCGCCAGTCCTGGGTTGCCAGCAAATAGTTGGCCACCGCCCCACCGGCGATCGCGCCCATGGGATAACCCGCGGCCATTAAAATCACCGCGAGGTTGCGGTAGCGCGCATTGGAAAACTCGGCCGTCATGGCATTGGTGGACGCCAGCATGCCGCCTATGCCCAAACCGGTGAAAAAGCGCACGATCAAAAGCTCGGTGACCGATGAACTCAGCGACGCCGCATACATACCGGCTGTCATTAACACCAGGCACAACAAAATGGTTGGGCGCCGTCCATAGCGATCCGCTAGTCCGCCCAGTGTGATAGAACCAACCGCCATGCCGACCAGTTCCATCGCCAGCACAACACCCAGTGCCGCCCGGTTAATACCCCACTCGGCGGCGATGCCGGGCGAGGCAAAACTGATGGCCAGAACATCAAAGCCATCCAGTGCGTTGAGCAAAATGCACAAGCCCACCACCATCACCTGGTAGCGACTCATCGGAGCGTCGTTGAGCAGAGGGGCTTGTACAGCCCCTCCTTCAGTTGCGGAGTGAGTAGTCATATCAGAAGTTATAGCCCACGGTTACGCCATAGGTGCGCGGCGGTGCGAGGAAGCCGGCATTGATGCGCGAACTGTTGATAATAAAAGTACCCATATAGACTTCCTCATCAGTAAGATTTTTGGCCCACAGGTTTGCCGTCCACTGGCCATTGGCGGAACTGAGCAACACGTTGGCATTCACCGTGGTAACCGCTTCCTGACTCAGTGCCTCGTGGTTGAACTGCGTGAAGTACACTCGGTCTTTATAAGCTGCCGCAATACTGCCGGAGCCCTGCCAGTCTGTTCCCGGCACACCAAAGTCAGCGGTGATACCAATGCTACCGGCCCATTCTGGGGCCTGAACCATCTGATTACCTGCCAACTGCTCAGACAAATCCACACCGGGCGGAATCAAACCAAGCTGCTGGTAAACCGTTCGGAAGGGGTCAGTAGAAACGTAATCGCCAAAGGTGGCATCGAGATAAGTCGCGGAGGCGTCGATGCGGATGGAGTCGCTGAGCAACCACGCCAGCTCCATCTCAGCACCGGTAACTTCCGCCGCAGCGGCATTCTCATACACCAGGGTAAAGCCACTGGTGCCGGCCGGCACACTGCGGCCCTGTTGCAGGTCGGTGTAGTCGTAGTAAAACGCGGCAGTGTTGAACTGCAATTGCCGGTCGAAGAACATGCCTTTCAGGCCGATCTCGTAGGCATCGATGGTTTCCGGCTCAAGCACCGGCGAGCGTTGCCCGGTCAGGAAAATCCCACTCTTGAAGCCCTGAGAGTAACCACCATAGACCAGCACATCTTCCGACGCGCGCCATTCCAGCCGCACTGAGGGGGAAAAGTTGTTGAAGTCCTTGCTGTCGGCGTAGGTCAGTACCGGTGCGCCGGGCGCGGTCCAGTAGTCGGTATCGCCCGAGCGTTCCTCGTAGCTGTAACGACCGCCCAGCACCAGCGACAGATCGTCGGTCATGTCCCAGGTTACATTGGCGAACAGTGCGTAGGCTTCGGTTTCACTGGTACCACGGAAATTGAAGCACAGCGTATCGTTGGGCACACCGATAATGTTATTGGAATTTTTGTCGTCGAAGCCACAACCCTGCAGGCCGGGAACGGAGTCGGCGACGAACTGCGGTACCAGCGCCAAATCCAGCCGGTTGTCGGAAGCAATGTCTTCGGTGTAGTAGTACAGGCCTACCAGACCGCGCAGGGTGTCGCCCTCAAAATTGAGGCGCAGTTCCTCGCTGAACTGTTCGCTGTCGATGCTTTCCGACCAGATATAGAAATCCACGTCGGTAGTGTCGAAGTCCGCCTGCGGGATTTTTTCGAAGGTCTGGAAATTGGTCAGCGAGGTCAGGGATACCGAGTCGGATAGATACCAGTTGTACTCAATAGAGTAAGACGCCTGGTCGCGCTCGTTTTGCAGGTCCACGTTCGCGTTCAGATCCCGTGGATCACTGGCCCGCACGCCATTGGGTGGCTGCGGTTCCAGTTCGGGCAGCAGTGCCGGATTGTAAGACGGTGCGCGGAATTTGGGCATGTAGTTGGTATCGTCTTCGCGGTGGCCTTCCGCCGCCAGACGCAGGTTCATGTTGTCGGTGATATCCCAGCGCAATTGTGCGCGGTAAGACTGCTGATCGGCATCATCGATGTCGTCACCATTGGCAATGTTCTCGCCATAGCCACCACGACTGACGCCGCGCACTGCGATACGGCCAGAGAGACTCTCCGTCAACGGGCCACCGATCGCGCCTTCAAACTTCAGTGTCTCGTAGTTACCCACTGTAAGGCGGCCATAGCCGTCCAGTTCTTCGGTGGGCTTGTAGGTGATGACGTTGATGGAACCGCCGGTGGCATTACGGCCGTAGAGCGTGCCCTGGGGGCCGCGCAGTACTTCCACGCGCTCCACATCGAACAGCGAGCCGAATTGGGCGGAGGATTGGCCGGTTACAACGCCGTCGATGTGCATCGCAACCGAGGGGTCACCGCCAGCGAAGGGGTTGTCGGTGCCAATACCGCGCACCATGATCTGGGCAAAGCCGAAGCTCTCACCGATTTGCAGGCTGGGGGCCATGCTCTGCAGGTCGGCGACGTTGTTGAAGTCAGTTTTCTCCAGTTGATCACTGCCCAGAGCGGTGATCGCAGCGCCGATGTCCTGGGAGCTTTCCGCACGTTTTTGGGCCGTCACGATAACTTCTTCCAGCATCGCAGCCTGGAGCTGCGGCGCCGCAAGAACACCTGTGGCGGTGAGTAATGCAGTGGCGAGTAGATTTCTATTGTGGCCGGAAGGCCTATTTACTGAGGTGGAACGGGTTGGGCTTTTAGGGCTTTTCATGTCGTGTCCTCGAAATTTATAGCTTTTATTGATCGCTTTTATAAACCGCCGATGTATCCATGATGCATGAGCGTGGTGGACGGCATCCCTCGGCGATGGTGGAACAGTAGGCGCAGTCGGGGTTCAGGGGAATTGCGATTAGTGACGAAATACTATGCAGTAAGTGCCACTGAGAGTATGTTGCAAATACTGCAGAGTCAAAGATCCCAAAGGGAACTGACTTCAGTGCCCCAGTGCTGCAGTCGGACGGCTTTCGCCGGGCTGTGGCGGATCAGTTGTGTTCCGCCTGCATCATGCGTTCGAGCATCTTTCGGGCATTGGCGCCGCCCCGATCCGTGTTCAGTGTGACCAGGCGCCGATCACTGAACTGTTGCAGGTTTGCGTGCTGGGCATTGAGCACATCCACGTCCTCGGCAAAAATCTGCCCCTGGCTCGCAAGAATCTGTTCCGACAGGTCATCGTCATCGACACAGAAATTGCGCGCCATACCCCAGAAGTAATGGCAGGAATGTTCGGTTTCAGGGGTAATCAGATCCACCACCACACCGGAGGCCCTATGTGCCAGGCTGGCTTGCGGGCCACCCGTACCGGCATGGGCCACGCCCACTTCGATCATCACCTGTCCTGGCGGCTGAAAGCGACACACCTGCCAGCGATCGCAGGGCACGTCGTGTGCCAGCCCACCGCCCTGTAATGCTGCCTGCCAGAAGGGTGGCGGATTAATCCCCTCCATCACGCGAGACAGGCGCACCTCGTTGTCATCGCCTTCCAACACCGGTTCCGCCTCGTCGATCTCCGGCTGGCCGATGCTATCGGCATGCACGTAGGTTTCGTGGGTGAGATCCATGAGATTGTCGATCAACAACCGATAGTCGCAGCTCAGATGGTAATAGCCACCCCGGAACGCCCAGTCGGGGCTGGAGAGCCAGTGCAGATCGGGCACCAGCGCCGGGTCCGCCTGTTCTGCATCGCCGGGCCACAGCCAGATGTAGCCCTGCTGCTCCACAAGGGGGTAGGCGCGCGCACCGCGCAGGCGGGTGATCTTGTCGCTCTGGCTGGGCATTGCCACGCAACGTCCGCCACAATCCACGGTCAGGCCGTGATAGCCACAGATCAAGCGGTCACCGTCAACGCGGCCCATTGACAGTGGCAAGCCCCGGTGAGGGCAATAGTCCTCCAGCGCAACCGCCTCACCGGCGGTGTTGCGAAACAACACTACCGGTTGCGCGCACAATGTTCGGCCGAGCGGTTGTGGAGTAATTTCTTCGGCGGTGGCAATGACGTACCAGCAGTTGAGTGGGAACATACGAACGCCTCTTATCGGGGTTATTGGCTTGTGCGTGGATACTTAATGCAGGGCTTCGTAGGGCAAGCCCACATACTGCCGCGCAATCACGGCGCGACCTTCGTCGCTGTTCAGATAGTAGTCGAGCTCGGAGTGCATGAAGCGGTTATACGTAGCGGCGTCCATGCCGTTGATTTCGTCGCCGTTGAAGCTGTGCAGCAGGTTCGACATCCACCACGAAAAGCGCTCGCCGTGCCAAACTCGCCGCAGAGCGATGGGTGAATACTGCTCCACACAGGCGCGGTCGTTCTGCTGGTACACGCGCTGCAAAATACGGCTCAGGGTAGAGACATCCGACGCTGCCAGATTCAATCCCTTGGCGCCCGTTGGCGGCACGATATGCGCGGCATCGCCCACCAGGAACAGCGCCCCGTACTGCATCGGTTCGCAAACGAAGGAACGTAAGGGTGCAATGCTCTTTTCCAGGCTAGGGCCTGTTACCAGCCGCTCGGCCGCTTCTTCTGGCAGACGCTTTTTCAATTCCTCCCAGAAGGCTTCGTCACTCCAGTTTTCAACATCGTCCGTCATGGAAACTTGCAGGTAGTAGCGGGAACGGGTGCTCGATCGACGGCTGGCGAGGGCAAAACCGCGTTCGCTCTTGCAGTAAATTAACTCCTCCGCCACGGGTGGTGTGTCGGCAAGCAAACCCAGCCAGCCAAAGGGGTAAACCCGTTCGTGCTCGGTACGCAATTCTTCCGGGATACTGCGCCGGGAAACGCCGTGAAAGCCGTCGCAGCCAGCGATGTAATCACAGTCCAGACGAACCGCCTCACCGGCCTGCTCGAAGGTCAGATGGGGTGATTCCGTTTTGAGATCGTGCAGGGCGACGTCACTCGCTTCGTAGTACGTCTCCAGCCCTGCTGCCGCGCGCGCTGCCATGAGGTCGCGGGTAATTTCTGTCTGGCCGTAACACAGCACTGTTTTGCCGCCGGTCAGCGTTTTCAGGTCGATATGGAAAGACCTGCCGTTCACGGCAATATCAAAACCGTTATGGACTTCCCCTTCGCTGTCCATGCGCTCGGCCACACCGGCCTCACGCACCAGATCAACAAAACCCTGCTCCAAAATGCCGGCGCGAATTCGGCCCAGCACATACTCACCACTCACGCGCTCGACAATGATATTGTCGATGCCCTGACGGGCCAGTAGTTGCCCCAGCAACAAGCCTGAGGGGCCGGCGCCAACAATGGCCACCTGTGTTTTTAGCGTCTTCATCTTTGCATCCACCCGATTATTTTATGACGGGCATTGTCTCGGTCCGGGATGCCACACTCCATTCACTTATCTGCCTTTTTATTGTACTTTTCACGCAGGGAAGACAATCGACACGATCATCATGCGCAGATGAATGGACCAACTCATGCAAGTTTCTGACGCCACCAACGTCCCCCTCTATGGCCTTTACGGAAATCGCTTTATCGATAGCGAGCCCGGCTTTATACATATTGAGGATATCGCCGCGCGCGGCAGCGACCTGGACTGGGTGATTAAACCCCATCGGCATCACCATCTGTTCCAGGTTGTTTGCATCCTCGATGGCGAGGTGGAAGTGCAGCTGAGCGACGATCACTTTTCGCTCACAGGTAGCTGGGTAATTACGCTGCCAGCCGGTTGTATTCACGGCTTTCATTTTCGCCCGGCCAGCGAGGGCTACGTACTGTCGATTACCGATACCGTATTGGCGCAGGAACAGCAGCAGGGCTTCGGCGGCAGAGAGAGTCTGCTATTCGAGGGCCCACAACTCCTGCCCTTGTACGCCGAAGATGGGTTGAGCCAGCAGTTTCTGCAGCGCATTGCCGAACTGGAGGTCGAACACGCGCATTACCACGCTGCCCGGCCAGACGCATTGGCCCTGCAAAGCCGCCTGGTGGTGCTGACCCTTGACCGATTATTGCGCCAGCAGTCGTTTGAAGATGAAGTCGGGCAGGAAGACAACGGCGCCCTGTCGCGCTTTCGCGCCCTGATCGAAGCGCATTATCGGGAACACTGGGCGGTAGCGGATTACGCTGCGGCGCTGGGTATGTCTACCTCCACACTCAACCGGCTGTGCCATCGCGCGGTAGGGGAAGGGCCGAAAAAATTAATCAACGACCGGCTGATGGCCGAGGCGCGGCGGCGCCTGATGTACACCCGCCACTCCGTGGAAGAAATTGCCTACGCCCTGGGCTTTAGCGACTACCCTTATTTCGCGCGCTTTTTCAAAACGCGCGAGGGAGTTACCGCAGGGCAATACCGCAAGCGCGCGGAGCAACAACGACTGACGCCTCAGGCGGGCTGAAATTCCTCGGTGTCTATTTCTACCTGAGTGGCCGCCGGGTAACGCGGGCCGGCGACGCTGCTTTGATTAATCAAAGCCCCGGCCTCGGCCAATACACTGGCATCAATGGACAGGTCCAGAGTGGCAACATTTTCCTCCAGGTGCGCCATCGAACGCGTACCGGGAATGGCAACGATATGCTCCCCGCGCGACAACACCCAGGCCAGCGCCAATTCGCCGGTACTGACACCGGCCTTCTCACTCAGGGAGGCAAACGTTTTGTACAACGCGGCATTGTCACTGAAGGCCGGCTCCTGGAAGCGCGGCATACCGCGACGAATATCGCGCTCGGCGAAGGCGGTGGGGTCCATCGGCGCCGCCAGAAAACCGCGCGCCAGTGGACTGAAGGCGACGAAGGCAACGCCCAACTCTCGGCAGGTTTCCAGACAGGCCAACTCCGCATTGCGCGTCCACAGTGAGTACTCGGTTTGCACCGCAGTAACCGGATGCACAGCGTGTGCTTTGTGTAGCGTATTGGCGGATACTTCCGACAAACCGATACCACCAATTTTTCCCGCCGACACCATTTCTGCCAACGCGCCGACACTGTCCTCAATGGGTACTGTCTTGTCCCAACGGTGCAGGTAATAAAGATCGATGTGATCGGTTTGCAGGCGCTGCAGGGATTCGTCGATGGTTTTTACCAGCGTTTCGGGCCGCCCATCGATAACTCGCTTGCCGTCTACGCCGGTCATGCCACACTTGCTGGCCAGATGAATCTCGCTGCGCAGTGACTTCATCGCTTTGCCAACAAGGCTCTCGTTGGCGCCAAAGCCATACAGGGCGGCGGTATCAAAATGGCGCACGCCCAACTCAAAGGCTCGATGCAGTAAAGCCACCGCGTCCCGCTCGTCTGGCGGCACACCGTAGGCGTGACTTAGATTCATGCAGCCCAGACCGATGGCCGGGACAGTAGCGGTGCCGATATTTCGGGATTCCATGATCAGTGGCTCTTCAGGACAAGCAGTTTACGATTCGAGTTGGCGCTCAAGGTCACGCAGCACACCGTAGCACGGCAGTACGCTGGCCACGCTGGAGTTCGGTTCCCGACCTTCGGCAATGGCGGCAAAAAATTCCCGGTCCTGCAGTTCGATACCATTCATCGACACATCCACTGTCGACACATCAATCGCCTGTTCGCGACCGTCGACCAGATCGTCGTAGCGGGCGATATACGTCCCCTTGTCGCAGATGTAGCGGAAGAAAGTACCCAGCGGCCCGTCGTTATTAAACGACAGCGACAGGGTACAGATAGCCCCGTTGGCCGCCTTCATCTGGATCGACATATCCATGGCGATACCCAGTTGCGGGTGAACTGGCCCCTGAATGGCATTGGCCTCAACCACCGGCGAGCCAGCCTGATAGGCGAACAAGTCTACTGTGTGCGCCGCATGATGCCACAGCAGGTGGTCGGTCCAGCTACGCGGCTCGCCCTTGGCGTTGATATTTTCGCGCCGGAAAAAGTAGGTCTGCACATCCATCTGTTGCAGGTTCAACTCGCCCTGCTCCACCTTACGGTGCACCCACTGGTGCGAAGGGTTGAAGCGACGCGTGTGGCCGACCATGCAGATCTTGCCGGTTTCCTGCTGCGCTTTTAACACCGCCTCGGCATCTTCCCAACTGTCTGCCAGGGGGATCTCCACCTGTACATGCTTGCCAGCTTTCATGCACAGGACGGCTTCGCTGGCGTGCTGCTGGGTGGGCGTGCACAGAATAACCGCCTCCGCTTCCGTCTCAGCCAGTGCTTGTTCCAGGTCGGTGGACACATGCCCGATGCCATAATCTCGCGCCACGGCTTCTGTTTTTTCCAGCGTGCGCCCCACCAGTGAGACCACTTCAACACCGTCGATTTGCTTGATGCCATCCAGGTGTTTGATACCAAAGGCACCCGGGCCCGAGAGCAGAACTTTCATCGTCATTGCCTCCTAAGAATTTTCAAGAATGAGGTGCCCAACTGCCGTGTTGGAAGCCGGCACATGGTAGAAGCGATGCCGCTGTTCTACCTGTTGATTCATGGCACCACGCGCTACCAGCCACATCACCAGTTCAATGCCTTCGGAGCCAGCCAGGCGGACGTAATCTATGTGTGGCACCTTCGCCAGATCACCGGGCTCGCTGACCAGTCGATCGAGGAAGTTGTTGTCGAATTCGCTGTTAATCAGGCCTGCGCGTGGCCCCTGGAGTTGGTGGCTCATGCCGCCCGTGCCCCAGATCTGCACATCGAGGTCCTCGTCAAAGGACGCCACGGCGCGCTGCAGTGCCTGGCCCAGCGCGTAACAGCGGGCACCGGAAGGCGGCGGGTACAGCACCACATTCACCGCCAGCGGGATGACTTTGCAGGGCCACTCCTCGGGCTGGCCAAACAGTAATGACAGCGGCACGGTGAGACCGTGATCCACATCCAGCGAGTTCACCACCGTCAGGTCGAAATCGTCCTGGATGACGGACTGCGCCAAGTGGGAGGCGAGCGCGGGGTGACCCTGCACTGCAGGCACCGGCCGCGGACCCCAGCCTTCGTCGGCCGGCTGGAATGTTTCCCCCGTCGCAATGGCAAAGGTCGGAACAAAGTTGGCATCAAAGGCGCTGGCGTGATCGTTGTAGACCAGAATGATTACGTCGGGCAGGTTGTCCTTCATCCACTGCCGGGAGTACTCGTAGCCGGCGAATACAGGGCGCCAGTAGTCATCGCCCGTAACGCCATTGTCCATGGCGGCACCGATGGCCGGCACGTGAGAGGTGAACACCCCGGCTGAAATAGAAGCCATGTCAGGACCCTTCCTTTGTATACAGATTTCCTTCGGGAGAACGGCCACCTGCCAACATCATGGCGCGGTATTCCTCTTCACTGACGCCGGTCATGGTGGACGCGGCATATTGAAAACTGAGCCCGTCTGAGGAGAAGATTTTTGCCAGAAAATAGATATTGCCGCCCAGCGCCATCATCGCGTTGTAATCGCGCGCTAGCACAGCCTCTTTTTGTGCCTCGGTCATCGGCCACTGATCCAGATAGGCGCGCTGATCCGCTTTGAAACTCTCGCGGTTTTCAGCCTTCATCAACGACATGCAAAACTGATTCAGATGAAAGCCTTTACTGGCCATATCCGCGTCGAAGATTGTGGTGCCCGGAATGTCCTCGTAAGGTTTATCCAGCGGCATGGTTGTCCTCCCATTGTTCCGGCCAGTACAGGCGCATTGGGTTTGCCACCAGCAGTTTGTGGCGCAATTCATCAGTGACTGCAATGCGCGGGATCATATCCACCAGGTGCGCATCGTCGGGCATGTGACTCTTCATGTTCGGGTGGGGCCAGTCGGTGCCCCACAGCACGCGGTCGGGGAAGGACTCCACCACCTCGCGCGCGAAAGGCACAACGTCGTCGTAAGTGGACGGGCCAGACACCGACAGGCGCTCAGGACAACTCACCTTGGACCAGATGTTGCCGTTCTCCGCCAGCAGTTTGAGAAAGCGCTGGAAGCCCGGGCCACTCACGGGCTGCGTCACATCCGGTCGCCCCATGTGATCGACCACCAAAGTGGCCGGCAACTCGGCGAAGAAGTTGTATAGATCCGGCAGGTCGTCAGCTTCGAAGTAGATCACGATGTGCCAACCCAACTGGCTCACGCGTTCGGCCACACGCTGCAAGCCGTCGAAGGGCAAAGCATCCACCAGGCGGCGCACGAAGTTGAAGCGAACGCCACGCACGCCGGCGGCTTGTAGCAGTTGCAGCTCTTCGTCACTGACATCGGGGCGCACTGTGGCGACGCCCCTGGCCAGTCCATCAGAGCGCTGCAAGGCATCTACCAGGGCGCGGTTGTCGGCGCCGTGGCAAGTGGCCTGCACGATGACATTGCGGCTGAAGCCCAGATGATCGCGCAGTTGAAACAGTTGTTCGGCGGAGGCATCGCAGGGCGTGTATTTGCGTTCCGGTGCGAAGGGGAATTGCGCACCCGGACCGAACACGTGGCAATGGGCATCCACGGCGCCGGCCGGTGGCTTATAAGCCGGCACGCCTGGACTCTGGTGCCAGTGCAGCCAGTCGGGATCGGGACTGAACGTTGTCACAGGCCACGCGCCTTCAGTTGCTGGTCCAGTCGCGGATACACGCGTCGCGCGTTGCCTTCATACACCTTGTAGCGCTCCTCAGTACTCAATTGCAGTGCGTCCACGTAACGTTTGGTATCGTCAAAGTAGTTGCCCGTCTCCGGATCAATGCCGCGCACGGCGCCAACCATTTCGGAACCAAACAGAATGTTGTCGATGTCGATCACGCGGAACAGCAGGTCGATACCCGGTTGATGGTACACGCAGGTATCAAAAAATACGTTCTTCATCACGTGCTCAGCCAGCGGGGGCTGACCCAGCATATCTGCCAACCCGCGATAACGCCCCCAATGGTAGGGCACCGCGCCACCCCCGTGAGGGATGATAAAGCGCAGCGTAGGAAAATCGCGGAACAGGTCGCCCTGCAGAAACTGCATGAAAGCCGTGGTGTCGGCGTTGATATAGTGCGCGCCGGTTGCATGGAAATTGCTGTTGCAGGAGCCCGACACATGAATCATCGCCGGTACATCCAGCTCCACCATCTTCTCGAAGAAGGGATACCAGCTTTTGTCGGTCAAGGGCAGCGAGGTCCAATGGCCGCCGGACGGGTCGGGATTCAGGTTGCAGCCTACAAAGCCTAACTCGGTAACACTGCGCTCCAACTCCGCCACCGAATTGGCGATAGGCACGCCCGGCGACTGGGGTAACTGGCAAACGCCGATAAATTGCTCCGGATACAGCGCTACCACACGAGCGATCAGGTCGTTACAGGCGCGCGTCCACTGTTGTGACACCGCCTCGTCGCCCTGATGGTGTGCCATCGCGGAAGCTCGCGGCGAAAAGATGGTCATATCGGCGCCGCGCTCGCGCAGCAGTCGCAACTGATTCTGCTCCACGCTTTCGCGAATTTCATCGTCGCTGATAGACGGTACGCTTGGCAGCGCGGTGCCTTTCTCGAAGGCTTCCAGCTGTGCTTTGCGGAACACCTGATGGGGTTCGGGTGCGGTGGTGTAGTGCCCGTGGCAATCGATGATCATGGCGTAGAATTACTCCTTTCCTGTCCAGGTTCTGCGCTGCGGATTTGCGCGCGCATGGCATCCAGCAAGCCGTCGAGGGATTCCTCACCCAGAAGGGCGGAAAATTGTGGCGCCCAGTCCTGGCGCGAAACACAGGCTTCGCTCATCCAGGCGTTCAGCCCCGCTTCCTCAACGGTTTTTGCCACCTCGCGCATTTCCGATGCGCGGCGTGTACCGTGCATCAGGGTGCGGGAAATGAGATAGCGAGCGTGATCCGGCCAGTCCGGTCGCGGAAACAGATTTTGCAGCGATGCCAGTACCGCTTCGTCCACACCGTAGTGGCGCGCTGCCAACAACGACTCACTGACCAGCGCCTCCATGCCCTTCACGATCACACTGCGACACATCTTGGTGGCGGCGGCAGTGCCGTAGGACTCGGCGATGGCCTGCATGCCGATAAAACCCAGTGCTTTGCCAACGGGTTCAAAATCCGCCGCATGCGGCCCTGCCAGCAGAATCGGGGAAGCACTTCGCAAGGGATTGATAGGCGACATCACGGCGGCCTCAACAAAACGTGCGCCCACCGCATTTACCTGCTCAGCCAGTTGCTGCTTGGTGCCCGGTGAGACTGAATTTAAATCGACAAACCAGGCGCCGGGCGGTAAACCAGCCAGAACCGGGCGCGCCGCATTGAGCGCTTCATCCGCCGTAACTACCGACAGCACCACTGCGCCATCCACCACCAGCTGTTCGGCGCTGGCCGCCTGATGAACGCGCGGGTTGTTACTGATTTTGTGTAAATGCTGATAAGCGGCACTACCCGGGGAATCGAAATCTCGGTCCCAGATGGTGACTTCCGCCTCGGTGTTAGCCAGAAGATCGTCCGCGAGAATCGCGCCGACTTCCCCCAGTCCCAACAAACAAACCCGATCGATGCTCATGCAGCACCCCCGAAAACTTCCTCTGGCACCATTACTTCACCGCGCATCAACAGACGAGCGGTGCGCAGCAGGGCAACACGCGTCATCGCTGCGGGAAATTCACGCTCGCCATCCAGTTCAATTTCCACGGTAAAAAACCCGGTGGGATGCTCAACGTCCACCGTATTATGGCCCGGTGACAAAGCGGTATCACAAACACTGTGCACCACCGACCCCGGCAGGGCACAGGCGGTGGCCACACTGACCGAGCCCAGCACGCCAATCGCCTCGTGCACACGGTGGGGAATGAAGGTGCGGGTGGATACGTCCCCGCCATTGGCGGGCGGGGAAACCAGGCACATTTTGGGCACGGTCTTCGCGGTGACGTCGCCCAGATTCATGCGCTCGCCGGCGATCAGTCGCAAGGCTTCCACACGGGCCTTGAGTGCATCATTGGCCTCTAACTCTGCCGGACTTTCCTGACCGCTGAGTCCGAAGTCTGACGCGCGCAGGATTACCACCGGCATGCCGTTGTCGATGCAGGTGAGTTCCACGCCGTCGATAGTGTCAACCACTTCCCCCGTGGGCAGCAGCGCGCCACAGCTGGAGCCGGCAATGTCCTGAAAGGCAATCGGGAGTGGCGCAGCCGTGCCCGGCACACCATCAATTGGGGTCTGTCCCTGATAATTGACTATTCCGCCCGGGGTTTCGACGCGCGCTATGGCGGTGGACCCGGTGTTGACCATGCGAATGGCAACGTCCGTATAGCCATCTGCCGCCTTTACCAGGCCTGACTCGATGGCGAAGGGGGCCACGCCCGCCAGAATGTTGCCGCAGTTTTGCGCGTCACTGGCTTCCGCTTTGTCGACCACTACCTGCAGAAACAGATAGTCAACATCGATACCTTCGTGCTCCGACCGGCTGACTACCGCCACCTTGCTGGTGAGCGGGTGCGCACCACCGAGTCCGTCGATCTGCCGTGCATCCGGAGAGCCCATCGCCGCCAGTAAAACGGCATCCCGCGTGGCGGGGTCCGCGGGCAGATCCGCCGCGTGGAAGTACAATCCACGCGAGGTACCGCCACGAAAAATGCTACAGGGAATGGCTTTTTGCATGGTGTAAGTGCCGCTCAGGCCTCGTCCGCCGACACATAGCGGAACCCTTCCGCCGCCAGTCGTTCGCGCATGTTGTAGATGTCCAGGCCCAGCTCCCCGCTGGCCAGGCGTTCCCGTTTGCTGGCTTCATTAGCGAGCCTCTGCTGGGCTTTTTCATGCACGCCCGCCGCTTCCTCGCGCGCCACCACTACCACGCCGTCGTCGTCGGCCACAATCAGATCACCGGCATTGACCAGCGCTCCGGCACAGACCACCGGCACATTAACGTTGCCCAGCGTTTCCTTCACGGTGCCCTGGGCAAACACGGCTTTCGACCACACGGGAAAGCCCATTTCGGTCAGCGTGGCGATATCACGCACGCCGGCATCGATAATCAGGCCGCGAACGCCGCGCGCCTTGAGTGAGGTAGCCAACAGGTCGCCAAAATAACCGTCCTCACAAGGACTGGTGGGTGTCACGACGAGCACATCGCCCGGTTGGCACTGCTCCACGGCCACGTGCAGCATCCAGTTGTCGCCGGGCGCCACCTGGCAAGTGATGGCGGGGCCGGCTATCTGCGCCGGCCGATAGATGGGCCGCATGTAGGACGCCATCAAACCCTTGCGCCCCTGCGCCTCGTGGATGGTCGCCACTTCGGCACCCTGGAACTGGTCGACCACGGAAGCCTCGACGCGCTCGATACCGGTTATGCACACAGGCATGTTGCCTACTCCTCAATAGATTTGCCGGTGAAGTATCGTCAGGGAAGCGTTTCCAGGCCAACGGGAAAGCTGTTATAAGGTATTAGTTTTTTCTATATCGATCTGAAAAGCACAAGGTCAAATCGATGAATATTCGCCACTTGCAAGCCGCTCTCGCGGTGCGGGAACACGGTTCGGTCAGTCGAGCAGCACTGCTCGTGCACCTGTCCCAATCCGCCGTAACCCAGGGCATTGCCCGGCTGGAACAGGACCTTGGCGCCAGCTTGTTTACACGCACCAGCACGGGCATGCAGGTGAATGACTGCGGCGAGCTATTCCTCAATCGCGTGGACCGTGCCCAACGCTATCTCGATGCCATCGACCGGGCGATGGGGCACGAATCCGGCAGCCCCGGCGCCAAAGTGCGGGCATTAACCCACAGCCAGCTAAAGGCCCTGATTGCCGTGGCGGATAGCGGCAGCTACAGCCGCGCTGCCCAGCGGCTGTCACTGACCCAGCCCACGGTGCACCGGGCCGTTAAAACCCTGCAAGCCCTGTGTGCCCAGCCCTTGTTTCAGCGCTCACCCACCGGTGTGGACCCAAGCTGGCTGGCGCGGCAAATGGCCCGCCAGGCCGGCTTGTATTTTGCCGAGCTGGCGCAGGGAGAGGCCGCCATCAACGAATATCAGGGGACAGGCTCAGGCAGTGTCGCCATCGGCGCCCTGCCCTGGTCCCGCTCGGAACTGGTGCCGCGCGCGGTGAGTGAACTTCTCAAGGAACGCCCCGATTCCGTCGTGCGCATTGTCGACGGCCCCTACGACGAACAACTCCATGCCCTGCTCCACGGGCAGATCGACGTAATCGTCGGCGCCCTGCGCCACCCCGCTCCCAGCCCCGATGTGGTACAGGAAAGTCTGCTCACCGCGCCACTCAACATCGTGGTTCGATCTGGTCACTGGCTGTCAGGCAAGCGTCGTGTCAGCGCACAGCGACTTCAGAAACTGGAGTGGATCGCACCGCGTGAGCAAACCCCGGCGCGAAAGGCCTTTGCGGACTTTTTCCACCGGGAGGGCCTTGAACCGCCCGAACATGTGATCGAATGCAGTTCACTGGTTGCCACCCGCGGCCTGCTGCTGGCAAGCGATCGTGCGGCTTTGTTGCCGGCTCGTCAGGTCGACCTGGAAGTGACGGCGGGACTGCTGGCGGTGTGCCCTCTGGCATTGCAGGGCACGGGGCGTGACATTGGACTGACTCTGCGTCAGGACTGGTTACCCACGGGGGCGCAGTCGCGTTTGATTGAGTTATTACGCGCACTGGCTCGGTAGCGCCAGTCACCTCACCGCTGCCACTTGATGCAGCAACAGGGTTAGGCCGGGCTCAGGCATAGTATATTTTTATGCGCCCCCACAACGCCTGCCACCGCTGCGCTTTCTCCACCGCCGATAGCAGTTTTGGTTGAATCGCGACCGGCTCGGCGAATGTCGCCTTGTTACGGAAGAGCAGCCCATTCACCGCGCCGCGAGACTCCCCGCCCACTTCTGCCGCTACCGCTACAAGCTGGTCACAGTTGTTGCAGTGATAGAAAGTCGCCTGCTCACTGCCGTTGGTAGCTGCGCGCAAACCGTCTCTATACGTCAGCACTTCTATCGCCATGTCAGGTGAACTCACCAGCGTTGATGGGTTAGCTTGACAGTAATCGCAGCCGCAGACGCGCGGCACCAGCTCAGAGGGGTCAACTGGCATCTCGACCACCACCTCGCATTTCCCGCAATGACATACACCGTAGATTCTCACGGGAACGAATATAGCAAAATTGTTCTGCATACCACTTGATTCCTTGCCGCCTAATCGTCTTTCAAAAAAAGCGCGTTTTAAAAACCGTATTCAACAGAGACACTCACCCGATCCAGCTTGTCAAACTGGCCGTAGAGCCCCTCTTCATCACCATAAAAAAAATCAATACCCGCGCGTAAGTTGATGGCATCTGAAAAGCGATATTTTGCTGACAGCTGTGCAAGTCCGTCGCCCCTATCGATGCTGTGCAACAACAAGCCTTCGACTTGCACGGTATCGTTCATAAACTCACGCCGCAGCAAGAAGCTGGCGGTTTCAGTGGTACGGTCACGCCGGGCATCGGCAACCGCATCTACCAGAGTACTCACAAAAAGCTGTCCACTCAGCAGTGTGTCGGCATCGACCTGGTAATCCAGGCCCACTACGCCGCGCACTTCCGGTGTTTCGACAATGCCGTCGGTGTCTGCTGGATCATTAACCAGCACCGGCAGTTTCGATTGCAGCCCCATTTCCGTTCTCAGGGTCCAGCTGCCAAAGGCATTGGACGCAGAACCACCCACCAGTGTGGAGCGAGAGTACGTAGGCTCAAGCGTGTAGCCCCCCTGACCGTGCCGCTCCCGGTATATGACCGGCGACGAGCGATAGGCATACAGAGCATTCAGCGACCAGTCCCAGCCACCGCTGAACCCGGTCACGCGAACACCGGCGTTACTGTCGCTGAAGGCGCCGTCGGGGCGCTCGACTGCTGTCAGCGTTACGCTCGTTACATCATCGGGAAGCTGGGGGCGAAACTGCGACGCAGTGAAGGCGAATACTCCCTCTGTGGGTAGTTCGTCGTAGGTTTGATCCAACACCCACAACAACTGGACAGTCACATCACCCACCGGGCGTTCGGCGTTTACCATCCACAGGGGAATGCGGCGCTCGTCAAAATCGCCGAGGATGAACTCGCGATAGCTCAGTGGGTTTACTTGATCGAGCACCCGCAGGCCGTCCGCCTGCCCCCACACTACCTGCTGCTTGCCCAGGCGGAAAAACCACTCTCCGGCGTAGAGATCGAGGTAGGCCTCCCGCAGTTCCACGTCAGCGTTGTCGCTGACAGACATTCGCCGGTTCCAGCCGGAGCGATAGTCACCCTGATCTTCCAGCTCACCGGGCTCCAGGTAATCCAGCGCGTCGTAGCGCGCGCGGCCGATGACCTTGAAACTTGCGGCAGGCGATAAGCTGCCGCTGAACTCCAGTTCCGCCAGCAGTTCCGATAGCTGCCCTTCACTGCCATCAATACCGGTGGCATGCCGGCCCTTGATGAACCCTCGCGGGGCCACCTCTTCTGCAACAGCCTGACCCACAGGTAGCGCGGCTACCCCCAAGGCCAGCCACCACCGCAACAGCGTGAATTTCTTACGCCGCATCCTCACGACTACAACCCGCGGCGCAGCCGCGCCTGAGTGAACAGGCTTTCCGGTACGGCGGATTCATAATCCGTATCATGGAAGGTGATACGCGTACTGTGCTGGGTTTTGTGATTCAGCACGTGCAGCGCGGTGGTCGTGATGAACCCCGCAATGGTGTCCACGCCTTCCAGCGTAATGGTGCGCGCATGATTGCCATTGCGGTCGTAGTAGTCCGTCTTGCGGCTCATCCAGATTTCCGGATCTACGCGCCAAACCACTTTGGACACGCCCAGTTCTTTCGCAATCGCCTCGTCAGAGGGGGTGCCCTCCACTACCAGCAACTCACGTCCATCCACTTGCTCCGTGCCTTGAGCAACAAAGTGGTAGTCCTCAGGCTCAACCTTCTGCTCCTTCTTTATTTCCTCGTAGGTAAAGTCAGTGCCGAGGAAATAGTCCCCGCGGTCGGACGAGGGAATGCGCCGGATTTTCCGTAGCGCAGGTAGATAGAGCCACTGGTCATCATCCTCACCACGATCGACATAATCAAAAGTCAGAAATCCCGTGCCACGCACGTTAGTGGGTTCGGTATAGAAGATAATGGTGCGTTTTTCGTCGCCAAAGTAACGCCGGTACGACAGGGTTTTTTCCGTACGCGTACGGCCGTTTCTGTCGGTCAGCTCAACCGTAAAGTTGCGCTGCACGTGCAGGCCGTCTTCGCGGGCGTTCACTTTCTCTATGATCTCGTCGCCACTCGGAGCTGCCAATACCATTACAGGTAACGACAGCAGCAGAGCACTAAGCAATACTTTCAGTGGGTACATGGGAGTTCTCCTCAATTGTTGTTTTGGTCAGTGCCTGCGGCTTCAGCAGAAGCACCAGGGCAGGCAGCAGAGTCAGGGACGCCAGAAAGGCGGTGGACACCGCTACGGCAACCAGCGTGCCGAACTTGATTAGCGGCGGCACCTCTGAGGTCACCAGCACCCCGAAGCCCCCGGCAACCGCGATGAAGTTAAATAACAAGGCGCGACCGGTATCGGGGTACAGGGCTTGCAACGCCCTCGCGGTCAAACCATGCGTTCGCGCTATTTCCTGAATGCGATCGAGGCTGTGAATGGCGAAATCGATCGACAGGCCGATAGCAATGGCAGCAAACATGGATGTGCCGATATCCAGAGGAATGCCCGCAAATCCCATAACGGCGTACACCAGTAAAATGGCCAGGCCCACTGGCACTGCCGCCAACAAGCCAAGCGCCGTGGAGCGGAACAATATGATCGCAGCGAGCACCACGGCGCCAAACGACAACGCGATCGAGAGTAAGGTCGACTTGTCTACACCCTGGAACCAGTAATAAGAGACAGACACCCGCCCGGTCACCGTTGCTGTGGCGTTCTCATCATTGAAATGTTCGGCGACGTAGCGCTCCAGTACCGGCACCAGTTGTTTGTTAATGCTGTAGCGACCCTCCGACACCTGAGCGCGCAGCAAGGTGTGCTGGAAGTCGTAGTCAACTTCCTCCTCAAAGTCAGTGGGGTCTGCGCTGGCGCCATACAGGAAGAACAGCTGCGCAATCAGTTGTGGATCGTCAGGAATCGTGTAGGCAGATCGATTGCCATCGCTCACCGCACGGTGCAATTGCTTCACGTAGTCCACGATGGAAGTGGTGCCTCCCACCGCTGGCAGCGTTTCGATATGGCGTTGCAGGGACTCGATTCGACGCAACACCTCGGGATCGTAAAGACCGCCGGGCTCCGGCGTTTCTATCAACACATCCAGACTATAAATGCCGTCCATACTGGCATTAATCGCCTTGTCGGCCTGGTGGATTTTTTCGGTGGATTTAAAGTTGGCGATTCGCTCTTCTTCTACCTGGACCTGCAATGCACCGCCAACACCCACCAAGAACAGCAGGCCACCTGCCAGCACCACAGGGCGTGGCGCCGCAAGTACCGCGGCACCCAGCCGATCCATCATGCGCTCTGGAATACCAATGCGCGGGTGCCCCTGTTCATCATTGGCGAAGGGCCGCGGTACGCGCCGTGTTGGCCACAAGCTCAACAGCACAGGCAGCAGTGTCATCGAGTAAACCCACGCCAACAGCACGCCCAGCGCGCCAAAGCGGCCGAAGGATTCCACCGGCGGCATCACCGAACTCAGGGACAAAGCCATAAAGCCCGCCATGGTAGTAATGGACGTCAGCGAAATCGGCCGCCACATGGCCGACATCGCTCGCACAATTGCCTGCTGTTTGGTCAGCTCTGGCGCCGTGCGCAATTGCGTGTAGTAATTCGACAGGACGTGAATGGAATCCGCCACGGCAATACCGATCAGGTTCACCACCAGGCCGTTGGTAATGACATAGAAGGGCGTACTGGATGCGGCCATCAATCCGAAGGAGCCCAACACGGTACCCGCTACGATAAGGTTGGGCAGGATCGCAGCCCGGATCGACATAAAACCGACAAACAGCACCACAGTAATGATCAGCGCCGCCAGCGGATTCAGGCGACTCGCATCGCGATCGATGTAGCTCGACAGATAGCCCATAACCGCACCTTCACCGGCCACATGAACTTCGGTACCACCGGACAAGGATTCGGCAGCTACCAATGCCTCGATGGCGTGATAGGCCTTTGTCGCCAGATCGTCATTGAGCAACTCCGCCACAATCAGAGTGGTCGAGCCATCCCTGCTCACCAGCAATCCCTGATAAAGCGGAAAGTCTTCCAGCGCCGCACGAATCTGTTGGGCGCGCTCCTGACTGCCTAATGGCGCGGTGAAAAAGTCGGTGTTCTCGTCGAGAAAACCTTCCACGACAATACCTTCGGCATTACCGGCAATGTGGTTTTCAGTGGCGATACTGGTGACACGCTCAGGGTCGATCTGCGGCAGCCCTTCGATGGCTTGCGTCAAACGCTGTACCAGGGCGAGGTTGTCCGGGTCGTAAATGCCATTCTCATCGCGATCAATGACCGCCACCACCACCGGGTCGGTCAGGCCAAAGGTCTTTTCGATGCGGTTTTTGTAGACCAGTGCCGGCTGGTCCTTGCCGATAAAGGCATCGGCAGAGGTGTCTTTCACCAACTTCGGTAGCGAACTCGCTGTCAATCCGATCAAAGCGAAGGTCAGCACAAGTACCAGCCAGCGCCATCGAAGCAAAACTTCGAATGCCTGCAAGCTGCGATTGCCGTCTTTCATAGTTTTCCCTCTATTCATAACGTGCATATGCACGACATGGGCGAAATATGCATGATTGCAAGGCGGCGGTCAAGGGTGTATATACACTAATTATGAAAGACACCGACCTCCTTAAAGACATTGGCAGTCGCTGCCTGGGTGTGCGCACATTGAGTGCGGCGCGGGCGGTTACTCGTCACTACGACACCGCCCTGCGGCCCTGTGGCCTGACAATTACGCAGTTCACGCTGTTGGTAACAGTGGCCGGTTTACGCCCGCAGTCGATCACCGACCTGGCGCAGGACCTGTCGATAGAGCGCACCGCGCTGTCGCGGAATTTAAGCCTGCTGGAGTCGGAGGGCTGGTTGGCACGCTCCAGTGAAGGACCGGCCCGCAAACGCTCCCTGACCATCACCACAGCTGGCCGACGCAAACTGCGGCAGGCCTACCCACTATGGCAGCAGGCCCAGGCAGAACTGGAAAACAATCTGGGCGAGAATTTGCCCGCCGCCGATGCCATACTGACCGACCTCAGAGGCCGTGAATTTAACGGCGACAACACAACGACGTAAGGTGCCACCCAATGAAGCGCTTCCCTCGTATCGTCCTGTGCGCGTGCGCGCTACTGCTGACCGGCCTCGCCTGGGCCAAACCCCAGGGCGAGTTCCCCCCGGCGGTAGCAGAGCTCACTATCGACGCGAACGGTAAGCGCATGCCTGGCCTGGCTTACATCGCCCAGGGCGCCGGGCCGCACCCTGCAGTGCTCCTGCTACACGGCTACCCCGGCAACGAGAAAAACCTGGATATGGCACAGGCCCTGCGCAGCCAGGGCTGGACGGTAGTGTTCTTCCACTATCGCGGTGCCTGGGGCAGCGAGGGCGAATTTTCTTTCACCGGCGCGGAACGGGATGTGCAAACGGTACTGGACTACATGCGTGCGCCGGCCAATGCCACCGCACTGCGCATCGATCCCGAACACATTTCTGTGGTGGGTCACAGCATGGGTGGTCACATGGCGGTGTCCGGTATCCTGGGGGACGCGCAGGTGCGCTGCGCCGTGTCACTGGATGGGGCCAACCTCGGCACCCGTGGCGGCGACCTTTTTAACAACCCCGAGCGCGTGGCGATGTGGAAAGGCTACAGCGACCAGCTCTTCATGCTGGCGGGGTGGTCAGGCGACAAGGCACTGAAAGAATTTGAACAGCGCGGCAAAGCCCTCGACCTGCTGGAGCGGATCGATCACATCAACGGTCGCCCGATTCTGTTTATCGCCGCCGACAGTGAGGTGATTCCGCTGGACAGCCAGATTCTGCCGCTGGTGGAAGCGCTACGGGACACCGACAACAGCAAGGTAGAGTATGTGCTGATTGACGACGACCACAGCTTTTCTGCCTCCCGGGGCCGATTGATCGCCACGACTGCAAGCTTTCTGGATAAGCACTGCCAGTAGCACCGCGGAATTCCGTATACTCTGCCCCATGTTTAACAAGCGGGTGCGTCAAATTATGTTCAATCAGTATGTTACCTACCGGGCACAGGTGCTGGTCGCCCTGCTGTGCGGCTTCCTCGGCGCCTGCGCCAGCAAACCCACCTACATGTTCGACCACGATGAGTACACGGACTTCTCACCGTTCAAAACCTATCGCTGGTACGACGACACCCACCCCTCCCGAGAAGCCGAGTACCGCCACTACAACGCCTCCGACAAACGCGTGCGCACCTATGTCGACGCCGAACTGAAGCGCAAAGGCTACCGCGAGGCTACACAGGGGCCCGCAGATTTGTGGATCAACTACAACATCTCCAAACAGCAACAAATGCGCATGGACTCGTTCAATAATTATCCCGCCGGCATGTACGGCGGCATGGGCGTGGGCAGTTACGGCTCCGGCGTAACGCTGGGTTACAGCAGCGGCCCGAGCGTGCGCACCTGGGAAGAAGGCACCGTGGTGTTGGACATCCTCAATGCCAGCACCGGCAAAGTCATCTGGCGCGGCATTGCCGAGGGTCGATTGCAGGAATCCCTGACCCAGAAGGAAAAGAATCATATCGCCGCCGAATTATCCCGCGAGCTTCTGTCGAAATTCCCCCCCGACGCCACCGGAGCCAACTGACCGGCGATGACCTCGGGCTCCGCCAACCGCGCGATCGACTGGCTCTTACCGCTATTCGCCGTACTCGCGCTGGCGGGGCTGTTGTTGCTTGGCCCGCTGCCCGCCCTCACCGAGGGTTACTCCGCCTACACCCTGCTGGGCATGACCGGCGCTATATTTGCCAACGCCACCGGCGCGGGTGGCGGTGTGGTGTTTATCCCCGCCTTTGCCCAATTGGGCTTTAGCGATGCGCAATCCATCGCCACCAGTTTTGGCATCCAGTGCTTTGGCATGACAGCCGGGGCCGTCGCCTGGTCCACCTACCATCACCGGCAGGCGCGCAGCCTGCCTTCGTGGGGCCACTTCTTTCCCCTGGTAGTGATGTGCTCAGTGGGTTCGGCGGCCGGTTTGTGGCTGGTCTACGGACTCAATCTGCACGCGCCCTCCTCCCTACAGTCACTGTTTGGCGTGTTTTCGCTTTTTCTCGGCGGTTTCATTCTGGTTTCGCTGTTGCTGCACCGCAGCAGTCCCGCCGGCATGCAAACCTTCGATTGGCTGGCACTGGCACTGATCAGCCT
The DNA here is from genome assembly GCA_030427085.1 of Gammaproteobacteria bacterium. Taxonomy (GTDB): domain Bacteria; phylum Pseudomonadota; class Gammaproteobacteria; order Pseudomonadales; family Halieaceae; genus JAUHXH01. The sequence goes on along the minus strand of JAUHXH010000002.1, from coordinate 513,050 downwards.
GGGCGGCGGTGTGGTGACGGCCTGGCTGTCAGTAGGTGTGGGGGAGTTCATTGCCTGCTATCTCATCCTGCGCCGCCTCGATGTGACGCTGGCCGTGGCAGTGGCCGTGGTTGTTTCAGCCGTTAGCGTCTGGATTGCCTCGCCTCAGCATGCCCTGATCGACCCCCAGGTCGACTGGCAGGTATTGATGTTTGCCGGCCCCGGGGCAGCCATGGGCGGGTTGTTAGCGCGACGGCTGGTGCAGCTGCTGGGGGCCCGGCGCCTGAAGATTCTGTTTGGCGTATGGCTACTGGTGATCGGACTTTCTGAAGTTTTCGGGTCGTTCTGAAAACGTCTACGCCCTGCTTTTCAGTCCTCCTGGACTGCATCCCACTGAGACTCGCTCTCATTTGATCGTTTTTTGTGCAATTTTCACCCTCCTCACCCCATGCAAGCCTGCCGGTGGAGGAGTAACCTGACCAGTGAGGGGGTAGCCCTCGGGCCGCCGCCCTCACAAAAACGACGAAAAACGAGGGGTTAGGCATGCATTTAGCTAGAAAGAGCAAGTTGGCGCTCGCCATCGCCGCACAACTTGCCGTTATCACTACCTATGGGCCAGTGGCAGTGGCCCAGGATGAGACTGTACTTGAAGAAGTGGTAGTCACCGGTAGCCGGCGCGCGCCGCGCTCGGTGTTTGACTCCGCTGCGCCCATCGACGTGATCGGTGGTGAAGAGTTCATGAACCAGGGTGCGAGCGACATGACCACCCTGCTGCGCAACTCGGTACCGTCTTACAACGTCAACAACCAGCCCATTTCCGATGCCGCTACCGTGGTACGCCCAGCCAATATGCGTGGCCTGGCATCGGATCACACCCTGGTGCTGGTCAACAACAAGCGCCGCCACCGCGCCTCGGTTATTTCGTGGCTGGGTAACGGTGTAAATGACGGCGCCCAGGGCCCGGATATTTCCGTGATTCCCTCCATCGCCGTCAAGCAGGTGGAAGTGCTGCGCGACGGTGCGGCGGCGCAGTACGGTTCCGACGCTATCGCCGGGGTGATCAACTTCATTCTGAAGAATGACGCCGAAGGCGCCCTGGTGGAAGCCAAGTACGGCGCTTACACCGAGGAAAGCAGCGAGGGTCTGTGGTCGGTAGCCGGCAACATCGGCCTACCCTTCACCAGCAGCGGCTTCTTCAACGCCAGCTTTGAATACGGCGAGTCTGACCCCACCAGCCGTTCAGTGCAGCGCGACGATGCCGCGGCATTGATAGCCGGCGGCAATACAGAGGTAGCCAACCCCGCGCAGGTGTGGGGCAACCCGGAAGTCGCGGAAGATCTGAAAACCTTCTTCAACATGGGCCTGTCCCTGTCTTCCACCATGGAGTTCTACAGCTTCGGTAACTATGCCTCCAAAGAGGTTACCGGTGGCTTCTACTTCCGTAACCCCGATACCCGCGCGGCGGTGTTCGCCAATGGCGACGGCAACAGGCTGGTTGGTGACATCACCGGCGACATGTCAGGAAACTGTCCCACGGCGCTTGATCCATCAGATGCTGCCGGCCTCGCTGCCGTCATGGCCGACCCCAACTGCTTCGTGTTTAATGAAATGTTCCCCGGCGGCTTCACCCCGAGTTTCGGTGCCGAAACCCAGGACACCTCGCTGGTTGTGGGTGTACGCAACACCAACGAAAGCGGCCTGAGCTGGGACATTAGTGGGTCCTACGGCTATAACGATGCCGACTTCTTCATCGTTAACACGGTCAACGCCTCGCTGGGCCCGCAGTCCCCCACCGCGTTCAACCCGGGTGACTACACCCAGGCGGAAACCAACTTTAACGTGGACCTGTCCTACCCCATTGCGGTGAGCTGGCTGGCCTCCGACCTGAACATCGCCGGTGGTTTTGAGTGGCGTCAGGAAGAGTTCGAAATCACCATTGGCGACCAAGCTTCCTGGGAAATCGGCCCACTGGCGGACCAGGGCTTCTCGGCCGCTTCCAATGGCTTCCCGGGCTTTGGTCCGCTGGCGGCTGGTATCTGGGATCGCTCCAACGTGGCACTCTACGCCGACGTTGAGGCCGACGTAACAGACTGGTGGTTGCTGGGTGTGGCTGTGCGCTGGGAAGACTACGATGACTTCGGCACCACCACCAACGGCAAAATCTCCACCCACGTCAAAGCCACTGACTGGCTCGGCCTGCGCGGCACCTACAGCACCGGCTTCCGCGCTCCCACTCCCGGGCAGTCCAATGCCTTCAACGTGTCCACCGAGTTCAACCTGGCCACCAACGAGCTGGAAAACAACGGTACCATCCCGTCCACCAGTCCGGTGGCCCAGTTGCGCGGCGGTGAGCCACTGGAGCCGGAAGAGTCCACCAACTGGACGGTGGGTGCGGTGTTTACCTGGGATGACTTCAGCGTAACGCTCGATTACTTCGACATCACGCTGGAAGACCGACTCGGTATCTCGCAGAACTTTGTACTGACCGACGCCGAACGTGAGGCGCTGATCGCGGCGGGCGTTGCCGGGGCTGACAGCCTGGCCACCTTCCGCTTCTTCACCAACGGTATCGAAACCAACACCAGCGGCTTCGATCTGGTTGCCACCTACGCGCTGGATACGGACCTGGGCAATACCAACTTCAACTTTGCCTACAACAATACCGAGCAGACGGTGGACGACTTCAAGCCCGGCATCATCGACGATGTTCGGATTCAGGAGTTGGAAGAAGCCCTGCCCCAGAACCGCTTCACACTGGGTGCAACCCACCTGATGAGCGACTGGCGCTTCATGGCCCGCTACAGCTGGTACGACGAGTGGTATGACTCGGAAGACACGCTGACCTATGACGGCTACGGTGTGCTGGATGCCGAGGTGGGCTACAACTTCACCGATCGCATCTCAATCGTGGTGGGCGCGGACAACATCACTGATGAAACTCCTGACGAGAACCCCAATGCGGCAGCTGGCGTAGGCAACCTCTACAGCCAGTGGGCGCCGGGCGGCTTCAACGGGCGCTTCCTCTACACCCGCGTGTCCTACGGGTTCTAAAGCTTCAGCCTTGATCGGCCCCTCCATAACGCCCGGTTCGCCGGGCGTTATCATTTACAGGACGCCGGCAGCGGCCCCACCGAAAACCCAGTATCCAATTTTTATACCCATAGTTCAAATTCAGCGTATACTCCCCTGACTGCCAAACCACCTAACAGGGAGCACACCATGCTGAACGAACTCTTTTCCATGAGCGGCAAAGTCTGCCTCATCACCGGCGGATCGCGCGGACTGGGCTATCAAATGGCGCGCGCATTTCTGGAAGCCGGCGCCGAACGCGTGTATATCACCGCCCGAAAAGCCGAGGCCTGTGAAGATGCGGCCAAGGCCCTGTCAGAATTCGGCGATTGCCAGGCCCTGCCAGCCGACGTCAGCAACCTCGACGGGATCAACCAACTGGTTGCCGCCATCAATGAGCGCGAATCTGTACTGCACGTGTTGGTGAATAACGCCGGTACCGGCTGGGGCGCGCCCTACGGTGAGTTCCCGGAAGCGGGCTGGGACAAGGTCATGGACATCAACGTCAAAACCCCCTTCTTCCTGACCCAGGCGCTCACACCACTGCTGGAAAAAGGCGCCGACAAGAACCCCAGCGTGATCAACACCGGCTCCATCGCCGGCATCTCCGCCAACTCCATCGGCAACTACAGCTATGGGCCCAGCAAAGCGGCGATCCATCAACTCACGCGCAACCTGGCGCTGGAACTGGCGGGCAAGAACATTCGCGTCAACGCCATCGCACCGGGCCGGTTCTTCTCAAAAATGACGGAGTACGTGAGCAAGGACGAAGAGCAGTATCAACGCGAAATCCGCATGATCCCACTGCACCGCTGGGGCGGTGAACTGGATATCGAAGGTGTTGCCCTGCTGCTGGCCAGCCGCGCCGGCGCCTTTATTACGGGCGAGATCATCGCCGTGGATGGCGGCACCACCCTCGTCGGTTAGGGTTGCGCCTCGTTGCGCCGGGCTTCCACCCAATCGTGCATAGCGCGGTCTGTGTACTGGTAAATAATGTAGTCCGGCGCGAAGCGCTCTAGCAGCTCCCGGTGGGGCGCAAGCCCCCAGTGGTACACGTAGAGCACATGCTGGAAGCTGCGATTGAACAAGGGTTGCAGTGGCCAGAAGAAGGAGTCGCGCACGATCGCTACCCGCTGGGGATTGGGCGCTTCAGGGTTTTGAACGGCCACGGTGCGTAGCTGCTGAAAGGGGTGTTGCGGCGTGTAATCACGCACAACGGCGCCAGTGTCGAAATCCCGAGCGGCAATAGCGGGGGCGGGCGCCATCGGACACTCGGGTACGCCAACCTCCAGCATGGCATCACCCAGACCAAACAGGGAGCGAGCGATATCACCGGTGAAAGCCTGTTCGCTGGTTTTTATCGGTGGCCGCGGCGACATCACCAGTTCATCGTGCTCTGCCAGTCGCGCCATAATCTGCGCGAAGGCCAGATCGGCGGCGCGGCAATTCCAGTGGCTGTCGCTGCGATAGTAAAGTGACTCCGCCCCCTGCAGGGTTGGCAGTAAATCCAGAGAATTAACTGCACTGGCATTCAATGTCGCCTGCCACTGCAACGCGCGCGCCGGGCCGATGATTTTCACACGGGCCGGTAACTGGTCGCGCAACATACTGCCCTTGCCAGGCGCCAGCACATGGAGCCACTGCACACCGCGCGACTGCCAGAAGTCCTGCTCACCCTGAAAATAGTCGTGTAGGCTCGCCAACTCGCGATCACTCAGCGGGTCCGCTCCCCGAGCTTGATTGAGTGCGTTCTTGCGGCTCAGGAACAGCCAGCCATCGCGACCAATCACCGCCCGATCACCCGGTTCCATGTGCAGCGCGAAGCGCAGACGGGCAGCGCTTTGAATCATCCAGGCACGCAAAGGGTAGTGATCACTGACATAATCCCGTAGCCGCTCCGGCCAATCACTCACCGTGTCGAACGCGGGCCAACCCGGCGCCGGCGCCAGGCGTCGGTTTTCCGTCTCACTGCCCGCGCCAAAGTATCCCGGGCTCAATAACAGCGGCAGCGCCAACACCACAGCCAGTGCGGCGAGGAACAGTCGATTGAGTATTTCTCGTGCTGGCATCACTAGAACCGGAAGTAGATGAAGGGGTTGTAAACCGAGGCCGCAACGCTCAGTAAAGCCAGCAGGAGCAATGCCAACAACACGGCGTGTTCAAGTGCATAGACCGCCACGCTGCGCTGCCCCAGCGGGATCCACCAGCGCCGGGCACAGTGGCGATAGAGCGGTGTTGACAGGATCAGCGCCACACCCAGAACCAGCCACTGCTCCACGCCAAACAGCATTTGCAAGCTACCTGCTACCGGCGTGCCATGCCCAAAGCCATACATCACTTTCAGGTAAGCCAACGCATCCGGAAGTGATTCCAGGCGGAAGAAAACCCACGCTGAGGTGACAACCACCAGCACATACAGATGCCGCAAGGGACGCCAACAACTTCCAATCCAGCGCCCCCAGGGGCCGCGCTCCAGTGCCAGAAAACTCCCATGCAGAGCGCCCCAAATCACGAAGTTCCAGCTCGCCCCGTGCCACAAGCCGCACAGCAGGAACACCGTGAGCAAATTGGCCATGGTGCGCACGGAACCCAGCCGGTTCCCGCCGAGCGGAATATAAAGGTAATCCCTGAACCAGCGCGACAGGGACATATGCCACCGGCGCCAGAACTCGCGAATAGAGCGTGCAGCGTAGGGATAGTTAAAGTTCTCCGGAAAGCGGAAACCAAACAGCCGACCGAGTCCAATGGCCATGTCGGAATAGGCAGAAAAGTCGAAGTAGATCTGCAGGCCGTAGAGTAGCGCGCCGGTCCAGGCCATTGCGGGGCTCAACTCGGCTGCCGGTGTGGCAAAGATGGTATCGGCGAGTGCTCCCAGCGGGTTGGCCAGCAGCATCTTTTTCGCCAGCCCGATAATAAAACGGCGCGCGCCGCTGGTGAGCAAATCACTGTCGACCCGCCGCTGTACCAGCTGCGTGGCAATTTCGTGGTAGCGCACAATGGGGCCGGCAATCAACTGCGGGAACAGGGCGATGTACAAGCCGCATTGGCCAAGACTACGGCAGGGCGTGGCAGCGCCGCGACGCACATCCACCAGATAGGACATGGCCTGAAAGGTAAAAAAGGAAATGCCCAGCGGTAAATGCACCGGCGCCAACACTGGGGCCTGCAAACCGAAGGCGATAAACACCGGTGCCAGGTTGTCGGCGATAAAGTTGGCGTACTTGAACCACCCCAGCAGTAACAGGTTGCCGGTGATCCCCAGCACCAGGGCCAGCCGCCCGTACCGCTCCCCCGCAATACAGCGTCCAACCACGTAATTAAATGCAATGGAAAGCAGCATCACGCCAAGAAACCACGCTTCCCCGGCCGCGTAGAAGATCAAACTCGCCAGCAACAGAACCGTGTTGCGCCAATTCACGGGCGACAGGTAGTACACTGCCAACACCAGTGGCAGGAAGTAGAACAGAAACAGCGGCGAAGGGAACAGCATGAAAGCCACTTGGCCCGAGCTTATTATTTGCTCATAGTACCACCAAGGTCACGGCGCGCGAGCCTGGCTAAACAGACCCACTAACAGGCACGACGTGAACGACCCGACCCCACTGCCCCTGTTGCACATCGGCTTGCCCAAGTGCGCTTCCACCTGGATGCAGACCTTTTTGTTTCAACCACAGCAGGGTTTTCAAACCCTGTTCGACCCGGCGGCGGCCCGCCTGGTGTTCATCGATCAGACCGAACTGCCTACCTCACCGCAAACCATCTGGCAGGAACGCCTGGACCAGCGCCCGCGCCGCAATCTGGTGCCGGTCTGCAGCTCGGAAATGCTGGCAGGGAATGTGGTGAGCCGCACCGAGGATCGCGCTGAACTCGCCGACAGATTGAAAGCTTTCTTTCCGGAAGCGCGGGTGCTGATCATGATTCGCGAGCAGCGCAGTATGCTGGCATCACTGCACAAAACCCTGGTGGCCTGGGGCGATACGCGTTCGGCAGCGCAGCGTGTCACGCATCCGCGCCCCAATGACAGAGACTGGCGCGCTTATCTCAGTTACTTCGGTCTGGTACGACTGTACCGGCAACTGTTTGGTTCCAATCGCGTGCTGGTGCTGACCTATGAATCCTTGCGACGAGATCCGCAAACAGTGCTGGCGTCCATCAAGGCCTTCGCCCACGTGCCACCACGATACAGGGATCGGGCCGACCTACCCGTCGATAATCGCATCAACACCAACAGCCACCCGCTCAGCGTCGCGCTGATTCGGCAGGTAAATCGTCTGGTCAATACACCGCTCAACCCCAGCGGCCTGCTGCCCGACAGTAGCAGTTCCTCTGAACGGCGCCGGCGAATGACCAACCTCAACCCTCGCTGGCTGCACGCCCTGAAAGCGCCGATGGACAATCGCCAACAGCGCCAGATCGATGCCGCCTGCGGTGGCCTGTTCGAACAGGACAATCAACGCCTGGCCGAGTTGCTGTCGCTGGATCTGGCGAGGGACGGTTACTTGCTGCCCAGGGACTGATACGCCGTCAATGCGGCCTCGCGAGCGGCGCGATGCTCCACAATCGGGTAAGGGTAGTTCTGTCCCAGCTTGACGCTGGCTTTCGCCAGCACATTTTCAGGCGCTGCGTGTGGCTCGTGAATATGTTTTGACGGCAGCGCAGCCAACTCCGGCACCCAGCGGCGGATGTAGTCGCCCTCGGGATCGAATTTCCGCCCTTGCAAGGTGGGATTGAACACCCGAAAGTAAGGCGCAGCATCGGCGCCACAACCCGCCACCCACTGCCAGCTGCAAGCATTGTTGGCGAGGTCGGCATCAACCAGCGTGTCCCAGAACCAGCGCTGGCCGGCCTGCCAGGGCAGCAACAGGTGCTTGCACAGAAAAGACCCCACCACCATCCGCACCCGGTTGTGCATGTAGCCGGTGTGCCAGAGCTCACGCATACCGGCGTCCACCAATGGGTAGCCGGTTTGACCCTGTTGCCAGCTTTTCAATGCGGCAGGACTGCCCTGCCAGGGAAAGCCCTCGAAACGTTCATTGAAAGACTCATGGGGCAGGCCCGAAAAGTGAAACAGGAGGTGATGGCTGAACTCGCGCCAACCCAGTTCGGCAAGGAATTTGTCAGCGCTGGCCTGTTGTTCGGGCTGTAAATGACTGTGCTGGAGGACCACGTGAGCAAGCTGGCGTGGCGACAGGGCACCAAAGTGCAGGTGCGGGGACAGACGAGAGGTGCCATCGACACCGGGAATATCCCGGTGTTCGGGGTAGTCAGCCAGTGCATTGTGCATGAACGTATCCAGTGCTTTTTGCGCACCCGCCTCACCCGGCTGCCACAGATTCTCCCAGCCCTGGGCCCAGTTCACCGGAGTGGGCAGAAGCTGCAAGGCATCCAGGGGCATTCCCTCAGGCCATGCGTCAGGGTGAGGCAGTTCCGCGGGGGCCGCCAGTGGCTGAGCGGGTTCCCACTGTTGGCGGCACTGTCGCCAGAACGGTGTGAACACTCTGAAGGGGGTGCCAGCCTGGGTGCTTACCGCTTCGGGCTCGAACAGCAAGCTGCCCGGGAAACGCTTGAAGGCCACACCCAACTGCGCCAGCGTGTCGTGCAGTTGTGCCTCCAATTCGGCTGCGCCGGGGTCGTAACTGCGGGAACAATGCACCGCCGTCGCGCCGGTTTCTTCCACCAGAGCCGGAAGTATTTTCCGAACGGGGCCGCTGCGGATGATCAGGCGACTCCCCTGCTGTTCCAGCGCCGCTTCCAGTGCCGACAAATTGTGGTGAAGCCACCAGGCACTGGCGCCACCGGGGCTGGCGTAGTCACCGTCCGGGGTGTCGTGAATGTAACAGGGGATGACGGGGCCGTGGGCAGCGGCAGCGCACAGGCCTGGCAAATCAGACAGGCGCAGGTCCCGACGGAACCAGTAAAGGATGGGGCTGTTCATGCTGTAGTTACGTGGCCAGCGGGTAGACAGATCACCCGCGGCGCGATGCAGTTCAATTCAACCAGCGCTGCACGAGGTGATGAACGTTCACCCGGGCTTCGAGGCGACTGGCCAGCAGGAACATCCCGCCCAACTTGCGATGGAAGTAGATCGCACCGGGTGGTGGCGGCTGCCAGAACTCCTTGTATTCATTCACCTGCTCACCCAGTCGTTGCAAGCGACTGCTGAGATCAGAGGCACCGAAATCGTAAGGTGCATCTTCCAGCATCGGTTCGTGAACGGTTCCAAACACCTCCATCAGCAGCGCCCGGTAGCCTTCGCCGCCCGACTCAACAGCGTAGCCCATGGCCACCAGTGCCTTGAAGATACGCTCCTCGCTACCGGCAATGGCCGCTTTGGCGAGGCGCTTGTAGCTGTTAACGAACTTCGCGGTGTAGCGCCGCGTGGCGCCGAAGTCCAGCAACACAATCTGCCCGGTATCGGCCCGGTAGTGGTAGTTGGCAAAATTGGGATCGGTCTGCACCATACGCAACTCAAAAAATTCGGTGAGCATCAGATCGATCAGGGCCGTCATTACCCGGTCACGTTCCGCCTGGCTGGCATCACTGAGCGCCTCGATCGAAGTACCCGGCGTGTAGGTCATCACCAACACGGTGTCGCGACACAAATCGTTGAGCACTTCCGGCACCACGAAACGCTCGTCACCGTGCAATTGCTCCCCAAAGGCGGCCAGATGCTCGGCTTCCAGCAGGTAGTCCGCCTCGTCGCGTAACTGTTGTTTCATTTCCGCCAGCAGGGGTGCTATCTCCACGTTATCGGGCACCAAACCTGACAACCGTAACAGCGAGGCCATGTTGTCCACGTCGCTGTCGATGCTGTCGCGTACGCCGGGGTACTGTATTTTCAGCGCTATTTCGCGACCATCGGGCGAAAAGGCGCGATGCACCTGGCCGATGGACGCCGCCGCAATCGGTTCAAAATCGAAGCCGTAGAACAGCTCCAGCCAATCCTCGCCGTAGGCATCGGTCATGGTTTGCTGTAGTTGCTCGATGGGCATGGACTGGGCGTCGGAGCGCAGGCGCGACAAAATATCGGTCAATTCGCGTGGCAACAGATCGCCTGCATCCATCGACAGCATTTGCCCCATCTTCATTGCCGCGCCCCGCAGGTGAGCGAGTTGATCGGCCACGCGCTGGGCATTGCGTGGCGTCAGCAGCAGGTCACGGGCACTGGGTCGATTACCCGCCCGCAACTGACGGCCGCCCTCGGCCAACATACCGCCAGCCACCCCGCCGGCCAGTTTGGCCACACGCGCCAGGCGGCTCAGTCGTCCACGGGGAACCTTGCTGCGGCGAGAGTCGTCGCTATCCATTGCTCGTTTGCCACTCCTGAATGTAAGGCGCTACCAGTTCCCAGCCATTGAACTGGGCGTCGAGTACAGCGATGAAGGTAAATACGCCCGTGAGTTTGCGGGCGATCAGGGCGAACTCCGCCGAAGGCCGGGAAAAATGCCGGTTGGCTGTTGAACGGGCGGCCTGTTTGCCCGCACGTTGCATCAGGCGGGAGCGCGCCCAGCAATAATGTCCGTCGTCATTTAGAAACTCTGCCGGCAATCGCTCCGGCGGGCGCAGTGGCTCCAGCAGGTGCAGGCAAAAATCCACGAAGGTCTCGCGCGCCTCGTCCGCGGCCCCTTGCGGCAGACAGCCCAGCCCAACCAGACCATTGGCGACACCTTCACGATCTTCAGTAAGGCCGCAGGCAATGGCCGCACGCAGATGCTCCACGAATGCCGGCTCACATTCCAGCACCGAACCGAAGTCCAGCAGTACCAGTTCATCCTCGCCCTCACGCAGGCGGCGGTCGTCCAGGCGAATCAGGTAGTTACCAAAATTGGGGTCGGTCTGCAGAACGCCCCAGTGATATACCTCCTGAAAAAACAGGGCCAACATGGTCCTGGCCAGGGCGTCACGCCGCGGCTGGGACAAGCCCGCCACTTCGGCCGCGTTAACGCTGTGGCCATCGATGTAGCTCATGGCCAGAATCTGCTGGCCGCAATACTCGGGGTATAGCGTCGGCACACGTACATCCACGGCCTGCGCGGGCATGGCAGCAACACGCTCCGCCATCGCCGCGGTGAGCCGTGCCTCCCGGGTGTAGTCGATTTCCTGGTGCAGCTGGTCTCGCATGGTTTCCAGCCAGCCATTTAATTCGCGCCCCGCCTGCAGCCAGCGCGCCACGGTCAGCATCTTCACCACGGCGTCGAAGTCCGCGTCGAGGACCTCCGCCAGCCCCGGATACTGGATTTTCAGGCAGATTACTTCCCCGCTGCTGCGAATGGTGGCCCGGTGAACCTGCGACAGGGAGGCCGCCGCCAGCGGGCGGGAGTCGATATCCAGTTCACGATAGCGATCCCCCAGGGCCTCGCGCAAGGCGGGTTCGATACTGCGCCAGGGCAGGGCCTCGGTACGGTCGTTAAGCTCGTGCAAGGCGGCGGTTAACGCCGGAGGTAGGAAGTGCTCACCGAACAGCGCCAGCATCTGCCCGATTTTGACGTAGCTGCCCTTGAGCCGGCCGAGTTCGGCCACGAAGTGGCGCGCCTCGCGCCGGGCAAAGGCTGACTCCCCCGCCGCCTTGCCACGCATTTTCTGGAATGCGCCGTCCACGGCCAGTGCACCACCGGCGCGCAGACCGGCCAGCGAGACACCGAGCGACCGGGACAGGCCGCCGCGGGACAGTGGGGAGCGTTTATCAGACATGGAGACCTCGGTACAGACAGCCTCCAGTATAAGCTAGTCCAGCAGCAGTGCCGCCAGGCGTTTACGGTGATGGAGGGCATCGCCAAACTGCTGGCGTGACCACTGGGCCCGGCGGATGTAGAGCTGGGCATCACACTCGTAAGTGAAACCCATGCCGCCGTGAAACTGCACCGCCCGGTCGCTGGCGTGCAGCAAAGTGTCAGTCGCCTGCGCCTTGGCCATACGGCAGGCCACCTCGGCATCGTGCTCGAGAGGCCCGTCTGTTATCAGACTGGCTGCGTGGTACACGAAGGAACGGCTGGATTCCAGATTGTTGAGAATGTCTACACAGGGGTGCTTCAACGCCTGGTAGGAACCGATCAGCTTGCCGAACTGCTTGCGTGTTTTCAGATATTCCACGGTGGTGTCCAGGCAGGCTGCACTCGTACCTGTCGCCTCCGCTGCAACCAGCAGCGCACCTAACAGGGGTACGTCCCCCATTGATTGGGCGAGCGCTTCGGTGGCGACCAGGGTGAGTGGTTTGATCGCATCGAAATGCACGGTTGCGGCGCGGCGGGTTTCATCGATGAGGGTGTGAGGCACGATGGCTTCCGGTGCCAGTTCGCTGGTTTCGACCACGGCCAGTACGACCTGCCCCTCCCGGCGGGCTGGCACTAGCAGCCAGCGGGCCACGGCCGCGTCGGCCACATGTACCTTGGCGCCGTGGAGAAGGCCGGAATCATCGATGACAGAGGTGATTTCTGTATCGCCCCAATCCGGGTTTTCCAGCCAGGCGACAGTAGCCACTTCCCCGCTGGCGATAGCGGGCAGGAAAGTTTCACAGGCCGATGAATCGGCGCTGCGCAGTAGCAGCTGTGCCGCCAGTGTTGTGGACAGCAGCGGCGTCGCCAGCAACGAGCGACCCATGGATTCCAGTACCGGCACCACGGCAGACATTCCCAGCCCTGCGCCACCGTAAGCCTCGGGCAGGCTGATACCGCACCAGCCCAGCTCTACCATCTGTTGCCAGAGGTCGGCGTCGAAGCCGGTGTCTGAATCCAGTTGCGCCCGCACTGTGGAGACTGGTGACTGTTCGCGGCAGAACTGGTTCGCCACATCCAGCAGCATGGCCTGCTCTTCGCCGAAGCTCATGTCGGTATTACCGATATACGACATTGCGATTCTCCTTACTTGGGCAGGCCGAGCACGTGCTCGGCAATGATGTTGGCCTGCACCTGGCTGGTGCCGCCACCGATGGTGGCCGAGAAACTGTTGAAATAGGCCCGCTGCCAGAACCCGCCCTGCCGGGCCTGGTTGTCACCCACGTACAGGCTGCCCGCCGCACCCTGCAGGCCGATGGCGAACTGACGCATATGGCGAGTGTGTTCGGTCCAACGCAGCTTGCGCGACAACGCCAGTGAAAAGGGGTAATCCGTATTCAGGGCGTTGATCCGATTGCGGCGATCGCCCAGGGAGATGGCCTTTTCCGCCATGATGAGCTGCACCAATTCATCACGCACCTGCGCGTCCTGCAGTACCGGTTCACCGTCGCGGGTGAGTCCATCCAGCTCATTGATCATGTCATCAATGGTGGTGCGCACGAAGGCGAGCCCACCGGCAGCGCCGGCCTCGGCACCGCGTTCGTACTGCAGGGTTTGCATGGCGATTTTCCAGCCCTCGCCCTCTTCACCCATCAGGCAATCGGCGGGAATGCGCGCATCGGTGAAGAAGGTTTCGGTGAAACCGTACTCGCCGGTGATTTTGCGGATGGGGCGGGTTTCGATGCCGGGTACATCCATGGGCGACAGGAAAAACGACAGGCCGTCGTATTTGCGCGGCGTGTCGGGATTGGTGCGGGCCAGCAGGATCATGTAGCGGGCGAAGTTGCCCATCGTGGTCCAGATCTTGGAGCCATTCACTACAAAGTCATCACCATCGCGCACGGCGCGGGTCTGGGCGTTACCCAGGTCGGAGCCGTGATCGGGCTCGGAGAAGCCCTGGCACCAGATATCCTCGGCGGTGAGAATACCCTTCAAATACCGGGCTTTTTCTTCCTCGGTACCGCGGTGCAGAATCAGCGGACCGGCCCAACCCAGGCCGATCACATTGAAACATATCGGCACACCGGCGCGGGCCATTTCCTGATCCGCCACTGACTGGAAGGCCGCGGCTACGCCGCCGCCACCGAATTCCTTTGGCCAGGCCATGCCCAGATAACCGGCGGACCACACCTTGTGCTGCCACTCCCGCAGGAAATCCAGTTGTTGTTCGGAACCCACCTCCATAAAGGACTGGGGCAGTAAAAAGCCGGGATCGGCAGGTTTGTTGTCACGCATCCACGCCGCCACATCCTGGCGAAACGCTTCCAGCTCGGTGCTATCTACTGTGCTCAAAGTTCGTTCCTCAGTAGTGATTCAGTCGATGGTGAACTGCAGGGGCTCGCCCTGGGATTCGGCGCGTTTAAATGCCTCGCGCGCAGTCATGCGATTGAGGTATTCGCGGGTTTGTGGGGCGTACTCGGCATCCAGCTTCAGCACGCGCCCAAAATACAGGGCGTAGGTGATGGCAATGTCCGCAATGGTGAAGCGGCCATCCACCAGATACTCGTGGTCCAGCAGGTGTTGGTCCAGACGCTTCAGCCGGGCCAGGTACCAGCGGGCATAGTCATCCGCCACTACCTGCTTCGCTGGATCAGGCTCCAACACCTTGTAGCGCAATACCAGAGTCTGGGGAAAGGTCAGCGTGGCATCGCTGTGATGCAGCCAGTTCAGGTAAGCGCCGTATGCCGGCTCGTGGGGTTGCAGGCCAAAGTCCCAGCGCTGGTAGCGATCCACCAGATATTGGCAGATGCCGGCCGACTCGGTCATCTCCACCTCGCCATCGCGAAAGAAGGGCACCGTGCCCAGGCTGTTGGTTTCCAGATACTCGCGCTGCAGAAAGCGCGGTGGGAAGGGCAGCACTTCCAGTTCGTAGTCCATGCCCAACTCTTCAAGCGTCCACAGCGGACGCAGGGAGCGCGATCCCGCGCAATGCCACAATTTCATTTTTACAGTCCGTATTGGCGCGCAGCGAGGTCGCGCATGATTTCTTCCGAGCCGCCGCCGATGGCATTGACCCGCACTTCGCGATAGATCCGCTCCACCCGACTGCCGCGCATATAACCGATACCACCGAGAATCTGCATTGCCTCACGGGCGCAAAACTCCACCGTTTCACTGGCCTGCACTTTCAGCATGGCGATATCACCCGGCGCGGCAGTACCGGCCTGAATGGCCTCGTAACACACGCGGATGTAGGCTTGCGTCGCGTTCAGCTTTTGCTTCATCTGGGCTATTTTATGGCGAATCACCTGATGGTCCGCGAGTCGCTTACCAAAGGTGCGGCGTTCCTGCGCCCAGCTGACTGCCTCTTCAAGGCAGACCCGCGCCATCGCCTCCATTTGGGTGGCCATGGCCATCCGTTCACCGTTGAAGTTGGTCATGATGACCAGAAAGCCCTGGTTTTCCTCGCCGATCAGGTTGGTCGCCGGTACGCGCACATTGTCGAAGTGCAGGGTCGCGGTGTCGGAGGCCCACCAGCCCTGCTTGCGGTCCAACGCCGTGCGGCTGAAGCCCGGCGCGTCGGTGGGAATCAAGAGCATCGACACACCGCGCCCCCCTTCTCCCCCGGTGCGCACGGCAGTGGACACCCAGTCGGCGCGCATGCCGCCGGTGATGTAGGTTTTGGAGCCGTTAACAATGAAGTCGTCACCGTCGCGAACCGCGGTGGTGGTGAGCTGTGCCACATCCGAGCCAGCACCGGGCTCCGTAATACCCAGGGAGATATTTTTTTCACCGCGCAGGACAGGCGGCGCCACTTGTTCTTTCAGCGCCTGGCTGCCCCAATTGATGACAGGCGGCAGGCCGATGCCGTGAACCATGAGCGAGGCGGTAATGCCTCCCACGCCGATTCGGGCCAGCTCCTCGTTGGTGATCCACTGGTGCCAGACATCAATGCCTTCAGTGGTACCGCCGAATTCCTCGGGATAGCCCATGCCCAACAGCCCAACCTCTGCGGCCTTCGGCCACAGTTCATCGGGGATGTGGCCGGCTTCGTCCCAGTCGTCGGCGTGGGGCATGATTTCCCGGTCGATAAAGCGACGCAGGTGGTCGCGCCAGGCGTCATGATCCTCGTTGATGTGAGGGTTGGGCAGGCGGGCACTATCGAAATCCAGCGACATGCCAGTTCTCCAGATTGAGTCAGCGCAACAGGATAGACGAGGCCAGCGGGGTCCGCATGGGCTGGGGCGCCACCGGCTTGGGAAAAGATGCCAGCGGCGTGGCTCAGGCCGCGGCAGGCACCGTGGCCAACGCCAGCTCCAGCACTTCGCCGAGGTCTGACCGGCGGGCACGAATTGCCGCGAGGTCGTCACACAGGGCGCTGAGCAATTTGGCGTCGCCTGCGCGCTCCGCTACCACCAATAATTCAGCACGCAGCAGCCACTCATCGGGATAGGCCGCGCACTCCCGGTGGATGGCGAACGCATCGTCGTCCGGCGCCAACGCCGCAATCCGTTGATAGAGTGCCATCAGGACTTCGTCGTGCCTCGCCTGAGGCGTTACTGTGGAAGGCCGCGCCTTATAGAGCTGATAAGTTTCACGATCTGCGGTACCGCCGTACACCGACTCGATGGCGCCGCCCACGGCCATGTCATAGCAACCCCAGGCGGGATCAAACAACACGCGCCCGTCGAGCGCGGTGACAGTGCAGTCGTCAAAGCTGAGCAACAGATTCAGGTGCTCCTGACGGTGAATCTCCCGCAACCGCCCCTCGACCGTAATGCCGGACAGGAACTCCAGCCGCACCGTCTCGCCGACCACAATGTTGTGTGCCTTCAACTCGTCTACCGTGTAGTGCGACAGGCAGCGGCTGAAATCCTTCAGCAGGCCGATGGGCGAACCAAAGCCCTCCGCATGGTGCTCTGTGCCGTGACCGAATATTTCTCGGTCACGGAAGGCGACCTGGCTGGGACCGGTGGTGTGCAGGTAAATGGCATTGCCCACCGCGTCGCACAAGACCTCGTCGAACACCCCCGCCACCTGCACGCCCGAGTCGTAACGCGCAGTGCAGACGCTGGCCGCCTTCACCGCTTTCTTCAGCGATTCCGCACCGCCGCGTTTAAAGCACATGGAGGCGGCAAACTCTTCCAGCACCTGGCTCAAGTGCTTGCAACTTTTGGTGACGAATAACTGCGGTTGCTCGTTGGTGATGTCGTAGGGGGTGCTGACCGCATTCACCGTCAGTGGCAATTTCTTCACCTGCTTGTCATCCAGACAGTGGCGGCTCTCGCCCAGGGACGACAACAAGCCGGCCCCGAAGATACGGTAATCCTCCACCTCACCTACCAGGCCGTACTCCACCGTCCACCAGTGCAGACGTGTCAGCAGGCTGGCTTCGGAAGGCTGGGTATCGCGCGCGGCCAGCTCATTCAGATGCGCTTCCGCCGCGGCGACCTCCTCAGGCGTGCTACCGGGGCTTTCTTTCAGGATGGACAGATGGCGCACCGCTTCGTATAGCTCGAAATCCTCCCGCGTGGAAATCGCCTTCATGCCAATTTCCCCGAAGCGCTGCAAAAACTCCGCGTAATCGACGTCAACGATGAACGGCGCGTGACCGGCAGACTCGTGCACGATATCCGGCGCCGGCGTGTAGAAAATGTGTTCCACCGTACGCATATCCAGCGCGATCACCAGCACCTTCAGCGCCTGAAACTCCATAAAAATAGCGGGTGGTATAAAGCCGTCCACCACCACCGCTCGCCAGCCCAGACGGGCCAGACAATCATTCATTTCGTCGATGGAGGGGATGTGATCCAGCGCGATTCCGGTGCGGGCCAGGCCCTCCATGTAAACCGGGTGCGCCGTGCGAGACAAGTGATCGCTGAGGTGCTTCATCACAAAACGCCACACCGCGTGATCGCGCGGTGTATATCGATCGTAATGCTGCACTTCCACAAAGGGGCGCAGATGGCTGGGCAGACTGGCGATAATTTCTTTCTGACTCATGCGCGTTACTCCTGGGCCTGCTCGATTTCCCCGATGCGCTGGTCCAACTTGCCAAACACTTCGAACAACATCTCCCGTTCTTCCTGCGACAGTGGCTCCAGCAATCGCTGCTCCCACTCCCGCGCCAGCGGTGCGATGCGCTGGTACAGGTCACGCCCCTCCGGGGTGAGGGTGAGGATGGCAGCGCGACTGTCCTGGGGCGACACCTCGCGTGACAGCAATTCCCTGCCCTGCAGCGCCTTCACTGCGCGCGAAACCCGCACCTTGTCCATGTGAGTGATGCGCCCGATGTCCCGCGCCAGCAACGAGCGGTGCTCCGCCAGGGTGGCGAGAATCCGCCATTGGGGAATGTCGATGCCAAACTGTCGCACATAAATTCGGGACAGAGCCTGACTGACTCGCTCCGCCAGATTGACGCAGCGATAGGGCAGGAAAGTGGCAAGTTTCAGACTGTCGGACATGGGAGAGGGGCACCTTTAAAGTTCTGCCTCCGTATTTACGCCAAAGTGGTTACGGATGCAACTTTCACACAAATCGGCGACTACCCAAATGGCCCTGCCTGCCCTAGGCTTGAAGGACGCATTGTTGCTGGAGACCACCGTGAAACTGTATTCCTACTACCGATCGAGCGCGGCCTATCGACTGCGTATCGCGCTCAATTACAAAGGTCTGGACTGGGACTACATCCCCGTCAACCTGCTCACCACCGAACAAAAATCCGCCGCCTATCTGGCGCAGAACCCCCAGGGGCTGGTGCCCGCACTGGCGTTGGACGACGGCATAGTGCTCAGTCAGTCTGTCGCCGTGCTGGAGTGGCTCGAAGAGACTCACCCCAATCCGCCGCTGTTACCGCTGGAGCCCTTGCAGCGTGCTTATACCCGCGCGCTGGTGAACCACATCGCCTGCGACATCCACCCCCTGAACAACATCTCCATCCTGCAGTACCTGCGCGGCGAACTGGCCGCCACCGAGGAACAGGTGCATCACTGGTACTGCCACTGGATCGACCGCGGCTTTGGCGGCCTGGAACGGCAACTGGCCGGCAGCGGCCCCTACTGCATGGGCCAGTCCCTCAGCATGGCCGATGTGTGCCTGGTGCCCCAGGTCTACAACGCCCGCCGCTTTAACGTGCCGCTGGATGACTTTCCCACCGTGGTGGCGATTGCCAACCGTTGCGAACAACTGCCGGCGTTTGCCAAGGCGCATCCCGACAACCAGCCGGATGCGCCCTGACGCGGCTTAGCCTGCGATCTGGTACATCAGGTCCACATAACCCAGGGTGGCCTCGGTGATGCCGGAAACCTTCGGGTTGGTAGATTCCACCACGTAGTACTCGTCCGGGGCATGGGCCCCGGCGCCGTGGCCCAGCCCAAAATGCCCGGCCGGCAGTGACAGAGGCGGCGCAGTGAACATGGCGCCGGGCCAGGAACCGGCCAGGCGCGGGTTGAGCGTGGCCGCAACGCCGGCACGTTGATAGGTGGCTAACTCCGCCTGAATCAGGCGGCTGTTTTCGTCAGTTTCCGTGGGGTCGTAGCCCCCGCCGATCACCATTTCAATGTCGGCGAACCCGCGCTTGTCCAGATGCGCCCGCAGCTTCGCCTCCGCTTCCTTGCGGGTCTGGTCGGGTACCAGGCGCAAATCCAGCTTGGCGGTGGCGCGCCCGGGCAAAATGGTTTTACCACCGGGGCCGGTATAGCCCGCGACCAGGCCCTCGATATTGACGGTGGGTTGCGAGGCGAGGCGTTCCAGCGCCTGTTGGTAGGGCAGATCGTCTATCCATCGGGCCACGCCCAACTGCTCCTTGCGCGCCGCCTCGTTGCCAGCGCTTGCCGCCTCGGCGATCAGCTGTTTTTCACGCGCGCTCAGCGGGCGTACGTTTTCAAACCAGTCGTCGATGGCCGGGGTATTGCCGTCGGGGGTAACGAGCGTGTTCAGGGCCTGAACCAGGCGCCATGCGGGCGAATCCACCATGGCTTTCAAACTGGAGTGAATGTCCTGCTTCGGCCCGCGGCCCCAGCGCTCACCACTGGCGATGAGTTCCAGTTCCACCACCCCCTTGGAACCCAGGTTCACATTGACCGCACCGGTGATGTCCTGCCAGCTGGCCGGAATAAAAATACCCTCAGCCTGCTTGAGGGTGCGGGTGATATCCGGCCTGGCCACGATCTGGTTAAAGTGTGGCGAGCCGATTTCTTCCTCGCCTTCCGCCACCAATACCAGGTTGACTGGCGGCTTTACCCCGGCATCGCGCATGGCGTGCAAAGCCGCCAGGAAGGTAGCCTCCGGCCCTTTCTGGTTGACCGCGCCGCGGCCCATGATGGCGCGCCCGAATCCGACCTTGTCGACGATGTTCCCCGCCAGCGGCGGCGAGCTCCACTCGGCGGGATCAAACTGCTTCACGTCGTACATGAAGTACACCGCCAAAGTCCGGTCTGCGCCATTATCCATTACCGCGTAAACACCGGGATGACCGTCCGTCGGGACAATCTCGGCGCTGTCGAATCCGGCTTCGAGCGCCAGATTCTGCATGTACTTCACACCCTCGGGCATATTCAGGTCTTCAGCAGCAATGGAGGGCAGCGCGATCCAGTCCTGAATCCGCTTGATGTCGGATTCCCGGTTGGCCAGGGCCGCCTTGCGAATAGCCGGGTAGCGGTCATCCGATGCGGCGGCAAAACCGATGCTCGGCAGCAAGGTACTTGCGCCCAGCAACAGGCTGGTATTTACAAAGCCACGACGATTCATGTTGTTGTTCATTGTTCGATAACCCTCTAGATTCCTGCACGATTTAACTCAGCCAGTGTAGGTTAGTTCTACAATCAGGAGAACGCGGTATGTAACCCAACAAGGGAGCAGTGCCCATGCACAAAAGTAAACTGGCCGGTTTCATCATCGACTGCCAAACCGACAATCTTAAGCAGGCCGCACAATTCTGGAGCCAGGCCCTGGGCCTTGCAGAACAACATTACGAGGATCCAGTCGAGGAAAAGTACATCCGCCTGATCGACCATCACGACGACCTGCAGATAGAGGTGCAGTCAGTGGATCATCAAAGCCGCGTCCATCTGGACATAGAAACCGACGACATAGCCGCTGAAGTGGCGCGCCTGGAACAATTAGGCGCGCACAAAGTGAAGGAGATGGAACGCTGGTGCGTGATGGAAGCACCGACCGGGCAGCGCTTCTGTGTGATAAAAGCCAATAGCCGCGATTTCGCCAGCAAGGCGAACCGCTGGTAGGAGCGGCCTAGTTTTCCACCCGGTAATCCAGCGGCGGTTCGCGATCGCCCAACAGCGCACGGTATTTGAAGTCTTCGCCGCGACGTTGTTCGAATTCGTCTTTGGCTTGCTGGCGTAACTCGGCGTCTTCAAACAATTCCGCCATCGACAGCGCCAGCGTGCGCGCCGCCACCATCATGCCCTTGTGGCCGATTGACATACCGCCGGCGGCGATCGCCTGCCAGGTGTGGGCGGAGGTGCCCGGCACCCAGGTGGCGGTACCCAGACCTACCGTGGGTACCGTCCAGCTCACGTCACCCACATCAGTGGAACCCATGCCCTGCTCCAGTTCGAAGGGCAAAATTTCTTCCGCGCTTTCCAGCGGTTTGGCGGCATTGCCCAGCGTGGCGGAGATTTTCTTCGCGTAGGCACGCTCGTCGGCGCTGTACTGCACACCACCCACTTGCGTCAGGTTGGCGTGCATCGCTCGCGCCAGCGCTTCATTGGGCAGCAGACTGTGGTTGCCGTGGATGACTTCATAGTTCATTTGCGTGCCGGTGCCCAGCGCAGCGCCTTCGGCGGTCGCTATAACACGCTCCCAGAGCTGGGCCAGTGTGCCCGCGTTGGGGTGACGCACGTAGTAGAACACCTCGGCAAACTCCGGCACCACATTGGGCGCGGAGCCACCGCTGGTGATCACGTAGTGAATGCGCGTTTCCTGGGGAACGTGCTCGCGCAGCATATTCACCATCATGTTCATCGCCTCAACCCCGTCCAGCGCCGAACGGCCATGCTGAGGGGCAACGGCCGCGTGGGAGGCAACGCCGCGAAAACGGAACTTGGCGGATTTATTGGCCAGAGAAGAAGCTGCGTTGGCATCGTTGGCATCCGAGGGATGCCAGTGCAGGGCTACGTCCACGTCGTCGAACAAGCCAGCGCGGACGAGGTAAACCTTGCCCGAACCGCCCTCTTCTGCCGGCGTGCCGAGCACCCGCAATGTGCCTTTGACGTTGTTTTGTTCCATCCAGCGCTTGACCGCAACCGCGGCGGCTACCGACCCCGCGCCAAACAGGTGATGGCCACAGGCATGGCCGGAGGACACGTCATCGCGCACTTCCCGCTGCGGCGCCGCGCTCTGGCTGATACCCGGCAGGGCATCCATTTCCGCCAGAATGGCAATGACCGGTTCACCGCTGCCGTAAGTGGCAACAAAAGCAGTGGGAATATCCGCCACCCCCTTTTCGATGCTGAAGCCCTCAGCCGCCAGCGCATCGCTGAGCCGCGCCGAACTGCGGGTTTCGAGATAGCCCATCTCGGCGTATTCCCAGATATCGTGGGCCATCTCGGCGTATTGGTCAGCGGACTGGTCGAGGTAGTCCAACAGGGCATCGTCTGCCGCGGTCGCGGAAAGCGGTAGTGCCAGCATTAGAGGAAGGAATATTTTCATGAGGGAAGCAGGCTCCGATACAACAAAACGCATAGCCTACCGCGAAGCTGCCGCTGGTGACAGGGCAACAAAAAAGGGCGCGCCGCAGACAACGGGGCGCGCCCAAGCCAGGAGTCACCGCTGATTACCCACAAGAAACCAGCGGCGGCCGCCTCCTAGAAGGTGTAGCGGACGTTTACGCCATACAGTCGCGGATCGAGCAGGGTCGCGGTGCGAACCAGCCCCAGCCCTTGTCCACTGATGTCATAGCCCACCACGGTGTCGTCGTCATTGAGCACATTCTTGGCGAAAAGCTGAACCGACACGCCCATGTCGATGTTGTCGAAAATCAACGACACATTGGCGTTCTGCCAGGCTTTCAGCTCGTAACTTTCGCCATTGAAGTGGCTGGTATAGGAGTCATCTTTCCAGCTGTAATCGGCCCGCAGCATGGCGTTCCAGTCGCTGCCCAGTTGCATGGTGTAGCTGGCACCCAGGGCGTACGACAGCGGCGGCGAATTGGGCAGCTCATTGCCTTCAACGTTGGCCGCCACCCCGGCAGAGGGCTCGATACCAGGTATACCGCCTTCACAGATGTCGTTACCGGGACCGGGAGAAGCATTGGCCAATACCGAGGCGGGTACGATGCCCGCATTAATCAGATTGATCATCGGCTCCAACTGGGCGGTGGGAACCACACAACCACTTTGTGGAGACACCAGATAAGTCAGGCCTTCCTGCCCCTGAATACGATCGAAAGGATCAATGGAATTCCCGCCGTGAATTTCCGTGTCCAGCCAGCCCACGGTGCCATTGAGCACCAGGTTGTCGATCAGCTCCACCGACGCGTCCATTTCAACACCGAACACAGTGGCGTCCACGTTGGTGTTGCGTGCAGAGAACTGTTCGATGAAGGAGATCTGATAGTCCTGATAGTCGTAGTAGAACGCACTGAGGTTGACGATAGCGCGACCGTCACCGAACACATTCTTGGTGCCTACTTCGAAGGCATTGACGTACTCGGGTTGGTAGGGCGTAAAGGTCTGGCCGTCGGTGGGGTCGTCGGGCGAGTTGAAGCCACCTGATTTATAGCCGGAGGAAACAGACGCATAGAACAGGGTATCGTCGGTGAACGACAGGTTGGGCCTCCAGTCCAACACGATGCGACCGGTCCATTCCTGGAAGTCCACTGACTGCTGCTGGATAGATGAGGGGCCTGTGGTCGGGTGCCCCGGCGTGCCCGGGCCGTTTTCACCTTCAGGCACAAACAGCAATACCGGTACCACGTCGGTTTCTTTTTGGTCGTCGGTGTAACGCAGGCCAACGGTCAGCTTCATCTCCTCATTAAAATCCCAATAGACTTCACCGAACAGAGCGCGAGAGTCCAATTCATAGGGGGTACGGGAAGCGAAGTACTGGTGGCCGCCGTAGTCAGTGATTTTGGGATCAGCGTTGGTATCGAAATACAGCGGCAAACCTGAGGCACGCGCAAACAGCGACGTGGAGTTAGTGCTGATAAACAAGGTGTTCAGACGCTCCACGTTGAAGTAGAACGCACCGAGGTTGAAGTTGATCGGGCCTTCAAAATCCGACTGCAAGCGCAGCTCAGCCGAGTATTGCTCGGTGTGCCGGTCGTCCATGGTAAGGGTGCGAATACCGGCACCAGGGCCACCCTGGAAATCGTTGTAGATACCACCAGGGGTCAGCGGCGTGTCGGCAAAACCAATCTCTGCTTCGTGACTGCCCGTGCGAGTATCGAGCGTGTCTTCCGCCCATCCCAACAGCAAATTCAATTGCAGCTCGTCCGTCATGTTCCACTGCGTATCCCAACTCACGAAATCGTTATCCATCACGAATTCCGGATCCTGGTAGTAGGAGGCCTCCCGCGGTTCCAGCGGCTGGGTCTGCCCTGCGAAGGTATCCCCCGGCACCAGGCCGAGCAGGTAGGCATAACGCCCACCGAAGGTAGCGACGCTGTTAACGTTCTGGAAAGCATCCGCCCCGTATACCGAGCCGGTGCTACAACCGCGGGAGAGGTAGAGCTGTGCGGCTTCACTAGTGACCGGCGTGGAGCCAATCATGGTGGGGCCCTCGTCTTTGATACACAAACGACGCGTACCGTTGTTGCGGGTATCGTCCTCGGAGGTACGCTCCCACACCAGGGTAGACTCAAGGTTTTCCGTGGGCGCGAACTTAACGCTCAGGCGCGCGGACCACAGATCGCGACCGTCCACGTCATTACCCGTGGCTACGTTTTCCGTGTAACCCTCGCGGCTCAGGTAGCTACCAGCCAGGCGTATTGCCAACCAGTCTGTGGCGGGAATATTGACGTGCCCAGACAGTTTGTTGGTGTCGTAAGAACCGTACTCGGCGAATACTGAGCCACTGAACGAATCAAATTCCGGCTTGGCGGTAATGAAGTTGACCACACCACCGGTTGCGTTCCGACCATAGAGCGTGCCCTGCGGGCCGCGCAACACTTCCACCCGCTCAAGATCAAACAGCTCGCCGGTAGTCGTCCGGTTCACAATGATGGGAACGTTGTTCAGGTGGATACCGACACCCACATCCCCCGTGGTACCGCCAACAGCGGCACCCACACCGCGGATGGAGTAATCACCCGTGCCGGTGTAGGTCATATTGGGTACGTAATTCTGCAGGTCGATACCGGTATCAATCTGCAGCTCGTCCATATCGGTGGGCGAGAAGGCAGAGATGGCAATCGGCACGTCCTGAATGGACTCCGCCCGTTTCTGGGCGGTAACGATGATTTCTTCCAGCATCTGCGCATGGGCTGTGCCCGCGGCGGATGCCAACACAGTACCCACGGTCGCGAGTCGTACAGCGGTAGCAAGCAGTTTGTTATGCATGGTAGTTCCTCTAGCGTAAAGCATGGTTGTGATCGTTATTGTCATGTCGCTCCTGCCGGCCTCCCCCGGCAGGTATTCACTCCGTCATCGCTACTCGCGTCTCCTCGCGAGGGATGATCGGAAGAACCAGTTCCGAGCGTTGATTTCCGCCGTGATACACCGACACCACGGGGGGCTCTGGCAGTCGCGGCGTAGCGCGCTCATCGAAGAAATTCAGGGTCAGGCGGATCTCATGTCCGGCCTTGAACAGGTTGGAAATCACGTACAAATCGAATTCCAGCAACACCGGCTCACCGGGCACTAATGGCGCTTGCGATGCTGCGGTGAAGGGATGCCAGGGCAGGCCCAGATTGTTGTAGGGCGCGTCTTCGGTGGCCCTGAGCGAAGCGCGCAAGCGCCCTTCTACGGTGTAATAGGTTGCGGTGCCGTCGGGCGCCACGTCATCGATGCGGGCGATTACGTCGGCGTCGTTAGCGGTGCTGGCCAGCCACAATCGCAGTACTGGATGACCGGTAACCTGTACGTCTTCCGCCAACGGCCCGGTGGTGAATTGCAGCCCGTGATCCCAGAAGGTATCAGCGGTGACGCTGTAATCTACCGGGTGCTCGATCGCGCCGGACACGGGTTCGTCCGTACCAGGCAGATTCAAAGCCCCGGGCGCCAGCGGGAACGCTTGCAATTGCTGCTGCGGTAGCGGCCAGTCCTTCGCCGTTTGCCAGCCGGGCAGCCCGATGTCAGAGCTGTCCAGGTTGTAGGTGTAATAAGTAACCGGGGCTTCTTCCATCACCCCGTTGTCGATGCCTTTCAACCAGCGGTCGAAGAAGCGCAACTCCTCCACCAGAATGTCGAAGCCGGTGTCTGCCATCACCGTGGTCCAGTCACAGTGGGTGGCGGGGCCGATGGTGAGCTTGCGCGGATTGCTGAGGTTGTTGAACAGGAAGTAGGGGCCGTAGCCCGGGCCTTCCTCGTCGAGGTTTACCGCCGTGTAGATGGCAATACCGGAGCGCTCGATGGCCTCTTGATAGGTATAGGGGCTGCTGTCCAACCACCACTGACTGCCGAACTCGCTGGCGATGCTGTCGCGCAGTGGGCTGTAGCCGGCAGTTTCGAGATTGTTGGCGTGCTCGGCGATAGCTTCCTGCAGCAGCACCGGCCCGGCGGGACCATCTACGGGTACAGCGCTGGCGTCTCGCGCTTCGCGGCTGCCACCGCGGCGCACACGACTACTTATCCCTTCAGGTGGCGACATTCCGCCAAAAACTGCAAAGGGGTAGGCATCCCATTCACAGCTCAAGGGGAATACTGCTTTTAACGAGGTAGGCGCCGTAGTGAGTGCCTGCATCTGGCTACCGCCAGTGGCAGAGCAGCCCCACATCCCCACCTTGCCGGAACTCCACGGCTGTTCGGCCAGCCATTCGGTGATGTCATAGGCATCCCAGCGCGCCCAGGGCTGCCATTCGCCGCGGTTGTAGCCCGCATTGCGGCCGTAGCTGGCGAACAGACCACGGAAATCCGCGATCGCCACCACGTAACCATAGCGGGCCAGTTTCAGCGCTTTGCCCGGATAGTTTTCCGCTGCCAACCCTTTCTGGAAAAAGCGGCGATGGTAAGGCGTGTGCATCCACAGCACCGGCAGTTTTTCCGTTGCCAGTTCGCCCCCTTTGGTGGGACGGAAGATGTCGATGGCAATGCGAGTACCGTCGCGAACTTCTATGTAGCGCGAGCTCATTTCATGGCCGTCGTACGTCGCGCTGGCAAAGCCTTCGTAGTGGCTCGGGCGGGACACTTTCTGTGCCGCCTGCACAGGCAAAACCAGCCCCAACAGCAGCGTAGCGACGGCGATTCCAAACCAAGCTTGCATGATCTGCCTCCTGACTCGCTTGCGCTTTAGGGAGCTGGCCACATAGCCTGGCCATCGAACCAGCGGCGCTCTTCGCCGCGCACATCGTTGACCACGCTGGGCTCTACATCGAACACCATGGCGGGACGCGTGTCGGCGTTGTAGGCCGGCCACTCAGGTAGCAGGGCATTGCCGGGGTTGCCGGTGCGGGCAAAGGCGATCCAGGCCTCACTCATCAGGTCCGCCAGCCGCTGGGCTTCGGGGCCATCACCATTCATCGACACCGATTTCTTCACGTTGTCGAATACCAGGCCGATTTCCAGCGCGTGGGGCGAGCGCCATTTGCCACCATCCACTGGCGTATCCCAGTTGAGCATGTAGAAGTAAGCGGGGGCGCCTTTTTGCGCGGCCTTGCGCTCGGCTTGAGCCACATGCGAGCGCAGCCAACGGCCATCGGTGGTGGCCGCGAACAATACGTCAGCAGGGGTGTAGTCAGGGTGCAGCTTGCGGTAATTGGCGATCACACCGGGGATGTCCACCCCCTTCATTTGCATGCCCATCACCATCGGCAGGTGCTCCCAGCCCATATTGAACACACGGTCGCTGGCGCTGCCGATGAACAGGCTGCTCTCGGTGCGATTGAGGCCGATGAGCAGCGGCACTTCACTTGAGCTGGGCGGTGCCTCCGGGGTGAAGGCATTGTGATTCAGGGTTTGGCCGTCGAATACCGGACCCCAACTCGCCAGGGCGGCAGCCGGGCCGCCACGCTGGTCCAGCACACTGGCCACTGCCGCCTGAATTTCAGCGGTAGAGAATTGGTCGATGCGCGACAGGGCATCCTCTCCCAGTTCAGCCAGCACTGCCTTACCGAGATCGTTGGCTTTTTCCGGCTGGATAAAGGTCAGCCAGGCGCCGCTTTGCACCGCGGCGCGATGGAACAAGCCCTTGGCGGCAGGCATGCTCATCAAGGTGGTGACCTTGGCGCCGCCGCCGGACTCACCGAAAATCATCACATTGTCCGGATCGCCCCCGAACGCAGCGGCATTGTCGCGCACCCACTCCAGCGCCAGCTTGAGATCGAGCACGCCGGCATTACCGGATTCTGCAAAGGAGTCACTGGCGCCTGCCAGAGACAGGTGGCCGAACACATTCAGACGGTGATTGAGGGTGATAACCACAACGTCACCGCGACGCGCCAGACGAGTACCGTCGTAACCGTGGCTGGCACCCGAGCCCGACACAAAGCCACCCCCGTGGAACCAGACCATCACCGGCCGTTTTTTGTCGTCGGCGAGTCCCGGCGTCCAGACATTGAGGAACAGGCAGTCTTCGCTGTCGGGGGTGCGATTCACCCAGGATTCAAACAGGCCACCGCCTGCGGCACGAGCAATCTGAGGGCACTGGGCACCGAATTCGAGGGCATCTGCCACCCCTTGCCAGGGTGCTGGTGGATGGGGCGCCTTAAAACGGGTTTCAGCGGTGTTTTTACCATACCGAACACCCTTAAATACGGAAATATCATCCAACAACGTACCGCGAACCTGGCCGTAGCGGGTGTCGGCGACCACCCTTTCTTCTGCCGACGTGGCGCTGGAAAACACCGCAACCAGGGCCAACAACAATGCCGAAAGGCTGATTGATCGCCCGGTACCGCGGTACTTACCAAAATACTTCTCTACAAATGAGCCCATTATTTTTATTCCCCCTACAGGCATTGATGAATAATCCAGCATTGGACATATAGTTTGTAATGCAAACTATTTAAGCATACTGCATATTCAAAGTTTGCGCCAACCACTCATCAGGTTGCAAAGAGTAACCAGCCAGACTACATTGCACAAGCACAAGTTACATCTTGTAACCCAAGACGCACTACCACCCGAACACAGGAGATCACCGTGAATTACGCACAGGGAAGATTCATCCACGACGCGGACTCCCACGTCATGGAAACACTCGACTGGCTGGACCCCTTTATCGATCCAGAGAACGCGGAGGGGCTGAAGAAGGTCTACGACAATGCCCCCGACTTCATCCGTCAGCAGATTGACCTGGCGAAATCCCGCAAAGGTGACGCCGCCGCGGAAGCCGCCGCTTCAGAGCGGCTGATTGACGGTCCCAAAGGCTGGATAGCCTACGGTGCCTTCGACCCCGACGAGCGACGTCAGGCGCTAGACAAAATCGGCTTCCAGAGCCAGCTGGTGTTCGGCACCTTCTCGCTGGGTGCATTCACCGGCGTGAAAGACGAAGCGCTGCTGTACCAGGGTGCCCGCGCTCACAACGACGCCATGGAAGCGTTTTGCAGTACCGACGAGCGACTTATCTATGTGGCTTATATCCCACTGGACAATACGGAACTGGCCATCGCCGAACTCGACCGCGTACTCGCCCAGGGTGCCGGCGCGGTACAGGTATCCGCTGGTCCCGCAGGGGAGCGCTCACCCGGCCACCCGGAACTCGATCCTTTCTGGGAGCAACTGGCGGATCGCGGTGTACCCTTCGTGTTGCACATCGGCCCCGGCACCATGACGCAGCCGCGGAGAATGCAGAACAATGGCCGCAAGCGCGCCCCGGACATCCACGGCGGCGGCGAAAACCTGCGCTTCGCCGACTATGTGATGTTGTCTTACGGCCCGCAGATTTTTCTCACCGCGATGGTTTACGACGGCGTGTTCGAGCGCTTCCCTGAACTGCGCGGCGGTGTGATCGAATGCGGCGCCGGCTGGGTACCGGAGTTTCTGCGCGAACTGGACATCGCCCACCGCAGCTTCGGCAAGACCGACCCCTACCTGCAGGCGATGGAACTCAAACCCTCCGAGCAAATTCGCCGGGCAATGAAGTTCACTCCCTTCCCCCAGGAAAACCTGAGAAAGATGATCGACGACGCAGGGCCGGAACTGTTTGTGTTTTCCAGTGACTATCCGCATCCGGAAGGGACATCGGATCCGATGGGCCGCTTTGAAAAAACCATTGCGGATATGGATGAGCAGGTGAAGGACCGCTTTTACCGGCGCAACTTTGAAGAAATGCTGCCCTGGCGTTTCGGCACCAGCGCTTAAGAAAAAACGCGGATGAAAATTCGGGGAGCATCCAGGGGTAGATGCTCCCCGCAGGGCCGCGAGTTAACGGCGGGCGACTGCCACCTGGGCGGCACCAGTCTGGTACCGGGCTTCCTCAACGGCGCGCTCGGCACATTCTTTGTTCTCGGTGGCGAGTGCCAACGAGCCAGCAATGCGGTGATCACTCGATCCACAGACTTGCCGCGCGGCTGATTTAACGCGGTACTGCAGCGTCATCTGGCCTTCGGTGTCAGACAGATCAAGATCGGAATAGTCAACGGTGACGGTGCGAACACCTTCAGCGGTAACGCGTGTTTCGCTCAAACCTCCGGCCCAGGAACTGGCGCCAAAAGACAGAGCGGCAATGCCGGCGGATACTGCGATTACATTGCGGATACTAACTTTCATGGTACATCTCCCGGTGGGTACTTCCCTGGTTGTTCGTCATAGTTGTTGTTGGCGTTAATCGGTGCCTGGGCCGTGGAGCGCCGCCGTGTGACGACATTCCTGTGTGTTCGGAAACTACGATAGGCCAGTGGTTCCAGCGAAAAAACCGCATATCGACCAGTTGCGGGCAAGCAGCGATAAAGCGCATTAACGGCACGATAAAGCGCCCCACCGAAATCCCTGAAAATGCTGCCGTCGTAAAACTGTCACAGAAAAGGTGGTGTCCAGTGGGTCGCAACGCGCGTGACGCGTATACTTGGCGCGAACGTAAACGTGCATCCAGGAGCCAGCTCGCGCATGAAGTACACAGGTGCAGAACAACCCGGCACATCGCCGGGGCGTATCGGCGTATTGCTGGTAAATCTGGGCACACCGGACGCACCTTCCACCGGCCCCCTGCGCCGCTACCTGCGCGAGTTTCTTGCTGATCCGCGTGTGGTGGAAGCGCCGCGCTGGCTGTGGTGGCTGGTACTCAATGGCATCATTCTGCGAATCCGGCCACGCCGGTCGGCAGCGGCCTATCGCAAAGTGTGGACAGAGCGCGGCTCACCGCTGCTGTTTCACACCGAAGATCAATGCCGGGCAGTGGCGGCCCACCTGGCCCGCGGCAATAGCGAACCCCCGCTCGTTGACTTCGCCATGCGCTACGGCAATCCCAATATGGACGAGGTGATTGCCGGCATGATGGACAACGGTGTCGAACGCCTGCTGGTGTTGCCGCTGTACCCCCAGTACTCCGCCCCCAGTTCGGCTTCCACCTTCGACCGGCTGGCCAAGAACTTCCTGCGCCGCCGCCGTTTGCCCCACCTGCGCTTCGTTGCCGATTACCACGACCACCCGCTGTATATTGAAGCGCTGGTTAATTCAGTACGGGAGCACTGGCAG
This sequence comes from Gammaproteobacteria bacterium, assembly GCA_030427085.1. GTDB lineage: Bacteria > Pseudomonadota > Gammaproteobacteria > Pseudomonadales > Halieaceae > JAUHXH01. Next base: position 481,543 of record JAUHXH010000002.1, on the reverse strand, counting down.
CAGCACGGACGGGCCGATCGCCTGCTGCTGTCCTATCACGGCACACCGCAAAGCTACGTGGACGCCGGCGACCCTTACCAACACCAGTGCCTGCAAACCACCCAACGTGTGCGTGCGTCCCTGGGATTATCGGACGGCGATTGCCTGACGGTATTCCAGTCGCGCTTTGGCCGCGCCACCTGGCTGCAACCCTATACAGACAAAACCCTGGAAACACTGCCGGACGAAGGCGTGAAGTCAGTGCAGGTGATGTGCCCCGGCTTTGCAGCGGATTGCCTTGAAACTTTGGAAGAAATTGCGCTGGAAGCCAGGGATACCTTCATCGAGGCAGGCGGCGAACGCTTTGAATACATCCCCTGCCTGAATACGCGGCGTGATCACATCGAAGCACTGACCGCCGTGATCGAAGAGAATCTGACGGGATGGGCGCGCTAAAAGTACTGCCCTAGAGCCACCGGCGGACGCGCTTGCAGTAGGCGACGTATTCCTCGCCAAACAAGTCCCGTAACATGCCTTCCTCAGGGCGAATGAAGCGCCATTCGATGATGATGGCAAAAGCGGGCGGGATAAGCAGTGCAAAGCTGGACCCAACGGTAATCGCGCACCCCAGCAGCACTGACAACATGCCCAGGTACATGGGATTGCGAGTAAAGCGATAAACGCCCGTTGTCACCAGGGCCGAAACGTCCCTGAACGGAATCATGTCGGTGCCGGCGCGCTTGAACAGCCCCCCGGCGATTACCAGCAAGACCAACCCGATCAAAATCAAACCACCACCGACCAGGCGCCCCCAACCCTGGCCAAAGCGCGGCCCGGGCAGAAACTCGTTCAGGGCGAAAATGGCAATCAGGCCAAAGGCCAGCCACATCGGCGGATAGATAATCCTTTTAAGCATACGCTAACGCCCCTATCCCGGGTGGGTACCCACCGGCTCCAGCACACCGATGGCCAGCGCCAGGCCAATCCCCACCAGAAACAGCACGGTCAGCTTCACGCGATCGTGGCTGTGGAAGTGTATCTCCGGCAACAGGTCACTGAGCGCGATACAGATAAAGGTGCCGGCGGAAAAAGCCAGCGCACAGCCGACCAAAAAGTGGGTATCCAGGCCAACACCCAACAAGTAGAAACCAAACGCGCCCAACGGACACAGCAGGGCAAAGCCAGCATTGGCAATCCAGCGCGCACGTGGCGACCAACCGCCGGCCTCCATCAAACTGGTGATCGACATGGCATCCAATGGTTTGTGCAGAGCAATCGCCAGGAACACACCCAGCCCGACCAGCTCCAAACCTTCACCCGCCCCGCCCAGCACTACCGCGCCGAGGGCAACACCGTCGATCACCGTGTGCAGGCCCAGCCCCAGCGCAACCCCGAGCCAACTCAGGGGGTGTGCATGGGTGTCGTCATGGGGATGAGGGTGAGCATGGGGGTGATCGTGGTGATGCACCTCTTCGGGACTGAAATCATGCTGGTGAAAATGAAACATCCGCAGCAGCATCAACATCACCACCAGGCCGATCATCAACCAGCGCATGGCTACGTCAACAGCACCGTCGAGCTCGACAATGCCGTGCGGTAACAAATGGAAGAAGGCCACGCCCAACATCAACCCCGACACCAGGCTCATCACCAGTTGCATCCGCGTGTGGGTGAAATTGACGCGCTGCGGCAACATGCCACCCAGCATGGAACAGGCCGCGATGGCCAGGCTGTACAGTGCCAGTAGTGTGAAAGTGGCGGTGGTCATGGAGGGTCCGGCCCGGTGAAAACGGCACATTATTCCATAAATGCTCCGCTCGCGCCGTCGGTACTATGGAAATAGCCAGCGGTGCCCTAAACTGATAGGCGGGCAACCAAAGGAGACTCGCCCTCAATGACGGTGCAAGACAGCAGCCTGAGCCCTGACTCAGACATTACCCATCGCGTTGACGCCTCCGTATTGCTGGACTATTTCCAGCAACTGGATGCCAGCCAGCCCCTGTCACGTCTGTTTTTTGCCGCCGCGGTTGTCGGCCTGTCCATCCTGATACTGATCACGGTACGCATCATCGTGTATCGCCGCTGCAAACGCCTGCAGGAACTGCCACCAAACCGTATCCGCCCCCTGCGTCTGCAGGCTCAGGAGCTGGTGACCTCAGAGGAAATGCAGCACTTCTGGATCAACGTATGGCGCGGCGTGGGTTGGCTATTCACACTGATTTTTGTCACTACCGCCATTGCCGGTGGCCTGATGGCCACCAATTTCACCCTGCACCTGGGCAGCCGCCTGCTGGCACTGGTGTTGTCGATTCTGGACTATCTGTGGTCGGGCTTCGTAGACTACCTGCCCAACCTGTTCACCATCATCGTGATCCTGGTCATCATGCGTTACCTGATTCGTATGATCGGCCTCATTTTTGAAGGTATTTCCAGCCGGCGGATCAATCTGCGGCATTTTTATCCCGAGTGGGCCAACACCAGCTTTGGCATCGTAAAACTACTGATCTATGTACTCACCGCGGTGCTGATCTTTCCCTACCTGCCCGGCTCCTCTTCGCCGGCCTTCCAGGGCATCTCCATCTTTGTCGGGGTACTGGTGTCGCTGGGCTCCACCTCTGCAGTGGCCAACGTGGTGGCCGGTGTGGTGCTCACCTACACCCGTGCCTTTCATATTGGCGACCAGGTGGAAATCGCCGATGTACGCGGCCGCATCGTAGAGCGCAGCACCTTTGTCACGCGCATTCAGACGCTCAAGAATGTCGTGGTGTCCATCCCCAACTCCATGGTGCTGAACAACAACATCATCAACTACAGCAAAAACCTCGGCCAGACCGGGCTGCTGGTACACACTTCCATTACCATCGGCTATGACGTGCCCTGGAAGAAGGTTAACGAACTGCTGATTGCGGCGGCCAAAAACACCGACGGCATCACCAGCTATCCCGACCCGTTCGTACTGCAAACGGCACTTCAGGACAATTACGTCAGCTATGAGATCAACGGCTGGACCCGCAAGCCGGAAGAGCTACCGAAAATCTACTCCTCCTTACACGCCAACATTCTGGATCAGTTCCACGGGCACGATGTAGAAATCACCTCACCCAGCTTCCACGCGGTGCGCGATGGCAATGCCAGTACCGTTGCGCCGGTAACACCCGCGGAGCCGGCACCTACAGAGAATAACGACGATGGGGAACCTTCCCCTTCCAGCACAGCCTGATGACTTACCCATTACCCCGCAACTCGAACGAGGTACCCATAATGCTCAGATCCGCTGCACTACTGCTCGGCGCCACGCTGGCCATGCCGGCCGCAGCCACAGACGTCATGGCCCTGCTCGGCCTGCAATACAACGCTGACATGGAAGTGGCCGAAGACGCCCCCACCGGCACACCCGGCCTGCCGGGCGACGATATCAGCCTGGACAGTTCCGCCGCCTTCACCGCTGCCATCGATCTTCCCCTGCGCGACCCGGATACACGACTGGGCGCATTGATCAGCCACAGCGGCACCAGTTTTGGCGATGAGGCAGGGCTGTCGGACGACGGCCTGGACGTTACCCACCTTCATTTCACTGGCACGCGCTACTACCCTCAGGGGCGCTGGGAGCCCTTTGTAGTAGCGGGCGTGGGCGCAGCCTTTTTCTCACCTGACGACAACACCTTGGACAGCGCCACCAAATTCTCCATTCATGTGGGTGGTGGCACGCAGTACCAGGTGGCTGACAACCTGTTTATCCGGGGCGAAGCGCGCTGGTACGGCACCATTTTCGGCAGCAGCTCTGCAGCCATTTGTTTTGGCGGCTGCGCAGTGGCGATCGACGCCAATGCCTACTCACAGGTACAGGCGAGTGTAGGCGTGCTGTTCCGTTTCTAGACCAATTTTGCGCCCACAAAAAAGCCCGGCTGAGAAATACCAGCCGGGCTTTTTAGTTTTTGCTTGAGCTGATTCTCGGTGCCTAGCTCGCCGCAGCTTCGACTTTGCCTTGCTCTTCCATCTTGTCGTGGAAAGCGGCCAACATGCTCTGCTCGTGGGACTGCGCCTCGTTGGTATCCAGTGGGCGCTCCAGCGCGGCCCAATCGATGTCGCCGTCTGTCGCCAGATTTTCAAATTCCAGCAGGCCCAACTCTTCGAACTTGGGACGTATCTTGTCGGTCATCAGGCCGATGCGCTTCAGATTGGGTACCACGCGCTGGAACAAGAGGTTGCGGAAGGTGGACATCACAAAACCTTCCAGTACCTGCTTACGTGAGGCCTCCACGTCCCAGCCAAAGTGGCGGAACACATCAGTTGCCACCAGGCGCTCGCGACTGATCACACAAGCCTCGTAGGCGAACTGGGCGCGCTCTTCACGCTCTTCATCGGTGAGGGTCTTCACGAACTCCTCGAGGTAGTTCACGCCGAAAGTTACGTGGCGCGCTTCGTCGCGAGTCACCAAATAAACCACATCCTTCAACACAGGGTCGGGCGTGGTTTCACGAGTGGTATTGAAGGCTGACAGCGCCAGCCCCTCGATCACGATCTGCATGCCGATGAACTTCATATCCCAGCGCGGATCGGTGAGGATTTTGTCGATGATGCTCTTCAGGTGGGTGTTGATGGGGTACATCATGCCAATGCGTTTTTGCAGGTATTTGTTGAATACCTCCACATGGCGGGCTTCATCGAAGGTCTGCGACGCGGCATAGAGCTTGGCGTTAAAAGTGGGCGCGCAGGAACACAACTGGCTCGCCACTAACAGGGCGCCCTGTTCGCCGTGCAGGAACTGGGACAGACTCCAGGCATTCATGTGCAACCAGAACTCATCCCGCGTTTTGTCGTCCATCGCGAGATAGGGCTCGTACTCGTGCAGGTTCATCAACTCGGCCTGGCGCTGCTCTTCGGGCCAGGGGCGATTCCAGTCGATGTCCATCTCCGGGTCCCAGTTGAGTTGCTTGCCCAGGTCGTAGAGCTTTTTGATGCGGTCGTCCTGGACTTTGTAATCCCAGTTGTAAGAACCGGTGAGCGGCGTGTTGAAAATCTCCGCCACGTGATCCACCTGTTCGCTGGTCAGTACATCTTCCAGATCGGGGTTTTCTTTCGGGTAGTCGGCACCGGGGAACTGCTGAATCTTGCGCGGGTTATTGTCGGTCCACTGGATTTTCATGCGCCTGGCTCCGTTATTTTGTGAGGCCACTTCACTATGGTTGATAGCGTCATGGCCAACAAGGTGAACTGGAGCCAAGTTAGAGTCATATGTGGCCATTTTTTCAGCCACACTACGCGTCAGGCGGGCAGCCGATCCTCGCCACGGAGGCGACTGACATCGGTTCTGGGCGGGGCGCCGAACAGGCGACTGTATTCACGGCTGAACTGGGATGGGCTCTCGTAACCCACGCGATAGCTGGCCGAGGCGGCCTCAATGCCTTCGCTGACCATCAGGCGGCGGGCCTCGTGCAGGCGCAGCTTTTTCTGGTATTGCAGCGGCGTCATCCTAGTCAACTGCTTGAAACTGTGGAACAGCGACGACTCACTCATATTGGCCTGCTCGGCCAGCTCGCTGATGCGCAGCGGTTCGGCAAAACGGTCTTTCAGCACCGCCACCACACGCGATACACGGTTGGCCTGGCTATCTACCATGGCGAATTTACGCATCCGCGGCCCCAACTCACCCAGCAGGGCGCGGTAGAGAATTTCCCGACGTGCCAGCGGTGCCAGTACCGAGATGTCCTGCGGACTGTCTAACAGACTGACCAGGCGAGACAGCGCGTGGAGCATGCCTTCATCCATCTGTGCCGCACACATACTGCAGGCCGCGTCCGGGCAGTCGGGCAGTTTGTCCGACTCAGGCGCCTGCGGACCCATGGCAAGTAAAAGATCCGCCACCTCTTTCGGGTCGATCACCAGTTTCACCCCCAGATAGGGCTGCTCGGGAGAGGCCTCGATTACTTTGCCCAGCACCGGCAAGTGCAGCGACGTAACCAGGTAGGACAGGGGACCGTAATGGATCTCCTTGTCGCCCAGTTCAATGCGCTTGGCACCCTGGAGCATGAACGCCAGCGACGGCTCGTACACCGACGACATGCACTGACTCTCGGTGTCACAGCGCAGCAGCGTTACACCGCCGATATTTGTGGCCATCTGGCCCTCCTCGGGGAGCCAGCGCGTCATCTTGTGTACGAACTGCCGCCGGAGGGCTTCAAGCGGCTTTACAGCAACGGGGCTCAGCGGAGTGGGTGTGGTGACCATGGGGTATACCTCTGTCTGCACGGACGCATTTCAGCATCGACTGAGCCCAGTATAGCCATCGCGCATCGCCTGAAACCTGAGCAACACCAAATTCCGGAGTTTTAGGCAATCACCCGGCAGGATTGGACAATCGAACAAGTGTTTCGTGAAAAAATACCAGACGAAATACCAATATTCTCTCCTTAAATAATTGTGTAACAAAGCATTTTTAAGAAATCCCGATATTGGGCGGTCCAGGCCACTGACCGACATTCTGGAGTATTTGGCAATCGCCAAACAGGAATCAGCTACCGCCGCTGGCCGCCTCCGCCCTACTATGGACACCATTGAGGCGCGCCTCTCCATTCCCGAGTCGCACCAACACCATTCCACATCTTGCAGCATGGCGGGGGCCACTACGCCCACCGCGGGAGGTCATCGTGAGCATGTCCAACTGGTTGAAACGAATACAACATCAACGACGCTGGCGCGCCCTGGCCATGGGTGCAGTGGCAGGTACCGCCCTACACGGCTGCATGGAGGGTCACAGCGGGGAAATTGAGGCACCACCGCCGCCCGTGGTAGAGGTGGCAGAAGTGCTGGTAGAGCCCACCGTTCTGTGGGACAGCTTTACCGGCCGGGTTGCCGCCCCGGAAACCGTGGAGCTGCGCCCCCGCGTCAACGGCTATATCGATCGCGTGGCCTTTGCCGAGGGCGAACTGGTCGAGCAAGGCGATGTATTGTTCGAAATCGACCCCCGGCCCTACGCCGCTGCCGAACGCGCAGCACAGGCGGAACTGGCCCGCGCCAAAAGCGACCTGGAACTGGCCGATAGTCAGGCCCGCCGCGCTCAACAACTCCTGAACGGCAAAGCCATCTCCGCCGAGGAGCACGACCAGCGCAATGCCGCCAAAGCGGCGGCGGAAGCCGCTGTGCACTCGGCAGAAGCGGCATTGCAACGCGCCGAACTGGACCTGCAATACACGGTTATCCGGGCCCCCATCAGCGGCCGCGTTGGCCGCGCGCTGATCACTCGCGGCAATCTGGCCAGCGCCAACCAGAGCCTGCTGACCACCCTGGTATCCGTGAATCCAATGTATGTCTACTTCGAGACCGATCAGCAGCGCCTGCTGCACCTGCGCGAACTGTCTGACCCCGATCATCATCCCGTAATTCGCGTTGGGCTCGCCGGAGAGAACGGTTTACCGCACCTGGGCCATCTGGATTTTGTGGACAACACCCTTAATGGGCAGTCCGGCACCATCCAGTTGCGCGCCGTGGTGGATAACAGCGACGGACTGTTCCGAGCCGGACAGTTTGCCCGCGTGGAAATGCCCACCGAGCAACTGCCCAACGCATTGTTAATTGATCGCAAAGCCGTGCTCACCGATCAGGATCGGCGCTACGTGTATGTGGTGGACGCCGAGCAGCGCGCACAGCGGCGCGTGGTAGAACCCGGCCGGGAGATGGACGACCTGGTGGTGATCCGCGATGGGCTCGCCAGTGGCGACCGGATAATCGTCAACGGCCTGCAACGCGTGATGGGCAGCGGCATTACAGTACAGGTGGAACACGTACCCATGAACGGCGACGTCGGCCCACAGAAATTCCTGAGCTCCGTGGACTACAGTTTCTAGGCAATCCCCATGAACTTCTCGCGCTTTTTTGTCGACCGCCCGATCTTCGCTTCGGTGCTGTCCATCATCATCTTCCTGGTGGGGCTGATCAGCATCCCGGTGCTACCCGTCAGCGAGTATCCGGAAGTGGTGCCTCCCAGCGTACTGGTCACCGCCAGCTACCCGGGCGCCAATCCGCAAACGATTTCGGAAACCGTCGCCACGCCACTGGAAGAGGCTATCACCGGCGTAGAGAACATGATTTACATGAAATCGCTGGCGGGCAGTGATGGCGTGATGAGCCTGATCGTTACTTTCGCGCTGGGCACCGACGCCGACCAGGCCCAGGTGCAAGTACAGAACCGGGTCTCGCAAGCGCTGCCACGCTTGCCCGAGGATGTGCGCCGTCAGGGTGTAACCACGCAAAAAAGCTCACCCAACCTGATGATGGCGGTGCATCTGATTTCGCCGGACAACAGCCTGGATGCCACCTACATTCGCAACTACGCCGTGCTGCATATCCGCGACCAACTGGCGCGACTGCCCGGTGTGGGCGAGGCGGGACTGTTCGGTTCCGGTGACTACGCCATGCGCATCTGGGTTGATCCGCAAAAAGCCGCCGCCCTGAACGTGACCGCCGGCGATATTGCAAGCGCCGTGCGGGAACAGAATGTGCAGGTGTCCGCCGGACAAATCGGCGCACCACCGATGCCCTCAGGCTCGGATTTTCTGGTGTCCATCAACGTCCAGGGCCGACTACAGAGTGCCGAGGAATTTGGCGAAATCGTATTGAAGACCGGCGCCAACGGCGAAATCACCAAACTCGGCGATGTGGCACGTATTGAACTGGACGCGTCCCAGGATGCCCTGCGTGCACTGCTGAACGGACAACAAGCGGTAGCCCTGCCCATCTTCCAGTCTCCGGGCTCCAACGCGCTGGAAGTCTCTAGCGCGGTACGCGAACGCATGGCCGAACTGGCCACCACCTTCCCGGAGGGCCTTGAGTGGGAAGTGGCCTATGACCCAACCGTCTTTGTCAGCACGTCCATCGATGCGGTGGTTAAAACACTACTGGAAGCGGTACTACTGGTGGTACTGGTGGTGATCCTGTTCCTGCAAACCTGGCGGGCGTCCATCATTCCCCTGCTGGCGGTGCCGGTGTCCATCGTGGGCACTTTCGCCTTGCTACTGGTGCTTGGGTACTCCATCAACACGCTGACACTGTTCGGCCTGGTACTGGCAATCGGTATCGTGGTTGATGACGCCATCGTGGTGGTGGAAAACGTGGAGCGCAATATTGAAGCGGGGCTCACCCCGCTGGCTGCGGCCCACCAGGCCATGCGGGAAGTGAGTGGCCCCATCGTGGCCATCAGCCTGGTACTGTGCGCCGTGTTCGTGCCGATGATTTTCCTCGACGGTGTTACCGGCCAGTTCTATCGCCAGTTCGCCGTGTCCATTGCCCTTGCCACGGTCATTTCTGCAATCAATTCGCTGACCCTGTCCCCGGCGCTGGCTGCGGCGCTGTTGATACCCCACGGCGGCCAACCCGATCTGCCCGAACGTGTAATCACTCGCCTGTTCGGGTGGATCTTCCGGCCCTTCAATCGCTTTTTCCTGCGCAATTCCGCGCGCTACGAAAAGATCGTTGGCTGGAGCCTTGGCCGCAGGGGCATCGTGTTCGGTGTGTACATCGTGTTGCTGGTGATTACCGCTGGATTGTTCCGCGCCGTGCCCGTGGGCTTCATCCCGATTCAGGACAAAACCTATCTGGTTGGCAGTATTCGCTTGCCGGAGGGCGCCTCACTGGATCGCACCGAAGCTGTGGCGCGCGAGGTCACCGAGATGGCACTGGCCACAGAGGGTGTAGCCAATGCAGCGGCCTTTGTTGGCTTCAATGCCCTGCAACGAACCAACACGCCAAACGTGGGCACGGTGTTTGTATTGTTCGATGACTTTGCGGAACGTGACCGCAGCGCGGAAGAAATCTCCACTGACCTGAACAACCAGTTGGCCACCATCAAGGAAGGTTTTGCCATGACCTTCATGCCACCGCCCATCTTCGGCCTGGGCAGCGGCTCCGGCTATTCACTGTATGTGCAGGACCGAAACGGACTCGGTTACGGCGCATTGCAAACGGCCACCGATGGTCTGGCGAACACACTGGCAGGCACGCCCGGGCTCGTCTTTCCCATCAGCTCCTACCAGGCTAACGTGCCGCAACTGGATGCGGTGGTGGATCGGCTACAGGTCAAGTCCCAGGGCGTTCAGATGGACGAACTGTTCGGTACGCTGCAACTCTACTTTGGCTCGCTCTACCTGAACGATTTCAATTTGTTTGGCCGCACCTACCGGGTCATGGCGCAGGCCGACGCGCCCTTCCGCGATGAGGTCAACGACATCGACCACCTGTTCACCCGCAATGACCGGGGCGAAATGGTACCGGTCAGCACCATGGTGGATTTACAGCGCAGCTACGGTCCCGATCCGGTGATTCGCTACAACGGCTATCCGGCAGCGGACTTGCTGGGCCAGTCCGATCCAGCAGTGCTGTCGTCCGGCGAGGCACTGGCAGCGGTTTCCGAGGTAGCCAGTACCGCCTTGCCGCCGGGCATGCGCATCGAGTGGACCGACCTCAGCTTCCAACAGGTATCCCAAAGTACCGCCACCATGATTGTGTTCCCGCTGGCGCTGCTGCTGGTATTCCTGGTGCTGGCGGCACTGTACGAAAGCTGGGTGCTGCCACTGGCCATCATCCTCATCGTGCCCATGTGCCTGCTCGCAGCGCTATTCGGAGTCTGGATAACCGGGGGCGACAACAATGTGTTTGTACAGGTAGGGCTGGTGGTATTGATGGGGCTGGCCTGCAAGAACGCCATCCTGATCGTGGAGTTCGCCCTGGAACTGGAGCGCGAGGGTCGCAGCACCGTAGAGGCCGCACTGGAAGCGAGCCGCCTGCGCTTGCGCCCCATCATCATGACCTCCGTGGCATTTATCGCCGGTGTAGTACCCCTGGTGCTCGCCAGCGGCGCCGGTGCGGAAGTGCGCAATACCATGGGCATCACGGTGTTTACCGGCATGCTGGGCGTGACGGTGTTCGGATTGTTCCTGACGCCTGTGTTCTACGTGGCTTTGCGGCGACTGGCTGGACACGGGCGCACGGCGGAGACTCAAGCGCCCACCGTTGAGGCATCGACCTGAGCGCCGGCGCTCCGACGGGCATCGCAATATCCCCGCGGCTGTGGTTGATCCCGTCCGCACATGCGGGGTAAAGTGGCCTCACCATAGGGTCATATCCGGCCACCCGTCATGCCGAAACACAGCACGCCAGCGCAGTACATCATTCTGCTCATCGATCTGGTAACCAGCCAGGGCCATGACCCCGATCGACTGCTGGTGGGCACCTCTCTGGCTCAGACCGGCATTGAGGGTATTGGGGCTCGGGTCAACGAGGCGGATTTCGGCCAGCTGGTGGCCAACGCTTTCGAACTGACCCAGGACCCGGCGCTGGGCCTGAAGCTGGGCCTGAAGCTCAACCTCAGCGCCCACGCGGTACTGGGCCAGGCCTTTATGACCTGCTCGACGCTGGAGGAAGTGCTGGACCTGTTCCTCAAGTACTACCACCTGCTGTCGCCTGCCCTGTATCTGGAGCAAAACCGGGACCGGGAGCGCTACTACCTGACCACCATCACCACCCCTCACGAAAACCCCGTGGAGTTCGCTTACGAGCTGATGTACGCCGGTATCCTGAATACCCTGCGCGGCCTGTTGAATGCCGAACAATTATCGCTACGCGTGGAATTCCCCTACTCCGCGCCCGCACACGCGGCGCAGTACTACGAAGTGTTTGGCGACGATGTACATTTCGACGCGCCCCGCGGGCGGGTGTCCTTCGACCTGCATTTACTGGAAGCGAAGCTTCCCTCGTCCAATCCCGCCCTGCGGGCCCTTTACGAGAGCGAATGCCAGCGCCTGCTGGCGGATCTGGAAGAAGAAGACTCGGTGGTGGAACTGACCCTGCGCCTGCTGCGCAAACTGGAAGGCCAGTATCCGCAGATGCCGGTACTGGCTCGCATGTTAAATTTCAGTCCGCGCACCTACCGCCGCCGCCTGGAACAGGAGGGCCACTCCTACCAGGCGCTGCTGGACCAGGTGCGGGCCGAGCACGCCACCCACTATCTGGAAAACACCCGCTTGCCACAATCCACCATCGCCTACATCGTGGGCTTTAACGACGCCTCCAATTTCCGCCGAGCCTACCGTAAATGGACCGGCCGCTCCCCCCAGGACGTACGACGTGCCTTCTAGGGCGCTGGCGGTCTACGCCGGGCGCCGCGCTGCTGAGCGTATTCGGGAAGAAGGTTGGCACCCGGACCTTTTCGACGTACTGCTGGGTGCCTCCGGCGGACCCAAGTGGTTCATTCTCAGCCAACTGGATCAGTTCCTGTTTGGCGACTATCTCCAGCGGCGCACAAAGCCACTGAGTGCGCTGGGCTCATCCATCGGCTCGTGGCGACACGCCTGTCTGGCGCAAGAGGATTCAGCGGCCGCTGTACAGCGGCTGGAGCACAGCTACCTGAACCAGCGCTACTCGGCCAAGCCGGATATCGACGAGATCAGCACGCGCAGCCGGGAGACCCTGCACGAGATGCTGGGCACGAATGGCGTGCGGGAGATACTGGCGAACGACAAAATTCACAGCCACATTGTGACCGCAAGGGGTCGCGGCCCGGCGGCGTCACAACGCAAGGCCGTGCTGGGCTCGGCCATGGCCCTGGCCGCCTTTACCAATGCCGCCTCCCGGCGGCTGCTGCCGGCCTGGTTTCAGCGCGTGGTTTTTCACAGCACCGACAGTGCACAACCACAACTGGCACTGCACAACTTCAACACGCACTACGCAGCGCTGAACGAAGACAGCCTGGCACCCGCCCTGGTCGCCAGCGGCGCCATTCCCTTCGTACTGGAAGGCTGGCGGGATATTCCCGGCGCACCACAGGGTTACTACTGGGACGGCGGCATCATCGATTACCACTTCGACCTGCGCCCTTATCGCAACGAGGGTCTGATCCTGTATCCACACTTTCGTGGCGACCTGACGCCGGGCTGGTTCGACAAATTCCTGCCCTGGCGGCGCCATGCGCCCGAGGATTTCGATAACCTGGTGTTGATGTGCCCGTCACAGGAATTCCTCGCCAGCCTGCCGTTTGGCAAGATTCCCGATCGCAACGATTTCGTGAAACTGACCCACGATGAGCGTGTCGCTTACTGGCGCGAAGCAGTGGCCCGCAGCGCGGCGCTGAGGGAAGACTTCAGCGCGCTGATCGAACAGGCCGACCCGCTGGCAGGGGTTCGAGTGTGCTGAGTGATACGCGCCCGCGCTAGAGGGCCACGCCCTGAACGGTGCCTTCGATGACTTCCGCCCGGGGCACGAAGTTAGCATCGGCCTCCCGCAAGATCACGCCGTTATCCACGCCGATCCAGTTGTAACCTTCACTGGTAGATCCATCGACGGTATCGAAGCGCCGGATACGACAGGCCGCAAAGGTGCCGGCTGGAATGGTAATGTCCTCTACGCCTTCGTAGATAAACTCCGACTTATTGTTAAATCGGGTATCCGGCCCGTCGCCGTTGGGAAAGGTCAGGTCCAGCGTGTGCTCGGTAACATAGCCCTCCCCGGGCGCCAGGTCGAAGTTTTGCAGAAAGCCCGGCATATAGTCGGATTCCACCAGATGACTGATAGGCGTAACGGTTTCCTGCCGGCCTCCGAGAATCGATGCGCTGGCGTTGGGCAGATCGACAGCGGTGTAGAACGTAAATTCAAAGGTTGACCTTGGCGGATCCGTGCGCGTAACGAACTCATCGAGTTGCATGACGGACTGTCCCCGGTAGGTGACCGGCCCGGATACCTGCATTTCGCTGCGCAAGGTGCCCGTTTTGCGACCGTCGGAATCATACAACTGGTCGGTAATATCTGAGGTGTAACCCGCCCTGTACATGTCCTCGTTAAAACAGCGCGCCAGCGGCAGTGGCCGCAGGGCGGTGCTGCCCACTTCGGTGAAATAGGGCTTTAGATGAAAGACCTGGTCCGATTCCAGAATGGACATAAACAAATCATTGCCGGCAAAGCCGGCAGTGGTAGCCAGGGCACAGGGCTCTTCACTGCCACCACACAAAGTGCGCGCGCCCCGCTGCCAGGCGACGAACCTCTGGCCACTGTCAGCTGTGGCGATGAATACTTCATCGAAAAAAATATCGACCACGTCAATTTCGCAGGTCTGACCCGCAGCACAGGAGTAGGTGCCTGATAGCGTCGAAACGGATCCGCCGGCAGGCACCGTGATTTTGATTTTACAGCCGGTTAGTACCAGGGTGAGGAAAAGCAGTGAGACAGTCGCCTTGCGCATTGTGCCCTCCAGTGGCCAATGTGTGGGAAGAACCAGCGGCAGGATCCAACCCTACGCCATCCTGGCTACGTGACTGTGACAGTATAGGCTTCGCAGCGAATTCCGCGCTCAATCCACATGTTCGTCCAGGTACTTCTGCACCTCTTTCTTCAGCACCCCCAAAAACGGGGCCGCCAACATGCCCAACTGCACGGCAACATCCAGCGTATTGCCGTTAAAGTCCAGCTCGCCCTTTACCCCGGCACCCTTCAAACGCACGCAGTCGCCGTCCCAGCTGCAATTCACGCCGTGCTCTTGCTCCAGCCGTTTGGCCAGGCCCTCGGCGGCTTCGCGCACATCTTCCCGAGGCATGGTGTAGGGCTTGCTGATGGTGAATCCAGGCATTCACTTCGCTCCTGCTTGTTGTTCCGTTGTGCTGCGCGCTGGCCGCATCACCAGCCAGTTACCCAGCAGCACCAGCGCCAGACCCAGCAGGGCCGACAGGCTCCACTGATAGGCTTCCACTACGGTGGATATTAACAGGGCCACCACCGGAAACAGCAAACTGGAGTAGGCCGCCTTATCGGCGCCGATTCGCCCGATCAGGCTGATGTAGGCCCAGAACGCGATCACCGAGCCAAACAGGGCCAGGTAGACCAGGGAGATCAGGTAGGGCGCCTGCCAGTCCACCTCGATGGTTTTGCCGGTGGCCAGGGCCACGCCGTACATCACCAGTGCGCCGTAAGCCATGCCCCAGGTGTTGCACAGCAATACCGGGATGTCGGCGCGCCGATTGCGGGCCGCCACCACATTGCCGAAGGACGCCAGCACAGTGCCCACCAGCGCGATCAACAGGGCGCGGAAGTTGGCGTCGCTGAGATCCAGCGCGTCCAGCTCCTGCCAGAACACGCCCACCATGCCCGCCATACCGATCAGGCCACCACCGAGTACCGTCAGGCTTACCGGTGCCCCCAGGAACAGGGCGGAGTTGACCAGGTTCATGATCACCATGGTGGAGAACACCACCGCCACCAGCCCGCTGGTCAAGGTGCCCGTGGCGTTGTACACACAAACGTAATTCAGGCTGAACAGGAACAGACCCTGCAGCAGGATAAAGCCGTGTTCGCGCAGGGGCAGCCGCAGGGAAGTGCCCCGCAGCAGCAATATGGCAAACACCAATAGTGCCGACAGGGCAAAGCGGTGGCCGATGCTGACCAGAGGGTCTACCACGCCAAGCTGGTACTTGATACCGATCCAGGTGGAACCCCAGATAAGCACCGTCAGGCCATAGAGCAAGGTGTTGTTCATGCGTCGTTCCGCGTGGCAGTCCGGCGGGACGGCCACCGGAAGCGGGCCACCATAGCAGAATATTGGCACCGGACAATGGCGCAATTTCGCAACTGTTACGCCCTGACTGTAATTGACCGTAAGGCCCCATCTGGCTAAAACTAGGGAATTCCCCGTAAGCAGGCACTCGAGCCCCGTTGGTTGACTCCGTGTATATCAGGCAGTTTTTTAATCACAGTACCTTCAGTTTTACCTACCTGGTGGTCGACCCCGTAACCTCCTCTGGCGCCCTGATCGACCCGCTGCGCAACCGCCTGCGGGACTACGTGCAACTATCAAGCGAGATGGGCGTGGCCATCACCATGGCGATCGACACCCACAGCCATGACGACCGGGTGAGTGGATTGGCGGTGCTGCGCGACTTGTGGGGCACTCAATCGCTGGCCTGCGCGCCCTACACGGAATCGCGGCTGGACCGCTTCCTCAAGGATGGCGACCTGATCCGGCTGGGGCATCAGCAACTACGCGTCATGCACACCCCGGGGCACACCGAGAATTCCTGCTGTCTGTATATGGAACAGCGCGGCCGCCGCGTGGTGTTTACCGGCGACACCCTGCTGGTGCGCACGGTCGGCCTGTCCAACCAGCCCGGCAGCGACCCTCGCGAACATTACAACAGTCTGCACAATGTGCTGATGAAACTGCCGCCGGACACCGTGGTCTACCCGGGCCGGGACTTCAAGGGCTGGCCCCAGAGCACCATCGAGGAAGAGCGCCAGTTCAATCCCTATCTGCAGGCGCCGTCACTGGACGCCTTTCTGGCGCTGAAGCAGACGCAAAAGCCAGCCACCGTCACCCCCATCACCAAGGCGGAAAGCACGGTCAACGGGGAGAGCGACCGTTTCGTGCGCATGTTACTGGGCCGCGCCCCGGTGCTCAGCGAGCAACCCAGCCTGCCGGATGACGACCCCAGCCTGAGCGTGCCGAGCTGGCGCTAGTAGCCGGCGCCCGCCTCAAGCGCCGATAAATTCCCCCGCATACCAGCGCAGCATGTCGAGCTTTTCCGGCAGGCTCTTGTCCGGTTCACCGGCGTAGATATTGCGAAAACCGATGATCACGTCGGTGACGCCGATGTCGGCCAGTTGTGCTAACCCCTCTTTGCTGAAGGCCTCAGCACCCGTGGTGTAGATACGGAAGGGGCGCTCGCTGGTGCCGTATTCCTCACGTAATTCCCCTATCCGCGCGATGTATTGCCGAAGCTCCTCCAGCGAGGCACCGGCGCACATCCAGCCATCGCACAGCCGCGCTGCCCGCTTCAGGGCCGGTTCGGAATGCCCGCCCAGCAATATGGGTGTGGGAGTGGTTGGCACCGGGCACATTTTGATCGCCGGTAGTTCATGGTGCTGGCCCTGGTAGGCGTAGTAATCACCCTGTTCCAGCCCGCGCAGGATCTCAATCTGCTCGTCCAGGCGCTGCCCGCGCCCCTCCCAGGGCACGGCGGTAACATCGAAGTCCTCGCGCCAGGGGCTGATACCCACACCGAAATCGAAGCGGTTGCCCGACAGCAATTGCAGGCTCTGCACCTGTTTCGCCACGGCCGCCACCTGCCGTACCGCCAGCTTGTAAACGAAGGTGGCAAAGCGCACGCGCTCGGTTACCGCCGCCATCGCAGCCACCGCAATCAGGCTCTCCACAAAGGGCACCTGATCGAGGAATTCGCGGCTACCGTCGGCGTTGTAGGGATAGCGCGACACCGCTTCCTGCGGGTAACAAATACTGTCTGGCAGGGTGATACCGTCAAAGCCGGCCTCCTCCGCCGCCCGCGCCAATGGCAGGTAATGGTCGGGGTCGCACAGGCCCACCTGGTAACTGAATCTCACGGCGCACTCCTCACGGTCACGTTGGGTGTCAGTCTAGCGAGCCGGCCTGCGCCTGACTTCTACTCGCTGAGAGATACCTGCGACTGGCCTCACTATCTAAACCCGGCGGCACCCGCACAGAGAGATCGTTTACAATAGCGCCCATGAGCAATGACAAAGACACCGTGCGCTGGGGCGACCGCTCCCTGCGTTTCCTGTTCGAACACGCCGACATTCGCGGCGAAACCGTGCACCTGAACGACAGTTACGCCGAAATTCTGGCAATTCATCAGTACGCCCCCGGCGTGGCCAGTTTGCTGGGCGAGTTTCTGGCCGCCTCGGCGCTACTGGCCAGCACCATCAAATTCGAGGGCAAACTGATCCTCCAGGCCCGCAGCGAAGGACAGATTCCGCTGATGATGGCCGAGTGCACCAGCGACCTGGCGGTGCGCGGCATTGTCAGAGGCGCGGAACAGGCCACCGGCACCAGCCTGGCCGAATTGATGCCTGCCGGCCAACTGGCCATCACCATTGACCCGGCCAAAGGCCAGCGCTATCAGGGTGTGGTACCGCTGGATGAGGAATCACTGGCGCACAGCCTGCAATCCTATTTTCAGCAGTCGGAGCAACTGGACACCCGCTTCTGGCTCACCAGCGACGGTCAGGGCCGCGCCGCCGGCATGCTCCTGCAACAATTACCCGCGCAACTGGCCCCCGACCGTGAGCGGGAAAACCAGTGGGAGCACGCCCGCTCGCTGGCCGCCACCATTACCCCCGACGAACTACTCGATCTCCCTGCCCCGGAGTTGCTGCACCGTTTGTATCACGAGGAGTCCCTGCGCCTGTTTGAGCCTGCCTCCGTAGCCTTTCACTGCAGCTGTTCTCGGGAGCGTATCTTCAATGCCCTGGGCAGTCTGGCAGAAGCGGACATCCGCGATTTGCTGGCTGAAAGCGGCGAAATCGCCACGGATTGTGAATTTTGCAACCAGCGCTATGTCTTCACTGACCAGGATTTATCACCCCTGTTACCCGGCAACGATAGCCCTACGCTGCACTAGTCAAATCGGCGTTCCAGCAGTCAATTATTCGCCCAATCTATACTGGTCATAAAGTCGCCAGGGCCGGTTCGCGTTATTCGCCAATTCTGCGATAATGGCGCCCCCCACCAGGGCCGACGGGGCCGCCCGCTCCCCAAGCCCAAAAAAATATAGATAGGAACAACCTACAATGACCGCTGATATTAAAACCCCTCAGGTCTTCACTGACTTGAGTTCCGCGCAACTTATTGAACAGGCCCTGCTCCGGGAAGAAGGCACTCTGGCCGACACCGGCGCCCTGCTGGTTACCACCGGCAAACGTACTGGCCGCTCCCCCGCTGACCGCTTCATCGTCCGCGAACCCAGCACCGAGGACGCCATTGACTGGGGCAGCGTCAACCGTCCCTTTGACGGCGACAAATTTGATGCCCTGTGGGAGCGCGTGGAGTCACATCTGGCCTCGCGGGACAGCTTTGTGTCCTATCTACACGTTGGCGAACACGCCGAACACTACCTGCCGGTGAAGGTGTGCACCGAGACCGCCTGGCAAAACCTGTTCGGGCGCAACATGTTCATCCGCCCGAGCCAGTACAACGCTGGCCGCAAGGCTGAGTGGACTATCCTCAACGCGGCCGGTTTCGAGTGCGATCCCGAGCGCGACGGCACCAATTCCGACGGTGTGGTGATCATCAACTTCGCCCAGCGCAAGGTGCTGCTGGCGGGCATGCGCTACGCCGGCGAGATGAAAAAAGCCATGTTCTCGGTGCAGAACTTCCTGCTGCCGGAAAAAGATGTAATGCCCATGCACTGCTCCGCCAACGTGGGTGACGAAGGCGACACTACCCTGTTCTTCGGCCTGTCCGGCACCGGTAAAACCACCCTGTCTGCCGACCCCAGCCGCTATCTGATCGGCGACGACGAGCACGGCTGGGCCAAGGGCTCGGTGTTCAACATCGAAGGTGGCTGCTACGCCAAAACCATCGACCTGTCGCAGAAAAACGAGCCAGTGATCTGGGACGCCATCCGCTTCGGCAGCATCGTCGAAAACGTGGTACTGGACGACGCGCGCCACGCCGATTACTGCGACACCAGCCTGACCGAGAACGGCCGCTGCTGCTACCCGCTGGAACACGTGGAAAAGCGCACCGAGATCAATGCCGGTGGCGAGCCCAAGTGCGTCATCTTCCTGACCTGTGACGTCTCCGGTGTATTGCCCCCGGTATCCATCCTGAGCAAGGAAGCGGCAGCATTCCACTTCCTGTCCGGCTACACCGCCCGCGTGGGCTCCACCGAGCTGGGCGCGGAAGCAGGCATTCACCCGACCTTCTCCACCTGTTTCGGCGCTCCCTTCATGCCGCGCCCGGCTGGTGACTACGCTGAACTGCTGATGAAGCGTATCGAGGACTTTGGCAGCCAGGTCTACCTGATCAACACCGGCTGGACCGGCGGCTCTGGCGCTCCCGGCGGCAGCGGCGCGCGCTTCCCGATTCCGGTAACCCGCGCGGTGGTAGCAGCGGCCCAGAGCGGCGCCCTGCTCAATGCCCCCACCGAGCACCTGGACATCCTCAACCTGGATATCCCCACCGAAATCCCGGGCGTCGACGCCAAGTACGTCAATCCCCGCGAAGCCTGGGGCGACACTGCCGCCTATGACGAACAAGCGCGCAAACTGGCGCAACTGTTCCAACAGAACATCGGCAACTTCAACGTGTCCGACGCCATCGTGGCGGCCGGCCCGAAAGGCTAAAGCCCCGACTTCAGCAATGGCCGCCCGGGTGCGGCCATTGCTCCCCACCCCCTTCCCTCGCGCCGTATCCGCTGCGCCCTTTTGCTGTTAGAATTCGCCGTTCTTTTTTTGCCCCCTGCAGGCCTTGCAAACCGCGGCCCCGGGCGCTTTTCAACACAGTCGCAACGAGTACACCATGGAGCAGCAATACGACCCCCAATCACTGGAATTGGCGGCACAGGAACACTGGGACCAGCACAACAGTTTTGTGGTCAAGGAAGACGGACGGGAGAAGTTCTACTGCCTGTCCATGCTGCCCTATCCCAGCGGCAAGCTACACATGGGTCACGTTCGCAACTACACCATCGGCGATGTGATTGCCCGCTACCAGCGCATGCTGGGCAAAAACGTGCTGCAGCCCATGGGCTGGGATGCCTTCGGCATGCCGGCGGAAAATGCGGCGATCAAGAACAACGTGCCGCCCGCAGCCTGGACCGCGCAGAACATCGAGGAGATGCGTAGTCAGTTGCAGCGCCTGGGCTTCGCCTACGACTGGGACCGCGAAATCGCCACCTGCCACCCCGAGTACTATCGCTGGGAGCAGTGGTTCTTCACCAAACTGTTTGAAAAAGACCTGGCCTACAAGAAGACCGCCGAGGTTAACTGGTGTGAAACCGACCAGACCGTGCTGGCCAACGAACAGGTAGTGGACGGCTGCTGCTGGCGCTGCGACAACCCGGTAGAACGCCGCGAGATCAGCCAGTGGTTTATCCGCATCACCGCCTACGCGCAGGAATTGCTGGACGACCTGGACAAACTCGAACACTGGCCCGAGCAGGTGCGCACCATGCAGCGCAACTGGATCGGTCGCTCGGAAGGGGTAAACCTGCGCTTCGCCCTGCCCGAGGGTGGCGAACTGGAGGTTTACACCACCCGCCCCGACACCCTGATGGGCGCGACTTACGTGGCCGTGGCCCCCAAACACCCGGTGGCACTGGCAGCAGCGGCTGACCAGCCCGAACTCGCTACCTTTATCGACGTGCAATCCCGCGGCGGTGTCGCGGAAGCCGACATGGCCACCATGGAAAAGCTGGGCATGCCCACTGGCCGCTTCGCCATCCATCCCATCACCGGCGAACAGGTGCCGATCTGGGTCGCCAACTTCGTGCTGATGAGCTATGGCTCCGGCGCGGTGATGTCGGTACCCGGCCACGACGAACGCGACTTTGAATTTGCCCGCAAGTACGACTTGCCCATCATCCAGGTCATCGCCAAAGACGAAGGCGGCTCCGACGACAATTACGACTACGACTTCAGCAAATGGCAGGACTGGTACGCCGACAAGGAAGGCGTGCACACCATCAATAGCGGCCAGTTCGACGACCTGGACTTCGAAGGTGCTTTCAACGCCATCGCCAACCACCTGCAAACCGCAGGCAAGGGCGAACGCACCGTCAACTTCCGCCTGCGGGACTGGGGCGTATCGCGCCAGCGCTACTGGGGCGCACCCATCCCCATTATTTACTGCGACGATTGCGGCGCCGTACCCGTACCCGCCAGTGACCTGCCGGTTGTACTGCCAACTGACGTGCAGTTCGAGGGCATTGGCTCGCCCATCAAACAGATGCCCGAGTTTTCCGAAACTACCTGCCCCTCCTGCGGCGGACCGGCCACACGGGAAACCGACACCTTCGACACCTTTATGGAGTCCTCCTGGTACTACCTGCGTTACGCCTGCGCCCGCCAGAGCGAGGCCATGCTGGACGCCGAGGCCAACTACTGGGCACCGGTGGATCAGTACATCGGCGGCATCGAGCACGCCATCCTCCACCTGCTTTATGCGCGCTTCTATCACAAGCTGCTGCGCGACGAGGGCCTGGTGGATTCCGACGAGCCCTTCACCCGCCTGCTGACCCAGGGCATGGTGCTGAAGGACGGCGCCAAGATGTCCAAGTCCAAGGGCAACACCGTCGACCCACAGGACCTGATCGACCGCTACGGTGCCGACACTGTGCGCCTGTTCAGCATGTTCGCCGCGCCGCCGGATCAGTCTCTGGAATGGTCGGACTCCGGCGTGGAAGGCGCCAACCGCTTCCTCAAGCGGTTGTGGAAACTGGTGCAGAAACTGCTGGACGGTGAAGCGGCCCCGGCACTGGAACCCAGCGCACTCGATACCGCCGAACAGGATGCGCGCCGCAAGACCCACGAAACCATCGCCAAGGTGGAAGACGACTACGGTCGCCGCCAGACCTTCAACACCGCCATCGCCGCGGTGATGGAACTGTGCAACGAACTGGGTAAACTCGACACCGACTCACCCCAGGCCCGCGCCGTACTGGCCGAAGGCTTGCGCGCCGCCGTACTGATGCTGAACCCCATCGTGCCCCACTTCGCCCACAGCCTTTGGCCGCTGCTGGGTGGCGAGGGCGATGCCATCGACGCACCCTGGCCCAAGGTGGATGAATCTGCCCTGGCCCGCGACAGCGTGGAAATTGTAGTGCAGGTGAACGGCAAGGTACGTGCTCGCATGGAAGTGGCGGCCGACGCCGACAAGGCCACCATCGAAGCCGAGGCCCTGGCCCAACCCAACGCCCAGCGCTTCATGGAAGGCGCCACCGTCCGCAAGGTCATTGTGGTGCCGGGTAAATTGGTTAATATTGTCGCCAACTGATGTGTTGCCACACTCGAGGTGGAATGAAGTTTAATCTCGCTCCGCGCGCCGCCTGGCGCGCCCTGACGCTGCTGGCCCTGATCACTCTGCTGGGTGCCTGCGGCTTCCACCTGCGCGGCACCGGCCCCGGGCCGGACATTCCTCCCGAATGGCAAAAGCTGTATCTGAACATCCCCAATCCAAACGGTGAGTTCGCCAGCGAATTCCGCAATGCCCTGACTGCCACCGGCGTGGAACTGGTAGAGCGCTACGAAGCCAATTATCGCCTCTACGTGGGCCACGACCAGTTCAGCCAGCGCAACCTGTCGGTGAACGTGCAGGCCCGTGCCTCCGAATTCGAACTCACCCTGACTACCGAATTTGCCGTGCAGGACGACGAAGGCAACGAAGTGATCCCCAGCACCGAGAGCACGGTGATCAAGCAAATGGAAAACGACCCACGCAACGTGGTGGGCAAGGCGGAGGAAATTCGCATCCTGCGCGGTGAAATGCGTACCGAACTGGTGCAGCAGATCATTCGACGCATCGCCTTCTTTGCCGGGGCCAATGCCTGACCCATGCGCCTGAAGCCGCAGGACCTGCCCCGCCACCTGCAACGCGACCTGCTGCCCATCTATCTGGTCAGCGGCGACGAAACCCTGCTGGTACAGGAAAGCTGTGACGCCATTCGGCAGGCAGCCCGCACGGCCGGCTGCAGTGACCGCGAGATCCTCGACGCCGATCCGAAAGATTTTGACTGGCAGTTGCTGCTGGCCAGCGCCGCCAACCTGTCCCTGTTCGGCGAACGCAAACTGATCGAACTGCGCCTGCCCAGCGGCAAGCCGGGCGCCGAAGGCTCCAAAGCCCTGTGCGAGTACGCCCAGCACTGCGGCCCTGACAATGTACTGCTGATTATCGCTGGCAAGGTGGACAAGCAATCCACCAACGCCAAGTGGTTCAAGACCCTGGATCAGGCCGGCGCCGTGATTCAGGTGTGGCCAGTCGATGCCCGCCAACTGCCCCGCTGGCTGGGGGGCCGCATCCAGGCCGCCGGCCTGTCGATCGACGACGACGCCCTGCATTTGTTGTGCGAGCGCGTTGAGGGCAACCTGCTGGCCGCGGTGCAGGAAGTGGAAAAGCTCAAACTGCTGGCCACCGATAATCGCGTGGACATCGCCACCGTGGCCGATGCCGTGGGCAACAGCGCCCGCTACGACTTGTTCGGCATGGTCGATCGCGCCATGCAGGGCGATACCGCCGGTAGCCTGCGCATGTTGCAGGGGCTGCGTGCCGAGGGCACTGAGCCCCCGGTAGTGCTGTGGGCCCTGACCCGCGAACTGCAAACCCTGCTGCAAGCCCGCGAGTTGCTGGATGCCGGCCAGCCCCAGGGGCAGGTGTTCAAATCCCTGCGCATCTGGCAGAGCAAAGCCGCCTGCCTGGAAGCCGCCCTGCGGCGCCACAACGCTCGCGCCACCGGCACTCTGATCAACCTGGCCACCGCTGCCGATGGCGCCATCAAGGGCTATGCCAAGGGCAAACCCTGGGATCAACTCGCCACGGTGGTGCACCAACTGGCCGGCGGCGTACCCGCCGATACTCCGCGCTACCCCTGACTGTCTTTTACCCCTCAAGCCTTTCGCACCTGCCTGAATAGTAGACAGGTCGCTTTCCGCAGCGCTTGCGCATTCACTCGCCACCAACTACTGTATATTTAAACAGTATCCCAGCGAGCAATAACCATGAGCGCCACCGAACACCTGATCGAGCAACTCGCCCGCCGCCAGGACACCTGGTGGGGCCGGCATGAACGCCTGGCCAGTGCCGGCCGAGCCGCCAACAGCAGCCACCACCAGAACCAGACCCTGCCCTCCGGTTTCAGCGGGCTGGACGCCGAGCTCTACGGCGGCGGCTGGCCCCTGGGCAACACCACCGAAGTGCTCAGTGATGCCAGCGGCCTGGGCTCTATGGGCCTGTTCCTGCCCGCCATGGAAAGCCTCAGCCAGCAGGGCCGCTGGCAGGCCTTTATCGCCCCGCCCCACACGCCCTACGCCCCCCTGCTGGAAGCCCGCGGCATCGACAGCAAACAGGTGTTGCTGGTACACCCCCAGAACCGGGAAGACCTGCTCTGGGCCACCGAGCAAGCCCTGCGCAGCACCACCTGCAGCGCCGTGTTCAGCTGGCTGGGCGCCAGTGAGTACCGCTACAGCGAACTGCGCAAACTGCAACTGGCCGCCACCTCCGGCGACACCCTCGGCGTGCTGTTTCGCCCCCTGCGCGCCGGCCACAACCACGCCCCGGCCGCCCTGCGCCTGCAAATCCGGGAGTATCGCCAAGTGAATATCCTCAAACAGCGCGGCGGCAACCAGCACCTCAACGTGGACCTGCCACCGGCGGATGACATCCCCAACCAGCCGCAACTGTGGGAATTGCCCGCGGGGGACACCGGGTATTCGGGGAACCGGCCGGCGATGGGGGCCTGAATACGGCGAGATCGCAGGGAGAACACCCGCAACAAACACTGTTTCGCAACCGCTCTCGTACTATAATCTGCCACCCTGATCGCCCCGTCCGGGGCGAGTTTGTACCATCCAACAGAGGCAGATCACGGGCATGGCTCCCCTGAATACCGACGTCTGGCAGGCGCGTTTTAATCGCCTGCGCTCCAACAAAGCATTTGAACTGTTTGTTATCAGCATCATCGTCATCTCGGCGCTGGTGATCGGGGTAAAAACCTACCCCCTGCCGGTGATGGTGACCAAAGCCATCGTGATCCTCGACTGGGGCATCACCTTCTTCTTTCTGGCGGAAATCACCATCCGCTATCTGGGAGAACCGGACAAGAAACGTTTCTTCCACAGCGCCTGGAATGTGTTCGACACCCTGATCGTTGTGGTCAGCCTGATCCCCATCGACAATTCCGACCTGGCGCTGATCGGGCGCCTGGTACGTATCTTCCGGGTGCTACGGATGGTGTCGATCATTCCCGAACTGCGCACCCTGCTGAATTCGCTGCTGGCTGCCCTGCCCCAGCTCGGCTACGTGCTGCTGATGATGTTTATCATCTTCTACATCTACGCCGCCATCGGCTCCACCTTCTTCGCCAGCATCAACCCCAACCTCTGGGGCGACATTGCCATCAGCATGTTGACCCTGTTCCGGGTGATGACCTTCGAAGACTGGACCGACGTGATGTACGAAACCATGGCGGTCTACCCACTGAGTTGGGCCTTCTATCTGAGCTTTATTTTCCTGTCAGCCTTCGCTTTCCTGAACATGATCATCGGCATTGTGGTGAACGTGATGGAAGAGGAACACGCCGCCCAGGCCAGGGCCGCCGCCGAGGAAGCCGGGGAGCCAACGCTGATGGACTTACAGAATGAGATTCGGGAGCTGAAAGCGTTATTGGTAGAGGGCAAGCAGGTGGCGCCCCAGCGGGTGGAGCATGTTTAAACTGCCGCTACTGGTTTGACGCTTCCAGCAACCGGTACCGCCGCGTCACCCGCGGCCCGTTCTGGGGCCCTTCGTCACTGATGCGCGGCCGGAAGTGGGAGTCCCGTAACATGCTGCGAATCTTGCGCGCCGGCCAGGCATCTTCATCACCGTCGACGGAGGCCTCCAGGCCACGCACTTCTCCCCTGCGAGTGACCTCGTAGCTGGCGGTAACCACATCGGGAGCGTCAGGGTCCGGCACCTCGGGCAGGGGCCACAACTCATCGATGTCGGGCAGCTCCACCGGCTCATCAAACCAGCTGGCCAGAAGAACTTCCTCCCCGGCTTCACGCATCAGTGCAATAACCTGCGCGTACTGCTGCGCTGAGCGAAGCACATAGCCATTCCATTGCTGCCAGTCACCCAACAGCCGGTACAGTTCAGCGCGATCACGCGGCGGCAGATCGGGAAAGCGATCCAGGCACTCCTGCAACAGGCGCCTACCCTTGCCGTAGGCCGTGCGCTGAATACCAGACAGTTGCTTTTCTTCCGGTGTCGGGTCGCCGGAGAAAGAGGAATGCCCTCCGTCCATCGGGCGATCGCCCATGATCAGATAGAGGTTGCGTAACTGGCTCATGGCCAGGGGCAAATACACTTCGGCGCTGGCAGCCTCCGCTGAGTCCAGCATGGTCTGATTGGCGTTATAGGCACGCAGCAGGTGTCGGTAGGCCTGGTCATCAGCGCGCACTGCGTACAGCTCGCGCTCCCAATCGAGATACTCGTGTACCACGGGTAGGTCCGTTGCGGTGACGGGTTCTTGCCCCAGACCACTGACCCGGTAGTAGTAGCCGTAGAGATCGCCCAGCTCGGCGTGACCTCCCGTCTCACGGTAGAGATCCATAAGTTGCCGGAGGATCGGCAATTGCCCGGGGCTGTAGAGACCTTCATTAATACGGATGAGCTGGAGGGCACGGCGCAGGGTGTCCGCCGCGTCATCCGTACGGCCCGTCTCCCATTGCAGCTGTGCAAGACTGGCCAGGGCTTCCGACAAGCCGGGGGCATACGCGCCCGTGTCCACCTCCATGTCCCTGATTTGCTCAGCGTATTTACTGGCATCGGTAGGAGTTGGGGGCGGCAGCGTGGGCGCATTTGTGGATGGCTTTTGCACTGGCTCGGATGATGATTCATCCACTCTGGCATACTCGCGACCAAAGAGCTCCGGCAAGTGTGCATGGGCTGCGCTCGCTGTGAGGAGCAGCGCCGTCAGAGCTGCCAACATCACGCGTTCGCGGTTCGAATACACGCTTGTGCTCACTCGATCTCCTCTTCGCCAGCGCCGTGCCACCGCGATACACTAGTGACCGCATTCATTAACCGGATCGCCACTGTGCAAACTGCCGAGACTCCCAAAATTCCCGTTGGCATCAGCAGTTGTCTGCTGGGTGAGCGGGTGCGTTTCGATGGCGGCCACAAACGTAACACCTACATCATGCACACACTGGGGCAGTTTTTCGAGTTCGAAGCTTACTGTCCTGAAATGAGTATAGGACTAGGCACACCGCGGCAACCAATTCGACTGGTTAGTGAGGCGGATGGCACTCATTGTGTGGGTACACGCGACACCAAACTCGACGTTACCGAGGCACTGACGGCGAGCGCTGAAGATCAAAAAAGCTGGCACAGCCAGCTGTTCGGCTACATTCTCAAGAAAGACTCACCGAGCTGCGGCATGGAGCGTGTGAAGCTGTACCACGGTGAACACTGTGAACGCACAGGGGTTGGCCTTTACGCCGCTCGACTGATGGAAAACTTTCCAAACCTGCCGGTGGAAGAAGAAGGCCGCCTGGGCGACCCGGTGCTGCGGGAAAATTTCATTCAGCGCGTGCTCATTTACAAGCGCTGGCACGACGAACTGGAAGTACCCACCGATGCCGGCTGGGAACAATTGCACCGCTTCCACGCGGTACACAAACTAACGCTGTACAGCCACAACCAGGCGCAGGCGCGCGTTCTGGGCAGGGCACTGGCGGACGCGCCCGCCAGTGAGGAATTTGCTACCTTCAAGCAACACTACCTGAGCGAATTAATGCCGCTGCTGAAGATTCGCGCTACCCGGGGCAATCACGTCAATGTGCTGCAACACATTCAGGGCTACCTCAAACACCAGCTCGACAAGGACGACAAGCAAGAACTGGTTGAGACCATCACCCACTACCATCGCGGCGAATTACCCCTGATCGTGCCAATCACGCTGCTCCGACATCATTTTCGTCGCCACCCTCACCCCTACATTAACGACGCGCACTACCTCAACCCGCATCCAGTTGAACTGATGCTGCTAAACCAATTGTAATACCGGCCCGCGGCGATGCCGCTGCTGACACCGGCTGTACCAGGGAGATATTCGTGACCGAAGAACAGTTTGCCGAGTGGGGAATGGAGATCGGCGTGGGCGCCCTGGTCCTGTTCATGATTTTCATCATCTGGGACCTGGGTCGACGCTCTCATGCGGGGAAATTCGGCATGATGATTCTGTTTATCGGGCTTGGCGTAGGCATCCTCGGCTTTCTGATCAAGGTCGTCATTACCTACATGATGGAGCAGGGGGGCGTTTGACCCCCGGTTTTGCCCTCAGGAGCCGTTCTCGATCTGACGCTTCAAGTCCTGAGCCGCACTGCGCTCGGGGAAGTCACCTTCGCGGGCCAACAGCACGGCCAGCACTTGTGCAGACTCATCCTTGCGTCCGGCGCGCTGTAATATAAGCGCCCGGTGATACTGGATTTCGCTGCTCGCCGGCGCGCGCTCCGCGGCAGCTTCAATCTGGCGTATCGCCTCATCTGCCTGCCCGGCGTCCATCAGAATCAGGGCATAAGTGTCCATGAAGGCCGGGGTGTTCGGCGCCGCTTCGTTGGCGCGCGCGGCATACTCCAGCGCCTGGGCATTGTCGCGATCACGTAAGATCCAGGCCACGTTGTTCAGGTAAGCAGCGTTGTCCGGTACCCGCTTCAACAGCCACTGGTATTCGGTTAGCGCCTCTTCGGTCATACCTGCATCCAGGTACATGCTGGCCCGCTCGTTGCGGATGGCGATGTCCTGGGGATATTCCTCCAGCCATTCGTCCAGCAAGGCGAATACTGGCTCGCGCTCGCCCGCCAACCAGCGCACCTGCGCCACGTAAACCAGCGGAATATTGGCCGGCGCCGTTTCAAAGGCCTGCTCGAAATGCCCGCGCGCCGCGGCCAGATCTCCAGCGCCCATCGCGATCCGGCCCATCAGCAACTGATTAGCCGGGGCCGCCTGTTCTTCCTCTGGGAGTTGCTGAGCCTGTGCCAATGCTGCTGCGTACTGCCCAGCGCGCATATGCAGGTCGATCAGATCCTTGCGCAGCCGGGTATTGGAGGGGCTAAGTGTAAGCGCGCGATCGAGCGCATCTACCGCAGCTTTATAATTGCCTTCCGCCTGCTCAGCCTTGGCCAGCACATGCAGAGGCTCGATACTACCGGGCGCAAGCTCGACCCAGCGAGTGGTTGCCTCACGTGCACGGTTGTAGTTCGCGTCTGCCAACTCCGCCCGTGCCAACAAACCCAGCACTCTGATATCGGCAGTGTGTTGTGCACTCAGCAAGCGCAGCCCGGCCACCGCCTCTTCCACGCGCCCCTGGGTAAGCTGCAGGGAAGCCAGCAACAGGGGCGGCTCCACCGAGTCTGGATTTTGTTCCTGCGCAGCAAGCAGTACCTGCTCAGCGCTCTGCATATTGCCCAATTGCTGCTCGATGCGGAACAGGTTCAACGAGGACGGGAGGTGATCCGGGTGGCTGCGCAAGGCCGTTCGGAAGTACTTGCGCGCCAGTTCCAGGTCGCCATCACCGGCTGCAATGGCGGCCAGCCCACCGGACGCCGTGGTATTGCCAGGGTCTAACTCCAGTGCCCGGTTAAATGCGGTAGCGGCCTCTTCTTCCTGCCGCAACTGCATGTGAATGCGTGCTTTCGCCAACTGCGGGTTGGCCCGGCCGGGATAGCGCTCGGCGTAGGCATTAGCCAATTCCAGGGCCTGCGCAGAATCGCCCATCAACGACTTCAGCACGATCAGTCGCTCCAGAGCGCGCGTGTCATTGGGGTCAATTTCCAGCGCCCGTTCGAGCGCGGCCACGGCGGCAGGGCCATCGCCCTCACCCAGGGCCACCTGCGCCAGGCCTTCCTGTGCCATGGCCGAGGCGGGATCCAGTTCCGCCATGCGCTGATAGGCAGCCTCGCTATCTGCCAATTGCCCCTGGGCACCCAGCGCAGCAGCCAACAAACCAATAGAAACGGGATTCATGCTGTCCTCCTCGACGAGCTCGCGCGCCAGTTTTTCGGCCTCTGCCACCTGCCCGGTCTGCAACAGCATGCGAGCAATTTCCTGCCGGGTTTGCAGTACATTCGGCATTTCTTCTGCGGCGGTTTGCATATACTGCCGGGCGGTTTCGTCGTTACCCAGGTAGCTGTTCGCCAGAGAGGCATAAAACAGCGTGGGTGCGTGCCGCGGGATCTGACCCAGCACGTCGGAAAACGCGGAGTTGGCCGCTGAATAATTCCCCCGGCTCAATTCCAGTCTGCCGCGCAGGTAGTTCACGCCGGGGTGTCGGGTAGTGATGGACTCGAGCACTTCGATCCGGCGAGCCGCCGAATTCAGTTGCTTCAGTTCAATGTCGGCGAGCGCTGCTGTCCAGTTGTAAAGAAATTCCCGCGGGGCCAGTTCCAGCGCGCGGGACAGATCCTGCGATGCGACCGACATTTGCTGCATATCCAGCAGGATCCGGCCCTTGAGGAACCACGCCTCGGCATGTTCCGGCGTATCGGAAACGATCGCTTCCAGGAGCTTCACGGCCTGATGTGGCGATGGTTCGGTACGCCACAGATAGCGTGCCCAGGCGGTGCGAACCACAGGGGAATCGGGGTCGAGATCACGTGCCCGCACCAACCAGTTATCGGCTTGCGCGGCGCGCCCCTCCCCGAGGTACGCCAGCCCCACCTGACTGCTGGTAACGGCATCCAGTTCAGTACCCACGGGCAAACCGGCACCCACCAGATCGGTGATGCCGCGATTGTCCTGCACCGCAGAGTAGGCCTCGATCAATACCGGGAGGGCAGCCTGGTTGGAATCCGGATCATCCGCCAGACGCTTCAACTCGTCGATAGCAACCTGCGGATTGTTTAGCGCCAGATAGGTTTTGGCCAGCGCGATTCGAGCCGCGGCATCGCCCGGGCGTTCGCGCAGGGCCGCCTTGATATCAATTTCGGCCGCCTTGTAATCACCCTGCTCCATCGCCTTGGCGGCACGCGCCATCAGCGCGTCAGGCCCAGGGGCACCATCGCAGGCTACCAACGCACTGGCGAATACCAGTGACAATACCTGCATTTTTCGAGAACTTCGCATCCATTCAACCCGGTACAGACTTCGGCCCACTTTAACGCCTGACTACCGAATTGCCACGCTTTTCTCCACCTATTCCGGAACCGGCGCACAAAAAAAACCGCCTGACAAAGCAGGCGGTTTTTCTGTTCATCCCACCCCCGAAAGGGCGGGATGTAGCCGGAGGCTTAAGCGCGAGCGCGGCGGCGGCGAATCGCTGCCAGACCCAGCAGGCCCAGACCCATCATGGCCACTACACCCGGTGCCGGAACGGTGTTCAGGTCAGCCTTGGTTTCGTGGGAGATGGAGAAGGAGTACAGCGTTCCATCCACCAGATTGAACTGACGCTCCAGATCCGAGCCGAATACAGCACCAGTATCGGCTAACGCAGGCGGAGCACGGAAGCCATCAACACCAGCCGCAAACTCACTGAAAGAAATTGAGTGGTAGAAGACCTGACCGGCACTACTATTGATCTCTACAGTCCACTGGCCTGTGGCAAAGGAAACACCACCGTTTTGATCAGGGCTGAAGAAGGTGCGGAAGAAGTAGTCCATCATGTAGTCGAGTTCTACAGTCAGGTCCTTGTTGGCCACGAACAAGCCGCCCAAGGTGATGTTGTTTTCACCGGAGGTGCTGTTTTCGCCAACGGAGTTCAGGTCAACCATGGTGGTTGCATCCGCACCCGTGGCACCGCCACCGAAGTCGACAGTAGTACCTACCAGACCCAGGTCAGCCAGGGCGTAGGTCGTTGTTGCATCTGCGCCATCCGGGGTGTGTCCGGTAAAGTCGTTCTCAGTGTAAGCGGCACAGGATGCGGCATTGCCCACACACAGGGCGGGCATGTCAAAAGCACCCAGGCCTACCGGCTGAGCGGCGTTGTCGTTGTCGTTGGCGCCGCCAATGACGGCTACGTTCTGGTCACCGTGGATGGTGGATACGCTGCCAACACCGAGGATGCTGATGTCGTCGCCCACAACCAGCGCGCCGTCGTCGCCACCACCCGTTACATCACGGAAGATGAAGTCGTAAACGCGCAGGTATGAGGTAGCCACCCCGCCTGCCATAGCAGCGGCCGGAACCAGACTGGTGGTTACCAGGGCAGCTGCGAGTATCAGTTTCTTCATGTTACTGCTCTCCTGCTTGTCGAGAGAAAAATTGATTCCACCCTGAATAATGCAGTGGCCGTGCCAATAACAATAAAAACCAATTAAAACAGCTACTTAATATATTTAGCAGTCGCCAGTTTTCACCGAACTGTAAAAAAACCTGACACCTTTTCAGGGTACTGCTCTGTAGAGAAGGGAGAACCCGGCGCTGGCCATCGACGCAGCGCCGGGGGAAGGCGTGACCTCAGCTTTCGGCGGCTGAAGCGATGTAGCGGTCGATTTTCGCTTCCAGCATGGACAGAGGCACTGGCCCATCTTTCAGCACTTCGTCGTGGAATGCGCGAATATCGAAGCCGTCACCCAGTGCTTCGCGGGCTTTTTCGCGAAGTTCGATGATTTTCAGCTTACCGATCAAATAGGCAGTAGCCTGCCCGGGCATGGCGATGTAGCGCTCAATGGCCTTGGTACAGTCACCGCGCGGGTTGGGCGTATTCGCCACCAGGTATTCGATGGCCTGCTCGCGGGTCCAGCGTTTGTGGTGAATACCGGTATCCACCACCAGGCGCGCCGCGCGCCACAGTTCCATCGCCAGGCGACCGAAGTCGGCATAAGGGTCTTCATAGAAGCCCATCTCCTTCGGCAGTTGCTCGGTGTACAGACCCCAGCCCTCGGTATACGCGGTAAAGCTGGCGTATTTCTGGAACTCGGGAATGCCATCCAACTCCACGGAAATCGCGCGCTGCATGTGGTGACCTGGCAAACCCTCGTGGTAGGCCAGCGCTTCCATCTGGTAGGTGGGCATGTCCGCCATGTTGTAAAGGTTGGCGTAGTAGATGCCCGGGCGAGAGCCATCCGGCGGCGGCGCCTGGTAGAAGGCCTTGCCAGCCGAGCGCTCGCGGAAGGGTTCAACCCGCTTCACTACCATGTCGGCTTTCGGCAACAGGCCGAACTGCTCCGGCAGACGCTCGCGCATCACGTCGATCAGGCGGGTTGCCTCGGCCAGGTAGGCCTCGCGCCCCTCGTCAGTGTTGGGGTAGTAGAACTGCTCGTCGGTACGCATGAACTCGAAGAACTCCTGCAGGGAGCCCTCAAATTCAACCTGTTCCATAATGGAACGCATTTCGTTGTGAATGCGGTCCATCTCGCGCAGGCCAATATCGTGGACTTCGTCAGCACTCAGGTCTGTGGTGGTAAACCACTGCAAACGCTCGGCGTAGAAGGCTTCGCCATTGGGGAATTTCCACACGCCGTCATCCATACTGGCCTTGGCACCCTGGGCTTCCATCGCCGCGATCAGGCGCTCGTAGGCCGGCTTCAGCTGCTCCGTCAGGGCTTTACGGCCCTTATCCAGCAGCGCGCTCTCGGCGTCAGCTGCCAGGCCCAGCGCCTTCACTTTCGACTGGAAGTCCGCCCAGATGGTGGAATCGGCCCCATCATCATAGGGGGCACCGGTGATGACGTTGCGCGAAGCGGTAATCATCTGCGGGTAGGACCAGGCCGGCAGGAACATGCCCTTCTCGGTGCGAATCTGCATCTGCTCGATAACCTGGTCGAAATAGGTCGAGGTATCCTCAATACGGCTGATGTAGTCCCCGGCTTCCTCGGCCGACTTGACCGACTGAATGCTGATCAGACTGCTGGGCACCATTGTGTGCGGCCCGCGGAACTGGTGAATCACGTACTTGTGGTGACGATACTCATCGCTGGCAATGGTTCGCTGCAGATCGCTTTGGTACAGATCCCAGGACAACTGCTGCGGGGCCGGCAGCGACGCCCGGTCAATTTCCATCAGCTGCGTCAGGCGCGAGTCGTTGATGGCGCGAGTTTCTTCCCGGAACGCTTCAGACGCAGGGTTCCACTTGCCGGGGTTGGTTTTCAGGCCGCGATAGCTGGCTGACATGGGGAATCGAGCCATGTCCACTTTGTAATTTTCCGCCAGGAAGGTGGCAAAGTAGGCCGAAACATCGGGCTTGGCCTCGGCGGCAGCCGCAGGGGCCGTGTCAGCCGGTACCGCCGCGGCCGCGCTCTCCTCGGGCGCGTCGCCGGAGCGGGAGCAGCCCGTCAGGGCCAGTAGTGACACACTCAGTGCCAGGGGGATCAGTCGGGTATTCACATCGTCCTCTCTATGTTTTGGCGGGCCAGCCGGTTGGGCCGGACCGTTCGACTCGGCAGTCGGGGGTAATCCGCTGCCGTTTTCAGCGCAGGACGGCCCCCGGGCAGGTGTTCCCGTGTGCCGTCCGAAGCGGGGCATGATGACCTAATGCCCGGGCTTTATCCACTGGACAGGCCCGGCCAGATGACAAATACTGTATATATGTACAGTTATTTTGTTAAGCTGGGCGTAGTGTCCCCACGCCATTCTGGTGCTGCCTGCGATCAGCGAGGTTCACCGTGAGCCTGTGGCTGTGCCTGCGCTTCGAGCAATTGCCACTGGAATGCCTGCAACACGACCCCCACCAGGCGGTAGCGGTGCTGGCGCAGCAGCGGGTACTGCGCGCCAGCGACAGCGCCCTGCAGGCAGGCATTCAGCCCGGCATGGGCACCGCCACCTGCCGCGCACTGGCGCCGGAGTTGCGCCTGCTGGAACGCGATCCGGCAGCGGAACAACGCACGCTGCAACAGCTATGTTGCTGGGCCTACGGCATCTCCCCTACCCTGCACAGCTTTCGCGAGGACTGCCTGCTACTGGAAGTAGGCAGTTGCCTGAGCCTGCACCAGGGGCTTACGGCCCTGCTGGACAATGTCCGCCGCGGCCTGTCCTCCCGCGGCTACACGGCCTGCCAGGGGCTTGCCCCCACCCCCCGCGCGGCCTGGTTGCTGTCCTTCAGCGACGAGGACTGCTCCCCCGCCAGTGACCGCGCCGCACTGCAACGGCAACTCGCGCCCTTGCCACTGGACCTGCTGGATGATTTCCCCCGCCAGGTTAACGCCCTGCGCCGCGCCGGCCTGCACCACCTGGGGGATCTGCTCAACCTGCCCCCGGCCGCGCTGGCCCGGCGCTGTGGCAAGGAATTCAGCCACTTTCTGGCCCAGGTGCTGGGTGACGCCGATGACCGGCAAGCCGACTTCCAGCCCCCAGCCACCTTCAGCGACCAATACTGGTTCGGCTACGAAGTGCGGGCCAACAGCGAACTGGTCCCGGCCATCCAGTTGCTGCTGAAAACCCTGTGCCGCTTCCTGCGCAACACCCAGTTGCAAACCGGCGAGATCCGCTGGCAGTTAATCGGTATCGACAGCAAAGTGCGCGACCTGCTGGTGCGCTCCACCCACAGTCACAGCGACTGGCAGGACTGGTACCGGCTAACGGCCATCCGCCTGGAACAACTGCAAATGGAAACGCCGGTGGAAGGCCTGGGCCTACACTGCGACCAGCTGCGCAGCGGGGAGTTGCCCAGTCTGGATCTGTTCAGCCCCGGCAACCAGCGCGAACCGATGGGCAGCCTGCTCGACCGCCTGCGCAACCGGCTCGGATTGCAAGCCATCCACCGGGTCGGCTGCCGCGATGAACATGTGCCCGAAGACGCCCTGTGGCGCGGCTGTGACGAACCGCCAGTCTGGGACCCGGGCCCACTGGGCCACTGCGCCCAGCGCCCGTTCTGGTTAATGGATCAGCCGAAACCCCTGCGACAGAACGGCGCGCGACTGTTCTGGCAGGGCCGACTGGAATTGCGCTACGGCCCGGAGCGCATCGAAGACAACTGGTGGCACCAACCGGTCAGTCGCGACTACTACATCGCCGAGGGCCGCAGTGGCGAGTTTTACTGGATTTTTCGGGACCGCCGGGCCCGCAGCTGGTTTATTCACGGCGTGTTTGCCTGAATCGACCAAAGCATTTTGACAGCGCCACGCAGCCCCGCCTATGCTGCCCCCACCCACTCACAAGCCCACCACAGGGAACATTTATGCCAGCACCACTCCAGAACAAAAAAGCCACCCTCCTCACCGCCGCCCTGAGCCTGGGTGTAGCAGCATTGGCGCAAGCCGACACGCAAGTTATCCACGCCGGGCAATTGCTGGCAGTACCCGGCAAAGCACCACTGAGTGAGCAGACCGTGGTAATCACCGACGGCCGTATCACGCAAGTGAGTGCGGGCTACCTCGACCCGGCACAGATT
The DNA here is from genome assembly GCA_030427085.1 of Gammaproteobacteria bacterium. GTDB lineage: Bacteria > Pseudomonadota > Gammaproteobacteria > Pseudomonadales > Halieaceae > JAUHXH01. The sequence goes on along the minus strand of JAUHXH010000002.1, from coordinate 444,758 downwards.
GCCGGCGATGCCACCCTGGTCGACCTGAAAGACAGCTTCGTGCTGCCCGGCCTGATGGACATGCACGTTCACCTGCAGGGGGAACTGGGCCCACACAACGACAGCGAAGACCTGAAGATGTCCAGCCAGTTAAAGCAGGTGAAATCCGAGATGTATGCCATGCGGACGCTGATGGCCGGCTTTACCACCGTGCGTGACGCGGGTTCCAGTGGCCAGGAAATGTACGCCCTGCGCGACGGTATCAACAATGGCTGGATCGACGGGCCGCGTATCATCGCTGCGGGCGGAGTAGGGATTACCGGCGGCCACGCCGACGTTAGCGGCATGAAGCCGGACCTGATGGCCATGTACACCGACGAGTCCATCTGCGATGGCCCCTACGACTGCCGCCGCGCTACCCGCAATGCGATCAAATACGGCGCCGACCTGATCAAAATCACCTCCACCGGCGGTGTCCTCACCGACCGCGCCACCGGTACCGGCCAGCAAATGGAAGCGGACGAACTCACCGAGGTGGTGCGCGCCGCCAAACGCATGGGGCGCAAGGTCGCCAGCCACGCCCACCAGGCAGACGGCATTATCGCCGCACTGGAGGCGGGTGTAGACAGCATCGAACACGGCACCTACACCGACAAGAAAGCCATCGCCCTGTTTAAAAAAACCGGCGCCTACCTGGTACCCACCCTGCTGGCCGGTGACACCGTAGCCAAGATGGCGGACAACGCGGACTTCATGAGTGATGCCATCAAGGAAAAGGCCCGCCGTGTGGGCGCAGACATGCAGGGTAATTTCGAAACCGCCCACAAGGCCGGCGTGAAAGTGGCCTTCGGTACCGACAGCGGTGTGTCGAAGCACGGCATCAATGCCCAGGAAGCCGTGCTGATGCATCAGGCCGGCATGAGCGAAATGGCGATTATCGTCAGCGCCACCGTCAACGCGGCAGACCTGATCGACATGAGCGACTCACTGGGCACCCTGGAAGTGGGCAAGCACGCCGACATCATCGCCACTAATGGCTCACCGCTGGACAACATCGAAGAGCTGCTGGACGTGGACTTCGTGATGAAGGGCGGTAAGGTATTCAAGCAGTAGGGCTGAAGGGGCCTACCCGGCCCCGCTTCAACGGGACGCCGCCCCGGCGTCCCGCCCATCACGCCGGATAAGCGGCATCGAACTCCTCGCGGCTGGTGAAGCAGTGGCCGAGGTCCTTCAAAATGCCGTTCTTCACATCGTAGATCCAGCCGTGTATCGACAGTTCAGCGCCCCCAGCCCAGCTATTGCGCACAATACTGGTATTGCACACATTGCGAACCTGCTCGAACACGTTGAGCTCGCACATCCGGTCCACTTCGGCTTCGAAATCCATGCCTTCCAACTCGTCGCGGTGAAAGCGCCGCACATCCGCAATGTGCCGTAGCCAGTTGTCGATCAGACCGTGATCCTGGCCGTCCATGGAAGCGCGCACACCGCCGCAGCCGTAGTGGCCGCAAACGATCACATGTTTAACCTTGAGCACTTCTACCGCGTACTGCAGCACGGAAAGACAGTTGAGATCGCTGTGCACCACAACATTGGCGATATTGCGGTGTACGAACACCTCACCCGGGGGCAAATCGACAATCTGGTTTGCCGGCACCCGACTATCGGAACAACCGATCCACAATATGCTCGGCGCCTGCTGGTTAGCCAGTTCATTGAAAAAATCGGGATTGGCTTCGGTCACTTGCCGCGCCCACTCCCGGTTGTTGTCGAACAGATGTGACAGGGTCTTCAAGGCCGTTTCCCTCTGGTTATTCGCATGCAAGTGGACAGCACAGGGAGTACTATAGCGAATCACAAACCGGGATAGGCAAGTCAAAGGATGGGCACCAGCGAATTTCTGAATTACGCCACCGGTTTGCTGGCCATGCTCAACCCTCTCGCCCTGTTACCTCTCTACCAGAGCCTGGTGGCGGACTACCCGGAAGAATTCCACCGCCGGATGGCCGTGCGCACCACCGTGGCCGCCACCTGTTTCATGGTGGTAATTGTGTGGCTGGGCAAAATCTTCCTCGACGCGTTGCAGGTCGACCTCGGGGCCATGCAGGTGGCGGGTGGGTTGATCGTGCTGAAGGTGGCCTTCGACATGATGAAGCCGCAGAGCAAGGAAATTCCCCACGACGAACGGGCCCAGACCCAGCGCGACCCCTGGAATATCGTCGCGGTCGTACCGCTGGCTATCCCCCTCACCACCGGCGGGGGCTCCATGGCCTATATCACCGCCTATGCCGTGCAGGCACAGTCCACCCTGGATCTGGTGGTTATGTCGGGCTGCAGTGTGGTTGTGGGCGCGGCCTGTGGCGTGATGTACTACTTTGCGACCCCAATCATGAACACCCTGGGGCCGATCGGTACCCGGATCATCGTACGCCTTACAGCGGTTATCCTGATGGCCATTGCGGTACAGCTTACCGCCACCGGACTGGGCTCCCTCCTCCCCGGTCTGGCGGGCTAAAACACCGCCTGAAAACCCCACTTGGCGCGGCTGCCATTTGTTACAGCCAGTCACGCCCTATGTGAATTTTTTGTTACAAATCAATGACCACGATAGCAGCGGCGGCCAATTTGCGGCTAGCATGTGCTCAATGCCTATCAGGTTGTTATGACAAGAATATGACAAGAAAGTGAAGGGATGCTTGGTTTTCTACTTCACGCCCAACAGGAGGAGTTTTGCTATGAAAGCAATGACCGCAATTTTAACCACTGCTCTACTGGCGCTTGCGCCCTTGAGCCAGGCCGACGAACTGGCCCGTGACTGCATCATGGAAGGCACCGTCAAGAAGAAGCAGACCCAGAACGCCGATACCGCTGTTTATGTGGCTTTCCACTCAGCCGAACCGGCCACCGATGAAACTGGCTGTCGCCTGGATCGCGGCCGCAAGCTGCACTTCAAAGAGCCCAAAAACGCCATGATCGAGAGCGCACCGGAAGGCTCCAAAGTACGCTACCGCTACACCGAGCCCCGTGACAGCGATCAGGAAGCCAAGTGGCAACTGATCGACGTGAGCATGCAGTAAGCGCTCACTTACCCGGCCGGCCTCGCGTCGGCCGGCAGTATCTTCTGCCAGTACCCCACATCGATCCACTGCCCGAACTTGTAACCCACCTCATCGAACTGCCCGGCCTTGGTCATGCCCATGGCTTCATGCAGGCCAACACTGGCCTCATTCGGCAGTGAGATACCGGCGATCAGCACCCGGTAACCGAGTTCAGCCAATTCGGGGAACAGCCGTTCATACAGCCGCCGCCCGAGCCCATGCCCGCAGTGGCGGTGGTCCAGATAGACGGTAATTTCCAGCGAGTAGCGGTAGGCACATCGCCCCTTCCAGCGGCTGGCATAGGCATAACCCACTACCTGCTCCTCCAACTCGGCCACCAGCCAGGGCAGGCCCAGTTCACCGGCTTCCTGTATCCGCTGCGCCATGTCCTCCGCCGTTGGGGGCTCCTCTTCGAAAGTAGCAATGGACTCCCGTACGTAGTGGGCATAGATGTCGGTGCAGGCCGCCGCATCACTCAAAACGGCTGGACGGATTGCAGAGTCACTGTTCAAGGTTCGGGCTCACGGCAATGATTGGTCAGGGCAGTATGGCACGGATGAGGATATTTCTGGGGGTGAGGGCAGACTCGCAAAACTCACCCAACTCCACTTCGTAACCCGCCTCTTGCAAGCGCAGAACACGGTCCAGCACCAACCACACCTCCAACGGCCGACGAAAGGCCATGCGGACCACATCCATCGCGCTGACCCAGTGCAGGCGCTCCCAACCGCGCGCCTCCCACGCTGGCCAATCGATACCAACAGGGAGCGCAAGATCCTTCAGGGTCGCCAGATGCCGGCAGGTGGCTTCAAAACCGGCGGCAGTCAATGATGCCGGTACACTCGGCACGGCAAGATAGTCATCCACACCGCGAAGCTCCCGCTGAAGCAGGTCAAATCCCAACCGCCACGCCTGCAATTGCCGGCGCTGCCGCCGCGTTCGAGCGGGCGCGGTAGCGGTTTGTTGCACTGCCGTGCGCAATTCGGAGCGCGTGAGCTGCAGGTCTGTTGATCGACCCTGTGCTGACTGCGGTTGATAGGTATCCGGCCGATGCAAATGGTAGCAACAGGGGGAGATCGCCAGCGCCCGGGTTCGCTTTTCAATTGCCGCCTCCATCAATGCCAGATGGAGGCCGCCGCAGGCGTGCAAGGCGAGTGCCTGCCGGTTCGCCTCGACACAAGCGCGGCCCGACGATTCCAGGGCGTCGGCCACTTCGTGTTGCAGCGGTACATGTAAACGCGTGCTGAGTCGTCGCCCCTCGGCCACCATCACGACGTCACAATCCATCGAAGTACCCGCTACACCGTGCTCGGAACACGTAAGACGCCCGAGGTGCCCCTTACCACCACACCAGTCCAGTACTGGTAACTCCGGCCACGATGCACAGGCCACAAACGCCTGCACCTGCTGCCACTTGCGCCCCGGAATATCGCGACTGAAACGATCGGGTACAGCGTTCAGCGTGCGCTGTTCCAGCCGGGGGAGGCGACAAAGCGCCCACAGCGCCCTCACATCAGGCAGCAAGCTCCCAACAGACTCAGCCAGTTGTTCATCATTTTCCTGCAGGGCATCGACTTCAGCGGGCGATAGCTCGAGCAGGTAATCGTGCAACGCCGGGAACTGCTCCCGCCAGGGCAGTCGGGTCAGGTAAAAAGCCCGCGTGCGCCAGAGTGTTCGGTTTCGCGCCAGTACCTCACCGATACGCGCGAAGCGCTCACTGTGCTCCAGATTCTGCACGCGCGCTTAGTCAGGCGCTTCACACAGCGCCTTCACCTTTTTAAACATGGATTGGTAAACGTTGCTATGGCCCCGGCCGCCGGCCAGCGCCAGCGATACATGCGCCCGAAACGTGTTGGAGCGCACCTTACAGTGATAGGACAGGCGGGTTTTATCCCCGGTTGCCTCGAAGCGCCAGACACCCGTACCGATAAGGTCGCCATCGATGTAGGACTCTTCCAGACACTCACCCGGCACGACGCGATCGATACGCCGGACAAAACTGCTCAGCACCAACATTGGGTACCCGTACGTGTGCTGAACTTGCACCCCCTCTTCCAACTCGACTGCATCAATCAACTCGCAGCGGTATAGCGGGTTCCAATCTTGCCAACCGGGGTAGTCGCTAACCAGCGCGTAAATGCGGGCTGGCGTGGCGGATATTTCTATTTCGTCCAGACAATCAATCGCTGGCATCCAGTTTCTCCGGGGCAGGGGTCTTCCAGCACACAGCCTATAGCAGTCACCCGCCGGGTGAAACGCTTTCGAGGTTCCACAAAAAAGGCCCGCACGAGGCGGGCCTGGCTTTCAGGATAATTTGCTCAGGAGCGTTTCCGGCGACTCCAGACCAGACCGGTCACGCCGAAACCCAGCAGCAACAGGGTTGCCGGCGCCGGAACCCCATGCGTGGTGATGATCTGAAAGTGGTGGAAGCTTCGGCCCTGAGGGATGAGATGGTCCACGATATCCAGCGTGATGCTGTTGTCAGTCCAGGACAGATTGGCGATGGGAATGGCGCCGCCCAGATCGATCACACTGGCAATGCCGCCCAGGGGATACCCAATCCAATCCAGGCCACTCGCGACGATGGGGAATAATGGTGCCCCCAAATCGATATCCGAAGGAACGTCAAAAAATATATCGAAAAAACCCGCGCCATCGAAATCAACATTCAGTGAGCCACCACCGCCACCGATAACGGTGTACTCGATGCCGGGACCGACGATGGCAACTTGCGGGCCCAGTGCCGTAGTAATGGTAATTTCATCACCTAACAGCGTGGCATTGGCCGAACCAACCCAGCTGAACAAGGTGCAACACAGTAACAGAGAGAATAATTTACGTCTCATCGAACAAGCCCCGGTAGTCTGATCGTGCTTTTAGCAGCACTGAGTAATCAATGATAAGCAATTAATGGGCCAACTCACTCACCACGCGGTTTCCGAGGGCTTTATGCGACATCTCCCGAGCGGATTGTAAAATTAACTGACACTGCAGCAACAAAAGCAGGCTCAAGCGTCTTCTCCTGCCTCGTCCTCGACCACCACCTCCGATTCTGCACGACCCGCCGCCACCCAATGCTGCAGCGAGGGGTGAGCACGCAGGCTATCCGCATAGGCCTGCGCCGCAGGCGACAAGCTGATGCCGTAGGTTTCAAAACGCAGTACCACCGGGGCATAGAAGCAGTCGGCGATAGAAAACTGGCCAAACAGAAACAGGCGACCGTCACCATCGGGGCGAGCGTACTCCGACCACAGGGCGTCGATCTGCGCGACGTCGTCGAGGGCGGCATCGCTGGGGGAAATCTTGCGGCGAGCCCGGCAGTTCATTGGCATTTCATTGCGCAGGGCGTTAAATCCGGCGTGCATCTGGGCCGTCAGCGATCGGGCCAGCGCCCGGTCTGTGGCATTTTCGGGCCAGCCCTCGCCCAGCAGATAGTGCTCGGACACGTACTCGCAGATGGCCAGCGAATCCCACACCGTGAGATCACCGTCGATCAACACCGGCACCCGGCGCGAGGGCGAGTGCTGAGCCAGTCGCTCACTCAGGCCCTCCGCCCGCAGGGACTCTGACACCTCCTCAAAATCCAGCCCATGGGCGTGTAACAACAGCCAGGGCCGCAGGGACCAGGACGAGTAATTTTTATTGCCGATGACCAGTTTCATGGGTGCACCTCTGTGCTCTCTGAGTCGGGATGAAAGTGTGTCTTCGCCGGGACGATCTGTCCATCAGGGCATTTCAAGGTAGGCCGAAGTTTCACCATGAAACAGCGGCTGACGCTGCTCCAGCTCCGTCGTCAGCACGGCTTTCAGCCGCTGGATGCGTGCGGTGTTGCGTAAATCCGGGTGGTGCAACACCCACAGGCCCCAGTCAGACCGGGGCAAGTCAATCGGTAATCGCCCCACGGTGGGCTCACCCAACACATCCGCCATGAAACACGGCATACGGGCTATGCCGATGCCCGCCGCCACCGCGCGGTACATCGCGAAGAGGTCGTCGATTTTCAGGACCACACGGGGCTTGTGAAAGTGATCCAGTGCCCACTCGGGCATGGTCGAATCCACCGTCCACAGAATTATCGGCGTGTGTTCAGCCGCCAACATTTCGGCGAGACGATCACGACGAGCGTAGAAGCCGTGCTGGATCTGCACCACTCGCCGACCCACCAGGTAGTCTGGCGGCGCCGGTGAGATCCGCACTGCGAGGTCAGCTTCCCGATTGGCCAGATTCCGCAGGCCGCGGCTCACCTGGAGTGACAATTCAATATCGGGGTATTCGCGACTGAAACGCGCCAGGGGTTCAACCAGCAGAAAGTCGAACACTTCGTGTGGCAGTGTCACGTTGAGGGGGCCGGCAAGGCGCGCATCCTGCCCCAACAGCACGCGCGATGCCTGCATCTGGGCTGCGTCCATCGCCTCCAGTGATTCGATAATCGCGGCGCCCGCCTCACTCAGTTCGTAGCCCTGCTGGGTTCGCTCCAGCAAGTGCACCCCGTGCCGCGCTTCCAGCGCTGCCACGCGACGGGAAATGGTGGAGTGGTTGACACCCAGAGCCTGCGCCGCACCGGCGAAACTGCCCGCCCTGACCACCTCGAGGAAATAGCGCAGATCATCCCAGTTGTGCATTTTTGCAAACCAACTATGCATATTGTGAGAATTTATCTACAGGGTAGACCCACCTAGACTCCTTGTCGACGGATGCGGCTCTGCGCACTCCCCAACATTCCAAACGAGGTCACTCCCATGTATCAGCTTTACACCATTCCAGGCAGTTGCTCGATGGCCATCCACGTCCTGCTGAACCACTACGGCCAGAAGGTGGAAATCATCCACCGCGAAGACGTTCCAAACTACACCGACCTGGTCCCCACCAACCAGGTGCCTGCGCTGCGCGATGGCGACTCACTGCTGGTGGAGGGCGCGGCCATCGCCCTGCACCTGATCGAACGCCACGGAGAAATTCCCGCCGGCGAAGAACAGCCCTTCATGCGCTGGTTGATGTTCAACTACGCCACCCTGCATCCGGCTTACAGCAAAGCGATCACGGCAAACGGGCTGATGCCCGCCGGAGAGCCGAAAGACGCCCTGATGACGCAACTGGCGGAGCGCATCTCCGGACTCTGGGCTATCGTGGAAACACAAATCGCGGATCGCGACCATATGGTGGGCAATGAAGCGAGCATCATCGACTATCTGCTGGCGGTGTACAGCAACTGGGGCAATCTCTTTCCGGACTACCCGGTTCAGATCGGTCCCCGTACCCTTGCCCACATTCACCGCATCAGCCAGCTACCGGAGTTCGCGCTCGCAGTTGAACGCGAGCAGGCTACATTTCGCCCACCCGCCAGCGTAGCGGCGTAAATTGACAAGGCAGGAGCAAGTGAAGTGAATGATCTACGGCAGAACGACCTCACCGCACGGCTCGATATCGCCTACCCCATCATTCAGGGCCCCTTCGGGGGCAACCTGTCCACGGTGGAGTTGCTGGCGGCGGTATCGAATGCGGGTGGCATGGGTTCCTACGGCGCCCATCAACTGGGCGGGGACGAGATACTGTCCCTGAACACAGAAATCCGCCATGCCACAGATCGGTGTTTCGCGCTCAACCTGTGGATTCCGGACAAAGAGAATCCCTCGCCGGTTCTGAGCCGGGATCAGTTCGAGGATTACCTTGCGCGCTTCAAACCCTATTACGACGCCCTCCAGGTGCCTTATCCCACCTACACAGAGCAGGTACTGGTGCCCTACGAGGAACAGGCGGAAGCGATACTGGAAGCGGCGCCGCCGGTGTTCAGCTTTGTATTTGGCATTCCTTCGAAAGCGATTCTGCAGGCCTGCCGCCAGCGCGGCATCACCACGCTGGGGGCCGCCACCAACCTGGCGGAAGTGCAGGCCTTGGCAGCCGCTGGCGTGGATCTGGTGCTGGCCACCGGCTTCGAGGCCGGAGGGCATCGGGTGTCTTTCCTGCGCCGCGCCGAGGACTCTCTGATGGGCACATTGGCGCTGGCCCGAATCGCCGCCGAGCAGTGTGAAGTACCTGTCATCGCGGCAGGCGGTATCGCCGATGCGGCTGGCGTGAAAGCCGCTCTGTCTCTCGGGGCTCAGGCTGCACAGATTGGCACGGCGTTTCTGGCTTGCGACGAATCCGGCACCAGTGACACCCACAAAGATTTGCTGCACTCACCTGAATCGGGCAATACCGTGCTCCACCGCGGCTATACAGGCCGACTGGCACGTTTTATCCCCAATGATTTCCTGGCGGAAATGGATGCCCGCGATGACTTGCCGCTGCCCTACCCCTTCCAGAGTTGGTTCACTACGCCACTGAAACGGCGCGCTGCGGAGTTGGGGCGCGTGGAATTTGCTTCGCACTACGCGGGGCAGGGAGCACCACTGTTACAATACCGCAAGGCCAGCGAACTCTTTGAGTCGCTAGTGACCGCACTCTAGTCCTGCGACTCACGCACCAACGCTTTCCTGACCACTTGAAACCGCCAGCCGCCCAACAGCAACACGATCACCCCCAGCACACCCAAACCCCAAGCGAGCAGGACCAGGTCCTGCCGATCGGGGAAGAAATGCAGGAGCACCGCGGCAGCGGCAAGCAGCGAGAGGGCGGTGCGAACGTAAGCCAGCAACGTGCGCTCATTGGCGAGCCGCGTTCGCTCCACGGCCAGGCGGTCACGAATCATTTCGTCAGCGCGTAGCAGGCGCTACTTTTCGGCGTCGTCGTCCGAGAAGATACAGTGCTTCATGTAGTCGCCGGTGTCATCCATGGTCCACTCGCCCTTGGGCTTTTCGTCCATCTTGTCACACCAGGCCTTGCTGCCCACTTCTGGCGCACAACCACCCAGGAGCAATGCCACGCTGCACACACCGAGTAATCCCAATTTTTTCATAGTGACCGCCTTGTCAGACTGAGTTCGCGAAAGCCGCCAGCGAGCGACAATACCCACTATAGCGCCAAATGGCGCAAGCGGGGGCGGAGACGTTCAGGGCTCTTCACTCTTGTGGGCGAGTGCGTGGGCATTTTGCTCCCAGTTTTGCCCGTCGAAATCAGTGATGTTGACCCGGAGGGGATCGGTGTCGATACAGTGCACATTCACATCGATGCCATCCGGGTTGGACCGGGGCGTGTAAAAAGGCTTTACACCGCAAACCTTGCAAAAGGTGTGCTGGGCCACGCCGGTATTAAAGGTATAGGTGGTGAGCGTGTCTTCCCCGGTGAGCAGGCGGAAACGCGAACGCGGAACGATCAGATGGAGAAAACCGGATTTGTTGCAGATGGAGCAATTGCAACGATCCGCCTCGATCACTTCAGGCGCTTCCACTTCAAAGGTAACCGCCCTGCAGTGACAACTGCCCTGATGAACCATCCTCGCTTCCTCGCCGGTCTCGAGCTTAGCTACGCGTGCTGGCCAATTCGCTGCGCATCTGCGCGATAACCTCTGCATAGTCCGGCGCATTGAAAATGGCCGAGCCGGCCACAAAGGTGTCTGCGCCAGCGCGGGCGATTTCTGCAATGTTTTTGGCCGACACACCACCGTCAATTTCCAGCCGGATATTGTGGCCGGAGGCGTCGATCAGCTCACGCACTTCACGCAGTTTATCGAGTGTGGAGGGAATGAAGGACTGGCCGCCAAAGCCCGGGTTCACCGACATCAGCAAAATCATGTCGAGTTTGTCCATCACGTATTTCAGGCAGTCGGTGCCCATGTGGGGATTCAACACCAGGCCGGCCTTGCAGCCCGCATCGCGGATCATCTGCAGGGAGCGGTCCACGTGGGTGGAGGCATCTGGATGGAAGGTGATGTAAGTGGCGCCCGCGTCGGCGAAATCGCCGATCAGCCGATCCACCGGCTGCACCATCAGATGAACGTCAATCGGCGCCGTTACGCCGTGCTTGCGCAGCGCCTTGCACACCATTGGGCCGATAGTCAGGTTTGGCACGTAGTGATTGTCCATCACGTCGAAGTGCACCACATCGGCGCCGGAGGCGAGGACGTTATCCACTTCTTCCCCCAAACGGGCGAAATCGGCGGAAAGAATCGAGGGGGCGATGAGGAAGTCGTTCATGGTGGGCGCTCCGGCGGATGACCGCCGCATTTTACCGAAAAGCCGGGGGCAGGTGGTGGCTTATTCGGTGCGGATTGCTGCCGCCGTACGCAATCGCTGATCCAGCGCAGCCAGACGCTCCGGTGTACCCACGTCTTCCCAGGCACCTTCATACAGCTCGCCACTCAATTGCCCGGCATCGATGGCCGCGTCGAGGAAGGGGCGCAGAGCCTGTTTGCCCGGCATGGCATTCGCCAGCAGGGCCATGCGATAGATGCCCAGCCCCGCGTAGGTGTAGCTGGGAGTTTGTTTACTCGCGCGCTGCAGGTGCCCCTCACTATCGAGGGCGAAATCACCGCCGCGATGTTGGGCGGGGTTGGTGATCATCACCAAGTGCGCGAGGGTGTCGGCCGGCAAACTCCTTGCGGTCAGGCGGGACAGCGGGTAGTCGGTCCACACATCCCCGTTCAACACCAGAAAAGGTTCTTCGCCCAGCAGCCCAGCCGCATGCAATAGCCCGCCAGCCGTTTCCAGCGGCTCGAATTCGCGGGAGAACGCAACCTGCAAGCCCCAGCGGCTGCCGTCACCCACCCAATCCACTATTTGCTCGCCCAGGTGGGATACATTAATCACCACCTCCCGGATTCCCTCTGCCCCCAATGCCTCCAGGTGGTAGGCCAGCAAGGGTTTGCCGCCCACTTCCAGCAAGGGTTTCGGGCAGTAATCGGTCAGCGGCCGCATGCGCTCGCCGCGACCCGCCGCCAGGATCATCGCCTTCATGCGGTGCTCCAGGCCTGCGCCTCAATAACTGGCGACAGCGTCTCGAACCAGTCTGCAAAGGCCGCAATCTCTGGCACTTCGTTGCGGTAACGCGACAGGATCAGGCGAACGTAGTCCAGCACCAGGGGTAAATCCTGCAGATAAGCCGACTTACCGTCACGCAGGTAGAGGCGGGCGAAGGTTCCCAGCACCTTGATATGGCGCTGCAGGCCCATGAGGTCGAACCACCTTTGAAACTGCGCTTCGGTAATGCCGACAAGCTGGCCCTGCGCTCGCAGTGAGGCGTAGTACTGCCCCGCCCAATGCTGCACCCGCGCCTCGGGCCAGCGAATGTAGCAGTCGCGCCACAAGGACACCGCGTCGTAGGTCACCGGGCCGCGCACCGCGTCCTGAAAGTCGATCAGAGCCAGTTCACCATCTGGCAGGCACATCAGGTTGCGGCTGTGGAAATCCCGATGCATCACCACCCGTGGCTGCGCCAGGGCGCTGTCGATCAGGCATTGCGAAAAGGCATCGAAGACAGCGCGGTTCAGTTCGGCGCCGAGCAGAGCGGCCACGAACCAGGTAGGGAAGCGCTCCAACTCCTCCACCAGGAAGGGACGATCACAGGCCAGCAGTTCCGCCGCGACCTCGTCGGGAACCGTGTTCAACTGGCGCAGAATATCGGCGGCCCGGGCATAGCAAGCATCTGCGCTGTCGTCATTCAGCGCGGGCAGCAGTGGGGAGTCCCCCAGGTCTTCCAGCAGAAAATAACCGACATCCAGGTCCACCGCGAGCAGATCGGGAACGCGAATACCCTGACTGGCCAGCAAATCGCGTATCGCAAGGAACTCGGCGTTTTTCTGGCTCTCGGGCGGCGACAGCACTGCGATGGCCGAAGCGCCGTCATTCGACAGGCGAAAATAGGCACGCGCGCTGGCGTCCCCCGCCACCGCCTGCCACTGTCCGTCGCGCAGCGCGGGCAGTTGCAATCGCGCCCAGGTAGACAGGGCCTGTTCAGTCGCCACAATGCCGCCCACTGGTCAAAAATTGGCCGGACAAGCGCCAACTGAATGCTTTATCATCCGCTTTCAAAATACCAAGCCCAAATCAATTGATGACACGCCCCACCTCCAAGCCGACCGCAGCCTGCCGCTGTCTGTTTTTGCTGGCTGCGATAACGCTGCCAACAGGACTGCATGCCCAGGAGGAAAGCGCGCCGGACGCGGCGGAGGATAACAAGCAGTGGGCCTGTCGCGCCAATGAGAACGAGGACGGCTGGATCTGCGAGAGCGGCTTCCCCTCCGACTGGATTCCCACCGAGCAGTTGCCCGAGGAATTGCGCACCCGGCGGTGCTTGCGCTGCGGTGGCCGCTACATGGACCCACTGGGCGGCCAAACCGAAACCACGCCGCCCGACCTGTCCGACGTAAACGCCCGAGCCCGCACCACCGAAATGGAAGGTGACCTGGTGCGCTTCAGCGACGGCGTGGAACTGAGCCAGGGCAGCCGCAGCTTGAAAGCCAATTCCGTTACCTATGATCGGGTCAGCGGTGATACCCAGGTTGAAGGTGAAGTGACCCTGCGTGAACCCGGCGTGCGAGTACAGGGCGACCGTGCCGATCTCAAGCCGGGCGCCGGTGAGACCCGGGTAGAAAATGCCCAGTTCATCCTGCACGACTTCCAGTTGCGCGGTACTGCGGGCGAGCTGGAGCGCGACAGGGAAGATAACTTCATCATCCACGACGCCGCCTTTACCTTCTGTGCACCCGGTGAGCAGGACTGGGCGATAGAGGCCGACAATCTGGATCTGGATACCGAAGAGGGCGTCGGCGTCGCGCGGCACACGAAAATCAAAGTGGAAGATGTTCCCGTCTTCTACTTGCCCTACCTGAGCTTCCCGATCGACGACCGACGCCGCACCGGCCTGCTGTGGCCCACCATCGGCAGCGGTTCGCGCGGCGGCCTGGACGTGGCCATTCCGGCCTACTTCAATCTGGCCCCGAATTACGATGCCACCTACACACCGCGCTACATCCAGCAACGCGGCCTGAACCACGAAATGGAGTTTCGCTACCTGGGCGAAGCCATTGGCATGTGGAGCATCGGCGGCGCCTATATGGATGAGGACGATAAATTCGTCGACGAGCATCCGGACGAGGAGCGCAACGACCGCTGGCTGCGGCAGGTGCAGCACAACAACCTGATCCAGCAGCGCTGGCGCTCGCGGGTGGACTACACCGAGGTCAGCGACCCCTTCTACATGAAGGATCTCGAAACGACCAGCATCGACACCAAGCGGGAAACCAGCCTGCAGCAACAGGCCACTTTGGACTATCTGGGCGATCGACTGCTGTTAAATGTGGAAGTACAGCAGTTTCAGTCACTCGCCGATGACATTGGCGAGGACTACAAAAAGCTGCCCCAGATTACTACCCAGTACCGCAGCAGCAACCAGCCATTCCAGCTCAGTCCGGTGTTGCTGGCCCAGTACTCCAATTTTGACATCGACAATGAACGGCGCGTAACCGGCGAGCGGGTCTACGCCGAAGCCGGCGCCCGCTTCCCGATGCAGTGGGAATACGGCTTCCTGAACAGCGAAGTGAAGTACCGCCAGCTCAGCTACCGGCTCAACGACAGCGAAGAGCAGGACAAACTGATCAATTCCGACCCCGGTGCCGCTCTGGCCCATGTGGATGGTGGCCTGTATTTCGAGCGCGAAACCAGCCTCGGCGGCGAACCGATGATCCAGACCCTGGAACCGCGCATTGCCTACCTCTACAGCGGCTACGAGGACCAGCGTTTCAACCCGGATTTCGATAGCTCCGAACTGACCTTCAACTCCAACCAGCTCTACCGGCAGACGCGCTTTTCCGGTCACGACCGCATCGACGACGCCAATCAGGTGTCCGTAGGCGTCACCACCCGTTTCATCGAGGGCTTCAGCGGCGAAGAAATTCTGAGTGCGTACGTTGGCCAGATCTACTACTTCGAGGATCGTCGTGTGCGCCTGCAGGCCACCGACGATCCGGTAACCACCAACAGCTCGGAATACGCCGCAGGTGTGGACTGGCGCCCCAGCGACCAGTTCCGCGTGCGCAGTAATGTGGTCTACGACCACCACAGCGGCAAGGTCAATTCCGCCAACTTCAATGTACGGATGCGCCCGGATGAGAGCGACGCCAAATACAACGTGGGCTACTCTTTCCGACGTGCCCTGACGGGCACCTTCCTGCGGGACACTACCGACCAGGTGACCCTGTCCACCTACCAGCCGATCGGCCCGAACTGGGGGCTGTTCGCCGCCCTGAGCTACAGTCTCGAGCAACACACCAGCGTGGAAGATATGTTCGGCTTCGAATATGATACCTGCTGCTGGCGCGTCCGCCTGCTGCATCTGCGCTATTTCGACTCCGCCAAGGGCGTGGTGATCGACTTCGACGACCCCAATCTGGCGCGCGAGGAATCCACCCAATTACAGATTTCGCTCAAGGGACTGGGTGGCTTCGGCGGCCGTGTCGACAGCATCCTTGAGAAAATGATTCGAGGTTACAGAAGAAGTGAATTTTAGAACTCTCGCCCTGGCGCTGACACTGGCGGCGACCACCCTGACCGGCACCGCCAGTCAGGCCGCAACAGAAATGCTCGATCAGGTGGTTGCCGTGGTGGACGACGACGTGATCATGGCCTCGGAACTGCGCGAGCGCCTGGCCTCGGTGAGCCAGAACCTGAAAAGCCGCGGCATGGATATGCCGCCTGAAGATGTGCTGATCCGCCAGACCCTGGACCGCCTGGTGCTGGAAAGCATCCAGCTGCAGATGGGCGCGCGGGCCGGCGTGCGCATTAACGACGCCCAGCTCAATGCCGCCATCGGGCGCGTGGCCGCCGGCAACCGCATGACGCCGGAGCAATTTGCCGCCACCATCGAAGCCGAGGGTGGCTCCTACGCCGCCATGCGCGAGGAAATCCGCCGCGAAATGATCGTGCAGCGGGTCCAGGCGGGCAACGTCAACCAGCGCATCAACATCACCGAGCAGGAAGTGGATAACTTCCTCGACTCCACCGAAGGCCAGACCCTGACCCAGGAGGACTACCACTTCCTGCACGCGCTGCTGCCGGTGTCACCGGATGCAAGTGACAGCGAGAAAGCCGCCGCCAAAGCGCATGTCGAGCAACTTTATCAGCGCATCAGTGCCGGTGAAGATTACGACGCGGTACTCAGCAGCTCCACCGGCAAATATACCTTTACCGGCGGCGACCTGGGTTGGCGCAAGCGGGCTGACCTGCCTTCGCTGTTCGCCGATGTTGCGCCCAGGCTGGCCGTGGGGGAAACCGCCGCGCCGATCGAGAGTGCCAGCGGCTTCCACCTGATTAAATTGCGGGACAAGCGCGGTGGTTCCCAGACCGTCGACCAGACCAAAGTACGCCACATCCTGATCACACCGTCCGAAATTCTCGATGAGCAGCAAGCCCAGGCTCTGGCACAGCGGCTCAAGCAGCGCATCGAAAACGGCGAGGATTTTGCCGAACTGGCGCGGGAGTACTCCGAGGACATCGGCTCCGCCCAGGAAGGCGGCGAATTGGGCTGGACCTCCCCCGGCCAGATGGTGCCGGAATTCCAGAACACCATGGATTCCACCGAGATCGGTCAAATTAGCGCCCCCGTGCGCAGCCAGTTCGGCTGGCACATTCTGGAGGTGGAAGACCGCCGCGTGGAGGATGTGACCGAGCTGATGGTACGCGCCAAAGCCAAGGAATACCTGCACCAGCGCAAGTACCAGGAAGAACTGGACGCGTGGCTGCGTCGCATCCGCGACGAGGCCTTCGTGGATATCAAGTAAGCCAGTATGACGATCCCGCGCATAGCCGTTACCTGCGGCGAGCCCGCGGGGATCGGCCCGGATATCATCCTGCAGCAGGCGCTGCAGGAATGGCCGGCGCAATTGGTGGTACTGGCCGATCCAGCCTTGCTCGCCCAGCGTGCGGCGCTACTGGACCTGACACTAGAAATTGAAGCCTTTGATGCCGCTGCGGAACCAGCAGTACATCGCCCCGGCCACCTGCCAGTAATTGCCGTACCACTGGCCAAGCCCTGCATCCCAGGCACCCTCGATACTGCCAATGCGCCGGCGGTGGTGGAATCCCTGCGACTAGCTGCCGAAGGCTGCATACAGGGTCAATTCGACGCCATCGTCACACCGCCCGTACAAAAGTCCATCATCAACGAGGCAGGCATTCCCTTCAGCGGCCACACTGAATATTTCGCCGATATCACCGGCACCGACCAGGTCGTGATGATGCTCGCCAGCGAGCAACTGCGCGTAGCACTCGCCACCACACATCTGCCCCTCTCAGCGGTACCCGCGGCCATTACACGGGAACTCCTCAGCTCCACACTGCACATCCTGCACCGCGAGTTACAGCATAAATTTCGCATCCCCGAACCCCGCATAGCCGTGCTCGGCCTGAACCCCCACGCGGGGGAAGGTGGCCACCTGGGCCAGGAAGAAATCAATATCATCACCCCGACCCTGAAATCGCTGCGCCAACAGGGCATGAACCTGCTCGGCCCCCTGCCCGCCGACACCGCCTTTAATCCACCGGTACTGGCCAACTGCGATGCCGTATTCGCCATGTATCACGATCAGGGCCTGCCGGTGTTGAAGTACGCTGGTTTCGGACGCGCCGTCAATATCACGCTGGGCCTGCCGCTGGTGCGGACCTCGGTGGATCACGGTACCGCCCTGGATCTGGCCGGAAGCGGTAAGGCCGACGCCGGCAGCCTGGCCAGTGCCTTGCAAATGGCGATCGATCTGGCCCCCAAGGAGGAAACACGGCAATGAAAGACCGCCCGGAACCGATGCGCGCGCGAAAACGCTTTGGACAGAACTTCCTCACCGACGGGGCGCTGATCGACCGCATTGTGCGCGCCATCGGCCCTGCGCCCGATCAGCACCTGGTAGAAATCGGCCCCGGCCACGGCGCCATCACCGACCCCTTGATGCTCAGCGGTTGCCGGCTGGACGTGGTGGAACTGGACCGCGACCTGGTCCCGGGCCTGCTGGCCGCACACGGCTTGTCAGATCGCTTCAATCTGCACAGCGCCGATGCACTGGAGTTCCACTTCGCCGCCCTGGCCGCAGAAGGTGAAAAACTACGGGTAGTGGGCAATCTGCCCTACAACATCTCCACGCCGCTGATTTTCAAACTGCTGGCGGCGGCGGAGGTTATCCAGGACATGCACTTCATGCTGCAACTGGAAGTGGTCAACCGGCTCGCTGCGGAGCCGGGCAGCAAAGCCTGGGGGCGGCTGGGCATCATGGCCCAGTTCCACTGCCAGGTTGAAGCGCTGTTTACCGTACCGCCGGAAGCCTTTTCACCGCCGCCGAAGGTGCAGTCAGCGATCGTACGCCTGACACCCTACACCGAGCGCCCGTGGGCGGAGTGCAACGAAAGCACGCTGCGCAAAGTGGTGCAGACCAGTTTTGCCCAGCGTCGCAAGACACTACGCAATAATCTCAAAGGTCTAGTAGAATCTGAGCGTCTCGAGCAGTTGGGTATCGACCCCGGGTGCCGGGCGGAAACCCTGGAACTTCCCGATTTCATAGCGATCGCCAACAGCCTTCATGACTGAATTGTCCGAGCAAGTCTTCGACCCACTGTCCATAGCCATCGAAGTCATCACTACGTATTTGCCCCGTCACTCCAACCCGGAGGCGGATCACTACACCTTTGCCTACACCATCACCATCAAAAACCAGGGCAGCGAGTCAGTACAATTACTCAGCCGCTACTGGCGCATTACCGATGCCGACGAGCAGGTGCAGGAGGTTCGCGGCGAGGGGGTTGTAGGCGAGCAGCCGGTGATCGAACCCGGCGCCTCGTTCCGCTACACCAGTGGCACCAATCTGGAAACGCCGGTGGGCTTTATGGAAGGCGCTTACTACTTCATCCTCAGTGACTCGCCACACTCAGGCGAGCAGGAAGTTCCCATTCCGCCCTTCTCCCTCTACGTACCCGGCGCCCTGCACTAGCCATGGCCACCTACGTTGTCGGCGATATCCAGGGTTGCCTGAAGCCGCTGAAATGCCTGCTGGAAAAGGTCGACTTCGACCCGGATTGCGATGTGCTGTGGTCGGTGGGCGACATTATCAATCGCGGCCCCCACTGCCTGAAGACCCTGCGTTTTCTGTACAACATGCGCGACAGCCTGGTGCTGGTGCTAGGCAATCACGACCTGCATTTGCTGGCGGTTGCCGCCGGTACGCGCAAACCCTCCCGGTCGGATACGCTGGAGAAAATCCTCGCAGCGCCCGACCGCGACGAAATGCTCAACTGGCTGTTGCATCGCCCCCTGCTCCACCGCGAGCACGGCTACACCCTGGTGCACGCCGGCATTCCACCGCAGTGGACAGTGGATCAGGCGGCTGGTTACGCCGGAGAAGTGGAAGCGGTGCTGCGCAGCCCCGACTGCATCAAGTTCTTCAGCAAGATGTACGGCAACACGCCCGCGTTGTGGTCGGAGGACCTCACCGGCATGAAGCGGCTGCGGGTTATCACCAATTACCTCACCCGCATTCGCTACTGCACCCCCGAGGGGGAGCTGGATCTGGTCAGTAAAGGCCCCAAACCCAATGCGGGGAAAAAAGTTGCCCCCTGGTTCAGCCACCCCAATCGCAAAAGTGCCGGTGAGCGCATTCTGTTCGGCCACTGGGCTTCGCTGGAGGGCCACTGCAACGAACCCGGCCACATCGCGCTGGACACCGGCTGCGTGTGGGGCGGCGCGCTCAGCCTCTATCACCTGGAAACCGGCATGTGGACGCGCTGTGCCTGCAAAAAAGGTAAATGCAATGGCGAGGCCCTCACCTGGGAGGCACCCTGAGCATGCAGATATTCCTGGTTGGCGGTGCTGTACGCGATGAACTGCTCGACCGCGAACCGGTTGAGCGCGATTGGGTGGTGGTGGGCGCCACGCCCCGGGAATTGCTGGATCGCGGCTACCGACAGGTTGGCAAAGACTTCCCCGTTTTTTTACATCCCGACACCGCCGAGGAATATGCCCTGGCCCGCACCGAGCGCAAACGCGGCCACGGCTATACCGGCTTCGAAGTTCACTGCGCATCCGACGTAACGCTGGAAGAAGACCTGGCTCGACGCGACCTGACGGTCAATGCCATGGCTCGGGATGACGCCGGCGCCATCATCGACCCCTACGGCGGGCAACAGGATCTGGCAGCCCGTCTGCTGCGCCATGTGTCGCCCGCCTTCGTGGAAGACCCACTGCGGGTGCTGCGCGTGGCCCGCTTCGCAGCGCGCTACGCTGCGCTGGGTTTTCGTGTGGCCAAAGAAACAATCAACCTGATGACGGAAATTGTGGCCTCCGGTGAACTGGATCACCTGGCCAAAGAGCGCATCTGGACGGAAACCCAACGCGCTCTGTCGGAACCCAACCCCGAAGTTTACATCCAGGTGCTGCGCGACTGCGGCGCGCTTGCGGCGCTGTTACCAGAAGTGGAGCGGCTATTTGGCGTGCCCCAGGTAGCGGAACATCATCCAGAGATCGATACCGGCTTGCACACCCTTCTCGCCCTGCAAGCTGCGGTGAAACTCGGCGGTGACGACGCGGTGCGCTTTGCGGTGCTGCTGCACGACCTCGGCAAAGGTCTCACGCCAGAATCCGAGTGGCCACGCCATATCGCCCACGAACACCGGGGCGTGGCCGCCATCCGTGCAGTTTGCAAACGCTTTGCCGTACCCAAACGGCACCAGACCCTGGCGGAGCGGGTCGGGGAGTACCACACCCATTGCCACCGGGCTTTGGAACTGCGTGGCAAAACCCTGATGAAACTACTCACAGCAGTGGATGCCTTGCGCCGCCCGCAGCAATTCGAAGACTTCCTGATCGCCTGCGAAGCCGATGCGCGTGGACGCACCGGGTTTGAAGAGCGGGACTACCCACAGGCAGATTACCTGCGCCGGGCGTTAATCGTTGTGGAGTCCGTTAAAGCCGCCGAACTGGCGGAGGAAGGCTATAAAGGGAAGGCGCTGGGCGAGGCCCTGACCAAACGACGGATCGCGGCGCTGGAACAATTGCGCCCGGGAAAGTAACGCTGGCGCGAGTCTACTCCGCTGTCGACAGAACCAGGCCCTGCCACTGAAAATCCACCCGACGCAAGGGCTGCGCAGTCTGATCGAATTCACTCCACAGTTCGGCAAAACTACGCTCCAATTGCGGATGACGTTGTTCCGGCGCCAGTTCCGCCAATGGGCGCAGCACAAAGGCATTCCGAAGGATTTCCTCGCGCGGCAAAACCACCCCGTCAACCTCACCCACAAGCTCGTCGTAGAGCAGCAAATCGATATCCAGTTGCCGCGGCGCCAGCGGTTTGGCATTTTGCGGGCGCCCGTGTTCATACTCGATGTGGCGCAGTTGGCGGGCGAGTTCACCCACCGACAGGTCAGTGCGCACTTCCACCACCAGATTGAGAAACGGTTCGCCGTTAAACCCCACCGCGGGCGCGTCGTAAACCGGCGAGCAGGCAAAGTGCCCGAACAGGCGCGACACCGCATCCAGGCCGGCCGTGATATAGCGTTCCCGTTCGATATTGCTGCCCAGGCCGAGGAAAACGTGAGCCACCTAACGCTGCCCCCGCTCGATCCGCACACCCACTGTTTGCGCCTCCGGTACTGCCCCGGGCTTGCATACTTCCAGCCGCAGCCAGGGAATGCCGAATTCCGCCAGTAACAACTCGGCCACGCGCTCGGCCAGGGTTTCAATTAACAGGAACTCGCTGTCGCCGATGAAACGGATCAGGCGTTGTGACACCGCGTCGTAATCCAGCGCCTTGTCGATCGCCTCATCCGCTGCTGCGGGACGGTTGTCCCAGGCCATCTCCAGATTGAGCACAATGGTCTGCCGGATCTGCCGTTCCCAATCGTGCAGGCCGATCACCGTGTCGATGCGCAGCTCGCGGATGAACACCGTATCCTTCATGCGGCGGCCACCGGCGGCAACTCTTCCATCGGCCAGCGCGGGCGCACCGTGCTCTCGCCCGAATCGCACTGCCCGGCTGCCAGGCGCTGAGCGCCGGCGTAGGCGATCATCGCACCGTTGTCGGTGCAGAACCGCGGCGCCGGGTAGAACACCCGCGCACCTTCCTTGGCCAGCGCGCTTTCCAGCCGTGCACGCAGATGGCGATTGGCGCTGACGCCACCGGCGATCACCAGGGTTTTCAGGGCCTCCTGCTTGAGCGCACGGCGGCATTTAATCACCAGGGTGTCGACCACGGCATCCTGGAAGGCGCGGGCCACATCGGCCTTGTCAGTGTCGCTGAGTTCACCGTCGCGGCGGCAGTCCGCCAATGTATTCAAGGTGTAGGTTTTGAGGCCGCTGAAGCTGAAATCCAGGCCCGGCCGATTTACCATGGGGCGCGGAAAGTCAAAACGCTCGGGATTGCCGGTATCCGCCAGCTTCGCCACATGGGGCCCACCCGGATAGGGCAGACCCATCATCTTTGCCGCCTTGTCGAAGGCTTCGCCGGCGGCGTCGTCCACCGACTCCCCCAACAGGCGGTACTGGCCGATGCCGTCCACGCGAACCAACTGGGTGTGACCACCGGAGACCAGCAACGCGACGAAGGGGAACTCAGGGCGCTCATCCTCCAACATGGGGGCCAGCAAATGCCCCTCCATGTGGTGCACCCCCAGTGCCGGAATACCCCACCCCAGGGCCAGGGAACGGGCCAGGGTTGCCCCCACCATCAGTGCTCCCACCAACCCCGGGCCGGCCGTGTAAGCTACACCGTCGAGATCAGACCCGGTAACACCCGCTTCTGCCATCACCTGCTCGATCAGCGGCAGGGCCTTGCGCACATGGTCGCGAGAGGCCAGTTCCGGTACCACGCCGCCGTATTCCACATGCACATCCACCTGACTGTGCAGGGCATCCGCCAACAGGCCGCGGTCAGTATCAAATACCGCCACACCGGTCTCGTCGCAGGAGGTTTCCAGCCCCAGAATCAGCACACGTGCGCCCTCGCTCTATAAAGTGGGCGCATGATACGGCAGGCACCGCGGGCGTGGCCAGATGCGACCGCCCCCAGGCGCACAATTTCGCCCTGTTCAGACTTTGCAATATACCGGGGATAAGTATAGAATGCGCGCCCTTCGAGGAGTTGCAGGTCGAGATGAGCCTGCGCCTTAATAGTTAACTGGAATGGGTAATTACCTTAATGCCACACATCAAAATCAAGGAAAACGAGCCTTTTGACGTAGCCCTGCGCCGTTTCAAGCGCTCCTGCGAAAAAGCCGGCGTACTGGCTGAAGTTCGTCGCCGTGAGCACTACGAAAAGCCGACTACTGTACGCAAACGCGCTGCCGCAGCCGCCGTTAAGCGTCACCTGAAGAAGCTCTCCCGGGAAAACCGCAAGCGCGTCCGCCTGTACTGAGTACTGGCGCTGAATCCGTGAGCGATTCCCCCCTCAAGGACAGCATCAACGCCGCCATGAAGGCGGCGATGAAGGCACGCGACAAGGAACGGTTGAGCACCATCCGGCTGATTCAAGCCGAGTTCAAGCGCATCGAAGTCGATGAACGGGTCGAGATAGACGACGCCCGCGTGCTGGCCGTGCTCGACAAAATGGTCAAGCAACGTCGCGACTCCGCCACGCAGTACGCCGACGCCGGCCGCAGCGAGCTGGAACAGCAAGAGCTGTCCGAGATCGCCGTGATCCAGGAATTCCTGCCCGCCCCCCTGTCTGAGGACGAGCTCACGGCACTGGTAGACGCCGCCATCGCGGAAGCAGACGGCACCGGCATGCAAGCCATGGGCGCCGTCATGGGCCAGCTCAAGCCCAAGTTGCAGGGCCGCGCCGACATGGGCGCCGTGAGCAAACTGGTTAAATCCCGACTGGCTGGCTAAACACGCCGGCCTTTCTGCCCCTATCGGGCACAGCACACACAACCGTATCCTTTCTTTGTTCCCGGTCGGTGGCCGTGATTCAATAGGCCGTTGACCCCAAGCTGCACAGCGCACAATGGCCGGACGTATCCCACAATCCTTTCTGGACACCCTGCTCGACCGGGTGGATATCGTTGATGTGGTCGACCGCCGGGTCAAACTGAAAAAGACCGGCAAAAACTACTCCGCGCTCTGCCCCTTCCACGACGAAAAGACCCCCTCCTTCAGCGTTAATCCCGACAAGCAGTTTTACTACTGTTTCGGCTGTGGCGCCGGCGGCAATGCCCTGGGCTTCGTCATGGATTACGAGAACCTCGAGTTCCCCCAGGCGGTGGACAACCTCGCCGCAACGGTGGGGCTGGAGGTACCGCGGGAAGAGAGCAGCGAACGCGACCAGCAGCGGCGCGAGCAACACCAGGCCCTGTACGACCTGCTGGACAAGGCCGCCCAGTGGTACGGCCAGCAGTTGCGCCGCCACCCGGAAGCGCGCCGTGCGGTGGACTACCTGAAACAACGCGGCCTTAGCGGAGAGATCGCCGCGCGCTTTGATCTGGGTTTCGCCCCGCCGGGTTGGGACAACCTGATGAAGGCCCTGGCCCAGGACGACGCCGGCCGCAACGCACTGACCGAAGCGGGCCTGCTGGTACAAAACGACGCTGGCCGGCGTTACGATCGCTTCCGCGACCGGGTGATTTTCCCCATTCGGGATCAGCGCGGCCGGGTCATCGCCTTCGGCGGCCGGGTGCTGGGTGACGACAAACCCAAATACCTGAACTCCCCGGAAACCCCGGTTTTTCACAAAGGGCGCGAGCTCTACGGGCTGTATCAGGCGCGCAAACACAACCGCAGCCTGCAACGCATCCTGGTGGTAGAGGGCTACATGGATGTGATTGCCCTGGCCCAGCACGATATCAACTACGCCGTGGCCACCCTGGGTACCGCCACGAGCGAGACGCACCTGCAGCGCATCTTCCGCATGGTGCCCGAAGTGGTGTTCTGCTTCGACGGCGATGAAGCCGGCCGTAAGGCGGCGCAGCGAGCGATGGAAGCGACTCTGCCGAACATGGAAGACGGTCGACAGGCACGCTTCCTGTTTTTGCCCGACGGCGAAGATCCCGACACGCTGGTGCGCGCCCGTGGCGCCGACCACTTGCTGCACCTGATCGACAATGCCATGCCGCTGGAAGACTTCCTGTTCGAGGTGGCCGGCGAGGGGCTCAATACCCTCTCCCTGGACGGTAAGGCGCGGATGTCCAAGCTGGCCCTGCCCTACCTCAACCGCCTGCCAACGGGGGTGTATCGGGAGCTGATGTTCGACGCGCTGGCCCAGCGCACCGGCCTGACACGCGAATCACTGGCGGCACTGACACCGCCGGAGCCGCCGCCGGAAGCTATTCCCGAGCCCCTTACAGAGGCCAGCTTCCACTCCAACTCGACGCCGGAAAACGCCGCCCCACAGTCGCACGAGCCGCCGCCCCCTGCCGAGCCGGTACAGCGCCCGGCGCAACCGCGGCCACGGGGGTTTTCCAACCTCGCCCAGTCGGCCATCGCACTGCTGCTGCACCAACCCTCGGTGGCCGCCAGTGTGCGCAAGGAAAGCCTGGAAGGTTTGAGCGGCGCAGACATCGCCCTGCTGCGGGATTTGATCGGCACCCTGCACAGCGACCCGCAAATGAGTTACGCCCGCCTGATGGGCTACCGCCACGGCACCCCCGAAGGCGAATTGATGAACCGGCTGGCCAGTCAGGAGCGATTAATTCCCGGTGAGGGGATTGAACAACAGTTTTGCGACACCATAGAGTCCCTGTCACGACAAATGAGCCGGATGGAACTGGAGGCAGAAGTCGACAAACTCAGGGGCGCCAACTACGCTGACATGAGCGAACTGGACAAGCTCAGACTCAAAGAGAAGCTGTCGCAACTCACGCAATTACGCAAACATCGCGGTCCGGGCTGACCACGCACCCCGATTACCGGCCGACGCCGCTTGCCGCCTCATTTTCCGCACGGAACGCGCCTGCCCTGATTGGGTAAAAAATCACCGGAGTTTCGCGAGTAAGCAGTAACTTCTGGTATAATGGGCGGCTAACTTTCGTTTACATATTTACGTTTCAAGGATCATAGATTTTATGGCCGACGTTCAACAGCAGTCTCGCCTGAAGAGCCTGATCGCCAAGGGTAAGGAGCAGGGCTACCTCACCTACGCCGAGGTCAACGATCACCTGCCTCAGGATATCTCCGATCCGGATCAGGTCGAAGACATTATCCAGATGATCAACGACATGGGCATCCAGGTGTTTGAACAAGCACCGGACGCCGATGAGTTGCTCATGGTGGAAGGCGATTCAAGCGCCGATGACATCGCCGCCGCCGAAGCCGCTGCCGCACTGGCTGCGGTGGAAACCGAAGCGGGCCGCACCACCGACCCGGTACGCATGTACATGCGTGAGATGGGCACCGTAGAGCTGCTGACCCGCGAAGGCGAAATTGTCATCGCCAAGCGCATCGAGGAAGGTATCCGCGAATTGATGGCCGCCCTGGCTCACTACCCTGGCGCGGTGGAATCCGTGCTGGACGAGTACGCGCTGGTAGCCAAAGAAGAGCGCCGCCTGGCAGACGTACTGGTGGGCTATCTCGACCCAGAAGACAACGTACCTTCCGCCGCCGAAGTAGCAGCCGCGCAGGCCAGCAAAGCCGAAAACGATGACGACGATTCCGAGACCGACTCCGGCCCCGATCCGGTAGAGGCGAAAAAGCGCTTCACCGCGCTCAAGCGCCAGTTCAACAAGGCGGAAAAGGCCATCGAGGCCAAAGGCCGCAACAGCGCTGACGCCACCAAAGAACTGGACAAGCTCGGCGAGCTGTTCAAGTTCTTCAAGCTGACCCCACGCATTTTCGATCCCATGACCCAGGAAGCGCGCGACGCGCTGGCTGCGGTACGTGCGCAAGAACGCGAAATCATGACCATCGCGGTACGCCGCTGTGGCATGCCCCGCAAGGAGTTCATCACCACCTTCCAGGGCAGCGAAGGCGATCTGAAGTGGGTGGGCAAACACACTCGCAAGAAGGCCGACTGGGCCACTCGCCTGGGCCATGAGAAGGACGAGATCCTGCGCCTCCAGCGTCGCATCAACCAGATCGAGGAGCACACCAGCCTGCAGGTCAGCGACATCAAGGAAATCAACCGCAAGATGTCCATGGGCGAAGCCCGTGCCCGCCGCGCCAAGAAGGAAATGGTGGAGGCCAACCTGCGCCTGGTGATCTCCATCGCCAAGAAGTACACCAACCGCGGCCTCCAGTTCCTGGACCTGATTCAGGAAGGCAACATCGGCCTGATGAAAGCGGTAGACAAGTTTGAATACCGCCGCGGTTACAAGTTCTCGACCTACGCCACCTGGTGGATTCGCCAGGCCATCACCCGCTCTATTGCGGACCAGGCCCGGACCATCCGTATCCCGGTGCATATGATCGAGACGATCAACAAGCTGAACCGTATCTCTCGCCAGATGCTGCAGGAGATGGGCCGCGAACCCACCCCGGAAGAGCTGGGCGAGCGTATGGACATGCCGGAAGACAAAGTCCGCAAAGTCCTGAAAATCGCCAAGGAACCGATCTCCATGGAGACGCCCATCGGCGACGACGAAGACTCCCACCTGGGCGACTTCATCGAGGACTCCACCATTTCCTCACCGGTGGATGCCGCTACGGGCCAGGGTCTGTCCGAGGCCACCAAGGATGTACTGGCCGGCCTGACCGCACGCGAAGCCAAGGTACTGCGCATGCGCTTCGGTATCGGCATGAACACCGACCACACCCTGGAAGAAGTGGGCAAACAGTTTGACGTAACCCGCGAGCGGATTCGCCAGATCGAAGCGAAAGCCCTTCGCAAGCTGCGTCACCCGAGCCGTTCGGACTACCTGCGCAGCTTCCTGGATGAAAGCTGAGTAGCACGTTCACATCGCGCACAAAAAAGCCCCGGCTGAGCCAATCAGCCGGGGCTTTTTTATCAGCGCGCGTTAAGACCTCACCAGGCGCCGCCGCGCAACGGCAACTACCAGCAACAGCAATACCGCCATGGCTGCCGGCGGCATTACCGGTACCGCTTTGGGATTACTCGCCCGGGCGGCGCGAGGCCCGGCGACACAGGCCGGTGTAGCGGGCGGATAGTTCACCACCGCGGTCCCCGTGGGATTAATACTGGCCTGGAAGGTCAGGGTTGGCCGCCGATTGTCGGGGACCTGCACCCAGGCACCCCCGGTGAACTGCCAGCCCGGCCAGGCCACGCCGTTCCCCGAACCGTCCACTGCAGCACCTGGCCACAGGACGCGGCCGCTAACCGACTGAGCATTCAGGGTTTCCACCACCGTGCTGCCGGCAGCCAGCCATTCAATAGTAACGGTGGGTGCAGACGCCGCCGCCCAGGCCCCGAGGTTTTCAACCTGATAGTCCACCCACGGCACATCATTGATACAGACCGGCGTTGCCGTGACGGTCAGCGTGGGCTCCAGGCCCTCGGCAAAACGGTAGCCCGTGGCATCCACGCCGGCCGCCAGCACGATGTTGCTGATCACATCACTGACACTGGTGTCTCCACCAGCAGCGCCCGCGGTGTCTGAGCCGTCGGTCCATCCGGCCGGGTGCGTCTGGGTCAGTGTGTAGGTGCCCGCGGCAAGGCTGGGGAAGTAGAAGCGGCCGTCCGCGCCAACCACCACGCTAGCCGACTCGGTGCCAGACAGAGCGACGGTCACCCCGGGGATTCCCAACTCACCCGCATCCTGCACACCATTGCCATTGTTGTCATGGAACACGTGGCCCTCAATACTGGATGGCAGCGGCGGTGCAGCCGATAGCGCCGGCGTTGTGGTAGTAGAGGCATTGGCTGCGTTGTTGGTCATGTCCAGTTCGCTGGTGCTGCTGGTAATGGACGCCGCTACCGGGAGCACCAACCCATCCGTCGAGGGCGACAGATAACTGAAATCGAAGGTTAAAACATCGCCCATGCCCAGCACGGCACTGATGCCCACCAGATCGGCCAAACCGGTGGCGCTGTTGTAACTGAATCCCACACCCACCGGCAGGTTATTCAGCGCGAACCCGCTCAATCCTGCAGGGAAGGCCAACTGGTAGACCACACCACTGGCGTCGGTATCGCCGGTGTTAGCAAACGTGACACTACCCACCACAGGGTCACCCGCCGTGACCGTGGCAGGCACGCCCGTCACACTGGCTGACAGTTCCGCCGCATACAGTGCCGTGGACACTGCCGCGCTGTTATTGCTGGTGTCGTGGTCACTGCCAGTGGTGGCTATCGTTGCCGTTACAGGAATGACCTGGCTGGCATCCATCGGCGCGGTGTAACTAAAAGCCAGATCGATTGACTCACCAGCGGACAGCGACGTGGGCAAACCACTCAAGCTCACCACGCCCGTGCTGCTGTTATAGATTGCATCAACTCCATGGGGCAAACCGGGGAACAGCACACCCCCTGGCAGGTCGCCCGGATCACCAATCTGCAGCGTGTAACTGAGCCCGTCAGCGCTGATGTTGCCGCTGTTGCTGAACGTCACCGTACCGCTCACCGTGGCACCAATTTCAACGTCACTGGCAACACCCGTAATACTGACGGCAGGATCCAGTAAAACTACCGTGGCCGTTGCGTCATCGCTGTTATTCGCGGGCACCGCATCGCTCAGGCCTACCGCGCTGAGATCAATGGCGGTGCGCACTATCAGCGTGTCACCCATGGTGTTGGGTGCCACGGTTTCAAAACTCAGCGAGCGCAATTGCCCCGCAGGCAGCGTCTCGGGCATGCCCGTCAGGGTGACCACACCAGTGGCGGGGTTGTAGCTGGGCGTAACGCCGGGCGGCACCGAGGTAAAGGTGAGTGAGGCAGGTGCACTGCCCGGGTCACCCACACTCAGGGAATACGTTACGTCAGTAGCGTTTTGCGCACCCAGGTTTGAGAACAGGACCGATCCTGTAATTACTTCGCCGGGGCTCATCTGAGTGGGCCAGCCAGTCACCTGCGCACTCAGGTCCACCTGACCCACGCTGGTGGTGGCAGAGGCGGCATTATTGGCTGGCAGGTCGTCGGTGTCAGTCGTGGTGATCTGAGTATTCGCGGTGACGCTGCCGGTAGCCGGCGCGGTATAGGAGAACGTCATACCGCTGTAGCGCTCACTCGCCGCCAGCGCGGCGGGCAATCCCGAGAGTGTGACCACGCCTGTGGCAGAGTTGTAACTGGCGGATACACCCACCGGCAGGTTGTCGAAGCTTACGCCACTGAGTCCACTGGTCAGGGACATCGTGTAAGTGACACCGGCAGCACTGGAAGCGCCGTTGTTACCAAAACTGAAGGTGCCCTGAACGGTGTCGCCGGGCTCAGCCAGGGCCGGCGCACTCACTTGGGTGGCCACGTCCACGGTAGTGTCCAGAATCACCAGCTGCTGGCTCACCTCAGGCGTCAGGAAGTAGGTCCACAAGTTAACGCCCTTGGCGTCACCCCAGCCGGCATCACTGGCACAGTCGCTATTGCGGTTCGCCCCATTCTGCCAGGCACGGTACTCCGTTGCCGAATCCACCCCCTCCAGGTTGACGTCGGGTGAAGCGGCGGCTGGTACGGCGGCATCGCAAAGGTCGCCGTTCAGGGTGCCAACGGTTTCACCGCTGGAGGTGACGTAACCCCGGTCGTCGAAAAACACTGTGCGATCACCAGGTAATGTGCCGTTCAGTCGAGTGATCGTTGGGCCGCCGCCCGGCTCGCTCGGACTCAGCGCGGTGTTGTTGTTCTCCGCATCGATGATCGGGAAATGCACCTCACCATTGCGTCCGTAAGCGCGGTAATCATAGGGCGTGGCGCTGGCGGGGAAGGGTTCCTGATTGTTATCCAGGCCGTCCCACTCCACCTGGTGCAGACCGGTGTAGGCGATACCCGTGAGCATCCGGTTCAGCGGATTGGCGGGATCGTAATCAACCCCGTCCCGGCTGATAACAATTTCGTAACTGACAGTGTCAGTGGTGGTGAACTCGAACGTACCACCAACACCGGTAGATGTTTGACCGGTACCAAGAGCACCGGTGAAAGTAACATCAGCAATCTGCGGTGAGGGGGGGACCAGCGGGATGCCGAGCGCGCCCAACACCAGTTCGGCCTCGGCCTCGGCAGCAGCACCCGGGCCGATGTCACTAAAGAAGATGGGAAACTCGGCCGGCTGTGCGGCAACACCCAGGGGTAAGTTGCTCACCTGGGCATTATTGCCACGCAGTGTGCGGTACAAGGGCTCGCTGTTGTCCAGGAAGCCGAATGTGTTGGCATAAAGCGCATAGCCATTGGGGTCGAGCCCGCGCATGTCCTGTTGATAACGGTAACCATCGCTGGTGACGTAATACAGGGTTGAGTACACCGGACGACTATTGCCTGCGGTATATCCAAGGAATGCATAGGTATACACCCGGCCATTGACGTCGGTGGTACTGGTGGCGTCTGCGCGTACCACGATGTCCCAGGCTGCTACGGAGTTTTGACTGCTGCTGACTGTGGCTACGCTACCGGTAGGGTTGCTTGCGCCACTGGTTGCCCCACCAAACTGCACGCCATAAATGCCGGTTACCGGCACCTCGTAGGCGCAGGGCTCGAAGCCGTCGGTTACGGTGATCGAGTTGTCGGCGCTGTTTGGGCCCGCCAGCTCTTCATCGCGATCGGCAATCTGGCCCACGCCGGAGCCGTAGTAGTGTGCGCCGAGGTCACCGACATTGCCGGGGCCGCCGCTACAGCTAAAGTCAGGTGTAGCGGGCAGCGTTTCGTCTCCCGGCACACCAAAATCCTGAGGCCAGTAGAGGTCGATGTCGCCGCCGTTAGCGATATTGCTGGAGCCGAGCACGATGTACTCGCCGGCCTCCGCGTAGACGTAATTGAAGCCCCGACGCAGTACCCGGTTCATGTAGTGCTGGCCCGGCTGCAAGTCCAGGTTGGCCCGCGAACCGGACGCAGGGTAGCTCGCCGGGTAGAGCGAGCGACTACCCTCACCGTGAGCCACGCCGGAAAACAGGATCAACAAAGATGCCGCCACCGCTTGGGATGGCAGCGAGAACAACTTGTACGTCATGATCGCCCCTGGGAATGAGTCCCCTTGTTTGGGGAGCGATTGTAGAGGGGTGTGGCTCAATGTTGACAGTGCACCGGTCACAAAATCTGTACTCGGCCAATGGCGCAAATCCTTGATCGAGATCAAGGTAGCGCAGTCCGTGCTGACCTATCGTATCCGCAACTCAACACATTCAGATTCAGTTGTAGGGATACTCACATCATGCAAAAACCACTCACCCTGATGATTGCCTCACTCCTCGCTCTTGGCGGCTCCATGGGCGCCACAGCCTACGAGCCGGGAGACATCATTGTTCGACTGGGCGCGACCACCGTGGCACCCGATGAGGACAGCGAAGACATCGTCCTGCCAACCGACCCCGCCACCGTACTGCCCGGTATCTCTATCGACGATGACACCCAACTGGGCATCATCGGCACATGGATGTACAACGAGTCCTGGGGCGTGGAACTGCTGGCGGCAACCCCGTTTGAACACGACTTCACCGTGAATGGTTTGGGTATCGATGGCGGATCAGTGACACACCTGCCGCCTACCCTCAGCCTGCAATGGTATCCGCGGGGTAGCCAGCAAGGGTGGCAGCCCTACTTCGGTGTCGGTGTTAATTACACCTTCATCTACGATGAAGAAGTGAGCGACGAACTGGCGGGCGCACTGCAGGCGGTGATAGGCGCCAACAAAGCGGACCTCGACCTGGATGATTCCTTCGGGCTGTCTGCTCAGGCTGGCGTGGATATTCCATTGGGGGACCGGTTCGGACTGAACCTGGGCGTGTGGTACATCGACATCAACTCCACCGCCACCATCAGCACCGATGTGGGCAAGGTAAAGTTTGATGTGGATATCGACCCCTGGGTTTACAACGTGGGCATGTTCTACCGCTTTTGAGCACAGAAAAAAGCTGCGCCCGTTAGTTCAGCATCGCTGTCAATTCGGGCGCGGCCAACAACTCCACCTCGCGGTTATCGATGCGCAGTAGCTGATCGCGCTGTAAACGGGTCAGGGTGCGGCTGACCGTTTCAACCGTCAATCCCAGATAGTTGCCGATATCGCTGCGCGACATCGGTAAACGGAAACGTGTCGCGCTGAGCTGGCGCCGCGCATTGCGGCTGGACAGGCTCAGCAACAAGGCCACAATGCGTTCCGTAGCACTGTTCTTCCCCAACAGCGTGATGAGCTGTTGATCCTCACTAATCTCCCGACTCATCACCCGCAGAAAATTGCGTTGCAGCTGAGGCAATTCCCGCCCCAATTCCTCCAGGGCCTCAAACGGAATTTCACAGATGGCAGCGGTTTCCAGTGCATAGGCTGAGCTGTGATGCACGCCATCGGCAATTCCGTCCAGCCCCAGGATTTCTCCTGGCAGATAAAACCCGGTGATTTGTTCATTGCCGCTGTCGGTGACTCGATAGGCCTTGAGTGTGCCAGAGCGAACGGCATACACCGCCTTGAATTCGTCACCTTCCCGGAAGAGGTGAGCGTGCCGTTGGAGGGGTCGTCCCCGCTGGATGATGTTATCCAGATGGTCGATATCGCTGGACCCAAGCGCGAGCGGCAGGCAAATGCCGCTCAGCCGACAGTCACCACAGCTAACGTTCGGGTTGTGAGTGCAGGCCGCCTCGATATCGGCGGCCAAATTGTCAGTTTCGCTGGCTGGCATACGCAATTGTGCCGGGATGGGCTTGCGTAATGGTAACTCAATCCGGCGCCGCAGCCAGGTCAGCCTTCATGTAACGGCCGGCGAAGAAGAAGTGGCACACCGACCAGAAGCCAACGGCGGGCAACAGGTAAAGCATGGCGTAGCGCAGGGACTCAACACCCAGCGAGGGCTCCAGGAAGTCGCTCAACATACCCACGCACCAGGGACCGGCGCCCAGGCCGATAATGTTGAGGATGAAGAACAATACCGCCGATGCAGTGGCCCGCATCCGCAAGCCCACCAGATTGTGAGTGGTGGCAATGGTGCAACCCAGATACACATTGCTCATCGCGCCGGGAATCACCAGGCACAGCAGCGCCGTGTAAGGGTCGTCCATCAGGTAAACCGCCGCGCTCAGCGGCAACACCGCCAGCCCGACCACCGCCGGCAACCACGTGTACCAGCGCACATCGCGGGCGCCGAGCTTATCTGCCAGTACACCGCCGAAGAACACACCCAGCGCACCACCACCGCCAATAATTAGCGCCAGCCAGGTGCCAAGCTCACCGGTACTCATACCGTGGCTGCGAATAATAAATGAGGCCATCCAGTTGCTCACGCCATAACCCGCAAAGGCATTCAGCGCCGCACCCAGTGCCATGTGACGAAACGCGCGGCGCGCCCACAGCAGTCGCAGTACATCGCCAAAGGGCACCGACTCACCCGTCACCTGCTTGTTCTCAGACAGGCCGCGGATGGGCTCCGCCATGGTGAATCGCACGATCAGGGCCAGCAGAACACCCGGCAAGCCCACCACCACGAAAGCCCAGCGCCAGCCGAAATACTCGTTGATCCAGCCACCGAGCAGGAAGCCAAACAGGATGCCGATATTCACGCCTGTGGAATAAAAGCCCAGCGCACCCGCGCGCTTCTCGGGCGGGAAGATATCCGACAACATGGAATGCGACGGCGGGCTACCGCCGGCCTCCCCCACGCCCACCCCAATACGGGCCAGCAACAACTGCCAGAAGTTCTGCATCAGGCCGCTGATGGCGGTCATAAAACTCCACACCCCCAGCGCCAGCGCAACGATGTTGCGGCGGTTGCTACGATCCGCCCATCGCGCAATGGGGATACCCGCGGTCACATAGAACAGGGCGAAAGCAAAACCAGTCAGCAGACCCAGCTGTCCATCGCTGAGCAGTAATTCAGCCTTGATTGACTCCTGGAGTATGGCCAGCAGTTGCCGATCGATGAAGTTGAAGCTGTACACCACCGTCAGCAGACCCAGTGCGTAATAGCTCGCCCCCTTCGTTGCGTAGGGGTTGTTTGGCGTGGTCATGAAATGGGTGTCCCCGTGTTATCGATTATTAGCGCGGTATTAGAATTGAATATGCAGTATGTTACCTTGCTTAGCAAGTAAAATGGCGTAAATGGCCAAGGCGCTGGCGCCGCCGGTCATCCGCCCACGCCCTCCCGGGGGACACAATAACCCATAGACCCACAAGGGAGGTAAAGCCATGAATTGGTGGACATTCTATCTGCTGCTGACAGCCCTGTTCGGCGCCGGCTACATCTGGGGCAGCGCCGACACCGAGCAGCCCGCACCCGTGCCGGTGAAAATCCAGGACGACAATCGCACCCCCTGAGGACCAAAATTTTCAATTCCGGTCATTTTCTTTATAATCCCGCGTCCTCCCGGCTTCCGGGAGCTCTCGGGGCCTGTAGCTCAGTTGGTTAGAGCAGTCGACTCATAATCGATTGGTCCACAGTTCAAGTCTGTGCAGGCCCACCATTTTTCATTGGTGCATACTCGAGCCACCCGATCCACCCAACCACGTGGGATCGACCTCCGGAAATAGGGTCACTACCCTCCAATCTAGGAATCCCGCCACCTAAACCGCAACCCCACCGTACGCCCCGGCTGATATGCGGCATCCTCATCCGCTGTGCCCAGGTAGTACTCATCCAACAGGTTGGTGACATAGAGCTCCAGATCAATCCCACTGGTCAGGGCGTAGCGGCCGGAGGCATTCCACACTAACGCTTTTTCCAGTGGCTGTTCGCCCGCACCTATTTCATCGCGCGATAAGCGATAGAGCAGATCACTGCTGACTCGAACGCGACTGTGCTCCCAGGTTAGCAAATAACGCAGTGCTGGAGGATTCAGGTCGGCGAGCCAGTTGCCGTCGCTGTCTTCACCTTGTTGCCACTGATAGCTGATTACGTGCTGCCAGGGGCCTTCCGATCCCCAGTCCAGGCTGGCTTCATAACCCCAGATGGCGGCATCTTCGATGTTGCGATATGACCGAAGTGTCGGGCTGATACTGTAGCGCTCGATATAGTTCTCCAGACTATTGTAATAGGTGCTCAACGACACACCGAAGTCACCCTGCCGAAATCGAGCGGCCAGTTGCAGGCCTTCGCTTTGTTCGGGCTTGAGCTTGGGGTTACCGAGGGTGTCCCCTCGGGGGGTTACTCCGTTGAAATACAGCTCGGTCAGGCTGGGGAAGCGAAATGCCGAGCCCACCTCGGCTGATAGCTGCCAGGCTTCGTTAGCGTGCCAGGAGAGCGTCGCATTGCCGGTAACGTGCCCGTCTTCACGTTCGCGGTCCCGATCGCTCTGTTGAATATGGTCGTAACGCAAACCCCCGCCCACGCTGAGCGGGCCCAGCAACCAGTGCTGGTCAACAAAAGCACCCAGGCTATCTGCGTCGCCATCAATGGTATGACTGACCGCAACAAGTTCGTCCTCCGAACTGTATTCCCGATCGTGAATTGAAACGCCGCGACGCCCCAACCACTCTACACCGTAGCGACCGTTGCCAGACAGGAACTGCGTTTGTGAGTAGAACAGCCCACCCACGGTGTGCCCGCGGTAGTCGGTGAGATTGGTTCTCACTCCAACGCGCTCGGTGCGCGACTGCCAATCCTGAAAGTGATGGTACAGCTGCCCCAGCCACTGACCTTCGCGTTCCACCTGGAATTTCAGGACGGAGTGCAACTCCTCGGGGTACTCGCTGACGCTTGTGTCGGGAGACTCGGCGTTGCTTTTGCCGATATCCTCGCCATAGCTGGGGATCCAGGTGCCCGTGAAGCGAAGCCCATCGCGTTCAGCATTTCCTTTGAAAGCAGCACCAAACTGTTGGTATCCCGTATTCAGCGTGTTCCCGTGCGCGTCAGTTGCATTGTCCGCCTGTCGATAGCTGGCGATAGCACCCAATTGGTCATAGCCAAAGCCGGCCGTGGTGGCAAAACCATTGTCGTTGCTCTGCCCCGACATTGTCAGGTGGCTTCTAACCTGCCGTGGCGTCTCAAGACTCACCACACCGCCCATCGCACCGGACCCATAAAGACTCGACGCAGGGCCCAGGCTAACATCGGTCTGCTGCAGCAGTTCCGGTGGTAAAAACGATGCAGAATTGCCGGCACGCCGGTCGGTGATGATCGGTACGCCATCCACCTCCGTGCGCACGCGCCAGCGGCTGAATCCACGCAGGCTATAACTTTGGTACAGCCCGCCCTGCCCATTGAGTGATACACCGGGCAGGCGCTCAATCCAGTCACCAACAGTACGGTTAAGCGACACCTGATTACGGTCGGTGACGGTCAACACCGTATTGCCCGCATCCAGCGATTGACCCAGGAGGTTGCGCTGGGCAGTTACCGTCACTTCCTCTAACGTGGTGTTTGACCAGGCCAGGCTCGCACTTAGCAACAATTGGGCAGACGCAAGCGTACTCGCCGTAATACAGCAGCCCCGCCTAAGCCGGCGGGGTTGTATTGAAGGTGCCAACAACCGCAAGCGATACCCCACTTACCTTGCGCGTTGAACACCGCGACCGGGCGTCCAGGGAACACCGGCCGCATCCAACTGTTCTTTCAGCGTCTGGTAGTTGTCGAGCAGTTGCTGCAGTTCCTCAGTCACAGCAGCTAGTTCTTCTCGAGCAATATCACGGCTGGTAGATTGCGCCGGCGTTGGGCCATAGGCCTGCGAACGTGCACCATAGCCCGCATGTGACAAGCGATCTGAGATGGAGGCAGGCCCGGGATCACCCATATATTCTCGCGTGGTATCCGTGCTGATGCGGGTCCGTAAGCGCGCCAGACTTTGATCCAGCACTTGCGCTTGTCGGTACAGCGCACTGCCAGCCGTGGAACTGAGCAGACTCTCTCGTACCGCGCCCAACGCAGAGCGTGTTTCATCGATGGTTTTCAGGGTGGCCTTGCCGCGGCGGCTAAGATCATCGACTTCACGCTGGAAGGCTACCCGTGCCTCCTGTGGAGTACCGGGCAGGGTTGGAGTGCGAATGGAGTAAACCTCAAACACCTGCTGCTGCTCGAGATCACGCACTTCGCCATCGATCCGCTCGGCGAAGCTCACGCTGTATTCACCGGGCGACACCAGCACACCCGCAGGGGTATTCCAGCTTTCGCCGCGCTCAGCCGGCGGCACCCAGGGGTCAGTAATCGGGTAACGCAAATCCCAGCTTACGCGGTGGAAGCCCGCGCTAGCCGGCCCCTCAATATGCCGAACTACATCACCCGCGGCATTGCGCACCGTAAGGACTATGGCTGGCGCATCTTCGAGCGACTCGCGCTGCAGGTCGGCCCAACTTGGGAACGCCACATCTTTACCCTCGCCCTCAAGTGGCTTTTCCTTTTCCCGGCGCGCATCCTTCAGTGAATGGGTTGTCTCGGGCAGGTAATAGGTGAAGGTAGCGCCGAAGGGCGGATTGGGGGCTACGTAATAGGCCGCGCCCTGCTCCGCCGCGCAATTCGCTTCATCGCAACCGAGTACCTGCCGGGGGACATACCAGGGAACACGGCGCACCGGGAACAGTACCTTGTCCTCGCGCAGCATTTTCTCGTCAATGCTCCGCAGCGGGCTGTAGTCGTCAAGAATATAAAAGCCCCGGCCAAAGGTGGCGCCGACCACGTCGCTCTCCCTACGCTGAATAACCACGTCGCGCCAGGCGATCGTAGGACTGTTACCCGCCAGCTCTACCCACTTGTCACCACCGTTAATAGTGAAAAACAGGCCAAATTCCGTACCCAGAAATAGCAGGTTGGGGTTTACGTGATCCTGCACGATACGCCAAACCACGTGCCGCTCCGGGAGATCACCTGCAATGCTTTTCCAGCTGCGCCCGCGGTTTTCACTTTTCAGTACATAGGGCGTGAAGTCGCCATTTTTGTGATCGTCCACCACCACATAAACGGTATCCACGTCGTGTAGATCGGCGCGAATGTCGTTAACAAAGAACTTGTCCGGAACACCGGGAAGTGAACCAACGCTACTCCAACTTTCACCACCGTTCTCGCTGATCTGAATCAGACCATCGTCGGTGCCGGCGTAAAGCAGGCCCTCCTGCAGAGGTGACTCGGACAGCGAGGTGATGGTGCTGTAAGTGGACATGGCGTACATATCCCAGGGTGAGTCGTAGCTCCAGCGGCGATCCATGACCGGCTCCCGCAGGCGATCGATATTACGCGTGAGGTCTTCGCTGATAGCAGTCCAACTGTCCCCCCGGTTGTCGCTGCGCCAGACGCGATGACTGGCGAAGTACAAGCGGCTTGAATCGTGCGGGCTGATCAGAATCGGCGCGTCCCAATTGAAGCGTTCTTCCTCCGCTGCACCCTGCTCCGCTTGCGGCTTGATGTAAACCGACTCGCCCGTGGCTTTGTCGAAGCGCGTCAGGTTGCCGCGCTGCCATTGGGCGTAGACGATATTGGGGTTATCCGGGTCCGCGAAACTCTGGTGGCCGTCGCCACCCAGTGTGATGAACCAGTCGCTATTGCGAATGCCACTGGTGGTATCGGTGCGCGAGGGGCCGCCCTGGGAGTTGTTGTCCTGGGTGCCGCCATAGACGTTGTAAAAGGGTTCATCGTTATCCACGGTGACCTTGTAGAACTGCGTGACCGGCAAGTTGGCGATAAACTTCCAGTTCTCGCCGCCGTCAAAGCTCTCGTAGATTCCGCCGTCGTTGCCAACGATGAGGTAATTCCGATCTTCCGGGTCGAACGCAAGGGCGTGGTGGTCAACGTGGCGATTCGCTCTGGGCATCCCAGTGAAATTTTTGCCACCGTCATCGGTGTAGTGCAGCATCACATCCGCTTGATAGACGCGGTCAAATTGATGCGGACTGGCGAACAATTCCATGTAGTAGTGAGGTCCTGTACCACCAGACAGGTAGTCGTTGCGCTTCTCCCAGGACTCCCCGCCATCCTCTGACCGCCAGAAGCCACCCTCCCGCCGGGCCAGTTCGATCGTGGCGTATACAACATCGGGCTTGATCGGGGAGATCGCCAGGCCAACCTTACCCATGGTTTCCTCGGGCAAACCCTCGCTCAGCTTGCGCCAGGTCACACCGCCGTCGGTGGATTTATGGATAGCCGTTTCTGGGCCACCGTCCATCAGCACCGCAACATTGCGCAGGCGCTGCCAGGTGACCGCGTACAGCACGTTGGGATCGCGCGGATCCAGATGTACTTCATTTACCCCGGTGTATTCGCCGCCACCGAGGATCTTGGTCCAGGTTTTGCCACCGTCGGTCGTCTTGAACAAGCCGCGGTCACCACCACCCGACCACAACGGCCCTTGCGCGGCGACGTAGACGGTATTGGAGTCTTCTGGATGAACGCGAATCATGCCGATATGCTCGGAGTTTTTAAGACCCATATTTTCCCAAGTCTTACCGCCGTCCCGACTGCGATACACGCCGTCCCCATAGCCCACGTGGCGCCCGGAAACATTCTCGCCCGTGCCCACCCAAACCGTGTCCGGCCGTTGCGGGTCGAGGGTGATGGCGCCGATGGAGTAAGACCCCTGTTCATCGAACAGTGGTTGCCAGGTGGTGCCGGCATTGTCGGTTTTCCACACACCCCCACTACCCACGGCGACATACCAAATGCTTCGGTTCTCCGGGTGCAGCACCAGATCGGCAATCCGCCCGGACATCAACGCGGGGCCTATTGTGCGTAACTCCAGACCCTTGAAGGTATCCGCGTTCAAACCGGTGTCAGGTTTGTCGTCCTCGGCACACGCGGTCAAGGTAAGCGTGGTTGCGAGCAGTCCGATGGAGATTTTTTTTATCATCAGAAAGGTTCCTCACTGTATTGAGTGAGCACTCGGCAGGTGCTCTCCTGGCTATTGTTCTCGGGAGATGAACAGACGTTCCCCAGTACAGTGTAGGAGTAAAATAGGAAAACGGCTCCCGAGGGAGCCGTGTCATCAGTACAAAAACTTAACCGCTACAATATTCATTGATTCCGCACAGCTCGCCCCGGTAACAAACCAGGATCCAGCACACCCCCCTCCACCAAAACCTGCCCATTAACAATCACATACTCAAAGCCACTGGACGTACGGGCCGGCGCGGCGTAGTTCGCGTTATCCTTCACCTCAGCGGGATCAATGATCACAATATCCGCATCCGCCCCCGACTGGATTCGCCCTTTACGTTTCATCTGCGGAACAGCCGCTTCCATCAGCGCCGCGGGCCCGTAACTCACGCGCTCAATGGCCTCCAGCCAGGTGAGCTTGCCGGTTTCCGTCACATACTGATGCAGGAATCGCGCGAAGGTGCCGGCGCTGCGCGGATGGCTCCAGGCATTCTCGGGTAGCGGCCACGTATCGTCAGTTACCCATTCGCCATCGATCATCCAGCCGCCCCCATCGGAGGCTATGACGCCACCGGGAAACAACACTGCCGCATCGAGCAAGGCCTGGTCGGCAGGCACTGCTGTGTCCAGCAGGTGGATCACGGTACCCGTATCAGGCGCCTCGGCCTGCAGCCGATGAAATTCCGCTTCGCTGAGACGTTCGCCGTTCACGTCAAAGTTGTGTGCAGTGATGCCGCCGATGCGCTGCTGCCAGTTTTCTTGCCGGAACATGGCGGCGCCGATATGGGTAGCGCCAGCGCCGTAGGGATAGGCTTCGGTGGTCAGGCGCACACCGTCTGCTTGCGCCTTGCTGATCATTTCACCAATTACCCCGATGTCCCGCAGGCTCATGGAATTCAGGTGAACGATGTGCGCATGCGCGCCGGTACCCGCGGCGGCGGAAACTATTTCGGCCATCGCCTCGAATGAACTGCGCGGCTCCAGCATCGACATGAAGCGCGCGTGGGTATAGGTGGGCACGTCATTAGCAGCGGCCAGCTGTGTCAGGCGGAAATATTCCTTCCGGCCGGCATCCGGTGCATAGCCCAGTAAAAAGCCAATCCCCAGGCCACCCTGATCCAAGCCTTGCTGTACCCGGGCAACTACCTGATCCACTTGTTCTTCACTGGTCAACATGGTCTGCCAGGCGGACCCCGCGAACTGGTCTTCCAGCCAATCTTCCTTATCCGATGGTGCCGGTCCAAGAAGAGCATCGATGCGCGCATAGGCCCAATTCACGGAAGCACCATAGTTGATGGGCCGGCCTTCGGCAGCCGCACCTTCATACCACTCGTCAATTGGCCAGGCACCCGATTCGAGTTCCAGTGCTGTGGTGACACCGTCCAGCGCCTGTACGCGGTTACTGAGAATGTTCTGGCCGTGGGCGTGCATGTCGATAAAACCTGGGCTGACCACTTTGCCCTTGGCATCGATGGTTCGCGTGGCGGCCATCGGTCCGGCTTCCACGGCAACGATTTCGCTGCCGCGAATGCCTACGTTTAGCACGGCGTCGGTACCCGATTGGGGGTCAATTACGCGGCCATTAACAATGGCGATGTCGTACTGATCGGCAAGGGTAGCGGTTGAGAGGAAACTGACGATAGCCACTATCAAGGTGCGGAAGGCTACATTCATGGGCAAAGCTCCAAAGTTCATTGTGCCTGATTGCACTAAGGCGAT
Source organism: Gammaproteobacteria bacterium (assembly GCA_030427085.1). Taxonomy (GTDB): domain Bacteria; phylum Pseudomonadota; class Gammaproteobacteria; order Pseudomonadales; family Halieaceae; genus JAUHXH01. The sequence continues at coordinate 402,324 of JAUHXH010000002.1, read as the reverse complement.
AGATTAAAAGAGTACCACGGCAATCAGCGTTGATTGGATTCACTCTTCCATGGGCGTAATCTGACCGGTATGCGATATAGAGTTGCTTTTTCGCGCCTGCTGAACGGCGTAGTCATCGTGTTCACACTAGCCTACGCCGCCGCAGTCGCCATTACCGTCATCGCCTACTTCGGCCTGTTCGGCGCCGAGCCCACACCCTTCGCGGGGATCTTTCTTATCCCGCTCGGGCTGCCCTGGGTGGTGTTGCCCGATATGTTGTTACCGAGCATCCCCGACCCCTTTCCAGCTGTCTGGGCATTTATCGCGCCGCTGATCAACCTGGGGTTGCTGCTGCTGTTACTTCGCGCGTTGAGGCGCTGGTCAGCCCGCGGCGAGGCTTAACGGCTGCGGACGCTGTCCGCAGCCGACCTTCCTCATTTTTTGTAAATCGCTTCCAGTATCTGATCGACAGTGAACGTACCTGGACGCTGGCGCGGCGGGAACTGCTGCAAGCTCATTACAAACTTGGTCACTTCTACGCGAGCCTGCATTGCGCCGGTGGCGATTTTTTTGTCCCACCACAGGTTGTAGCTGTTGGAGTCGGTGTCTGCGCGCTCGAAGGGGTCCCGCCGTAAATGGAACAACTTGGGGATACGCAGGGTCACGAAGGGGTCCCGCCATACGTCGAAGCGCTGCGCACGCTGTTCCGCGAACACGGTTTTCCAGTCACCCACCCGGGCTGCGGTCAACAGGCCGTCGTCGCTGAAGTAAAAAAATTCATTGCGCGGTGCGGCGTCGGCTTTGCCCGTTAGATAGGGCAGGAAGTCGTAGCCATCGAGATGCACCTTGAACTGCTTGCCGCCAACCGACTTGCCCTGCAGCAGCTCGGCTTTAACGCCCTCATCGCCGGCAGCACTCATCAATGTAGGCACCCAGTCCAGGTGTGACATCACGGAGTTGCTGATGGTGCCGGCTTTGATCTGCCCGGGCCAACGCACCATCGCTGGCACACGGAAGCCGCCCTCCCAGTTGGTGTTCTTTTCACCGCGGAAGGGAGTAATGGCCGCATCTGGCCACTGGTTGAAGTGGGGGCCATTGTCGGTGGAATAGAACACGATGGTGTTGTCGGCGATGCCCAGTTCATCCAGTTTGTTCAGCAACTGGCCCACATGGCCGTCGTGCTCCACCATGCCGTCATTGTAAAAGCCCTGGCCGCTAGCACCCAGTTGCTCTTCTTTTACATGCGTGTAGTAGTGCATGCGCGTGGAGTTGAACCACACGAAGAAGGGCTTGTCGGCGCTGTGGGCTTTGTCGATGAACTTCAGCGCAGCACCCAGGAATTCCTCGTCCACAGTTTCCATGCGCTTGCGTGTCAGCGGGCCGCTGTCTTCGACGCGACCATCGGCGAAACTGCGAATCACACCGCGCGGGCCGAAACGCTTTTGAAAGGCGGGATCTTTGGGGTAGTCCGGGTCTTCCGGCGTTTCTTCGGCATTGAGGTGGTAGAGGTTGCCGAAGAATTCATCGAAACCGTGGTTGGTGGGCAGGAATTCGTCGCGATCGCCCAGGTGATTCTTGCCGAACTGGCCGCTGGTGTAGCCCAGTGGCTTCAGCAGTTCCGCCAGTGTGGGATCTTCCGGCTGAATGCCAATGTCGGAGCCGGGAATCCCTACTTTGGTGAGCCCGGTACGCAGGGGGTGCTGGCCGGTAATAAAAGCCGAGCGGCCTGCGGTGCAACTCTGTTCACCGTAGTAGTCACTGAAGATCATGCCTTCATTGGCGATGCGGTCGATGTTAGGCGTTTGGTAGCCCATCTGCCCCATGCTGTAGCGGCTGATATTCCAGATACCGATGTCATCGCCCCAGATCACCAGGATGTTGGGACGCTCGGCGGCGTGCAGGACATTGGCGGTAGCGGCCAGCACGAGGCCGGCGATCACCACGAACGATTTTAGCGGGTGCATGTCTGCGAACTCCTTCTGTTTGTTATCAGTGGAATAGTGGCTCATACAGACCGGTCAATCTGTCCTGCACGCGACACTTCAGCGCCAGAAGTTCACCGTACTCTCCGCCACCAGCCAGGCAAATACGGCGAATGCGGCCACGTTTTGATCCAGCGCCTCGGCTTCAATCTTGTCCAGTGTATCGTCGTGCGTGTGGTGGAGATCGAAGTAATCCATGCCGTTCTGGGTAAAACGCAGCGATGGCATGCCTGCCTGTACCATGGGGATCAGGTCGGGGCCGGCGCCGGGGCTGTCCATGTTGCCCGGCGAGATGCCGATGGGGGCAACGAGGCGGGCAATGCTGTCCACCACGGCTTGCCCCGGTTCAGACACCTGGGCATTCAACTGCCAGGCCCGCCCGGCGCCAAAATCGCTTTCGGTGCCGAGCACGTGCTTTTCCAGGTCTGCACGGTGGCGCTCCAGATAGGCAAAGCCACCCAGCAGGCCAACCTCCTCGGCACCCCAGAATATAACGCGTACGGTGCGACGGGGGCGAAGGCCAGCGTCCAACAACTTTTTCGCGGCTGCGGCTGCAATCGCTACGCCGGCGCCATCGTCTACGGCACCCGTCCCCAGGTCCCAGCTATCCAGGTGGCCGCCGATAATGACCACTTCGTCGGGGCGCTCGCGGCCAACGATCTCACCGATAACATTGCCGCTTTGGGTGGTGCCGACAATTTTGGGGGTTTGGGTGAAGCGCACGCGCAGGGTTTTGCCGTACTGGGCAATCCGCTCGATCTGGTCGGCATCGGGATTACTCAGGGCAGCGGCGGGGATTTTTGCCACGCCTTCCTTGTAGGTCATTTTGCCGGTGTGGGGGAAGCGGTGGCTGTCGGTGCCGATGCTGCGAATCAACAGGCCGCTGGCGCCTTTTTGTGCAGCGACTACCGCCCCTTCGCGGCGGGCAGCGCCGTAGTAGCCGTAGGAAGCGCCGGTCTGGGTTTGCTGCATGGCGTTACCGATGTAGGCGATTTTGCCTTTCAAGCTACCCTCGGGCGCTTCGCGCAGGGCGTCCAGCGATTCAAAGATCGCCAGCTCACCCTCCAGGCCATCAGCGGCGGTTGCCACGGAACCACCCAGTGCAGTGATGGACAATGGCTGCGGGAAGGGGGCCAGCAATTCAGCGTGTTCCTCGCCGCGTACCCAGGTTTCCATCTCGAAGGGTTCCACGCGAACATTCTCGAAGCCGAGGGATTTCATCTTCTCCACCGCCCAATCACGGGCGCGGGCCTCGGCCTCGGTCCCCGCCAATCGCGGGCCGACCTCGGTAGTCAGCGACTCCACGATGTCATAGGCCTCGCTGCCCGCCATCGCTGAATCTCGCAACAGCCGCGCCTGCTCGATGCTGTCGGCGTTGAGACCGGTATCCACATCGGCATAGGTCGGGCTCTGGACACCCGCAAAGGCAAGCAGTGAAAGGGATAGCAGCAAACGGCGCATGGGGAGGGTCTCTCGGGGTTAATTCGGGGGTGAGAGCCTATCAGGTGCGGGTCGGGGCGTAAATCAGGACACCACATTCGCCAGAATATGCTCCAGTGCGTCCCAGCGCACAAATAACTACAGATTTCTTCACATTCCTCGGGTTTTCGGCTTGCCAGCATGGCCCGCGACCGTGTTGTTGTGAGAGACTCAAAGTGAAAGACAAGTCGCCGCACCATACCCACTAATATAACAATGGAGGCCTGTCACTATGTGGGAACGTGTCCTGATCCCGACACTGTGCCTGTTTTTTGCCGCCGGACTTGTCCGTGCGCAAGATATAACAACGCCTATTACTGCCGACGTACTGTTGGAACAGTGTCGCGAAACCGGTGCAGACAGCGGTGTCTGTATCGACCGTATTAACCGTGTGCTGGAAGAATTCTCCACCACGACCGAAACCAAGCCGGCCGAGATCTGCGGTACTGAGGCGTTCACAAACGAGTACAAATACGACCTCATTACTTCGTATCTGGAATCCAAGGCCAGCCGCAATGCAGCATGGCTGACACGCCAGGATGCCGATCGGCTGATCGCGATTCAGTTTATGTTGCGTTACCCCTGCATGGAGTAGTTTCACGGCGCTCGCGCTGCCGGAGGCAGTTGCGTGCAAGTACCCTGCGCTTATAATTCTGACGCGGGCAGAACGTGGCTGCCCGCCCGGTCAGACAGGGGCGAATGAATGAGGGCAGGGAAGTTCCAACAAGGTTTGCAGTACCTTACGCTGGCACTGGCCGCCGGGTTATTGCCCGCCTGCGCCGACTGGCGCCTCCACGAACCCGCCCTGCAACACCCCGCCCAATGGGACGGCCACGAATGGCTGCTCCAGTGCGAAACCCCGGACCCTATCGGGGAACCCGCTCCGCACGCCATTCTAGACCCGCAGCCGGCGCCGCTTTGGGGCCGCGATCAGCAGGGCGCACTGCTGCGATTGCGCGGACACCTGGAAGATGGCTACTTCGTGCTCCACACGGTTTACGCTGGCAGCGGCCAGCCACTGCCGACCACGCGCAGTTTTTTGCGCACTCGTTGCAGCGAAACCCTGCACGACCACGGTGTATCCGACAACCTCGACAGCGGCCAGGTGTGGGCTGCGCGCGACGGCGAAGGTATTCAACTGCCGATCTACTACCCCGAGCAGGAAGCGTCACCACAGCAAATTCGCCGCCTCGTGATCTTTGGTGACAGTCTGTCCGATACCGGTCGCTTAAAACGCCGCGTTCGCGTTTTTCCCACCTGGCCCTACTGGATGGGGCGTTTCAGCAACGGTCCCATCTGGACCGAATACCTGGAACAGGCCACCGCATTGAGCGTACAAAATCACGCCTATGGTGGCGCTTCGCTGGGGAGGCTCGGCCAATTGCCGGGAGCGGACTGGATCGCTCGTGTCCGCGAGGAGGGCCAATACTTCATCAGCGGCAGCATCGGTGGCCAGGTGGAAGACTACGTCAATAATTACCTGGTGGCAGGCCAACTGGCAGCGCCGGATAAAACCGCCTTTCTGATCTGGGCCGGGGCTAACGACTACATTTCCAAAGAGCCGGTCTCTGGCTTGATCACCACTTTCCTGAACAATCCGGCGGGTGAATCGGGTTATCAATCGGTGGTCCACGATGGCATCAGTGGATTAGAGAGTGCTGTCAGGGCTCTCTACGACGCAGGCGGACGCAATTTCGTGCTGCTTAATTTGCCCGATCTGGGTCGCTCGCCCGTGGTCACCCAAAACACCACCTACATCCCCGTGCAGGGAATTACCAATGACCCGGAACGGCGCCTGGAGCTGTCTCAGAAACTGTCTGAACTGACGCGCTACCACAACCAGCAATTGGTTCAGGCGGTGGATCGCCTCAATAGCGAGTTGAACGGCGGCCAGATTGCCTTGTTCGACAGCAATCGCCTGTTCCTCGACCTGGCCTACGCCGATGAACCGCGGCAACAGATCGCGCCACGGTGGACCAGTGTTACCGTTAGCGGAGCAGATCGCAGCCTCAATCTCCCCGAGCGATGCTACGCAGGCAGCTATTTCGGGTCACGCGACGATGACCGCGTGTGCCTGCAACCCAAACGCATGTTGTTCTGGGATGCAGTGCATCCCACCACCACGGTACATTGCCTGCATGCCGCACAGGTGGCACAGCACCTGGCCCGCGAAGGCTGGATGCCCGCGCAACCGCCCCTGTCCTGTGAGGGTATGCCGAACAGCTTCTTCCAGACTGCCAGCGATTGAGGTTTCTCTCTCGCCAGTGCTGACCTAAGCTGGATACAGACAGCCTGACGCACACAGCACTCCGCTGATCGCACTCGCCGTGCCTGAACGCGCTGAGTGCTTTAGTCTGTGTCGCACAACTGTGGTGGAACCATCCGTTCCAACCGTGACCAGAGGACGCCCGCGCTTATGAAACTGCTTTCCCGAATATTCTCCGGATTCCTGATTCTGCTCGTGCTCGCTGTGGGCGCACTGGCCGTGGTGATTTCCTATGACAAGGACTGCCCGGCGCCAAGTGCGGCTTTACAAGCCGAAGGGACTGTTACTGCCGTACGCTACTACTGCTACGGCGGCCCCGAAGTGCTGCAGGTGGAGCAGGTGGAAAAACCACGCCCCGAATCCAACCAGATCGTGATCAAGATTCAAGCCGCGGGAGTCAATCCCATGGATTGGCATTACATGCGTGGCTCCCCCTTTATCATGCGCTTGATGAGTGGTATCGGTGCCCCATCAGAGCCCCGCCTTGGGCGCGATTTTGCCGGCACAGTCGAGACCGTGGGGAGCGCAGTAGACAATTTCAAACCAGGTGATCGCGTATTCGGCGCCTATCGAGGTGCATTTGCACAATACACCGTGAGCACGAATGAAACGTCAGTGGTAAAAATCCCCGACAAAGTCAGTTTTGAACAAGCCGCCGCAATACCCATTGCCGCTGTCACCGCATTGCAGGCCCTGCGAGATGACGGTCAATTGAAAGCAGGCCAGACAGTACTGGTAAACGGCGCTTCAGGTGGAGTCGGTACTTACGCCGTGCAAATCGCCAAGTCTATGGGTGCCGAAGTGGACGGCGTATGCAGTACGCGCAACCTGGAGCTCGTGCGCTCGCTCGGTGCCGACAAGGTCATTGACTACAAACAACAGGACTACACCCAACTGGGGAAACGCTACGACCTGATCGTTGACATGGTAGGCAACCACTCGGTACTGGCCAATCGGAAAATGCTTAAACCCGGTGGTCGGCTGGTTCTTGTGGGCGGCGCCAAAGGCGACTGGATCGGCCCGCTCACCAAACCCATTGCCGCCTTGGTCATTGATCCGTTCGTGGACGAAACCATCATCAGCATGATGGCCAGAATGCGCCCGACGGATCTTCAAACGCTCGCCGACATGCTGTCTCGGGGAGAGATTTCCTCGGTTATTGACCGGCGCTATACCTTGAAAGACACTGCGGAAGCCATCGCCTATTCGGAAACCGGCCGCGCTCGGGGTAAAATCATCATCGACATGACGCTGTAATGCCGATGATGAAGGAGCGCTCACATGGTGTTAGCGCACAGAACCAAATCACACCTGCGGCCCTGGTTGATCGCGCTGGGGCTTTTTCTCGTTGGCTGCGAGGCCGACCCACAACGTGCCATGGGCACGCTGGAGTGGGATCGCGTTAACGGTCGCGCCATTGCGTCCGAAACCATTATTGCCCTGCACGCCAAAGAGGGTGACGCCGTTAAGCGCGGGCAGCAGCTGTTGCAACTGGACCCCAGCCTGCAGCAGGCCCGCGTGCTACAAACCCACGCCACCATCGAACAACTGCAGTGGCAACTGCAGGAGCTTGAGTCAGGTTACCGCGTGGAGGAAATTGCCGCCGCCAAGGCCAGCCATGAAGCCAATGTCAGCACACGCAACAATCGCGAGCTCGAATACCAGCGCCAGCAAAAACTGCGTGAGAAGAACCTCACCAGCGACGCCAATGTAGAACGCGCGCGCACGCGACTGGACCAAGCTATCGGTCAGGAAGAGGCCTCACTCGAACAACTGACGCAACTGCAACGCGGCTATCGCAGCGAGACGATCGCCCAGGCCAAAGCACAACTGGAAGCCGAGCAGGCCGCGCTGGAGTATCAGCAAACCCTGCTAAACCGCTACACAGTAGTGGCCGAACGCGACGGAGTGCTGGAGAGTTACCCCTTCAAGCTGGGCGACAAACCCCCTGCCGGTGCGGTGGTGACCACCGTGCTCTCCGGCGCCAAACCCTGGGCCAGGGTCTACATACCCCAACCCTGGCTGAGCCAGATCAATGTCGGCGCTGCTGTCGATGTGTTTGTCGACGGCGACAACACACCCCTCGAGGGCACCGTGCGCCACATCGAATCCCGCCCCTCCTTCACCCCCTACTTCGCGCTGGCGGAAGAAGATCGGCAACGCCTGACCTTTGTTACCCAGATTGATCTGCCGGGTGAGCGCGCGCACCAACTCCCTGTGGGCATTCCGGTCCAGGTGGGCCTCAGGACGACGCCGTGAGTGACATCGTCATCGCCACCCGGGGCTTGTCCCGGTGCTTCGGCGATTTCGTGGCGGTGGACAACCTCAGCATGAATATTCCCGCCAATACCGTGCACGGCTTTCTCGGTCCGAATGGCTCGGGAAAAACCACCGCGATTCGAATGATGTGTGGATTGCTCGACCCCAGCGAGGGTGAGGTAGAGGTACTGGGCATGCAGGTACCCGCCCAGGCCGCAATTGTGCGGCGCAGCGTGGGCTACATGACCCAGCGTTTTTCCATGTACGAAGACATGACCGTGGAGCAAAACCTCCATTTTCTGTGCCGCATCCACGGCCTGAACGCCAGTGAGCGTCGCAATCGCGTGACGGAAGTGATGGCCGAATACCGCCTTGGCGATTTGAGTAGCCGTGCTGCCGGGCCACTCAGCGGCGGCCAAAAACGCCGTCTGGCGCTGGCGGGCGCAGTGCTGACCCGGCCCAAGCTACTCATCCTCGACGAGCCCACTTCCGAAGTAGACCCCAACACACGCCGGGAAATGTGGGAGAGCTTCTTTCGCATCGCCGCCACCGGTACCTCGATTCTGGTTTCCACCCACCTCATGGACGAGGCCGAACGCTGCCACGCCCTGACCATCATGAATCAGGGCCGCAAGGTGGCCGATGGCACGGTGGCGGACCTGAAAACCTCCCTGAACGCTACTGTCGTGATTGTCTCCGGCCCCGATGTAGCGAGCATCACGCCGCAGTTCAATGCTGCTGAAGAAGTATTGGCCGCGGCGCAGTCCGGCAACGAGTTACGCGTAATCCTGCACAATGACGTGGCCCAGCCGGAACAATTCGCGCAGGGCGTTGCTGGCGAGCAATACCGGGCAGCGCTCACGGACGCCACCATCGAAGATGTGTTTGTGGTGGTAACCAGCGAGGGAGAGCGCGACTGATGCTGGCCAGTCTGAAACGCATGCTCGCTGTGTTCATGAAGGAGATCATTCAACTGAAGAATGATCGCCTCACTTTCGCCATGGTGGTGGTCATCCCGTTGATCCAGTTATTGCTGTTCGGCTACACCATCAACACCGACGTACGCGACGTACCCATCGCATTGGTGGACGAGGCTGGCACCAGCTTCTCACGACAGTTCATCCACGACCTGGAAGCCACGCAGGTTATTCGCGTGGCGGCGCAGCTAGCGGTGCCGGACGAGGCCGCCCAGGCCGTTACCGATGGCGACTACAGCGCCGGACTGATTATCCCCGCCGATATCGAGCGTCGGTTCTACGCCGAAGCGGGCGAACCGCTGGCGCAACTGGTGGTGGATGGATCCGACACTGTCATGGCCTCGGCCCTGAAGGCACTGGCGGGGTTTCCCTTTAGCCCCGGCGAAGTGGTAGCGAATCAGGCTCGCCAGGGCACCCTGGCGGTGACGTTGCTCTACAACCCGGAGCAGCGCGCAGCCCTGTTTACCGTTCCGGGATTGCTGGGTGTGATCCTCACCATGACCATGACCATGTTCACCGCCATCGCCATTGTGCGCGAACGGGAGCGCGGCAACATGGAGCTACTGATTGCCACGCCGGTGAAACCGCTGGAATTGATGGTGGGCAAGCTGGTGCCCTACATGGTGATCGGTATGGTGCAGGTGGCGATCATTCTCCTGCTGGGCCACTGGCTGTTTGACGTTACCGTCGTCGGCAGTTACCTGTTGCTGGCATTCAGTTGCCTGGTTTTTGTGTTTGCCAACCTCGGTCTGGGCCTGCTGATTTCCACCCGCGCCCCCAACCAACTCGGCGCGATGCAGATGTTCATCTTCTTTTTCCTGCCGTCCATTTTACTGTCGGGTTTTATGTTTCCCTTCGTCGCTATGCCGCAGGTGGCGCAGTGGCTGGCAGAAGTGTTGCCCATGACGCATTTCCTACGCGTAGTGCGTGGCATCGTGTTGCGCGATGCTCCGCTAACTGCCGTCAGTGGTGACCTGCTGTTCCTCGGCGGCTTCTTCCTGTTAACGCTGGGCCTGTCCCTGTTGGGCTTCCGGCAAAAGCTCGATTAATCCACGGCCTGCAACAGTTCAGCAAAGCGACTGGAGCGCGGGTACTCCGCCGGACTCCAGCCCAGACGGACGATCACGGTATCGAGGGACGGAATCACCAGCACGATCTGGCCGCGGTTACCCTGCATGGCGTAGCTGTCTTCGGGCAGGTCTGGCCAGCGCAAGCTGTCGCCACCGCCATTCAACCAGATCTGGTAGCCGTAACGCGGGTCATTGTCACTGGCGTTGGGACTGATCGCACGGTGAACCCAATCCGCCGACAACAGGCGATAGCCATTCAGTTCACCCTCATTCAGTAACAACTGCCCCAGTCGTGCCCAGTCGCGGGCACTGAAATAGGGGTAGGAACTGCCCACCAGCACCCCGCTCGCATCCAGCTCGAATACGCTGCGATGCATGCCAAGCGGCTCAAATAATCGCTGGAACACAAATTCGACGGTAGCCTGTGTACCGCCAAGACGATTGCTCAACAAGCGTGCCAACAAGTTGGTGGTGCCGGAAGAATAGTAAAAACGCGTGCCGGGCTGATCCTGCAGGGCTTTATCGAGCGCCAGCGCCGAGGCGGAGGCCTCCGAGGCCAGCATGCGCGATACATCCGTCCCGGGCGTGTACTCCTCAACCCACGCCAGGCCAGAGCTCATTTGCAGCAGGTTTTCTACACTGATGGCCGTACGTGGGCTGTCCTGCCACTGCGGAAACAGCGCAGTTTCATCAACGTTAAGCTCGCCATCGCGCTCCAGCAGGCCGAGTAGAATCGCCGTGACACTCTTGCCCATCGACCAGCCCAATAATGGCGTGTCGGGTGTGATGCCCGGCGCATAGGCTTCGGCAATGATCTCGCCACCGCGCACCATCACCAGTGCTCGCGTGTCCTCCCCCTCCTGCGTATCCCGCGCCAGCAAGGCCGCCAGTGCCGCTTGTGCGGCAGGCCTGCCCTGCCCTTGCGTGTCCGCACCGGCAGGCCAGGGGAGATCGCTGCCTGCAACAACAGGCACAGTCACGGCGTCCAGAAGTTCTGCGCCCGGTAAGTCGAGTGTGCAGCCCAGTCCGGGACGATAGCTTGCCGCTTTGCTGCCAATCAGGGGCAACGATGCCACCGCCTGGCGGTTTTCAGGCGTGTAGCTTACTTCCAGCATTTCGTAGGCTGGAGAATAAGCCGTCATATCCGACACCGCTTTTGCCGCATCAAAACCGGAAACATAGTGAGCGGAGCAGGTCAGCTTGGCGCCCAGGCCCGTGGCTACCCGCACGGCGTCTCCCACCGCCAGTGGGGAGATATTAAGCAGTGGTTTCATCGCCAACAAAGCAATGACAACCAGCAACAGGATAGCCAGCAGGACTTTTTTCACAGGATTCTCTCCGGGATTGGACGCTGGGAGTGTAGGTGAGCGGCGGGGGGATTGCGAATTCAGGCCGTCGACGCGAGACCAGCCGGCTTTATCGGGGCCGTCGACACACCTTCTGTCAGCCCGAATCGCAGCGCGCGTGGCGCCCCCGCGGGCAACCAGCTTCCCCCCAAGCGGTCCCATAGCGCGAGGCAGGTACCGAAATTGATATCCCGATGGAGGGGGTCCGCACTGTGGTGCAGTTGGTGTTGGGCGGGACTCACCAGCCACCGCTCCAACGGGCCGAAGCTCAGCCACACCGGCGAATGACGCAGGTTCGCCCCCAGCAGATTGAACAGGAAGCCCAGGGCATCCACACCCAGAATATCGAAGCCGCTCAGCTGGCGACCGAACAGGTATACGAAGGTGCCACTCACCAGACCGAAGACCGCCAGCGAACGCAGGTAGTAAACACTCATCTCCAGCGGGTGCACGCGATACAGAGTGAGAGGGCTCAGCACGGTCGCACCGTGATGAACGCGATGCATGCGCCACAGGAAAGGCACCCGGTGCATGCAGCGATGCAGGGCGAAGCGGCTGTAGTCCTCGGCGATGAAAAACACGCTCGTGTACAGCAGCGCCACCACGCTCCAGTGCCAGTTGAGCTCCGGCGCATTACCCAGCGTGCTCTGCCAACCCCGCGCCACCCAGATGGTGGCCAACAAATGGCTTCCAAGCAGAGGCACCAGCAATGTAAGGCGAATGAAGCCGTTCAAACCCAGCAGGGCAAGATCAACCAAGTGTGAGGTTTGGCGCCAGTACTGCCTGTCCAGGCAAGCACGCAGAACGGGCCTGAGTTGCATGCTGTGGTTGCGCCACATCACTACCGCCAGTGCGAGCACAACGCTGGATAACAGAAACGCCCAATAGAGACGTCGCCCGGGATCGAGCGGATGACTGAACAACTCGCCGGGCAACCGGGCGAGGCCGTCGAGCAGTGCAGGCAGCAGCGCGTCCATCAGAACAGATAGTTCAGGCCCACTCGTACCGTACGGGGCAGATTGGGGCGAGCGCCGAAGGGGCGCCGGGAAACGATCTGTCTTTCATCGGTAACGTTGTCCGCCACCAGCCGCAAGGCCAGCCGCGGCGTCATTTCGTAGCGAGCGGAGATGCCCAGGGTGGTCAGGGCGTCGATGCTGGTGCGCGGCTCATACTCACCCTGCCCCGGTACTTCTCGCATCCGGCCGATGTACTTCAGGGCCAGATCCAGAGCCCAGGCGCCGTATTCCAGACCGGCTTCAATTCGCCCCTGGTGCTCGGGCGTGTAAGGCAGTTCGTCACCGGCTCGCACCAGCCCCCACTGGGAAAAGTTTGACTGGAAGCTGTTCTGAAACGCCGTCTCGGTAAAGGTGTAGGCGAGGTTGACCGGTACTGACAAACCATTGTCAAAGGCACCGACCCAGGCCAGGGTAAATTCCGCACCGGCGATTTCCACCTCGCCGCCATTGAACTCATCCCCAACCGCACAGCCACTGTCAGAGGCGCGACAGCGACCCAGAAGATTGGAGTAATCACTGAAGAAACCGATGAGGTCAGCCTGCAACGCTTCGCCGGTATAGCGCAGCCCATACTCGTAGTTCACGCTTTCTTCCGGGTCCACCCCCGGCCCGGCTGCCGGCCCGGCGGGCGAGAAGCCCTTATTAACACCGGCCAACAAGCCCACCGATTCACTGACCTGGTAAAACACACCAACGCCGGGTAGTGCTACGCTGGTGTCCGTACCGGTCCGCTCACCGCTCAGGTGATCATCCAGTTGGCCTGCAATACTTTCGTAGCGCACACCCAGATTGATCTTCCAGTTGCCGTAGTCGATTTCATCAATCAAAAATGCCGACCAGGCATCGCTCTGGGCTTTGTTCAGCGCTTTTTTGTAATGTTCACCGGCGCCGTCGCTGACCAGTCCCGACTCCGTCATCCAGTAGCCATAGACCTGGTGGTCACGCTCCACATAGTCGTGGTGGTAACGCAGGCCAAGCCCCAGGTTGTGGCTCAGGCTACCCTGGGTGAGCGACAGGGACAGGCGCGTTTCCGCACCTTGCGATCCGTACTCGCGGGCGTTGTTCGTGATATCGATGATCGTTGCCGGATCATCGGGGTCAGACCAGGCTTCACCGCGAATCAAGGCCATTTCGTTCACGAAGATGTTCGGGAAGGCCAGCACCCGCGACGGTGGCTGACCGTCGAGAAAGCCGTCGTACTTTTTCCAACTGCGATCGAAGCGATTGCCATACACAGTGGTAAACAGGCTGAGGTTGTCGCTCAACTCGATGTTGTGCAGCAGATGAATTTGCCGGTGTTCCGAGGTGAAATGGTCCAACTCGCTGGCGATATAACGGCGATCGGGGTTGAGCGCAAAATCATCGTCGGTCAGCCCCAGGTAGGTTTCGTCAGAGTCCTCGTCGGCGTAGCCGATTTTCAAATCCATTTGCTGCGGCAGGGCTGCGCCCTCAGCCGAGCGCCATTCAAGACGCAGGTTCGCGTCATTGCGATCGAAACCGGTATCGCCGCCACTGTCGAGTTGCTTGAAACCGCTGGCACCGTAGTGCAACAGGTCCACGTTAATACCAAACTGCCCGATCCGGTCGCCGTACACCACTCGAGCCTTTCGGAAGTCCTCACTCCCCAGGGCCAGGTCCAGTTCACCGCTGCCGTATTCCGGCACGCGCGGTGTGACCATGTTGAGAGCACCGCCCACAGTGTGCGGCCCGTACTCGATGGCAGACGCGCCCTTGAACACTTCCACGGCGGTCATGCGATTCACGTTGGGGATGTAGTAGGCCGCGGGGGCAGAGTAAGGCGCCGGCGCAATCAGGATGCCGTCTTCCATCAGCGTAATTTTCTGGCTGCGCTCGGAGGTGGCACCGCGGACGCCGATGTTGGGGCGCAGGCCATAACCATCTTCAAAGCGAATGTAGACCCCGGGCACCTGGCCCAACAATTCGTTGATGTCGGTGGCGTCAAACTTCCGAATGGCCTCCTCATCGATGAAGCTGGCTGAGCCAGAGAGACTGCGAATAGCGACCTTACCGCCGGTCACCAGCACTTCTTCGTAGATCACGGGCGCTGGTGGCGTTGGGTCCTGGGCAAACAGGCTCAGGGGCAAAGCGGCGGCAAGACCCACCACACAGTGTGAAAATCGTGAATCAATCATTGTCGGATTGCACCCGGTCGGGCAGGTCGACATCGACTGCGGTGACAAAGTCGGTGCGCAGCGTGTCGGTAATGTGTTTGAGATAGCCATGCAGGGCGCAAGCGCTGACGGTTTGGGTGGTATCCGGGTTGGCGGCACTGTTCACACAGCCATCTGCCTGTCCGCTTTCCAGCAGTTCCTGTGCCTGTATCTTCAGCGGCGTATCAATGGTGTCCAACAGCGCCAGGGCGTCATCCACCTGAGCCACCATTCGTTCGGCGATACCCGGCAAACCCAGACTGGCGATCATATCGTCGAAGGACAGCCCCTCATCCCCGGTGAGAATGCGCCGATAACTGATGAGGTTGCGCTGAATATTGTCCAGCGAAAGCGCGCTCCAGAGCGACTCCACCCGATCGGGGCAGGCCACCTGGCTGCAGGTGTTGTGCAGGCCCAGTACAGATCCGAGCTTACGGTCTTTCACATCAGACTCGATGTAGAACAGCCCGTCAGACAGCAGGCCGATTACCGCTTCGTGCTGATCCGGATGGGCAAACTCGGCCCGGTAATTGCCCCCTTCTGGCAACCAGGCCTGTAGTACCGCGTCGGCCGCCTCCGCAACATCCGCAGCGATACGCAGGGCATGATCACAGCGCCAGCGTTTGCGCTGAGCCTCACTGCGCTCATTCCAGTCGCGTGTTTCCGGAATCTGGGCGGGGCAGTTATGCGCCAGGGACTCATTGAATAACAGGTATTCCAGCGCCCCCATGCCTTTTTGATTAACGAGCCGGGTTGACAGGTCGAAGTCGGGCTCGCGCCCCAGCACCACCGACTGGTCCACGCCGCAGGCACTGAAATTTGTATCCGCTGGTTTGATCAGGCGATCGTGCAAACCGGTGTTTTCATCGGCCACGGGACCCAGTTGATGTACTTCACTTTCCTGTAGCAATCCCATGGCATCGCGCCAGGCCAATCGCGCTGTGTCCAGCGCCGCCGCTTCCTCCTCGGTATCAATGGCCGCGCAATAGTCGCCCAGTGGACCCGTCGGATCAGCCAGCGCCGCCGTATTGGTGGCAAGTTGGCGATAGTTGGGCACGATCACTTCGTCGGCAAGATTCACGAACATGCCGAAGTAATCAAATTGTTCAGGGCTGGCAACTGGCACGGCCTCGTCGTCGCCGCTCCCACCGCCACCGGTGCAGGCACACAGCAACGTGAGGCCAAGGGCCATGCACCATCCCCGAATCGTCGTTAAAACCTTCATTCACTTCAGTTCCATAAAAAAAAGAAAAGGCGTTAAACGCCTTTTCCCTTATGCGTAACCGGAGCGGGGCTCCGGCGATATCACGCTCGTGCTTACCAACCGGCAACATTTTCCGGGTCGAACTGGTAGGCCGCCTGCAGCAAATCCCTCGCTGTTTGCAGATCACTGCGATACTGAGTCACGCCACCGGCGAAGGCCTCGCCGCCCTGCGTGCCATCAGGCAATACTGGCGCATCACCCATCAGGGCCAGGATTTCTTTCAGGGAATCAAGATCGATGCCCTGCACCTTGCCGCTGCGGAACGGCGAGTAGGGGTTGAACTGCAAACCGAGGGCAAAGCCTTTCATTTCCGCCCAGTGCTTGGCCAGATCGGTGAAGTTGGCTTCGTCGGCAAACTGTCCGTCAACAAAGCTATCCATATCGGCACTCACATCATTGATGTAATGCACCACAGTGGCCGAAATACATTTCTCCCAGGTAACCGCGGCCTGTTCCGCCATCGCACCGATCAGCACCACTTCGGTATTGCCCAGTGCATTCAGGTTAGCGGCGGCATTCAGCGCGAAGCGACCGTAGAAGAAAGCGTTAAAGACATCGGTAGTGAACTCGGTGGGATTGGTGTTGCCCGCCGTACCCCGGTCACGCTTGGCGCAGTTGGTGGAATTGCCGAAGTTGTACTCGCTGTTGAGATCGATCAGGCCATCGCCATTGGCGTCATGGTAGCCGTTGGCCCAGGCACCGCGGCCACCGGCGCTGGCCAGTTCGTCATCGGTGTAGGCGGGGTAGTTGCGCGCTGCGCCGAAGTAACCAAAGGCCTCGTCCCAGTTGTGCTCCCCTTCGGTGTAGAGGTTGTCATCTTCCTGCACATTGGCCGCACGAAAATCGGTTTGCAGGTAGTCGGCTGTGCCCTGCGAGAAGGCCACTGCACCCAGAAGGAACTTCTGGATCAGCTGGCGATAGTCGAGGCCGGTAGCACTCAGGTAGGGCGTGGTAATGCTCGCCGGGCCGCCGGCAGTGAGGATGTCGATGGGCGCCGATTTTGCTTCGGCGTCGACCTGCGCAAAGTAGTAGTCAACCAGCTCTTCCGGTGTGGGGTCAGCATCCATTCCCGCTTCCCAACCAAAAAACTCACCACCCAGCAGCGCCGGATCATTGCCAGCGATTTTGCCCACCAGGTTTTTGCCGGTGTCCACATCGCCGTAGTTACCACCCTGAAGCAGGGGTTGGCCGTCCAAAGCAAAGCTGTAGGGCAGCGCATCAGAAGTGCCGCTATCAAAGTCGAAGTAGAAGTCGAGCTGGCCAACAACGTCGGTGCTGGCAGCCACAGGGCGGGGAGGCAGGGCGAGGAGTTCATCGACCAGATCTTCAATCAGCAGGTGGCGCATCACCTGGCCACTGTAGGTGACGCCGCTCTCGCCCTTGTCGTAGGCGCTTTTGAAGCTGTACTTACAGCCGGAGACAGCTGCTACCGCGAGTGTTACTGCCGCAAGGCGACCCAATTTAGAGACCATGGTGGAAATCCTGTTCGCTGGTTGATATCGCGCCGCGAAAGGCTCAGCCCATCTGCAGAAGCTCGCGGCTACTACGAGCGGGCAAATCTAATCGATTTAATAATGATTATCAACAGCGATCGCGTTGGCATTACGCGAAGAATTCAGGCATTTTTCGTCGGCAGGTAATCGCGCGTTAGCTCCGTCGACACCTGCCACAACTGCTCGGCCATGGCATCGTCGTAGAGATATCCCTCGTCCTCAGCCACGTTGCAGTCGGCAAAATAGTAGCCACGCACGCCAACAAGCTCGGGCGAGGTGGCCACATAACAGGTGGTGGCCGCGCCCTCCTCCACAGTTTTCATGAACATCCAGCCGAGATACTCCCCCGCCACCTGTTGCCAGCGCGGCAGATGCTTGCCGAGATTGGTCATGATCACACCGGGGTGCACGCTGTTGGCCGTGGCCCGCGAGTCCGACATGCGCGCTGCCAGGGCCCGAGCGCACAGTGCGTTGGCCAGCTTGGAGGTCGCGTAGGCAACCCAGGGGTCGTAATGTTTGCTGCCATCCAGGTTGTCGAATTCAATACCGTTTTCCGCCCGCCGATGCGCCTGTGAACTGAGTAGCGTGCAGCGCCCTTGCGGCGCGGCCATCAGCAGCGGCTGGAGGTGCCTGATCAGGATGAAATGCCCCAGATGGTTAATCGCGAACTGCCTTTCAATGCCGTTGATCCGCTGCAGTTCGGGCAGGCCCATGATCCCGGCATTGCAGATCAGCCCGTCGAGCGTAATATCCATGCCCCGGATGTGCTCGGCACAGGCCGCCACAGACTCCCAGTCCCCCAGGTCCAGATGCAGAGGCGTGGTATGCCCCCCTACCTGGGCGCAGGCCCGCTCGGCTTTCTCCCGGGTCCGGGCAATAGCGAGTACGTGGGCGCCTCGCATGGCCAGCACCCGCAAAGTCTCCAACCCCAGGCCTGAATTGGCGCCCGTAATGGCGATGGTCAAACCGGACAGATTCAGTCCGGCCGTCACCTCTTCGGCCGTGCTATCCCCGTCGAACTCGCTCCGAGGAGGCGTGTTACTGACCACCGCCGCCCGCAGGGGCCACGGCAGCGCCAGGGTCAGGGCAGCGACCCACCCGGCTTGAAGACACTGGCGGCGATTCAGGAGCATGGCGTGATCCTCACCATCGTCTCCTCAGCTTAGTACAAGCGCCGCTGCAAACCCCTATTCTGGCGTGAGCCGACTCACAAAAGCACAGTTCCAGCTACACCGATTCAGCTATTTACCGCTATCATTTCGGCAAATAAAGAAGCAAGACCCTGAATTTGAGCCATCCATCGCGCAACCCTCTGGCCGTTGCCGCTCGCCGCCTATTGTCTGCGGGGGCGCGCGTGTGGCTACTCGGCTGTTTGATGCTGGCAAATACCGCGTCCGCCGACCCGACCCTGCTGGAAGCAGACATTTCCGGTGCGGGGCCAACGGGAGATGCAGAGCTGACTGCGCTGCTGCAGGAAACACAGACCCGGATGTTCAGGGATCCTCAACAAGCCGCACAAACGGCGGTGGAGGCTGCCCGCCTGGCGGACCGGCTGCAAGACCTACCACGCCTCAGTGTCGCCCTGCGGATGCAGGGCAAGGCCGAGCTGTTCAGCGGCGATGCCATCTCCGCCCTGATTCACCTGGAGCAGGCGCAGTCGCTGGCCCGGGAAGTGAATGATCCGCAGTTACTTTCCGTGGCCAATCGCGTACTGGGTGTGTTCTATGAGTTGAACGAGGATTACGAGCGCGCCATCAGTTACTACCTCGAAGCAAAGCGGCAACTGGACGATAACAGCCCCCTGCGGGACCACGGCCTGGTGCAAAACAACATCGGCAATGTGCTCAATCGCCAGGAGCGTTTTCAGGAGGCGCTACCTTACCTGGACCGTGCTGCCGCGCTGTTTCAGGCCGCCGGGAACGCTGAACTGCACCAGAACGCCCAACTCGGGCAGGCCGTGGCCTTTGTAGGGCTGGGTCAGTATGAGCAGGCCCGCGCACTGCTGGAACCGCTGTACACCGAACCCGATACGCACGCGCTAACTTTGCATCAGGCGCTGGTGATACGCGCTGACCTGGCGGCTGCGGAGGGTGACCTCCGGCAGGCCGAAGCACTGTACCTGAGGGTAATCAATACTGAGCACGACCTGACCATGCTGCAGTCCCTCGGCCAGGCCTACGCCGGACTGGGTCGCCTGCGCGAGGAGGCCGGAGAACTGGACGCCGCCTACCAGCTCTATCGCACTGGCCTGGAGCAGATACGCAACAAAACCTGGCTGGCGGTGGAGATGAGCCTCTATCGACGCCTGGGGGCATTGGAACTGGGCCGCGGCAATTATCAGTCTGCAGCCCAAATTCAGGCGGAACACCTGGAGCGGCGCGAGCAGACCCGGCGTTTCACCCAGCACAGCGCAGTATCGCGCCTGCAGGCCGAACTGGCCATGGAGCGCGAGCTGTTGCGCCTGCGCCAGATGGAGTTTGAAACCGTTCGTTACCAGCGGGAGCAGATCATTTACATCCTGGGGCTCGTCATCGCCGCCTGCACCTGCGTGCTGTTACTGCTCTTGGCCCGCCTCCGCCATATGCGCCTGAAGCGGGTCAGTGCCGCCAATCGGCAACTGGAGATTGCTTCCGAGACCGATGCCCTGACCGGTGTTGGCAACCGCCGCTACCTGCAGCGCTGCGTGGCCGAGCTGCGTGCCGCGGCCCAGGGCACCGATCAGCGGGCAGCAGTGCTGATGATCGACCTGGATCATTTCAAGCAGGTCAACGACCACCATGGCCATGACGTGGGCGACCGGGTGCTACAGCGAGTTGCCCAGACTATTCAGCAATTGTGCCGCAACGAAGAGATCATCTCGCGCCTGGGAGGCGAGGAATTCGCCCTGGTGCTGCCCAACATTGAACCCGGCAATGTGCTGGCCCTGGCCGAGCGGATCCGCACCGGCATTGCCAACATGCCCTCGCCCGAAGTCGACCATCACCTGCGACCAACGGTCAGTATCGGTATTGCCATTGGCCCGTCGGCATCGCTGGACTTTTCCGATCTGTACCGCCGCACCGATGAGGCGCTGTACCGCGCCAAGGAGACGGGCCGCAACCGGGTGGTGCTGTGCCCGCACAACGAAGGCGAGGTCAGCCTGGCATTGAGCGTTTGACGCGGGACAGCCCCGGGGCAACCTGCTAAGGTGTTGCCCACATTACAAAACCAGCAAAAGATTCACCCTGCATGACCGATAGCCTCTGGACCCGCTACAGGGCGGCCCTCGACGTCAAGAAAGACTTCAAAGCCGTATTTTTCCGCGACACTGACCGCTACGCCGTACTCGACGGCGCCCGCGCTATCACCATCCTCGGCATGGTGCTGTTCCATGTAGTCTACGGCGTCACTCGCCTGCTGGAAGACAAGGTGGACACCTTCATCCAGAGCTACCCGGCTTACCTCAACTGGACCTGGCAAATACAGGGGTCTGACCCCCTTTTTGTGATGTGCGGTTTGTTGGTCAGTTACTCCCTGTTCCGGGAGTACGACAAGAAAGGCACAATCGAAATCGGCCGCTTCTACCAGAACCGCCTGATGCGCATCCTGCCCCTGTTCCTGTTCGCGCTGGTGTTCTATCTGCCCACTGATGACGACAACATCAACTATCTGCTAAGCAACCTGTTTTTCGTTAGCAACTATGTAGAGGGTCACCGACAGATCATCCCGGTAGGCTGGTCACTGGCAGTGCAGATGCACTTTTACTTCCTGTTGCCGGGGCTGGTGCTGCTGCTATTCAACATCCGCTGGCCCATCGTCGCCATCTGCGCCCTGCTCTTCGCCAGCGCCCTGATCCGCTACGTTGTGGTGGTGGGGGATGAAGTGGCCTACGAAACGCCCTTCTACAACATCATTTACGACAACGACTTTGGCCACTTGCTGTCGGACAAGCTCTATTACGACATCGAAGACCGCATCGGCTCTTTCCTCATCGGTGTACTGGTAGCGTATCTCCACACCTATCACGGCAAGGCCATCACCGCGTTTTTCACCCGGCATGTGGCCGTCAATGCCCTGGTGCTGCTGGCGGGTATTGTGATGATTCTGGTGCCACTGTTCATTCCCGTGCACGACCGACTCTCATTCTTCTACCAGAACTTCAACGTGGACTACAGCTTCTGGTACCTGGTGCTGAATCGCTATGTTTACAGCCTGGGCATTGGCGTTATCCTGCTGCTGGTGTTGTGCCCGGCGGGCCTGAGCAAACTGGTGGAGCGCTTCTTCGCCCTGCCCATCTGGCACCCCTTCGCGCAGCTGATTTTCCCCATCTACCTGTTCCACTTCCCGTTCATCGTGGTGGGCGCAGTGCTCACGTTCTGGAGTGTGGACCGCGAAGTGATCGTTGGGATAGAGCCCTACCAGGTATTTGTTATCTACGCCTGGGCAGTGCTGTTCACCACCCTGTTCTCCGCTGCGGCCCATGTGTTCCTGGAGAAGCCCTTCCTGACCATGCGGAACAAAAGCGTATGACCGCCCGAACAATGCGCATTGCCTTTCCCCTGCTTGCTGCCACACTGCTCGGCGCCTGCTCCGACAGCTGCCAGAAACACCTGAAATACGGCCTGCCCAGCGAGGTGGACCAGGTGGTGTGCCGCGAATCCTACGCCGCGGGCATCAGCCACCACTATCGTAATCCGGTGTGGGTTGCCGCCTATCTCACGCCGGAGACGATCGCCGCACGACCGGATCGAGAGTACGAGATCAAGCGCGACGACGATCTCAATGAACGCTACCGGCCCGAGATGCGAGACTACCGCGGCACAGCTTACGTACCAGGCCGGGTCGCCTATAACAATGGAAGCCTCGATGCCGGACACTACCGACAGACTTATCAGTGGGCGAATACCGCGCCACAGCTTCCGGCTTTTGGCCGGGGTCCGTGGCAGGCCGTGGCGGATTACGAGCGGCAGTTGGTGAGCAAACACGGTGAAGTCTTTGTGATCAGCGGGCCGCTGTTTGAAGGGGTCAATCGCAATATTGGCCGAAGGGAAGTGGCAGTGCCCTCCCACTACTACAAGGTCTACTACCTGCCCGATACAGGTGACATGGGGGCTCTGCTCGTGCCCCACCGCCCCGGGAAGGTCAAAGACCTTTCCAACTACGTTGTCGCCGTGGACGATCTGGAGGGCATGAGCGGACTCGACTTTTTCCACAAAGTGCTCAACGTTGACGAGGATGTGGCGGAGGCCAGCGCCGAGCTGCTGGACTGAACCGTGCGCGTGTTCGCGCGTCGATTCTTCGACTAAGCTGGGCATAGGACCTCGTTGAGGAGACGGCCAGTGCCCGACAAAACCCTCCTGCCCCAACTGGTGGGCAATACTCCCCTGCTCTATCTGCGCCGGGTCTCAGAACTCACGGGCTGTGACATCTACGGCAAGGCCGAATTTCTCAATCCCGGGGGCTCGGTCAAGGACCGTACCGCGCTTGGCATCATTCGCGCCGCTGAAGCTGCCGAGGAGCTGCGACCGGGCGGAGTGATCGTAGAAGGTACCGCCGGCAACACCGGCATCGGGCTGACCCTGATGGCGAATGCACTGGGGTATCAAACCGTTATCGTGATGCCCCAGAACGCCGCGCAGGAGAAAATTGATTACCTGGAAATGCTGGGCGCCGAGCTGTTGTTGATGCCCTCGGCAGCGGCCTCCAGCCCCCATCACTACATTCGCATGGCGCAGCAGATCGCCGAAGGGCGCGCCCGCGAAGAAGTCAAAGGCGCCATCTGGGCCCGGCAGTTCGACAATCTCGCCAATCGCAAGGTCCACTACGACACCACCGGGCGCGAGATCTGGGATCAAACCCAGGGGGCAGTGGACGGCTTTGTTTGTGCCGTTGGCACCGGCGGTACGCTGGCCGGTGTGGCCCAGGCACTGCGCGAACGCAAGCCGGAAGTGAAGATCGCGCTGGCGGACCCGATGGGCTCCGCACTCTATCGCTATTACACCGACGGTGAACTTGCCGCGTCCGGCAGCTCTATCACCGAGGGTATCGGCGTGTCATTCCTGCCGGGCAACCTCGACAGCGTTAGCGTGGATTTCGCCTTCCAGGTGGACGACGACAGCGCCCTGCCCCACGTTTACCAACTGCTGAAAGACGAGGGCATTTCGGTTGGCGGGTCCAGCGGTGTCAATGTGGCCGGAGCGGTGGCGCTGGCACAGGAATTGGGACCCGGACACACCATTGTCACAGTCTTGTGCGATGGCGGTGACCGTTACCGCAGCAAGTTGTACAACGCGGAATTTCTGTGGAGCCGGAAATTACCGTATCCCGAGTGGATTGCGAGCTGAGAGCAAAAACTAACTTTGTGGTCTATGCTTTTTCCTGTTATGTGCCCGCCTTGCCAGCGCTCGCAGTTTGGCACCGGACCGGGCTTGCAGAATTGTCCTGACTGATCAGACATAGGGGAAGTCAGCTATGAAACAACAGCGCGCTCTGCAGCAATGGACAAAAACCATTGGGCCCTTGGCGAAGCCCCATATGATTCGCCGCCTGGCAATCGCCAGTTTACTGGCAACGGCCAGTGGCAGTTGTACCGCGGCAGAGGAAAAGGATCCCGTTGCCATGGATACTGGCGACGATGCGCCAATCGTTCTCCAGGACGTTCCACGAGTCGACGGCAAAGTCCATCTTAATTACGCCACTGTCGAGAGGGCACTGGTAGAGAATGGACGTACCGCTGAAGTGGTTTTCACGGACTTCACTGTCGATGGAGAAACCTTCAGTTGCCCCACGTCGGTGTCAGTCGTAGACAGAGTCTGCAGGGACGACGCCTTTGAAAGCCCACCCAGCCCCATGATATGCCGCTGGGCTGGCGATTCGACACACGGGGGCAAACCCAGGAAGGAGAATGTCCGTAAGATTCGTTGGAAAAATGAAAACCGTAAGGCTTTTACGGTGACCTTCGACGGCATGTCTCCCTGCAAAGGCATGAAGGGGCATGAGGAGGATAACGGTTATGCCACTCGTCGAGTATGTACCCTGAAAGACTGGCGGGACATCAGGAACAACGGAGAGCAACAGGCCATCTTCAAGTACAACATCAAGGGCAAAGACGAACGTTGCGCCGTCCTCGACCCTTTCTTTATTGCTCGACGATAGGCTAAATGCATGAGCGGGGGGACCCCCGCTCAGCAAAAATCTCAGCTACAGCAGTTCCACCATACACACGGTACACATTGCCGTGGCACGCGGCTGGCTCAGTGCGTCCAACTCACCCATCAGGGCTTCCATACGGTGCATGAAGCTCGGCGTGCTCACCTGGAAATTTACGCCGAGGTTTTTCTGCAATTCGCGCAGCAAAAGCACGGCTGCGGAAGGCTTCTTCACTACGTAATCGACCTTGTAGTCGTCCAGTGACGCCTGTTCGGCGGCATAGGCGAGGGCGTCGTCGAGCGTACCCAGCTCATCGATAAGTCCATGTTCCAGCGCATCAGGCGCCAGCCACACCCGACCGCCGGCGATAGAGCGAATGAATTCCACGTCCTTATCGCGGCTGTCAGCCACTACCGAGATGAAGCGCTCGTAGGCACTGCCCGCCCATTTGGCGAAGAAAGCATCCAATTGTTCATCGACCGGGCGAGCAAGATCCCAGCCCGCATATTTACTGGTGGTGACGCCGTCGCTGTGAATACCGAGATAGTCCAGGGCATTCTCCACCGTGGGAATGACCACGGCGACGCCAATGGAACCGGTGATGGTGGTGGGCTCGGCATAGATTTTATCGGCGGGCGTGCTCACCCATACACCACCGGAGGCAGCCACGTCACCCATGGAAACAACCACCGGCATGCCTTTGCGTTTCGCTGCCGCCAGCTCTTCCCGAATGGTGTCACTGGCAAGTATCGAACCGCCGGGGCTGTTAACGCGCAGCACCACTGCTTTGGTTGCGTCGTTTTCATGAGCTTTGCGCAGCAGGGCAGCCACGTCGTCAGAGCCCGCCACACCGGGGCCAACGTCGCCCGTCTGGATGGCGCCTTCTACAAACACTACCGACACAGCGTCGCTGGCGCTTTGCTCTTCCGGCCCCATCTGGGCGAAGTAGGCGTCTGCAGTGATATGGGGGTAGGTTTCACGGTCCTCGCTGTCATCCTTGCCGAAGCGTTCGATCATGTACTCCCGGAACTGGGAGAAGCTGTAGGTGCCGTCGATCAGGCCCAGTTCCTCCGCCAATGCCAGATTGTCGTAGGCCGCCTCGCGCAGCATGACCACGGGAGAGG
This sequence comes from Gammaproteobacteria bacterium, assembly GCA_030427085.1. GTDB lineage: Bacteria > Pseudomonadota > Gammaproteobacteria > Pseudomonadales > Halieaceae > JAUHXH01. The sequence continues at coordinate 376,770 of JAUHXH010000002.1, read as the reverse complement.
TATCCGCCATCTGTTGAAACACGGACGGCTCCACACCACGTGCGCTGGCCATCTCATTTTTCAGTGTGTCCCAGATGGGGCCGTACAGCGCCTCGCGCTGCTCTTTGTCGGCCGCGGACATGTCGTTACGGGTCATACCTTCCACGGCGGACTTGTAATCGCCCTGGGAATAATTGTGCAGGGTGATTTTGAGCTTGTCGGTCAATTCACGCGTGTAATTGCGGTAACCACCGAGACCGGAGATAGCCAGCGCTCCGGAAGGATGGACAAAGATTTTTTCCGCGCGGGCAGCCATCAGGTAAGACGCCGTACCCAGGGATTCACTGAACGCAACCACCGGTTTGCCGGAGGCTTTCAGCGCGTCCAATTCCGCAGCAATGCGCAAGGCGGTGCTGGCGCCGCTGAAACTGGCCTGGGAAAAATCAACCAACACGCCCGACAGGCGATCATCCTCTGCCGCGGTCCGGATCAGGCGCTGCAGATCGCGTGACTGGATCTGGTTTTCCTCGGGCGCGGCGAAGGGGAAATTCACCGAACTGGGGAACACTTCCTGATCCAGGATCAGGCCAGTGGGGCTGAGAATCAGCACCTTGCCCTGCGGATCTACCTTCTGCGGCATACTGCGCACCGCGGTGACCACCACGCCCACGATGTAGACCAACACGAGTATCGTGAGGATGTTGACCGTCCACACGCGCACGCCCGTAAGAAAACTGCCGAGCTTTCCGAAGAACCCTTTCACATTCCACTCCTGAGCCTGATTGACGCTTGCAGTATACCGCTACCGTCCTGCATCTACAGGCACCTGAACGCTTATGATGGTGCACTCACCGCAGTTTGCGGCAATTTCAGACAATTTGCGTGTCATCGAGCGCATTGACAGCCACCCGGGTTGGGCCTAGAGTGGCCGCCCCTACCAGGTGCCTGCCGCTGTTACAGCTGGGCAGGTTAAATGGGAAGTGTGGTAAGCCTTTGGCGAAGCCACCGCTGCCCCCGCAACGGTATGCAGACTTCTGCGAGCCCGATACCTGCCTGGTAATTGCAAACGATGGAGCGGAGGGCTTCATAGTCGGTTGCCCGGCCCGTGCCGAGTTCCCTTCTACCCTCCCTCAATCGCCATTGATTTCGGCTTTTGAGGATTGATCATGACCAAGTTTTACCCCCTGAGCGCACTGGCTGTCGCCTGCGCCATCGCACCTGCCCAGGCACAGGAACTACCATTGGAGGAAACGGTGGTGGTGTCGTCGCGCGTTGCCATGCCCCTGCGCCATCTGGGCACTTCAGTGAGTGTGCTGGACGCTGCCGACATTCGCCAGGCCGGCTTTAATTCCCTGTATGACGTGTTGCGTGAAGCGCCGGGCATTGGCGCCAGTGCCAATGGCGGCGCCGGCAAGCCTGCCACATTGAGAATTCGAGGCGAGGAAGGTTACCGTACGCTCGTACTGCTGGACGGGATCGACATTTCCGACACCACCAGCACCCAGAGCAGCCCGCGCATGGAACACCTGATGAGCAAGGGCGTGCAGCGGGTGGAAATCCTGCGCGGCCCGCAGGGCATGATGTATGGCGCCGATGCCGGCGGCGTGATCAAAATCAGCAGCTTCACCCCCGAGGAAGGCTTTGGTGGTGAGGCCAGCGCCGAGGCGGGCCGCTACGGCACATCTGACCTGAGCGCCAGCCTGGGCCTGCGCGGTGACTCTGGTGACGTCAGCCTCAGCGTTTCCGACTTCGACACCGACGGTTTCAATGCCCGCGACACGGACACAGACCCGGCGGACAATGACGGCTACGAAAACACCACCGTTCACGCCAAGGCTGGCTGGAACATCGGTGAAAAATTCCGTGTGGAAGGTGTTGTCCACGACATCGACGGCGCCAACCAGTACGACAACTGCTACACCAACAGCTTCTCGCCCTCCAACGACTGTAGCAACGAGTACGAACAAACGGCCTGGCGTGCTGCGGCGCGTTACACCGGCGAGCGCTTCACGCATGAGCTGTCCTACGCTGACAGCCAGACCGACAAGCAGGATTACACCGAAGGTGAACCCACGTTTGGCTCTGAGGGCGGGCTCGAGCGCAGCGCCTATCAGGGCAGCGCGCGCTTTAGCGACGCTTTGCAACTGGTGTACGGCGCTGAAATAAAAACCGAGTCCATCGACAACGGCAGTTTTCTTCACGAACGCGACCAGATCGGTTACTACCTGGAATACCAGGGCGGCTTTGCCGATACCTTATTCGTTACCGCCGGACTGCGCCACGATGACAACGACGACTTCGGCCAGCACAATTCCTGGCGTATCAGCGGCGCCTGGCTGATTCCCGCCAGCATTGGCCAGTTCAAAGTGCACGGCAGCGCCGGCACTGGTTTCCGGGCCCCCAGCCTGTATGAAATCGCCTACAACCAGCGCCCCGGTGTGTATCCCCCTGCGGCGGACACTGAACTGAAAGAGGAAACCAGCCAGGGCTACGACCTGGGCCTGACCTGGTACGGCGAGAATGGCAGCACGCTGGAGGCCACCTGGTTTGACCAGCGCGTCGACGACGGCATCTACTTCGACCTGATCACCTACTCCGGCTATTTACAGGCCAGTGGCGAATCCAGCTCCAGCGGAGTAGAGATGTTGGCGGAGATCCCGATCATGGACAGCCTGCTGTTCAACGCCAACTACACCTACAACGATAGCGAGCAAGCTGACGGCGCACCCCGCGCCCGCCGCCCCAAGCATCTGGCCAACGTGGGCGTGAAATGGCTGCCGATGGATGAGCGTCTGGTTCTGAGTGCATCGTTGCGCGGCTCCTACGACGCGGAAGACACAGATGGCACCTCTCTGGACGACTACCAGGTGCTGGATCTGAATGCGAGCTGGCGCATACTGGGTGGCCTGACCATCTATGGCCGCGTGGAGAACGCGCTGGACGAGGACTACCAGGAAGTGCCCACCTATAATACGTCGGGTGCCGCTGCCTACGCCGGCGTGCGCTACGAGTTCTAAAACAGAAGGAAGACCATGAGCGACAGCGAGCGCAAGGAGGAAAGGCACCGCAAGGCCATGCAAAAACAGAAGGCCAAAGTGGATGCCAACATTGAGCGCGCGGACGAGGAGCGCGGCGTTGCCGTGCTGCTCACCGGCAACGGCAAGGGCAAATCCAGTTCCGCTTTCGGCATGGTGATGCGTGCCCTGGGCTACGGCCACAAGGTGGGCGTGGTGCAGTTCATCAAGGGGCAACAACTCTCCGGTGAAGAAATCTACCTGCGGGATCAGTGCCCGCAGGTAGACTTTCACCAGATGGGTACCGGCTTTACCTGGAACACCCAGGATCGCAGTGGCGACATCGCCGCTGCCGAACGCACCTGGGCTATTGCCCGTCCGATGTTGAGCGACCCGAGTTACGATCTGGTGGTGCTGGACGAGCTCACTTACATGCTGGCCTACGACTATCTGGACGCCGACGAGGTGATCTCGGCGCTGGTTAACCGACCGGAATCCCAATCCGTTGTGGTTACTGGCCGCGGCGGTGGCAGCGCCCTGCAGGAAGCCATGGACACGGTGTCGGAAGTGAAAGACGTAAAACATGCCTTCCGCGCTGGTATCAAGGCCCGGGCGGGTGTCGATTACTGACCCTCGGCCCGCCCTGATGGTACAGGGCACCACTTCCGATGCGGGCAAGAGCCTGATGGTCACGGGACTGTGCCGCGTGCTGGCCCGGCGCGGTATTTCTGTCGCGCCGTTCAAACCGCAGAACATGGCACTGAACAGCGCCGTTACCGAAGACGGTGGCGAGATCGGCCGTGCCCAGGCGCTGCAGGCAGAGGCGGCAGGCATTGCGCCACATACCGACATGAACCCGGTCCTGCTGAAACCCTCTTCCGATTGCCACGCCCAGGTGATCGTGCACGGCCATGCGGTAGACCATCTCGACGCCACCACCTATCACCACTACAAGACCCACGCGCTGGATGCCGTTATGAGCAGCTTCCAGCGGCTGCAAGCACACTATCAGTGTGTCATCGTGGAAGGTGCCGGCAGCCCCGCGGAAATCAACCTGCGTGACCGCGACATTGCCAACATGGGCTTTGCCGAGCCCGCCGATTGTCCAGTGGTGTTGGTGGCCGATATCGACCGCGGTGGCGTGTTCGCCCACCTGGTGGGAACGCTGGACCTGCTGTCTTCCAGCGAGCAGGACCGAGTGCTCGGCTTTATCATCAATCGCTTTCGCGGCGACCTGTCGTTGCTGCAACCGGGCCTCGACTGGTTGGAACAGCGCACCGGCAAGCCCGTGTTCGGTGTATTGCCTTATCTGCAGGACCTGCGTCTAGACGCCGAAGATGCCCTGCGCCCGGCACCTGCCTCGGAAGAATCAGCGCGCGATGCCCTGCGCATCGTGGTACCCGCGCTGCCCCGTATTTCCAACCACACGGACTTCGAACCCTTACAGGATCACCCCCAGGTACAACTCACCTTCGTCGGACCGGGCGACCCGCTCCCCGGTGCCGACCTGATCATACTGCCGGGCAGCAAAAACGTGCGCGGCGATCTCGCCTTTCTACGCCAGCAGGGTTGGGATCAAGGCATTGCGCGCCATTTACGCTACGGCGGCAAAGTACTGGGCATCTGTGGCGGCTATCAGATGCTTGGGGAGCATATCGACGACCCTGAAGGCATCGAAGATGAACCCGGTAGCAGCGTCGGATTGGGGTGGCTCCCTACCCGCACACGTTTGCTGCCGGGGAAGCACCTGCGTCAAGTCAGGGGCACCCTCTTCGGCACAGCACAATTGCAGGGTTACGAGATTCACTGCGGAGAGACGCAGGTGCCCACCGACCTTCGCGCCCTGGCCCATCTGGAACAGGGCGGGCCCGACGGCCTGATCTCGGATGACGATCAAATCGCCGGCACCTATGTGCACGGCCTGTTCGATGCGCCGGAAGCATGCGCAGCCCTGTTGCGCTGGGCGGGCCTGCACAAGGCCAAAGGCGTGGACCGCGCCGCCCGTCGCGAAGCCGACATAGAGCGCTTGGCTGACAGCATGGAAGCCAATCTAGACCTGGATGCGCTGCTGTGAGCACTACCGGTGCAAAGGCTTATCCCGGCGGCCCTGCCCTGTTACTGGCTCTGCTGTTGGCTATTCCATTGGTGCTGCTGGTCGCGGTGGCCAGTGGCACTGTCCCCATCGCCTTGCCGGAAGTTCTGGGCAGCTTGTTGCGCACCAACACCGATACACAAGCCTCGATGATCGTTACCCAAATCCGCCTGCCTCGGGCGCTGCTGGCACTCTTGGTTGGCGCGATGCTCGGCATCAGCGGTGCGGCCATGCAGGGCCTGTTCCGCAATCCATTGGCCGACCCCTCCCTGGTTGGCGTCAGTGCCGGTGCCTCACTGGGCGCCAGCCTGGCTATCGTTAGCGGCGGTGTAGCGCTGACCGGCTTCATGGGGCTCACATTGACCTCGCTGGGCGCCTTCCTCGGTGGCCTGACGGCGGTGATGTTGGTCTATGGTCTGGCCACGCGCGAAGGCGCCACTTCCGTCACCACCATGCTACTAGCCGGTATCGCCATCGCCGCTATAGCGGGCAGCGCTGGCAGCCTGCTGGAGCTGGGTACCAGCAATGAAAACCTGCGACGTATCAGCCTGTGGCGCATGGGCGGACTGGATGGCGCTGACTACCAACGCGTCTGGCTGGCGGCACTCACCGCCGTCGGCCTTTGCCTGGCATTGCCACGCAAAGCAGGAGCACTGGATGCGTTATTGCTCGGTGAATCCGAGGCGCGGCATCTGGGCGTAGACGTGCAAGGTTGCAAACGGCAACTGGTGTTCTGGGTAGCGCTGGGGGTTGGCGTTTCGGTCGCGCTGTCGGGCACCATTGCCTTTGTCGGGCTGGTCATTCCCCACATCGTGCGCATGCTCATCGGGCCGGCTCATCGCTATTTACTCCCCGCCTCAGCATTGGCCGGGGCCCTGCTGTTGCTGATTGCCGATACCGTGGGTCGCCTGGTGCTGGCGCCGGCAGAGTTACCAGTCGGCATTGTCACCGCCGCCCTGGGCGCGCCTTTTTTCCTGTCACTGCTGCGCCATCGCAGGGAGTACGGATTGTGAGTGCGCCAGCCATGAATCTGTCGGGCATCAGCGCCTCGCCCTGGGGTGAACCGCTACTGCAGGACATCGACCTGAACCTGCAGCGCGGGGAGATCGTAGGCATCATCGGCCCCAACGGCGCCGGCAAATCCAGCCTGCTCAAAGTAATGAGCGGTGAAATTGTTCCGCAGGACGGCGAACTAACGCTGGACGATACCCCACTGGACCAGTGGCCCGACCGGGAACGCGCGCTGCGTCTGGCTGTGCTACCGCAGCAATCCACGCTGCGCTTTCCCTTCAGTGTCGAACAGGTCGTGCTGCTGGGCCGCATGCCCCACGCCACCGGCCAACAGGCCGACCTGCAGATTGTTGAGCAGGCGCTGGCCGCCACCGATGCCCTGGCCCTGCGGCAGCGCCCCTATACCGCGCTGTCGGGCGGCGAACAGCAACGGGTACAACTCGCCCGGGTGCTGGCGCAGGCCTGGCCCGCACCGGAGGAGCCCGGTTCTGTGGTATTGCTGGATGAACCCACTGCGGCGCTGGATTTACAACATCAGCAGTGGGTTGCAGACAACCTGCGCGATCTCGCCGCTCGTGGCTTGGGCCTGGCGCTGGTGATGCACGACCTCAACCTGTTAAGTGCTGTGGCCGATCGCATTCTGGTGCTCAACCAGGGCTGTGTGGTGACGATTGGCAAACCCGAAGCGGTGTATACCGAAGCCCTGTTTGCCGAAGTCTTCAACGCCCGGGTAACTGTCAGCCTTCACCCTACGCGGGGTAATCCACTGGTACTGCCGGCATGATCCGCTGCCTGGTCGTTTTATTGCTTCTGGGTGTGCACAGCGCGCAGGCGGAAGTGCGCGTCACAGACTTTATTGGCCGGGAAGTCATTGTTCCCGCGCCCGCCACGCGGATCGTTGCCCTGGCCCCCCACGTGGTGGAAAACCTGTTCAGCGCTGGCGCCGGTGACAAAATCGTCGGTGCCGTTGAACACAGCGATTACCCCCCCGCAGCGACCAACATTCCCCGCGTGGGGAATCACAACAGCTGGAGCCTGGAGAGCATCGCCGCGCTACGTCCCGACCTGGTTGTGGTCTGGGGCTCGGGTAACGCCGGCGGCAAGCTGGCGCGACTGGAGCAGCTTGGCATTCCGGTGTTCGTCAGTGAACTGCGCAAACCGCAGGACATTGCCGAGGCCATTCGGCGACTGGGCATTCTGGCCGGCACCAGCGACCACAGCGAGCCTGCCGCAAAGGCATTGGAAACGGCACTGGCCACGCTGGGCAAACGCTACGCCCACGCCACGCGCCTGTCGGTGTTTTACCAAATCTGGAATGACCCCCTACTGACGGTGAACGGTGATCACATGATCAGCGAGGTGATGAATCTCTGCGGCGGGCGCAACGCCTTCGCCGATCTGGCGCAGATTGCACCGCGCATTAACGTGGAGTCGGTCCTGTCGCGAGACCCCGATGTCATTTTAGCCAGCGGCATGGGCGATGCCCGCCCCGACTGGGTGGACGACTGGCGCCGCTATCCAGCGCTTGCCGCTGTGCGCTATGACAACCTCTTTTTCATTCACCCGGACCACCTGCAACGGGCCACCTCCCGCATCCTGCAGGGTGCCGAAACGCTTTGTGCACAACTGCAGGAGGCTCGCCAGCGTATCGCTGCCGAAGGGTCTATAATGCCGCCTTCCTGAACCTGCGAGGTCTCTCCATGCATTCGGTCAACTGCCGTGGCCAGTCCGTCACCCCCTCCAAAATCGTCTGTATTGGACGCAATTACGTGGCCCACATCGAAGAGCTCGGTAACGAAGTGCCGGAGGACATGGTGGTATTCCTGAAGCCGAATTCCGCCATCGGTGACACGCTATACAGCGAGCGCGGCGAGCCGCTGCACTACGAAGGGGAAATTGCGTTGATGGTCGAGGGCGGGCAATTTGCCGCTGTTGGCTTCGGCCTGGATCTCACCCTGCGCGGCCTGCAGTCACGACTGAAAGGTGCCGGACTCCCCTGGGAGCGCGCCAAGGCCTTCGATGGTGCAGCCCTGTTCAGCGACTTTGTCGCATTGCCGGCAGATCTCGACAGCCTGGAAGTCGAACTGGATGTAGACGGGCAGCCCCGCCAGCGCGGTTCGATCCCGCTGATGATGTACAAACCCACCGACATTCTTCAGGGCTTGGCGTCCTTTATGACCCTGGAAGATGGCGACATCGTCATGACCGGCACACCGGCAGGTGTTGGCGAGGTCCATGCCGGGGAACACTTCACCGGGCGCATTTGCAGCCAGGGCCGGGTGCTGGTCGAAGGCAACTGGCAGGCAGTGTGAAGCCCTAGCTATCACCGAAGCCCGGCGGGGGGATAAAGGCGCGGTGATGCTCCTGCAACATGCGCGCTACCGCCAGCGTGGTTCGATCTCCCAGATAGGGCCCCACTATCTGCACGCCCACCGGCAGACCATCCAGGGTCAGTCCCACTGGCGCACTGCTGGCCGGCAGGTAACTGTTCAGGCTTAAACCCGCCCAGCCTGTGAGGTGACTATAGGGTTGCGGTTCACCATTCACCAGAATACGGCGAGCATTGAAATCCGGATCGTGATCGTGGGGGAAGGCCGCCACCGGCGCGCAGGGGCAGAGCAACACATCGAAATTTTCAAAGAATGCATGCCAGCTGGCTCGCGATTGCAGGCGTCGTTCATGTTCTCGCTGCCACTGGCGATGGCTCAGTGCGATGCCGCGCTGCTGTAGCAGGCGATAGCTGGTATCGTCGGGCTCTGCGGCAGCAACCGCTGCCACTGCGGCATCGAAAACCGCCTGGGGCATTCCGGAGCCGATGGCAGCATTCAACAACAAACCGTAATTCTCTGCATGCCGCTTGAGGTCGATGTCTGGCCGCGCCGATTCGTCAACGGTGGCGCCAGCGCGGGCCAGGGAATCGGCAGCCGCGCGAATGGCCTTCTGCACTTCCTCGTCCACCGGGCAGAACGCATCATCCAACCACAACGCTACCCGCAGTCCGCTGACTTCCGTAGCCGTCGCCGCCGGCAATTCTATGCGCCACGCCGGCGCATCCTCGGGGTCGGGCGCCACCAGCAAGTCCAGCGCGGCTTCCAGATCATCAGGGCAGGTTGCCAGCGGCCCGATCACACCGAGATCACCGCGTGTCAGGTAACCTTCACCCGGTGGTAAATGCCCGCGCGATGGCACGATACCGAAGCTGCTTTTGTGGCCGAACACACCATTGAAATGCGCGGGTGTGCGGATGGAGCCGCCGATGTCGCTGCCCAACTCCAGCGGCGTCAGCCCGGCGGCCAGTGCCGCGGCCGCGCCACCGGAGGAGCCTCCGCAAGTGCGACCGGTGTGCCAGGGGTTGTTGGTGGTGCCATAGACTGCGTTGTAACTCTGCAGGTCGGCACTCATGAATGGCACATTGGTTTTGCCAAAGATAATTGCGCCGGCATCTACCAGCCGCTGCACCGCCAGCGCATTGTTTTTGGGGCGATGATTTTCGCGGCCGGGATCGCCACCCACGGTCGGCAGATTGTCGGTACAGAAGGCGTCCTTGACGGTCATCGGCAAACCGTGGAGCGGCCCCCAGACCTCACCGCGCTTCAGTGCAGCATCCGCTTCATCAGCGCGCTGCCGGGCGCCCTCAGCGTCGAGTGCCACCAGCGCGTTGAGCCGATCGTTAAAGCGTTCCACCCGGCCCAAAAAATATTCCAGCACGTCGCGAGCACTGAGCTGCCCGGTACGGATTTCTTCGGCAATGGCGAAGGCACTCTGGTAGTGGAGGCTCATAGCAGACCTTTGGCTTAAGACTGTGAGACAGGTAATGGTGCGACAGCGATCGCTGTGCCGCAAGTGTCGCGCACTCCGTTCCAGACAGCCGGCTTGAGAGGCAAACGCCATCAAAACGCGCTAGCATTGCGTATCCACCTGGGAGAACCCAATGACCAACCCCCTGGTCACATTCGCGGTGATTTTGCTGATCTGCCTGCTGATCAGTATCTTCGTGCAACTGCGGCGGGGTCGTCGGCAAAGCGGCAACATGCTCACGGCACCCAGCATGCGCCTGCTCGCCATCAGCGCACTCGCGCTGGTGTTATTTATCATTGGCCTCATCACCACCGTGGCGCTGCGCGAATCGCTGTCCCAGCACCGCCGCGATGCCGGTGATTCCCTGCTGGCCATGAAAGCCTCCACCAACGCCGGCCTGGTCACCTGGCTGCAGGGTTGGGAGTCGCGCGTGCAATCACTGGCGGGCCGTTCAGAAATTATCGAGCTCATTCGCCGAATCCGCGAACTTCCCCCCACATCGGACGCGCTGGAAGCCAGCGCTGAACTGTCCGAACTGCGGGGTCGAATTTCCGACAACTATCGCTCCCAGGGGGTTACCGGCTTTTTCGTTGTCTCCCCCGAGCGGGTCAACATCGGCGCCATGCGAAACGCCAGCCTGGCACAGGTGAATATTATTCAGGAAGCCCACCCCGAGTTGGTCGACCGTGCCTTTGGTGGTCAGGTCGTGCTGGTGCCCAGCCTGGTATCCGATGTACCCATTGCCAGCATCGACGGTCACGTGGACTATCACGCCAACCTCTTTTTGTTGTCGCCAGTGTACCTGGAGGGCGAGGCCATCGCGGTGCTCGCACTGCGGATGGACCCGATGGTGGAGTTCGCACCCTTTGTGCAGAGCGGCAAGGTCGGACGCAGCGGCGAAACCTATCTGGTCAATGATCGCGGCCAGATGATTTCGCCCGCACGTTTCTCCGCGCAATTACTCGAGCAGGGCCTGCTGGAAGCGGGGCAACACCCGCCACTGAATGTATCGGTGTCAGTTCCCGGACAGGGCACCCTGACTCGTGCCGCAGCCGCCATCGCGACGCACCGCGATGGCCAGGATCTCGATGGCTATCCCGACTACCGAGGGATCACAGTACTGGGCAGCTGGAGCTGGAACAACGCGCTCGGTCTCGGCGTCATCTCCGAGATCGACCTGGATGAAGCCCTGACGGGTTACGCCGCCTACCGCAACATCATCCTCGGCGTGATGGGCACCACCGTCCCCTTGTGCCTGGCGCTGGCGCTGGGCGTGTTCGCCGTTAGCCGCCGCGCTACGCGCCAGTTGCAGTCGTCCAACGAGCAACTGGAGCACCGGGTGGAGCAGCGCACCGGAGAGCTGCGCGGGCGCGAAGCCCACCTGTGGGACCTGTATGAGAATGCGCCCGTGGCGTATGTGTCGATCACACCGGCCGGCCGCATCCTGAAGCACAATCTGGAGTTTGCTGAACTCACCGGTTACGGCCGGGCCGAGTTTGAACACCTGCACTGGCATCAATTGCGTCGCGACCAGGGGCCCGACAACAGCATTGCAGACCGTCTGGAACGGGGTGAACCCTGTACCGACATCCCACTGGAGATGCTGCGCCGCGATGGCACCACAGTGCTCACCTCCGCCTCGGCTCGACCCGTTACCAGCAATGGCGATATCGAAGAAATCCGCATCTCGTTGCTGGATCTCACCGAGCGGGAAGAAACCCTGAGCCAACTGCGTGCCGCGCAAGCAGCGGCAGAATCCGCCAACCGTGCCAAGAGCGACTTCCTCGCCAACATGTCGCACGAAATTCGTACGCCGATGAACGCCATCATCGGCATGTCCTACCTGGCCCTGCAAACTGACCTCACCGCGCGGCAGTCGGGCTACATCGAGCGTGTTCACCGCAGCGCCGAATCACTGCTGGGTATCGTCAACGACATTCTCGATTTCTCCAAAATCGAGGCCGACAAGTTACAAATGGAGCGCATCGACTTTCGGCTGGATGAAGTGCTGGACAACCTGGCCAGCCTGATGGGCCTGAAGGCCGAAGAAAAAGGCCTGGAATTACTGTTCGACATCGACCCTGATACACCGCTACAACTGGTGGGCGATCCACTGCGACTGGGGCAGATCCTGCTCAACCTCGGCAACAACGCGCTGAAATTCACCGAGCGCGGTGACATCGTGGTAGCCATTCGCCCCCGCCAGCAATCGGGCAAGAAGATTGAGTTGGAATTCGCTATCAGCGACACCGGTATTGGCATGAGTCCGGAGCAGCAGGAACACCTGTTCCAGCCCTTCACCCAGGCCGACACCTCCACCACTCGCACTTACGGCGGCACCGGCCTGGGGCTGGCTATCTGCCGACGGCTGGTGGAATTGATGGGTGGCGAAATTGGTGTGGAGAGTGCGCTTGGGGAAGGCTCCACCTTTCGCTTCACCACCCAGCTCGAACTGGCCACGGGCGAGACACCGCAAACCCGGCAACCCGTGGAAGCCTTCGAGGGCCTGCGCGCCCTGGCCGTGGACGACAACCGTCACGCGCGTGAAATCCTGGGCGCTATGCTGGCCAGTTTTGGCATCGCCGCCGATACCGCCGCCAATGCCGAGGAAGCACTGGCAAAACATCGCGCGGCCCTGGGCGAAGATCCCTACCAACTGGTGATCATGGACTGGATGATGCCGGGCATGGACGGCGTTGCCGCCGCCGAACAGATCGCCGCCGCAAGTGGCGAGTCTCCACCGTCGATCATCATGCTGACCGCACACGGCCATGACGAACTCACCGCCCGGGCACCGGAGGCCGCCTACGCGGCTGCCCTCACCAAACCCGCAACCCCTTCCACCCTGTTGGAAACCATTGCCCGCGTGCGCGGTATCGGCGGACTGTTCAGCCAGCGCAAACACGACAGCGAGGAATTGTTCAGTGACGCGCTGGCGCAGTTGCGCGGCGCCAATGTGCTGGTGGTGGAAGACAATGAACTGAATCAGGAACTGATTCTGGAACTCTTGGAAAACAACGGCATTGCCGCACGGCTGGCAGGAAACGGGGCCGAGGCCATCGACATCCTGCAGGACGACACCTTCGACGGTGTACTCATGGACTGCCAGATGCCGGTAATGGACGGATACACCGCCACCCGGCGCTTGCGAGAGGCAGAGCGTTTCAGCGACCTGCCGATCCTGGCGATGACCGCCAATGCCATGGCGGGTGATCGTGAAAAAGCCATTGCTGCTGGCATGAATGATCACATCCCCAAACCCATCAACGTGCGGCACATGTTCACCGTTATGGCGCGATGGATACGGCCGGCCACACCGACCAACGCCGCACCCACTGGATCTGCAACCGCGGAGAGCACGCTACCACTGGTGCCGGGGCTCGATCTCCCTGAGGCGCTGTCCCGCGTGCAAGGCAATTCCGGCCTGCTGGAGAAACTTCTGCGGCGCTTCGCGGAACAGTACGCCGATCTCGAACAGCAGTTCACAGACCTGAAAGAGCAAGACGATCTGGCTGGCGCCACGCGCCTGGCCCATACCGTAAAGGGGCTCAGCGGCAATATCGGCGCCAGCGATCTGCAGAACGCCGCCGCTGCCGCCGAGGCAACACTGGATCAGGGCAATTGGGCCGACCCGGCCATCCAACTGTGGCTGAAGCAGACCGAGAGGCTGGCGGTACAACTTGGCCGGACACTTGAACCTTCCGACCCTCTGGTGTCAGTAGACGAAGCCCCAACGAGCGCCATCGATACCGAACAGGCCCTCGCCCACCTCGACACGCTGGATACCATGCTGAGCCACTTCGACACCGCCGCAGCCGAGTTCCTGGATCAACACCGTGCCGTAATCGCCCCCTGCGCCGACGCCAAACAGTTCCGCGCGCTGGAATCCGCCATCGGCGAATTTGATTTTGAGCAGGCCCGCGACCTCGTAAGCGCCGTGCGGGAGCGGCTCGACTATGATGAAGGCAGTGAGCCCGAGGGAGCCGAACCACATGGATGACAACAGGCCCACCATCCTGGTGGTAGACGACACGGCGGAGAACATCGCCCTGCTGGTAGAAATCCTGCGCGCCGACTACCAGGTAAAAGCCGCACGTAACGGCGAGCAGGCGTTGAAGATTGCGGCACAGCAACCGGCACCCGAACTGATCCTGCTCGACATCATGATGCCCGGTATCGACGGCTTCGAAGTGTGCCGGCGCTTGAAGGCCGACCCGGTAACGGCACACATTCCTGTTATCTTTGTCACCGCCCGCATTACCACCGAGGACGAAATCCTCGGTTTTGAACTCGGTGCAGTGGACTACATCACCAAACCAGTCAGCCCGCCCATCGTAAAAGCGCGCGTTAAAACCCAGCTGGCCCTGTATGACCAGAATCGCGAACTGGACCGCAAGGTCCGTGACCAGACCCATACCATCAACGAAACCCGACTGAAAATTATCCAGCGCCTGGGCCGGGCGGCCGAGTACAAGGACGATGCCACCGGCATGCACGTTATTCGCATGAGTCACTATGCCCGCGTGCTGGGGCTCGCCGCGGGCATGTCGGAGAGCGCCGCCGATGTGCTGCTGAACGCCGCCCCCATGCACGACATCGGCAAGATCGGCATCCCAGACAGCATCCTGCAGAAGTCCTCGGCCTTGGATGAAGCAGAATGGGACGTCATGAAAACCCACACCGAGATGGGCGCCGAAATCATCGGCGAGGATGAATCTGAATTACTGCAGATGGCGGCGGTGGTGGCGCGCTCACATCACGAGAAATGGGATGGCAGTGGCTATCCGGCCGGTTTGTCAGGAGAAGAGATTCCGATGGTGGGCCGGATCGTGGCCATCGCTGATGTGTACGATGCGCTGACCAGTCCGCGCCCCTACAAGGAAGCCTGGGATGCAGAGCGCGCACTCGACTACCTGCAGGAGCAGGCCGGCAGCCACTTTGACCCGGCCTTGGTATCGCTCTTTGTGGCCCACATTGCCGAGATCGAGGAACTGCGGCAACAATTCGCAGAACCCGTCCGCGCCTCTACTGCCTAGCCGCGGAAGTAGCGCTGCGGGCTGAAGGGCATCCGGGTCACGGTCACCGGAATAGCCTTGCCGCGCACATCCACAGACAACGCGGTGCCCGGCTCTCCGAGCGGGCGTTCCACAAACGCCATGGCGATGGGGCCGCCGAAGCTCGCACCGAAGGCGGCGGAACAAACCTCACCCACCTGGCGCCCGTCACTGTCCAGCACGGCCTGACCTTCGCGCACTGGCCGCTTGCCTTCAACCGCAAGCCCAACGCGGCGGAGCGCGGCGCCTTCCGACATACGCTGGAAAATCACGTCGGCACCGGGAAAGCCGCCCGGCCGGGCGCCATCGGCGCGCCGGGATTTACTGATCGACCACATGAGGCCAGCGGTGACGGGATCGATGGTCGTTGAGAGTTCGTGACCGTAAAGACAGAGCCCCGCCTCAAGACGCAGGCTGTCACGGGCACCCAGCCCAACCGGTGCCACATCTTCGAAAGCCAGCAGGCGGCGCGCCAGGGCGTCGGCATGCTCGGCATCAACGGACAATTCAAAACCATCTTCGCCGGTGTATCCCGAGCAAGTGATGTACACCTTGATTCCGCCCACTTCGATACGTGCACCGTTCATGAAGGTCAGCGCCGCCGCTTCCGGTGATAGCGCCGCCATCACTTCCCGCGCCTTCGGCCCCTGCAGGGCCAACAGCGCCTTGTCCTCCAGCACCTTCAGTTCCTGGCCGTTCAATGCGCTTTGCAGGTGGGCGATGTCCTGCGCTTTGCAGGCCGCATTCACCACCAGGAAGAAACACTCCGGCCCCCAACGGGTAATGATCAGGTCGTCCAGCACGCCGCCCTGATCGTTGGTGAACAGCGCATAGGTTTGTCCGTTCTCGGGTAAGGCCTGGATATCCACTGGCACCAGCGATTCCAACACGGCGGTGCTGCCCTCGCCACGCAGGATGAGTTGCCCCATGTGGGACACATCGAACAGACCTGCCGCCTCACGGGTATGCAGGTGTTCCTTGATGATTCCCGCGGGATACTGCACCGGCATGGCATAGCCGGCGAACGGCACCATCTTGGCACCCAGTTCACGGTGCAGGCCATCCAGTGGGGTGGTGGCGAGTGAGGCTTGTTCAGTCATGGCGAGCGCTCCCGGGGTAAAAGTGCGCACTCTAACCAGCCGTCGCGGTGCTGGCAATAGCACTTGAGTGCGCGGGTTAAAGAACGATAATGGCTCCTTCGCTCCATGAGACCCAGTATGGACTACCCACATCAAACCATCAGCCTGATCGGCATGCCAGGGGCCGGCAAGAGCACCGTAGGCGTGTTGTTAGCCAAACACTGTGGCCTGCTGTTCAACGACAGCGACCTCGACATCCAGGCTCGCGAGGGCATGACCCTGCAGGAAATTCTGGAACTGCGCGGCCATATGGCCCTGCGGCAGGTCGAGGAAGAGGTACTACTGGCTATTCCTATCGACAATACCGTGCTGTCGACAGGGGGCTCCGTGGTGTACAGCGAGGCCATCATGGCCCGGCTGAGCGCAGCCGGCCCGGTGGTGTACCTCAACGTGGACCGCGCCACGCTGGAGGCCAGGGTAGCGGCGGCGCCGCCCAGAGGCATGGCCTCAAACCCCAACACCACCTACGCCGACATCTTCCGGGAACGGGTACCGCTGTATGAGCGTTATGCGGACATTACGATAGACGCAAGCGACAGCTCCCCCGAAGCCATAGCCCTGCGCATCGCCGACCAGTTGGCCGTTATTCCCGCCACCCGCCGTTAGCGGACGTCCGCGGACACCCATAAGCCCGTCTCTGGCGCACTCAATGCGCCACAACCCCGTAGTTTCTGGTGTATCCAGTATTGGCAAGCTTCTTGCTCTACTGTATTACGCGGCCCGTAGCAGTAATTAGCCGGGATAGCTTTCGCCTCGCCACTACAGGGCACGGCCGGCCACGGATGGCCGGCGGGCCGCCCGCTGTGAACTTTTGACAAAATCTACTTATCGTCAAAAAAATAAATTTTTGATTTACTCGCCCCAGGTGCTGCGCGATATTGGCGCCGAATGACCTCATGCAAGCCATTGGGAGGTGTGTCATGGGCGAACGTAAGGAAGAACCAACACCGGATGACTCGGTAGCGGATTTTTTTGAGCCAGCTTTGGGCGATATGATGGACGACGACTTCGAAGAAATGCTGGAGCCGCGCTCCGCTCGCCATTCACTCGCGGAAAAACGCCGTCGGGCCGAACAACGGCTGGAACAAAAACGCCTTCGGGACGAACTGGGTTACTACGACCTGGAATTCGACGACGACTACTGATTTGATGCGGCTGTGCCCCTACCGGCGCGAAGGTCGGGGGGCAGCCATCCCCCTGGCATTTCTGCCAACCGCGCTGTCTACAGCTTCAATCCTGACAGTTGTTGCGCCAGCGACTCCACCAACGCCAACTGCACCGACGCACTGTTGAACACCAGTTCAATCCGGCGGTTCATCTTTGGCGCCCCGCGTACTTCGCCGATACCGGCGTCCGCCAGATCCGCTTTCATGCTGACCGGCAGATACACACAGGCTCGCTCCCGCGACAAATAGTCCAGGGCCAGCTCCCGCAGGTTGGTACGCAGTGCCGGTGCCAGGCGCTCGCCAAATTCAAGGCTGTGGAAGCGGTCGAAATCCTGCCCCCAATCCAGATAGACGTAGTCTTCCTCCAGCGCCCGCTTGAGGCTGCCGGTATTGCCCGAGGAGAACAAGCGCAGACTGAGCTCGCCTAACTCGATACCCTGCAACTCCGTCAGGCGCGGTGCCTCACCCAACAGAGCCGCGTCGAGCGTGCCATCCAGCAGCATGCGCAGGGCTGTGTCGGCGCGCTGCACGTCCACGCGCAACGCCAGGTCGGGCATCGCCAGCTGCAACTGACCCAGTTTCTGTTGCAGGGGCGGGGTCCACAACCCGGCCCGTAAGCCCAGAAAAACCTGCCGACCGGCCTCCCCCTGGGGTGAAACAGCCTGGCGCCCGCGCCACCAGGCCAGCAACACGGTCTCCGCATGGGGCACCAGACGCTCCCCTTCCCGACTGAGGCGCAGGTTGTTGCGCTTGCGCAGGAACAGCCGCACCCCCAGCAGTTCTTCCAACTGCCGGATACGCGCGCTCACTGCCGCCTGGGTAATGTGCAGATTCTCCGCGGCACGGCCAAAGTGGCGTGTATTGCGGACCTCGAGAAAGGTTTTCAGCAGTTCTGTGTCCAAGGTGGATCACCTGTGGATGTGCTCGCCCTCATGCTAGTCAAGGCACGGCTGCGACGCAAAGTCTGCTCCGCCGGAGCTTTCCCCACGCTCCTGCTCGCGCTAGCATGACGAAGCTGAATCAAAGGATGCGTAACCATGGCAGAGATCAAACGACTGGTGCGGCCGGTGGAGGTCAACTACCTGTGTGATGCCTGCGGCAAGGGCATGATGACCAAGGTGGGAGACATGGACCCGGGGACGGGCGCCATAGAACATCGCTGCATGATCTGTAACGCATCGCAGACTTTCTACTGGAATAGCTATCCCCGCATCGACCATGTGGGCGAGGACGAGTCGATTTAGGCGGCCTCCAGCGCCTCCGAATCTGCCGCCTGAGCCTGCCATTCGAACACGTTCATCTCGATGAAGATAAACGCGAACAGCCACAGGAAAGCGTCCCAGAAGTCGAGGAAGTCGCCGGCGTAGCCCCAGTAGGCGGCGCAGACCAACAGCGTGCCGTAGAGCACGAACTTCAACACCCGGGTCACACTGGTCACGCTTTGTGACAGGGCGCCACGCAGCTGCAGCCGCACCTCGACCTCGAGCATAATCACCACCAGGATCCAGGTGCCGGCATTGATCACGTCAGTCCAGGCGAGCCAGCGCGCCGAGTCAAAGTGGGCCGCGTCGCCGACAATCCTCGTGCCTTCCATGCGGAATATTTCGCTACCGTAACCGCTGCAGTTACTGGCCGTCAGCGCCACGTAGTCGTCAAGATCCAGAATGACCGAGAGCCCCTGGTCCGCCAGTTGGCACAGGTCACTCACCGGCTGCGCCTGCAGACGGAAAAATTGTGCCAGTTCCGCCCAGTAACCGGTGAAGGCGTAAACGATAATCACACCGCAGAGCAGCCGTACCCAGTGAATCGAGCGTTTTACCCAGCCGGTCAGCTTCTCATCGGGGATGATCCAGGTTTCCAGCTCAAACAGCAGTAACAGCACCACCCAGCTGAAAGTGTCGATAGTGGCGGAGAAGACCTGGATGAATTGCTGCGGTTTGAACCCGTCGGCAAAAGTGTGTTGCAGCGCACCCAGTTCTTCCTGGAAAAACAGCCAGGTGTTGAAGCACAGGGCGGCATAGGTGAGGTACTTGACCAGTGTAAACAGTGTGTAAGCATTGCGGTTGCCGAATAAACCGCGATGAGACCTGGTGTGCACTAACGTACCTCCACTCACTCAGACCTGCAGCAGCAGGTGTTCCCGCTCCCAGGAACTGATCACCTGATTGAATTCCTCGAATTCGTCCAGTTTTACCGCCGCATAGGCATTGAGGAAGCGCTCACCGAACATCTCTACCAGCTCCGGCGTGGTGCCGAGGCTGCGCAAGCCTTCTTCCAGACTCCGAGCCACTTCCACTTCATCCTCATTGGCGGTGCCCTGGTGGGGCTCACTGGGCTGCAGGGCCTGCCGCATCCCCAACAAACCGCTGGCCAGTGTAGCGGCAAAAGCGAGGTAGGGGTTAACGTCGGCGCCCGGGAAGCGATTTTCCACCCGCATCGCAGCGGGACTGCTGTGCGGAACGCGAAAGGCGGTGGTGCGGTTGTCGTAGCCCCAGTTCAAATTAATCGGCGCCGACAGTTCCGGCGCCAGCCGCCGATAGGAATTGACGTTGGGGGCATAAAAACTGATGACTTCCGGTGTGTAGCGTTGCAAGCCGGCGATGTAGGACAGCAAGCGCGGATTGTCGTTGCCGCCCTCGCTGAAGATATTGTCGCCGGTGTCTGCGCTGACAATGCTCTGGTGTATATGCAGTGCACTGCCGGGCTCGCGCTGCATCGGCTTACTCATAAAGGTTGCGTACATGCCGTGGCGGTGGGCCAGTTCGCGAATCGTGCGCTTGAAGACAAACACCTGGTCCGCCAGATCCATGGCGTCACCGTGGAGGAAGTTGATCTCCATCTGGGCGGCGCCATTTTCATGAATCAGGGTGTCTACGCTGAGGCGCTGAGCTTCGGCGAAATCGTACATATCCTCCACGAAATCCTCGAACTCGGACACCGCGTCGATGCTGTAGGACATACGCGCCGCCTCGGCTCGGCCGGAGCGACCGACCGGCGGACCCAGTTCCAGATCCGGGTCAGTGTTTTTCTTGACCAGGTAAAACTCCACCTCCGGTGCCACCACTGGTCGCAGCCCTTCGCGCTCATATTCCGCCAGCACATTGCGCAACACGTTGCGGGTGGCCAGGGGGTGAAGACTGCCGTCCATGCTGCAGCAATCGTGAATGATCTGCGCGGTGGGTTCGCGCGCCCAGGGCACTACCCGCAGGCTGGATGGATCGGGGCGCAGGATCATATCGGCGTCGGTGGGCTCCACGAAATCCCAGTGGTCGTCGCAGTATTCTCCAGTCACAGTCTGGATGAGGATGCTCTCCGGCAGGCGCGGCTCACCCCCGTCCAGATACTGGTTGGCGGGTACAAACTTACCGCGCGCATTACCGGTGATATCGGGTACCAGGCACTCCACCTCTGAAATCTGGTGTTCGTGCAACCACTGCTTGATCGTAGCGTATTCGGGATTCATACAGGCCTGACGCTGTGTGGAAAAGTTTGAGTATGGCAAGAGCCGGAATTAGTATTCAACTGAATTCGGTGCCATTCCACGCCACCTAACCCTTTGGGAGTACTACTTAGTAGTCCCCGGGGAATTAGAATTCAACCGAACGTCAGGGCACCCCCAACTGCTTCGGAGCACGTCAACGATGTTAACCGGCCATACAGGATCCTACTACGCCGCCACCGCTGCCGACACACCGCCCTGTGAGTCGCTGCACGGTGCCGCCGAAGCAGACGTCTGCATTGTGGGCGGCGGCTATACCGGCCTGTCCACGGCGCTTCACCTGCGCCAGCGGGGTTACAGCGTGTGTCTGTTGGAGGCCCGCCGACTGGGTTGGGGAGCTTCAGGGCGCAACGGCGGTCATGTCGGCACCGGCCAGCGGGCCGATCAACATACCCTCGAGAAGATGGTCGGCCTCGAACACGCAAAACAACTATGGCAACTCGGCCTGGAGGCCGTGACCACCGTTGAAGAGCTGATCGAACGCCATCACATCGACTGCGATCTCAAACAGGGTAATCTCCACGTGGCGTCCAAACCCGGCCACGCCACGGAGTTGGCCGAGGAAGTGGAACACCTCGCTTCGATCTACGATTTTCATGCCCTACGCTACATTCCACCTGAGGAACTGGCGCAACACACCAGCGGCCAGGGTTTTCACGGCGGCCTGCTCGACACCCACGCCCGCCATCTCCACCCCCTCAACTACGCACTGGGATTGGCCCGCGCGGCAGCCGAGGCCGGCGCGCAACTGTACGAGTACAGTCCGGTCACCACTTATCACGACGGCAGTGACGGGGTGGAAGTGCATACACCCGATGGCCGGGTGAAGGCGCGCTACCTGGTGCTGGCCTGCAATGGTTATCTGGGTAAGCTCGAGCCGGGTATTGCCGGGCGCATGATGCCCATCAACAATTTTATGCTGGCCACTGAACCGCTCGATGAGGCACTGGCGCGACGTTTAATCCGGGACGACTGCTCCATGTCGGATTCGCTGTTCGTGATCAACTACTGGAAACTGTCGGCGGACAATCGCCTGCTATTCGGCGGTGGTGAAACCTACACCCACCGTTTCCCCACTGATATCAAATCGTTCGTGCGTAAATACATGTTGCGCATTTATCCGGAGTTGGCCGACACCCGCATCGACTACGGCTGGGGCGGTACGCTGGGTATTACCATGAACCGCATGCCGGATTTTGGGCGCATCGGGAAACATGGCTTCTATGCGCAGGGCTTTTCCGGACATGGCGTGCCCACGGCAACGCTGGCTGGCAAACTGCTGGCCGAGGCGGTTGCCGGTACTGCGGAACGCTTCGATGTGATGGCGTCGGTGCCCACGCCGGGCTTCCCGGGCGGCACCCTGTTACGCTGGCCGGGGCTGGTGGCGGGAATGTTGTTCTACTCCCTGCGCGATCGTCTCGGGGGATGACTCGCAGCGTCTAATCGTCTGCGGTTTCGTACCAACTGCGGTATTGCGGGAAGGCCTTGAAAAACTTACCGCGTCCGCGTGTACCTCGATGTGTTTGCCACCAGGCAAGAACGTCGGCGTGCTCGTCGGCAAAGCGCTCGCCGCAAGCCTTGCTTTGTGCACCCGCCAGTTTGCGATGACGACTTTCCAGGGCCTCAGCATCCACTTTGGCAACCACTTTGGGATGGAGCTGCAACACGTCGCAGAACTGATGTACCAGTGCCAGCGGTTCCGACACGCTGAGATCTTCGTACCACAGCTCCGTCGGGCTTATCTGCGCCGCATTAAAGTACTTTTGTAACGCGAACTCCTGCTGCTGTATTTCCAACAGGCAGCGCAGAATGAGTTGGGGGGAGTATTCGGGGACGGGCGCGTGCCCCTGCTGAATTGAGTGGTAATGGCCACTGGCTCGCGCTCTCGCCAGCGACACCGACTGGGCCAGGAAGTCGCGTCGGCGAAGGAAAAACCAGTGCGGGACATCGGCCAGCAACTGCGGCTCCCCGGCGGCCTGCAACTGGCGCAGGTGTGCCCAAGTCAGCTCAACACCGAACACCCGGCGGGTGCGATGCGTGGTTTTAATAAATCGGTAGTACTCGCGGAGATTGTGACTGGCGCTGCGAATCACCTGGGTGCGGCGCAGGGAGGGGTTGAACCACTCCCTCGGGTTGCCCAAAACACCGCTGTTTTCCAGAATCTGCGCCAGCCGGGTTGAACCGGAGCGGGGCGTGAAGGCGATGGCGTAGAGCCTGTCGGCCTGCGCCTCACGCGCGGCCTGGAACAGCTCGTCCCAGGTCGCTCCCGGCTCGGCGGCGGGTTGGAATTCACTCAATCCAGCAGGTCCGGCTGCTCCGCTACAATCACCTGATAGAGGGGCTGGAAGCTGAACCATCCAGCGATATTGGAGCCCACGGTTTCACGCGCTTCGGCGGCAATCTCGGGGCTGATCAGCTTCGGCGTACCGGCAGCCTCGGCCATCAATTGTGCCTGGCAGCTGCGTTCCATGGTGACAAACCACCAGGCCGCTTCATCAACGCTCTGGCCAACGGTCAACAGGCCGTGGTTTTGCAAAATGGCGGCCTTGTTGTCCCCCAGCGCGGTAGCGATTCGTTCGCCTTCCGAATTGTCGAGAACAACGCCGGTAAAGTCGTCGAAAAGCACGTGATCGTCATAAAACGCGCAGACATCCTGCGTAATAGGATCCAGCGGACGCCCCAGGCTCGACCAGGTTTTGCCGTAGGTGGAGTGAGTGTGGGCCGCGGCCACCACGTCGGGGCGGGCTTTGTGGATGTGGGCGTGGATGGTAAACGCAGCGCCGTTGAGCAAACCATCGCCCTCAACCACTTCACCCTTGTGATTGACCAACAGCAAATCAGACACGCGCATTTGCTTGAAGGAGCGGCCCATCGGGTTGACCCAGAAATGGTCGGTGTGCTCCGGGTCGCGTGCAGTGAAGTGGCCCGCCACCCCCTCGTCAAAGCCAAAGCGTCCGAACACGCGCAGCGCGGCAGCCAGTTTTTGCTTGCGCTCCAGGCGCTCTTCCTCGAAGCTGCGCTCGGTGTCGCCCATCATCTCCGGGGCGGCATCGGCATTCATTATGATATCGTTGACTGCTTCATTCATGGTGTTTCTCCTGTCAGATGAACGAACGCTCCGCCATTCATGCCTACCTGCAAACTTGGCTTGCCGAGCGCGGTGTGAGCGACCTTGCCCCTCTGGAGCCGTGGCTGTCCGACATGCACTATGTACACTTGGACAGCGGCGACTTCCTGTTGCGAGCCGGTGACCCTGCTCGCCGCCTGTACCTCATCGAATCTGGCCTGCTGCGCCTGTTCTACACCACCAGTGATGGCAAGGAGCGCAACAAGGCCTTTTACGGCAGCGGCCAGGCGATGGGAGCCGTCAGTGCCGCTATCAGCGGCAGCACCGCACCATTCAGTATACAAGCCCTGCAACCCAGTGTATTGGTCAGCACTGACCACACCCAATTACACGAGGTTGCCCCCCTGTACCCGACCACCAGCCGATTGCTGATCGACCTGCTGGGGCAGGCCTTCATCCGCAATGAACGGCGCGAGGCCATGCTGCTCACATTAAGCGCAGAGCAGCGCTACCGCTGGCTACAGGACAACGAGCCCGAATTACTGGCCCAACTACCGCAATTTCACATCGCGTCTTACCTCGGCGTCGATGCGGTGTCGCTGTCGCGCATCCGGCGAAAGTTGCGCGACGAAGGACAGTCTGTACCGCCTGCGGCAGGATCACATTAACAAATGTCTATCGCTGCAGACGCCTTCCGAGCGCGACACTGCAACCGTATACTGGCCGTTCAATCCTGAGGAGTGCTACACGCTATGTCCTGGCTCAAGAACACTGCACTGACCCTGATGTGCTGCTTGCCGCTACCACTTGCCGCACTGGAGGTAGGCGACCCGGCACCCGATTTCACCCTGCAGGCCTCCGACGGCAACACATATACCCTGTCGGACTTTCGCGACAAGCAGGCGGTGGTGCTGGCGTGGTTCCCCAAAGCTTACACACGCGGCTGCACCATCGAGTGCAAGTCACTGGCCGAGAAGGGCCACCTGATTCGCGCCTACGACGTTACCTATTTCATGGCGAGCGTTGACCCACTGGAGGACAACACCGGTTTCGCGAAAGAGACCGGCGCCGATTTCCCCCTGCTGAGCGACCCGGACAAAACTGCAGCGGAGGCTTATGACGTGCTGCACATGCTGGGATATGCCAAGCGGCATACGTTCTACATCGACAAGGCGGGCCGAATCGCCCGCATCGACACCGACATCAAGCCCGCTACGGCCGCCGAAGACATGGCGGCAACGCTGGGCGAGTTGGGCGTGGCGAAGCGTGTTGAGGGTCCCTGAATGAAGTGGCTACTGCTGGCAGGCTGTGTGGTTGCCTACCTCCTGGTGATCCGTGCTGTGACGGGGACTATCCGCCGTATCGGGCGCAGTAAGGACGTCGCTGAAGTCCGCGTCAAATATCTGGAGAAAACCACACGAATTCTGCTGTTTGGCGCACTGGTAATCATCCTGTGTTTAATCCTCGGCCTGGGTTATGGCCAGGTGTCCCTGTTCCTGTCGTCAGCCTTTGCAGTGATCGGTGTGGCGCTGTTCGCACAGTGGTCGATTCTCTCTAACATCACCGCCAGCATGGTGATTTTCTTCGGCTTCCCCTATCGGGTGGGGGACCAGATCAAAGTCACTGACGCTGACTTCGACCTGTCCGGCACCGTGGAGGAAATCGGCTTGTTCCACGTTCTCATCCGCACTGTCGACGGCAACCTGATCACCTACCCCAACAGCCTGATACTGCAAAAACCCGTGATAAAACTGGATCGGGGCAACAGCGAATTTCCACAGAAACTGGCACCCCAACCCCCGGCTCCCCCCCCTGCATCGGCGACCCAGACCCCGACCACTGGCGCCCCCTGATCGGGGCAGCTACGCTGGGGGTACGGCGTAGGCGGATCACCTGACATGACATCAGAACTGCTCAATCAGTATCCCGAGATCCTGGCGATCCTGATCGCCATTGCGGGCTTCGTGCTCGCCGGTGTACTAGCCCGGCTTACCGAGCACTGGCTCATCCTCATGGAAGCCTACTTCCGCCGCCGCGCGCGCGACCGCCTGCAGGATGTGGATTTGCGCATGCTGCGTCGCTCCATGCGCACCGGCGTGTACTACGGCACCCTGGTGATATTCCTGCTCCTTGCGCTGCAGGCGCTCAGCATCTCGGTGGTGCAGGATTGGCTCAACCGACTGCTGGAGTACATTCCACAGGTCATCCTCGGCGCCTTCATCATCCTGTCGGGTTACCTGTTAGGGGTAATCGTGCGCAGCATCGTGGCGGGCCTGATGGGGCTGTCCACCGATCACCTGGTACCCCGCTTCGCCCAGTTGCTGGTGTTGCTGGCCGCCATCCTCACCGGCCTCGCGCAAACTGCGGTGGACATCAGCTTCCTGTCCAACGTGATCGTGATTTTGCTGGGCTTCTTCTTCGGCGGCCTGTCGCTGGCTTTTGCCCTGGGCAGTCGTCAGTTGGTGGAAAACCTGCTGGCGCGGCGCACACTGGATCGCTATCGCATCGGCGACCGGGTGCGTATCAATGACAGTGAAGGCCGCATCATCGAAGTGTTGAGCACCGCCGTGGTGCTGGAGGCTGACCAGGGCATCGTTACCATTCCCACCTCACAATTTGCCGCCTCCGAAGTGCTGTTATTGCGCGAGGCTGGCGAAAGCGTGGTGCAACATGACGCTTGACCCATTGATCATGGAATTTGCGCGCTCGCGGCCACGCGAAATGGCGGTGCAGATGTCGACCCATGAATTACCTGAACTGCGCGAGTTCGTTACCGAGCTGCCGGCCGACACCGCTGCCGCCCTGTCGACCCACTTGTCCAGTTGGCAACTGACGGGGCTGTTGGAAACTCTACCCCCGGAACGGGTTGCGGAGCTGTTAATCGCGGCTGAAACCGACGCCGCGGTTGCACTGGTGGCGCACTTGCAGGAATCTCGTTATGAATCGGTGATCGAAGCCGCGCCGGAGGCATCGCGCGCCGCCCTCTACCAGATGCTGCACTTCCCGTCGCACACGCTCGCTGCCCTGGCCAGCGTCGACTTCATCCGCGTGGCAGACGACACCGTGTGCCGGGATTTCTGCGAAGGTCTCTCCGACAATGCGGACACCAGTCCCACTACGGTACTGGTTGTAGATGACGGCGGACGTTACAAGGGCATCCTCAATCTGCGCGCCGCCTATGCGCGTAAAAACAAGGGGCGGGAGGTAGGGTTGGTCGCCGATCCGGTCGAAGCCCTGAGCGGCCTCACCGATGCCGCCACGGCGCTGGGCTCCCGCCAATGGGCCGACTACGCGGAGCTACCGGTGGTCGATCAGCAACAGCGTGTTATCGGTGTGATCAGCCGGGCGGCGCTGGAACGCGTCGCCGGCGAAGCGCGGCCCGGTGAATTCAGCCTGGAGAAAGTGGTTTCCGAACTCGCCAGCGGGTATATCAACACCTGCGGGCGGATGATGGAATCGCTGATCGGCCGGCCATGACACTACACGACCAACTCCGCGAATATTACGTACGGGAATTCCCGGCCGAGGCCGCCCGGGTGGTAGAGCGCGGCCCGGATTTACCCGACGGTTTGACGCAACTCTCTGCCGAGGGCTACACACGCCTGCTTGAGTACGCCGGCCCGGGACAACTCAAGCCGCTGTTCCTCAGTGCCGAACCCGAACAGCGCCGCCGCATTCTGCAACTGACCAGCATTCGGACCGCGCTGCTTATATTGCGCGCCCTGTCACCCGAGGAGCGCGAAGCGGCTCTGGAGGATCTACCCGGCGGCATCCGCACCGAGTACCGTGAACTGCTGGAATTTCCCGAGCGCACCGCCGGCCGCTACATGGACCGGCTGCTGGCGCGCTTTCGCTCCGAGCAGACCGTAGGCGAGGCACTGGCCGAATTACGTGCATCAAAAGCACAACGGGTGCGTTCCCTGTATGTGGTTTCTGACACTGACGAACTGGAAGGCCGCGTTGACCTGCAGGACATGGCACTGGCGGAGCCAGAAACACCCATGACAGAGCTGCTCTACCCCGTGGAAGCGGTGGCCCACCTCAACTCCACGGAAGAAGATCTTGTGGCCCTGTTTGACGAGTCGCGTTCGGACTCCATTCCCGTCGTGGACCAGGCCGGCAAGCTGCTGGGCATCATCCGCTATGCCAACCTGTTCCAGGCCGCGGAACAAGCTGCCACCGTCGGCATCCAGCGCATGGTCGGTGCCAGCGCTGACGAACGCGCTCTGTCGCCGCCGCTGTTTGCCGTTAAACGCCGTCTGGTGTGGCTGCACATCAATTTACTCACGGCCTTTCTCGCAGCGTCGGTGGTGGGCCTGTTCGAATCCACCATCGCGCAATTCACTGCCCTGGCGATTTTGCTACCCGTGGTTGCCGGGCAATCGGGGAACGCGGGCTCCCAGGCACTGGCGGTAACCATGCGCGGCCTTGCGCTCAAGGAAGTCAGCACCTTGCAGTGGCGTGCCGTGCTCACCAAGGAAGTACAGATCGGTGTGATCAACGGCACGGCACTGGCCATCACCTGCGGCCTGGGTGTTTGGGTGTGGAGTCAATCTGCCGGCCTCGCGCTGGTAATCGCCATCGCCATGCTCACTGCCATGGTCATGGCGGGTATCTCTGGCGCCCTGGTACCCATGGTGCTATCGCGCCTCGGCCAGGACCCTGCAACGGCCTCGTCAATCATATTGACCACTGTCACCGACGTGACCGGCTTCCTCGCCTTCCTCGGTACAGCGACGCTGCTGGCGTCCTTGCTGTAACCGCATCTGAAATTATTGATAAGGAGAACACTCGATGAAACTCGCGATTCTATCTTGCAGCCCCGACGCCTACAGCACGCGGCGCCTGAAAGAGGCCGCCGAACAACGCGAGCACGAGGTCAAGATACTCAATACGCTGAAGTTCGCTATCGACCTGGAACGCGGCGCACCCGACCTCTATTTCCGCCAGAAGCAACTCAGTCACTACGATGCTGTGCTGCCTCGCATCGGCGCTTCCATCACCTACTACGGTACCGCTGTGGTCCGCCAGTTTCAGGAAATGGACGTGTTTTGTGCCAACACGGCCCACGGCATCAACAATTCACGCGATAAATTGCGCAGCCTGCAAATTCTCAGTCGTCACGGCATCGGCATACCTCGCACCACTTTTGTGCGCGACAAGAAGGACGTACTGCCGGCGATTGAACGAGTCGGTGGCGCACCGGTAATTATCAAATTGATCGAGGGAACGCAGGGCATAGGCGTGCTGCTGGCCGACACGGTCAAGGCGGCCGAGTCAATTATCGAACTCCTGCAAAGCCAGAAACAAAACGTGCTGATCCAGAAGTTTGTGGCCGAGAGCAAGGGCAGGGATATCCGCGCCTTTGTGGTGGGCGATCAGGTCGTGGCCGCGATGCGCCGAGTTGCCCAGGGGCAGGAGTTTCGCAGCAACGTTCACCGCGGCGGTATCGCCGAACCAGTGGAACTCGATGATGCCTATGTGGAAACCGCCATTCGCTGCACGCAGATAATGGGCTTGCGGGTGGCCGGCGTGGATATGCTGGAAAGCCGCACCGGACCGCAGGTGATGGAGGTAAACTCGTCCCCGGGACTGGAAGGCATCGAGACCGCAACTGAACTGGATGTAGCGGGCGCCGTCATCGACTACATTGCAGCCCAGGTGGACTTTCCTGAGATCGATGTGCGCCAGCGCCTCACCGTTAGCAAGGGCTACGGGGTGAGCGAGATCTACGTGCCCGAAGGATCGAAGTTTATCGGCCAGACCATTCTGGAAACCGGGCTGCTCGAAAAGGACATCAACGTCCTCACCCTGTATCGCGGTAGCAAGGTGATCCCCAACCCACGACGGGACCGGGTGTTGGAACCCGAAGACAAGCTGCTGTGTTTCGGTAAACTGGAAGCCATGCGCGACATGGTGCCGGCGCGCACCCAGCGGCGGCGGCAGCCGCATGTGGAACACCTCGAGCACTAGCAAGGTGCGGGCGCACCGCAACCCCGCACTGGTACAGCGCACATTTTTCCGTAAAAGTACTGAAAAAATAGCGCCATAACGCCGCCTTACACTGTGAATTGCTTCACAGAGTTAGGCGGAAGGGGGTGCAATTCTCAGGAACGCACTATACTGAATTGTAGGGGCACCCAAGCTGGCAGCCGCGCACCACACCCGTCCGTGCGCCAGGCGTGCCAGGAGCAGACTGCAAGATGAAGCTGTCTACACTGTCAGGACTCGCCGTAAAGCATGTACGCAATGCTGCGGCCGAGTCGCTGTATCTGAAAACCGGATACGACGCTACCCGGCCCATCACCTTTCACGGCCTGGTCAACGAGCGCTGCAACATCAAGTGCCGGTATTGCGATTACTGGCGCATGAAGCAGTACCAGGACGAAATGAGTATCGACGAATGGAAGAGCGCGTTACTCAGCGTGAAGGACTTCGTCGGCACCTACTCCATCAGTTTTAGCGGTGGCGAGCCCTACATCAAGAAAGGCTTCCTCGACCTGCTCGCCTTCTGCAACGAATCAGGCATCCACGCCGGCGTTACCACCAATGGCTCTGCCCTCAACGACAAAAATGCCCGACGGACAGTCGAGGCCCGGCCATTCAACGTAAATATCTCCTGCGATGCGCCCAATGCGGAGATCCACGATTACGTGCGGGGCTACCCCGGACTATTCGATACCTTGTCGACCGGCATTGGCTACCTGCAAAAATGGCAGCGCGAGCTGAACATCGACTTTCCCATCATGATCAAACCTGTGGTGCACGCGGCAAACTTCCGTGTGTTACCAGAATTGGTGGAGTGGGCGCGGGGTATGGGTGTGACCGCAGTGAACTTCCAGCCGATGGACCGCTGGACGCAGGAAACCTACGACGAATTGTGGATTGAAGAGCATCACCATATCGAGCTGACCAGCGTCATGGAAAAACTGGTCAGCATGAAGCGCCAGGGCGCGCCCATCATGAACTCCGAACAAATACTCATGATGTTCCCGGCCCACTTCCGCGAGGAATCGGCGCCCCCGGAGGTGATGCCCTGCCGGGTGGGCATGCGGGACTGTTTCATTCGGCCCAATGGCGACGTGGAACCCTGCTTCTTCTACGAGCCCATTGGCAACCTCAAACAAAACAGCTTGAAAGATATATGGTACGGCGAAGCCGGTCGCAAAAACCGGCAACAGACTACCGCCTGCGACAAGCTCTGCCTGTTCACCTGCCTGTCTCAGAAAAATCTGTCCGACAAGGTAGAGATGGGCATCAAACTGATTACCGACAGATGATCACGGACTGGCCCAAAAGCCTTTAACAGCGGATACGAAACTCCATGGCATCCTTCGACAGGTCGAACTGGCAACGCAAAGCCCTACAATTCGCGCATCGTCATCCGTCCGTGGGTGAACCCCCTATTCTCGCTGCCATGCGCCATCGCATGGGCTCGCGCGTAGTGACGCGGGCGAAGGTGCGGAATTTCGTTCACGCCAACGTGGAGTCCGATGCCGGCGCAGTCCACGTGGAATCCCTGCCCTATATCGTCAACATCGACTCCGTCAACGCCTGCAATCTCGCCTGCCCCTTCTGCGTAACCGGCACGCGGCAACTGGACCGTAGAAAATCACTGTTCGACACCGAGAAGGCCCGACGCCTGATCGACCTCGTGGCCGATCACACACTGCTGGCCCGCTTTCACAATTGGGGGGAGCCCTTCCTCAACAAGGACATTTTTGAACTTATCAACCATGCTCACAAGGCAAACATCTACACGGCGGTCAGTTCCAACCTGAGCATTGAAGTAGAAGGGCTGGGTGAAAAAATCGTGAAGTCTGGCCTGGATAATCTCCACGTCAGCATCGACGGTCTGTCCCAGGAGACCCTGGAGGTCTATCGCAGAAACGCCGACTTTGATCTCGTTATCCGCAATATCCGCGAGATTGTGGCGGCAAAACGCGCCCTGGGCAGCAAAACCCCACGCATGGAGTTGGCCTTCCTGGTTTTTCGACATAATGAACATGAGGTCAGCCAGATCAAGGCGATGCGCCGGGAACTGGGTGTGGAAGCCTTCTTCCCATCCCGCGCCTTCATCTATCACGACAGCTTCGTGCCCGAGAACCCGGCCTACTCCCCTTACCAACACATCTGGGAAGACCGCTGCCACTACCTCTATTCCGAGTTGATGGTAGAGGCCGACGGCAAGGTTTCACCCTGCTGCACCAATTCCAGTGAACGCTTTGACGTGGGCCACGTGGACGAGCTAACCGACTTGAAAGCGTTCTGGAACCGACCGGCCTACCAGGCCATGCGCGCCAAAAGCAGTGGCAAAGCCTGGACCGACGACCAGGGCAAGCCCATGGAAACACTGTGTGACTTCTGCGAGTACGTAGGCTCCAGTGCCTGCTCTTCGGTCATTGGCCGCTCCCTGTCGCCCTTGCCCCCCGCCCTGATCGCAACCGGCCAAGACTACAATCACCAGATCGACAACCTCGGTCGGCGGGTGGCAAACTCCTGATATTACCGGGCAATCGGCAAGGTCAGGGGTAGGTTGGGCGTGGCAGAGAAAAAACTCCGAATAGCCTTTCTCGGCGGTCGCGGCTTACCCGCCACCTACGGGGGTTACTGCACGCTGTTTGAGGAAGTGGCTACCCGACTGATGCAGTCCGGTGAATTCGACATCACGGTGTACTGCCGCAAAAGTTACTTTGACACACATCCCGCGGAAATCGACGGCATTCGCCTGGTCTACCTGCCAGTCTGGCGTAATCGCTATTTCGAAAGCCTGTTGTTTACCGGGCTCTGTGTTCTGCATACGGTGTTTCGTCGATTCGATGCCGTATTGGTCGTGGACAACGCCAACGCACCACTCTTGCTACCCCTGTGGCTCCTGCGTATTCCCAACGCCCTCCACACTGATGGACTGGGTTGGAAGCGCCGCAAGTGGGGCCGCTTTGCCAGCCGCTACTATCGCTGGACAGAACGAGTGGCCGGGTGGTTCACGACCACGCTGGTGACCGATGCACGCGCTATGCAGGACTACTACCTGCAACAGTACCAGTCTCACTCGGTATTCATTCCCTATGGAAGCGAGGTTGGCGACGCGCCCGCCCCTCACGCCGCACAGAACTTTGGCCTGACGCCGGGCGCCTACTTCCTGGTGGTGACAAGAATCGAAGCTGACAACAACACTGACGTTATTGTTCGCGAGTACAAACGCGCCGCGCCGGATATTCCGCTGGTTATCGTTGGTGCTGCGCGGTACCCCACACCCTACTCCGACGCCCTTCACGCCGAAGCCAACGACAACGTGATCTTCCTCGGCGGCATTTTTGATTCAGCCGTGCTGAATGGCCTCTACCAGCAAGCTTTCGCCTATCTTCACGGCCATATGGTGGGGGGGACCAACCCCGCGCTATTGCGTGCCATGGACGCCGGGCGTTGCTGTATTGCCATCGACGTGGCGTTCAACCGGGAAGTGCTGGGCGAGCAGGGCCTGTTCTTCAACACCAAGGCCGGCTCTCTGGCAACAGTACTCACTGAGCTTCGGCGCGACCCGAGCGCCGCATTCGACCGGGGGCAGCAGTTGTCGCTGCGCGCTGCCAGCCAGTACAACTGGGAAGCAGTGGCGGACGGCTACGCCCGTTTGTTTACGGCGATGGCGCAACGAGAGGACGTGGTGGAGTGCTACCTGCCGGAACAGGCGACCGACTTGCCTTCCTGATGGACTGATCAGAACGACGCGTTATCAACTCAGCCGCCGCCACAAAGCCCATGTAGCAGAACACCAGCGTTGAAATATGCATCATCAGGGGGAAGCCCGGATCGAGCATGCCGTGTGCCATGTGACCCAACAATCCCGCACAAATACCCACCACACTTGCGGCCAACCAGGGTGGACCGCGCTGATAGACTCGCCACGCATTGACAAAAGTGGCAGCGAACATCGATAGAAACGCGAGCAATCCCAGAGTTCCCACCTCGCCCCAGATCATCAGGAACATGTTGTGCACAACATGCTTGAAGGGCACGTAGAGGCGATGTTTACCTTGATAGATTTTCTCGGTGAACACGCGGGACTCCGTGGTGCGATCATAGGCGCGATAAACCTGAGAGAAATTATTCATCCCCACGCCGAGCACCGGGTACTGCTTTATCACATCCCAGGCGGCACGATTCATCGGCATACGCATGGCCGAGGAACGGTAGTCGTCGTGGACGAAACGTTTGTACACGATGGGCGCGATATAAAAGCTCGCAATCACCATCGCAACGGCCAGTAAGAGCACCAATACAATGGTACGAAGCTGCAGCAGCAGGCGGGACGCCAGCAGAAGCAGCACAATTCCGAATGAAATCGGTACAGTCAGCCATGCCGCACGGGACAGCGTCAGCACCAGGGCCCCCAACCCACAAAGCGTGGCGAAGAGGTACCAGCATCGCAACCATGCCGGTTGCGGTGCAAACACCATCGCCAGTGTTAGCGGAATCGACAGCTCCAGAAAATACGCCAGGATGTTCGGATGGCCACCGGTACCGGTAGGCCGGATAAACGAGTAACCGATGTCTTGTGAGATCTGTGCTGCAGCGCCGAACACCTCCAGGCCTAGCGAGCTGCCCGTCAAGTGCTGCCCTCCCGCCAGAGCACCCTGTAACACCACACCCACCGAAAGGAAGAACACAAACACCTTGAGATAGCGGATATCCGCGAGGTTCATCACGGCCAGCATGATGAGTAACAACATGCTCAGCCGGAGTAACTCCAATGCAACCAGCCCAGGAAACACCGCGTTCACCAGTGACATGACACCCGCCAGCATATAGAGCAGCACTGTACTCACCTGCAGCACGTTGAGTCGCATCAGTACCGGACGCACCCGACGAAGGTAGGGAATCAACCAGATTGTCCACAGCGCGAGCGCACACAACAGGCCCGCACTGATTTGCACGCCGGCGGAGGAACCCACGTGGCGACGCCACATGAATGTAACATCCAGATTCATACAGAGGGTGAGCGCCAGCAACGCGACAAACACAGCCGTTAAACGCTCTTCAGTCCGCAGCAATAATAGCGCCAGACCAAACGGCACGACCACGACAAGGCCCGCCACAAATTTCAGTTCCAGCCGCCCCGCCACTATGGCCAGTGCAGCAGAGAACAAGCCCAGAGCAACAGGTAGCAGGTAGGGCAAGAGCGCCGCCACGCCCCCGTAAGCGGGCGGTGATTCAGGTAGTGCGTCGGCTCGATGCATGTGATGCCACGCCGGGCTAATCAGACCGATCGGTAAAGGCAAACGTGGCCAGCAGCGGGATACCGAGCACTCGCTCCACATCGGCCTCCCGCTCAAAGGTGTGACTGAAGAACTGCGCGATGGCGGCATACGCCAGGCCAAGGAAAACGCCGAGGAACGCGGCCAGAATCACGATCAACTTTTTATTGGGGCTGGCAGGTAAGGCCGGGGCCACTGCCGGGCTGATGACTCGCACGCTGGTAAACTGCCGCTGCGTAAGGTCGCGTGATATGCGCAGTTCTTCCGCTTTTCGCGCATAGGTCAGGTAGGACGTTTCCACCAGATTACGTTCCCGTTCCAGCGCATTGAGACGACGCTCGCGAGAATCGAGTTCCTGCAACTGGGCGCGCTGGACCTTCAACTCTTCGTCGAAGAGGGCCAGGGTCTGCTCTATGAGGGTTTTGCGCGTTTGCAGGGCAGCAAGCAGGTTACGCGCCTTTTCATCCCGCAAGTGGGCAATTTGTTGGTCCAGGCTGCGCACTTCGCGCGACGACTCGGTGAAGGTGTCGAGCAATTCACTGCGTTGTGCAAATAGTTCCATGTAGTGCTGATCGAGCGAGCTGTAGTCCGGCAGCGAAAGCTTCAGATCCGGCGTTTCGATCCACTGACCACCCGCCTGCCACACCTCATTGATAATGCCCTGCGCGATCTGGAGTTGCTTCAACTCACGCTGGTTGGCATTGAAGTCCGATTGTACGCGGGTAATTTCATGGAGAATCAGGTCTCTCTGCACGGGCAGAGAACTGATGGCACCCTCATTGCGAAATTGCTCGAGTCGCTCCTCAATATCTGACAGATCAGCGGCCGAACGCTCGATCTGTTCTTCATAGAAGCCCTGCGACTGCGTATTGCCCAGTACCTGCATGCGATGAGTGAGATACTCTTCCACATAAGCATTCAGGATAAAGGCGGCAACCTCGGGATCACTGTGGCGGAAGGTGGCCCGAATAATGTCGGTGATCTCCAGAAATTCCACATGCAGAGCAGACTGCAGCTCCAACAGCATGAGTTCGTCGTCAGTCAGCCGGTGCGATAAACCTATCTGATACAGCGGCCACTTGATCACTTCTTTCACATCCCGCACCACCTCGCGAACTTCCCGCAGCGCGCGCTTCAGGAAGCTTGCTTCCTGTGCTTCCGCCAGTGCCTGGGCCTGTTTGAAGCGCTCCAGCACCCGCAGATCAATGGCCTTGTCGCGGATGATTTCCATTTCATTGGCGATGTTTTCTCCGCGCTCCTGGAACACCACGCTGAAGTCATCTTCGTGCAGGGCCTCCATGGCGGCAAACTTCTCCGGCCCCAGCAGTACCAGAATCTTTACCTCGGCCTCGAATACGGAGTCTACATACAACAGATAACCCAGCGCGGCGAGCAGTGCGACACCCACCACCAGAAGAATCTTGTTCTTGAATTTGAATAGGACTCGCGCCATGTCGCGTAGCGACACATCGCTGCGCTGCCCAAAGTCGAGTGCTTCGCTGTCAACTGACGAACTCACAGGACGCGGTACAGCCATTGCGGAACGTACTGTCGGCGCTTGTTGATCACTGCCCCGATGAGCTTGCCGCCGGATGATTCAACGGCCTGCTTGGCAGATTGCGCCGACTCCCACCGATCCACCTCGGATTCCAGCACCATGATCATGCCGTCGGTATAGCGCGAATAAAGCAGTGTATCGGGGTGTGGCTCCATCGGTGGAAGAT
The DNA here is from genome assembly GCA_030427085.1 of Gammaproteobacteria bacterium. Classification (GTDB taxonomy): domain Bacteria; phylum Pseudomonadota; class Gammaproteobacteria; order Pseudomonadales; family Halieaceae; genus JAUHXH01. The sequence continues at coordinate 339,972 of JAUHXH010000002.1, read as the reverse complement.
CTATCACCACAGCCGCGAAACGCTCCCTTAGTTCGCCGGCAAGGGCCTCGAGACGCGAGGCGGTGTGCACATCCATAGATCCGCGCCCGCGGTCATCGATCTGGAAAAAGGCGCGATCTTCACTGGGATACGCAATCTCCTCCAGACTGGCATCGCCGCGCAGGAAATCCTGCACGCACTGCCGTCGATCTACAGCAGTGCCTTCGCTCATGTCGGACCACACCGGCGACAGGAGTGCCACATCTCCCGATCGGCTCGCCCCAAGCAAGTGAGCAATTTCCTTTGAGACAGTAGAAGCACCGGCGCCGTCCACACAACTAAAACATCCCAACAAAAAGGGGTCAGGCCCCAATTGTTGCTCGATAGCCAGGCGCAGAGAATACTCCTGCCTGCCGGTCAGAAAATACTTTGGCGGCTCGGGCATCGCGAACAAACCGAGCAGGTCCGCCAGTAGCTGCCGAATTCGGCCAAACACGCTAGTTACCCGGGAAGTTCTGTTCATAGGTAACGCTCAGGCTGGTGCCGTTAAACAGGAATAACTGCCGGATGTACTGGTCCACAAATCGGTTGGCCTCAGTGATCGCGCTGGGCGGCACGTAGACCGTGCTATTGGCGGTTAACAGCAACTCCTGGGATACCAGTCCGTGCTGCGCCACGTTTTCTACATCCACCGAGCGCACGCGCGCCTGTTGGTTTTCATCCCAGTAAACCACACGCACATTGTGTTGGGCTGCCGTAGGTAACCAACCGCCGGCCATAGCCACCGCTTGTAGTACAGATTGCGGCCCCTGAAGGTTATATGCCCCCGGCGCCTTCACCTCGCCAAATACGAACACACGATTACCGGTGAGCTCGGTCAATTGCAGGGAAACCTCCAGATTGCTGAAGCGTTTCTGGTAGGCGGCGTTAAGGTCCACGTGAACTTCTTCCACCGTGCGGCCGGCGGCGGCCACTGGTGCCACAAATGGCGGATAGATGCGGCCATCAGGTGCCACCTGGAATTTTCTGGAACGGCCGCCATCGAGGCTAAAGCCTTCCAGTGTGGACTCCAGCTCTTTGCTACGAGATGTCAATTCAATCACGGAGACCGTAATCTGCGGATCGCGAAATACTGCCTGGTAGCGCTCCACCAGCGTCGCGGTCAGCTCCATGGGGGTAAGGCCAGCGGCGATCACTTCACCCTGCTGGGGCAGCGTGATACGACCATCCGGGCGAACCAGCACCTCGCGCGACAGCTCCGGGTGGTAGAAAAACTCCAGCCCGAGCACGTCACCCGCGTGGATCTTGTACTCCTCTACCTCAACGCCGGCTTCGAACAGAAAGAGCATTTCGATGATGTCGCCGCTGTTGAGGCGGTACTCGGAGAGCCCCTGGGCAAAGCGGGAACCGATCATGGCGCGGGCGCGGGCTTGTTCTTCATCGCTGAGATCACGGGTGTAAGTCGCCTTTTCACCCACCGCGCGATCCGACCCACCTGGACCGGCACAGGCAGACAGTACCAGGCTCAGCGAGACAAAAAGCAGGCAATAGCAAGCACGCGACCTGACGCCGACTGCTGAGAGGAAAACTTTGGTATCCGTCAACGGCACGTGCTCCGGACCCCGTAATGAGACGAAGAGCCGTTGGTGACGCTCAGCAAAAATTAGCCGCGCCAACCGGGAGACCGCAGCATATGCCGCGGTAGAATCGACTGTCCCCGCCCACGTGTGTGGTTTTCGGTATTTGACTAGAATATAGACTGTATTTTGAACGTACAACAGGGGCAATCGCCCAAGATGTTGGCAAGTTCCCATTCTGGTCGGATTGTCAGCGTCAGCCACCCGCCACATAATCGTGGCACACCAACCGGCAGCCGACAGAGAGTGTGCTAGATGAGTCGAAAGAAAATCTGCTTCACCGCTTTGAGCCTCGCGATCTCGGCCTGCAATGGGGAAGCCGTCTCAGACACCAGCCATTCCGCACCTGTAAGTGTCTCACCATTGACCGACCCCGAGGCGATGGCGCTGTTTTCCGAGACGGATGAATGTCCGTTGTTATCATTAAAGATGCGCCGCAATGCGGATCAGTCCTTCACGCTGGCCGCAAGAAAAACCAATGGCGACAGCAGCAACTGCCGCGGTGACCAGGACGCCACGATCGACTTCACCTCCGAGCGCGGTACGCTCGGTACGGTTTTCCAGCACGGTAGCGGCATCTGGAGCACTAACATTGGGCTGGACGCCGCACGCACCGGCGAATACCGCGTGAGCGCCGCAGTCAGTGAAGATGGCCAGACGCACGAGGTAACAGAAACCGCTCTGGTGTTTCACGCCGTCAATCCAAGATGGGGGCAGGCTCGCGCGGTAAAGGGTGCAGTAAACACCCTGGGCTGGGAAGACAGCCCGTTCATCACGCCCGACGGTGAGTACCTGTTCACCATGGTGCTGCCCATTTCCCCAAGTTGCGTGCTGGAAAACACGCACGCAAAAAATGCCAACTGCAAACAATTGCGCGGGCGCGTAGACGATGCCGTTCGCCCCCAGTTCAAGTCCCGCTTCACCGGTGGACGGATTTCACGCAGTGGCGATCTTGACTGGAATTGCCTGGAAGTTGGCGGTCTTTACACCAAAGAACTGTTTCAGCGCTATGAGGTATACACCCCTCCGATGATTACCTATGGCTTCAGGCGCCAGCCCGATGGTAGTTTCGATGAGCCTTTTGCCATTGGTGTTGGTCACGTTAGCGGTTGTGTGGCGCCGTCCGGTTTCGAAGCTCACCCACGGGGAGACGGAAGCGCACGGGCTTTCATGGGGCTGATCGATCCCGCCGCATGGAACACGGATAAAGAGGACGATTACCCCGACTTGTTCACGGCATTGATCAATCTGGACGAGCCCAATGAGCTGGCCACCTGGGACACCACGGCACGGCGACTCAAGAACAACGATCACAATCTTCGCCTGATCTTTGGCCAAACCATGCCCAAGCGTCAGGACAACCCCCATGCGGTGCGCAATCCAACCACCGGCAAGTTTGAGCTTGTATTGTGGGATAGCGAGCATCAGGAAGAAGACATTTTTTACCGAGTGCTCGACCCCGTTGGCAGTTTTCCGGCCGGGCCCTGGGGTCCGGTGCGGAAAATTCCCGTGTTCGCCGAACGCGGTGTCACCGAAATCCAACCCTTCTTTGACGGCAAGTCACTGACCGTCACACGCCGCTATGAACTGGCCTCCCGGGACTTCAACGGCAGTGGATGGGCGGACCTCGCCAACAAAACCGCCTGGGGGCCAGAGCGTATCGAGATCGCCGTCGACCCAACACTCAAGGGCTCCGAGAAAAACGTCATGCATGCTGTTGGTGACGCCACTTACGCCATATGGGAGGGGCGCGCACAATTGTTCTTTGTGTACATGACCCGCCGGGACGACGGCGAACTGGACCTCAACATTGGTTATGTAGAGGAACACTGACCATCTCCGCAGCACCCAGCCACATTGCCTATTTCATTTCCGGGCACGGGCACGGGCACGCCGTACGCAGCTGCCAGCTAATCAATGCACTGCCAAGCGCCACGGCGATCACCGTCTATTCAACGGTTGAGGCGGTGTTTTACCGGCAAACCCTGACCCGGCCTTTCACGCACATCCACCTGCAGACCGATTGCGGCTGCGTCCAACACGATGCGCTCAGCGTCGACCTGAGTGCGACCTACGCGGCGTGTATACAGCTGGAACAGGATAGGGACGCAATTTTGCAGCGCCTGGCACAACAATTCACCCGTGACGGAACGCAACTGGTGGTCAGCGACATCGCCGCATTACCTTTGGCCGCTGCTGAACAACTGGGGCTGCCCTCACTCGCCATTTCGAACTTCACCTGGCACGACATCTACCGCGGATACCTCCCACGAGCACCTGAATTCGATAAAGTGCTGCACTGGTTGGCGAGAGACTACGGCAGCGCGACCCGCTATGCACGACTATCACCGGCCGTATCGGGTGCGCAGCTCATGCCCACCGTTGATGTCGGCATGCTGTGCCGTGAAGACGTACTGCAAACGCGGGCTGAACTCGCCCGCGCACTCAGCCTCAACCCAAATAAGTACTGGTGCCTGATCTACACCGGCCGCTACGGTATGCCCCACGTCCCCTGGCAGCAATTGGCGGCCTACACGGACTGGCAATTTGTTGGACTGTACCCGCTGTCCGGGGCGCCGAGGAATTTTCGGTGTATCTTGGAAGCTGACAACGTCGACTACACATCTTTAACAGCCGCCAGTGATCTCGTGCTGGGAAAACTGGGGTACGGCCTGGTCACTGAGTGCCTTTACCAGGGCACGCCTGTTGCTTACCCTGATCGGCGCGATTTTTGTGAGCATTCCGTACTGGCGCAGGCACTACAGGAAAATGGAAGCGGTTTCGAACTCGACGATGACGTACTGGCCACCTGCGATCTGCAAGCTGCCCTGGACTGGTCCACGGCAGTGGAACCTCACCGCAGGAAATCACACGCCGGGGATGCCTTGCTCGCCCTGATAACGGACGTGCTCCAGGGAGCACGCCGCGCAGACTAATTCAATGAGTCACCTTTGCCAGATGCATCGGCTCGCTGGCCCAGCGGTTCATCAGGGCATGGATTTCAGCCAGCGTTAGCGGCGGATGAATTCGAGCCAGAATGAGCGCAGTATAAAGCGCCAGCATGATATCCATGCGCATTGAGTAGCGATTGACGCAGAGCGTTGCATAGCCAATCTCCAGCTCCAACCGGTCCCGGTCAGATATATTCTGGCGACCGACCAGCTGCACCGGTCCAGTCAGCCCACAGCGTGAGAGAAAACGCTCCTCAGCGCGTGGGAACTCCTCTTTCAACGATGCAATCACGTCCTCAGGCAAGGGGCGGCTGCCGATCACCGACAACTTACCAGACAACACGCTGAAGAACTGTGGCAGTTCCGTCAGGTCAAAACGCTCGATCAACCGGCCAACGCCGGTATAGATTGGAGAATCGAGTGGCAGATTCAAAAAGCGTTGGGATGTGATTGGGACAGTTTCGCGATTGGCAATCAGATGGGCATTTCGCACCATCACCCGCACTTTACCGATACGCGCTGACTGATCGCGGTACACGCGCCGCTGAGAGATGTACAACAGCGGGCGTCCTGTGAACACAAGGACCAGCAGTAGCGCCACAATCAGCAGCGGCAACCACAGCGGCATAGTCAGTAGGGTGAAAGTCAGGTCAAAGACCCGTTTGGCCCGGGGCATGGGTGGAACAGAAGATCCTTTTCCGAAACGCATACAGACGGTACTCCTCTATTACATAGCACTCGGCCCACGCCTCTGCTCGCGTCCAGCGAGTTGCACTGGACCTGCCGAGGGCGTCGGCCGCAAATAACCCATCTCCCGGTTTGGGTTCCTTAAACTGTCAGAGCGTGGCGTACCCAGACGGCACCCCACGCCAAAAAGCTCCCTTAGTGAGCGGCCTGCAGGTGGCGGCGACGGACGCCCGCCAACAGCAGTGCCCCCAGGGATAACATCAACCAAGTGGTTGGCTCATCGACTTCCGCTACGGCAACGGCTACACCCAGGTAAACGAGGTCACCGGTGGCCGGATCGATAAAGGTCGGTGTAATCGTGCCCGGAGGTACACTCGGATCCAGCAGTGGGAAGGCAGCGAAAACATCTAACCCCCCATTGAGTAAGGGGTCCGAGAAAATGGCTGGGCCACCACCAAATGAGATGTAATAGCCAAAGTCAGCCAGACTGGGGGTGAACAGGCTTTGAATTTCATCATCATCGATGTCATAGACAAAGCCGCCAGCAAAATCGATCAGAGCAATCGGATCGGTTCCTGAGTCGCCCGAGTCGAAAATGGGGTTCAGCATGGTCGGCGAGCCTTCGAAAAAGAAGCCGAACTCGAAGTCGGCGATATCGAGGGCCTCAATGAAAACCATCTGGTTAACATCCTGTGAGAAGTAGCCGTCACCGTCCAGATCGGGGCCAAAAACTGCTGGGTCCGGGCTGGGAAAAGGAATAGCAAAGGTGCGTGACGACAACAGCAATCCGCCAAGAAGCAGGGCGCCGATGCATTTCTTGAAGTCCATAACAATTCCTCGAATTCCCTGACCCTGGAGCCGGGAACTCTCATCGTTGGTTGTACGAAATCCAGACCCGCAAGTGCACAGAGCTGACACTTACGCGTAAATACAGAGGTACCAACTAGGAAAAGCAACTACCGCGCCACTCTACCCAAACTGGTTACTTTTCAACCAGTTAACATTTTTGAGCCAAATCCGGTGGCGGTAGAAAACGGTGAAGTGTAAGAAATTCTGACAACCAGCCAGCAACCATCCTGGCAGCCATCCGGTGACTACCGGATCACGACAGGACCCAGCTAAATCACCAATAGCGGAGTCATCCCAAGGTTTGCCAGAAGGTTTTGCCCTCGCTGGCGAGTTGTTCGAACTCCTGCTGGTCCTTGTAGCTGTCCATGGACTTGAACAGTCCGGGGTACTGGAAGCTGTAGAGCAGATTTTGCTTCACCAGCGCGGGATAGACTTCGGTTTCAAGATTTTCACCTTCCCAGTGGTCGAAAACCGCGTGGTCGAACATGGCATAGCCGGCATTGATCCAGTGGTCCCGAAGGATCGGCTTCTCCTGAAAGGATTCGATGCGACCAGCTGGATCGAGATTGAGTGTGCCGTACTGGCAGGGCATCGGCACGCTCGTCAGCGTGGCGAGTCCATCGTGGCCCTCGTGAAATGCCTGCAGTTCCGCCAGCGGCACTGCCGCCAACCCGTCGGCATAGGTAACGATGAAGCGCTCACCAAGCATTTCCCGGCAACGGAATACCCGGCCACCGGTCAGCGTATCCGCTCCCGTGTCCACCAACTCGACATTCCAGTCCAGAGCCTTGCGATCGAAGTAATCCTCTATCACTTCCTTGCGATAGCCCAGCGCCAGCACGAAATCGGTGTAGCCCTGATCCGCAAAAACCTGCATGACGTGCATCACTATCGGTTTGCCAGCGATGGGCAGCATCGGCTTGGGAATGCTCTGGGTGTGTGGATAGGCCCGCGTGCCCTGCCCGCCGCATAGAATCACTACCTGCATGTAACGCTACTCCTCATCCCTGGACGTTGATGGTGTGAATACCCCTGCCATTCAGTGTATCCGCTACGGCGCGACAAGCTCAAATGGGCCCGGGTCGCTGCCGCAAATTGAAATAGTTGTAACACAAAGAGACAAACAACATACCCGAGCTGCTGACCAGTACCGCAACCGCCGCACCGCGAGCGCCCTGTGTGGGCACCAGTAGCAGATTCAGCGCGAGACTAACGCCGATAAACAATACGCCATTCCACCAGCTATGCGTAACATTGCCAGCTGCCAGGTTGATCGCCATGCTGAGGTAATTCATCACGATCACCATCAAAGCCCAGGCAAACACCTCCAATAGCACTGCGCCAGCCACGTACGCCTCGCCATAAAGCAGCCGCATGACAGGCTGCGACACCAGAGGCATCAACAACGGTACTAACAGCAGCGGGACAGGCGCTATTTGTAACAGCCGCACGCAAAGCGCACGAGTAGAAGCCGCATCTTCTCGATATCGATTCGTGAGATAGGGAACGAGGGGCACCGACACGGTGATTGCGATGGCGGTGGCAACGTCCAGCAGGCGATAGGCTGCGTTGTACAGGCCGGTTACCGCGTTGCCCTGAAAGTAGGTCAGAGCGTAAACATCAATACGGTAGCCAATGAGCTGGCACACACTCCAGATACCCATGGGCAGTGAAGCCACCGCAATCGTCAGCAGTAATTGGCGGCGAAGCTGAAATCGCGGTGGTAGCAGTTGGCAGGCCAGCAGGACTGACACAAGAAAATACACTCCCTGCACCACCACGTAACTGAGCAGGTAGAGCTCAAGGCCAGCCTGCAATACCAACAACACCACAACAGCCGCCAGCAGCTGCAGTACGCCCAGGCATATCCCGCTGTACACCGTGTAGATCGGTTTTTCATAGATCTGGTAGACGGATTCCAGCGACCGCGCACCTAAAAAGGGCACGGCCCACAGAGCGATGAGCAGCAGCTTGCGCAGATCCGGCGGCAGAAAAAGGGAGATAGCCGCCACCACCAACATGACCAGCACAACAAACAGGAGCCGTAAAAACAGGTAGTTGCCGAAGTAAGTTCTGGCACTGTCCAACTCGCCAGCACGAAACCCCGGTAGGTCCCGCGCCAGGACTGCAGTGGTGCCGAACTCGGCAATTCCGCCGGCGATCATGACGGTGGCGATCACAAAGGCATACTGACCCAGGGGCTCGGCACCCAGTACGCGCGCCACGAGGATATAACTGGCGAGCCCGCAGAACATGGCAATCGCGCGACTGCCACCCTGCACGAGCAGATTGACCAGGTAGGCACGGGAAGACTTCATATAAGGGTGATTCCGGCCAGAAAGCGTGATGTGATACTTTATCCCAGCTTGGGCCACTCTCACAGGCGCCGGGGAACATCCCGGCGAAGTACAGGAATGTCATGGCACGGATACTGGTAGGGATACCCACCTGGAACCGCCCGCAGTTCGTTCGCGAGGCGATACAGAGTGTGCAGCAGCAAACCGAGCAAGACATCCGCGTTGTGGTAAGCGACAACTGCTCCCCCGGCACCATTGCGGATGAGGTTAGCGCCTACGTCGAAACCCTGGACGACCCGCGCTTCGAGTTTGTATCGCAAACCGTGAATCGAGGGGAAAAGGGCCAGATGGACTTTTTCCTGTCCCAATGCCGGGAGGAATTCATCGTTTTCCTGCACGACGATGATCGCATGGAGCCCGACCTCCTCCGCTGTGCCGTTCAGGTTCTCGATCAGCATCCGGACATCGACTTTTATTGCAGCGACCAGTACGCCTTCGACGCCGAGGGTGCTGTCCTGGATGAGGAAAGTAACCGCTATCGTGAAAGTCTCGAGCGCGACCAATTGAGTGAGGGCCCGGTGCCCGACATGCTGGTACGGGTGCTGCGCCGCGGGATCTTCAGCATCTCCGGCTCTGTGTTTCGTACCCGCAGCCTCCGCGAGTGTGGCCTGCAGGACTCTGCCAGTACCTACCCCTGCGACTTCAACGTTTTCCTCCGCCAGGCCGAGCGGGGCCGCAAGGGTTGGTGGGATCCACGCACACTGGCTGGCTATCGCTTTCACGACAGCCAGGCGCGGGACCAGTGCGACTGGGAATACAACGAAGCGTTCATCGACGGCTACCGGGAAATGCTGGAACCCCGACACTTTGAGGGCCGGGCGGAGCAAACTCGCAGCTGGCTCCTGTCATTTGCCTATCGGCGGTTGGCCTACATTCATTTTTCCCAGTTCCGCTTCAGTGCAGGTTACCGCGCGCTGGCACGGGCGATACAGAGCGACCCCAAAAGTGCACGGATGTGGGCTTACGCCGTGTTTGCCGGGATCTGCCCCTTCCTGATCCGCCCCCTGTGGGGGAAGCGGGTGACGCCTCTTGCCACCACTCACTGAGCACACCGTTGACTGGCAGGGAACGCCGGTGCTGGTCACGGGTTGTACCGGCTTTATTGGGCAGCACCTTGTGCCGCACTTGCACACTCTTGGTGCGCAGGTCACCGGTATAGCGCGCCATGTCAGTACTACGCCGACAAGATCCTCGTCTCACCCGCAACTTGTAAACCTGGATTTACTCGACCGTAAGGCCGTGCAGGCCCTGGTCAATACAGTCAGGCCAACCGTGGTCTTTCACCTGGCGGCGGATGCCATTGTGGACGCGGCAGGACAATCGCAGCCGGCCGCCAACGTAGCGGGCACCCGAAACCTGCTCGCAGCACTTACGGATAATGCCCAGTCGAAAAAAGAGAATTGCGCGCTGGTGTTTTGCTCGTCGGTGGCCGTGTATGGCCCGGCAGCACAGGGGGAGACTTTTGATGAGGCATCACCCTGTCACCCTGCCAGTGATTACGGGCACTCAAAGAAAGCGTGCGAGGAGCTGCTACTGTCCCAACCGGAAAACCACAGTAACATCGGGATCGCGCGCCTGAGCAATGTCTACGGACCCGGCGACCGGCACCCGAGCCGACTCGTTCCCGGTGCTGCCACCGCCATCGCGGCCGGAGAGAATCCCGTTTTGCGGTCGGATGGCACGAGCTGGCATGACTTCGTCTATATTGATGACATCGTGACGGCTTTAGCTGGCCTGGCAGAGAAACTGCTGGCCGGCACACTTCCTGCACGCCTTTTCAATCTCAGTAGTGGTCGCAGTGCACAGGCCAGATGGATTGTGGAGGCGCTGCTGCGTGAAAGTGGCAATGGGGATTTGCAACTCATCGTCCCACCCGCGGTTAATGCGCCAACGAGCGCCTGTTACTACGATCCCTCGCGGGCGCGAGACGTACTGGGTTGGCAGGCGACCACCAGCCTCACCGAGGGCCTTGCAAGGACGCTTGCTTGGTACCAACATGAATCCACCGTCAGCCGGGGGCTTAATTGATGGCACAGGCGTTTTCGGACTATTACCGCGGTAAAACGGTACTGGTTACAGGCCATACGGGTTTCAAAGGGAGTTGGCTGTCAATCTGGCTGACACATTTGGGCGCCCGCGTTGTTGGTTACGCCCTGGACCCGCCCACGGAGCTGTCCAATTTCCAGGTGAGTCGTGTCGCCGAGCATATCGAACACATCCACGCCGATGTGCTGGACGTAGCACAACTGCAGGCTGCCATCGACAAGCACCGGCCGCACATCATCTTCCATCTGGCGGCGCAGTCTCTGGTGCCGCGCTCCATCCGCCTGCCTCGTGAGACGTTCGAGGTGAACATCATGGGTACCACCAATGTGCTGGACGCCGCGTTGCGAGCCCCCAGCGTGCAGGCGGTGGTCGCCATCACCAGCGACAAGTGCTATCTGAATGTAGGCTGGGAGTGGCCCTACCGTGAAACCGACACTCTCGGCGGTGAAGAACCCTACAGCGCCAGCAAGGCAGGTGCTGAACTGGTGATACAGGCCTACCAATCCCGTGGCTTTCAAAACGCCACTGGCCGCGACACCTATTTGCCTATCGCCTCCACACGGGCGGGCAATGTGGTGGGCGGTGGCGACTGGGCCGAAGCCAGGCTCATTCCCGACCTGGCCCGCTCAATTGCCGAGGGACAGTCCGTTTACCTGCGTTCGCCCTCCGCCACACGACCCTGGCAACACGTACTCGAGCCACTTAGTGGCTATCTGTGGCTGGGCTCGCGACTGGAGAGCGAAGCCGAGAAATTGGTGGGCGGCTGGAATTTCGGCCCAGCGGATCGCGTGGCAGCACCGGTCAGCGTGGTAGTGAGGAAGTTTCTGGACGCCTGGGGCGCACAGGATACTACGGTGGAAGAAGATCAAACCCACAAAGTAAATGAAGCCATGTTACTCGCACTCGACTGCAACAAGGCCCAGGCCCACCTCAATTGGCATGCCAACTGGCTGCTGGACGATACCCTGGCCGAAACCGCCGCCTGGTATCGGCATTTTTACAACAACGAGGGCGCGGATATGTTCGCCTTCACCAGCGAGCAGATCACACGCTATACCGAACACGCCCGTGAGCAAGGGCTTCCCTGGATTAAGTAACGGAGTAGGCACGCGCAATGACAGATGATGCTTTTTCCTGCCGCTGCTGCGGTAGCCGCAATCGGGCTACCGTGCTGGATATGGGCTCCGTACCGCTGGCCAATGACTTCGTTGCTCCCGGAGATGAGGTGGGCGATGCCTTTCGCGCACCGCTTGCGCTGGTGATGTGCCGCGATTGCTGCCTGATTCAATTGGAGTCACTGGTTGATCGCGAACGCCTGTTCAGCAACTACCTGTGGGTGACCGGCACCTCTCAGGCCGCGGCGCAACATGCACCGTGGTTGGCACAACGACTGTCGGATCGCTACCTGGAAACGAAAGGCAACGTTCTGGTGGAGATTGCGAGCAACGATGGCTTCTTCCTTCGTCATTACCGCGACGCAGGCTTTCGCATTCTCGGCGTTGACCCGTCCAATGTGGCGCTGGATGCCGATGCCGCAGGCCTGACCAGCATTCGCGGTTTTTTCGGCAGTGACATCGCACGCGACATCGTATCGAAACACGGAGAAGCCAATGTCATAGTGGCGCGCAATGTTCTGGGCCACTCCAGCGAACTGCGGGATCTGATTGCGGGCGCCGCCCTGCTACTTGCTGAAGGCGGCCGCTTTGTAATCGAGCACCCCTACGCTTATCTGATGCGCGAGGAAGTGCAGTACGACCAGATTTTCCATGAACACGTGTCCTACCCCACAGTGCAGTCCCTTGCCAACTTGCTTGAGCAATTCAACCTGAAGATTGTGGATGTGGAGTTTGCGCCGATGAACGGCGGCTCCGTATTGCTGGAGGCAGCACACGAGGGTGACCCAGCCCCCGAAGCTGGCCTGGAGATGCGCGCCTTTGAGAACTTTATCCAACTCAACGAACCGGAAGGCTGGGCTGGATTTCGCCGCGCGGTGCACCGGCAACGCGATGCGCTGCGCGAACTTCTGGAGCAACTGGCGGACGAAGGCAAGGTGGTTGTCGGCTATGGTGCAGCGGCCAAATGCATGACCATGCTGAACTACTGCTACATAGACACCAAACTGGTGAGCGCCTTCGGCGACGCCAACCCACGCAAGCAGGGCCTGTTGTGCCCGGGGGTGCGCATACCCGTGGTGTCACCGGAGGATCTGGTGGCACTGAACCCCGACTACATACTGCTCGGCGCCTGGAATTTGCAAACCGAAATTGTGAAGCAGTTTAGAGAGGAGTGGGGATTTCAGGGTAAATTTATCTGCCCGGTCCCCATGCCGGAAATTCTCTGAATCAGTCAGTGTATCCCGGCATACACCGCCATTAAGTCCTCGTAGTATTTCGCCGGCGAAAAGTGCGCCTCCGCCCATTGTCGCGCCTGCCGGCCCATGGCTTCTGCCAGCGCGGGATCGCGGACAATTTCACCCAGACAGCGCGCCAGATCCTCGGCGTCGCCCGCCACCGCCAGCCTGCCTGTTTCCTCTGTCACCAGATCCGGTAAACCGCCCAACTGCGTTGTTACGACGGGCTTGCCCGCCGCCAATGCCTGATAAACCACATACGGTGAAGGATCGTGCCAGGTCGACGGCACCGCCACCACACGGCAGCGCGCCAGGTAAGGCGCCAGTTCATCGCCCCACTTCGGCCCGGTGAACTCCACATTTTTTAAGCCCTGCCGAATAGCGAGGTCCATGCATTGCGCCATGGAACCACCCTCTCCCACAACGACCAGGCGGGTATCGGGCAGATGCTGCATGGCCCTGACCAGATCGATAACGCCCTTCTCCGGCTCTATTCGGCCGAAGTACAGAATGAAGTTTTCGCTGTCGTAGGTAGCCTGCGTCGCCGACAGGTCGAACGGATTGCGCAGCCGCACGAGTTTTTCAGCGGGATAACCTGCCTCACGCATCTTCCCCTCGATAAAGCGATTGGGCACGATGAAGCGATCCACCTTGTGGTAAGTACGCAACAGGTCTTCGTGAAGATACATTTCCATGGTGGCTAGCGTACTGGCAAGCAACGAGCCTTTGACACAGCGCTGCTTCAGCGCGTGGTAATGATGTCCGCCGTGGCAACGTGTGCAGATCTCGTGGCGATCCTGCAGGTAAAGGCGCGATGACGCACACACATGCTTGTGCGTATTCACACTCTGCACGATCGGCAGGCCGCGTTTTTTCAGTTCGTCGATGATCGACGGTGACATGTGATTTTCGATTACCTGCAGGTGGGCGATGTCAGGCTTCACCGCCTCTACCAGAGCTCGCACTTTACGCCGCGCCTCAAAGGAATACAGCGTTCTCGACACAATGCGGGGCAGATGAGCCACCTTGTACATCGCCGATGCGCCGCTGAAATCCAGGGGTTTCAGGAAGTAGTCCGCATACTCAGTGGGCAGATTGCGCTCGTCCTCCACAGCGAAGGGAACCGTTTCATGACCGTGCGCGTGAAGAATATTGGTGAGGTTGCTGAAGTACACTTCCGTGCCACCCACCGGATAAAAGAACTTGTGCCCCAACAGTACCTTCACTGGCAATCAGCCTTCATCGTGTCAGTGTGCGAGCCGACTCGCTGCGTGGCGGCCTTGCTCACGCTTTCACGCGACATCGCCAGCGCATGGCGAAACCAGGCCACCATCTCCCTGCGCCGCTGGTGGTGCCACGGCTTATTCGTGACGAGCGAGAGCAAGCGATACCCACACCAGCGCATGGCCAAACCGCTTACAAACAGGCTTTTAAACAACAGCCAGGAACGAGAACTGTCCCGCTCGAAGTAGATACGCGCCATACCGTCGAGCCAGGCACTGGAAATGTCTCCCTCAGCCTCTTGCGTGCCGCGCTCCAGATGATGCACGCGCACGCCGGGCAAGTGGTGCAATAGCCAGCCATGGTCCGACATCCGGCACCCCCACTCGATGTCCTCACCGTAGAGGAAATAACGCTCGTCGAATCCGCCCATGGTGTCGAGCACTTCACGCCGTACCACCATGCATGCAGCACACAACCAGTCCACGGCGACTTCACTGACGGCGGCATCCTTCACCGGCAGCAAGCTCAAACCCCGAATTCTATTGTTACTCAGTTTGGACAGAAACCAGCAAAACGCCGCGAAACTCCAGGGCGACGGGGCATAGCCGGCCCCAACCTGCTTGTTGCCGTGTGGATCGGTTAACTCCGGCCCGACCGCGCCCACGGCAGGGTTCTGCTGCAAATGCGCTACAAACTGATCCATGATGTGGTCGGTAGGCAGCGCCGTGTCAGGATTCAACACCATCAGGTATTGCCCGCGCGCGGCTGCGAAACCGCGATTGTTGGCGCGCGAAAAGCCTTCGTTGTCCCGATTCGCAATGCAGGTGACCCGTGGAAACGATTGCGCCAGAAAGTCCGTAACACCATCCGCAGATGCATTGTCGACCACAATGACCTCGAAGCTGAGGTCCGTCTTCCGCTCGTAGATAGAGTTCAGGCACTGCTCAAGCAAGTCTCGGCAATTGTAGGAGACGATCACTACACTCAACAGGGGCGATGCGGCCGCGGCGGTCATGGCGGCATCACACTCGCTGCCCATAAGTCTGAAACTTCGCCAGCACGTCCGCCATATCCTCGTCGCTCAACAACTGTACCTCCCCCAGAGAAAGGGCGAGGCAATACTGATGGGCGATGGATTCCACTTCTTTCGCCAGATTGAAGGCCTGGGCTACCGTTCCTCCCAGCGCGAGCATGCCGTGATTCGCCAGCAGGCAGGCGTTGAGCTTTCCCAAACTTTGCTGAATATTTAGCGAGAGCTGTTCAGTGCCGAACAAGGCGTAGTCGGCGATGGGGATCGTTGTGCCACCCGCCACGGCAACCATGTAGTGGAACGCAGGAATCGCACGACCGGTACAGGCCAGGGCGGTACATGCGGGCGAGTGGGCATGAACGATAGCAGCGGCGTCCGGGCGGTCCCGGTAAATGTCGCAATGAAAACGCCACTCACTGGACGGCACGCCCCCATCGTCGTCCCTGCAATTTCCCTGCAGGTCCACCGCGACAATTTTTTCGGGTTCCAGCGCCTCATAGGCAATGGCAGAAGGCGTGATGAGGATATCGTTGCCGCAGCGGGCACTCAGGTTTCCGGACTTTCCCACCGAAAGCCCACTGGATTCGAGGCACTGTGCGTACTGCACCAGTTGCTCGCGCAGGCGCGTTTCTGATTCAGGCCACACGGCTTTTATCATCCAGATCCCGCTTCAGGTCCGCGAGTTGAGCGGGGGTGTGAACCCCGTGCTCCGTGATCAAGGCGCGCACCAGTTTGGCCGGCGTTACATCAAAGGCATAGTTGGCGACGGCCGATCCGCTGATGAGTTCGACCTCCTGACGATCACCCTCGCTGTTAAGCCCCACAATGTGGGTGAGCTCGCGGCCATCTCGCTGCTCGATGGGAATCTGCTTTACCCCGTCGGTCAGCTGCCAGTCTATGGTCGACTCGGGGAGCGCCACGAAGAAGTCCACACCGTTGTCAGCCGCCGCCAGCGCCTTGGAATACGTTCCAATCTTGTTGCACACATCGCCCGTGCTCGTGGTGCGGTCGCTACCCACAATGCACATATCCACCTGGCCGGTTTGCATAAGGTGCCCGGCGCAGTTGTCCGCCACCACCGTATGCGGCACACCCTGGTGGCGCAGTTCCCAGGCAGTAAGGCTGGCGCCCTGATTGCGCGGGCGGGTTTCGTCAACCCACACATGAACAGGAATTCCGGCCAGATGCGCCTTATATATAGGTGCCAGTGCCGTACCCCAGTCCACCGTGGCGAGCCAGCCGGCATTGCAGTGCGTCAGAATATTGATCGGCTCGCCCGGGCGCTTGTGTTGCGCATAGTCACGGATTACACGCTCACCGTTACGGCCAATTTCCTCGCAGATCTCGATATCCTGCTGTCGGATCGCGTGCGCCTCCGCCAACGCCGCCTCGCCTCGCTTGCCCGGATCCAGAGGAGTAACCAACGCCCGGATTCTATCCAACGCCCAGCGCAGATTAACGGCAGTAGGCCGCGTGGACAGCAGTGCGTGATAGGCATCATCGACCTGCGTATCACTGGCGCCGTCCATGAGTGCGAAGGCAAACCCGTAGGCGGCAGTAACGCCAATCAATGGCGCACCGCGAACCTGCATACTGCTGATGGCATGGCAGAAGCCATCCAGCGTACTCAGTTCAACGCTAATAAATGCGTGCGGAAGCTGTGTCTGATCGATGATCACGACACTGTGGGATTCGGCCTGATAGCCGATGGTCGTGCTGGGTGAGGCGTTGACTAGCATGGGGTTAGACAACTTCCGATCGTTGATCAGGGTGCTTGTGAGTCTACCACGGAGATGTTGTGCTGCCAGGGCGCTGTGCTGAAGGTGTGGGGAGGTTGGCACAGAACCGTAAGAAATTGGCTGTGAGAGCGCCCGAAAAGAATACCTAAACCACTGTAATACATGGTTTATTGGTCATTCGAAACAGCAAAGTACCCCCATAAGTACCCCCAACTTTTGTTCTACCCCCTCAATTTCATGCGAGGCGAGCAATCTGGGAGGTTATGTTTAGTTATATTTCTCAGTGCAAAATCAATCTGGGAAGAGAGAACCGCACTGCCCAATGCCGAAGCCCCGGTGGCCGAACGTCCGAAACGCCGTGCGGTGTGTCGGTCAGGATAGCAGCAACTCGGGAGGACGTCAGGCCCCGCCGTCTATACTCCGAAGCATCACCAGGCAACGCCCAGCACAATCGCGGTATCGAGGGCGGCTACTCCAGATATTGAGAACCCCCTCCCTGAAGCGAATTTTGCGGTAACAGAGATGTGTTTACCGGCGCGGTATAGCGACTACAGCCCCCAGATTTTTGACCACCCCCTCCCCAACCCATAGAAAATCCCAGTCCCCGACTCGCTGGTTGTTGTTAGTTGTCAATCCGGCCTGTAATGCCATCGCACTCAAGTGGCCGCCGATGTATAACAAAACGCCGCGCCACATTCGTTGAAACCCTCGCCAGCTCTGGGCTAGAGGTAATCTAAGGGAAGTGCGTTGTGGTGGACCTACCCCCCACCCGGTTTATAGCGAAACAGCGCGATGCACTGACCCCCGCAATGCAATCACCTGGAAGGACCCGCTGAGGGTTAGGGATGTTTATTCACAAGCCGCTCAGAGCTGGGCATATTTTGAAGCATTTCCCAGCCCACATTACCCAATCCATCTGAACGTGCTCAGGAGATAACTCGGCCAATAACAACTACAACAACCCACCCCAGTGGAATCGCTCGCAAATAGGAAAGTTGCGCGCTGCCCGCCACCCGTACTGTCACTGTCCAGCCGGAGTACCTTTAGAGGGGGTCGACAGATAAGTTATCTCCTGGTTTTCGCACCCGCTCGCCCTATGGAAACACCATTAGAACAGAGAAACCCCATGGTAAATATATAAAGGGGTCCACGTTGTGGACTAAGCGGTATCCATGTATCGGTCCCGATTGTGGACCGATGAGAAGCGCCCAGCCTCATCTCGCACCCGCTGTCGGTCCCGTTTGTGGGCCGAGCCTAGTCCATGTTGTGGACCGGGTGTTTTGATAGCTTCGAGACTGAATTTTCTCGGGGGTGTACTGGTGGCCTTTACAGTCAATTCTTTCCCCGCGCAGTCATCAATCGGTTTCCATGCAAGAGCATATAGAGCGCACCTGCCGCCGGGATTAGTGAAGCGCCCCTCTCTGGTACGAATTATTAGCTGGGCATCCAGTAGCTCTCTGGTGGCCCTAGTGATGGTCTTTTTCGATCCCCACCCCCTCGGCTTCAATACCGTGTGCGCTAGTGTCAGATCACCGTTGTTCCTGCCGTTGTATTGGCAGGCCAGGTCCATCAGTAATTTTGCGGCAGTGCCGGACAACCCGCAGTAGTCAGGGTGCTGCCAAATGATCCTTGGAAGCGCCCCGTAACTATTGCCATTCCCGCGAGACTTACCGTTACTGCGGCCCACTACTCCGACACCACAGCGCGCAGCACAATCCGCATAGCGCCGCGAATAGCGTCGAAAGCGGTTACCTCACTATCCTTTTGCGAAACTCGCTCCCGAGCTTCCTGCTCGCTCTCAGCCATCACTTCAACGGGGGTGATGATTTCCTCGTGCACTTCGAAGCGGTAACGATTCACCGGTCACCCCCTCGCTTGCGCGCCAGGACGTTACCCATGGCATTGCCGTCCAGGTGCTCTCGGGGCGTTTTCATGCTGCGCCCTCCCATTTACCAGGAAACAGGATATAGCGCCCACAGGGGTGCTCATTGCCTTGCGCGTTGCATTCGCGATCCCACACCGTGTGAATATTGAGGCCCTGCCGGTGGCGCAGCTCATGCACCCGTGCAGCAGGCATCATAATGTCGTGCTGTTCGCGTAGTTCGATGGTACTCAGTCCACTTGGCCCGGCATGACGCAATCCGTCTAGCAGGCGTTGGCGCTGGTGGTGGGTAGAGTTAGAATTGTGCTGTGATTGCTTTGGGCTGCCTTTCGGGGTGGCCTTTTTCTTTGGCATGACTCACCCCCTACGCTACGGATTGTTCGCGCTGTGCAATGCGCGCTTTGATCCATTCCTCCACCTCTGACTCAACCCACGCTGAAGCGCGAGGACCGATCTTTACAGGCTTGGGAAAGGTGGGGTCGGCGTAGATGCCGCTGCCAGATTTGCCAGTGCGTGTGATCACCTCCGGCAGTTTTAATAGTTTGTAGGACTTGCTTGGTCGATCTGCCATGTGTTCGTACCTGAGTGGTTGTCAGTGGACTCACGGCAAAGCATTTCAAAAGATTAGGGAAACTTTCGACAATCAATTTGTAGTAGGTAGCTCCCCCTTTTGGTATTCCCAATCACCGCGTCTAATGCCGGGATTATTCCGCACCAGTTTCCCCAGCATGCTTTTCGCATTATCTACGGAAATGTTTTCTCCAAGCACCTTCCCAACTATCGCTACAGCTAGCGCGTAGTTCGGCTTCCCGTTTGACGGCATTGCGGCCTTCAATCTAAACGCAGAGCCATTCGCGGTGAAATTGCGGAAGGTAAATACCAAGTCATAAAGTAAAATTGTACTGGCCGTAGGTAGGTTCCCAGCTTCTATGGGCCGACCGTAATCCAGGCAGCCTACATGTGTCCGGTGATAGAAAGGCCCACACCTGTGTCCCGCTGTGGGATGTCGCATACCGTCAGCCAATGAACGGATAGCGGCTTGCCAGCGCTCCGTAAAGCTAGGCATTGACCCGGGCGGAGTTTCTAATCGCAAACCCTGCTCTTGCGCGTACTGACTTGCCCACCCAATGTTAAGCGTTAGCGGATGGTCGGGGCGCAGCTCGCTCATCTTTGCGGAAAGAGACTCAGTAAGCTTGGAAATTTCCTCACGCAGTTCATCCGCTTGGCGATACTCGTCGCGCCGGAGCTTCATGGAATCTCCGTTACTATTGAATTGGTAAGCTCTCCAACACGAAGCCAACACCTGGCGTATCAATAGTGCCCCCTCACCAATATCCGCTGCCTTCCTCGCCATATCGTCTAAGTCGTTTCGAATCGCGGAGAAGCCATGCTTCCGCTTGAGCGAGGTGTACCAAACACTGAAGGCGTCTATTTCATCTTCATCGCAGGGGAGGTCCGACCAAATGCTGCCCAAGTCGAATAGGTCGATTTTTTCAACCAAGCGCACCCCCTCCCGTGCAGCCCTTGAGAAGTCGCAGCACCAGGCCGTCAAGGGAACGGCTTTTCGGGGGCCATCCTAGGCGCTGCAATTTTATTGTACGTTATTGCCCAAATTTAGCAGTCACCACATTCCCAGCCAGTGCCTGCGCTTTCAGGTTGTCCAGATAGTCAGCCCAACCCTGCATCATTTCGGCTCGCCCCTCTAGGTGTGCTGTACGGTTGTACGCCCTGCCGTTGGGGTCTTTCACTGCATGGGCCAATTGGTGTTCGATCCAGTCAACGCGATAGCCCAGTACTTCATCCAACAGGGTGCGCGCAGTAGCACGGAAGCCATGGGGCGTCATTTGCTCGTTGGTATAGCCAATCGTGCGTAGAGCGACCCTCACCGTGTTTTCTGAAATGCAGCGACTGGCACCCCTGGCACTGGGGAATACATAGCGGCTACGGTGCCGGGTTAGCGGCTCAATTTCCCGTATAAGGTCCACCACCTGACTACAAAGCGGCACCACATGGGACTGGCGCATTTTCATCTTGTCGGCGGGAATCTCCCAGCGCCCATTGTCCAAGTCCAATTCTGCCCATTCCATTTCCCGCACTTCGCCGGGGCGCTGGAACAAATAAGGCGACACCATCAAGGCAGTCTTTGTTACGGGAGTGCCCTCAAATCCATCCATAGCCACTAGGAGTCTGCCCAGTTCGGCGGGATCGGTAATAGCGGCATGGTGTTTCTTGCGGCGCGGTTTCAATGCGCCTCTCAGGTCGGCACTGGGGTCGCGTTGTGCACGGCCTGTTACCACTGCATAGCGGAATACCTGCCCTGCCGTTTGTTTGGCACGGTGGGCAATATCGTTAGCCCCTCTGGACTCGATACGGCGCAGGGTCGCCAATAGCTCCGGGGGCTGAACGTCTGATATAGGGCGATTGCCCAAATGGGGGTACAGATCCTTTTCGAGAATGCGGCCAGTACGTGCTCGGTAGCTCTCTGACTTATCCGGCATTATCTGCTCGAACCACTCCCGCGCCACGGCCTCGAAACTTTCGGCCTCCGACAGGTGCCGGGTTACCTTCTCTACCTTGCGCACCGCCCCCGGATCGATGCCTTGGGCCAGCTTGTCACGGGCATCCTGGTGGGCGCTCCGGGCATCCTTTAGGGATACGTCTGGATACACCCCCAGCGCCAGCGTCTTTTCCTTGCCGCCATAGCGGTACTTATAGCGCCAATACCTCCCCCCGTTGGGCTTCACCAGCAGGTGCAATCCCTGCCCGTCAGCCAGCTTGTATGCCTTCTCTCTGGGCTTGGCCTGCTTAACCTGCTCGGCTTTCAGTTTCATAGGGGGCACCTGTGTCGATTTGGGGGTATCTCATCTGGGGGTACTCGAAATACCCCCAAAAGTACCCCCTAATATGGGGGTACTTGACTGGACACCGCTGGACGGCCTAAGACACAGTATAAACAAAAAAGCCCCGGAGTACGGGGCTTTCAAGACGTTTTTGGATGTTGCTGGATGGGTATATGGTCGGTGTGAGAGGATTCGAACCTCCGACCCCTTCCTCCCGAAGGAAGTGCGCTACCAGGCTGCGCTACACACCGAAAAATTTGAGGGGCGCACTATACCAGAGCACCGGACAGAATCAATATACGCCCGCCCAGTCGGCCAGGAACAGGCTGAGTACGCTCAGGGCGGTCACTATCACCACCAGCACACCCAATAGCAGCATTGGACGGAAGGGTTTGCGCTCCACCGAATTAACACCGCGCTTGAGGAAGGCGTCCACCCGCGCCTGATCCTCCGGGTAGAGGCGGTCGGGGGTATCTTCTGGGGATTCTGATTGCTGGTCGTTCACGCTGCTGTTCATTTACCGGGCAAGGGGGCGCTATTGTCCCCCTGACCCGGTGAAATGTCACGCCGGGGCAGCCGCCTTTAGAAGGCGAACAGGGCCTCGGGCATGTCCAGCAGGTTGTCGGCACCTGAGAGCAGGCACTCTTTGTGCATCGCAGCGCGAGGCAGCAGGCGGTCGAAGTAGAAGCGCGCAGTCATGAGCTTGGCTTCGTAGAAAGACGCATCGCCTTCACCAGCCGCCACTTTTGCCTGCGCCACTACGGCCATGCGGGCCCAGAAGTAGGCCAGGGTCACGTAGCCGGAGTACATCAGGTAATCCACGGAAGCTGCAGCGGCTTCTTCCGGATTCTGCATGGCTTTTTCACCGATCTTCATGGTGAGTTCCAGCCATTCCTTGTTGTAGCCCGCCAGCGCATCGATGAAAGGCTTCATCGCGTCATCGGTGTTGGCTTTGCAGAACTCATCAACGATGGCGGTGAAGTTCATCAGCAGTTTGCCACCACTGCCCAGCACCTTACGGCCGATCAGGTCGATGGCCTGTACGCCGGTGGTGCCTTCGTACAGCATGGAGATGCGGCAGTCGCGTACGATCTGCTCCATGCCCCACTCGCTGATGTAGCCGTGGCCACCGAATACCTGCACACCGTGGTTGGCAGCCTCGTAACCTACTTCGGTCAGGAAGGCCTTGGCGATCGGGGTCAGCAGGGCCATCAGGTCATCCGCCTGCTTGGCTGCTTCCTCATCGCCGTTCTGGACCACATCGCCCAATTGTGTCAGGTAGTAAATGAAGGCGCGACCACCCTCGGCAAAAGCCTTCTGGGTCAGCAGCATACGGCGCACGTCCGGGTGCACGATGATCGGGTCAGCCGGGCCGTCGGGGTTTTTCGGGCCGCTGACACTGCGCATGGCAAGGCGTTCGCGGGCGTAGGCCAGAGCGCCCTGGTAGGACTGCTCGGCGTGGGCCAAGCCCTGTACCGCGGTACCCAGACGGGCGGTGTTCATGAAGGTGAACATGCACGCCAGTCCCTTGTTGGCAGGACCAATCAGGAAGCCTTTGGCGTTGTCGAAGTTCATCACGCAGGTGGCAGAGGCCTTGATGCCCATTTTCTTTTCAATGGAGCCGCAGGTCACGCCATTGCGCTCACCCACACCGCCATCGGCGGTAGGCAGGAACTTCGGCACGATGAACAGGGAAATACCTTTGGTGCCTTCCGGGGCATCGGGCAGGCGCGCGAGTACGATGTGGACGATGTTGTCCGCCATGTCGTGCTCACCCGCTGAGATGAAGATTTTGGTGCCGGTGATAGCGTAGCTGCCATCTGCCTGAGGTTCGGCTTTGCTGCGCAGCAGACCAAGGTCGGTACCGCAGTGGGCTTCGGTCAGGCACATGGTGCCGGTCCACTCACCCGCAACCAGTTTGGTCAGGTAAGCCTCTTTCTGTTCAGGGGTGCCGTGGGCTTCGATGGTTTTGATGGCGCCGTGGGACAGGCCGGGATACATACCCCAGGACCAGTTGGAAGAGCCCATCATTTCGCTCATCACCATGCCCAACAGGTTGGGCATGCCCTGGCCGCCGTCGTCGGGCTCGGCAGACAGCGCGGGCCAGCCGTTTTCCACGTACTGTTTATAGGCATCGGCGAAGCCGTCCGGGGTTTTCACCCCCTCTTCGCTCCACTTACAGCCCTGTTCGTCGCCGACCTGGTTCAGGGGCGCGAGGACGTTTTCACAGAACTTGGCGCCCTCGTCGACGATGGCGTCCATCAGTTCGGCGGTGGCTTCCTCGTAGCCGGGCAGCGTCTGGTAGAGCTTTTCCGACTCCAGCACTTCGTGCATAACAAAACGAATATCCCGCAGGGGGGCTTTGTATTCCGGCATGGTGATACCTCTATCTCAATAGCTATTGCTGATAACTACTTCTGAATTCTGTTTCTGAAACGACAGCGCGGGACCGCGCCCATGTGTTCGCTGCACACATTTTGCCGATATTGTGTGCACTGTCAACTTCAAATGAGGAATAAACGACCCTGGTGGATCGCTCGTTTGAGTATAGGCGAGAATGGATAAGCTGCTTTAAGTGAGCACTTACTTCCATTATTAATATTGAAAATAGTGGGTTTATCTTGGGTGAGCCCCTGCGATGCCGCGCTTTAACGCGGGGACCACAAGGGGTATCGAGACTGCAATCAGGCCGGCAGTTTTAGTCGGTCGGCCGCGATTTTGGGGTCCCAGGGGGTCAGGAAGGGTATTTCACCCAGCAAGGGCGCGCCCAGCGACTCACGGAGTGTGGTCAGGTTTTCTTCGTAACAACTCATGGTGCTACCGGGGGAATTGGCCACCCAGCCCACCAGCGGCAGCCCATCACGGCGGATGGCTTCGGCAGTGAGCAGGGCGTGATTAATGCATCCCAGGCGCATGGCCACCACCAGAATCACCCCTACCTGCAACTCGCGGGCGATGTCGGCGAAGGTTTCGCGGGGCCCGAGTGGTACCCGCCAACCACCGGCACCTTCGATCAGCACGAAGTCGGCCGGGCCGCTCATCACTCCGCGGCAGAAACCAGCCAACCGGCTCGCCTGCAAACGTCGGCCGGCCTGTTGGGCGGCAATGTGCGGCGCAATAGCGGGCGCCAGCGCAACAGGATTGACCTGTTGGTAGGGCATCGACTCGGTCATCGCGGCCATCAAGGCCAGCGCGTCCTCGTTCTGGCCCTGCTCGTCACACCCTGCCGCCACCGGTTTTACCGCCGCGGTGCGCATCCCTTCCTGCGCCGCACGGTGCAACAGCGCACAGGCCACGGCGGTTTTGCCGACTTCGGTGTCGGTACCGGTAACAAAGTAACTAGCCATTTTTCTTCACTATTCCGTAGTACACCTGATAGGTGGCCGGGAGCGTGCCTTGCTCGCAGCGATACTGTTCGTAAGCGTCGAGCATGCCCTGCAGGCGGCGGCGCCCGGTCAAACCCTGGCTACGCCCGCGGTTCATGTTGTGCGCGCCCAGGGTTTTCAGTTCGTCGATGAGTTCTCGCACGCGCTGATAGCGCATGGTGAAGGTGGTTTCTTCCAGTTTCAGGTTCAAGTCCTGGCATTGCTCTGCCGCCACATTGAGCCGGGCGGCGGGCAGGAAGGTGTTTACGTGCTGGCTGCCATCCACCGCCGCCCAGGCAGCGCGCAGTTCGCACAATGTCTCTGGCCCCAGCGTCGCGAACACGCACACACCGCGCGGTCTCAGCACTCGTTCCAGCTCGCTGAACAGGCGCTCGGGATAGGCGCACCACTGAATGGCCAGACTGCTGAATGCCAGCGCCACAGAATTGCTCGCCAGCGGCAGGTCCTCGGCATCTCCCACACTCCACAGGGTGGGCGGGGCGTTCATCACCAGCGACGATTCCCCCCCGGCAACTCGTGCCGCGCTCGAAGTGACGGCGAGGGACCGGGCGTGGCCGACCATGCCCTCGGCAATATCCAGACCCAGGTAGTGCATGCCGGGGCACCGCGCCGTTAGATGGGGCCTGAAATAGCCAGTGCCGCAGCCGAGGTCCAACAGCACGCCCTCCGACACCCCCGGCACATGGATCAACAACTGCTCCCCCACCGCACGTTGCAGAGCTGCCACGGAATCGTATTGCGCCGCCGCTTTACTGAAAGAACGGGCTACGTCGGTCTTGTCCACGCTGGTGATAGTGGGTGCGGGACGAGGGATGGGTGAGGAATCGGGTAAAGCGCGACAGAAGTCGGTCAGGATTCTGAGCACAGCGCTGGGGTGTTCGATTGGTAGCAGATGTGATGCCTCGGGCACTTGCTGCACTGCCTGCCCTGAAGCCGGATCGCAATGCAGCGCCACTGCATCCATCGCCGCCGCAGGTACCAGCGCATCACGCTCGCCAAAAACGTGCACGCGAGGAAGTTCGCTGCTGGCCAACAGTTCGCGCTGGTCCAGATGCGCCAGCAGCGCCAGACCTTCACCCAACCCCATGGCATCGCAGGCCGGCGCTTGCTGGCGCAACTGGCGGAGTTGCCGCAATGCGCCGCGCTCACCGTGCCGGGCTGCCAGTGCGTCGAAACGCTGCAGGGTTGTGGCCACATCATCTTTCAGCGCCTGCTGGAAGGCAGCGAGGGTGTCCCCCGGGAGGGCACAGGGCCAGTCTTCTCGCTGGCAAAAGCTGGGGTTTGAGGCCAGAGTCACCAGACCGCGCACGCGCTCGGGCGCGCGCTGCAGCAGCGCGGTACTCAGCATGCCACCCAACGACCACCCAACGTATACCGCCGGTGCCGCCGGTGAAACTGCCAGCAACCTTGATAACCAGTTGTCGAGCAGGTGCTCGGCATCGTCGTGCGGCGAGTCGCCATGCTGAGCTGCCCGCAGCCCCGGCAACTCCACCAGCGTGAGGTTGGCCACCTTGCGCAACTCCGCTACCAGCGGACGCCAGATGGACAAGGGCATGGCCCACCCCGCCACCAACACCAACTCGAGATCGGTATCCATCAGGGCGGGGATGCGTTCCTTAAACACCCGTCGCCTCCTGTTCAGCCCAGGCCTTGGCAAGTGCCTCTACCAGAGCATCAATTTGTGCCTCAGTGTGGGCGGCGGTCAGCGTAATGCGCAGGCGTGCGGTTCCGGCCGGTACGGTAGGCGGGCGAATGGCACCCACCAGGAAGCCCTTGTCCTGCAAGGTTTTACTCAATGCGAGCGCGCGGTCTGCACCCCCAACCAACAGCGGCTGGATGGCGGTATCGGAGGGCATCAACGGCAGGTCATGCGCGAGGGCACCGGTCACAAAGCGTGCAATGAGTGCCTGCAGGTGATCGTGGCGCCAGGACTCGGTGTCGAGCAAATCCAGCGCCGCCAGGGTAGCAGCCGCCAACGCCGGCGGTGTTGCCGTGGTGTAGATGTAATTGCGCGCGCCCTGAATGAGGGCCTCGATCAAGTCCTCCGTCCCGGCGACGAAAGCGCCACTGGTGCCAAGCGCCTTGCCCAGGGTCGCCATCAGGACCGGCACGTCATCCACATCCAATCCTGCCGCCGCTACGCTACCCGCACCGCCGGGGCCAGTCACCCCCAGCCCGTGGGCATCATCCACCATCATCCACGCGCCGTGTTCCCTGCAGAGGGCAGCGTACTCCCCCAGCGGTGCGCGATCGCCATCCATGCTGAACACGCCATCTACCACAACCAAACGCTCCCCGGTTGAGGTAGCAGTGGCCAGACGCTCGGCCAGGGCCGCAGGATCATTGTGGGTGAAACGCCGCAGCCGGGCACCACTGAACATCCCGCCGTCCAGCAAGGAAGCATGATTCAGTCGATCCTGAATCACCTCGTCACCCCGTTCCAGCAAGGTGGTCAGCACGCCCAAATTGGCTGCATAACCGCTGCTGAACAGCAAGGCACGGGGGCGCCCGGTGAGACTGGCGAGTCGGCGCTCCAGTTCGTCGTGCAATTCGCTGTGACCGCAAACCAGATGTGAGGCGCCGCTGCCCACGCCATAGCGCCTAGCGGCGGTAGACAAGGCTTCCGATAGCGCCGGATGCGCGGCCAGACCCAGATAGTCGTTGCTGCAGAAATTCAGCAACCGCCGTCCCATCACCGTAACCTCCGGCCCCTGAGCGCTGCCCAGGTCCAGACGCTGGCGATAAAGGTGGTTATCGCGGCGCTGTTGCAGGCGCTCGCGCAGTCGGGAGGAAAAACCGGTCACGGGGAGTGGGCACCCCTTCGGGTTCCGACGATCAGTGGCTGGCGGCCGCGGCGTCGTAGAACTGCGGCGAAGGGTTTTCGGGGGCGCGCTCCACACAGTGCTGCTCGGGGCGAATACCCAGACGACCAAACAGTTCCATATCAGAATTCGCTTCCGGATTGTCGGTGGTCAGGAGCTTCTCGCCGTAGAAGATCGAGTTGGCGCCCGCAAAGTAGGCCAGTGCGTGCATCTCATCGTTCATCTCTTCGCGGCCAGCCGACAGGCGCACGTGGGATGCCGGCATCAGGATGCGCGCCACGGCGATGGTGCGGATGAAATCAAAGGGGTCCATGTCGGCCTCGTGGGCCAGCGGGGTACCTTCCACGCGCACCAGCATGTTGATGGGCACACTTTCCGGATGCACCGGCAAGTTGGCCAACTGCTGGAGCAAACCCGCGCGGTCACTGGCCGTTTCGCCCATTCCGACGATACCGCCACTGCAGATTTTCATGCCGGCATCACGCACGTGAGACAGGGTTTCAAGGCGGTCCTGATAGGTGCGCGTGGTGATGATGTCGCCGTAGTATTCCGGCGAGGTATCCAGGTTGTGGTTGTAGTAGTCCAGACCCGCTTCCGCCAGGGTTTGGGCCTGGGACTCGCTCAGCATGCCGATAGTCATGCAGGTTTCCAGGCCCATGTCCCGTACGCCTTTCACCATGGCCACAATGTAGGGCAGATCGCGGTCCTTGGGGGAGCGCCACGCAGCGCCCATGCAGAAGCGCGACGCGCCGCTGCTTTTTGCCGCAGCCGCCTGTTGCAGCACCTTCTCCACTTCCATCAGCTTTTCCGGCTCCAGGCCGGTTTCGTAGCGAGTGCTCTGGGGGCAATAGGCGCAATCTTCCGGGCACGCGCCGGTTTTGATGGAAAGCAGTGTGCTCACCTGCACTTCATTGGGGTCAAAATACTGCCGGTGCAAACTGTGGGCGCGAAACATCAGATCGTTGAATGGCAGCGCGAATAGCGCCTCCACCTCGCTGCGGCTCCAGTCATGGCGAATGTCAGACTGACTGGGGGCGGCGGGCTGAATCACTGCTGTTGGGCTGGATACTGTCATGGGGCTACCAGAAGAACACGTCGGAAAGAACGAATCATACCCCGGACACGACCACAGTCAACCTGAGAGAGAAGCAAAGGTTAACAACGTCACCCCAGGCCTGCTACACACGCTGTTCCCATTGCGCTGCGCCCTGTGCCAACTCCCCAGCCAACGGGCCGTGCCGCTCTGTAAGGGTTGCACCCGGGATCTGCAACGCAATACCGCCGCCTGCCCACGCTGCGCTCTACCCCAGGTAACTGGCGAGCGCTGCGGACGCTGTCTGCGCCAGCCGCCACCCTGGGACTCAGCTATCGTGCCCTGGGTGTATTCCGACCTGCTGGCGCAACTGATCCACCGCTGGAAGTACGGTCGCGAACGGCAGTTAACACCGCTGTTCGCTGATTTGTGGCAGCGTGCCGCTGCGATAGATGATCCACCGAATTTACTGGTGCCCGTACCCATGCACTGGTCCCGCCTGCTGTGGCGCGGTTTCAACCAGGCTCAACTACTGGCCCAGGCCATCGCCACCACGTCACCGTTCAACATCCCGGTGGCAAATAACGCGTTGCGCCGCGCCTTCTACACGCGCCAGCAGGCAGCCCTGGATGCACGAGCGCGGGATCGCCACCAGGCCCACTCAATAAAAGCGGGACAGACCCCGGTTTCGGGCCTGTCGGTCGCGCTGGTGGATGACGTGATGACCACCGGTGCAACAGCGCGCGCCGCGGCCCAGGTGCTACGCGCCGCCGGCGCGAGGGAAATTCAACTATGGTGTCTGGCCAGAACACCTGCGCCTTCACACCGCACTGCAGCGCCAGCCATTATCCGGCATACTGGCCGCCCGCGGCCGGAGTAACAGCCAACGTGAAAGTCCCTACAATGCCTTTGGCCACGCTAGTGTTGCCCCTGGCCTGTCTACTGCTGACGGTGGTGGCACACGCTAACGCCCTCCACATTGCCGTAGCGGCAAGCTTCAAGCCCGACGCCGAGGAGCTTGCCACGCAGTATCCACGCAATCACCACGTTGCGCCCCGGATCACTGCCGCCTCCACCGGAGCACTCTATAGCCAGATCCTCCACGGTGCGCCCTATGGCCTGTTTCTCGCGGCCGACGCCGACAGTCCGGCTCGACTGGCAGCCGCCGGGCTGGCTGCAGACGAACCCCGATGTTTTGCCCGGGGCCAACTGGTACTGATCGGCGCCGAAGACCTGAGCACACTCGCCGATCCGGCGCTGTCACTGGCCATCGCTAACCCCGCCACAGCACCCTATGGCAGGGCAGCGGAGCAGATCCTTGAGCGCGATGCCTTTGTCGCGGGAGCGCAGCGCAAACTGGTACGGGCACAAAACGCGCTGCAGGCATTCCAACTCTGGCAGCAGAACACAGTCGACCTCGCGCTGGTACCACTGCCTTTGGCCAAACGATTTGACGTCGCCCACAGTGCGATTCCTTCCGACTGGCATGCGCCGCTGGAACATTTCGCGGTGCGACTCACGCAGCCGTTGCAGTCCGACGCAGCCACGGCTTTCATGACTTACCTCCTGAGTTCCAGTACACAAGCGCGGCTAGCGAGTAACGGGTATCTTGGTTGCAATGGATGAAGCCCTGCTCACTGTAATCTGGGTGACGCTCAAACTCGCCGGCGTCACCACATTCTGGCTATTGCTGCTCGGCACACCGCTGGCCTGGTGGTTATCACGCCAGCACAGCCGTTTTGGTGCGGCGATTGAGGCCGTGGTAGCACTGCCGCTGGTGCTGCCACCCACCGTGCTGGGTTTTTATCTGCTGATCGCCATGGCTCCCGATGCGGCCCTGGGCCAAACCTGGGAACGGCTGAGCGGTGAGCGACTCGCCTTCAGCTTTCCAGCGCTGGTGATCGGCTCGGTGCTGTACTCCCTGCCCTTCGTGGTGCAACCCCTGCAGGCCGCCTTTAGCCAGCTACCCAAACCATTGCTGGAGGCGGCAGCCACCCTCGGCGCCAACCCAATAGATCAGTTTCGCTCGGTGGTGCTCCCGCTGACACGTCGCAGTTTCGTGCTGGCGGGCAGCCTCGGCTTCGCACATACCGTGGGAGAGTTCGGTGTGGTGTTAATGATCGGTGGCAATATCCCTGGAGAGACACAGGTACTCAGCACGGCCCTCTACGATCGCGTGGAATCCCTGCAATTCGACCAGGCCCACCAGATGGCCGCTGGGCTGGTGGTGTTCTCGCTGGTGCTGCTCTACGCCCTGTATCGCAGCAATGGCTGGCGGCTGAGCCGATGAACCTGCTGCATCTGGATCTGCGCGTACAGCGCGGCGATAACTTCAGCCTGAAATTGAGCTGCGAACTATCCAGCACCGGCGTCACCGCCCTGTACGGCCCCAGCGGCAGTGGCAAAACCACGGTGTTGTCCTGCGTAAACGGATTGCTGAACCCCGACGCAGGCAGCCGTATCGCGCTGGCCGAAGAAGTCTGGTTTGGCAACGGCACTTGCACCCCTCCCTGGCGGCGCGGCGTAGGTACCGTATTCCAGGATGCCCGCCTGTTCCCCCACCTCTCCGTGGACGGCAACCTGAGCTACGCGGAGCGACGCCAGTTCCGGGCGCCGCCGTACTCACGAGAGCAAGTGGAGCAATGGCTGGATCTCCACGCGTTGCTCAATCACTTTCCACACCAGCTTTCCGCCGGTCAGGCGCAGCGTGTGGCGATTGGCCGCGCCCTGCTGTCGGGGCCGCGTCTGCTGGCGCTGGATGAACCTCTGGCCAACCTGGATCGAGCCGCACGCCAGCCCATTCTCGGCGCCCTACAACACATTGCTCGTGAGAGTGAGGTGCCCATTCTGTACGTCAGCCATGAAATCGAAGAAGTCACCCGACTCGCGGATGATCTGCTACTGCTGCGCGCGGGCACGCTCGAGGCCCACGGCCCGCTACTGGAGCTGTGTGGTCGACTCGATACCGCCCTGTCCGAAGAGGAGCAAGCCGCGGCAGTGCTGGAGGGCGAGGTGACCGAACACGAGGCGGAATTCGGGTTAAGCACCCTGACCATCGACGGCCAGGTGCTGTACCTGGCAGCCGACAACAACCCGGAAGGCCTTCGGCGCCGGGTACGCATCCCGGCCCGGGACGTGAGCATTTGCCGCAGTCGCCCCACCGACTCCAGCATTCTCAACATCCTGCCCGCAACACTGGTAGAAATGGCGCCCTCCGGTGGCGCACACATGCTGTTACGATTGCGCCTCACCGAGCAACACCTGCTCGCCCGCATTACGCGCAAATCGGCAGCGCAGCTGCAACTGGTACCGGGCGATCAGGTGTTCGCCCAGGTGAAAAGTGCCGCCCTACTTCCCGGAGACAGATTGTGAATCCACACCCTTACGACGCGCTCACGCCAGAGGCGGTGATAGACGCCGTGGAGTCCGCCGGTTATCTCAGTGACGCCCGCCTGCTGGCCCTGAACAGCTACGAAAACCGGGTGTATCAGGTAGGGCTCGAAGAAGGAGATCCGCTGGTGGCGAAGTTCTACCGTCCGGAGCGCTGGACGCAGGAACAAATTCTGGAGGAACACGAATACGCGCTGGCCCTGGCCGAAGCCGACCTCTCGGTGGTAGCGCCGCTGGCCGATGCTGACGGCAATACGCTACACACCTTCCAGGGCTTCCGCTTTGCACTGTTCCCCCGCCGCGGCGGCTACCCCCCCGAATTCGACAATCTCGATAACCTCTTCATCCTCGGCCGCACCCTCGGGCGGATTCACGCCGTGGGCCGGGCAAAGGTCTTCGAACATCGTATCTCCTTACGACCCGAGGTGATGATCGAGGACAGCGCCAATTTTCTGTTGGAACACTTCGTCCCGGCAGCACTGCGGCCGGCCTACGAAACCCTGGTGCGCGACGTCTCTGAGCGCGCGAGCGAGCGCTATGCCGAAGTCGCGGACGACGACCTTATCCGCGTGCACGGCGACTGCCATGTGGGCAACATCCTGTGGCGGGACGACACGCCACACTTCGTCGACCTGGATGACTGCGCCAGGGCGCCAGCCGTTCAGGACTTGTGGATGTTCCTCAGCGGCGAGCGGCCCCGCCGGCAGTTGCAACTGGCCGAGTTGGTAGAGGGATACAACGAATTCAGCGACTTCGACCCGCGGCAGTTACGCTGGGTAGAGGCCCTGCGCGCGATGCGCATGGTGAACTATGCGGGTTGGCTGGCACGGCGATGGAGCGACCCCGCCTTTCCGCGCAGCTTTACCTGGTTCAACAGCGAGCGCTACTGGGCGGACCACATCCTGGAACTGCGCGAACAACTAGCGGAACTGCAGGAACCGCCGCTGGAGTTGCTGTAAGCGGCTAGCTGAAGTCGCCGCGGCGCGGAAAGAGCAGCGATCGCAACCAGCCCCACAGCGAATTGTCTGCCAGCACTTCCTTGTCCACCTGATCGAAGAACTTTTCCAGTCCCGCCGGGTCGGCAAAATAGTCCGCCCGGGTGATCATTTCCCGCTCGGGGTCCAGCTCCTTGACCACCGTGGCGGGGTTACCGGCCACAATCACGTTAGGCGGTACGTCACTGACCACAACAGCGCGTGCCGCCACCACGGAATTCTCGCCTATGGTGACACCTTTGAGCACCGTTGCGTGATCCCCTAGCCAGACATTGTCCTCAATACGAACGGGGAAATCTTGTTCAGGCCGCTGGCTACGATCATAAATACCATGCCAGTCGGAATCTGTTATGTACACGCCATTGGCAAGCATCACACCGTCTCCGATGCGAATTTCCTCAGCGGCGCTGATCCGCGCACCCGGGCTGAGCAGGCAATAGTCACCGATTTCGATACGCCCGCGCCCCTCTTCGCGCCCCCATACACCCACCTCCACCCGGTGCTGGGGTTCGCCGATGGCGGTGAGACAGCGACCGAT
Source organism: Gammaproteobacteria bacterium (assembly GCA_030427085.1). Taxonomy (GTDB): domain Bacteria; phylum Pseudomonadota; class Gammaproteobacteria; order Pseudomonadales; family Halieaceae; genus JAUHXH01. Next base: position 306,237 of record JAUHXH010000002.1, on the reverse strand, counting down.
ACGTATGTTCGGCCCGGAAATGTTGACGTACCAGGGCTTCATCACCGTGTGGTAGGGCCCCAGAGATTCGCAGCGCGGCGCGAGGAAGTAGTTGGTGTACCAGCGGCGAAAGTCGAGGTAGGCCTTTTTAACCCAGTAGGGCCGTAAGTCTTTGTGCATCAGGTGGTCTTGTGGCGCGGGAAACGTTTATCATCGCAGCCCCCCGGAGTAACTTCAAACACGCCTTAAAAAGAGCGGAGACAGCATGCAGGCCAACTCCCGCGAAGTGGTTTCCAACCAACCCGGGCTTCACCCACGCCTGGCGCAGACGGTGCGGAAGCACCTGCAACATCCCAGCCGCAAGCCCGTGGCGCCACATAATCAGGTGGCGCTGGACACCCTGCTTGCGCGTCACCGCGCGCACGGCGGGCCGCTGTGGCTGGATGATTTCTGTGGCACCGGGCAGAGCACGATCACACTCGCGCAGGCGAAGCCGGACCATCTGGTAGTGGGCGTGGACCAATCCGACCACCGCTTGCAGCGCCGCCCCGAACCCCTGCCGGACAACTGCCTGCTGCTGCGCGCCCAGTGCGAGGACATCTGGACCGGGCTGGCCGCCGCGGGCATTCGACTGGCTGGACACACCTTTTTCTACCCCAATCCCTGGCCCAAGGCCGCTCAACTCCAGCGGCGGATTCACGGCTGTGCGGCCTTTGCCACTCTGCTCAAGTTGGGCGGCTGCGTGGAACTTCGCTCCAATTGGCCGCTCTATACCGAAGAATTTGGCGTCGCGTTGAATCTGGCGGGCATTCCCGCCGTGGTGAGGGAGTTGAAGATTGACCCCGATGCCCCCATTACGCTGTTTGAAGCGAAATACGCGCGCAGCGGCCATCGGCTGTGGCAGGTGAGCGCCCGGCTACCGTGACGCGCTGATACGAATGGGCTAAGCTGCCGACTAATGACGAGGGATGCATGAAAGATTACGCGGAAGATTTTGTCGAAGCCGACCCGGTGTGGCAGCGCATTCGCGCCGAGGCCCGCCAGCAGGCCACTGAAGAGCCCATGCTGGCGAGCTTCCTGCACGCCACCATTCTCAATCACGACCGGCTGGAGGAAGCCCTGAGCTTCCACCTGGCGAACAAACTGGACAGCGCCACCGCCTCCTCGCTGATGCTGCGCGAGGTAATCCAGCGTGCGCTGGACGAAGACCCCTGCATTGCCAGCACCATTCGGGCCGACCTGCTGGCGGTGGAAGACCGCGACTCCGCCTGCAATGAACTGTCCATCCCCTTTCTGTACTTCAAGGGCTTCCACGCCCTGCAAACCCACCGAGTAGCGCACTGGCTGTGGAACAAGGGGCGCCACTCACTGGCCCTGTTCTTCCAGAACCGCAGCTCGGCGGAATTCGCCGTAGATATTCACCCGGCGGCCCGCCTCGGCCACGGCATCATGCTGGACCACGCCACCGGCGTGGTGATCGGGGAAACGGCGGTGGTGGGTAACAATGTCTCCATCTTGCAGTCCGTCACCCTGGGCGGTACTGGCAAGGAAGAAGGGGATCGCCACCCGAAAGTGGGTGACGGCGTACTGATCAGTGCGGGTGCCAAGATCCTCGGGAACATCCGTGTGGGTAACGGCGCCAAGGTTGGTGCGGGCTCCGTGGTACTGGAAGAAGTACCGCCTCATACCACCGTGGCGGGTGTGCCAGCGAAGGTGGTTGGCCGGCCGTCCTGCGACCAGCCAGCGCTGGAGATGGATCACGACTTCTGCTGCGACGAGAACGATCGCGCCTGCGAGGAAGAAACCGCCTCAGCCCGCCCGGTGAAACAGGCGGGCTAGCCGGGCCTCTACTTAAGAGCGCTTAAGCCGCGACATGGTACTGGGGTGAAAGCTCCAGTACTGCATCCACAAAGGCAGTCACATTGTCGGGATCGACCCCCGGCGTAATGCCGTGTCCCAGGTTGAACACATGGCCGCTGCCGTGGCCGTAGGACGTCAGAATCGCCGCCACTTCCTCGCGAATGCGCTCCGGTGAGGCGTACAGCGTTGCCGGGTCCATATTGCCCTGCAGGGCAACCTTGTCGCCGATCCGCGCACGTGCCTGGCCGATGTCCGTAGTCCAGTCCAGGCCAACTGCCTGCGCGCCACAGTCAGCAATGGATTCCAGCCACTGCCCGCCACCTTTGGTGAATACGATCACCGGCACCCGGCGACCGTCCGCCTCGGTTGGCAGGCGCGCGATGATGCGCTGCATGTACTTCAGGGAGAACTCCCGGTAGGCGGCGTTGCTCAGCGTGCCGCCCCAGGTATCGAATATCTGCAGGGCCTGGGCCCCGGCGTTCACCTGCGCCACCAGATAATCGGCCACTTCATCGGCGAGCCGCGCGAGCAGGGCATGCATCAGCTCAGGTTTGTCGAAGGCCATCGCTTTTACATTGCGAAAGTCCCGCGAGGAACCTCCCTCTACCATGTAGGTGGCCAGGGTCCAGGGGCTACCGGTGAAACCGATCAGGGGGACTGAGCCGTTCAACTCGCGCCGAATCGTGCTCACCGCGTTCATCACGTAGCCGAGGTCATCCTCGGCGCGAATGTCGTTCAGACCCGCCAGGTCTTCTTCGCTGCGTACAGTCTTGTGGAAGCGCGGCCCCTCCCCTTCCTCGAAATACAGGCCCAGGCCCAGTGCATCGGGGATGGTGAGGATGTCAGAAAACAGGATGGCAGCATCCATGGGGTAGCGACGCAGAGGCTGCAGGGTGACCTCGCAGGCCAGCTCCGCATTGCGGCACAGATCCATGAAAGAGCCCGCCTGTTCGCGGGTGGCGCGGTATTCGGGCAGATAGCGCCCAGCCTGCCGCATCATCCAGATCGGGGTGCGATCCACTGGCTCACGCAGCAGTGCCCGCAGGAAGCGGTCATTTTTCAGTTCGGTCATGTCAGACCTCAAGGTAGTCGAGAATGCCCTCGGCTGCCTGCCGGCCTTCCCAGATGGCTGTTACCACCAGGTCAGAGCCGCGCACCATGTCGCCACCGGCGAATACCTTGGGGTTGCTGGTCTGGAACTTGTAGCGCTGGTGTTCGGGCGCTTCCACGCCGTCCCAGTCGTTGGTTTCCACCTGCACATTGCCCAGCCATTCGGGCGGGCTGGGCTGGAAACCAAAGGCCACGATCACAGCATCGGCTTCCAGTACCTGCTCGCTGCCGGAGATGGGTACTGGACGGCGGCGGCCACTGTCGTCGGGTTCACCCAACTCGGTTTCCACCATTTTCACGCCGCAGGCGTTACCGAAGTATTCAACCACTTCCAGCGGCTGGCGATTGAACAGGAACTGCACGCCCTCTTCCCGGGCGTTCTGCACCTCGCGGCGGGAACCGGGCATGTTGGCCTCGTCCCGACGATAGGCGCAGGTCACACTTAGGGCGCCCTGGCGCACAGCCGTACGCACGCAGTCCATGGCGGTATCACCACCACCGAGCACTACCACGCGCTTGTCTTTCAGGTTGACGTAGGCATCTTTGGGCTGATCGAAACCCAGGTTGTTGTTCACGTTGCCCACCAGATACGGCAGAGCCTCGTAAACACCGGGCAATTGCTCGCCGGGGAAACCGCCGCGCATGTATTTGTAGGTGCCCATGCCGAGGAATACGGCGTCGTAGTCGGCCATCAGTTCGTCGATGGTGACGTCTTTGCCCACCTCGGTGTTGAGGCGGAACTCGATGCCCATGCCCTCGAACACTTCGCGGCGGCGCACCATCACGTCTTTTTCCAGTTTGAACTCGGGAATACCGAAGGTCAGCAAGCCGCCGATTTCCGGATAGCGGTCGAACACCACCGGTTTGACGCCGTTGCGGGCCAGTACGTCGGCGCAACCCAGCCCGGCAGGGCCGGCGCCGATGATAGCCACCTTTTTGTCGGTCGGTACCACCTGCGACAAATCCGGGCGCCAGCCCATGGCCAGCGCGGTGTCGGTGATGTACTTCTCGGTGGCGCCGATGGTGACCGCACCGAAGCCGTCATTCAGGGTACAGGCACCCTCACACAGGCGATCCTGCGGACACACCCGGCCGCATACTTCCGGCAGGGTATTGGTTTGGTGGCTCAGCTCCGCCGCCTCGAACAGGTTGCCCTCGCTGACCAGTTTCAGCCAGTTGGGAATGAAGTTGTGCACCGGGCACTTCCACTCACAGTAGGGGTTGCCGCATTCCAGGCAACGATGAGCCTGGTTCTGCACCTGTTCCGGCTGGTAGCCGTCGTAGATTTCCACGTACTCGCCGGTACGGCGCGCCATGTCCCGCTTGTCGGGGTCGGCGCGACCCACTTCGATGAACTGGAAATTGTTTGCTAAACGCTTGGTCATAATCTCTTCCTGCCCCCGGCTCAGTCAGTGTCGCGCAGGCGCGACAGCAGGCGATCCAGATCGGCCGCCTTGGGCTTAACCAGCCAGAATTTGCCCAGGTAGTCAGTGAAGTTGGCGAGCAGGTGTGCGCCCCACTCGGAACCCGTCTCACGGGTGAACTCCTCGATATTACCGCGCAGGTGGTGACGGTAGGCTTCCATATCCTCCGTGCTCAGGCGGTGAAGTTCAACCAGCTCACTGTTGTACTTGTCGATAAAACTGCGGTCTTCGTCCAGCACGTAGGCGAAACCACCGGTCATACCGGCACCGAAGTTCACCCCAGTGGGGCCCAGCACCGTGATGTTGCCACCGGTCATGTACTCACAGCAGTGATCGCCAGCACCTTCCACCACCGCGTGGCAACCACTGTTGCGCACTGCGAAGCGCTCACCGGCGATACCGGCCCCAAACAGGCGCCCACCCGTGGCGCCGTAAAGGCAGGTGTTGCCCATGATTGCGGCATCTTTGGACGCGAACTCGCTCTCTTTCGGCGGGTACACCACCAGTTTGCCACCGGCCATGCCTTTGCCGACGTAGTCGTTGCAGTCCCCTTCCAGGTACATGTGCAGGCCACCGGCGTTCCAAACGCCGAAGCTCTGGCCGGCTGTACCGGTCAAGCGCACCACCAGGGGTTTTGTTTCCATGCCGGTGTTGCCATGACGGCGAGCGATCTCACCGGACAGGCGGGCACCGATGGAGCGATCACAGTTGGTTACGGTGAACTCGAATTCGCCGCCGCTACCGGCCTCGATGGCTGGCAGCATGGCCGCAACCATCTGCTCCGCTTTTTCACCCCGATCGAAGGGCTCGTTCATCGCCATCTGGCAGAACTCGGGCTGATCGGCGTAGGCCGCATCCTTGTGCAGGATGGGGCTCAGGTCCAGGGCGGCTTGCTTGTCGCTACCGCCGGGCAATACTTCCAATAGATCGGTGCGGCCAATCAACTCTTCCAGCGAGCGCACGCCCAGGCGCGCCAGCCATTCACGGGTTTCCGTGGCGACGAAGGTGAAGAAGTTCACCACCATGTCGACGGTGCCCTGGAAGTGATCGTCACGCAGCTTCTGGTTCTGGGTGGCAACACCCGTCGCACAGTTGTTCAGGTGGCAGATACGCAGGTACTTACAGCCCAGGGCCACCATCGGCGCGGTGCCAAAGCCGAAGCTCTCAGCACCGAGGATGGCCGCCTTGATTACGTCGAGGCCGGTTTTCAGGCCACCGTCAGTCTGCAGTCGAATATTGCCGCGCAGGCCGTTGCCGCGCAGGGTCTGCTGAACTTCCGACAGGCCCAGTTCCCAGGGCGAACCCGCGTATCGGATAGAGGTCAGCGGGCTAGCCGCGGTGCCACCGTCGTAACCGGAGATGGTGATCAGGTCCGCATAGGCCTTCGCCACACCGGCGGCAATAGTACCCACGCCCGGCTCAGACACGAGCTTCACCGACACCAGCGCTTCCGGATTGACCTGCTTCAGGTCGAAAATCAGCTGGGCCAAATCTTCAATCGAGTAAATATCGTGGTGCGGCGGCGGTGAAATCAGGGTCACCCCCGGCACCGAATAACGCAGGCGGGCAATCAAGTCGTTGACCTTGCCGCCAGGCAACTGGCCGCCCTCACCGGGCTTGGCGCCCTGGGCCACCTTGATCTGCAACACTTCCGCATTGACCAGGTAGTGCGGCGTAACCCCGAAACGGCCGGAGGCGATCTGCTTGATCTTGGATACCCGCTCGGTGCCGTAGCGCTCGGGGTCTTCACCCCCCTCACCCGAGTTGGAGCGCGCACCGATGCGGTTCATCGCGGTCGCCAGCGCCATGTGTGCCTCGGGACTCAGCGCCCCCAGGGACATGCCGGCGGAGTCAAAGCGCGGCAGGATCGATTCGATCGGCTCCACATCTTCCAGCGCCAGCGGTTCGGCAGAGTCCACGGGCTTGAACAGGTCGCGCAAGGTTGCAACCGGGCGCTCGTTCACCAGCTTGGCGTAGCGTTGCCACACAGCGTAATCGCCGCTGGCTACAGCTTCCTGCAGGGTAATCACCACATCCGGGTTGAAGGCATGGTATTCCTCGCCGTGGACGTACTTCAGCAAACCACCCTGTTCGATGGTCTTGCGGGGCGTGAAGGCCTTGCGGGCAAGAATCTGTTGATCTGCCTCCAGATGGGCAAACCCGGCCCCCTGAATGCGCGAGGCCACACCGCAGAGCGCCAGATCCACCACTTCTCGGGCCAGGCCCACAGCTTCGAATAGTTGCGCGCCTCGGTATGAGGAAACCGCTGAAATGCCCATCTTGGACATGATTTTCAGCAGGCCCTTGTTGATGCCCTTGCGGTACTTTTTGTAGCAGGCGCTGGGCTCACCCAGCAGCTCGCCACTGCGCATCAGGTCTTCCAGAACGCTGTAGGCGAGATAGGGATACACCGCCGTGGCCCCAAAACCCAGCAGGCAGGCGATCTGGTGGGAGTCGCGCGCACTGGCAGACTCCACCACCAGGTTGGCGTCACAGCGCAGGCCTTCGCGAATCAGATGGTGATGGACCGCGCCGGTGGCCAACAGGCTGTGAATGGGCAGGCGGTCAGCAGCGATGCCGCGGTCTGACAGAATCAGGACAGTAGAGCCGTCGCGAACCACCTGGGCGGTGTGCTCGGTGAGATCCCTGATGGCTTGTTCCAGGCCTTTTTCCGCCGGATTGTAGGTGCAATCGATATCCGCCACTTTAAAGCCCGGACGGTCCATCTTCAGCAGGGTATTGAACTTGCCCTGACTGAGCACGGGAGACGTCAGGATCACGCGATCCGCGTGTTCTGGCCCCTCGTGGAATATGTTCTTCTCCGCCCCGATATCGGTTTCCAGCGACATCACGATGGTTTCGCGCAGAGGGTCGATGGGCGGGTTGGTAACCTGGGCAAACTTCTGGCGGAAGAAGTCGTAGAGTGAACGCTCCTTGCGGGACAACACCGCCATCGGGGTGTCATCGCCCATGGAGCCCACGGCCTCAACACCGGACTCGGCCAGGGGGCGCAGTACCTGGTCACGCTCCTCAAAGCTGACCTGGAACATCTTCATGTAGCTGTCGAGCTTCTCGGGCTCGATGCCAGGTGTCACCTCACCCGCAAACGTACCTTCAATGCGCTGGGAGTACTCGCGCAGCCACTGCTTGTAGGGCGCGCCCGTTTTGAGGCGATTGTCGACGTCTTCAGTCTGCAACAGTTCGCCGGTCTGGGTGTCCACCACCAGCATCTGGCCGGGACCGACACGCCCCTTGGCCACCACATCGCGGGGCTGGTACTGGTGAGTGCCCACCTCGGACGCCACAGTGAGGAAGCCGTCCTTCGTTTTTACCCAGCGCGCCGGCCGCAGGCCGTTGCGATCCAGCAGACACACCGCGTAGCGACCGTCCGTCAGCACGATTCCGGCCGGGCCATCCCAGGGCTCCATGTGCATGGAGTTGTACTCGTAGAAGGCCTTCAGGTCCGGGTCCATGTGCTCCATGTTCTGCCAGGCCGGCGGAATCAACATGCGCAGGGCGCGGGTCATTTCCACGCCGCCGGTGAGCAGCAGGTCGAGCATGTTATCGAGGCTGGAGGAGTCGGAACCGGTGCGATTGACCAGCGGCACCAACTCATCGATGTTCGGCAGCTTGTCGGTGCGGAACAACGCGGTACGCGCATCCGCCCAGTTGCGGTTACCCTCGATGGTATTGATTTCACCGTTGTGGGCCAGCAGGCGGAAGGGCTGCGCTAGCGGCCACTTGGGCATGGTGTTGGTGGAGAAACGCTGGTGGAACACGCAGATGGCGGTTTCCAGTCGTTCGTCTCCCAGATCAAGGTAGAAACGCGGCAGGTCCACCGGCATTACCAGACCTTTGTAGGAAATCACCCGACCCGACAGACTACAGATATAGAACTCGTCGTCGTTGGCTAACGCGAGCTCCGCCTTGCGGCGGGCCACAAACAGCTTGATCGACAGGTCTTCGGCACTGCAGCCAGGCGCATCGATAAAGAACTGCTCAATCTGAGGCAGGGTGGACAGCGCGATCTCGCCACACACCTCGGGGTTGGTGGGGACTTTGCGCCAACCGGCGGGCGCCAAGCCCTGATCCGCAACGGCCTGCTCCAGTGCAGCGCGGGCGGCAGTGGCGCGCGCCTCGTCGTTGCTGAGGAAGATCTGCCCCACAGCGTATTGATCGGATAGCTCGCTACCCAGCGCTTCGCGCGCCACGGTACGCAGGAATTGATCCGGTTTTTGGAGCAGCAATCCGCAACCGTCACCGGTTTTACCATCGGCGGCGATACCGCCCCGGTGGGTCATACAGGTGAGCGATTCAATCGCTGCTTGCAACAGTTTGTGACTGGCGTCGCCAGAGGTGTGGGCGATCAGTCCGAAGCCACAGTTGTCACGGAATTCTTCAGGTCGAAAGAGGCCTGCCGTCATAGTCAGTCCAAAAAAAATTACAAATGAAACAATAACTTATTGCGGGCGGCCCATTGCTCTTAACGGCTTGCGGGCTCAAAGGGGGGAGCTATTCTACACACTTGGCCGGGGTGCGACAAATTCACATTCGGCCCCTTCTGACCGCGCTCGCAGGGCCCGGTCAATGCTGAATTTCGCACGATTCGGGCCGGTGAACAATAGGCAATACTGCGCCCGTTCTCCCCCTGGGAGAACGTGGAAGAGAGCGTAGAACCAGCGCAAAAACAGCTAGGCGGCGAACAATTCCCGGAGCTGCGCCTCGCTCACATCGTCCACCACTTCCGCCTGCCCGATAGCCGACAACAGCACCAGTCGCAAGCGACCATCCAACACTTTCTTATCGCGAGCCATCAGGGTGAGGAACTGCTCGGCATCCATATCCTCCGGCGGGACAACGGGCAGCTTCATGCTCTGCAGTAAGGTAATGAAGCCTTCTACATCTGCCTCGGAGATGGCACCACGCCGTGCCGACAGGCGCAGCGCCAGAACGGTACCGGCGGCCACAGCCTCTCCGTGCAGCCAGGTGCCGTAACCCTGGGCGGTTTCAATAGCATGGCCAAAGGTGTGGCCAAGATTGAGGATAGCCCTGATGCCACCCTCGCGTTCGTCGGCGGCCACCACCGTCGCCTTGCTGGCACAGCTGCGCTCGATTGCTTCCGCCAACGCCGCTTCCTCTCGCGCCAACAGGCGCGGCATGTTGTCCTGCAGCCAGTCATAAAAAGGCGCATCGCAAATCAGCCCGTACTTGACCACTTCCGCCAGCCCCGCGGCGAACTCCCGCGCTGGCAGGCTGTGCAGGGTAGCGGTATCGATCAACACCGCCTGGGGCTGGTAGAAGGCACCGATCATGTTTTTACCCAGGGGGTGATTGACGGCGGTTTTGCCACCGACTGACGAATCCACCTGGGCCAGCAGGGTCGTGGGTACCTGAACGAAATCAACGCCGCGCTGGTAACAGGCGGCAGCAAATCCACACACGTCTCCTACCACACCCCCGCCGAGCGCCACCAACGTGGTCGAGCGGTTGTGACCACAGGCCAGCAGGCGATCAAAGATGTGGTTGAGGGTATCGAGGGTTTTGTATTGCTCACCATCCGGCAGCACGATGTCGGTGACCAGATCCCGGTCCCCCAATGCGGCGCGTACCGCATCGCCGTAGAGAGGCGCCACAGTATCGTTGCTGACCAGCGCCACCTGGCGCCCACGAATATGGCGAGACAGCAGCGAGGGATCAGAAAGTATGTCACGGCCAATGTAGATCGGGTAGCTGCGCTCCCCCAACTCCACGTGCAGGGTGTGCATCAACAGGGACATGGTCGGTCCTTCGGCAATTCAGGGGCTGGAATGATACCTGTGGCGGCGGATCAGGTCAGCTCTTCCAGTAAACGCTGGGCAACCACTCGCGGGCTGCAACCGTCGGTTTCAATGATGTGATCGGCGATTTCCCGGTAAAGGGGGTCGCGCAGTGCCATGAGGTCACGCAATACCGCTTCGGGGTCGCCTGTTTGCAGCAGGGGGCGGCGGCGATCGCGTTCGGTGCGCCGCACCTGCTCATCCACGGTGGCGTGCAGGTAAATGACAAAGCCTCGGCCACCCAGTGCCCGGCGGTTTTCAGGCCGCAGAATGACCCCCCCGCCGGTAGCCAGCACCAGCCGGTCCCATTGGGTCATTTCTTCCACCACCTGCTGCTCGCGTTCGCGAAAGCCCTCCTCGCCTTCAACGTCGAAAATCCACGGAATGTCGGCACCGGTGCGATGCTCGATCTCTGCGTCGGTGTCGGCGAAGTCCAGCTTCAGATTTCGTGCGAGATGTTTACCGATGGTGGTCTTGCCGGCCCCCATGGGGCCGACAAGAAAAACGCGCTGCAGGCGGGGCATAGACGTATCCAGAAACCTCAGTCCAGCAAGGTATCCGCCAGAATACGCGGGGTGATGAAGATCAGTGTTTCGGTCTTGGTCTTCGAGGTGGACGTGTTGCGGAAGAAGGCGCCCACGTAGGGAATGTCACCGAAGAAGGGCACCTTGGCCACTGACTCGATGTCCTCAGTGCGGAACACGCCGCCGAGTACTACGGTTTCCCCATTACCCACCAGTACCTGGGTATTCAGCTGGGTAGTGTCGATAGTGGGAATGGTGCCGCCCTCGCCGCTGGGCACCAGGTCACCGACCGAATCCTGGTTGATTTGCAGGTCCAGCAGGATGCGGTCATCCGGAGTGATGTTCGGGGTCACGTCCAGCTTCAGCACCGCCTCTTTAAAGGAGGTAGTGGTCTCACCACTGGCGGAGGACTCCTGATAGGGCACCTCCGTACCGGACTTGATGGTGGCCTGTTGTTTGTCGCCGGTAATCACTTTCGGCTGGGACACCACCTCACCCTGGCCGGCTGCTTCCAGCGCAGACAATTCCGCGGTCAGGAACAGCTCGTCCTTGGCAAAGCCCACCGCGAAACCGCTGGTGCTGGTGGCCACGCCCAGGTCTACCAGCAGGGCGCCGGGGTAGCTCACAGACGGAGTAGTACCTGCAATGGTCTGATTGATCAGGTTGGCGGCGTTGGCGCTGTTGCCCGAGCCTGACACGATACTGCCGTCGCCGTGCTCTTCAATATAGCCGCCACCCCATTCGATACCGAGCTCTTTCTCCAGGTCAGACTGGGCGATCACGATACGCGCCTCGATCATCACCTGGCGAATGGGGATATCCACCAGCTCGACCAGGTCGCGAATCTCCGACAGTTTGGCCGCCGTATCAGTCACGATGATGGAGTTGGTGCGCGGATCGACAATCACCGAACCACGGGGCGAAATCAGGGTGCCGCCATCTTCCGAGCCCGCTTCAAACAGGGCCACCACCTCTTCGGCCTTGGCGTAGCGGATGCGGATGAACTCGGTTTGCAGGGGCGCCAGTTCGGCAATCTGCTTGTTGGCTTCGATCTGCTGGCGCTCGCGCTCGGCAATTTCCGCCGCCGGTGCCACCATCAACACGTTGCCCACCTGGCGCTTGTCCAGACCCTTGGTTTTCAGTACCAGCTCCAGCGCCTGGTCCCAGGGCACATTCTGCAGGCGCAGGGTGATGCGGCCGGACACGGTGTCGCTGGCTACCAGGTTGAGCTGGGTGAAGTCCGCAATCAACTGCAGCACGGCGCGCACTTCAATATCCTGGAAGTTCAGCGAGATGCGATCACCCACATAGGTGAACTCTTCCTTGCGCTCTTCCAGTTCTTTTTTGGTCAGGGGTTTCACCGACAACACATACTCGGTGCCTGTCTGGTAAGCCAGGTAATCGTAATCGCCGGTGGTACGCAGGGTCAGCGTGGCGCCGCGTTCGGTGCTGTTAACGTCAACACTGGTCACCGGCGTGGCAAAGTCGGTTACGTCGTAGCGGCGCATCAGTTCGCTGGGCACAGCGGTGTCCACGAACTGCACCTTCACCTCACCGCCTTCGCTGAATACGTTCACATCCACGCTGGGATCAGACAGCGCCAGGGTCAGGCGACCTTCGCCACCTTCCGCGCGCTGGAACTGCAGGTCTTCGATGGTGGAGCGCTCGTTGCGCACGGCTTCAACGTGAGAGGGCAACTGGTTGGGATCGGAGGACGCCTTGGCGTACTGCGGGCCGGAATCCTGGCCCACTACCACGTAGTAGCTGTTGCCTTCTACGCGCGTCTGGTAGGGCACGAGTTTGATCAGGTTGACCACCATGCGGGTGCGACCACCGGATTCAAGCACCACCACACCAGTCGCATTGCCGTAAGGCAGCGAAAAGTGTTTGCGCTCCAGGGCGCTGGTAGCACCGGGGAAGTCCAGTGCGATACGCGCCGGCTTTTCGATGGTGTAGGCCCCAGCCTCGGGCGGAGTGCCGTCAAAATCCAGGCGGATTTCGAACTTGCTGCCCGGTCGGGAGGAGAATTCGATATCGGTGACCGTCGGCGCCGCCTGGGCCAGTCCCGGTAGCAGCAACAACAGCAGGTACAAGCTCCGGCCGATCCGCGCAAACGCGCCGCGCCGGGCTCCCCATGCCGCCCCTTCCGTCTTGTTATCTTTTCTTCTGTACATGGTCATCACCAATGGTCCCGAACTACAAGCTGCTCAATTTAAGTGTGCGAGGCCGTTCCACCCAGCCTTCTTCTGTACCGTCACTGACGATTTCGACCACCGCCACATAGGTGTCGGTCATCTCGACAATCTTGCCGTGATCACGCCCCAGGTGATCCCCCAGGCGCACCCGGTGCACGCCGCCATCCGGGTCCTTGATCAAAGTCCAATCCACACCCGAACGAGACAGGCTGCCCACCATGGACAATGAATCGAGGGTGAACTGTTCCAGGAATTCCTTCGGCCGGTTGTCATCCGGCTTCACGGCGCTCACCGACTGCAGCTGGGATATCTCCCGCACTTCGATCGGGCGATCAAAAGGGCTGCGCTGGGTGGTGGCGCTATAGGCAAACGCCTCATAGGCCTTGAACGTGGGAATCGGCTCGATAATCCCGCCGGGCCGCGCACGCTTTTCTTCCATAAAGCCGTCGAGATCGGAGAAGTCCTGTCCGGAACAGGCAGTCAGGGCGATCAGGCCGGCGGCCAACAGGGGCAGACGAGTCAAGTACATGCTTAGCTCTCCTCATCCTTGTAGCGGTAGGTCTTGGCCACCATGGCAACGGACAGGCGATTGGCCTCCCCGGCTGGATTCCCCTTGATGGAGAAGTCGTGCAGGGTGACGATCCGCGGCAGGGCCGCCATGCCACTGACGAAGGCGCCGAGGTCGTGGTAGGAACCCTCCGCCGTGATGGCGATGGGCAACTCCACATAAAACTCACGGCTGACCTCGTTCTGCAGGTCGATGGTACTGATCATCAAACCATTGAGCAGGCCCTTGTTGGTGATATCTTCCAGCAGGCCCGGCACTTCGGTGTCGCTTGGCAACTGGCTGACCAACGCGCCAAAGGAGACTTCCATCTCTTCCATCTGTTTGCGGTACGCATCCAGGTTGGCGGCCTCAAAGGCCTTCTGTTCAAATTCCTTTTTCAGCTTCTGCTCTTCCTGCTCCACTTTGGCCAGTGACTTCTGCAGATCCTGAATATGGTAGAAATATCCCAGCGCCAGCACACCGGCCAACACTGCCACCCAGATAAAGACTTTCACCAGCATCGGCCAGGAGCCGATGTTGTCGAAATCCAGGTCGTTAATGTCCAGTTCGCGCAAGCCGCGCAGGCTGTCCTCTAGTGCCATCTCAGCCCTCCTCCTCGCTGTTGCCGGAATTGGGCAGCTGCACTTTCACCGTCAAGGTGAAGGTATTGGCCTGGTCACCGTATTCCGGTGCCGCCCGCACTGCGTCCAGGTTGGGATCGGTAAACCACTCCGAGGCATCCAGGTTACGCATCAGGCTCGACACACGGTTGTTGGATTCCGCGATGCCATCGATCTGGATGCTGCCGCTTCTGTTGACGAGGTTGGTGTAGAACACGCCGTCGGGAACGGTGCGAACCAACTGGTCGAGAATGCGCACAATCACCGGCCGGTTACCCTGCAGTTCCTGAATCACGCGCATCCGGTCAATGAGTTGACCGCGCTTGCGTTTCAGTTCCTGAATTTCCTTAACCTGCTCGTTGAGCTCGGCGATGTTGGTTTTCAGGTACTGGTTGCGCGATTTCTGCTCGTCGATCTGCCCATTGACGATCATGTCGCCCAAAAACAGCAGGGCCACGCCCAGCAGGGCAACCATGACCAGCACCACCACGAACTCTTGCTTGAGTTCCTGTCGGCGCTCCTCGCGCCACGGTAATAAGTTAATCTGCGCCATCAGTCAAAACTCCGCAGGGCCAGTCCACAGGCGATCATCATGGCCGGCGCATCGGAACTCAGCGCCACCGCATTGACCTTGGAGGAGACAGCCATATCCGCGAAGGGATTGGCCACGGTGGAAGGCGTGCCCAGTTTTTCCTGGACCAGTTCCGCCAGCCCCTCCATGGAGGCGACACCGCCCGCCAGGATGATGTGGTCAACGTCGTTGTATTGACTGGATGAGAAGAAGAACTGCAGCGAGCGTGCCACCTGCTGAACCACAGCGTCCTTGAAGGGCTCCAGCACTTCCGGCTCGTAATCGTCCGGCAGCCCGCCCTGCTTCTTGGCGAGGCCGGCCTCATCCATGGGCAGTCCATAGCGGCGCATGATTTCGTCGGTGAGCTGCTTGCCACCGAACAGCTGCTCGCGGGTATAGATGGTCTGGCCGTTGGTGAGTACGCTGAGGGTGGTCATGGTGGCGCCGATATCGACCACCGCAACGGTGTTGTCTTCCGCCAGGTCGAGCTGCGGCCGGAGCAGGCCGAAGGCGCGCTCCATGGCGTAGGCTTCGACATCCATGACCTTGGCAGTGAGCTCAGCGGCTTCTACGGCTTCAACCCGGGCGTCGATCGTTTCCCGGCGGCAGGCCGCCAGTAACACTTCCACCTGGCCATCCTGATTGGCGGAGGGGCCCTGGATTTCAAAATCCAGTGCTACTTCGTCCAATGGATAGGGGATGTACTGGTCGGCCTCCAGCGTGAGCTGGGTCTCCATTTCATCCTCGCTGAGGCCTTCTGGCATATCGATGACCTTGGTGATCACCGATGAGCCGGCCACCGCCACGGCCACTGTCTTGACCTTGGTACGAGATTGCGCCACCACCGAGCGAACGGCATTGGCAACGCCGTCCACGTCGTTGACGTTTTTCTCGATCACAGCGTCGGCCGGTAGAGAGCTGACTGCATAGCTCTCTACCCGATACCGGTCCCCGGTGTGACTCAGCTCCAGCAGTTTTACCGTGGTGGAGCTGATATCCAACCCCAGCACGGCTGCTGTCTTACGTTTCCCTATTATCCCCAGCAAAATTTTTTCCTATCAGTTTCACTAACTTAGGATATTTTTATGCACTGATACATTAATTAAAAGGTATAACATAGAGGTTGGTGCAGGAAAAGAAAAAATGCACATATAATTACATTTCCCGCCGCGGCCACGTCGTATCCCGGTGCCGCGCGCCATGCCCAATACTTGACGGGATCTAAGTAAAAGGGACGTATGAAACTAGTCCGAACATTTGTGCGCCTGGCACTTCTAGGCACTTTTGGTGCCTTTTGGCTGTTAGCCGGCGTGTATCTTTACCTCGCCCCTGACCTGCCGGATGTGGAAACACTCCGGGATGTCCGCCTGCAAACCCCGATGCGCGTGTACACCCGCGACGGGGAACTCATCGGCCAGTTCGGGGAACAGAAACGCAGCCCCATCGCTTTTGAGGAAATTCCTGAACAATTCGTCCAGGCGCTGCTGGCCGCGGAGGATGACAGTTTCTTCCGCCACCACGGCATCGACTTCATGGCACTGGGCCGAGCAGTTTCGGAGTTAGTACTTACTGGCGAGAAAGGCTCCGGTGGCTCAACGTTGACCATGCAGGTGGCGCGGAATTACTTCCTCACCCTCGATCAGACCTTCATGCGCAAGTTCAACGAGATCCTGCTGGCCATCGAAATCGAGCGCGCCCTCAGCAAGCGGGAGATTTTCGAGCTGTACGTTAACCGCATGTTCCTCGGCCACCGTGCCTACGGTTTCGATGCGGCTGCGCAGGTTTACTACGGTAAATCCCTGGCAGAACTCGAGTTGCCTCAGTTTGCGTTGCTGGCGGGCGTCCCCAAGGCGCCCTCCACCCGCAACCCATTGACCAACCCGACCATCGCCCGCGAGCGCCGCGACTGGATTCTCGGCCGGATGCAACAGCTGGGCTACATCACACCCGCCGAATACCGCTCCGCCGCCGCCTCTCCGGTGATTGCCACCCATCACGGTGCACGGCTGACCTTCGACGCCCCCTATGCGGCGGAAATGGTGCGCCAGGAAATGCTCCAGCGCTACGGGCTGGCCGCCTACAACGACGGCTACAGCGTCTACACCACCATCGACAGCCGGCTGCAGGGCGTAGCCCAGAACGCGGTGAACAATGGCCTGGCCCTCTACGACCGCCGCCACGGTTACCGCGGCCCGGAGCGAAAACTGGATTTCAGCGACGAGGATCGGGAGGCGCAGTGGCTGGCGACGCTGGAAAATACGCCAACGATTGCCGGGCAGATACCGGCTGTAGTCACCGAACTGCTGGAAACCTCCGTCCTTCTATTATTAGCTGATGGCTCGAGTGTGGAACTGGGCTGGGACCAGGGCCTGAAGCAGGCTCGCCCCTACCGCAACGAAAACCTGCGCGGCCCAGCGCCGAAGCTACCGGGTGACGTGTTGCAGGTGGGCGATCTGGTGCGCGTGCGCTACGACGCCGAAGGCATCCCTCAGCTGGGCCAGATACCGGCGGCGCAGGCTGCGCTCGTGTCCATGAATCCGGACAACGGCGCCCTGCTCAGCGTTGTCGGCGGCACCGGGTTTGCGCTGTCCAAGTTCAATCGGGCCACCCAGGCCAAACGCCAGCCGGGCTCGAACTTCAAACCCTTTGTTTACAGCGCGGCACTGGAGAGCGGCCTCACCGCCGCCACCATCATCAACGATGCCCCCGTGGTGTTTGAGGATCAATCGCTGGAAGACCTCTGGCGGCCGGAAAATGACGCCGGCAAATTCTACGGCCCCACCCGAATGCGTTGGGCGCTGACCAAGTCCCGCAACCTGGTGTCCATCCGCATTCTGCAGCGCATCGGCGTGGCCGCCATGCTGGACTATGTGGCCCGCTTCGGTTTCGACGCCGACGAGTTCCCGCACGATCTGTCCCTGGCCCTGGGCAGTCATGCCATGACACCGATGGAAATCGCCTCAGCTTACGCCGTGCTGGCCAACGGTGGCTTCAAGGTGGAGCCCTACCTGATCGAGCGCATCGACAACCTGGCCGGCGAAGAAGTTTTCCAGGCGCGCCCCCCTACGGCCTGTCGCAGCTGCGCGGAGGACATGGAACCGGCGCTGGAGGAAGGCGAACTCAGTATTGAGGAAATCCTCGCCAGCGACGAAAACCCGCACGCACCGCGCATCATGGACCCGCGAGTCAATTTCATCATCGACAGTATCCTCAAGGACGTCATCACCCGCGGCACCGGCACCAAGGCGCTGGTATTGAAGCGCAACGACCTGGCTGGCAAGACCGGAACCACCAACGGCCCCATGGACGCCTGGTTCTCCGGCTACAGCCCCGACGTGATTACCACCGCGTGGGTGGGCTTTGACGAGTACACGCCATTGGGCAAACGAGAGTTTGGCGGCACCGCGGCCCTGCCCATCTGGATCGACTTTATGCGCGAGGCGCTGGACGGCCTGCCGGAGCGCAAACGCCCCCTGCCACCGGGCCTGGCGCGGGTGCGCATCGACCCCACCAGCGGCCTGCTGGCCGTACCCGGGCAGAAAGACGCCATCTTCGAGTACTTCCGCGAGGAACACGTACCCCAGGAGCAAGCTGCTCAGGAGGGTCCGGGGTCCGGCAATAAGGGCACGGAAGACCTGATACGCGACATTTTCTAGTCGCATCCCGGTTCGGGGAGGGCCATCCTCCCCAAACCCTCAGGATTACCACCCCGCGCTGGTTGTTCCGTAACAGCCTTTTCTATATGCTCAGGCACCCCCAAAATCCCCATCCCCGGAGCCACGCAGCCCGATGAGCGACGACCTCCAACAAGCGGCGCTGGATTACCACGCCAGCCCCCTGCCGGGAAAAATCAGCATTGAGCTGACCACTCCCGCTGAAACCCAGCGCGACCTCTCTTTGGCGTACAGCCCCGGTGTTGCCGCACCCTGCCTGAAAATCGCCGATAACCCGGAAGACGCCTACCGCTACACCGGCAAGGGCAATCTGGTAGCGGTCATCAGCAATGGCACCGCGGTGCTGGGACTGGGTAATCTGGGGGCACTGGCCGGCAAGCCGGTGATGGAGGGCAAGGCCCTGCTGTTCAAACGCTTCGCCGGCATCAACTCCATCGACATCGAAGTGGAAACCGAGCAGGTCGACGAGTTCGTGGACACCGTGGCCCGCATCGCCAGCACCTTCGGCGGTATCAACCTGGAAGACATCAAGGCACCGGAGTGTTTCGAAATTGAAGCGCAATTGATCGAGCGCTGTGACATTCCGGTATTTCACGACGACCAGCACGGCACGGCCATCGTCACCGCCGCCGGCCTGGTCAGCGCGCTGGAAATCCAGGGTAAGAAGATTGAAGACGCAGTGGTCACCTGTCTGGGTGCCGGCGCGGCGGCCATTGCCTGCATGCGCCTGCTGGTCAGCATGGGGGCACGGCGTGAGAACATCTACATGCTGGATCGCCGCGGTGTCATCTACACCGGCCGCGAAGGCGTTAACAAGTACAAGCAGGAGTTCGCCAACACAACTGACAAGCGCAGCCTGCTGGACGCCATCGATGGCGCGGATGTGTTTGTTGGCCTGTCTGGTGCGGACCTGCTAAGCGCCGACATGCTGCGCTCCATGGCACCCCGCCCCATTGTGTTCGCCTGCTCCAACCCCGACCCGGAAATCAAACCGGAACTGGCCCACGCAACGCGGGACGACGTGATCATGGCCACCGGCCGATCGGACTACCCGAACCAGGTCAACAATGTGCTGGGCTTCCCCTTCATCTTCCGCGGCGCACTGGATGTTCGCGCTACGTGTATCAATGAAGAGATGAAAGTGGCCGCAGTGAAGGCGCTGTGTGATGTCGCCCGGGAACCGGTACCGCAAGTGGTGCTGGATGCCTACGACGCCCCGGCGATGAGCTTCGGCCCCGAGTACATTATCCCCAAACCGATGGACCCCCGACTGCTGGGCCGACTCTCGGCCGCCGTGGCCCAGGCAGCGGTGGACAGCGGCGTAGCCCGCCTGCCCTATCCCGAGCACTACCCGCTCTAGCCGCTACCTGCTCAAAGCGTTCCCCGCTTAAGTCGAAAAAACGACAGGCTCAAACAAAAACGCCCCGGCTGAAAAGCCAGGGCGTTTTTGCGTTCGGGCGCCGAAGCACCCGAAAGGTAAGGCTGCTTAGCGCTTGGCGCCGCGGCTGCCGAAACGCTTCTTGAAGCGATCGACACGGCCACCGCTGTCAACGATCTTCTGCTTGCCAGTGAAGAAGGGGTGACACTGGGAACATACGTCGATGTGGAAGTCCGCGCACACGGTGGAGCGGGTCTTGATCTGGTTGCCACAGGAACAGGTCGCGGTGACTTCCTCGTATTTGGGATGAATTTCAGCTTGCATGGTTAGCTCCTTGTCAGTGATGCCGCCGCCCGATCCCTGCCGGGTACCGCATCTTTTCTGGAGTCCGCCCTTGGGCCAACCCCGGGGACGGTCAAAAAATAGGCGGGCATCATACCAGAGAGCGGAACTAAAGCAAGCGCCTGCGGGCTTTTGTTACACTAGCTCTTTTTCACCTTTCTGACCGCCCAAGGGGCACTATGTCTGTACTGCGACTGGCCATCCCCTCGCCCCTGCGCCAGGCCTTTGATTATCTGCCACCGGAAAACTGCACTGACGCCCAGCTTGGCAGCCTGCAAGCGGGCATTCGGGTGCTGGTGCCTTTTGGTTCACGAGAGGTGATTGGCATCCTGCTCGAGGTGGTCCCGGCCAGCGACATCGCCCTCGACAAACTACGCTCCGCTACCGCCATTCTGGACCAGGAAGCCCTGGTCTCTTCGGAGCTGATGCAGCTGTGCCAATGGGCGGCGGACTACTATCGCCACCCTCTGGGGGAGGTGCTGCCCGCCGCCCTGCCCGCGTCACTGCGCAAAGGCGAAGCCCACAAATCCCAGGGCGAAAGTGCCTGGCGCCTGACGACCGAAGGGCGCGGCCTGCCCCCCGGCGCCCTGTCCCGGGCCAAAAAGCAGGCGGCCGCACTGGCCCTGCTGCAGGCCGCCGATGCGGTCAGTGACGAAGCCTTGCAGGCACGCGAAATCAGCCGTGCGGTGCTGCGAGAACTGGAAAAGAAGACGCTGGTAGAAAGCTGCACCATCCCACCTGTCGCCATGACGCCTCGCGCGCGGGACGCGCTGACGCTGAACGAGGAGCAGGCCGCCGCGCTGGCCGCCGTTGACGCACACTGGGGAAAGTATGCGAGCTTTCTGCTGGAAGGGGTGACCGGCTCGGGTAAAACCGAAGTGTATCTGCAACTGATCGACCGCTGCCTGCAGCAGGGCCGCCAGGCGCTGGTGCTGATTCCGGAAATTGGCCTCACGCCGCAAACCCTGAACCGCTTCAGCGAGCGCTTCGAGGCCCGACTGGCGGTGATGCACTCGGGCCTGTCTGAGGGCGAGCGCTACCGCGCCTGGGAAATGGCGCGAACCGGTGCCGCCCACATCGTTATCGGTACCCGCTCCGCGGTGTTTGCCCCCCTGCCCCGTCCCGGCCTGATCATTGTGGATGAGGAGCACGACCGCTCCTTCAAACAGTCCGACGGCTTTCGTTATTCGGCGCGGGATGTCGCCATCGTGAGAGCGCGAACCAGTGGTGTGCCCATCGTACTGGGCAGCGCCACCCCGGCGCTGGAGAGCATCGCCAATACGGAATCCGGCCGCAGCACCCTGCTCACACTCAAACAGCGGGCATCCGGCGGCGCGCTGCCGCCTATCGAAACCCTGGATTTGCGGCGGGCACCCCTGCAGTCGGGCTTTTCCGAACCGCTGCTGCAAACGATTCGCGACACTTTATCCCGCAAACAGCAGGTGCTGCTGTTCCTGAACCGCCGCGGCTACGCACCGCAACTGCAGTGCCACGACTGCGGCTGGATTGCGGATTGCCATCATTGCGATGCCCGGATGACCGTCCACCGGGCACAGCGCAACCTGCGCTGCCACCACTGCAATGCGTCCATGCGCCTGCCCAGAACCTGCCCCCAGTGCCGCAGCGGCGCGTTGGCCACCTCGGGATTGGGTACTGAACAGGTGGCCGAATATTTGCGGACGGCCTTCCCCGAGACGGCCGTGCACCGCGTGGACAGCGACGTCGTTCGCGGCCGGCAGGCGATGTCAGACCTGGTGGACTCCGTGTCAGCGGGCGGCCCCTGCATCCTGCTGGGTACCCAGATGCTGGCCAAAGGCCACCATTTCCCGCAGGTGGCGCTGGTGGGCATTCTGGACACCGACACCAGCCTGTTCTCCACCGATTTCCGCGGTGAGGAGCGCATGGCGCAACTGCTCACCCAGGTAGCCGGTCGCGCGGGCCGGGCCGATGTGCCCGGACGGGTGCTACTGCAGACCCACTACCCGGATCACCCCACAGTGCAGGCGCTGATCACGCAGCCCTATGCTGACTACGCGCGCACATTGCTGGCCCAACGCCGTGAATCCGGCATGCCCCCGGCCGGTTTCCTGGCGCTGATTCATGCTGACACCGGAAAAGCGGGGGCCGGCGAGCAATTCCTGCACCACCTGCGCCGACAAGTCGGCCTGCCCGCTGAATGCGCTCTCGTCGGGCCGTTGCCGGCGCCATTGCCACGGCGTGCGGGCAAGTTTCGCAATCATTTGGTGCTGCGCAGTACCTCGCGACCCGCCCTGCAGCATGCCCTCGGTGAGCTGGTGGCACAGGCCAGTGCCATGAAAACGCCGGGAGATTTGCGCTGGTCCGTGGATGTGGATCCACAGGACGCCTTCTGACGACCCTTTGGGCTGGCATGCAAGCGAGCGAACAAGGATAATAGCGCCGTTCAAGCGGCAGCACGTTGGCTGCCGGTCAATTACATCTCCAAGAGTCAATGAAGCAAGAACTTACCCAACTGATCTCAGCAGCGCTGGGCACGCTACAGGGTGCCGGGGTACTGCCCGCAGACGTCGAACCGCGCATCAATATTGAGCGCACCCGCGACAAATCCCACGGCGACCTGGCCAGCAATATCGCCCTGACCCTGGCCAAGGCGGCCGGCATGCCGCCCCGCGACCTGGCGGCGCGTATCTGTGACGCCCTGCCCGCCTCCGATCTGGTGCGCCAAACGGAAATCGCCGGCCCCGGCTTCATCAACTTCTTCCTCAGCGAAGCCACCAGCCAGGCTGTGGTGCAGAAGATTCTGGCGCAAGGTGAGCAGTTCGGACGCAGCAACAGTGGCGAGGGCAAGCGCCTGCAGGTGGAATTCGTGTCCGCCAACCCCACCGGGCCCCTCCATGTGGGTCACGGCCGTGGCGCGGCGGTGGGCGACAGCCTGTGCCGCCTGCTGCGCGCAGCGGGCTGGGATGTGGACTCCGAGTTCTACTACAACGATGCGGGTGCGCAGATCGACAACCTCGCCCTCTCGGTGCAGGCACGTTGCAAGGGTATGACGCCTGAGGACGCTGCATGGCCGGAAGATGGCTACCGGGGTGATTACATCGTCGACGTCGCCAAGTCCTACATGGCGCAGGAAACGGTAGACGCCGAGGACCAACACGTTGACGGCGCCGGTGACGCCGATGACCTGGAAGCAATCCGCCGTTTCGCCGTGGCCTATCTGCGCCGCGAGCAAGATCAGGATCTCAAAGCCTTCGGCGTGGACTTCGACCTCTACTTCCTTGAATCCTCCCTCTATAGCAGCGGTGCCGTGGAAGCGACGGTAGAGCGCCTGGTCAGCCAGGGCCACACCTATGAAAAGGACGGCGCCCTGTGGCTGCGCACCACCGACTTTGGCGACGACAAAGACCGGGTGATGCGCAAGAGCGACGGCAAGTACACCTACTTCCTGCCCGATGTGGCCTACCACAAGAACAAGTGGGAACGGGGCTTTGGCCGGGTGATCAACGAGCAGGGCGCCGACCACCACAGCACCGTGACCCGCGTGCGCGCGGGCCTGCAGGCCCTGGGCGAAAACATCCCCGAGGGCTGGCCGGACTATGTCCTGCACCAGATGGTGACCGTGATGCGCGATGGGGAGGAAGTCAAAATATCCAAGCGCGCCGGCAGTTACCTGACCCTACGTGACCTGATCGACGAAGTCGGCCGCGACGCCACCCGCTACTTCCTGGTCGCGCGCGCACCCACCTCCCAGCTCACCTTCGACATCGACCTGGCCCTGTCGCAGAGCAATGACAACCCGGTGTACTACATTCAGTACGCCCACGCCCGCACCTGCAGCGTATTCCGCAAGCTGGCCGAGGAAGGCGGTGCGTGGAACCGGGAGCAGGCGCTCGAACAATTGGGTGCGCTCACCGAAGAGCACGAAAAAGCCATTCTGAAGCGCCTGGACCAGTACCCGGAAGTGGTGGCCAACGCCGCCCGCGACCTGGAACCCCACACCATCGCCACCTACCTGCGCGAGTTGGCCGGGGATTTCCACACCTGGTACAACGCCCACAAAATGCTGGTGGACGACGCAGCCCTGCGCGACGCCCGCCTGGCTTTGTCCGAAGCGGTGCGCCAGGTGCTGGCCAATGGTCTCGACCTGCTGGGCGTCTCCGCGCCGGAGCAGATGTAAATCGTGGCTACCGCCAAACCCCGCAAACGCAGCACCGGCGCATCCCGCAAGACACCGGCACGCAAAACCGGCCCCTCTCCCTGGCGCTGGTATGGCGCCGGCGTGGTCAGTGGCCTGCTACTGGCCGGCCTGCTCTACGTAGGCGTGCTGGCACCCGATCCGCGCAAACCGGTCCCAACGCCCGGTGAGCCGGTGGCGGAGGAAGAGGTTCCCAAACCCCGCTTCGACTTTTACACCGGCCTGCCGGAGCAAACCATCGATGTCGAAGTGGACCCGGCGGAAATCGACCAGGCCCGCAATCAGCCAGACCGCGATCATTTCCTGCTCCAGGCGGGTTCGTTCCGGCAGGCGGACGACGCCGACCGGCGCCGGGCGGAACTGCTGCTGCTCGGCCTCGACCCCAAGGTGGAAGAGACCAACGGCAGCAACGGTCGCTGGTTCCGCGTCTATCTGGGGCCCTTCGACTCCCGCTCTCGCCTGGCCAAGGCTCGCAGCCTGACGGCCGCGCAGGGCATCGACACTCTGCTGCTGAAACGCAAACCAGAAAGCGGCAACGGCTGACCGCCACTCGTCTATTCTTTGGAGCGGTGGCCGGCACCTTGAATCTGGCCACTTCGCCCCCATAACCTGCTAACACCCTCCCGGAGACAATCAGTGGAACAATTCCGAGGCACCACCATCCTCTGCGTGCGCCGTGGCAATAGCGTCGTAATCGGCGGCGATGGCCAGGTTTCCATGGGCAATACCGTGATGAAAGGCAATGCCCGTAAGGTGCGCCGCCTGTACCGCGACCAGGTCATTGCCGGATTCGCCGGCGGTACGGCCGACGCCTTCACCCTGTTTGAACTGTTTGAGGGCAAGCTGGAAAAGCACCAGGGCCATCTGGTACGGGCTGCAGTGGAACTGGCCAAGGCCTGGCGCACCGAGCGCAGCCTGCGGCAACTGGAAGCCCTGCTGGCGGTGGCCGACAAAACCACCTCGCTGGTGATCAGCGGCAACGGCGACGTGATCGAGCCGGAAGACAACCTGATCGCCATCGGATCCGGTGGCTCCTTTGCCCAGGCCGCGGCCCGCGCTCTCATGGACAACACCGAGCTGGACGCCCGCAACATCGTGGAAAAAGGGCTGAACATCGCCGGTGACATCTGTATCTACACCAATCACAACCAGACTATCGAACAGCTGGACTACGACCCGGAGTAAGCGTTAATCCCATGTCGAACATGACCCCCCGAGAAATCGTTTCCGAACTGGATCGCCACATCATCGGCCAGGACGAGGCCAAGCGCGCCGTGGCCATTGCCCTGCGCAACCGCTGGCGCCGTATGCAGTTGCCCGAAGAATTGCGCGCGGAAATCACCCCCAAGAACATCCTGATGATCGGCCCCACCGGCGTAGGCAAAACCGAAATTGCCAGGCGGCTGGCCAAGCTGGCGGCAGCACCTTTCATCAAAGTCGAAGCCACCAAGTTCACTGAGGTCGGCTATGTCGGTCGCGATGTGGAATCCATCGTGCGCGACCTGATGGACGTGGCCATCAAAATGTTGCGCGAACAGGAAATGGAGCGCGTGCAATATCGCGCGGAAGAAGCCGCCGAAGAACGCATCCTCGACGTACTGCTCCCCGGCGCTCGCGGCGACAACGACAACGAGCAGGGCGCGGGCACCCGCCAACTGTTGCGCAAGAAGTTGCGCGAGGGCGACCTGGACGAACGCGAAGTGGAGCTGGAGGTTGCGGCCAATGCCGGCGTGGAGATCATGGCACCCCCCGGCATGGAAGAAATGACCAATCAGTTGCAGAGCATGTTCTCCAACCTGTCGAACCAGCAGCGCAAGCGCCGCAAACTGACCGTTAAAGCGGCCTTCGCACTGCTGCGCGATGAGGAAGCGGCCAAGCTGGTCAACGAGGACGAACTGAAGCAGCAGGCCGTGAGCGCGGTAGAAGAGAACGGCATCGTGTTTATCGACGAGCTGGACAAGGTGGCCAAGCGCAGTGAAGGCGCAGGTGCCGACGTGTCCCGCGAGGGCGTGCAGCGCGACCTGCTGCCGCTGATCGAGGGCTCCACCGTCAGCACCAAACACGGCATGGTCAAAACCGATCACATCCTGTTCATCGCCTCCGGCGCCTTCCACCTGGCCAAGCCCTCAGACCTGATCCCCGAACTTCAGGGCCGTTTGCCAATCCGGGTGGAATTGAACGCGCTGGGCCCGGACGATTTCGAGCGCATTCTGACTGAGCCCAACGCCTCCCTGACCGAACAGTACCAGGCACTGCTGGCCACCGAAGGGGTGTCTATCGAGTTCAGCGCCGACGGCCTGCGCCGCATAGCGGAAACAGCGTGGCAGGTAAACGAGCGCACCGAGAATATCGGCGCCCGCCGTTTACACACCGTGATGGAGCGCCTGCTGGAGGAAGCCTCCTACAGCGCTGCCGACGACGGCCTGCAATCGGGCACCCTCACCATCGACGCAGCCTACGTGGACAGCCAGCTACAGGCCCTGAGCGACGACGAGGACCTGTCGCGCTTTATCCTCTAAAATGGCCGCCATGATCCCGGAGAATATCGCCCTGCACCGTCGCTCCCGTACGCTGGAACTCAGCTACCCCGGCGGCGAGCACTACGAACTGAGCAGCGAGTACCTGCGCGTGTACTCGCCCTCGGCCGAGGTGCGGGGCCACCATCCGGGCGATGCGGTATTGCAAACTGGCAAGATGAAAGTAGGCCTGACGGCGGTCAAACCGGTGGGCAACTACGCCCTGCAATTGATCTTCGATGACGGCCACGACTCTGGCCTCTACAGCTGGGACTATCTCTACGAACTGTGCGTTCATCGGGACAAGTTCTGGCAGGAATATCTGGATCAACTGGCAGCCGCCGGCGCCAATCGCGACCCGGATGTGCAGGTAGTACAGCTCCAGTAACGCTCCCCGCGCGAAAACGCTACAATAGCCCGCCGAAAAAGCGCGGAGCCAGCATGAGCGAAAAGAAAACCACCCACTTCGGATACCAGGAAGTCGAGCAGGAGGCGAAAGCCGGCCTGGTCGCCGGAGTATTCCATTCGGTGGCGGCGCGCTACGACCTGATGAACGACCTGATGTCCGGTGGTATTCACCGCATCTGGAAGCGCTTTACCATCGAAGTCAGCGGCGTGCGCAAGGGCCAACGGGTGCTCGATCTCGCCGGCGGCACTGGTGACCTGGCAGCGCGCTTTTCACGACTGGTGGGCACCGAAGGCCAGGTAATCCTGGCCGATATCAATGACTCCATGCTCAAGGTAGGGCGCGACAAGCTGTTCGACAACGGCGTTTGTGAGAACGTGCAGTTCGTACAGGCGGACGCTCAATACCTGCCCTTCCCCGACAACCACTTCGATTGCATCACCATTGCCTTCGGCCTGCGTAACGTTACCGACAAGGACCTCGCCCTGCGCTCCATGCAGCGCGTACTGAAGCCGGGGGGGCGCCTGCTGGTACTGGAGTTTTCAAAACCAACCAGTGAGACCCTGGGCAAGGTTTACGACAGCTATTCCTTTAACGTATTGCCGCGCCTTGGCAAGCTGGTCGCCGGCGACAGCGAAAGCTACCAGTACCTGGCCGAATCCATCCGCATGCACCCCGACCAGGAAACCCTGAAGGGCATGATGGAAGACGCCGGGCTGACTCAGTGCGAGTTCTACAATATGACCGGCGGTGTGGTGGCCCTGCACAAGGGCGTCAAAGCCTGAGATGCAGGGCATCAATCCCACACTGCACACCGCCGCACTGGCGGCACTCGAGGCCGGCCTCAACCGCGCGCTGGCGCTGGACAGTGCCAGCCAACAACGCCTGGCCGCGCTGGGCGATGTCATTCTGAAGCTGGAGTGCACCGCGCCGGCGCTGGATGTTTACCTGCAACCTCAATCCAATGGCCTGCGCCTGATGGGGGCCTTTGACGGCCCGGTGAGTACCACCGTCAAAGGCAGCGCCTCCGACTTCACCCAACTGGCAGCCGCGGAAGATCCCGCTGCGGCGCTGATCAACGGCAATCTGGTGTTGGTGGGCGACAGCGCCCCACTGCTCGAACTACAGAAAATTTTCAGTCAGCTAGACATGGACTGGGAAGCGCCGCTGGTGAATACCCTCGGCGATGTGGCCGGCCATTCCTTGGCTGAAACGCTCCGGGGTATCTTCAGCTGGGGCCAGCAGGCCTCCGCCAGCTTTACCCGGCAACTGGAAGAGTTTATCCACGAGGAAGCCCGCCTCTCGCCGTCGCGTCGGGAGGTGGAAGACTTCTATCGCGATGTGCAGGATCTGGCCCTGCGGGTGGAACGCCTGCAATCCCGCGCCGCCCAACTGACCCGCAAACTCGGTCAGCGCTGACATGTCCCGCCCGCTGCGCCTGGTTCGTATTCTGCGTGTATTCAGCCGCTACCGGCTGGACGAATTTATCAATCCCGCCCTGCTACCCCGGCCTGCACAGTGGGCCTTGAAGGTCGCACCCTGGCGGCTGCGGCGAGCGCCGGATTTACCGCGCGGCGCGCGCTTGCGCAAAGCCCTGGAAGAACTGGGCCCGGTGTTTATCAAATTCGGCCAGATGCTCTCCACCCGGCGCGACCTGCTGCCGGAAGACATCGCCGACGAATTGGCCCGGCTCCAGGACGATGTGCCTCCCTTTGGCGCCGAACAGGCCGTCGCCATTATCGAGCAGAGCCTCGGGCGCCCAGTGGACGAGTTGTTCGCTCGCTTTGACCGCGACCCGCTGGCCTCCGCTTCCGTGGCCCAGGTCCACAGCGCACAATTACCTGGTGGCGAGGAAGTTGTAGTAAAGGTCATTCGCCCCGACATCGAATCGGTGATCCGTCAGGACGTCGCCCTGATGCACACCCTGGCCCGCTGGGTCCAACGCTACCTGCCGGACGGCCGGCGCCTGCGGCCGGTGGAAGTGGTGGCGGACTACGAACTGGTGATCCTCGACGAGTTGGACCTTGGGCGTGAAGCGGCCAATGCGTCTCAATTGCGACGCAACTTTGAAGACAGCAAGCTGGTCTACATACCCGAAGTGTACTGGGATTACACCCGCACACGGGTCTGCGTGACCGAGCGCATTCACGGCATTCCGGTCACCGATCTCGAAACCCTGCGCGAACGGGGCACCGATCTGAAGTTGTTGGCCGAGCGGGGCGTGGAGATCTTTTTCACCCAGGTCTTCCGCGACAGCTTCTTTCACGCCGACATGCACCCCGGCAACATCTTTGTAGATGCCAGCGACCCCGCAGACCCCACTTACATTGCCGTAGATTGCGCCATCGTTGGCAGCCTCAGCGACTTCGACCAATACTACCTGGCCCGCAACCTGCTCGGCATATTCCGTCGCGACTACCACGAGGTGGCGCAGTTGCACGTGGAGTGCGGCTGGGTACCGCCCCACACGCGGGTGCAGGACTTTGAATCAGCCATGCGCGCCGTATGCGAGCCGGTATTTGAAAAACCGATCAGCGAAATTTCCTTCGGCCAGCTTCTGGTTTACCTGTTCCGGACTGCGCGCCGTTTCGACATGTCGGTCCAGCCCTCGTTGGTGCTACTGCAAAAAACCCTGCTCAATATCGAGGGCCTGGGGCGCCAGCTCTATCCTCAACTCAATCTCTGGGATACCGCCCAGCCTTTCCTGGAGCGCTGGGTCCAGCAACGCTACTCCCCCCAAGGCATGATCAAGCGCTTGCAGCGCCACGCACCTACCTGGCTGGAGCAATTGCCCCAGCTACCCGAGGCAGTGATGGACAGCCTCCAGCAATCCCGCGAACTGGAGCAACGCAGCCTGCAACAACAACAGCAACTGGACCACCTGCAGGAAGCACTCACGGCTCGCGATCGCCGCCGCAAACAGGCCATTGTTGCCTCGGTACTGTTCGGCGCCGCTGCCCTTGCCGCAGCGCCGGGAGGGTGGCAGTGGGCAATGGAATTACCCGCGATCAGCTGGCTGCTAGTGGGCGCGGGTCTGTTGCTTTTATGGCCCCGCAGAGGCTGATGTGATGGTGCAGGCCCTGTGCGATAATGCTTGGCCCAACGAGAGGCGACCATGAACCCAACACCTTTCGACGTAAACACGTTGAACTGGAACGAGCAGGGCCTGATACCCGCCATTGCCCAGGACTGGCAAACCGGCGAAGTGCTGATGATGGCCTGGATGAATCCGGAATCCCTGCAACTGACCGTGAACGAGGGGCGCGCCATTTACTGGTCCCGCTCCCGCCAGCGCCTGTGGCGTAAAGGCGAGGAGTCGGGCAACGTACAGCGGCTGGAAGAGCTGCGCATCGACTGCGACGCGGATACCATCCTGCTGCGCGTGGAACAGGTCGGTGGCGTTGCCTGCCATACAGGTCGACGCTCCTGTTTTTATTTCAGGTTTGACGAAGGGCAGTGGCACGTGACCGACCCGGTCATTACCGACCCCAACACACTCTACGGCAAGCGTGATGACTGACGTACTGCAGCAATTAACGGCGATACTCAACGAGCGTCGATCAGCAGACCCTGAAGACTCCTATGTGGCGAGTCTGCACGCCGCGGGGTTGAATAAAATTCTGGAAAAAGTGGGTGAAGAGGCAACCGAGGTAATCCTCGCCGCCAAGGACACCACTGCCAGCAACAAAGACGACCTGCTCAATGAAACTGCCGACCTGTGGTTTCACTGCCTGGTGATGTTATCCCACCTGGATTGTGACGGGCAGCAGGTACTGGACAAACTGGCTGCGCGCCTGGGCGTTTCCGGGCACGCGGAAAAAGCCGCGCGCGGCCAATAAAACAAGCGTAAGAGGACAACACTATGGGATTGGGCGGCATCAGCATTTGGCAATTACTTATTATTCTCGCCATCGTGGTCATGCTCTTCGGCACCAAGCGCCTGCGCACCCTGGGCAGCGACCTGGGCAGTGCCATCAAGGGCTTTCGCAGTAGCATGAAAGACGAAGGGGGCGAAAAAGCAGAGGGTGAGGAGCCCTCCGCCGAAGACGGCCTGAAAAAGAAAACGTCTGAACAGGACAAACCCTGATTCCGCATGTTCGACATCGGCTTCCAGGAACTGCTGCTGATCGGCATCGTCGGCCTGCTGGTGCTCGGCCCCGAGCGCCTGCCGGGGGCCGTGCGCACGGGTAGCGCCTGGCTGGGCAAAATTCGCCGTGGTTTCAGCGACATCAAACGGGAAATCGAACTGGAACTGCACAACGATGAAGTGATGCGCGAATTGAAAAAAACGCGCGATCAATTGCAAGGTGAAGCGGCCGACCTCGAACAGGAGGGCCGATCAAAAATCCAGTCGCTGGAAAATGACATAGCCCCACCGCCTTCCTCACCCTCGTCCTCACCTTCCGCCACTGACGAAAACAAAGCCTGATACCGTGAGCGCTGAACCCGACATCGACGACAAACCCATGCCGCTGGTCGCCCATCTGACCGAACTGCGGGACCGGCTGCTGCGCAGCATCCTCGCCATTTTGGTGGTGTTCCTGTTCCTGTTTCCGTTCGCCAACGACATCTATGCCTTCGTTTCCGAGCCGCTGCGCGCCATCTTGCCTGCCGGCTCCAGTATGATCGCCACCGAAGTCGCGTCGCCCTTCCTCACGCCATTCAAACTGACTTTGATCGCCAGTTTGTTCGTGGCGATTCCAGTGGTGCTCTATCAGGCCTGGTCTTTCATCGCGCCGGGCATGTACCGACACGAAAAACGGCTGGCCATTCCGCTGCTGGCCTCCAGCGTGCTGTTGTTTTACGCCGGTGCCGCCTTTGCCTACTTTGTGGTGTTCCCCTTGGTGTTTGCATTTTTCACCAGCATCGGGCCGGCGGATGTCACCATCATGACGGACATCAACCGGTACCTGGATTTTGTACTGAAGCTATTCTTCGCCTTCGGCCTCGCTTTCGAAATACCCATCGCCGCAGTAATAACTATTTGGGCAGGCATCACCACACCGGAAGAACTGGGCAAAAAACGCCCGTATATCGTAGTGGGTTGCTTCGTGTTCGGCATGCTGTTGACACCGCCGGATATCATCTCTCAATCGCTGCTGGCGATTCCCATGTGGGCCCTGTTTGAACTGGGCGTGTTCCTCGGCCGCTTCGTTCGGCCCCGCAATAGCCGAAGCGAAGCAGAGTAATAAGGCCAGTCAGCAGCGGTAGTGCTGATCCGGCGGAGCCACTACACTTGAACCCTTCGGGTTTACGGGCATAGAACATGGCGACCACATCCCCCCTGCACCGTTTGTCATTACTACTGGCCTGCATCCTTTGGTCAGCCTGCCTCGGCGCACAGGACGCATCCAGCGGCGATACCTCTGCCGAGGCGCCTTCCAGACCCGCACAGAGTGCGCCCCCTCCCGAGGAAAACTCCGTCGCAGATATTCTGCAAAAGGAGGAGGAAGCCGAGGAACTGATCCGCGAACGCAGTGAGTCAACACCACGACCACTGGAGGCGGGCACTACACCCATGGAAAGCATGCTCGGCCTCATCGAAGCGCTGGAGAAGCGGGACTACGCACGCGCGGGTGGCTTTCTCGATATGCGATATCTGCCAGAGGAGATGGATCAATACACGGCGGAAGAGCTGATCGGCCACCTGAGACACGCATTCAGTGTGCAAAACATCCTCGATGTGGGTAGCTTGAGTGATGCACCGGAGGGCCACCTGAACGATGGCCTGCCCAGCTACCGCGATCAGTTCGGCACTATCGTGGTCAGCACGGGGGAAATCCCGCTTTACCTGCAGCGCGTACCTGGTGGCGAGCTTGGCAAGGTGTGGAAAATCTCCAACGCCACCGTGCAACAGATTCCATTGATGTGGGAGGAACTGGGCTACAAGCCCGCGGCGCAGTGGTTAAAGGATCGCCTTCCGGAATTTCACTTCATGGGCATGGAAAACTGGCAGGTGGTCGCTACCGCTCTGTTTTTCCTGCTGGCCTGGCCCCTCGCGGTGATCGCCACCTGGCTGATGAATAAGCTCGTACAGCTTATTCCCACTATATTCCCCCGCGGTATTGAGCGCTTTTTCCGCCGCGAGATGCGCTTCTTCACCTTCATTCTGATCGCCCGACTGTTGGTGGACGAGTTATCCCTGTCACTAAAGGCTCGGATTTTCCTCGAGTCCAGCGGCACGGACTACCTGGCCTACACCGTGCTGGTCATGGGTGTGATCTCCCTGGTCCGCGACTACCAGATTCGCAAGCGCCAGGCCCAGGGGCGTATCCATGTGGCTGCCGTGGTCCGGCCGCTGGCCACCATCATCAAGGTACTGGTCGCGATCATCGCCGCGCTGATCTGGGCGGAAGGCGCAGGCTACAACATGTCGACCATTCTCGCCGGCCTCGGCGTAGGTAGTCTGGCGGTGGCCCTGGCGGCGCAAAAGACACTGGAAAACCTGATCGGGGCCATCACCCTGTATGCTGCCAAGCCGGTGGCACCCGGTGACTTTTGCCGCTTCGGCACAGTGGTGGGCACCGTGGAAGAAATTGGCCTGCGTTCCACGGTAATTCGTACGCTCAATCGCACACTGGTACACATTCCCAACAGTGTTTTTTCCTCGATGGACGTTGAGAACTACAGCGCCCGCGACCGCATCCGCTACTTCCGTAACATCGGTTTGCTGGCAGACAGCGCCGATCAACTGCGTGTGGTACTGGTGAAATTGCGCGAATTGTTTCACGCCCATCCCGCCCTGGTGCCCGACACCTACAGCGTGCGACTGGAACTGGTAGAGGACGCCAGTGCCCGCCTGCGACTGGATGCCGGCATCGATACCACCGACTATCAGGAATTCCTCGCTGTAGCGGAGGACCTCAACCTGAGAATCATAGAAATTGTGCAGGGCTGTGGCGCCCGTTTCTGCAGTGCATCCCAGGCTACAGTTCTGCGTGAGGACCGTCCGGGTTCCGACACCCAACAACAGGAATCGGTGGAGCTTTTGCAGCAGTGGCGCGCCCAGGACCGCCTTCCTTTTCCCAACCACAGCGCTGAGGACATCGCCGCACTGAGTGGAACCGTGGACTATCCGCCCAGGGGATCCAGCAGTCGCACCTGAGACCATGACTGAAGTAAGCGAAGAGCGGCCCACCAGCCGCAACTATTCCAGCCTGGGGCGTACCCTGGCCTTCCTGTTGCCCTACCGTGGGCGCTTGATTGCCGCCAGTGCCGCTCTTATCTTCACCGCAGGCGCCACGCTCGCTGTGGGGCGTGGCGTGCAGTACCTGGTTGATCAGGGTTTTGGGGCCGGCTCGATCGAGCAACTCAACAGCGCGGTGCTCGTGCTCATTGCTATCGCCGCCGCGGTTGCCATGGGCACTTTTGTTCGATTCTATTTGGTGTCCTGGCTGGGTGAACGGGTCAGCGCCGATATTCGTCGAGCTGTATTTAACAATGTGATCAGTCTCCACCCCAGCTACTTCGAGATGAATCGCAGCGGCGAGATCATGTCGAGATTGACCACCGACACCACCCTGCTGCAGACCATCATCGGATCGTCCTTCAGCATGGCCCTGCGCAGCAGCCTGACCACCTCTGGCGCCATCGTGATGATGTTCATCACCAATCTCAAACTCACGCTGATGATTCTGGTTGGCGTGCCAATTGTACTGTTACCTATCATCATATTTGGTAAGACCGTGCGCCGGCTGTCCAATCGCAGCCAGGACAGCATCGCCAGTGTCGGTAGCTATGCCGGTGAAATCATCCAGCACATCAAGACCGTACAGAGTTACACCGCGGAATCGCACGAGCGCGATGCCTTTGGTGGCACGGTGGAAAAAGCATTCGCCATTGCTCGACGGCGGATTCGTCAGCGCGGTATTTTGTTTGCCGCGGGCATTCTGTTGTTATTCAGCGGGCTGGCCATGTTGCTGAGACAGGGCGGGGCGGACGTAATCAGCGGCGCGATGACCGGCGGTGAAATGGCGGCTTTCGTGTTTTACTCCATGATGGTGGGTAGTGGCCTGGCGACCATCTCCGAAGTCTGGGGCGAACTACAGCGCGCCGCCGGCGCGGCAGAACGACTGATGGAACTGTTGCATATTCGCAGTGAGATTGCCGAACCAGAAAACCCGACACCCATGCCCCATCCCCTACGCGCTGAAATCGATTTCGACAGTGTCAGTTTCAAATACCCGGCGCGCCCGGAACATCTGGCGCTGGCCAACATCGATCTGACAATCGAGGCCGGCCGCAGTTTGGCACTGGTGGGACCATCCGGTGCGGGCAAGTCGACGGTGTTTGAGTTGATCCAGCGCTTCTACGATCCCAGCGAGGGGTGCCTCACCTTCAGCGGTGTGGACTTGCGGGCGCTACGCACGCACGAGTTGCGGGGGCAGATGTCACTGGTATCCCAGCAACCCGCGCTGTTCACCGGCGACGTACGCTACAACATTGCCTACGGCAAGGAAAACGCCAGCGACGCCGAGGTGGAGGCTGCCGCGCGCGCCGCCCATGCCCACGAATTCATCGAACGCTTGCCACAAGGCTATGCGAGTCACTTGGGAGAACAGGGCGTGCGCTTGTCCGGCGGGCAACGCCAACGCATCGCGCTGGCGCGCGCCATTCTTGCGGACCCGGCGATTCTATTGCTGGATGAGGCGACCAGCGCACTCGATTCGGAAAGTGAGTACCACGTGCAACAGGCGCTGGAAGAATTGATGCGCGATCGTACCACCGTCATCATTGCCCACCGACTGGCCACGATCCGGCACGTGGACCGGATCGTGGTACTGGATGAAGGTCGCATTGTGGCCAGCGGCAATCATGAGGAGCTACTAACGACCTCACCCCTCTATGCCCGGCTGGCCAAACTGCAGTTCCGGGACGCCTGAACTGAATCAGGCCTGGGCCTGAAGCAGCTCCGCGCGCAGGGCCTTTTTGTCCACTTTACCCACCGGCGTCAATGGAATGGCCGGTACCACCTGAATGTTACGCGGCACTTTATACGCCGACATGTTGGTGCGACAGAACTCCAGGATATCGGCAGAGGCCTGCTCGGCATCGGGTGTGCTGTCAGACGGCAGCAACTCCACAAACAGATTCACCACTTCACTACCAGGGCGCTTCGGATCGGGACTGCCAATCACCGCGCTCTGGGCGATATAGGGCAGCGAGGCGAGCTTGTCCTCCAATTCCACCGAGAACACTTTGTAGCCGCTCACCACCAGCATGTCCTTGGCGCGATCACAGAGGTAAATGTAACCCTCTTCATCCATGTAACCCACGTCGCCGGTATACATCCAGGTTTCACCACGAAATTCCCGCAGGGCCTTGGCGCTTTCGTCGGGCAGGTTCAGATAGCCTTTCATCACCTGAGGGCCGCGAGAAATGATCTCGCCCGGTTCGCCGACTGGCATTTCCTGAGAACCCGTTTCCAGGTCCACCACGCGGGTTTCCATGCCGGGCAGCGGGATGCCCACCGACGTTGGCTTCACTCGCGCCGGCGGATTCATCACGTGTACCGGACTGGTCTCGGTCATGCCGAACACGTCGAACAGCTTGTTTTCGCCGATCAGTCCATCGATGCGGGCCCGGTCCTCACCGGTCAGCGGCGCCGCACCCGTTAACGCACTGCGCAGGCCCGAGAAATCTACTTTGTCGATGTCGGGGTGCTGCAGCAGCATCTGATACAGCGTAGGCACCGCCGCCAGTCTTGTAGGCGGTATTGCCAGCATCTGCTGGCAGAAATGGGTGATGTCCCGTGGATCGGGGATCAACATCACCAGTGCGCCCTGGCGCAAGCCGCCCAGCACATTCGACAGCCCCGCAATGTGGAACATGGGGAAGGCGCTGGCCAGCACTTCTTCACCGGGCTCCCAGGGCATGTAGGAGCCGGCGAGTTGAGAGTTACACATCAGGTTGCGCACGCTGAGCATGGCACCCTTGGGCTTGCCCGTGGTGCCGCCCGTGTACTGAATCATGCTGGTGTCGTTCCAGTCGGGCTCATGGGCGTTGAAGGCCTCACTGGTGCCCTGCATGATCCCGGCCCAGTTGCTGACCCGCACATTCTCGATCACAGGATCCTCCGCCGGTACGTCCATAACGCAATCGAGCGCACCGGTAACGATCACGTCGCGCAGGCAAGCAGGTGCATTGAATTGCGTTAAACGCTCCTGCGCCAGTTCGCGCAGGGAAATGATCACACTGATCCCGGCATCCGACACCTGGTGTTCCAGTTCCGCCGGCACCAGCAGGGGCGACACACCACTGCCGGCACAGCCGATGCGGGACAGAGCGACCAGTGCAATGGCATATTGCGGAATGTTGGGCATGTGCAGGCCCACCACGTCGTCGCGGCCTACGCCAAGCGCCACCAGCGCATTGGCCAACTGGTTGGCCAGTCGATCCAGTTCCGCGTAGCTGTACGTGCGATCCAGGAATCGCAGGGCACCGCGATCGCCGATGGTGTCAGCGTAGTGCGCTACCCAGGCACCCACACCGCGATCGTCATACTCAACCTCACTCACACCCATTGCTTCGTGGAGCGCAGCCCAGGGAGCGTCGGTACAGGTAGTCGTTTTCATTATTGGCAAATCCTGTGTTAGTAAAACTGAAGCGGGGCCGCAGCGCTCTCAGGCGTGGGCCCCGTGGTATTTAGCAGTATAAACGCGAAGTGCTGTGGCCGGTCCAGCCTGTAATCACAGCACTCCAGCGCGCCTGCGGCAGCCCTAAAAACGATAAGTAAAGGTTGCACCGAAGGTGCGGGTTTTGCCCGGGAAGCGGAACACGGTGTTGGCGTTCTGCGTCACGGTCAGCCAGTAGTACTCGTCGGTCAGGTTGTTGCCCCACAGGGACAGGTCCCAGGTGTGATCCAGCGAGTGAATGCTGATTCCGGCATTAACCACCGTAAAGGCGTCGATGGCGTAGTCGTCACTGGCTTCCAGGTTGGCGAAGGATTCCGTCTGGTAGCGGCTGTTTACGTGTGCGCTCAGGCCCAGAGACTGAGTCAGGTCACGCTCGTAAAGCAGGGTGATAGCACCGCTGGCTTCCGGGCTGTAGAGGAACTCCGCGCCATCAAAATCGGCTGGCTGGCCCGCGGCATCGATACCCATGTAGCCCTGCACTTCAGTTTGCAGCAAGGTAGCCGAGGCAATAGCGGTGAAACTGCGGCTCATGCGCCAGGTCAGCTCGGTATCCAGACCGTAGGCGATAGATTCCGGTACGTTAGCCAGGCGGCTCAGAGTGGTGTAGATCGGGTCGGCAAAGTACACACTCAGCTGCTTGTCTTCGTAGTCGTAGTAGAAGGCCGACGCGTTCCACTGCATGCTGTTCTCCAGCAGGCTGGCCTTGAAACCCAGCTCGTATGCCAGCAGTTTCTCCTGGCCTACCGGCGCGTTCTGCGTAGAGATGTTCGCGGCGTTGACCGGTGTTACACCCGACTTGGCACCTTGCGACAGCGAGGCGTAGACCATGGTGTCATCCGTCACCGACCAGTCCAGCGCCACCCGCCAGGCGACATTGTCCTCGTCCAACTCTGACTCAACCAACCCGAAGCTCAGGCTTTCCGGGTCGAAGGTATTACATTCGCCCTGGCTGATCTGGTCGACAAAGGCACCGTAGGCCTGGAAGAACAGGGCGCGGTTGGTAACGTTCACATTGGGCAGCATGTTGCCATTGAAGTCACGCGAACAACCGGCGTACTCCTGTGAATCCTCGGTGTAGCGCAGGCCAGTGGTCAACGCCAGGGTATCGCTCAACTCCCAGTTCAGGTTGCCGAAGATGCTCCATGATGTGGATTCGATGTCGGCCCGGTCCTGGTAGGTCCGGAATGCCTGACTGGCTTCCAACGGGGTGTAGCCATTGCTGTTGAAAGGGGTTTCCAGCAGCGTGGAGGTGTAGAAACGAATGGTGCCAACGTTGGCATTTTCGCCCAGCATAGTGCGGTTGGAGTCCAGCATTTCGTCATTGGCGTAGTAGGCACCTACCAACCAATTGGTACGGTCAGTGCTGCCCTCGAAACGCAATTCCTGGGAGAAGCTCTCGATGGTGCCGTGTAAGTCCTGCATCAGAATTTCATAAGGTACGCCGGAGAAGTCAGTGAGACCATCGCGCTCCAGGTCCTGATACGCAGTCAGAGACACAATCCGGCCGGTGTCGCCCACGTCCAGGCTGATGTGCGCTGAAAGGGCATTGAAACTGGCATCCATGGCGAGGTCGCCCGGCATCCCGAGGCCGGTGCCCTGGTCTACGCCGCGTGTAGAGGTCGGCGCCCAGTCCGCCTGCTCACCGGAATCCGGCTTGTTATTGGCGAGGTAGTCGGCGAGTCCAGGAGCGTTAAAGGGGTTCTCCGCCGTAGCCGGGGTAAAGGCGATCGCCTGTGCCGCGCGGTTGTCGGAATTGTTCTTCCAGCCGTTGTAGGCCAGATCGATGCTCAGCGCGTCCACCGGATTCAAGGTGACGATCGCGCGGGCACCCCAGCGGTCTACTTCACCCAGGGTTTCGTCGCGGGCATTGGATTCCTGCCAGCCCTCACCGCTCAATTCCTGGCGGAAGGCCACGCGCACACCGGCGCGGTCGCCCAGTGGGGAACTGATCATCCCCTCGTAGTTGGTGGTGTCGTAGTTGCCCACTTCGGCACGCAGCAGTGCTTCAAACTCTTCGCCCGGCTTGTTGGTAACCAGGTTGATCAGGCCGGCCGTGGTGTTGCGACCAAACAGTGTGCCCTGCGGGCCTTTCAACACTTCCACCCGCTGCAGGTCAAACATCGGCCCGGAGTTCATGATGGGATAGGGGTAAGCCACCTCGTCCACGTAGGTTCCCACGGTAGAGGTCGCCGACATGTTGATGGTGTTAAACCCGATGCCGCGCAGTGTATAGGTGGGCACGCCCTGGTAGCTCTGGGCCAGAGTGAAACTTGGCACCAGGGCAGTCAGGTCTTCCACATTGTTGATACGCAGCGTTTCGAGACGATCGCCGCCGTAGGCCTGGATATCCATGCCGACATCGTTGGCGGTTTGCTCCATACGCTGCGCGGTGACGATAACGTTTTCCAGCACAACGGCGTCATTGGCGTCGCTGGTAGTCTGAGCGTGGGTGAGTGAAGCACCTGCGAGACCGGTACTGGCAACGGCTACGGCAAGGCACATTTTGGAAAGTGCTGGGGTTTTCATACTGTCTTCCTCTCGTTATTAGAATTCCGGCCTTTACCGGTCGACAAAAAATTCAGCGTGAGCCGCTCAGGCGGCTAGCGGCCCTATCACCCGCTCGGCTAAACGCGCGCGGTGCCACTGGGCGCCACCCCAGAGCGAACGACCATGGAGCAGCCGCTTGAAATACACATGGACAAAACACTCCCAGGTAAAGCCGATACCACCGTGCAATTGCACCGAACGGTTGGCGGCGAAAGCGGCGGTGTCACAGGCCGAGGCCTTGGCCATGTGAGCGAGATCGCGGGCTTCCTCGGCGCCATCATCCATCGCACAGGCCGCCTCAAACACCAGGGAGCGAGTTTCATCGATTTTTATCATCAGATT
Source organism: Gammaproteobacteria bacterium (assembly GCA_030427085.1). Lineage (GTDB taxonomy): Bacteria > Pseudomonadota > Gammaproteobacteria > Pseudomonadales > Halieaceae > JAUHXH01. Next base: position 265,578 of record JAUHXH010000002.1, on the reverse strand, counting down.
GACCAGCGGGTGTTTCACGGCCTGAAACCAACCCAGTGGACGATCGAACTGTTGGCGGGTACAGGCGTACTCCACCGTGGTTTGCAGCAGCCACTCGGAAGCGCCGGCCATTTCGGAGGCCAACAAAGTCCAGATGGCCGGAAAAGCAGCATCCAGCGCCGACTGCCCCTGAAGCGTCAACGGCATGGCGACAACGTTACGAAACACCACCCGACCCTGATCGCGTGTCAGATCGACGATGTCATCGCGCTCCAGTTGCACCCCATCAGCGCTGGCATCAACCCAGAACAGGGAGAGCCCGTCACCGTTTCGCGCCGCCACCAAAAAGTGCTGTACGCGACTCAATTCCTGCACATGCCAGGCCCGACCATTCAGCAGGCCGTCGCGGTATTCCACATCCAGGTCTTCCGCACGCCAGGCGCCATAGCGATCACAGATCGCGAGGCTGGCCGCATCTCCGCCTGCCAGAGCAGTCATTGCGGGTTGGGCCGTATCGCCCACCTCCGCCAGCACCAGGGATACCGCGAGCGTGTCCAGCAGCGGGCCGGGCAAAGCAGCGCGACCTATCTCCTCCATTAATCCGGCAATTGCGGTCAACGGCATTTCGATGCCGCCTGCCGACTCTGGCAGTGCCAGGGCACTCCAGCCCAGATCCACCATTTCACGCCACAGGGATTCATCCCACGGCGGCGGCCCGCTGCGATTCGCATCATGGCCCGCCACCATGGCGTGCAGTCGATCAATCGGCATCCGCTCTGCCAGCAGTCGCCCCGCCTGCTGCTTGAGTAGTGCCGCCTCTTCCCCAAAACCGATTTCGTCTAGTTCGCTCATAACTGCCGTCTTATTTTGATCGCGGCAGGCCCAACACCCGCTCGCCAAGAATATTGCGTTGAATTTCGCTGGTACCGGCGGCAATGGTGGCGCCGAAAGAATTCATGTAGGCGTAAGGCCAAAGGCCGCCATCCGGCGCGTTGGCATCACCTTGCGCCAGCGTGCTGGTGCTGCCGGTCATATCCAGCGCCAGTGCCGCGCTGTCCTGCACCAGTTCGCTGTTCAACAGTTTGTTTTGCAGCGCCAGGCGTTGGGGATGATCCTGCAGGGCCGGCACTTGCGCGCGTCGTTCGTGAGCAGACTTGGCGCGTTCACGAATCAATAGCTGCATCAAACGGTCGCGATAAATTGGGTCCTGTGCTGCCGGACCACCATCGCCCTGCGCGGTGCGGGCCAGTTCAATCAGCGAGCGAGCATCCACCGTACCGCCATCACCCTGGTCCTGGGGAATGACCTCCGGTGTGCGCAGGCCCGAGGCACCGCGCTCATGTAGCAACGTGGTCATGGCCACCTGCCAGCCCGTACCCACTTCATCGAGACGATAGCGGTCGTCGATTTCCAGGTTTTCGAAGAACACCTCGTTAAACCCGCTTTCGCCAGTGATTTTGACCAACGGGGAAATAGTGATGCCATCGGCAAACATGGGCGCAACGAAATACGTCAGGCCCTTGTACTTGTCACTGCGGTCGGTACGCGCCAACAGAATCATCCATCGCGAAAAGTGGGCCAGCGAAGTCCAGACCTTGTGGCCATTGATAATCCACTTGTCGCCCTTGCGCTCGGCAGTGGCCTGCACGTTAGCGAGGTCAGAACCGGCACCGGGCTCGGAAAAACCCTGGCACCAGATTTCCTCACCGGAAAAAATAGGCGGCAATAACTCACGTTTTAACTCTTCCGAGGCATGGTGAAGAATAGTGGGCGCCGCCATGCCCAGTCCTACGATGTTCGGCAGGAACGGAAAACCGGCGCGCGACATTTCTTCGTTGGCAATTTCCTGACAGTGCTGGCGCCCCTGTCCGCCGTATTCCACGGGGTAATCGCAACCTATCAGCCCGGCTTCCCATGCTTTTTTCTGCCACCGCTGCAGGTGAGCCATGTGTTCGGATTGGGTAATTTCCAGAGGCCCCGAGGGCATGCCTGCAGGCGCCGGACCGACAGGATTGTCCAGTAACCACTGACGGCAGTAAGTGCGGAAATCTTCCTGCTCGGGACTGAAGGCGGCCTGGGCTTGCGACATAGTTGCGGGTTCACTGTGATATTTATAATGCGATCAGTATGCCCACCCCTCGCGCAAATCCATTGACACTTTCCGGCGATCGATTGACCGAGACCGGCACAATGCTATAGCGTGCTTCTACCTTCGGGAGCGACAGATACCACCGTGAGCCACCGCACAACACTGCACATCAGCACCGCGATTGCCTTTATGGAAGGCTATCGGGCACGCGGATTATCCACCGCACAATTGCTGCTAAAAGTGGGCGAAGACCCCGAATTACTTGAGCGCGAAGATGGTCGCTTCCCCATCAGCAAACTGGGTAACCTGATCGCACAGATCAGTCATGACCTGCGCGACGAGACCCTCGGCTTTCTCCAGCGACCCACACCACCCGGCGGCCTGGAAATGTGGATTCACAGCAGCATCACCAGCCGCACCCTGGGTGAGGCCTTCAAGCGCTGGATACGATTCTGGCGCCTGGTCCACGAAGACCAGCGCACCACCTTGAGTGTGGTAGGTGATGAGGTACGGGTAGCCACCAGCTTTCTGCGAGATGACGATGTGGATCGCAGTAGCTTCGCCACCTGGGAAATGTTTTTGATGCTGCGCCTGGCGAGTTGGATGATCGGTAAACCGCTACTGCTCGACCGCCTGTACTTCACCTTCCACAAACCCGCGGACCCGGACGACTACTACGACATGTTCCCGGCGCGGCACTATTTCGATCACCACGAGAACTGCATCGTATTTAACCGACGCTATCTGGACATGCCCATCGTGCAGCCGCCGGAACACGTGCCCGATTTCGTCGCCAACCTGCCACACCTGATGAGCGTGCAGCGGGTAGACCAGAGTTTGACCGCACAAATTCGCCGCATGGTGCAGGCAGTGGATGAGGGCGAGGATATAACCCTTGGCGATATCGCCGCGCGTCTTAATCGCAGCGAAGACACTGTGCGCCGCCACCTCAAAGCCGAAGGCAGCGCATTTTCAGAGATCAAGGAAAGTGTGCGGCGCGACATGGCCGTTTACCATCTGGAATGCCTGAACACGCCAGTCAGCCAGATCGCCTATATGCTCGGGTTTTCAGAGCCCAGCGCTTTCAACCGCGCCTTTAAACGCTGGACCGGTCAGGCGCCGGGTGACTATCGCGCCAGCTTGCAGTCCGCACCGAACCCTGCGGTGGATGACAACGACACCACTACCTAGTGCCCGTCAGGTACTCACCGTACTGTAGCGCAAACTGCCCTCACCATCGGGCCGCAAACGCAACTGACGCAAGGCCTTCGGTTTGTATTGCGTGGAGTCGATCGACGACACGCCGATATAGGTCACACTCGCCCATTCCGGCCTGAGTACGATGCGCACATAACCGTGCGTGCGGCCCTCGGTCCAAAGGATTTCCCGATTGGAGCGCACCAGACTGCGGTCCAGCGCCTCCGCCGCTTTCGGCCCAAAGTCGACAAAATCCCCCGGGGAGGTGACGCCCGTCGTACCGATCTCTACACCCATCGCCGTACCATCGTCGGCAAATAACTGATTCTGCCAGAAGCTGTGGCTGTCACCGGTGAGAACCAACAAATCAGATACCTGAGCCTGTCGGCACAAACGATAAAACTTTTCCCGCGCCCAGGGATAGCCATCCCAGGGATCAAGGTAGAGCGGCAAACCCAGGTCCCCGCGCTTGCGGAAGGCGGTAAAACTGTCCGGCAAGGGCTCTGAGGCCGGTAGATCGAGAGCCGCCAGCACCTCTTCGTCGATCCGTGGCGTTTGCGTGCGCGCCATGGGAATCTGGTTGCCAATCATGCGCCAGGGGCGGCCCGCCGCAACGGATTCACGCAGCGCACCGTCGAGGAAAGCCTCCATCTCGGGTGCCAGCATATTCCGGTTTGGCGCGCCAACCACCTGCTGCATAAAGGCGCGGGCATTGTCAGCCGACTCCAGGGCCTCGGGGTGATCGCCATACTCCACCTGTTCCGAGCGGCCTGTGTGGCGAGTCTCCAATGTCACCAGACTGGCTAGGTTCCCAAACTGGAAGTGACGCCAGTATTGTTTGCGCTGCGCAGGTAACTGCGGATCGCGCACCGGCATCCACTCGTAATACGCCTGCAGGGATGCGGCGCGCCGCGCATGCCAATCACCCTCATCGTCCTGATGATTTTCGGCACCGTGCATCCACGGGTTATTGGTGGACTCATGATCATCCCAGATGGCGATCAGAGGATGGGCGGCGTGCATTTTTTGAGATTGCGCGTCACTCTTGTATTGCGCGTGGCGTGTTCGATAGTCCTGCAGGGAATAAATTTCTGACGGCGGCTGGTGTTCTCGATCCAACTCGGCACCTCGCTTGCCGCCGTAGCCATCCGGGCCGTATTCGTAAATGTAATCGCCCAGGTGAACCACCACATCCACTTCCGGGTCGAGTGCGATCGACTCATAGGCGTTGAAGTAGCCGAACGGGTAATTGGAGCAGGACGCCAGCGCCAGACCGAGCTGCGCCAGTTCACCGACGGGCAGGGTGAGAGTGCGTCCAACCGGTGATGTTTGTCCGCCACTGATGAAGCGATAGAAATAGCGTGTACCCGGACGCAGGCCATCCGCAACCACTTTAACTGTGAGATCACGTTCACGATGGGTGATAAAACTTCCGCGACGTACGACGACGGAGAATCCGTCATCCTCTGCCAGTTCCCATTCGCCGCGCGCCTCGTCATCCGACACGGAAACGCGGGTCCACAACACCACACTGTCATGAGCCGGGTCACCACTGGCAACACCGTGTGCAAATCGGCGTTCATCCCCACCGTCCGGCTTTTGTACCGAACTGCAACCCACCAGTGGCAGCAATGCACTGGCCGATAAGCCGGCTACTGCCTCGCGTCTTTTTATTTTCAGGCTCATCGTCGCCCCTCGTTAGCATTGAAAAAGCGCGAGCACCGCAAAACGTGCTCGCGCTTGGCGGTAGGGTCTAGAAGTCTACCGTGAGCGTCAGCGAGGTGGTACGACCCGGACCGATCCAGGCCGCGCCACCCGAGATCCCCCCCAGGTATTCCTCATCGGCGAGATTGCTGACCACTATGGCCAGGTCTACGCCGCGCAGGTAATCCGTGAGATCACCGCCACCCATACCCAGATACACATCTGCCACAGTGTAGTCGGGCGCAACCTGGGTATTGGCGGCATTGATCATGCGCTCACCAACCCAGCGCGCAGTCAGACCCGCACGGAATGCGCTGTACTGCCAGTCCAGGGACAGTGCCGCCATTTGCTCAGCGGAGCCCGCCACGGTGTTGCCCGCAAACAACCCCAGCGACTCTTCAAGCACAGAGTCGCCAATACCCAGATATTCAGAGTCATTGTCGGTGAAGGACCCGTACACACTGAAGTTGTCTGACATCCGCCAAGTTGCCGCCAACTCGACACCGGCGGAATCCACGCCACCCACATTGATGTAGGTGCCGTTGGTGCCGATGGTGTAGTCGATTCCAGCCGGGCTGTCGGGGGCAATAAAGGTCAGGCGATTATCGAATTCGATAGTGTAGTAAGTGAGCGTGGCGTGGATGGTGTCACCCGCGTAGCGCAGCCCAATGTCGAAGTTCTCTGCGGTTTCCGGCTGGACATCGCTGAGTGCCGACGCCTCTCGCTCCAGCACCTCATCCTTGATCGCGGCAAAGTTTTCGGCATAACCGGCGAAAACGGAAAGCTCGTCCATCCAGGGAAGATTAACCACCACACCGGCCGACAGCAGGGGATCGGAGTCGGAATTCACCGGGTCAGACGTGGTGCCGGCGAAATTATCCTGCCGTTCAAGTTCCACCTGGAATTGTTTAACACCCAGATTGAAACTGAACATGCCCCATTCCAGACGATCCTCGATGTAGTACATGAGGGTGTCAACGTTGTAACTGCGGTTGTACTGAGTCCAGTAGGGCTCACTCTCGAAATTCATGCCCACGCGAGAATCGACCACCTTGTGCCAGGTCCGCGTTTCGTCGCGGTTATAGTCCTCCCACCACAGGCCGGCGGCGAGTGTGTTCAGCGTGTCGGCGCCCAACTCCATGGTCCACTCAACATCGGCGTTAAATCCGGCGCGCTCTTTCCAGTAGTTAGTGTGGCGATACGAGCCAACTGGAATGGCATCCGCGGGATAGCAGGCGGGATCAGACTGCGGACCAGCACCGCCATAGGGGAAGGTGATGCTGCTTTCACAGCCCGGCGTTGGCGACAGAGAAACCCCCGCCGCATCAACGAAAAAGATGGAACCAACCGGCGCGCCACCGTTCAGGCCACCAATGCCGGAGAAATTCAACTCCGACTCGGGGCCACCCTGATCGTCAACCAGATCCACCAGGTAGGGAGGCAACCAGTCACCACGCCCTTCGTTGTCGTGCCAGTAGGTGTTGAATTTCCAGTCCACCGGCCCGGTATCGAAGTCCAGTTTCAGGTAAGCAAGGGTGTTTTCCCGCAGGGTAGACCAGCCGGGGCGAAATACCTGATCAACGTAGGGAATACCGGTCCATTCACCGGTGAGGCGGTCCCAGGTAGGATCTTCTTCGAACTGTGCCAGCGAAACGCGCTGGTAGTTGTCCTCGTGAACGTCATCCCAGGCGATATAACCGGTCAGGGTGACGGCTTCAAAATCAGTGATGAACTTGGCGGCGGCGTGGTCGCGATTCGATTCGCCGCTCTCGTCGATCCAGGTTTTGGTGTCGGAAGTTGAGTAACTCACCCAGGCCGTGGTGGTATCTCCCAGCACACGTCCGCTGTCCAGACGCAGGTAGTACTTCTGGGCGTCATGCTCACCGCCGGTGGCCATTACCCGTACACGGAACTCTTCCAGCGGATTGTCACTGACAAAATCCAGCGTTCCGCCCAGTGCTTCATTGGAACGCGAACTGATATCGGCAGTGCCCTGCGACACACGCACCGTTCTCAGGTTGGGCGTATCGATGTAGCGGTTGGCTTTCGCGCCGCCACCATAGTTCGAGTTGCCGTTGGGAATGCCGTCTACCGTCATGCCAATTTGTTGCTCGTCCAGGTTGGACTGAAAGCCGCGCATGGAGATGAAGGTGGACCAGTCATCACCACCGTATTGATCCCCCTCCCCGATCAATACCCCCGGCAAGGTCGCAACGGCGTCCAACGGCGATGAGATGGGTGAAACCCGCTCCAACATCTCGGCGCTCACTTCCGAGTTGGCGTAAGCGACGCGCTGCGAGGTAACCAATACCTCTTCCAGTTCAGTCTGGGCGCTGGCTGGGGTAGAGACCACGGCGGCGACCGCGGCGGGAAGAACAAGGCGAGTAAAATCTGACATTGGCGGTTCCCTACGCCGGAGCAGGCTCCGGCTTGCGATTGAATTGTTGGTGGCAATAGGTCCCGATTGCCTCTGGCGGGCAATTCGGGACAGAAGGAGGCTATTCAAGACTTATGACAGAGGGAGGGCGAGTCGATGACAACACGGTTAAAAACACCGGGTGGTCAGGACTTTAAGGCGGGGAAAGGGGGCGGGCCTCCGGATACACTGCACCGGAAGCCCGGAAAGGATTACTGGTAAACGGGGAAACGCTGGCAGATTTCCAGCACTTTAGCTTTCACCTCGGCAATTACGCTGTCGGCGGTGCCGTTTTCCAGTGACTCCAGCACATCACACATCCAGCCAGTGAGCTGTACAGTCTCTTCCACACCGAATCCGCGCGTGGTGATAGCCGGTGTACCAACCCGCAAGCCGGAGGTAATGAACGGCGAACGCGGATCGTTGGGCACGGCGTTCTTGTTCACTGTGATGTTGGCTTCACCCAAAGCCGCATCGGCGTCCTTACCGGTGTAGGGCTTGCCGATCAGGTCCACCAGCATCAGGTGATTTTCGGTGCCGCCGGAAACAATGTTAATACCACGCTCTATGAAGGTTGCCGCCATCGCCTTGGCGTTGGCTACTACCTGCTTCTGGTAGTCCACGAAGTCGGGACTCTGGGCCTCCTTGAAGGCCACCGCCTTAGCTGCGATCACGTGCATCAGCGGGCCGCCCTGGCCGCCTGGGAATACCGCAGAGTTGAACTTCTTCTCCAGTTCCTCGTTGGCGCGAGCCAGGATCAGACCGCCGCGCGGGCCGCGCAGGGTTTTGTGGGTAGTGGACGTCACCACATCCGCCACCGGCACCGGGTTGGGGTAAACGCCCGCGGCGATCAGGCCAGCCACGTGGGCCATGTCTACCATCAGGTAGGCACCCACCATGTCGGCGATGTCGCGGAAACGCTGCCAATCCATCACCTGAGAGTAGGCGGAGAAACCAGCCACGATCATTTTCGGCTTGTGCTCCAGGGCCAGCGCCTGCACCTGATCGTAATCGACCTCACCGGTTTCCGCATTCAGGCCGTACTGCACCGCGTTGTACATCTTGCCGGAGAAGTTGGGCTTGGCGCCGTGAGTCAGGTGGCCGCCGTCGGCCAAGCTCATGCCCAGTACGGTGTCACCCGGATTGCACAGTGCCTGGTACACCGCAGAGTTGGCCTGGGAGCCGGAGTGGGGCTGAACATTGGCGTAGTCGGCACCGAACAGCGCCTTGGCCCGCTCGATGGCCAGTTCTTCGGCCTTGTCTACATACTCGCAGCCGCCGTAGTAACGCTTGCGGGGATACCCTTCGGCGTACTTGTTGGTCAGGACGGTGCCCTGGGCCTGGATGACCCGCGGGCTGGCGTAGTTTTCGGAGGCAATCAGTTCGATATGTTCTTCCTGACGCCGCTCCTCTTCACCGATGGCGGTAAAAATCTCGTCGTCAAAACCCTCGATGGTCATGTTGCGGTCAAACATTGTCACCCCCTGGCGCAAGATTGGCGGGGACGGCGCCCCCGGAAAAGCGGCGCATTTTACCCCAATTCCCGGCTGGCGGTAAGCGTGACCAGCCTTGGCGCGGAGCCACCGACCAAGCCCGTTCCTGAGTACTCACTTACCAGTACGGGCCTGTTTTTTACGCTGCGGGACGCTCTGTCATAATTCTGTCAGACTATGCCGCCATAGTGCCGACTGCGGACTTGGGTTCGCACTCGTACACCTCCCCAGCAAGGACAAACTCGACGCGATGAATATCAGCATTTTCGGCAGCGGCTATGTGGGCCTGGTTCAGGCCGCCATATTCGCCGATGTGGGCCACACCGTTACCTGCATGGACGTAGACAGCGACCGCGTGGCGCGACTGCGCGCCGGCGAGGTGCCCATCTTCGAGCCCGGCCTGGAAGTGCTGGTACGCAGCGGGCTGGACTCAGACCTGCTGCACTTTACTGACAATGCCGCCCAGGCCATCGCCGCCAGTGACTATCTATTCATCGCCGTCGGCACCCCCTCTGATGAAGACGGCTCCGCCGATCTGAAATACGTACTGCAGGTGGCCCGCACCATCGCCCAGCACATGGACCGGCGTAAAGTCATCGTTACCAAGTCCACGGTGCCGGTGGGCACGGCCGATCAGGTGGAGGAAGTGGTGCGCGACACCCTGGAAGGTCGCGCTGAGGACATCCCTTTCGATGTGGTCTCCAACCCGGAATTCCTGAAAGAAGGCTCCGCTGTGGCGGACTGCCAGCGCCCGGATCGCATCATCATCGGTACCCGCTCGGAGCAGGCACTGGATGAAATGCGCCAGATCTACCGCGCCTTCAACCGCCAGCACGACAAAATCATGTCGATGACCCCGCGCAGCGCGGAAATGACCAAGTACGCCGCCAACGCCATCCTGGCCACCAAAATCAGCTTCATGAACGAGATGGCCAACCTGGCTGAAGCGGTGGGCGCCGATATCGAGGACGTGCGTCGCGGCATGGGCTCCGATCCGCGTATCGGCTACCAGTTCATCTACCCGGGCGCCGGTTACGGCGGCTCCTGCTTCCCCAAAGATGTACGCGCCCTGCGCCACCTGGCGCTGGATCGCGGCCAGAGCGCCGCTATCCTCACCGCTGTGCACGACACCAACCAGCGCCAGAAAGCGGTGCTGGGGCAACGGGTGGAACAGCAGCTAGGCAGCGACCTGCGCGGCAAAACCATCGCCGTGTGGGGCCTGGCCTTCAAACCCAATACCGACGACATGCGCGAAGCGCCCAGTTGCCATCTGATGGAACACGTCTGGTCGCTGGGTGGCAAGGTGCAGGCTTACGATCCCGAGGCGACGGAAAGCTGCCGGGCGATGTTTGGCAAGCGGGACGATCTGGTGTTGTGTCGTGACAAGCACGAGGCACTGGAAGACGCCGATGCGCTGGTGATCTGCACCGAGTGGAAGACCTTCTGGTCCCCGGATTTCGAACTGATCAAGGAACGGCTGCGTGAGCCACTGATCATCGATGGGCGGAATTTATACAGTCCGACGCAGATGGAGCGCCTGGGGATTCGTTATTTTGCGATTGGGCGGGGGCTGTCGCTGAGGACATAAAAAAGGCCCTCCCCGGGAGAGGAGGGCCAAACCACGCTCAACTGCCTGCAATCAGGCTGTTTTGCTCTTTGAAACGCGCCAACTCTTTGTTGTAGGCATCTGCGACTTCGCGCAGGGAATCGACCTTGCGGTCAAACGCCCACTGGTTGAGGTTGCGCGCGCAATTCAGGTAACGCTTGCCTGCCTCGACGTAGTCGAGGGTTGCCTTCTGCGCTTCATACATTTGTTCGGTAGTTGCCTGATCGCCAGCAGGCACCACTGGGAGCTCCTCTGGGAAACCGCTCTCACAGGCACCCCAGACACTTACGGAAGCCCACAACAAGGGCACACACATCAACTTTTTCATCCCTGCCTTCCTCTCTTTGTCTGCACTGGATAATTGAATCATCGCGCGGTAACGCCATGTGTTACCCATAGTCTCAGAAGGTAACGTTTTTGGAAACAGCAAAATTGCCAATTTATATATTTTCTTTCAATTTCAGAGGTATAGGATTATTCCTTAAAGTAATGGTGCACCATATTGTTACATTGGGTAACACTTATGCATCATTGAAGGGCGCGCGCCCGCACCGGTGCGGTGCCCGATGGGGCACCGTGCACAAGGGCGGGGCAAAGTGGGGGTAGTACTCAGCTCAGAGGAGAGCGAGGCCGGAAACCGGGCAGCCAGAGTTTGAGAACCTGGGGCCGCCAGGCCAGGGTAAAGGCAGTAATAAAGGCAAACAGTGCCAGATACATGATCCAGACCAGCACCGCCATGGACGGAGCGTCAGCCCACAGGCACAAAACCAACCCCACCAGCAGCGCGGCGGCGCCCAGAATACGCAGCATCCTCACGGTGGCCGCGTCCGGTGCAGATTCGCCGGTCACCTGACGCCAGTGAGCGCGAATCGCCAGCGCCAGCCAAACCGCGCCACTGTGACAGCTTAGCGCGGCGAGCAGCAGGAGCACGACATCACCCACGGGCCACCTCCAGGTTATCCTGCAACCCGGAATTCCGCGGAGACAAAGGCTGCTGCAATCCTTCCCTGCGTCGCAAAATTTTCGCTGCACAGGCCGCTACCAGAGCGCACGCCAGCAGGAACAGATCCACCCCGGCTACTGGCCAGTAGCCGTCGTTCAAGGTTTTCACCAGGTGGTCACCAGTGCCAATCCAGTTGAACAGCACCGCCGACACCGCCAGGAGAACAACCAGCCAGCTCTGTTCTCGCCAGGCGGGTGAGATCAATCCGCTGGCAACTGCCTTGCTGCGCCACAGGGCATGCGCAAGCATCACCAGCCAGCTATACCAGAAAATCCGCTCCTCCCAGAGGCCCCGGGCGGGCAAGTCAGCCGGCAGCAGGCGGTTGGCCACCAGAATGGCCAGGGTTGCCACCACCATGCCGGTCACGGTGGTGACAGCCAGGGCATCCACCCAACGGATCAGGCGCGCCGAATGGCCTGCGAGTTGCTTCTTGCGCTTCTCAACAAAAAACACGAAGCCCGTGGCAATACAAACACAGCCGGCGAGGCCACCAAACACATAGAGCCAGCGCAGCAGCCAGTGCTTGAAGTGCTGCAAGTGCAGGCCCGTCAGAAACTCATTGATAGCGAAAACCGGGGTGGGCGGCGGGTCTTCGCGCAGCACTTCCCCAGTACTGGCCTTGAAGTGGACCCCCTGCCCTACCAGGGCCACCTGGTCGTTACCCGCCCGGTAGATGCTGACGTAGCCGTTGGCGTCACCCAGATGATCCATGAACAGATAACCCACTTCGCCCGGCATCCCACGCAAATCCCAGCGGCGCTTGGCCTCCACCACCATGGCATCTACCGAGGCCATGGGCGCAGCCTCACCGGCCGGCTCGTGGGGCAGTCCGGTGCGCTCTGCCTCCAGTACCTGATGTTGTTTGGCCAGGGGTTCCAGCATGGTCTCGCCCAGCGGGAAGTAAATGCCGGCGAATATCACCAGACCCGTAAAGGCAAAGAAGAAATGAAAGGGTAGCGCCACCACACCGGTGAGGTTGTGCAAATCCAGCACCGAGCGCTGGGTGCGCTTATGGGGCCTGAACGTGAATAACTCACGAAACAGCTTGCGGTGCATAACCACACCACTGACCAGCGCCACCAGCATCACCAGTCCCGCCAGCGCCACTATCCAGTAACCAAGATCTTGCCAGTGAAAATGTAAGCTGTAGTGCATGGGGTAGAAGAATTCGCTGCCGATTTGCAGCTTGTCTTGCGACAGATAGGTGCCGCTACGCGGGTCGATGCTCGCCCAGCCGTGCACATGCTGGTGGTCGTCGCTAGCGTCCAGCGGCTTGTTCGGAATGGCGAACTCACCACCAATCTGTAGCACCGGATCCCGGTGTGTGGTGTAGGCGTAGAGCGACACCAGAGGCAGTGTATCGGGATGAGGGATCTCACCTTCCACCCGCCGGGCTGTGGCAGCCATATCCAGGGGGTGCGCCCGCAATTGCTGGTACACCGGCCACAGCACCTGGTCGAATGACGGCATGGGCTGGGCGGGGAAACGGGTTTCCGGCACCGCCCAACGGTCGATTTCACGATCAAATACCGACAGGGAGCCAAAGAAAAAGGCCGCCATCAACACAAAGCCCAGCACCAGCCCAAACCAGGTATGGACCCAGGCCATGGCCTGGCGGAAATTAGCAAACATGGTTTAGACCCCCGCCGTCAGTTGCTGCTGCAACACCACGGCCATCGCGCTGAACAGACCCGCACCGGCCACCAGAATGACGCAGGCGCGCACAAAATGATGCGTTGCCCAAACCCAGAGAAAGATGATCAGGTAAAGCAGAAAGGCCAGCAACATGCACAGGGTTCGCGCCTCTTCGTAGGCCATGCCCAACGCGACCAACCCAGCTATGCCCAAACTGCTGGCACCCCATAAAAACGCATAGCCGCCCAATAAGCTGGCGAGTGTGCGCAGGGCAATCCCCAATGCCGTCGGCTCCATTTCAGGCTCCCGACACGACTGCGGCGATGCCGGGGGCCCATGACGTGACCGCCGGTGCGACGCCGCGTGAAGACATGAAAAATCCTTAAATCTGGCTTCTTTAGATGCATATGCGAATTATTCTCAATAACAAATGGGAGTCAACACCTGAGCCTGATTTATTTCCGTGTTTGACCCCACAGCGCACTCACGAATCACCCTCACCCCCTGCCTCGCTTCCAGGCTTCCTGCTAGAATGCCGCTCCTCACAGACACACAGAGTTCCCCCCCAAAATGGCCCAGTACGTCTACACCATGAACCGGGTCGGCAAGGTTGTGCCGCCCAAGAAAACCATCCTTGAGGACATTTCCCTGTCCTTCTTCCCCGGCGCCAAAATCGGCGTGCTGGGTTTGAACGGTGCCGGTAAGTCCACCCTGCTGAAAATCATGGCCGGTATCGACACCGATATCCTCGGCGAGGCCCGCCCCCAGGCCGGCATCAAGATCGGCTACCTGCCCCAGGAGCCGCAACTCGACCCCGAGAAAGACGTGCGCGGAAATGTAGAAGAAGGCTTATCCGAGGCGCTGGACGCCCTGGCCGGTCTGGAAAAGGTCTACGCCGACTACGCCGAACCTGACGCCGACTTCGATGCCCTGGCTAAAGAACAGGCCAGGCTTGAAGACATTATCCAGGCCACCGACGCCCACAACATCGAGCACAAGCTGGAAATCGCCGCCGACGCCCTACGTTTACCACCCTGGGATGCGGACGTGACCAAACTGTCCGGCGGTGAGCGCCGCCGGGTGGCCCTGTGCCGCCTGCTGCTGTCCGCCCCCGACATGTTGTTGTTGGACGAACCCACCAACCACCTCGATGCAGAAAGCGTCGGCTGGCTGGAGCGCTTCCTCGAAAGCTTCCCCGGCACCGTGGTGGCGATTACCCACGACCGCTACTTCCTGGACAACGCCGCCGGCTGGATTCTGGAACTGGACCGCGGCCGCGGCATTCCCTACGAAGGCAACTACTCCGACTGGCTGTACGCCAAGGAACAGCGCCTGGAGCAGGAACAACGTACCGAAGCTTCTCACCAGAAAGCCATCAAGGCGGAGCTGGAGTGGGTACGCTCCAATCCCAAAGGCCGCCAGGCCAAGAACAAGGCGCGCCTGGCCCGCTTCGACGAGTTGCAGTCCCAGGAATTCCAGAGCCGCAACGAAACCAACGAGATCTACATTCCGCCCGGCCCCCGCCTCGGCGACAAGGTCATCGAAGTCAGCAATCTGAAGAAGGGTTTCGGCGATCGTCTGCTGTTCGACAACGTCAGCTTCAGCGTACCCAAGGGCGCGATCGTGGGCATCATCGGTGCCAACGGCATGGGTAAGTCCACACTGTTCAAAATCCTCAATGGCAGCGAGCAGCCAGACGGCGGCAGCGTGGACGTGGGCGAAACCGTAGAACTGGCCTATGTAGACCAGAGCCGCGACCACCTGGACGGCAGCAAAACGGTGTGGGAAGAAGTCTCCGACGGGCTCGACATCATGCGCATCGGCAGCTATGAAGTGCCGTCCCGTTCTTATGTCGGTCGCTTCAACTTTAAAGGCTCCGACCAGCAGAAGTTTGTGAAGGACCTGTCCGGAGGTGAGCGTAACCGCCTGCACCTGGCCAAGTTACTCAAACAGGGTGGCAACGTGCTACTACTGGACGAACCCACCAACGACCTGGACGTGGAAACCCTGCGCGCGCTGGAAGAAGCCCTGCTGGCCTTCCCCGGCAGCGCCCTGGTGATCTCGCACGACCGCTGGTTCCTGGACCGTATCGCCACTCACATCCTCGCCTATGAAGATGATGGCGGCGTGGTGTTCCATGAGGGCAACTTCACCGATTACGAAGAAGACCGCAAGGCCCGGCTGGGTAAAGAGGCCGAACAGCCCCACCGGGTGAAATTCCGCAAACTGAAGTAAGGTAAGTGGGTAGGGGGCTGAGCGCGGTGGTAACACTGCTCGGCCCCGGTAATCCTGGGTCCGATTATTCCTCTGCAGCAGGCTCCAAAGTAATGGCCAGGGCCTCCAGATATTCAATTACCACCGTCTGACCCAGAGTGACGCCTTCCATCTTGGCCGGGTCGACATCACCGATAACGTGCACCGTGCCGTTGGGATCCAGCACCGTTACCGTACCCAGCAGACGATTCATTCCCTCAATGCTACACACCGCGCGTACCGCCCTGGCATCCGCAGCAGCCGGGTGCCCTTCAAACTGGCCGAGCTCGGCGTCTTCCAGCTCTACCCAGGGCTCCGCCAACTCCTCCTCTGTGGGCTCGCGTACTACACCCGCAATGGCCGACATATAAGCCGCGCGGAGAACATCACCCACGGTCACGTCCTCCAGCTTTATCACTGCCTCGGGTGCGTGAACGGTGAACTGCTCGCCATCCGCTGCCTCCAGCGTCACCGTACGGCTCTCAAGATCGATGCCGACCACGGTAGCGTCTACTTCCACCAGCATGGCGCGGGCGCCACCCACGGGGTTTTTCGCTTCCTCAGCCACGGCCGACCCGATTGAGACAGCGAGTAGCGCACTAAAAGTAATGCCGATCAATGAGGTGAATAATTGCTTCACGAGTTGCTCTCCTGTTGTTTTAGGAATTGTTCCAGCAAGAAATTGATTGTAGTCACTGCCACGGTTTACACAATCGCCCAGCCGGAAAGGCAGTGCTACAGCCGCTATTCCACCCGCGCTGCGGGGCAGTAGCGGTGCCAAACGCCTGTCTCGCCAAGCCATCAACAGGGCGTTATAGTGCAAAGATAAGCTCCACCCCACGCGCCAAAAAGAGTGCCAAGAGAGCAAGACCCATGAGCGACATCCGCAACGAGCGCCGCGAATACTCCCGCGTAGAACTGGACTTACCTGTTGAAGTCCACCAGGGCGGTAGCGTCTGGCACCAGCGCCTGATCGATATCAGCCTGGCCGGCGCCTCCACCGGCCGCCCCGAAGTGTGGGACGCCCAGTACAACGAACCCTTCACCCTCGTCATCAATCCCGGTAGCTCTGACCAACTCGAACTGCATGCCTATCTCCAACATGTGGAGTCCGGAAGACTGGGATTTTCGGTGCAACACGTAGACCAGGAGAACATCACGCCGCTGCGCGACCTGCTGGGGCAACACCTGGATCCCGAGTTACTGGAGGCAGACTTACGACACCTGACGGACTAGGCGGCTACTCGAGTGCCGCCAAGGCTTCGGAGAGTTTGGACACCGCCAACACCTCCATGCCGGCCGGCGCCTGCCGTGGCGCATTGCCCTTCGGCACCACCGCCCGCTTGAAGCCATGCTTGGCCGCCTCAGACAGACGTTCCTGCCCACTCGGCACCGGCCGGATCTCACCCGCCAGCCCCACCTCACCGAAGATCACCATATCCCGCGGTAAAGCCTGATCCCGAAAGCTGGAGACGATGGCCAGTAGCAATGCGAGATCAGCACCCGTTTCCGGTACTTTGACCCCGCCCACAACATTGGCGAACACATCCTGATCGCCCAGCATCAGGCCGCCGTGACGGTGCAGCACCGCCAGCAGCATCGCCAGCCGATTCTGTTCCAGGCCAACCGCCACACGGCGTGGGTTACCCAAATGGCTTTCATCCACCAGCGCCTGAATTTCTACCAGCAGCGGCCGGGTGCCCTCCCACACCACCATCACGGCACTACCAGCCGCCGGTTCGGAACTGCGATCGAGAAAGATGGCTGAGGGGTTTTTTACTTCCTTCATACCCTGCTCGGTCATGGCGAACACGCCCAACTCATTAACCGCGCCGAAACGGTTCTTCTGGCCGCGCAGGGTACGGAAGCGGGAGCTTTCGGTGTCTTCCAGCAGGATGGAACAGTCGATCATGTGCTCCAGCACTTTCGGGCCGGCGAGGGAGCCGTCCTTGGTGACGTGACCTACGAGGAACAGCACCACACCCGATTGCTTGGCCAACCGAGTCAGCGCCGCCGCACACTCACGCACCTGTGACACGCTGCCCGGCGCAGAGGTCAATTCATCGCTGTGAACCACCTGGATAGAGTCCACCACCAGCACGCGGGGTTTGCGCTGATCCACCGCGGCGAGAATCGCTTCCAGGTTGGTTTCGGACATCAACTTCAGGCTGTCAGTGGGCAAGCCCAGGCGCTGGGCGCGCATGGCCACCTGTTGCAGGCTTTCCTCGCCGGTGATGTACAGCGCTTCCATCTGGCCGGCGAGATGGCACATGGTTTGTAGCAGGAGTGTGCTTTTGCCCGCCCCCGGATTCCCGCCGACGAGGATGGCCGAACCAGGCACCAGACCCCCGCCCAATACCCGGTCAAACTCCGCCGCGCCGCTGCTGAAGCGTGGCAACTCCTGCAGGTCGATGTCTTTCAGGACCGTCGCTTCCGCCAGCGCACCGGCGTAGCCGCCACGCTTGGCACCACTGCCTGCGGCGGGGCTGCGCGCCGGGCCCAGGCGCACTTCCGACAGGGTATTCCAGGCGCCGCAATCGCTGCATTGCCCCTGCCATTTGCTGTAGTCGGAGCCACAGTCATTGCAGACGTAGGCGGTTTTGGTTTTGCTCTTGGCCATGCTGTTTCCCGATTCGGTGCCGGTGCCCTCGCAAGGCTCCGGAGAGGCGGGTATGCTATCAGACCGCCTGCGCTTGGCGACAGGGAATGCGGCCCGTAGAATGCTGCACCCCGCGCCGCTCGGATGCCACATCGGCAGCGGGTGCGATTTCATCCAATGTGACCAGGAAGTGCATGAGCCCATCGTCCCTGACACCGGAGCGTCAGCTCGTTTTCTCCCCCTCGCTGGCGGCGACCATCGGGTTGGAAGAGGCCATCGCCCTGCAACACCTGAGCGAACTGTTTGGCCACCGTACAGCTCAGGCGCACGGCGGATTCCTGTGGCTGGAGGTGGAACGCCAGTGGCTGCAGGACAGCCTGCCGTTCTGGAGTGCGATCGATTTGCACCGCATCACCCGCAGCCTGGCAGACAAGGGTGTGATCCTGCTGGACTCGCCGCCACTGCACAGTGCGGACAAGCTCGTGTTCGCATTAAACGAACCCCAGCAGTCCGCGCCACAGCAGCGGCCGACGGCTGAGCCACCGGCACCGCGGCGCCACGGCGCCGGCCTGCTCGCCGCCACCTGGACCCCCAGCGAAGACGTACTGCAACTGCTGGCCCTGAATCAACAGGTCCCGCGACAGTTTGCACTCGATCAACTGGAAGATTTTGTCTACTACTGGCGCGAGCGTGGCGAAGTGTCCCACGCCTGGGAAAACAAGTTTCGCCAGCACGTGATTAACCGGTGGCGCGCCGATCAGCAGAAACGCGCGGAAACACCTTTTCTCGTGGCAGAACCCACCGTGCTCGACAACAACTGGCGCCCGAGTGCTGACGCCATGGAAATTCTGCTGCGCGCCGGTGTGAAACGCGACTTCATCGACGATGCTGTACCGGAGTTCATCCTCTACTGGCGGGAACGGGGCGAGCCGCCCAAAACCCTGAATTCCAAGTTTATCCAACACATCCGCATCCAGTGGGCGCGCTTCAGCTCCGCGCGGGAACACGACAGCCTGCCCGCCCCTATCGTCGAAAACTGGCGGCCCAGCGCGGACGTGTTCGACATCCTGAAGCTGTCGCATATCGACGAGGGCTTCGCGCTGCAGCAGCTTCCCGAGTTTGTGCTCTACTGGCGCGACGATGGCCGCGCCCACACCTCGTGGAACGCCAAGTTCCTGCAACATGTAAAATACCACTGGGCGCGGCGCCACCAACTGGCGCCCGCAGACACAGGACAGCGACATGAAGGACAGCAAGGCACTGGTGGAACAGGCAGCACGCGAAGCCGCAGCCTCGAAACCGACCTCAGCGACCGCAGCTGGGCGGACTGAGCGCCCCCGGCCAGATGACGCCCATGTAGACGCCATCAACCAGGTTTTCGCCCTGTTCCGGCTGAACTATCACAACCAGTACTACGCGGCCTATCCGGACGCGCAGCAGCTCAACCAGATCAAGAAACTGTGGCTGGAGTCCCTGGCCCACTACCCGGTGGAGCAGATTCTACTGGGCGCCCGCCATGCCATCGAGCACAGCGAGTACTTACCTACCCTGAACCGCATGTTGGACGCCTGCCAGCAGGGCCTGTCTCACCTGGGATTACCTGCGCCTCGCGACGCCTATCTGGAAGCCTGCCAGGCACCCAGTCCCAAGGCGGCACACCACTGGTCCCACGCCGCCGTCTATCTGGCCGGCCGCGACAGCGACTGGTTCTTTCTGGCGAACAATGCGGAGTACGCTACCTGGCCGGTGTTTCGCGATAATTACCGGCAGCGCTGCGAGAAGGTGTTGGCAGGGGAGTCGCTTGAGGTGCCGGAAGTGCCGGCGCTGGAAGAGAAGCCTGCCTCACCGATGGATACGAAGAGTCAGGCGGAGGCTTTGGCGAAGTTACGGGAGCAAACTGGCCTGTAAGCACTCCTTCGCTTAGTGCTCCGGCCCGTAACCCCCATCCATACCCCGCGCCAGATTTTCAAAGCGAGTGTACTTGCCAATAAAGGCCAGGCGGCATGTTCCAATCGGACCATTCCGGTGCTTGCCGATGATGATCTCGGCCACGCCCTTGTCCGGCGAGTCTTCGTTGTAGACTTCATCCCGATAGATAAACATGATGACGTCTGCATCCTGCTCGATAGCACCGGATTCCCTCAAATCCGAATTCACCGGCCGCTTGTTCGGCCGTTGTTCCAGCGAGCGGTTGAGCTGCGACAGCGCCACCACCGGGCAGCCAAATTCCTTGGCGATGGCCTTCAGGCTGCGGGAGATTTCTGATATTTCCGCGGTACGACCTTCCGAGGACCCGGCCACCTGCATAAGCTGCAGGTAGTCGATCATGATCATCGCCAGCTTGCCGTGCTCGCGGGAAATCTTGCGGGCGCGGGAGCGTACTTCGGTGGGCGTGAGGGCGGGAGTGTCGTCGATGTAGAGGGGGACGTCCTTGAGTTTGTTCATCGCCGTAGACAGCTTGGGCCAGTCTTCCGAGCCCATCTGCCCTGAACGGATATTCTTCTGGTCGATCCGTCCCATGGACGCCAGCATCCGCACCACCAACTGGTCGGCGGGCATCTCCATGCTGAACACCACTACCGGGTTATCCTGGGACACCACGGCATTCTCCACCAGGTTCATGGCAAAGGTGGTTTTACCCATGGACGGGCGGCCAGCCACGATTACCAGGTCGGAGGCCTGCAGGCCGGAGGTCATGTCGTTCAGTTCTTCAAAGCCGGTGGTGAGGCCGGTGAGGGCCCCTTCTGACTTCACCAGTTCGTCGATCTTCTCGACTGCGGCGCGCAACAGCGGCGTTACGAATACCGGGCCACCAGACTTCGGACCCTGCTCCGAAATCTGCATGATGCGACGCTCAGCCTCATCGATCAGTTCGGTGCTGGAGCGCCCTTCCGGCGTAAAGCCACTGTCGGCGATTTCCTGTGCAGCTTCGATCAGCTTGCGCAGGGCGGCGCGCTCACGGACCACCTGCGCATAAGCGCGGATATTGGAAGCACTGGGGGTGTTCTGGGCCAGATCGGCGAGGTAGGCCAGCCCACCGGCGGCATCCAGTTCGCCCGCCGCGGTAAGTTTGTCCGCCACGGTGATCACATCTACCGGCTGGGTATCTTCTGCCAGCGCAGCGATGTGACGAAAGATCAAGCGGTGATCGGGGCGATAGAAGTCGCTCGCCGCTACTTCCTCGGCCACCGCATCCCAGCCGTCTCCGGACAGCAGCAAACCACCCAGCACCGACTGCTCCGCCTCCACCGAGTGCGGCGGCATTTTGATGCGCGATAGCTCGCGATCATCGGCGTAGGGAAGTTCGGCGATGTTGTCAGGGTAGTCGGGGTCGGACATCAAATTATGCTGGTTATGACCGGGCCGGACAGATTAACACAAAGCAACGGCCCGTCATGCCAAAGACAGGACGGGCCGGCAATTTTCACCGGGAGGCCCCCGGTGAAAGGATCAGTTCAAGCTCGTAGGCGCGTGAGCTGCTACGGGCGAGAAGGTCTTACTCGGCAACCACAGCCAGGTTTACGGTGGCGGTTACGTCGTGGTGTACCTGTACAGCCACTTCGAATTCGCCCAGCTCACGCAGCGCACCTTCGGGCAGACGAACTTCGCTCTTCTCTACCTCGACGCCTGCGGCGCTAACGGCTTCAGCGATATCGCGCGTACCGATAGAACCAAACAGCTTGCCTTCATCACCGGCATTGGCGGCGATCGTGATCACACCCAGTGCCTCGATTTGTTCGGCACGCTTCTCGGCAGCAGCCAGTGCTTCAGCAGCGGCGGCTTCCAGCTCGGCGCGGCGAGCTTCAAACGCTTCCACGTTGGACTCAGTGGCCGGAACCGCTTTGCCCTGGGGGATCAGAAAATTACGGCCGTAGCCAGATTTCACTTGCACACGGTCGCCCAGTCCACCCAGGTTGCCGATATTTTCCAGCAAAATGACTTCCATCTTACTTTCCTCTTTTCGGGGAGTTGCCTCCCGCTATTAAAAATTCTGTTTGCGACTATTCGCTGTCCCGGTCATCACCCGGGGCTGCTGGCGGCGAGGCACCTGGCCCGCGCCAGCGGCTGCGAAAGTCAAAGTGACTATCCGCGATGGCGGCCAATACCAACATCAGTTTGACCGCGTCAAAAACAATCCAGAGCGCGTAGAACGCTACCAGCATTCCCGTGCCCGACCCGGGCCGCATTGCGGCTCGCGCATGTACCAGCGCCAGACTGGCAAACACCCACGGCAGTACCAGTATCCGCGCCCAGGCGGAATAGGCTCCACCCAGTGCCAGACACACCACCACCAGAACGGCCAAACACACCGTGACCGGCAGGGGAATCCGCAGCTCGCGGTACTCCTCGCCAAAGCCACCGGGGTTGTACAGTGCCGCTTGCCAGTACCGCGCCAAAAACAGACACAGGGCACTGGTAGCCGCGTTGGCCAATCCCAGCATGGCGGCAATTTCAACCTTGCCCGGTAGGCTGAACACTGTGACGTCTTCCGCCACACTGCCCTGTGCCTTGAGTTGGGCCTCCCAACTCGAGAGCAACTGGCCGAGTAATTCCGCCAGGTTCTGCAGCAGGTCGCCGCCAAATGCCAGCAGGATAAATCCAGTCAGCAGGCCAACTGCCACTGCTGCCAACATCGTCAACAGCAGCGATACGCTCCGCCGTAGTACTACGGCCAGAACGTATGCGCCCAGCAGCAGAGCTACATGCGTTGGGTCGCTAAACTGCAGAGTGACCCAGATCGCCGGCAGCAGAGCCCACAATAACAACCAGGCTCCGTTGCCCTCGCCACGACGCAGAGTGACCAAAGCCACACCAGCGGCGCCGATGGCGCTGAAAATAACACTGCAGACGCTGATCATAACGACCAGCAGGGCCTGCAGCCGCCCGCGCATGATGAACCGGGCCAGCCCAGTCATACCACTACCCTCCGGGGTATCGCGCGGGAGATAAGGACTCCTTACTGGTGGGAGTCGGTGTAAGGCAGCAGAGCCAGGAAGCGAGCGCGCTTGACCGCGGTCGCCAGCTGGCGCTGGTATTTAGCCTTGGTGCCGGTGATACGGCTGGGTACGATTTTGCCGGTTTCGGAAATGTACGCCTTGAGGGTTTCCAGATCCTTGTAATCGATTTCCTTCACGCCTTCGGCGGTGAAGCGGCAGAACTTACGGCGACGGAAAAAACGTGCCATGGTGAATCTCCTGTATACCTGATGGTATCTGTTACGTTAGCGGTTAGGTTAGCGGTGGCCCTCAGGCCTCTTCGCTGGCGGCCTCGGCCGGCTCAGACTTTTCCGCAGACTCTTCAGACTCGGCGCGCTCGGCTTTCTCAGCCGCCTGACGCTCCTCGTAGCGGGTCTTGCGCTCGCGACTTTCCTTCTCGGCCTTCATGATGAGGGACTCGTCGGCAACAGCGTCGTCGCGGCGGATAACCAGGTTGCGGATAACCGCATCGTTGTAACGGAAGGTAGTAGTCAGCTCGTCCATGGCGTCGTTGCTGGCTTCCACGTTCATCAGGACATAGTGCGCCTTGTGCACTTTGTTGATGGGGTAGGCCAGTTGGCGACGGCCCCAGTCTTCCAGGCGGTGAACGCTGCCACCATCCTTCTGGATAGTCTGGGAATAGCGCTCGATCATGCCGGGCACTTGTTCGGACTGGTCCGGATGGACCATAAATACGATTTCGTAATGACGCATCTTCAGAAGCTCCTTACGGGTTAATGCCACCCGCTCAAGACGGTGTGGCAAGGAGAATCGGCTGCAAGAACAGCCGGGCAAATTTTGAGGCGCGCATTCTACCGGGGAAGACAGGGCAACGCAACAGGGCTAATTGGGGTGTTTTGGGGCCTCAGGAATGGCGCTGACGCACCGCTTCAAACAGGCACACACCGGTGGCCACTGATACGTTCAGGCTGCTGACGGAACCCAGCAGGGGGATTTTCACCAGATGGTCGCAGTGCTCGCGGGTCAGGCGCCTTAAACCGCTGCCCTCGGCGCCCATTACCAGCGCCATCGAACCCTGCAAGTCACTGTCATATATAGTTTTTTCTGCCTCACCCGCGGCACCATAGAGCCATACGCCACGCTCTTTCAGGCCGTCGAGAGTCCGTGCCAGGTTGGTCACGCGGGCGAAGGGCACCACTTCAGCTGCCCCGCAGGCCACTTTGCGGGCGACCGGTGTGAGATCGGCGGATTTGTCCCGCGGGACGACCACGGCGTCCACACCAGCGGCGTCGGCGCTGCGTAAACAGGCGCCCAGATTGTGGGGGTCGGTAACGCCATCGAGCACCAACAGCAGCACCGGGCCGCTTTTGCTGTCCACCAGGGCGAACAGCCCGGACTCATCCAGTGCCAGAGCGCCCTCACCGGAGGAGGGTTCTGATACCTCCGCCACCACCCCCTGGTGCCGACCATCCACCAGCCGGTCCAGTTCTGCGCGAGGCTCGTGGATGAGAGTAACACCCTGGTTCTGCGCCAGTTCCAGCACGGCGTTAAAGCGCTTGTCCTGGCGGCCTGACTGTACCATCAGGCGCTGAATGGCTTTCGGATTGCGGCGCAGCAGGCTATCCACAGCGTGGATGCCGTAAATGTATTGCCCTGCCATCAGTGGTGCCGCCGCAGGCCGGTTTTACGGTTACTGTTTTTTTTGGCGCTGCTTTTTTTACCGCTGCCTTTACTGCTGCCGCTCTTGCTACCGCGCTTTTTGTTGCCAGCACCTTTATTACCAGCGCCCTTGTTGGCGGTAGATTGCTTGCGGTTTTTTTGGTTGGCCTTGTTCGGGGCATCGCGGCCTGGCTTTTTCGGCTCGCCACCGCCCGGCTTACGCCGCGCAGGCTTGGCCTCCACCAGCTCCAGGTCAATTTTCTTGTCGTCCAGATCAACGCGGGCCACCTGCACGCGCACCGATTGGCCAAGGGCAAAAGATCGACCACTGCGCTCACCGAGCAAGCGCTGATGCGCGTGATCGAAATTGTAGTAGTCACCCGGCAGGCCGCTGATGTGCACCAGGCCCTCTATATAGATGTCGGCCAGTTCCACAAAAAAGCCGAAGCTGGTTACCGCAGCGATGGTGCCATCGAAGGCATCACCCACATGATCCAGCAGATATTCGCACTTCAACCAGGCCTGCACGTCACGGGTGGCGTCGTCGGCGCGGCGCTCGGTCATGGAGATGTGTTCGCCGGTCACCACCATGTAACGCTCGTCATAAGGGTAGATGCGCGCTTTCGGGATCGGCGCCACACCCTTCACCCGCCGCACCAGCTTGCCCTTCATATCCGAACGCAGCACATGGCGAATCCCGCGATGCACCAGCAAGTCCGCATAGCGGCGGATAGGTGAGGTGAAGTGGGTGTAGGCCGGATAATCCAGCCCGAAGTGGCCTTTGTTCTCCGGTGCGTACACCGCCTGGCTAAGGGAGCGCAGCAACATGGTCTGGATGACGCTGGCGTCGTCACGGTCAGCCACCTGCGCCAGCAATGCCTGATAGTGTCCCGGTGTGGGCTTATCCCCACCGCCGAGATCCAACCCCAACTCGCCGAGGAAACTGCGCAGGTTTTCCAGCTTTTCTTCGTTAGGCCCCTCATGAACGCGATACAAAGAGGGCAACTTCATCTGCTCGAAGAAGCGCGCCGCGGCCACGTTGGCGCAGAGCATGCACTCCTCGATCAGCTTGTGGGCGTCGTTGCGGTGTACGGGCACGATACGGTCGATTTTGCGGTGCTCGTCGAACACGATGCGCGTTTCCACCGTTTCGAAGTCGATAGCGCCGCGGAGGTCCCGGGCGGCACGCAATACGTGATAAAGCGCGTGCAGGCGCTGCAAATCGTCGATGCGCTCGGCAGGCACTCCTTCAGCGCTCCCCTCCTCCAACACCTGACCAACCTGGGTGTAAGTCAGGCGCGCGTGGGAGTGGATCACCGCTTCGTAGAATTGGAAGCCAGTGAGGTTACCGGTGCGGCTCAGGGTCATCTCGCAGACCATGGCCAGACGATCCACACCGGGATTCAGTGAACAGAGTCCGTTTGACAGTGCCTCGGGCAACATGGGCACCACCCGCTCGGGGAAGTACACCGAGTTGCCGCGCACAGCCGCTTCGTCATCCAGGGCCGAGCCGGGCCGCACGTAGTGGGACACATCGGCAATCGCCACCCACAGGCGCCAGCCGCCAATGCGCTTTTTGCAGTACACCGCGTCGTCGAAATCGCGGGCATCTTCGCCGTCGATGGTAACGAAGGGCAGATCACGCAGATCAACCCGACCTTCCTTGTCGGACTCACGGGGCTCTGCCTCCAGCGAGCCGGCCTCGTCCAGCACGGCATCTGGCCACTGGTGGGGAATACCGTGGGAGCGGATGGCCACGTCGATTTCCAGACCGGGGTCCATGGAATCGCCCAGCACCTCAAGGATGCGCCCCTTGGCCTGGAAGTTACGCACCGGATAGTCGGTAATCTCGGCCGTGACGATCTGCCCTGAATGGGCGCCATTTTTAAGCGGTGGGGGAATCAGGATGTCGTGATTGATACGGGCATTGTCGGGGAGCACAAAACCAATGCCGCTCTCCTCCACGTAGCGCCCCACCACCTCAGTCGTGTTGCGGCGCACCACTTCCACCACCTGGCCTTCACGGCGCCCGCGACGGTCCACGCCGGTGACGCTGACCAGCACCTCATCGCCATCGAATATGGTCTGCATCTGGCGGGCACTGAGATAGAGGTCGTCCGCATCCGGCTCGTCGATGACTTCGGCGAAGCCGTAGCCATCCCGGTGACCGATCACACGGCAACGCAGCAAGCCCATGCGATCCACCAGGCCGTAGGCGCCCCGACGGTTGGACATCACCTGCCCGTCGCGCTCCATCGCCCGCAGGCGGCGGCGCAGGGCCTCTTCAGATTCGTCGTCGTGCAGGCCCAGGTGTTTGCACAACTGCCGATGCGTGAGCGGTTTGCCCGCCCCCTCAAGGTGCTGTGCGATGGCCTCGCGGCTGGGAATGGGGTTTTCATACCGCTGGGCTTCGCGCTCAGCGTGTGGATCGGCAATCTTGCCTTTTGTCGCCATGTAGGAGTCTGTTGGTTGGAGGGAACACAAAAATGAGTTTAGTAGTATACGCGAGTATTGACAGCGGGGCGCGACAAAAGTAAAGTGCGCGCCCTCGGAACTCGCAACAGCGATTTCTCGATGCCCAGGTGGTGAAATTGGTAGACACGCTAGCTTCAGGTGCTAGTGCTCGCAAGGGCGTGGAGGTTCAAGTCCTCTCCTGGGCACCAATTCAAAAGAAAGGCCAGTCAATCGACTGGCCTTTTTTGTTTTTATCACCCCGCGGTAACTATTCGCCACCCGTCCCTTGATATTGTGCCTGCGTTGCCAGCCCCTTCAACGCCGCCAGCACCAGATCTACATAGAGCCCCCCCAGCGCCTCCCGGTCTGCCTCGGAAGTCAGCACCCTGGCCTGCAGGCGCAGCGAGGCCATACCGCTGAGTAATATGCCCAATGCAGATGTTGCCTCACGAAGGGACAGCCCAAATTCATTACTGGCCATCTTCGCAAAGTCGCCCACCGTGCGCCGGTCGCGCTGGGCCTGGGCGTCGCGGAAGCCCGCTTCCTGGGTTTGGGGTTCGGCGGGGCTGAACAGCCAGCCGTGGGTGTCAATTGCCGACAACACGGCGGCCACGAAGGCGCGGAGCTTGGCTTCGAAGCCCTGCTCTGCCACCACGCGATCACGGATCAGAACGTGAAGTTTAGCCGCCTCACGGCGATAGACGCCCTGAATGAGGTCCTGGCGGTTTTCGAAGTGTTTGTAGACCAGCGTGCGGGTCACGCCGGCGATCTCCGCTACCGACCCGATGGTGACGCTTTCTGCGCCGCTATCCCGAAGCAAGTCCAGCGCGATATCGACCAGGCTGTCGCGGCGCTGCTCGGCGCTCATCCGGTCACCGCCAGATTTCACGGTTTTTTCACGCACTGTACTCACCCCTGAATGTGGCTCCCCGGCGGATGTGGCGATGTTTATGATCGTTGTGGCTGATTGAGGCCAAACCTATTCGCATTACCCGCAACACGCAAGCTGGCTGCGCCCTGCGAAAAAGCAGGCGCAACCAGTCGGCGATAGCAACTCAGCGCGCAGAATAGCGGTTGCCGTAGGCCTCGCCATCATTGAGCAGGCGTCGCTGGGCACCGCGTGCATCATTCACTTGTTCAGGCTGGGTATCGAACACCATCATCGGTCGTGCGTCCATGTTGTAGGGCTGCCACTTGGGTATGCGTGCATTGTTGGGGTCACCCGTGCGGGCGAAAGCAATCCAGGTATCCGCCATCATGTCAGCAATGTGCTGCTGTGCCGGGCCCACACCCGACATACTTTCGGAGCGGGCCACGTTGTCGAACACAAAACCAATTTCCAGCGCATGGGGTGAGCGCCATTTTCCGCCGTCCACTGGTGTATCCCAACTGAACAGGTAGAGATAGGCAGGCGCGCCGCCCTGTTGGAACTTCCGCTCCGCCTGCGTCACATGACCCGTCAGCCAGCGAGCATCGCTGGTGGCCTCGAAGAAGATGTCTGCAGGCTCGGCGTCAGGTTCAAGCTCGCGGTAGCCCGCGATAATGGCTGCTGCGTCTTTATCAGGGTATGTAGCTTTCAGGGCTACGCCCAGTCCCGCCCAATCCAGGTCGAATAGTTTGGGGTTGGCGGCACCCAGGAAGATCGAACTTTCGGTGCGATTGGTACCCAGCATCAGCGGAATATCGCGACCCGCCGGAGCGGCATCGGGCTCGAAGGGGTGCCGGGTGAGTATACGGCCATCGATGGAGGGCGCCATACCGGCGCGCGTGCCCGGCATAGCTTTGACGATTTGCTCGACAGGCAGGGTTTTGATCTTGTCGATGGTCTCGGCCGTCAGGCCCAGGTTCGCCACCAGTTTGTCTGCCGCCTCACGCGCAGTTTCCTGCTCGGGAAAACGCAGCATGGCGCCCGATTGCACCACCGCGCGATGGAACAGGCCTTTGGCTGCCTCGGTGGACATCAAGGTAGACACTTTAGCGCCGCCTCCGGACTCACCGAAGATCATCACCCGGTCCGGATCGCCACCAAACTGCTCGATGTTATCGCGTACCCATTCCAACGCCAGAATCATGTCCAGCACACCCGCCACCGAGGAATCCTTGAAGGCGTCGCCGTACTGATTCAGCGCCAGGTAGCCGAAGGCGTTGAGACGATGGTTGAGGGTAACCACTACTACATCGCCGCGCTTGGCCAGTCGGTCACCCACATAGGCATTGGATGACCCATTACCCTGGGAGAAGCCGCCGCCGTGGAACCACACCATCACCGGGCGCTTGCCGCCGTCAGCCAAACCCTGCGTCCATACATTGAGGAACAGACAATCCTCACTCAGGGCCGGATCGGGATCGGGCTTCCAGGACACAAACAAACCACCACCGCTGCCGATGGGAGTTTGGGGACAGGTGTCGCCATAGGCTTTCGCATCCCTCACCCCATCCCAGGCCTCAGGCTTCCGTGGGGCAGCGAAGCGTGTGGTAGCGGTATCGGCGCCGTAGCGGATTCCCTTGAAGGCGAGTACTTCGCCCTCGCGACTACCGCTGACTTTGCCTGCGGTAGTGCTGGCTATAACCGGCTTGTCGGCGTCCTGCCCACCCCAGGATGGGGTGGCGGTCAACGCGGCGACAAGTCCGGTAGTTATGAACAAGCCTTTGAATAAATCCCTTTGCATTGCGTACTCCTTTTTATAAACGGAAGCTTCTCACTTGATGAACTCAAATCTGCGCGGCACGACAGTTACGTACCTCATTGTGTTGCTGCATCCGGCGGCAGGATGACTGCATCCGGCCCCGCGTAATATTTGCCGCTGCGATCGGGCACGATGCCGTTAACCACCAAACCGGCGAAGGGGTTGCGGACGACCTCCTCCGGTGCACTGTCACGATACGAAACCACCTGACTGACCTCCTGCGAGGCATCCGGTGTCATCACAAAAGCGGGCAAAGCAGAAACGCGGAGGGCGTAGGAGATGTGCGTGTTCTCCCCGTTGGCACCCGCCGGGCTGTAGTCCGCATTGCGCTTCAGGGCGTAGTAGACCGACGGCAGTTCAACCCAGGTCAGGGATTCGATCACTGGCCCACGCGCATCGACCCAGCCGGTGTAGATCGGCATCCAGGGGCGATAACCTGCAACGTATCCCTGCAAACTGCCGTCATCCTGCATGGTCAGTCGCAGTTGCGCCTGCAGCAGTTCCAGTTCCTGATTGAAAGCCGGCTCGCGCAATACCACTTTCTCTGAGGGCTCACGTGTGCTGATCACGCCGTCTATTGTGCGTGCGGAAAAAATCCCCTCGTACACCCGGTGCGGTTTCAGGCGGAAACTGTAGTCGGGGGACACCTCTCCGTCGCCGCCTTTCACCAGTTTGTCGTCGCTCATATAAATGCCAACGCTGACATCCTCGTCGTTGCGCGGATCATCGCCTTCACCCGTCACCACAACCACCATCGTCCAGGCGCCGTTGCGCATGGCATCGTTGAAGGTCAGTGCACCGCCGGACAAGCGGTGGGGCCCGCGATAGGTTTTCCAGCAACCGAGCGTTTTATAGAAGGTATTGTCGATACCCTTTTCACCCGTGGGGCTGGTAAAGCCAGTGCTGCTATTGCTGTCGAGATTGAGCCCCTCCCCGATCGCGCCGCTGACTTCGGTCAGGCCCGGGTCCGGGTAAGTCTCGGGGTGGGTGTACACATTCGCTCGGTCTTTACCGCGGAAGGCCATCTGGTTCTGACCGTGCCGGGGGCTGCGCGTGGGGTTGGCAGGGTTGCGCAACCACTGGGCTTCTTCCAGTGAGTAACCCGCACGCACCAGCACGTCGATCCAGTCGATTTCAGGGTTGGTGCCCGCCGGGCAATCCGTGCCCGGGTCGATCACACCGGTATCGGCGCCGTAGTACATCGCCGGCTCATTCCACTCGATTACGTAGGATTTTTGCCATTCCGCGTGGGCTGTATTGGTCAGCACCAGCGCAGCGGCGAGGCCGAGATATTGTCGTTTCATCGTCTTCGCTCCTAAGCCATCACTTCCGAAACCGGACGCGCCGTTTTCATAGAACCCTGACCGAAGTCACCAACCGGCGCCCCCACCAGTTGCATGGCGGTCAGCGAAACACGTGTAACCGGCTCACCCGGCAGGTGAATGTGCTGGCCTGCACGGTGTGCGCCACCAGCGCCACCGGCAAGGAACATGGGGATGTTGTCGATGGAGTGAATCTTGGCGTAGCCGGTGTCACTGAATGCCATCACCAACGTGTTGTCGAGCAACGTTCCCGCACCCTCGGGAATTGCATTGAGCTCTTCCAGGAAAGCGCCAAAGCCCTCCATCACCTGCTCCGCCAGACGGCTGGTTTCCGGCTGGTAACCCAGTTTGGCGTCAGTGGGCTCATCGTGCGTGATCTGATGGTAGATCTTGCTATGGCCGGCCATGTAGGTTTCCGATGCGCCGGAGGTGTGGACGAAGTTGAATACCCGGGTCTGGTCGCAGGCCAGCCCCATGGCGAGCAGCTTTGCCATCATCCGGGTGTTGGCATTGACCACGTCAACCGACGCGCCGCGAGGTAATTCATCCGGCTTGGACGGCGGGCTACAAGCCTCACGCCGTTCCGGTTTTTGTAGCTGCACAGCGAGCTGGTTTTCGGCGTCGCGGACCGACGTAAAATACTGGTCCAGCTTGATGCGATCCGCCTGCCCCACTTGTGACATCAACGCCTGCCGCTGTTCTTTTACGGCAGATAGCACACTCTGACGCAACATCAGCGCCGGATCGGGCTGCCAGTTGTCACTGTTGGGATCCTGGAAGCCAGCGCCGAACAGGCGGGTGTAGAGACCCAGGGGATTCACTTCGGGGGAAGCAAAGGTTTTACCGCTGCGTGTAGAGTAGCTCACCGGCGCACGCGACAGGGAAGCGTCGATATCGACAGTTCGGTAGCGCGTGGCACCGCCGAGGGCGTCCGCCACTTTGGTGTCAAAGGATGCATCATCGAAGCTACCGGATGCCGTAGGTGCCACACCGGACAGAATCGAAGCGTGCCCGCTCCAGTGCACCAGATTTGCTCGCCCCTCGGGGATCGCGCGGAAACCGGAAAACACCGACACCTTGTCCTTCAGTGACTCGAAGGCCACCAGCTCCGGCGTGATCTCATAGCCCGGGCCCTGCTTTTGCGGCACCCACCGGGTTCCGCCGGCCGGCGTGTCGGTCAAGCCCAGCCCCCAGAAGTAGGTGCCAAAGCGCACCGGCGTGGCGGCACCACTGGCCAGAGCCGTGGCATTGTCGTTGAGGAACAGGTCCAACAGTGGCAGGCCCACCCCGACGGCCGCGCCGCCCACTGTACCGCGCAGTATCGAGCGCCGGCTGAATTTTTTGGTCATTACTTCACTCCTTAAACTGCTTGCCCGTCACTGAGACGCGGCAACTTGATCACTGGCGCCAGCACCGCTGGGAACCACCACATGGAAGAAATCTTCCGACACCGCCATCCGCTGCATCAGGCCGGGCAAGCGGTAGCCGTCTTCGGCAAAGGCCGCGACACTGCTGCTCAGAAAGGGCGAGAGGGCCTCATCCGGTACGCGCCCGGCACTGTAGGCGTAGACATTGCGCACCAGACAGGCGGGAATACGTTCGTCGTCGTGCAGCAATTCACCCAAGCCTGAGGCACCCACAAAATCCGCACCGTTCAGCGTGGCGCTTACATCGATCAACTGGCCATTCTCGAACTTGCGCAACTGTCCGAGGCCATCAAAGTGCTCCAGCGCCAGCCCCGGCGGGTCGCTGCGGCGGTGGCAGGCCACACAGCCGGTGTTTTCCATGTGGTCCAGCAGGCGCCCGCGTACCGTACCGGCCTTGCTGTCTTTCACTTTTGAAAAGTCCACGTCAGCGGGCGGGTCCGGCGTTGGTTCGCACATGAAAATTTCATGCAGTTTTATGCCCCGCCGCGTGGGCGAAGACGTACCCGGATGAGCAAAGAGCGAAAGAAAGCCTATCTGGGACAGTAAGCCGGTGCGCTCTAACTCGTCAGGGAACGTGTATTCAGTCCAGTCGGCATCTGAGGTATAGGGAACCTTGTACACCGCGGCGAGGCTGCGATTGATATAGGTATCATTGGACACAAAGATGTCGCGGTAGTCCCTGTCGTCAGTGACCAACAGGCCCACCAGGGTTTTCAGCATCTGCTCACGGGAGCTGTCCGCCACTACCTGATTGAACTTGGGATAGATCTCCGGATCCTTGATCAGATTGTCGAAGCCATCCAGTTGCATCAGATCGTAGAAAAACGCCCGCACACCCTGCTCAAAGCGTGGCGAGCCAGCAAGCCGCTGTACCTGATTTTCCAGCCCTGCGGCGTTGAATAGCTCACCCGACGCAGCGGCACGCAGTAATTCTTCGTCTGGTGCGGTATTCCAGAACAGGAATGACAAGCGAGCAGCGCGCGAATAGCCATCCAGACGCAGGTGGCCTTCGTTGTCGGGGTCAGGTTCCGCCGTTTCCACGCGGAACAGGAATTCAGGCGCCGCGAGCAGGCTCGTCAAGGCCAATTCCAGCCCTTGATGAAACGCGTCCTCCCCCGCTGATACCTCGGGAACCAATGCCAAACGACTGTTGCGCTCCTGTTCGCTAAGTGGACGGCGGAACAACTGCTCGCCGTAGCCATTGACGAAGTCTGCCGCGCAGGCGCGCGCAGCAGCTTCATTCGCTGGCACTGAACAGGGCACAGTAGTTTCGCGACGCGTTTCGTCCAGCGCCTGAGCCGCGATGCGCTGGGCCAGGCCGAAGTACTGTTCGAAGCCGGCCGAGGTCATCGACAAGTCGGAGTTGCCAACCGCCTGCAGCCCCTCCTCTCTGCGTTCGGGTTCGAAGCGCGCCTTGACCTCGATGTCTGCGCCAAAGATATCGCTGATTGTGTTGCGATACTGGGACTCATTGAGCCGACGAACAGCCACGGTGACGGGCTGGTCAATACCCGACACCGGTGCGGTGATGTCCAGCGCCGCAGGCTCGGTGCCCAGCGTGGTGAGATAGGCAATCAGCGCAGCGCGCTCCTGGGGGTCGGGTACCGTTTGCATCATCAGGGTACCGGGGATGTAATCCCGCGGTGCCTCAAGAAAGCGATTGAGCTCTTCCGGCGTCCAGTGTTTATCACTGTTTGCCTGTAATGCCTCGCTGTAATCAGCAAAGTTGGTAACACTGGCCACGCGGCGCCCAACGACCCCTTCCAATGAGGGCGCAATCGAGACCTCATGGCAGCCCTTACAGGCGCTGCGATAAATTTCAGCGCCCTTGTCGACAGAATCCGCCGCCACTGGCAACGCGCACGCCAGCGTTAGGCCAAAGGCCAGGCGCTGGCGCAGTTTGTACCGCACTTGTTTCACTTTTTTCTCCCTCAAAATGCCCAGGTCACACTCAGGCCGTACAGACGGGGATCCAGTAAAGTGGCCCCCCGCGTCAGCCCCACACCCTGGCCGTTTACTGTGTAATCAACGTAAGTGTCGTCGCTGTCCATCAGGTTCTTGGCGAAGGCCTGCACAGAAATGCCATTACTGTGATGCGTTGCGGTGGCGCTGATGTTGGCGTTGTCCCAGCTTTCCAACTCGTAGTTCTCACCATTGAAATGGCTGGCAAAGCTGTCGTCTTTCCAGCTGTAGTCAGCGCGCAACACTGTGGTCCAGCCCGCAAATTCGTGGGTGTAGCTGAGGCCCAGCGAATAGGAAAATTCCGGCGAGTTGGGCAGTGAGTTGCCGTCGATGTCCGCGATCACGCCGGGGCTGGGCGCAATATCCACTCCCAATGCTGCAAGCGGATTACCCGGGCCGGCAAAGCCACCCTCACAAATGTCATTGCCCGCACCCGGGGAAGCGTTCGCCAGAATACTGGCGGGCAGCACACCGGCATTGATCAAGCCGATCATCGGTGCCAGCGCCGCGGTTTCTACCACGCAACCGTTTTGCGGCGTGACGATGTATGTCAGGTCATCGCGCCCCTGGGTACGATCGAAGGGGTCGTAGGTCTGCCCGCCGCTGATTTCGGTCTGCTGCCAACCAAAGGTGAAGTCCGCGCTGAAACCGTTGTCCCAGACGTACTGGGATTCCAGCTCTATTCCCAACGACGTGGCGTCCACATTGGTATTGCGCGCGGAAAATTCCTCCAGGAAAGCGATCTGGTAATCCACGTAGTCGTAGTAGTACGCGGTGAGATTCAGCAGTGCTCGGCCACCGGACAGAATATTTTTGGTGCCCACTTCAAATGCATTTACGAACTCAGGCTGGTAGGGCTCGAAACTATTGGGGTTGTTGGGCTCATCCGGCGGATTGAATCCCCCCGCCTTGTAGCCACGGGAATAGGAGGCATACACCAGGGTTTGTTCGGAAAAGGACATATCCGGCATCCAGTCCACCACCAAACGGCCCGTCCACTCCTTGAAAGTCACCTCCCGCTGGGTAATGGAACCCGGGCCTATCGGTGGATTACCCGGTGTGCCAATGCCGTCCTCGCCAAGCGGCTGAAACAACAGTGCGGGCACATCGTCGGAACGCTTCTGGTCATCGGTGTAGCGCAACCCGGCCGTTACTTTCACCGTGGGCGTGGCCTGCCAGTAGAGCTCACCAAACAGCGCCTGAGATTCCAGCTCATAAGGCACTTTCACCGCCAGGTACTGGTGGCCGTCATAGCCGGAATCTGCCGGGTTCGGGTTTTCGTCAAAGTACAAAGGCAAGCCGGAAGCCCGAGCGAACAACGAGGTGGAATTGGTCGACACGAAGGTCACGTTGTAGCGCTCTACATCGAAGTAAAAAGCACCCAGGTTGAAATTCCAGTCGCCTTCGTAATCCGACTGCAAACGCAGTTCGGCCGAGTGCTGCTCAGTCCAGCGATCACCGATGGTCAGGGTTCGAATTCCGCTGGCCGGGCCGCTCTGGAAGTCGGTGTACACACCGTCCGGGGTGAGCGGCGTATCGGCAAAGCCGATACCGGATTCATTGCCGCCCCCCTTGGCGTAACTGGTGTCTTCCGACCAGCCGAGCAGGAGGTTCAACTGCCAGTTATCAGTCAGGTCGTACTGGGTATCCCAACTGACAAAGTCATGATCGACCTGGTAGATCGGGTCGATAAAGTAGTAACTCTCGCGGGGGTCTGTCGATTGTGGCTGGTTGGCGAACACATCGCCAGGCACCAGACCGAGCAAATAAGCGTAGCGACCACCAAAGGTCGCCACACTGTTGAAGGTGTCATAGGCGCCGTCCTGGTAGATGGAGCCCACCTGGCAGCCTCGCGACAGGTACAATTTTGCCGCTTCGTTGGTAACCGGCACCGAGCCGATCATGTCCGGACCAGGATCGGAGATACACAGATCCCGGTCGCCGCCGTTGCGCGTGGAATCCTCTTCAAAATGCTCCCAGCTGAACGTACTGCGCAAACGATCACCCGGCGCCCAGGTCACACCCAGCCGGGTGGACCATTGATCACGCCCATCGACCTGATTGTCTGTTGCGCTATTGCGGGTGTAACCATCGCGCTCGACCCAACTGGCGGCGAGTCGAAAGGCCAGTTGATCACCCACCGGGAAGTTCAACACACCATTGAGCTTTTTCGAGCTGTAGTTGCCCAGCTCAGCCTTAACACTACCTTCGAAGGATTCCAGCTGTGGCTTCTGTGTAATCACATTCACCACGCCGCCGGTGGCATTGCGCCCGAACAAGGTTCCCTGCGGCCCTCGCAGCACCTCGACCCGCTCCAGGTCGTAGAGCTCACCAGTGGCCGAGCGACTCACGATAATGGGGATATTGTCCTGATGCAGGCCCACACCCACATCCCCGCTGGTACCGATCACGGCCCCACCCACCCCGCGGATGGAAAATTCACCACCACCGGTATAGCTGAGGTTGGGCACATAGTTCTGCAGATCGACGCTCGTGCGCACCTGCAGTGACTCAAGGTTTTGCGCAGTGAAGGCCGACACAGCGATGGGTACGTTCTGAATCGACTCGCTGCGCTTTTGCGCCGTGACGATGATTTCTTCCAGTAATTGCTCCGCACTGACGCTGGTACCAGCCAGCAGAAACGTAGGGGCAATAACAGCCGCTGTCAGCGGCCGGAGCTTGAATCCTGAAGGCATGGCGATACACCTCTGTACTTAGAATTATGAATTGCTGTTTTACCGCCTCACGATGCTGGCTACCCCGGGCTCTCTCGCGTTAGAAATCCCACCAGTGCATCGCATAGTTACAAACTGTAACTTCAAAAGTTACATTGTGCAACCACCAGGCGCACAAGCGTCAGCCGTCCGCTTTGGAGGCGGAGTTTCCGGTGAAGGGGATTAGCCGGGGGTTGCAGGTGTAGCGGGTAGTTTTACTCGGTGGCAAGGGCGCAAAGACAAATCCGTACCTGCTCTTCCACCAGCAGCTCTACGTGGGACTGGGGCAGGGCCACTTGCAGGGCATAGCGCCGGGCGCCCCACACCATGAGGTGCAGACTCTCGACCAGCGCCGAATCGGGGTCATGGGGCAAACCTGCGGCAGTGACGACACGCTGCCACGCCCCCAACAGTTCACGGTAGGCACGCTGCTGGTGCCGGGCGTCGGCCACCGCCGGCTCCAGTTCCACCATTTGCGGGTGAAACCAGGGCAAATCACCGGAAACGCCACCCAGGATTCTCACCAAATGGCTGACGCGCTCTTCCCAAGCCAGACTCGGCGGTGACACCGCCTCCTCTTCAATTGCCGCAAGAGTTCGCTCGATGCAATGGCGTACATAACCCGAGTGCAGGGCCATTTTGCTGGGGAAGTAATCGTAGAATGTACCAGTCGCCACACCCGCCTCAAGGGCGACCGCGCGGGTGGTCACTCGCTCCCAACCATCGCGCTGCCAAATCCGAACATAGCTGTCGAAAATGGCCTGCACGGTGACCCGAGCGCGGTCCTGCGTGGGGCGTTTCAGCGGCTTATTCCGCGCTCCCTGTGGCCCACTTGTGCTCATCAAGAGAATCCGAACCATGAATACCTGAAAACAGGCTACAGTGCTTTTTCTTTGGAATCACCTACACAGGACCCCAGCATGACGATCACCCGCCAGCTTCAGAACAACAAACAGGCACTGAGCGAGGCCCGTATCACCGACCAGGACCTGCCCCCACTGGCTGACGGTGAAGCGCTGTTGCGAATCAGTCGCCTGGCGCTGACCACCAACAACATCACCTATGCCGCCTTCGGTGAAACACCGCACCTGCGCTACTGGGACTTTTTCCCCACTGGCGCGGCGCAATGGTTCCACATGCCCGCCTGGGGCTTCGCCGAAGTGGTGACCAGCACGGTTGAAGGGCTGGCCGAAGGCGAACGGTTTTACGGCTACTGGCCGATTGCCACCCACGTGATCATGCAACCCGTGCGCGTGGGTGAACGGGGCTTTTACGACGGAACCCCACACCGCCTGGAACTTACCTCTGCCTACAACCAATACCAGCGCATCAGCACTGACGCCGCCTACCGCAGCGAATCGGAAAACTATCAGATGCTGCTGCGCCCCCTGTTCATCACCTCGTTCATGCTGGCGGACTTCCTGCAGGACAACGACTACTTCGGTGCCCGGCAGATCGTGTTGTCCAGTGCGTCGAGCAAAACCGCCTACGGCACCGCGTTTTGCCTACAGGACGACCGGAACGTGAAAGTGGCCGGCCTCACGTCGACATCAAACAAAAGCTTTGTAGAAAGCCTGGGCTGCTATCACAGCGTTGCCACTTACGACGACCTGAGCCAACTGGACCCCCACGAACCCACACTTTACGTCGACTTCTCCGGCAGCAAGACATTACGCCATGCGGTGCATGAGCATTTCGGCGACGCACTTCGCTACGACTGCTACGCCGGCTCAGCCCAGAGCCACGACCATCTCGAACCCGATACCACGCTGAGCGGCCCCGCCCCACAGCCCTACTTCGCGCCCTATCAAATCAAAAAGCGCAATGCCGACTGGGGCGCTGCGGAAGTCACACGGCGCTTCAACGCGTCGCAGCTGGCCTTCATTGAACGCCTCAGCGATAGCGAGCGCCCCTGGATGGAAGTGGTCGAACACCGCGGGCTGGAAGCGGCCAAGCGCCTGGTAGAAGATCTGACACATGGGCGTATAGACCCTAAAGCGGGTCACGCGGTAGTGCTGGACTGACAGCCTGAAAAACGCCGTGAAAACGCCATGAAAGTGGCGTGGGGAATTGCATACCCACTCCACACACCACAAAATAGGATTTCGTTAAGGCACGACTCTCATCTATAAAATTGCATAACTCGAGTATGAAACTGGCCGGCGCACAGACCTCCACCCTTGCACACGGCCAGGCTTCCTCGCTGTGACTCGGCCGTCCTCCCCGGATGCCAAACTCAGCCCACCCCTGCTGGACCGACTGCCCGTGGGTATCGAACGCTCGGCGGTGTTCGCACAGTTACTCGCCGACCCACCGCCACGAATTGCGAGCGTGATGGCGCCGGCGGGTTACGGTAAGAGTATTCTGCTAGCCCAGCTTCATCACCACCTGCAAGCTGCGGGTACGGCGACCGCATGGCTGACAATGGATCAGGCCGACAACGACTTAAGCCGCTTTCTCAATTTTTTGCACAACGCACTCGATAAGGTTGGCGTACAGGTGGAAGCCACGCAGCCCACGCACAGTGGCGAGCGAGTGCTGCAACTACTCGACGCAGCTTCTGCAACGGAACACGCCTTCGCATTATTTTTTGATGAGTGCGAAGTGGTTACCAGCCCTTCCGTTCTGGCCTGCCTACGCCAGTTAATCGAGCGCCTGCCCAGTCACGGGCGCGTCGTGCTCGCTGGCCGCACCCTGCCAGAACTTGGGCTTGCGCGCTGGCGGGGGCGTGGCGAACTGGTGGAGCTCGGTATGGAAGCGCTGCGTTTCACACCCGAAGACACGCGCCGCTTCCTTGAACTCAGCCACGGGGACAACCTGGGTGCCGCAGAAGTCGATCTACTCTACCGGGCCACCGAGGGTTGGGCCGTCGCGCTGTGGCTGGCCGTACTGGCGCTGCGTGATGCCCCCGATCGCCAGGCGCTGGCAAGCGGATTTTCCGGCTCCACACGACTGGTTGCTGACTACCTGAGCGAAGAAGTCTTCGCCGCCCAGTCCCGTGACATACAGGAGTTTCTGCTGCGCATCAGCGTTTTACCTTACCTGGACTGCGCCATCTGCGACGTGCTGTGCGACATCGAGCACAGTGATCGCTTACTGCAGGAACTTGCAGACGACGGCCTTTTTGTTTCACCACTGGACGACCCGGCACGCAGCTATCGCCTGCATCATCTGTTCGCCGACTTCCTGCGCCACCAGCTGGAACGGCGCGACCCGGTATTACGGAAAACGCTGCAGGCCAAGGCGGCCCGCTGGTTCCTGCAGCAGGGTCGTGTGATCCCCGCTATCGACCAGGCGGTCGCTGCGGGGGACCTGGAATTCGCGCTACCGCTGTTGGCCAAACACAGCGAACAGTTATTGGGTGAAGGCCGCAGCCGCTTGTTAGTACGCATTCTCGATGCTGTGCCGGCACACGCTCTGCAGTCATGGCCGCAACTGCAGGGCAGTTATCTGTGGGCGGTGGCTTTTACTCGCAGTGCCAACGAAGCGCTGGAAATGTTGCAGTCACACACGCGCTGTGACGGGAGCCTGGGCGATGGTGCGGCGCTCGGCCCGATGCTTCAGGTGATCCTGGACAGGCATGATGTCGCCCTCGAACAGGCAAGCGAACTGCTACCTGCGGTGGACGGCCCCGCGGATTTGGGGCAAGCCATCCTCCGGGTATCCCTTGCGTATGAACTACTGGTACACGGCGACCCTGAACAAGCACAGAACACAATCGATAACAGTCGGCGACTCGGCCTGGTGGACTGCAATCGCTTCGCCTCCATGTTCGCCCAGAGTGTGGAAGTGGCCATTCACCTGTTCGCCGGAAGATTGCGTACTGCTTTGGCTCAGTTACGCACCTTAACCGGCTCTGCCCGCGGCGGTGGCAGCACCATCACGGGCATACTGCTGGCGGAGAGCCTGTACGAAAGCGGCGAGGTGGACAATGCCGAACGGCTGCTCGCCGTATACCTTCCCGCCATGATTGAACAGGGCATTCCCGATCATCTCATCTCCGGTTTCCGCACGCGCAGTCGCATTCATTTCCTGCGCGGTGAAGTGGACGCTGCCTTGCAGGCACTCACCGAACTGGAACACCTGGGCTACCAGAACAATCAGGGCCGCCTGGTCGCCAGCGCCCGCCTCGAACGTGCACGCCTCGCGCTGCGACGGGGCCAGACCGACACTGCGGGCGAGTTTTTACGGCGCGCCCTCGCCGCCTTTGACTGGGACAGCCAACAGAGCTTGTGGTTATTTGGCAACGACACAGAGTTCCCCGACATGCTGGACTGGCGCCTGCAGGTGCACCGGGGCCAGGGCGCAGCAGCCTTACCGGAGATGCGCCGGCGACTGGCGCAATATGAGGGCGCGGGCCGAATGCGGCGAGCGCTGTCTTTAAGGTTGTTGATGGCCTGCGCCGAAAGCCAGCGTGGAAGAACTGCCGCAGCGGTCAAACTGTTTCAGCAGGTATTACAGCAGGCGCGAGTAGAAGGTTACCGCCGACTACTGCTCGACGAAGGGGACCTGATACTGCCGCTGCTGCGTGCTGTTGCGCCAGAATTCAATGAATCCATGGACAGCGCAGCTCTGCTGGAAAGTTTGTGCTGCGGCCCGGCTGTACGCGCAGCCACCCCCGCGCTCCCAACCACCAGTGAACTTGCCGACCCACCGACGGAACGCGAACGGGAAGTACTGGCACTCCTTGCAGAGGGCTTGAGCAATAAGGACATCGCGGAGCAGTCCCATATTTCGGTGAGTACAGTGCGAGCGCACTTGCGGAACATCAATGGCAAGCTGGGTGCGAAAAGTCGGACCGAAGCGGTGGCGATTGCTCGTCGGCTGGGGTTGTTGACATAAAAAAGGGCCGGGGCTTGCGCCGCCGGCCATGCCTGGCTGGGATTAGCCTGATCTGCCTTAAAGCGTTTTCATGTATTCGATTAGCGCCCACCGTTCTTCATCAGTCAATGATTTGACGAAGTTGTGACCCTGGTTGCCGTTACCGTACAGATGGCTGTTAAAAATCATCCGTGATTCAATCTGGCGATCACTGACCGGTGGTGGTGACTGATAAGCCAGCGAGTTGAATTCGGCAGCCTTGTTGGCAATGTTCGCGAACAGGATATCGACGGTGGCCATATCCTGCGTACAGGGCAGGAAGGGGCTGAAGATCGACGGCCAGTTTCTACACTCCTGCTCCTCGTACTTCCAGCCCAGCTTGTCCATGTCATAAGACGCAAAGCTGAAATCGTAGCCGCGGTTTTTGCCGAAGTTACCCGGTGCGCTGTAAGGACGCTTCCAGATATCAGGGCGATTTTCTTCCGGCTGCAACACGCTCCACAGGTCCGGCACGGAGCCATTGTGGAAGAAGGGTGCGTTCTGCCACACGCCGTACAAGGGGCTGGCAACGTATCCAAATGGATCAATCCACTTGTTGGGGCCATCCGGTGAGAATTCCGGACCGACACCGCGGTCGTACGCAGCGCGCGGAATCCGGCGGAGCTCACTGGTGATGAAATCGTCGAAGAAACCTTCATGATTGGGGTTAAGCTCGTTGTAGGCCAACCAGGATGTATTCCAGGCGCGGCGCTTGCGTTCGTCTTCCATCAGGCCAACGCGAGCCGGATCGGTACCGATGGTCTCCGTGGGCGTGATAACGCCGGACACGCCTTTCAAACGCGGGTCAGGCAGGTAGTCGGTATCGTGGGCGTAACGCGGCGAGTAGACACCGTGGCAGCTGGCACAGGAACCATTACCGGGTGTTTTAGGGATATCCGCATTGGCACCATCGGCCCACAGGTCACGCTCGTGGAACAATATCGCACCCTGCTCCGCCAGCGCGACGTCGACCTCACCCGGATAAGGCTTAGGCGACAGCGACATCATGAACAGGTTGTTGTCCTCGAATTCCGGATAAACCGCACGACGCTCCTGACCGGTTTTCATCACATTGGCCATGGCGAATGCGAGTTCCGACCGTACATTGTCGGAGGTCAGTGCACCATCCCAGAACTGACGCGACTTCCATGCCCGGTGATACCAATGGGGCGCTTTTGACATACCGCCCGCATGACTGGGGAAATATTCCAGCAGGCTCGGATAGAGCTGCATGCTTTCCACATCGAACAGAGCGGGCAGCAGGTCAACGATGCCGATGGCGTCGGTAGTACCGCGACCCGTACTCCACGGAATCGGCGCCAACTGCAAGGGGACGGTTACCACATTGGCCTGGAAGAAGTCGGACTGCACCAGACCGGCGTCGTTAGAGTCCGCAGAGCGACCCCAGGAGAAATAGGCCTCATCTTCACTACCCAGACGCGAGTCGTGGCAGCCGGAACAGGTTACCGAGATCAGGCCTGTCCAGCGCCCATTTTCATCGCGATCCTGCACCATCCCCAGGGGCAACTGGCCACTACCGCCATCCGTTCGGTTGGGATCCTCCCAGGGTAGCGGGTAGGGGTTATTCCAGGGCGCTTCGTAGTAGCCATAGCGCTTCTGCACCTGCTCCTCGAAATCCGAAGGACGCCAGGGATAGCCCCAAACCTTCCAGAGCTTATTGAAGGCCACCGAGGTGATGAAAGGCTGGAAATAGGTCTTGCGCGTCAGGTTATGACGGCCACGTTCTACTGCCGCCCGGAATTCACCACAGTTTTGTGGCCTGGGCGGAAGTACACCGCTGAGGTAGCCGTCACCTGGATCGTGCAGGTCAACCCAGAAGGCATTGAACTGCACAGCCGCATTGGGATTGGCGT
The DNA here is from genome assembly GCA_030427085.1 of Gammaproteobacteria bacterium. GTDB lineage: Bacteria > Pseudomonadota > Gammaproteobacteria > Pseudomonadales > Halieaceae > JAUHXH01. The sequence goes on along the minus strand of JAUHXH010000002.1, from coordinate 221,708 downwards.
CATTGACGCCTTCAACCACCAAAGTACGTGGGTCTACCGGTAGAGGCACTGAGTCGTGCTGGCCCTCACAGGCGGCACTGAAGGGTGCGCGAATTTCAGCCTGGTCGAGCAACGGATAACCATTGTCCGGCACCGCCTGGGCGGTGCCTGCGGTAGTGATGACCGTGGCGAGCAGGGCATTGCGAGCGCTAATTGGGCTCCGGAACATCGTCTTGCCTCCTCTCTTAGAGTTTTTATTGCAATACGTTCCGGAAACTTAGCGCCCCCCCTACGATGACGGATCGTCCCAATGGACTATTTTGAATGGCCGAGCTAGCGGCGGCTGCGCACCAGGGCAAATTGCACTGGTACTGGCACCGACATCTGCGTATCGGCAAGCCCGTATTCCTCGCGGACTGGCGCTTCAACAGCGAACCCCAAACCGCTATCGAGGGCGTTTCGCGCCGCGTCCAGGGCAGCCTCATCCAGCTGCCGGTGTCCCGAGCTCTCGGCCACGGCCACCTCCAACAGGCTACCGGTCTGGTCGAATACCACGTTGAGTTCCAGCCGCCCTTCGAGACGCCGTTTCAGGGCGGAGCGGGGATACTGCACGTGGGCATTAACCCGTTGATAGAGGCTGCGGTTGAACTGCTGCACGACGCGGGAGTAGTGGGCTGGATCGGTCGCGACAGGCGCTGGGGCCGGTATAGCGGCCAATTGCGCTGTTTCTATGGGCTCTTCTACTGACTCGGCTTCCTGCGCCTCAGCAATGACTACTTCCGTCTCTACCGGTTCTTTGCTCGAGATTTCCACAGGTGGCAGAGTAGACCTTGTATCGGCAATCTCTTCCACAATCGCCGATGAGGCCGTAGCTGCCGCCACCGATACCTCCAATCCATCCGCCGATTCGGCTACGGTTTCACTACCACCGTCGGGCACCATCCACGCTGCCACCTGCTCGGCACGCTCCGGACTGAATGGCATCGCAGCGTATCGCTCCCGCAACGCAGCATCGGGGGCGGCCGACAACAGTGCTTCTCTGAAAGCCGTGGAGGGGGCACTCGGCGCGATCCATCCCTGCAACAAAAATTCCAGCGATGCCGTCGTTGCTGCGCGAGCCAACTCGGTGCCGTTCAGGCGCACAACCACCGCATCCGACGGCAGACTCTCCACGACCAGAGCGTCCCCCCGGTAGAGACCGCCCTGGACGTTGGCCAGTGCATCTGACAGTAAAATGGCCAGCTGTGGTGATGGACCGCGATCGTTAGCCACCTCGGCATGCAATAACATCAGGCCAACCAGATTGCGCGCGCTGGTGCGCCGGGCGCTGACCCGGAACTCCATGCTCATGGCGGGAAGGGTTGAACTCTCCAGGTCCGCCGGCGCCACACCCGGCGGCAGATGCAAGGCGGCAATAAAAATCTCCCGCCCGGTGTCGGTATAACTGGCCAATGCTGTAGGCTGCGACGGGTCTGCCTGGGATATAAGTGCCGGCCACAGTAGACCCCAGAGCATTACAGTCTGTCTGAATTTTTTCACGTTACCACGTTTCCCCAGAACCCACTCGAATGAGCAGGCCCGTCCCCTTGTATAGAGTGTTGTATTGATGTGCAGACCCGGGTTGTCGGCACAGGGACTGACAAAGCTATCGCTCAGGCGTTACAACACAATGACACACCGATGAAAGACTCGATTGTGTAGAATAGAAACCATTGAAATTGCTCCACGGCAGGCAATGGACTTAAAACGCAACGTCAGACTTTCGCCAGATCTGATCTCCCAGGAGATATCCGATGAGACTGTGCTGCTGAACCTGGAATCCGAGGACTACTATGGCCTTGACCCGGTAGGCACTCGCATCTGGCAATTAATTGTTGAACTGGGAGATTTGCAGCTTATCTATGAGCAACTCCTGGCAGAGTACGAGGTCACTCCCGAGCAACTGGCTACTGATCTGGAAGCTTTCCTGGACGAAGCCGCCGATCAAGGGTTACTCCACTTCGACTAACAGACTCAGGTCATCAATGCCGGTACCGGGCAGTCCATCACTGCCGCCACCGCCGCTACAATTTCCCGCTCTACAGCCCTGATGCGACCATCCGCACTGGCGGCGCTCGCCATGGCCTTGAGGATACGTGGCTTCAGCAGGGGGTAACAATCCGAGAGTTGATTGACGGATCGGCTGAAGGCCGCCACATCACACTGCGCCAACGGCATCAATTGCAGGGCGCTGAACCCCAGTTCATCGGCGGCAACACGAAAGGCACGTTCGGCGTCTTCCGGTTTGCCCTGCCCCATCGCACCGTGGTGCGCCATCACGGAGAGGACTACGCGCAACGGGTAGCGCACCCTCGCCAGGCGACGAAAGCGTGGGCGCGCGGGCGCCACCCGACGATACTGCGGATCCAGATAGTGGCGGAGCAATTGAAACAGGCACCATTCAAACAAGTCGGTGCGCTTGTCGGCGCGAATCAGCTGCAACAGGCTATGTCTGAAAACGGTGTACTGCTCGGCGGACATCAACCGCAGTGTGGGCATGCAGAGCTCAAGTAAGGGGAGTCGCTGTCGCACTTCGAGCGCGGCAACCTCGGCCCGCAAGTGCTGCACTTCCCACACCAGGCCCTGCACCTCTGATGCTTTGATAATGGCTAACTGGCGCTCAAGACATTCCGGCTCTTCTGAGAGCAGGAAGGCAAAAACCAGCGCATTGGCGCTCAAGGGTTGATGGCTGCAATGGACCAACCGATGTGGTAGATCCCAGTCGGTTGCCTGTTCTGTAAGCTCCCTGGGAAGCCGGGCAAAATCAGCGTCGGCTTCCTCAGCAGCTGGCACGCTACCGGTTGTCTCACCCGGATCTGTCTCCGCGCTATGGTTCTCTAGTGCGGCGTCAGCCGAAGCGGCCAGTGCGCTGGCAGCTACCGCACCGGCCGCCGCAGCGGCCGCCGCAGCGGCCGCCACCAGATTTGCGCGCCCCACGCCCACTTCCGCGGCACTGGCGCTGTCACTCTCGTGCACTGGCGTCCGCTGCGTGTACTCACCGTTCCATGCGGGGTCGAGTCGGCGAATGCGTTCGTCCAGTGGTGGATGTGTCGCAAACCCCTGCCACAGGGAGTGAACGACCTGACCAAAGAACAGGTGTGATAGCTCCACCGCGCGAGCACCGTGCACGAGAGTGCCTGGCACATAGCCACCAATCACTTTCAGTGCGGCGGCCACGCCCTCGGCGTCCCGCGTAAACTGCACTGCAGAGGCATCGGCCAGAAATTCCTTTTGCCGGCTAATGCCTGCCTTGATCAAACCTGCCATGGTGCCGCCCAGCCAACCCAGGGCGAGAAGTGCAACGCCCAGCAGCGCCAGTTCACCGCCCTTGTGCTGCGTTGATCCGCCACGCATTGCGCCGCGTGTTGAAGCACCCCCGCCGCGCATCAGGAAATAGCCGACGTCCCCAACAAAGGTAATGCCCTTCAATAGCGCAGCCAGACGGATACTGAGCCGCATATCCCCGTTCAGGATGTGGCTGAACTCGTGACCCACCACACCTTGTAACTCGTTTCGCCGCAGCTGCAATAACGCACCGCGGGTCACGGCAATCACGGCGTCGGCAGGAGTAACACCTGCCGCAAACGCGTTGATCCCGCGCTCACCGGGAAGGACATAGAGTGCCGGCACCGGCATGCCTGCCGCCAGGGCCATCTCCTCAACGATATTGAGGCAGCGTCGCTCCAGGGGGTCCTCGGTATGGGGCAGTACCTGTCTGCCCCCCAGCGCTTCAGCCACGTACTGACCGCCCTGCGCGAGTTGCAACCAGCGCACCAATACCACCATACCCACCGTGGTGGCGATCAGTACCGAAAGCCAGGCAAAGCGTTCCCAGGAAAACAGCGACATCAAAATCGCGTGCCCATCGGCGGACGCGTCAGACGAGGACGCACCCCACCAGAGAAACAGCGCTACCGCAAAATTGGTCAGCAGGATCAATACGACTACCGCCAACAGGAAAAAAAACAACAGCAGGCGCGTGTTCCGGCGCGCCCGATCCTGGTGTTCAAAGAAATTCATCGGAGCTGCGGCTGGTCATCCATCCAGAGCACAGGTCAGAACTTGACCTCTGGGGCAGCCTGAATGTCGGCGCTGTCTTCAAATTCCAACAGGCTCGCGTCTTCGCTGTGGCCGAAAAAGTTGGCCAGCACAACGGGGGGGAAGCTCTGTTTGTAGGTGTTGTAACCCATCACTGCGTCGTTGAACGCCTGCCGCGCAAAAGCTACCCGGTTCTCAGTAGTGGTCAACTCCTCTGACAACTGTTGCATGTTTTCGCTGGCCTTCAGGTCGGGATAGGCTTCCATGGTGACATTGAGACGACCCAGAGCACCCTGCAGCGCCCCCTCCGCACTGGCCAACTGCCCCAGTTTGGTCGCGTCGACCCCGCCGTCACTGACCGCCTTGAGCATTGCGGCCGCCTCGTTGCGTGCCGTAACGACGGCATCGAGCGTTTCGCGTTCGTGAGTCATGTAGGCACGCGCCGTCTCCACCAGATTGGGGATCAGGTCATAGCGGCGTTTTAATTGCACCTCGATTTGGGCGAACCCATTGAGGTATCGGTTTTTCAGTGTGACCAGCCGGTTGTAAATACCCACCACGTAGATGGCCAAACCCAGCAGCACCAGCCAAAAAACAATCGATCCGATTTCCATGTTGCGCACTCCCGCAATTCGAATTTCGCTGTCCCTTGAAGCGGGACTCTGAACTCGATTCTCAGGGAATTAGCAGCAAAGGGAAAGCGGGGATTAAGAGAAAAGCCAGTCCAACCAGGAAGCCAGCTAGTGACGAACGCGGTAGGCGCTGTAGTTGGCACCTGTCCAACGTCGAAAAGCACGGTAGAAACTGTTAACTTCCAGATAACCCAGTTCATCGGCAACGCACTTGCCGGGTAACCAGGTTTCGCGCAGAAGCTGTTCACAGCGATATTGGCGGGCGCGATCCAGCAAGTACTGATAACTGGTGTGGTCCTGACGCAGGCGCCGACGAAGGGTAGTGCCACTGATGCCCAACTGGGCAGCAACGTCATCTGCCCGCAAGCGACTGAGGTCGGCCGATAACAAAATCTGCATCACACGATCGGTAGTACGACAGAGTGTGAACGCGAGGTGGTGGGACTTTTCAGGGCGGACTGCCGCCCGTGACTGGGTGATATTCATCGACTCACATCCTTGTGAATTATTGAGATACCGCCGAGGAACGACTTATTGCCTTCTTATCCCTCAGGCCAAAGTCAGACTAGCACAGTAGCAGGGCAATTCAGCACACCGTTGAGAGGCCTGATTCATCAAATTCGTCCAGCGTCATCAATTCTTGCCTTTTTTCTGCTAGCGATCAGTAACTATGACCCACGGTAGTTGCTGCACTGTCAGGAAACCACTCGCAGCGACGCTTTTCCGGCCAGGGTCACCCGGTTTCTACCACCACGCTTACCCTCATACAGCGCCTTGTCAGCGCGAGCGAGGCAGCGTTCCAGAGATTCCTCTCCTTCGCGCACAGCCACGCCGAACGTCATCGTGACTTGCAGGAGATCCCCGCGAAACTCGAACACATTGTCAGCGATACTGCCGCGTAGTTTCTCCGCCAGCGCATTGGCGCCTTCCTCATTTGTTTCGGGCAATAACAGCACGAATTCTTCACCACCCCAGCGGCCCACACAATCAATCTCGCGCAATTGACTCTCCAACAACCCGGCCACACAGGACAGCACATGATCGCCAGCGGCATGACCGTAGTCGTCATTAAATCGCTTGAAGTTATCGACATCCGCCAGAATCAACGTGAATGCCCGACCCGTCCTTCGAACGCGACGGATTTCCATCTCAACCTGTTCGGCAAAGCCGCGGCGATTCAATGCGCCGGTCAACGGGTCCTGCAGCGCCATGGTGCTGAGCTGCGCATTGGCACGTTCCAGTTCACCGGTACGAGCCACCACTTCCGACTCCAGGCTGTCCAGCATGGACGAAAAGCGATTCGCCAGCGATGCCACCATGGAAACCAATATCGCGAAAAATCCCAAAGGAGCCAGGCGAACACTGCCAGTTCCGGCCATGTCGATCAGAATATCATTCAGGGACGCCGCGGCAAAAAAACAGATCCCGAACACCAATACACGTGCCTGCTTGTTGCCCCTGTGTGCACTGGCACATACCACCCACGGGATATACACCAACAGTGGCATCGTCAGCAGGTGGAAAATACCCAGAGTATTGAACATCACCCGCCAGCCAGGAATCGCCACCACGGCCAATGAAAAGGCCACAAAAACCCCTTGGTAGAGACGCAGCGGTATTTCGATTTTGCGGTCAAGCAGCGCCCAAATCGCCTGAATCGTTAACGCCGGCAACAGATACACAATCCAGAACTCTATTTTTTCTACTGCAAGGAAGCTCAACCCAACCTGATGCTTCCACTGGGTGAGATTCAGGCAGTAAATCGCCAGCCCAAGCGCCAGTAACCCGAACCATCCGTAAGCAGACAGCCGTGGATTCCGCTGATAGAGGTAGAGGTGGTAAAGGCCAAACGCAAAGATAATAGTGGCCAAAAGCAATCCGGGCAGCTCGGACAGGGTTTTCTGACGCAGCAAATCTGAATAAGGGCCAACACTGAACGTGCCGGTGAAAGGTCCACCACCCCATTCCTTCACTTCCGCTGGCGCACCTCCCCACACGCGCAGCGCCAACACCAGGCGGCCGTCCGGGCCGGGGTTGAGACCGTGCAGCGGAAAAACTTTCATCAGGTCGTAGTCGATTTGCGCCAAGGGGGGTAAACGGCCAACCTGCCCCACCTGCTGCCCATTGGCATATAGCTCATAGGCGCTGTGCACCTTTCCGAGCCTAACGCCGAGGGGTTCACCTTCGTCAACGAGTTCGGCATCCAGGTGCAGGGTGAGTCGATACCAGGCGTACTGATCTGTCTCCGGAAAGCCACCCGTTGGCCAGTTACCCGGTACGCTGCGGAAGCGCCAGCCACTGTCGTCGAACTCGGGGGAAGCCCATCTGAGGTCGTCCCCCTGCTGAAACCGCCACTGACCGGAGAGTGAAGTGGTCCCGGCCGAGTTGATTCTGGATATGCCATCCGGGCCACGTTCAGACTGCGCCAGCGCACCCGGAGAACCCATTGAACCCAGACACAGGGCCAGCATGAGAATCCAGCTGAACTGATTCATATTCGATTTCGCCCAAAAAGTCTGGATCCAGTTTACCAATACTCCGTCTTCGGCGACTGTCCGCCAGCAACAGAGCGTGAGCAAAGACACGAAATTTCCGTTTTCTCCGGCCGAATTTCCCTGCAAGCGGCGGATCGGAGTATTATGACTGCTGAACATGGCCAGCTGTAACGGCCGCCCAGGTCAGGGACGATGGCAAATTCACAGCAAATTGCATAGTTCATGGTGCCACCGCTAACCATTCCCATCACAGTGCTTTGCCTGCTCATTGCTGCGGCAGCGGCCCGGCGAGCCGGGCTTGTCGATCACCCCGACGAACGCAAGCAGCACAAAGGCCAGGTGCCCCTGTGTGGTGGCGTGGCCATCCTGGCTTCTGTAGCCGTTTTCTATTCCCTGGGTGAAATCCAGCCCTACACGCCAAACCTGTTACCACTGACGGCAGTAGTCCTGTCGATGGGCCTGATTGACGACTGGCGCCACATTCGTCCGGGATGGCGTCTGGTACTTGAGTACCTGTTCGGTATTGCGCTAGTTACCTACGCAGGCATTGCCATCTCCAATGTAGGGAATTTACTCGGCATGGGCGACATCCCCCTGCTGATCATGACCATTCCACTGACGGCGCTCAGCGTGGCAGGCCTGTGCAATGCTTACAACATGATCGACGGCATTGATGGCCTGGCCGCCACCACCCTGATGCTGCCACTGGCGGTATTGTGGTGGTTATCCAGCCAGGCAGGATCTGCGCATGCGGACTTTACCGGATCACTGGTTCTTATGCTGGCCGTGTTTCTCTGCTTTAACCTCGGCCCTGACTGGAAGTGGTGGCCGCGGATATTTCTCGGCGATGCAGGCAGTATCACTATCGGATTTTTGGTCACAGCAAGCCTGGTATTTTACTCCCAGGGAGAAAACACCGTCATAGCACCCGTAACGGCACTATGGCTTGTCACGGTACCTCTCATGGACATGCTGGCTACGATGCTGTTGCGAGTCAGGGCCGGACATTCACCCATGCAGGCTGATCGGCGACACCTGCACCACAGATTGCTGGACATGGGGTTTAGTTCACGAGCCACCCTCTGCCTGTTGGTTGCTTACGGAGTCGTCTGCGCGGCGGTGGGTTTGCTCCTGGAGGCGCTACCCGCCTATCTCAGCTTGTTGCTCTACTTCGTGCTCTTCCTGGCTCACTGCTACTGGGTGACTCAGCCCATTAGGCCACAACGAAGCAAACCAGCTCGCCATGCGATAGATTCTGAACGCCGCTGAATTACAGCCACCCGCGCAAGCGATAGCTCCAATAGCCGACGGTCTCATGTACAGCGGTACTGGTTGCCTTGAGCCCGTCAACCGTAGGCAGCCAACTCGGCCGCTTGCCAGCTCGCAGGGTATGGCGGTGATCCGTGGGTACAGCTATCGGCGAGACACCCTGGGCGGCAAAACAGGCCAAAGCGCGGCGCATATGAAAGGCGGATGTTACCAACAACACGGAATCCAATTGCTGATCTCGCAGTAGCTGAGCGGTGTAGACGGCGTTGTCATGGGTATTCCGACTACGCTCTTCCAGCACCATGGCGGAGCGCGGCACGCCTACAGAGACGAGAATATCTGCCATCAACTGTGCCTCCGAAATTTCGCCCTCCGGCCCGCCACCACTGATGATAATGCGAGGAGCCTTGCCAGCACGCCACAAGCGCACAACCTCCCACAACCGATCACCCTGGGCATTTGTATCTGCGTAACGACCACCCGGAGTTTTGCCGCGTGTGCCCCCACCAAGCAATATAATCGCCTCAGCCGCGGGCACATCCTCCAATGCCATGGGCGGATAATCAGATTCCATGTGTTTCATGACCCTCACTCCCACCTGGTTCGACGAACACACCGAAAGCCAAAGTAACGCCAGCAACACAACTGCACCGGCTGCTGTACGACGCTCGAATATCAGCAGGAACAGGGATACGACGAGCAGCACCAGTGCTTGCGTCAATGGATAGACCAACAATGCGAGGATGTTAAGGATAGCGTCGAGCTCCAGTCGAAGGAGGCTGTAGGCGTAAACCCTAGCACAGGCAGGTCGACCGATCATCCGAACATCGCTGCATGATATAGTCTGCGCCACAGCATCACGGGTGGGAGCGATGAATAGCGATCCCTGGTTCAACTTTCAGATATTGGGGCAGCTGCTAGGGCGAGGCAATCATCCTCTACTGGACCAGGTGAACGCCGGACTATTGCTGACCCTGGCCCAGAAACACCGCGTATTGTCGGCCCTGGCCATCCGGCTGGAAGAACATGCCAACGTACCCGAGCAACTGGCAGAGCACACCACTGAACTCAGGCGGCGCCGTCAGGATACCGTCCAGAAAAATCTGCTGATTTCTTCGCAAGCCCTGAAGATTGTTGCGGCACTCAACCGGGCAAACATTACGCCACTGGTGCTAAAGGGCACCGCCCGCCTGCTGGGAGAGCCGGATGCCAATCTGGGCCTACGGGAGCAGGCTGACATTGACCTCTGGCTTTCGCGGGAAACACTCGCCCAGGGCTGTACCGCGTTACTGGACCAGGGCTACCGCTTCTGGGTAAACCCGCATCGCCACCGCGCGCAACCGATTTTGACCGATGACCTGGTGGAGGCAATCAAGCTGGGGCGGCATCACCACCACTTGCCGCCGCTGGTGAAAGCGCCTTATGTGGCCAGCGTTGAGATACATACACACTGGCTCCCCGCTCGACTCCAGCCGGCACTGACCTGCGACCGAATGAGCGAATACTCGCAACTCCACACGCTGCGCAATACACAGTTTAACGTCCCCAGTGCGCCTTCCCAGTTGCTCCAACACTTCCTTGGCAGTCATGTGGGAGATACCTATGCCGATCGGCACGACTTCTCCCTGAGAACGGGGTTGGATGTAATCCAGTTACTGGCAAAAAATAGAGATGAAACCATTGAAAATGCAGCGCAGCAATTAACACATCCCACCGCGCTAGCGGTTTTTATTTCGCTTACCAACACCCTGCTTACAGCGGAAGGAGAGGAACCCCGACCGGATCACTTAACCCTCAAGGAGCAGCAGTATTTGGCGCGGCGCTACCGGCATCCCGGATGGGCGAAACTTTATGACATCCGTGCCCACAGCCTTCATTTATTGAAGTCATTACGCCACACTCCCCGGAAACTGCCTGGCTACCTCCGGCGAAAGATGGCACCACCACAGCTTTAGGAAGCCACAATATCCATGAGGGGGTAATTGGCTGCCCATTGTTCCGGTGATTCCAGTGCTTGATTGCACATGGACAACAGTAGCCCCGACTGCTGATGGGCACTGACCCGATCGGCCTGCTGGATCAGTCGCTCCTGCCAGTGTCGTAGCGTGGGCATTGACTCCGGACGGCGATTGACCACCTCATCAATCCGCCACCCTGCCCGTTCCAAACGGGACAAGATAACCTCTGGTGGCTCAAACCGCAGCAGCCACGGATTACCAGCATTCAGCAAGGTCAGTCGCATATCCGCACAGCAATTGATACGCAACAAAAGGCGCGAACACTTGTCTCGTGCATCACGCAATAGCACTTGCTTATCTTGCACGTGCTCCAAAGATTCAAACATCAAACCAACGTCCGCCCGCATTTCGGGCGGCAGTCCGGTTTCAAGGTCATGGTATTCACAGGAGAGACCCCGCGATTCGCAGTGCGCCACTTGTGCATTACTGACCGTCAGGCAATGCAAGACACAGGCACGTTCCGCTCGCAGGAGATCCGCCGGGCCTCCCCAACCACAGCCCGCATCCACCACATTCGCCCCAACGGGTATATGTGGAAAAAAGTTGCGTACCGCCTGCCGCAGGGCTTCTTCGAAGTCGACTTCCGGTGAATGGAAATGGCCGAAGTGGTAATGCATTTCCCGACCGAGGATGTTTTGCCAAAAGGACACCTCATCCAGTGAGTAGAGCGAATCCATACTATTCGTATCATTGGGCATCGCGGAACCGCATGAGTTGTTGATAGAGCCTTCGGGTAGCCTCATGTATCGGCTCCTGAGAAAATCGAGCAAGAGCCTGCTCCCTGCCTGCACGTCCCATTCGTTGCCGTAGCCCACGATCTGATAGGAGTTTTAAAATCGCATCCGCCAATGCCACACCGCTCCGCGGCGGCACGAGGAGACCATTCAATCCATGTTGAACCACTTCCCGACACCCCGGTACATCCGTTGCAACCACAGGTAATTCACACGCGCCGGCCTCAACCAACCCCTTGGGCAATCCCTCACGATAGCTGGGCAAAACCACAACATCGCATTGCCTGAGTAAATCAGCCATCTCTGGTACATGCCCCAACAGTTGCACACCGGAATCGGAAGCTCGACGCGCCAGCCAATCACCGTCAACACTGCTGGGATTACCCGGATCGACTTCCCCCGCCAACAGAAACTGACAGGCGCCATGAGACCCGATAACGCGTTCAGCTGCGGTGCAATACTCTTCCACACCTTTGTCGCGCAGTAATCGGCAGGCCATGAGCACCGTCAAGGGCCGACCGGGATCAGGCGGCGATTGAGACGGGGAAAAATGGGTGCAATCCACTCCTGACCCCGGGATCAGGGCAGGCTGGTCATCCGCCAATCCCAACTTTGCTCGCAGAAAAGCCTGGTCATCCCGGTTCTGCACAACAAGCTGCCGTTTCCCACCATCGAATGCTGCGCGAAATAGTGCAACCACAGCGGGTTGCAAGCGTTGCATCCACCAGGAGCCAGAAGTGAAGACGTGTCCCATTCCAGTTACGGAACCCACGACCAGGGGGACTTTTGCCAGGCGTGCAGCCAGTGCGCCGTAGACTGCACACTTCAAGGTATAGCCGTGCACGAGTTCAATTTGCTCGTCGCGCAACATTGCTGCGAGCCTTGTTATCACCCGAAATTCTCGCAGCGGATTCAAACTGCGCCGATGCATTGGAATGGGCAGCCACTTGACCCCGCTTTCACCCAGGGAATCACCATAGGGACCCGGTGGTGAGATCAACAACACCTCATAGCCCTGCCTGGCCAGATCCCTGGCAAACTCACGACGAAAGTTGTGCAGATACCAATCGGTATTGGCGAACATTGCCACCTTCACGGCTGCCCCGCCTCCAGACCCACGTCGTTCATGTTCCTGGATTGCCAACCAAAGCGGTCATTCAAATGCCGATATTGTTCAAGCAGCGTCTCCAAGGCCTTTAGATGACGCTCACTGTGCTGACCGAAGTTATGCGGATGCCACCAAAGATGGTAAGACAGGCCTTGCCGGGCCGCTGCCGCCATTTCATTCTTCACACGCAAAAGATGCAGGGCGTGAACTGCCGCAGACTGACGGCTCAATGGCCTCAAAAATCGCGAGCCGGGAATATCCATCATGGTTTGTTCTTCCCCGGCACTGGATTCGCTTTTGAACTGCGTCTGGCCGATAGGCAAGTAGGCACCCATGAGACGAATACCGCGGTGCCATCGCTGTGCCGGCCCCGGCGCCCGCCACCGCTCGGAACTTGACTCACCGGTGCCGCGATAGGTGCGCAAACCCAGCGCACGCGCTTCAGCCAATATCCCTGTTTGTACCTGATTGCGTGGAAACACCAGGCTGCGCACCTCGGCTCCGCTCTCCTGCAGCACCTGCATCCCCGACCGAAGATCACCGATAAACGCCTGTTTGTCGGGGCATTCAAGCAGCGGATAATGCGTTAGCGTATGAGTACCCAAGTCCTGACCAGCCGAATCCAGAATTCGCTGAACCAGCGAGCCGCCGAAATGTAGTGGGTCCTCCCGCTCATCGTTGCCTACGTTAGCTGCAATATACCGTCGCAAATTGTCGTAATACTGCGGGTTACTCACCTCGCTTGATAGCGCCGCGATTCGTGCCTTCAAATCTTCACGGTGCGGACACGCCAGCGCACCGACGGTAGCCCAGGTCGCACGTACGCCATACCGTTCAAACAGGGCCAGAATTTGGGGCAACACCGTATGAACGCCCAAAATATTCTGTGCGTAATGCTGCCGCCTGCTTTCGCGCATTCCCCACATCAATTCAAAGTCCAACGACACCACGAACCTACCTGTCATCAGCTGCCCCGCTGCTCTGCCGCTGGAGACGTTGGACCGCTTTGTTCGCGTACACACCCAACTCAGTTACCACCGGACGCCAATCCTGCTGGGAGAATACTGGCCAGCACTGCCGACGGGAGATACTGAGCTGTGGAAGTTCTGGAGGCGGAAGCACTGGGTTGCGCTGTCCGTGTCGGAAATAGTGCCAGGCGCTGGCCAGGTCTTTGAGCCCGTAACGCCAAACGACTGCCTCCTCCTCACATCCAGTGGCTGGCCTTGAGATGCCGCCCAGATCAGAAAATGCCGCCAGCGCAATACGCTTCCCTGCAGCGTGTGTCGCCGCAAACCACAAGGTAGGGCGCGGATTGATTTCGATTAATTTGTAGCTACCATCGCGCGGATCGAGCTTGAATTCAGTACCTACCACTCCCTGAAATGAGAGTGCCCCCAGGCAATGCCTGCTGGCTTCCACCACTACCGGAAGGGGCTCGCTTGCCACTAGCGAGGCCGAGCCAAAGTACGGTGGATACTGTCGTAATTTACGAGCCGTAAACTCTTCACACGCCTCACCCCGTTGATTGAAGTAGGCGGCATAAAGCACGAGGTTGGACTCTGGACCCGGAATGATTTCCTGGGCAAGCCATTGCCCACCCAATACCCTGCAAGTTTCCGCAGTGGCACACCAGTCACCACGGCCTTGTACCACGAGCACTTTCTTGCCTCGCATCTGCGCGGCTATTCGATGAATTTCTACGGGCTTTAACAGAAACGGCGGTTCCAGTGGTGGGTTCGCCGACTGCAGCTCCTTCTCTACAAGCAATTGTGTTCGCGGAAGCGATACACCCGCTGTCAACGCCGCCTGGTGTAAGCCTTCTTTATCGACCAGTTGCGAATAAGCCTGTGCTGAGTAGGAGGACTGATAGCTATAGTGGGACTTTATTGCCTCGCCATGCACCACCAGCCAATCGATGTAGCGATCACTGGTTGCGATCAGCACACCCCGTTCTCCGCGTTGACTCGCCAGGGCGAGCAAGCTTTCAGCCAGCGTAGCGTCGGAAGTGACTATCGCGCCATCGGGCTGCAGATAGCAGGATGACGCCCCGCACCGGCGGCTCTCATCCACACCATAGACGGCGACCCCCGCTCGTCCCAATTCCCGCACTACGTACAGACCCGTTGGAGAAAGTCCGAGAACAACTGCAAAGCCCGCTGTCACGACTGGACACCTGCCAATCGACTGAACAGGGGCCTGAAAAAGCTATGCCGGGAAGCGAACACACCGAGGCTGAGCGCGATCACAAACAGAGGCATCACCTGCATCCGCCAACGGAATAACGCTCCGATATTGGTAGTAGCAAGTACCAGAATCAGCGTAATACCAAAGGCAAAGACCAGTAAGGGTAATGCGTTCTGTCGATCAGCCCACAGAATTTGCAGCCCCCTGATAAGCGCTGGAATCAGCGCCAAGACCAACAGCGCTTCAGGTAGGGCCATCCATTGACGCAGACTGCCCACGTCTAAAGGGTTCACCGACACAAAAAACAACAACACGGTTTTGGTTAGCGCCCAAGCCTGATCAAGCACACTTCCCTGCCCCCAGGTAGCGACTGAGTCGTGTTCGAATATGGCGCCGGAACCATGGTCGCCCATGGCTACGCGAACATGGTTGATGTAATCCAGATCAAAATAATGAGAGCTTCGAAAAGCGTCCAGACCAAACCAACCATAGCCAAAAAGTGCGGGGAACCAACCCAGAAGAATGAGGGTTAGTCCCGCACTCCACCAGGACAAACGTCCCGGCAGGTACAGGCACAGTGAACCTGCCATCAGTACCGTGCACACGAAAAACATATACTCGCGCAAGCACAACAGAATCATCAGACACGACACCGCAGTGGCCAGCCAGGTGAAGCTGAATCGGTAGCGCAGGTTGACAGTGGCCAGCACCAGTACTGACACCGCAAAGATCGCAGTCGTGTCCTTGAGCATCAAACAGGACCAGTACACAAAGGACGGCATCAAGGCGACGAGTAGCGCCGAGGATCGAGCCACTGCACTACTGCGAGTAACCTCCTTCGCAAGCTCGTAGACTACCGCGATAGTGGCGGTCGACAGCGCAATGTTCCAAAGCTGCATCAGCAATGAATAAGGACCAAACAGGTAGTACACAAAGCCCGTGAATTGAAACCAACCGTTGTCGACCCAATTGATCCAATTGAAATTTCCACGGTGCATCTGCTCCATGATTTCCAGGCCAACCCGGTGATAGCGCTCTGAGTCGGGGGACAGCCGCAATCGATAGATAGCATCGGTGGCAACAAAGATTGCCACCAGGGTGATTCTCAGGAGGAACCCCAGTAGCATCACTGAGCGAAGATATTGGCGGTCCGCCAGCATTTCAGTCGATGGTGTGCTTGCCATGTACTGCATAGATGATGTCGGCGAGGCGGTGGGCCGTCCGTTCAGGGTCAAAATGTTTTGCCACGTACTGTTTCGCCCGCTCCCCCATTTCCAGTCTGCCTCTGGCGTCACCAAGCAATTGTGCAATTGCATCGCGCCATTGTGTTGCATCGTTCACCAGCAAGCCGGTGCGCCCATGGGCTATCAGTTCGAGATTATAACCAATGGCCGTCGCTACGGGCGGTATACCGGCCGCCATATAGGTCCGCGCCTTGCCACCGGACTTGCCCTGCGACCATTCTTCACTCGGCAGCGGCATCAAACCCACATCGAACTGAACGACAAGAGCCGCTTCGCCCTCCAATGACCATTGGTAATGATGCACTTGCGGATGGTCGTGCAAGAACTGGCCTCCGCCAACAACCCACAGTTGCAGATCGGGCTGTTCAGCCAGCAGGGCTTCCAGCGGCTCCCTAATAAGCTGTAAATACTTCTCCGTGCTCGGAGAACCGAGCCACCCAAGAACCAATCCTGGCTTTTCAGCTGACTCCTTTATCTGATTTTCAAACCGCGATACCGATTCGGCAACCGGAAGAAATCGCGCATCGGGACAGTAATCTGACGCTTTATCTCGGAGAAAAGGATTACCTGCGACCACGCAATTTACCAGAGAAAGCACCGAGACGAGTTTGTCTTTTGGCTTTAGATACTGCGTTAGAGGCGTGTGACGACTGGCCTTACCGATGTATAGCGCATCATCAATGTCCAACACCAGAATTGCACCGCGCTGACTGAGATTTCGTTCTACCCAGGGCGGTAGCAAGGGAAGCAAGTCGCGTTGAATATAGATGATGTCGTATTCACGCCAGGAACGGAGGTAGTTAAAACGACGCACGGTAGCTTTTAGCCACCCCCAGGCCTTGCTTGGCAGCCGCCCTCGTGTGTAAGACAGACGAAACAGCCGCTCATCCATAAATGACTGGACGTCTACGGACATACCTAGAGCCCGCAAATACGGTAAATACTGATAGACGCGATAGCGACTGCTAGCACCCAACTCAGGATACAGCGGCAAAAACAGCACCCGTAGAGCGGGTTCCGAATCAGTTAGTGAGAGATTGGTAGATGGCATCGTATGCCTTTACACCCCGCTCAAGACTAAAGTTCGTCTCCGCTAGTCTTCGGCAGCGTCTGGAAATTTCAGGGTCAGCGATCAATCGCAACACTTCAGCGACGGCATGATCCACCTCAACCCGGCTGAATGATTGCAGACAGGGCCCCACGCCAGCCCCCTCAAATAATTCCGCCACATCACCCACCCCTGCATTGGTAATAACAGGAACACCGGCTGCAAGGGCCTCACCCAACCGGGTGGGTGCCGAGGCCCGTTTGGCTTCGCTCGGCCGGACGAAGGAGACCAGGGCAGACATTCTGCCCAACAGGGCTGGCACTTCATCCGGAGTAGCTGCGCAAATCTCGACAGATTCGGGAGGTACGCCCATCGCATGCAATCTATCTCGAATGTATCCGTGGTCTCCCCTATTCACGACCAGCAGCAGGGCATCCGGACGCTGCTCCAGAAGTTGCCTGAAGAAGTTCAGGCACTCATCAAACAGATACCAACTTTTGGTGGAGCCCAGGTACCCCAGACACACCTCACCGGTGTCAGGCTTTTGGAGTGAACCCGTAAATCGACCAAGGTCCGTACAGGTGGGAATCACATAAACCCGCCCACACAAGGCGGGAAAACTGCGCTCTATTACTGCCTTGCCTGCATGGGTTAAAGAAACAACTGCACTCGATTGATGGTACACCACCGATTCCATTTTCTTCAGGAGCCGATAGAAAATCCCTCCTGCTCGCAACTTTCCCATATCGACACGTTCGTCAATCCAGAACCCGCGTATGTCAAATAGCAGCTTCGCCCGTCCGGGAAAACTGGGCCAGGCCACCATCAGCGCCGGCAGAAAACTCCTGACATGAATAATATCTACGGCATGGTCGCGCAGGCAGGAGCGCACCATCCGCCGCCCCTTCACCACATCCCATAATCTGGCCAGCAGGGGAGGGCGCTGATGGTAAGGCTGAATGTGCCAGCGGATTCCCGCACCCTCGACCCGCGTCTTAACATCCTTCATGGCCTGCTGACGCGCTGACGGTAGGTCCTGCTCAAACGTAATCAGTGTGATGCGATGATATCGCGCCAAGCGCTCCAAATAAGCCAGCACCTGAGACTGCCCAAGCGGCTCCAGAAGTCCCGTATAGCTTACATAGAGCACTTCAGCCATTACTGGACTCCTTTACAAGGGCGGCATAGAGCTCGGCCCACTGCCTTGCACAGGAGGTGATATCGTACTGTCGTAGCACACGCTGTCGCCCCTGTTGAGCCAGTGACTCCCACGGGGCGGGGTCGCGGAGTACATCCAGCGTGGCGCTCGTCAGTCCCGGCACATCACCAGGTTCACACCACCTGACATCATCCCCGAGCACTTCAGGCATACCGCCAACTCTTGTCGCAACCAGTGGCCGACCCAGCGCCAGCGCTTCGAGCGCCGTCATTCCAAAGCCTTCAAATCGCGAGGGCACTACGACCAGATTCGCGCTACACAATATTCGGTAAAGTTCGGACTGGGGAACCGCCGGACGCACCTGTACCCTATCCTCCAGGTTGAGTTGCCCGATGCAGTGAGAAATCTCATCGGCCATTGGCCCGCTCCCCACGATCAATAAGCTTGCATTGATCGCAGCAAGACCTGGATCTGCAAACGCCCTTAAATAATCCAGATGGCCTTTTTCTCGCACCAGACGACCAGGAAGAACGACCAATGGTGATGGCCGGCCTGGCTGCTCAGGAAGCTGCTCAAAATCCGCTGCAACAATGCCGTTCGGGATTGTCGTCGTCCTCTGTAATCCCAGGTGGCGCCTGTAATGTTGTTCCACAGCCGAGCTCACACCAACACACTTCTGATAGCGCTGGCCCAGAACCAGCCGGTTCAGGGTTTTGCGAAGCCAGAGTCCCGGACCGGGTGGGTTACATCCTTTACTGTAGGCAAGATTGTGCAAACTGACCGTACGAACAGCAGCATTGCCAACCAGACCGGCAGCGATACCGGACATAAACAGATGGGCGTGCAGCACATCAAAGCTACCAGAGCGGTACAACTCTGAAATGTTCCGGCGAGCACCCAGAAAATCCCATTTACCCAAGGACGATGCGGGCGTCAGCACAGGCACTCCCCTGGCTTTAAGCTGGGCTGAAACCGGCCCTTCGCCGCGCAGGCTAAGCACCTCGGCTTCAACTCCAAGACCGTGCAAAGCGGGTAGAAGGCCCAATAATTGATACTCTGCCCCCCCTTCGCCCAGCGAGTCGATCACATGAAGTACGCGCACGCTCAGCTTACTCACGTTCGATTAATACTCCTGGAAACTCGCTGCGATACGAACATAACGCCGCTCCAGATTCTCACCTCCCGAACCAAATAGAGCATTACTTACACACCCTAATCCTTAAATCTTCGAAGGACTCAAGTTGTTGTTTGTCCTGAGAAAAAAAAGATGAAATTTCTTCTTTGCAAGGCACCACTTGTTCTTGTTGAAGACTGACTCGATTTTTCTGTCTCAGCCAATGAGCCACTCCAAGCCTAGGCCTACCTAGGGCTTGCCGGACAATTCTGGAAAGTGATAGAACCAATTTTGGAGGTTGTTGGGTCAGCTTCGCCAACCACTTGAACCTGTGGGCTTTCGCTGTATTGTGTGGAACAAAGCTCACACCCTGTATGTGCTCAAGGCTCAAGTAATCCAGCAACGCGTTATAGTAATCTTCCGGCGCCTTTACCCATTCCTCATACTGCAGAATCCTCACTTGATCTGGAGAGAAATATTGTAGGAACCTCTGGATCTGATTTGAAAATTGCCCCACTGCACAATAGTCCAGGAAAGATGGCTCTCTTGCTGATAAACCTGACTCCCCATTCTGCGAGACAGAGGCCCTCCAACCATCTTCAAACGCCAACAAACTTTGATCGCCGTTATAGACTTGCTGCCTATGATAGGACTGCAAGAACGGCGCGTAATCGCGTAATAAAATTAGAATTTTTGCATCAGGATTGTACCGAGCAATATTCTCCGCCGCCTTCTGCGAGTAGAGATACATGACTGAAGCATCGCCCCGGTAATCGTAGGATTGCAAATCTTCAAACAGGGCCTGATAGCTGCCTAGATCGTGACACCATCGGAAATTGGGGAAGTCCTCGCTGAAAAAGTGAGGTTCTTTAGGATCACAAAATGCAATAGCCGGATGCTGACTCAGGTACTGTCTCCATGCAGTCGTCCCACACTTGGGTGCACCAACGATAAAGAGATTTGCCTTCTTCACGCCGGCGACCTCAATCCCACAAACGCCAGACTCACCACGCCGAACTTTCGAAACAGGCGACGAGCCAGTATCACGTTCCAGATCGCGATACTCGCGAGATATGCGGCGGCCGCACCCAGCGCTCCGAACCAGGGACTCAGGCATAAGGCGACAAGCAACTGCCCCACATTAGCGATGGCCAGTACACGTGCTACCCGGGCTTCATCGCCCATCATATTCAACAGCATCCCGCAGGGGCCGGTGATGGCATTAAGGAGTTGGCCAATAATGAGAACGAGAAGAACCGGCAACAATACCTCAGATGATACGCGTAGCAAGTCGGAAATATATGAGATGCACAGTACCAGCAAACAGAAATACACTGCTGCACACACAGTCGAGAGTGTCGCCCCCTGCCCAGCCATTTTCTGTAGTGCGCCACGATCTCCCTGCCGGTGAGCCCTGACGATCGATGGCGCGATTGCCGCGTTCACCGACGCGAGAAAAAAACCACCCAAAGACGAGAATTGCAAAGCCAGGGCGAAAATGCCGACTTCCAATGTGCCGGAACCAGCACCGGTCGCCATCTTTCCTGCCTGCGCCCCCACAACCGTAGCTAAAGCACCAAGAAAGAAGTGGCGCGCCGATAGTTCCCATCGCCGCCTTTCATCCGGTCCGACATTGCTACTGGCTGAGAGCTTGACTCGATAGGATGCCAGAAGCCTACCCCCGACCAGAAAGGCCGCCAATACAGACACTGCGTTCACAGCAATTGCGAGAGTTGGCGTCAGGGTATTGTGTGACCACATCAAAAGAGAGAACAACAAACCCAATTGAACTACCGGCTTAACCAGGTATTCGGGAAGCTGACTTCGCCACACTTCGCCCAGACCCCTGAGTAAGGATTGCCTCAACCCCGTTAGTGCGATCACCGTTAACAAAGGTAAGCTGATAACCCATAGTGATACTGGAGACGCGCTTCTAATCGCGAGCGCAGGAATTAACGCAAAGGCGCTGATTAAAAGCCCTGCGAGAACAATTCGACGCCGCGCTACCAGCAGGAACTCTCTCATTCCTACACCGGCCGTCACCGCAGCAGCCTCGCGCAACGCCAACTCTGGCCACCCGCCCCTCACGGGAACCACCAATACCGAAACCCAGGCCAGCACCAGAGCATATTGGCCATACCCATCCACACCCAGTGCGCGAGTCAGTACCACCGTGATGACGAGCCCCAGTACCACCTGAATACCGCGCAGCACCAGCAGACCACCGGAGCGTTTGACCAGCGACATCCCGGTCTGACCGTTTGCCGCGGTTTGTGCTTCAGCCGTATTCATTCACTGGCATCGAAGTGCGGCTGCGTTTGATGCTTTGCATTGAGCTCAGTGACACGCCGAACGGCGAGTGCCCAGATCGTGTCGTACTCTCCCTTCGATTCCTTCCAGTTCAACAGTCTGTTCCAGGTATAAACACTGGTCGGCCGCCGTTCCAATAGCGCCCACAGCACATCAGAAACACGGCTCTCGTTGACATCTGGATCGCCGGAATCGCTACCGGTATTCGCACGCCACTCGAACATCACACTTTCGAGTCGCAGATAGTCGGCATGCCAAGGAGCCAGGCGTCGGGCTGTGTCTATTTCAGATCGGGCCAGCTCTCGATCCTGGTGGGTGGGTTCGTATCCTCGTAAACCCCAGGTAGCTACCTCATTCTCCGCCAGAGAAAAATGCCAATCCGCTATTACTAGACGAATCGCCATCACCGCGAGTGTCACAACAAAAACCATGCCGGCAATGCACGCTAAGCGAGACATTGTTCCGAACTGGCACGGGGCCACAAAATCTGCGCCGGGTGCCTGTGGAAAAGCCTGTCGACGTGTTCATCGCCGTAGCGCTCGGCGACCAGGTCTCTCGCTCCATCCAGGCGCGGGGGCCGCGCCCGCAAATTGTGCCCATCGCTGGCGATGGTCCAAACCCGACCGGACTCCAGAAAAGTATGCGCTGTCTGTTGCGCACGCTCACCGAACTGTCCCGTCAAAGCGCCGGCAGTGACCTGCAATCGACAGCCTTGATCCAGGAAGGCATCAACCAACTCTGGTTGGCGCATCACCTGTCGGTTACGTTCTGGATGCGCAATCAGAGCTCGAAGCCCTTTGTCGGCCAGCCAACGCACGAGTTCAAGGCTGCCGGGGATGATCTGGCCGTGAGGGAACTCCAGGAGAAAAGTGCGGAATCCCTCTTCGTCCGGGGGACCGTAGACCGGAATTTGATCGGACTCTGCCAAGCGAAGCAAGTCATCGCACAAGCGTACTTCCGCAGCAAAACTCAATGCCAAGGGTATATTTGCCGTTTGCAGCGCCTGCTCAAACTCGCTGAAAGCAGCGGCAATTTCCGTCTTGTCGTTGTCCCAACGTCCGGGGTGCAAATGCGGCGTCAGTACCAGGTGATGCGTGCCGGCTTCGGCCGCGATTCGGGCCATTTCCAACGCTGTATGTAGATCTGGGGCACCGTCGTCCATTCCGGGCAAGAGGTGACTGTGCAGGTCGATCATGCCGGCTTCCCGTCAGCTTCCTCTGCGTAGTAACTGTCGTAGTGATCATCTTTTCCGCGCATATATCGCGGTTGCCGGCGACTATCCAGTTGGTTGATCACCACACCGGACAAGGGCTCGTTGGAGCCGGTGATTTGTTCCAGGGCGCGTCTTGCCTGTGTTACCTGAGTTGCGTCCGCTTTCACGACAAACACCACCGCGTCAGCGTAGGAACTCAACATCAGCGCATCCGACACGGCGTGCACAGGGGCCGAGTCAATAATGATGCGGTCATAGCGAGCACGGAGTTCTTCCAGCACAGAACGGAACCGAGCCGAGCTGATCAGCTCCAGAGGATTGGGCGGTATCACACCCGCCGGCATCACATCCATACCGGGCTCAGGGAGATGCTCAATGCATTCGTCGAGACTCGCTCCACCGGCAACATAATGCGACAAGCCCATGTGGTTTGGTTTGAGATTGCATAGTCGAGCCAGACTGGGACGCCGCAAGTCTGCCCCCACCACCAGGGTTCTTTGCATCTGCGCAAATGCAGAACCCAAATTAAGCGCGATGGTCGACTTACCCTCAGCCGGCAGGGAAGACGTCACTACGATCACCCCGGCGGGGTCATCCAGCCGGCTCAATACCAGGGCGGTACGCAGTGTTCTGAAGGCTTCACCGAAGCGGCCACCCGGATTCTTCCAGTAGGGTTCAAGCTCGCCATCAACAAGCCCGCCAATCGGAATAGAACCCAGGAACGGCGCGCCGAGTTTCGACTGAACATCGTCAGCCGTCTTCAGAGTGTTGTCGAGGTAATCCAGCGCCAGTGCGATCAGTGTACCGAGCATAGACGCCAGGACGAATGCAATGATCATGCTCTGCAATTTATTCGGTCGAATGGGTGAGCGCGGAACAACTGCTGCATCGACCACGCGCGCGTGCGGGCGCGCGAATCCTTCAGTAGAACTGGTTTCCTTCAATCGGGTAAGAAAGATTTCATAGAGCTGGCGGTTGGTGTCCACATCCCGTTGCAACTCACGGAGTTTGAATTCTATGCGGTTAAACTGCTGAATCTCTGAACGCCGCGATTGCCACAGTGACTCGAGCTCCTGTTCGTTACGACGAGCCAGCTCATACTCTCTGCCGATACCCGCAACCACTTCTTCTACCGCGCGCCCCAGATCCTTCTCCGCGCTTTCCAATTCGCTGCGCGCGCTGATCATGCGGGGATGGCGGGGCCCATAGCGTTTGGCCAATTCAGCCACCCGGCGTTCAATCGACGACTGCTCCTGCTTCAGGCCCTGCACGAGTGGGTGTTGCAGTACGACAGGAAGGCTACTCAGGGCCTGTGGTGATGACTGCTCTCGCTCGGTAACTTCCCTGACGATATTTTCCGCCAAAATCCGCTGGCGTCGCGCTTCTTCGAGGCGGGAGGCGAGGTCTTTTAATTCAAATCCACCAAGATCGGTTACCCCTCCTACATCCACAAGTTGCTCCGATTCCCGGAACACCTGCAGCGCGCGCTCAGAGGTATTCAGGTTTTCCTTGAGCGTAGCCAGCCGTTCCGTCAGCCACTCCGTTGCATCCACCGTCCCGCTAACACGTGTTTCCAGATCCCGGCTGATGAACTCGTCAATATGAGTGTTGATAATTTCTGCGGCCAACTGTGGATCGGTCGACTCGTAACTCAGATGCACCAGATGACTGTACTGTTCGGGAGCAACCGAAATACTGCGCGCCAGTCGATTTGCGATTGCAAGTACGCGTTGTTGGTCGGCGAGCTCCGGATCGATATTTTTCCTGGGTGCCTGCTTGCGAGCGGGCAGCAGGAAATCAAACCATCTTGCTTTTTCGGGCTGCTGCGGACTGGCGGAGAACGCGGCATTATCCTGCAGGTTAAGACGACGTACAGTTCGCTCTGCAAGCTGGCGACTCTTCAAAATGCCAAATTGGGTTTGTGAGTAATCGTAACTCACTCTACCGAGGGAATAGACTTCCTGCACTGCTACGATGTTGGGGGCCTGAGATTCCAGAACGATTGAGCCCGTGGCCCGATACACCGGTTGTACCGTTGACAGGTAGAGCGCCGTGAGCACGGTGGCAGCGACTGCCAGCCCTGCTATGCCCCACTTGTAACGCCAAACTACGTGTAGCAGGTGTGCGGGACTAAAGGTACCAGCACCCGTATCGTTGGCACGGCCTTGCGTGAGGTCGGGGCGATTATCCATCAGAAAAAAGTATCTTGCACTGTGATGATGTCACCGGGCTGAACCTCGTAGTCCAGGCCGACTTCGTCTTCGCTGCGTTCCCCATCATCACCCGAGACGACGCTGAAGCGCTTCTTGTTCGCCCGCTCAGTGAACCCACCGGCCAAAGCAATGGCCTTCCGAAGGGTCAATCCCGGCTGGAACTCCACCCCACCGGGGCGACGCACCTCGCCATTAACAAAAAAGGGGCGATACCGGACCACGCTGACCGAAATACGGGGATCTACGAGGTAATCGGGCTTGAGACCATTAACCAGAGTTTCCTGCATTTCACTGGCCGTTTTTCCCGCCACTTGCAGGTTTCCCAAAAAGGGGTAGGAGATACGCCCGTTCTGCCCCACGAGCAGCTGCTCGAAAGTTAAATCGGGCTCACCGTAAACATAGATACTAATCGCATCCCCCGCGTTCAGGCGGTAACTGTCCGACTGGGCCCAGACAAGACTGGACGCGAAGGCGAGCAAAACGAATATGAACCTAAATTTCATAACTAGCCTATTCAAGGACTGGCCTACTTTGCATGACGGGCTATTTCGGTGCAAGCAGGGCGAAACTACAGGCTCACGTCCACTCTCAGGAAGACTTCGTTTCTCCGATAGTCATAGCCTGTCAGGCTTGAATCCCGCTCTTCAAATCGGTAGCCAACACCCAACTCCAGCCAGCGATCGAGACTGCGTGTCAAATCAATCTGCGCGGTGGCTCTGTCATCTTCGCGAGAGCTATCGGTGTAATCGTCGTTGGCAACATCCAGGCGGAGGTTGGTGGTGGTACGGGCACTCCAGTCGTGACGCCATGACACGGAGCTCTCACGCGTGTCCACGAAACTGCCCACGGTCGTTGTTTCCTGACCGAAACGCCGGGTGCTGAGCTGGACCAGCGAGTAAGATCGCGGATGCCAGGCCAGACGGGCATCCCAGCGTGCACCCGAGGTGGTAGATCGACTGGAATCATCAAAATCCCGCTCAAATCCGCCTACCTGTACCGTACCCACAAACCGGGCGCTCATCGCCCATTCAACGCCCACCAGCCAGGTTCGGTCGTTGCTGTCTCGACTCGCCTCATCCGCAAATTCATGCTCGTAGTTCATGTTCAATTGGCGACCTTCGAGGCTCAGTTCCACTCGCGGCGAAAGGGTCCAGTAAGCCGCAGCCCTGTAGGACGACTGGTCCCGATCATAGGCACGCGTAATATCACGAAAATTCTGGAACTCGTACTGCCCGCCCCTTACTTCGAACTCTGCGCGCGCCCGGCCAAGCCCGCTGCCCAGCGAGTATGTGGCACCCAGGTCCCCCTGAGTGTACTCAACCGGCCGATCGAACTGGAGTACCGCGGTACCCTCGCTCGGACCGGTACCACGCTGACTGTGACCATCGTAGTAAAAGCCGTCGATGTGCAGCCCGTTCCGCACATTGAATTCGTGTTTCAGATCCAGGCCAATTCGCTGGTCGGTAGCGTTGTCTTCGGAACTGCTGGCATAACGAAAATCTTCCAGTTCGTAGGTTAACGAATACTGGTTCGGACCATTCTCCATCCAGGCACGCACGCTGGGAGCCAGGATCGACTGCCAGGTACTTTTCTCCGAGGAGGGAGAGCGGAACAGATTGTCCACCCAGCCAGCTTCCACCGACAGGGTTGGCTCTACTTTTACCGGCCCCAGCGCCACACTTGCTGGCAACACTGCCGCTTCGGCCACGGGAAGCGCGAACGGCAACAGGCTCAGCACCAGCAAGGCACCGGGGGACTTGATTCTATGCATGAACAGGCCCAAAAAACGTGGTGAGGATTTCAATATTCTTGTTGTTCCTCAATTGCGCAAATTATAACCAATCCAACGTAAAGCCAACATCCAATCGATGGTAAAAATGCGGACTGGTTAACCACTCTGAGCGGGAAAATCGCGACTTAAACAAAAGGCCATTGCCAGCAAAACGATGAGGGTCAGGGCATTGGCGGGAATTTGAAGATTAAAATCAGCCAGTGAGTGCAGGCCGAGCCAAAATATGGCCAAAAGCACACCAAACGACAACCCCACACGCAGGCCTCTCGAACGATATTTAATGGTTGCCAGCGCACTCCATGTGGCGAGACCGACCACTCCCGTCAGCAGCAAAAATGCTGGCAGGCCAAGTTCAACGGCAAATTCCAGGTAATCGTTGTGGACATGCTCATGGAAGTCCGGAAGTTGCACACCCTGATAGACCGGAAATACTTCGGAAAAACTACCGGCACCCGTGCCAGTCAGGGGGAAATCGCCCAACATAGTGAACGTGTAGCGCATGGACCACACGCGCCCCTCCTGCCCCAGGTCAGTCTGCAGAACGCGATTGAAGACTTGCTCACCACCAAACAGCGATCCAACGATCAGGACATCGATCAGCAGCATCCCACCCAACAACCAGGCCAACCGGCGAGACCAGCACCGTGTCAGGGATAAATACACACAACTGGCTAGCAACAAAGCCGAGAAAAACGCCAGGTTTCCCATTCGGGACTTACTGAGCAGAAGCCCCAACACCAGAACAGCCAACGCCACGCGCAACAGTATCGCCTGACTCAACAGCAACTGCAGGGCCGACCGGAATCGCTGACGATGCGTCTGCCAGTCATTGAGTACCGGGCTCGACAAAAAGAGCCCAATGGCCATGGACAAACTGAGCGCCGCATAGCCGGCAAAATGGTTTCGATTGACGAAGGTACCCGTCACTGAACCCTTGTTCACGTACTTCTCAACCAGAAACCCGTATTCCTGGCCGCTCCAGACCATGGCGATACCATACACGGCCTGGAACAGGCCGCTCAGTACCAGCGTTCCGGCAAGTATTTTGAATCGGCGCGGGCTGTTTAGAAGAAACAGCGTTAATGCAAATATCAGCGTGTAGGCACTACCCAGTAAGAAGTGAATTCTGGTCGCGGTGGGATCAAGTGAAAGCCGGGGTAGGACGGGAGAAACTGCCTGCCAGTGATTAAATGCCTGTGGGGACAGCCGGCGGATGAGGTCTAAAGGGAGTGGCACCAACTGAAGCAGCACCCAACACTGAACCAGCACGAGCATGACCAGTGCCGCAGTAGCACCCCTACCAAGCGGTGGAGGCTTGGGAATTTGACCTGCCAGGCGCCCGGCAAACCAGACTAGTGCAAGTACGGACGCCAACAACACAATTACCGCCTCTCCCCAGATCCGTGCAGAAGCGAAGGGCAATGGCGCCCACACTAGCAAAGCGATCAGTCCTGTAAAGACCGCCTGTTCCCAAGGAGAATAAGAATGGTCACCAGCCAGGATCAATGACCCTTGCGCTCGCCCATTGAGCTGGATAACTGAGACAGGGGGATCATGTGGAAGGACTCACAGGGACCCCAGGTTCCCCCGGAGATCGAGACTGTTGACCCCCACGCACCACCGGTGCTTCAAAATCGAGATTCGGCTGTGTCGAATCTGTAGGCCGGTGGCCACAGGTACCCGCATCGAACTCCTCAACGGTACGTAAAACTGCCTCGGAGTCGGGCTGTGTCGCAAGCAGATTGGCTGACATTGCTGTCCGGTCTCCGGCGGCACACATGACCAGTACTACCAATTCTGCACGACTCGATTCAGTTAGCGCTGCGTACAGCGCAATCTGTGACGCCGATTGCAAATCCCGGCCATCCTGCTGCAATACACGCAGAATCCGCTCCTGGGGCTGACCCTGAGCCTGCATTCGACGAGCCAGATCAGTGGCATCCTCATCCGTCAATGCAAAAGCACTGCAAACGGAGAACAGATTGAGACTGAGCGCCGCCGAGAGCGCGAATTTGAATGCTGTCATTGCCCCCCCTGGAAGCCGATTCATATACTGATTACGCCGCTGGCGGGCCACTTGCCCGTCGGCACACGCCAAAGACAGACACCTTGTATACTGACTGCCCATGACGCCATGCGATGCATTTTACCGCCCCCTCCCCCCCGATGCGAACAATGTGGATGGGGCCAAATGGCTAAACTGTGACACACCGGACATAGGTGCCAGCAGTGTTGCCTGAAACGACAGCCCTGCAACTCGCACTGGCGAACCTTCACCCGGCACTCGCACTACGAACCCGGGGACTGCTGGCGGGGGAGCCCCTCCTGCCCCCGGCCGAGAATGGGCTGCTGGAGATTTCCCTGGCCGGCGACACTGGCGGCGTCGACTTTTCCCGCCGCTATTCACCGCAATTGCCAAGCGCCCTGAAAGACTGGTTGGCGAGCCATTCTAGCGAATCGCAGCAAAGTCTGATCCAGCTCTGGCAGTCCAAACAGGGCCACTGGTCAGACATCGGGCTGGAGTTTGATCTGAACCAGGCACAACCTGGCACACCGGCAACCGCAAACGTTTTCGTGCGCCCCACCCCCTCCTGTGCGGCGGTAAGGAATTTGCCAGCCCTGGTGGAATCACTGCGTCCTGTCTCTGCACTACACTCGCGCAATCTACCATCCCTTGAGCATTTGACCGCCCTGGCACAGTCTCTGCCTGAAACTACCCACGTCAGTTATCTCGGCCTGATGTTAGCCCGACCGGGACAGGACCTCAGGGTGCAGGCAGGCGCCCTGACTACGGGCGAGATTTACACCTTTCTGGCGCAGTCGGGACGTGATTGCGACGCACTATCCAGGGCTCTGGATTTTGCTCAAACACACTTTGATACGCAGGTGCTCTGCTTCGATACAGATGGCGAAATCGGGCCGAGAATAGGCCTGGAACTGTTCGGTCACGACCTGAAAGCCGGACGTTTTGACGAGGTGCTGTCCGCCATGTCACAGCACCACTGGATCGACGAGCCCCTGGCAGAGGCTGTGCTCGACTGGCCTGCCCGGCTGGATCCAGGAGCACTGGCTGCGGCCTGGCGATCGTCAGATGACACGGTGCGACCGGGGACACACAATGGCTACTTGTTACGCCGACACATCACCCACATCAAACTGGTAATCAATGATAATTCAGTGACGGCAAAAGCCTATCTGGCTTTTCAACCTGAAAAACTGCCGCTGCGATATGCGTAAGGTTTTACTGCGACTCCAGCACTGTACGCACGACAGACATATATTGCATTCCCTTCGGCCTGTAAAGGCGAATCAGTGGGCACTCTCGCGCCACATCAGATAGATGCAACAGCGCATGTTCAGGGTTGGGGTGATAGTCCATGATCTGATGACTTCGCAATACACTGAAAGCCTCGATGCCCGACATCTTGCTGATATAAGGCTCCGGACTTTCCGTCCAAGCCAGCTCCACAATTGCCCGAATGTTGCGCCCCAGCGGCAGGTAACCAGGCTGAAAAACACCCAGTGATTCTTCCGTCCGGCTGGGACGACAAAACGGATGCGCCGGCAATGCGCGCCATTCATCTTCCACCTTCTGCAGGCGGATTTTGTCGTCTGCCATAAAAGCGTAGCCCTGCTGGCTCATCCAGTGCGCCAATGTCGATTTTCCTCCGCATGTTGGAGCAAGGAACAAGAAGGCTCCGCGATCGGAATTCACCGCCGACCCGTGAAGCATCAGGGCGCCAGTGATGTGTGAAATCAACATGGGAAGAAATAATTGAACCGCCCAGAATCCGAGGGTGTCGCAGCCAGGCTTGAGTTCGTAGATTACGTCATTCACCCCCTCAACCCAGTAGAAGGCCAACGTATCAGTGACCTCGAATACCCAACGTCTACCTGGAACTTGACCGAGGGACAAAGGCTGATCGCAAAACAGTTTTAACTCCCTTCCGGACAGCCCTTCCAGACGGTCCAGGCAATTCATATCCCGATTGCTGATGGGACTCTCGGCTTCCCGCAGCTGTACCAGAAATTCTTCTGCATTCTCGGTTACAGGCGCCCCGGCCCACAGAGCCCGATCACACAGCACAGTAAACCCGTGCAGGTAGTGACTGAAGCACGTACTGCTCATCCCGACACTCCCCTACCATCACCCAGAGGTACGAGCGAGCCTTGACCGATGCCGAGCAATAACACCGACTGCATTGCAGCACGCAGGCTGCGGATACGCTGCAGGGTTACCGCGGAGCCCTCGTCTTCCAGATTACGAATCAAACCATGCAGTGCTTCCCGCTGGACCGGCGTGTCGTGGATGTTGGCTCCCCCATCCTGCCTCGCCCACGTGACGAGCGCGCGAGTCTCCTGATCCAACAGGTGAGCAACACGTTCAACTTCCAATTTGAAATCGGGTCGGCGAATGGCATCTGGCAGGATTCCCCGCGCTGCCTGCCGAAACACATGCCGGTTTTCCCCGCGGTGGAAAAAAGCACTCGGTGGTAAGGACCGAACAAAATCCAGAATACGACGATCCAACAGCGGAAACCGATAGTCCACGCCAGCCGCTGATCCGGCCACTGTCCAGCTTTCCAGGCGATTCTGCAGATGACCCTGACGAACATCACGTAACATTTCATCCCGCATCGACCATGGCCGGACGATCACAGGCGGGCGCCGCCGGGCGCGAGCCCATGCCTGAAAGTCGGGATGGCAGCAATCCAGCACATCCATTCCCGCCATTGACGATCGCTGCTTGCCCAGCAACGCGCGCAAGGGGCTGCGGAGGAACAGGCCGGCCGCACGTCGTCCCCGACGCCAAAGACTCAGCTCAGTCATGCCAAACACATGGCGCAATGCTGCCAGCGGATGTCCAGACCAGAACAGGGAAACCAGCCCCGCATTGCCGCCATAGCTGGCGAACTGATCACCGCCCCAGCCGCTTAACAATACCGACAGGCCCGCATCTCCCAGTCTGCGCCGCAGGGTGTGTTCGTACCAGAGAGTACTCGTATCACCCAGGCCGATATCAAATCCCTGCAATAGCGACAGTAATTCCGTATCGGAAAATGGCAGAGGTAAGTAAGGCGCACCCAGTTGCCGGGCCAGAGAAGCCGCCGCCTCCTCCGCTGGCCCTTCCCCCGAGCATTGCCAATTGCATGCCAGTGCCAATTGTCCTTTGCGAGCGACAAGGGCCGTGATCAATGATGAATCCAACCCACCGGACAGATGCGTAGCGCAACGAACACCATCCCTGGTGCGATCATTGACGGCTTCCGTGATCAATTGTGAGAGTTGCTCAGGCCATTGTGTAGCGGGAACCGATACCGGTGGGAGCGCTGATTCAAGTGACCAGTATTGTTGTTCCTGCCAATCGCCCGCTTGCAGAGCAGCGGTGGTGCCGGCCGGTAGCTTTTCAATACCGACGTAGAATGTTTCACGACTGCTATAAAGCTCGCCTTCAGTCAGGTAGGTGGCTACAGACCGGTCCAAGAGGGACGGCGTTGGTTGACCCGATAGATCGCGCAGCCAATCGATGCGGTTGGAACACCAGAAACCTATCTCAGAGCGGCGCCAGTACAGGGGTTTCACACCCAAATGATCGCGGGCCAGTAGCAGTTGCTTTCGGGGGCCATCCCAGAGCACCACGGCAAAGTCGCCGTGAAGTTGGGCGGGAAAATCCCGACCCCAACGACGATAGGCTGCCAGGACGAGCGCCTCATCCGAGGGTTGAGTGCCACCCACCTCAATCGCGAGTTGAGCTGTCAGTGCAGCACGATTATCAAGGCGCAAGGTGCCCACCAACACAACTCCGTGCGCCAGTTCGGCAGCCGAAGGGCCGGCAATGTCACCAATGGATTGATGGAAGAAGGGGGCTTCAGCGCTGATAAATTCAGGCTGATTGCTACTCAGTGCAGCCGGCAGCGGCGAGGAGAGGCTACTCGCTGGCAGGAAGCAGAAAAAGTCATTGAGATTCAATGAACCGGAGGGGTGAAAAGTCAGGGAGCCGGACGGGTACCGATCGGGATGCCGAAATAGGTTTCATCCTCGCCCCTTTCAGGCACCGCGCCACCAATGGTCCGATCAAGTACCAGCCGACGAATTTTAGGTCGTTGCCAGGCTCTCGAGGTGCGAGGTGCCGCGGAGCGTAAACGGTAAGTCGATGAGCGTTTCATGTTTACCTGCTGTTACCTGGGGCCCCAAAGGGGTGTCCACAATCGGGGCCAGCATAGCGCAGTCTGCCTGTTTTTTCAGCACTAGCTGCCAAAAGGGTGACGCAGCACAATAGTTTCCACCCGATCCGGCCCGGTGGAGATAATGTCGATCGGTGCGCCCACAGCCTTCTCGATGGTCTGGATATAGTCGCGCGCTGCGGCGGGCAGCTCTTCCAGCGTCCGCGCACCCAGCGTGGAGTCCTGCCAACCGGGCACTTCTTCATACTGGGGCACCAGGCCCTCGTAGTCATCGGAATCCACCGGGTTGGGCACCGGGTTGCCGGATTCATCGGTGTAGCCGACACAGATACGGATCGTCTCCAGACCATCCAGCACATCCAGCTTGGTCAGGCACAGACCCGATACCGAGTTGATATTGACGGCATTGCGCAGGGCTACCGCGTCAAACCAGCCGCAGCGGCGGGGCCGGCCGGTGGTGGCGCCAAACTCGTGACCGCGAGTTGCCAGATGCTCACCGGTCTCGTCGAACAGCTCGGTCGGGAACGGACCGGAGCCAACCCGGGTGGTGTAGGCCTTGGTAATGCCCAGCACGTAGTCGAGGTACAGCGGCCCAAAACCGGAACCGGTGGCGGTGCCGCCAGCGGTGGTGTTGGAGCTGGTAACGAAGGGATAGGTGCCGTGGTCGATATCCAGCAGGCTGCCCTGCGCACCTTCAAACAGGATTTTGGCCGACGTTTCGCGATACTGGTGCAGCATAGCCGTCACATCGGCGATCATCGGCTTGAGCTGCTCGGCCATTTCAAGGGTGCTATCCAGCACCTGCTGGAAATCCACCGGCGCCACTTCGTAATAGTTGCTCAGCACGAAGTTGTGGTAGTCCATCACTTCGCGCAGCTTGCGCGCAAAACGATCCTGACACTGCACGTCGCCCAGGCGCAGACCGCGGCGGGCCACTTTGTCTTCGTAGGCCGGGCCGATGCCGCGCCCGGTGGTGCCGATTTTTTGCTCGCCGCGGCGCGCTTCCCGAGCCTGATCCAGCGCCACGTGGTAGGGCAGAATCAGCGGGCAAGCGGGCGAAATACGCAGGCGTTCGCGCACCGGCACACCCTTTTCCTCCAACTCGGCGATTTCCTTCAGCAGCGCATCGGGAGCCAACACCACACCGTTGCCGATCAAACACTGGGTGTTTGCCCGTAAGATGCCGGACGGAATGAGGTGCAGTACGGTTTTCTCACCGTCGATAACCAGGGTGTGGCCAGCGTTGTGGCCACCCTGGAAGCGCACCACGGCGCTGGCCTGGTCGGTCAGCAGGTCGACGATTTTACCCTTGCCTTCATCACCCCACTGGGTGCCCAGGACGACTACGTTCTTGCTCATGGTGTGCTCGTTAGTTTCTCGATTAACTGTCTGACAGCGGTTTTACGACCCACTCGCCCGCCTCTAGAAGCAGTCGGCGGGTACAACGGGGATCGGGCGACTGGCCCAGATCCGCAATTACGATCTCCCCGGCATCGCGCAGTGCCTGAACGGCCTGCGCCAGAGCAGGGTCCCGATCGGCGGGCATGGCCACGGCACCGGTAGTCTCCGGCGAACTGTGCAGCAGCCCCATCAGGGATTTCAGATCCGTAGCAAAGCCGGTCGCGGGTCGGGCGCGGCCAAATACTTCACCAACATCATCGTAGCGGCCACCATTGGCCAGTGCCTGACCATGGCCGGGCACGTAGGCAGCAAAAACAACCCCTGTGTGATAGTGATAGCCGCGTAATTCCGCCAGGTCAAAGTAGATGGTCAATTCCGGGCGTAGTGCGCGAACGTCCCGCGCCACCTGCTCCAGGGTATCCAGGGCGGGAAGCGCCGCCGGTGCCAATGCACCCAAGTCGACGCGGGCCTGGGCCAATACTGACTCATCCCCATGTAAGCGCGCCAGCGCCTGGATCGCGTTGGCCTCAACGTCGGGCAGGTCCGCGGAGGCGGCGGTAAGATCAGGGATGCTCTTGCGCTGCAATGCATCAAAGATGGCAGCTTCGCGCTCCTCGCTCAATCCCGCTGCGTTAAATACCGCCTCCACAATGCCAACATGGCCCAAATCCAGGGTAAATCCGGACAGGCCGGCGCACTCCAGGGTTTGCAGCATCAACTGGATTACTTCCAGGTCGGCGTCCAGGCTGGCATCGCCAAACAACTCCACCCCCACCTGAATCGGCGAGCGGCTGGCAAGCTGGGTTTTAGGGCGGGTGTGAAGCGTGGAACCGGCGTAGCAGAAGCGGCTGACCCCTTCCACCGGCAGGCTGTGGGCGTCGATGCGCGCCACCTGCGGGGTGATATCGGCACGAATGCCGAGGGTGCGGCCACTGATCTGGTCGGTTAATTTGAAGGTTTGCAGGTCAATGTCGGGGCCGAGGCCAATAATCAGGCTTTCGGTAAATTCCACCAGCGGGGGAATGATCAACTGGTAGCCCCAGCCGCGGTACAGATCCAGTAAGCGGCGGCGTAGCACTTCCACGGCGGCCGCCTGTGCAGGCAGCACCTCTTCAATGCCATCGGGCAATAACCAGCGATCTACAGACGTCATCTCAATGTCTTACCTGAAAAAGCTACCTGTAACAGCCACCTGGGCAGCGTGAGCGATCGAATCGGCACTATCGAACCAGCGAGAGCAGCACGACACCAACGGCCATACACCCCAGTCCGATGCGGCGCAGTGTTCCCTCGTCAAACTCGGCAATGCGGGTTATCGTCTCCCGCCATTGCCGCGGGGCCAGAAATGGCAGGATACCTTCCAAAACCAGCGCCAGGGCCACCCCTGTCGCCAAATCCTGCCAACTGATCATGGCCCCTCCCAGGGTGCCCTGCGGCCTGAATCGAACACAAAAAAACCGCGGGTTCGCACACTGGCTTACAGTGCCGAATCCCACGGTTGCGTGATTCTACCACAAGCGCCCGCAGGCCGGATGGTGAAATTACCGCGCCGGCAGGCAGCGATGGTTCACTCTGGACGTGTGCCCGGCCCGATGTTTTTCAGGTACTGGAAGAACTCGCTATCCGGCTGGATTACCAACAGGTCGCCCTTGCTGCGGAAGGTGTCCTGATAGGCCTTCAGACTGCGCGTAAAGGCGTAGAACTCCGGGTCCTGATTGTAGGCGTCTGCATAGATGGCGGTGGCCTGGGCATCCCCCTCACCGCGGATCTGCTCCGCGTCGCGGTAGGCGCCAGCCCCGATCACCGTGACCTCCCGGTCGGCCGCAGCCTTGATACCTTCAGCCAGTTCCCGGCCCTGGGAGCGATGCTCCTGCGCCTCTTTCTGCCGCTCGGCATTCATCCGGCGATAGACGGCGTCGGATACGTCAGTGGGCAGATCCACCTGCTTCACCCGTACATCCACGACTTCTACACCGAGTTCGTCCAGGGCCACCTTATTGAGGTTGACCTTGAGCTCTTCCATCAACTGGTCGCGCTCACCGGAGACCACTTCGTGCACGGTGCGCACACCCACCTGGTTACGCAGGCCGTTATTGATGCGCTGGGCCAGCAGGCCATTGGCGCGGGCTTCCTCACCGTTGGTTGCGGTGTAGAACTTCTGGGTATCGGCGACTCGCCACTTGGCGAAACTGTCGACCACCAGGGCTTTTTTCTCCTGGGTCAGGAAGCGTTCCGGTTGGGCATCCACCGTCAGTACACGGCCATCAAAGCGGCGCACGTTGTTGACGAAGGGGATCTTGAAATGCAAACCCGGCTTGAGATCGCCAATGACCACCTCACCAAAGCGCAGCAGCACGCCGCGCTCGGTTTCCTTGATTACATATAGGGAGTTGCTCAGCACAAACAGGCCAGCCGCTACCAACAACAGAATCACAGTTGATCGGGTACTCATGTTATCGCCCTCCCCGGCTGCGTTGCTGGGCGTCGATGTCACGCCGTATCTGTTCGGTAACGCGATTGACCAAATCGCGGAATTCGGTGCCAGAAGCCGCACCAATGCTACTCGGCTGAACACTGCCGCTGGTAGCGCCGGCGAGTTTATCCAGCGGCAAATACATCAGGTTGTTGCCGCCTTCGACATCCACCATCACCTTGCTGGTATTGCCCAGAACTCCTTCAACGGCGCTGAGGTAGAGACGCTGCCGTGTTACTTCCGGCGCCTTGCGGTACTCAGTCAGCAGGGCTACGAAGCGATCGGCCTCACCCTGCGCGTTGGCGACGACCTGTTCGCGGTATGCGTTGGCGTCCTCAATCTGGCGCTGGGCCTGACCGCGAGCCTCGGGGATGATGCCGTTGGCGTAGGCCTGGGCTTCGTTTTTCAGGCGATCCTCGTCTTCCCGGGCTTTGATCACGTCGTCAAATGCCGCCTGTACTTGCGCCGGTGGCTGGGAGTCGTCGATGTTCACCTTGGAAATGCGAATACCGGTCTCGTAGGAATCCAGGTAGCGCTGGATACGCTCCTGCACTTCCACACCGATCTGTTCACGACCTTCGGTCAGCACCAGGTCCATGCTGGTGCCACCCACCACATGACGCAGTGCGGACTCAGTAGCGTGCTTCAGAGAACGCTCCGGCTCGCGCACCTTGATCACAAATTTGTAGGGGTCGTCGATCACGTACTGCACCGACAGCTTCACCTCGACGATGTTTTCATCCTCGGTGAGCATGGACTCACGGAAGGTAGCGTTTCGCACCTTGGTCACGTTTTCCAGCGTAACCTCATCGATCAGTGGCGGATTCCAGGCCAGACCCGGCTGTACCGTTTCCAGATAGCTACCAAAGCGCAGTACTACGGCACGCTCCTGTTGATCCACCTGGTAAAAGCCCATCAAAGCCCATACCAGCAGCGCACCGGCCGCTATCACGCCCAGCAGGGCTCCGGAGATGCCGCCACCGCCGCTACCGGACTTACCGGAAGAGCCACCGCCGAAGACGCCATCGAGTTTTTCGCGGAATTTTTTCCAGGCCTCATCCAGATCCGGCGGACCCTGGTTCCCACCGCCCCCCCAGGGGTCGTTGGGTTTGTTGTTGCCGCCACCCGGTTCATTCCAGGCCATAGAGAATCTCCTTATTACTGCCGTGATTTGCAGCCGAGGCAGTCTAACAAATTTGCCCGCGTGCAGGCACTAGGGGCCCGCTACGAACGGGGTACCGCAGAAGTGGCGTGGGAAGACACGTTTTCCGTGGCAACCAGCCGGTTCCAGTCGGCGCGTGGCATGCGGATAACTACCTTGGCCACGCCATCGGCGCCGTGTTGTTCGTTCTGTACCGCACCCATTCCGTACAGCATCGCCCGCAGGCGACCCTGAGCCGGTGCCAATTCTAACTCGCGATCCACCATATCCTGCCCAATGCGCTCGGAAATGGCTTGTTGCAACAGGTCGCAGCCCGCACCGGTCTGTGCGGATAACCACACTCGCGTGATCACGCCGTTGGCATCGCGTTCAATTCGCGGCTCCCGCTCCAGCAGGTCGAGCTTGTTGAACACTTCCAACCGTGGAATGTCACCCGCGCCAATTTCAGAGAGCACTTCCTCGACCTGGTAAATATGGTCGTCCCGCTCTTTTTCGGCGGCACAGTCGATCACGTGCAGCAGCAGGTCGGCACTGCGAGTTTCTTCAAGCGTGGCGCGAAAGGCGTCGACCAGTTTGTGAGGCAGGTGGCTGATAAATCCCACCGTGTCGGCCAGCACCACCGGGCCGACTTCATCCAGCTCCACACGACGGAGGGTCGGGTCCAGTGTGGCGAAGAGCTGATCGGCGGCGTAGACCTCGGATTCGGTGATGCGATTAAACAGTGTGGACTTGCCGGCGTTGGTATAGCCCACCAGCGACACGGTCGGCAGCTCGGCACGGCGCCGACTGCGACGGCCCTGATCGCGCTGTTTCCGCACTTTTTCCAGCCGCGCGGTGATCGACTTGATGCGTACCCGCAGCAAGCGTCGGTCGGTTTCAAGCTGGGTTTCACCCGGGCCACGCAAACCGATACCGCCCTTTTGCCGCTCCAGGTGCGTCCAGCCGCGTACCAGTCGTGTGGACATGTGTTGCAACTGGGCCAGCTCCACCTGCAACTTACCCTCGTGGGTACGGGCGCGCTGGGCAAAAATATCGAGAATCAGGCCGGTGCGATCCAGCACCCTGCACTTGAGCTCCTTTTCGAGGTTGCGTTCCTGGCTGGGCGACAGGGCGTGATTGAACATCACCACCTCCGCCTCGTGCTGATTCACCTCGTCGCGAATTTCCTGCAACTTGCCCTTGCCGATAAAAAATCGGGAATCAGGCGCATCGCGTGAGCCCATGACGTAGGCGGCGGGATCCCCTCCCGCGGACAAGACCAGTTCCTCGAATTCACGGGGGTCTTCCCGCTCCGATTCACTTTGCAGGTTGAGGTGAACGAGCACGGCCCGTTCCCCCGATTCAGGGCGATCAAAAAACAAGGGAATCTCGTGAGGTGTAGCAAGGGCCGCCAGCGGCGGCCCGGCGTGTCAGTGGTTCAGGAAGCCTTGCCATCATCTTCCGGGGGATTTTGCATGGGCATGCGCACCACGCGAGAGGGAACCACAGTGGAAATGGCGTGCTTGTACACCATCTGACTGACAGTGTTCTTCAGCAGCACTACAAACTGATCAAAAGACTCGATCTGGCCCTGCAACTTGATGCCGTTAACCAGATAAATGGAAACGGGTACACGTTCCTTACGCAGGGTGTTCAGGTAAGGGTCTTGTAAGGTATGCCCTTTTGACATGGCTATCTCCTTAACTGGCTCAACTCGAGCCTAAAAAATATTTAGACAAAGGCGCCCACCTCCACGTTAGACAGCGAAAGTGAGCGTGCATCCCAACAGTGCATACGCAAAGTATGCGCTTTCAGCTTACTACATTGGGTCTTTCAAAGATATTGCAAGGCCTTTTGTAGCGGGCTTTTGCAAACTATTCCCGATCCTACTGAGCCACTCTCGTCAATATCGACGGCGTTCCCTGCCGAATCGGTGTAGATCCAGTGCAGATCGGGCCACTTACGAAGCCAGGTTAATTGCCTTTTGGCCAGCTGCCGAGTGGCCGCGATGGCCTTTTCGATGGCATCCTCGCGGCTGTACTCACCCGACAGATATGCCCAAAACTGCCGATATCCCACCGCACGCACGGCGGGAAGCCCCGGATGCAGACCGGGGCGGGCGTAGAGTTGCTGCATTTCCTGTTCGAATCCGGCGGCCAGCATCTGCTCAAACCGCAGTGCGATACGCCGGTGCAGTTCCGCCCGGTCACGAGGGCAAATCGCCAGCTGATGAACCGTATAGTGAGTCGCGAGTGGCACGCTCTGCTGCCGGGCGTGCCACTGGCTCAGCGGAATGCCACTGGCGCGGTAGACCTCCAGTGCACGGCACAGCCGCTGACTGTGATTGGGGTGCAGCCGCGCGGCCGTTTCGGGATCCACACGCGTCAATTCCTCGTGCAGGGCGGGCCAGCCCCGTTGTGCCGCCTCGGACTCAATGGCCTCGCGCAGGGCGGGATCAGCCGGCGGCATATCCGCCAGGCCCTCCAATAACGCGCGAAAATAGAGCATGGTGCCACCCACCAGCAGAGGCGTTTTGCCGCGCGCGGTGATCTCCTGGCACAGCTGCGTGGCATCGTGGGCGAACTCGGCTGCGGAATAACTCTGTTCCGGGTCTCGTATATCAACCAGATGGTGGGGGTAGTCAGGCTTGGCACTACCAATGTCCAATCCACGGTACACCAGAGCGGAGTCAACACTTACTAACTCGCAATCCAGATGCTCCGCCAGTGCGATCGCCAGGTCGGTTTTACCGCTGGCGGTGGGGCCCATCAGGCAGATCACCGGCGGGCGCACGATGCTCATCAACGCCCCCGCAGGAACAGCTTGTCGAGTTCGTCGAGACCGAGTTGGGTCCAGGTTGGACGACCATGGTTGCACTGCCCGGAGCGCTCGGTTTCTTCCATGTCCCGCAACAGGGCGTTCATTTCGGGAATGGTCAGGCGGCGATTGGCGCGCACCGAGCCGTGACAGGCCATGGTGGAGAGAATTTCGTTCATGTGAGCGGCGATACGGTCGGAGCTGCCGTATTCAATCAGGTCCGCCAGCACATCGCGCAGGAGCTGCTCCACATCCGAATCGCGCAGGGCGACGGGGATCTGGCGGATTAACAGGGACTCTTCCCCACCCACGGCCAGTTCCAATCCGAGGCTGGCGAACAATTCGCCATGGTCCTGCGCCACCTGCACCTCGCGCTGGCTTACCGCCACCGCCTGCGGCACCAGCAGCGGCTGGCTGCGGATACCTTCGCTCTCGCGCGCCGATTTCAGACGCTCGTAGGTAATACGTTCGTGGGCCGCGTGCATATCCACCAGTACCAGACCGGCGGCATTCTCCGCCAGGATGTAGATGCCCTTGAGTTGCGCCAGCGCATAACCGAGCGGTGGCACATCTTCCGGTGTGTCCTGCTCCGGCAGGGACTGCGGATGAAGCGCCGCATAGCCCTGCATCTGGCCCGTCACCTGTCCGCTGGTCGGCGCCCGGGAGGGAACAAATGCCGACGGAGGCGCAGCAGCCATTGCCACCGCACTTTGTTCGCCTCCCCAGGCGAGGCCCTCCTGGCGCACCTCACCGGTCTCACGATCCACCGTCGGCCCAACCGCCGGTGCGGTTTGATCGCCGGGACGAACGTCCGCGAGCGTGCGGTGCAAACTGCGGAAGATGAAGTCGTGCACACTGCGCCCGTCGCGGAACCGCACTTCGTGTTTGGTGGGATGCACATTCACGTCCACCACCGCGGGGTCCAGTTCCAGATACAGCACGAAAGCGGGATGGCGGCCGTGGTAAAGCACATCGCGATAGGCCTGTTTCACCGCATGGGCAACCAGTTTGTCGCGCACCACGCGACCGTTGACGAAGAAGTACTGCAGGTCGGCCTGACTGCGGGAGAACGTTGGTAGCCCTACCCAACCCCAGAGCCGCAAGCCGGTAACTTCGGTTTCCACAAACACCGCCTGCTGCATAAACGCCGGACCGCACACCGACGCCACACGGCGCTCCATTTCCTGCTGGCTGGCCGCCGCACGCAGGTTGTGAACCACCTTCTGGTTGTGGCGCAACTGGAAGTTCACGTCATAGCGTGACAGGGCCAGGCGTTTGACCACTTCTTCCAGGTGATTGAATTCGGTTTTTTCGGTGCGCAGGAACTTGCGCCGGGCCGGCGTATTAAAGAACAGATCGCGCACTTCCACCGTGGTGCCGCGCGGGTGTGAGGCCGGCCGCACGTCCACCGCCATGTCGCGACCTTCGGTTTGTGCCATCTGGCCGCGACTGCCCTCGTCGCTG
This sequence comes from Gammaproteobacteria bacterium, assembly GCA_030427085.1. GTDB lineage: Bacteria > Pseudomonadota > Gammaproteobacteria > Pseudomonadales > Halieaceae > JAUHXH01. Next base: position 179,638 of record JAUHXH010000002.1, on the reverse strand, counting down.
TCATTGCTGGTCAGTGACAGGCGCGATACGGAACCGATACTCGCCAGCGCCTCACCGCGAAAGCCAAGACTCTGGACCTGCTCCAGGTCTTCCAGTGAACTGATCTTGCTGGTGGCGTGCCGCGACAGGGCCAGCGGCAAATCGTCCGGCTCGATACCCGAGCCATTGTCGCGAATACGGATCAGTTTGACGCCGCCGGCCTCAATTTCGATATCGACGCGATCGGCACCGGCGTCCAGCGCGTTTTCCAGCACTTCCTTAACCACGGAGGCGGGGCGTTCGACGACCTCACCGGCGGCGATCTGGTTGGCGAGCCGCGGACTGAGTAACTGGATTTTTGACATCAACTGGCAGGGATTATGAGTTTCTGGCCGATCAGGATACGCGAATTCGAGATGCCATTGTGCGCCTGCAGGGCAGACACTGACACATTAAAGCGCTGCGCTATGCCAGATAGAGTATCGCCACGGGACACACGGTACTCCTGTCCGTTTTCGCTACGCCGCCAGGCCAGCAGGGTGTCCGCCGGTGGACTCTCAACGAACCACTGGCGAATGGCACTGTGGATCGCCCGCGCCATTTTCTTCTGGTAACTGCTGGTGGCGAGTTTTTTGGCTTCCCCCGGGTTGGAGATAAATCCAGTCTCCACCAGGATGGAAGGAATGTCCGGGGACTTCAGCACCGCAAAGCCCGCCTGCTCCACTTGTTTCTTGTGCAACCGCGCCACACCGCCCATGTTGGACAACACCCGGGCACCGAGGCTGAGGCTGGTGTCCAGTGTGTTGGTCATGGACAGGTCGTAGAGCACCTCCGCCAGCACATCTTCCTTGTCATCCAGACTCACACCGCCAACAAGGTCAGCCGCGTTTTCCCGCTGCGCAAGATATCGCGCCGCGGTGCTGGTAGCGCCGCGCTGGGACAGGGCGTAGACAGAGGCGCCGTTGGCCTCTTTGCGATTAAAGGCGTCGGCGTGAATGGAGACGAACAAATCCGCCTGTTTTTTACGGGCCAGATCGCGCCGACCCTTCAGGCTGACGTAGTAATCGCCGGTGCGAATCAGTTCCGGCCGAAAACCCTCGTCAGACTTGAACAGGGCGTGCAGCTCGCGCGAAATCGCCAATACCACGTCTTTTTCACGCACTCTGCCAGGGCCAAGTGCGCCCGGGTCTTCACCCCCGTGGCCAGCGTCGATAGCAATCACAATATCTCGCCGCGAGGATTCGTTGACCGTTTTGGCCGGCCGCGGCTTGCTCGCCGCTTCGCGATCGTACAAGTCGACCACCAAACGGTCACCGGCCTGCTGATTGGCTTTCAGGGCGAAGGAGCGGGGGTCTACCGGCGTTTTCAGATCAAACACCACGCGTAGGTCGGTCTTCTCGCGAACACCGGAGCGGATGCCGGCAACCGGGGTGTTATCCAGCTTTAGATCGGAATAGCCCGCATCCAATGCGGCCTGTTTGATATCGAGCACGATGCGGTCCGGGTTTTTCAGCACCATCAGGCTGTGCTGTGCGGGACCGGTGAGATCAAAAACAATACGGGTGTGGTCGGGCGCGCGCCACAAGCGCACGTCGTGAACCTGCGCGGCCTGCGAGGTACCGGCCCACAGTGCCAGCAGGCACAGGGCGAGGGGCCACAATCTGCTGTTCATATCACTCCCAAATCCCGGGTCACTGATGCGACCACTGTTTTTATCCCGCGCCTGTTAATCCGCGCCAGGGGCTCCCCCTTGCCCCAGTGACTGCAGTAAGGCCTCGCCGGCGGCACTACCCGCTTCAAGGAGCAGGTCTCGGCCGGGCGCAGCATCAGCAGCCTCCCCTATAGTAATCACTATATCTGCGGCGGGCAAAACACCCTGTCCGCGCATTGGCCACTCCACCAGGCAAACCGCGCGGCCATCGAAATAATCGCGGATGCCCATAAATTCCAATTCTTCCGGATCGCCCAGGCGATAAAGATCGAAATGGTAGAGCGGAAAGCTCGCTAACTGGTAGGGCTCCACCAGCGTGTAAGTAGGGCTCTTAACCGCACCGGTGGCTCCCAGGGCGTGGACAATGCCGCGACTGAGCGTCGTCTTGCCCATCCCCAGCGTACCCTGCAGATAGAGCGTCATGCCGGGGCGCAAACCCTCGGCAATCGCCTTGCCGAAAGCCAGCATGGCCGCTTCGTCGGCACAATGAATCGAGTAATTCACGTTTACCCCAACAGTCTTCGCAAATGCGGCATCAGATCCCGCGCCAGTAATCCACGCTGGCCGCCCGGCGCCGCCCGGTCCGCTGCCGCCCCGTGCAGACAGGCACCCAGGCAAGCCGCCTGCGCAGTATTGAGCCCCTGCGCCAGCTGCGCCCCGATCACGCCGCTGAGCACGTCCCCCATACCGCCACTGGCCATACCGGGGTTACCGTAGTCGCTGAGAAACAGACCCTGCTCAGTGGCCAACACCGTGCCCGCGCCCTTGAGCAATACAGTGCCGCCAAATTGGTCTCGTAACTTTTGTGCAGCGGCAAAACGGTCTGCCTGCAGATCGGGCACCGACTGCCCGAGCAGTCGCCCCGCCTCTCCCGGATGCGGTGTGAGCACCCAGTTTGAACGGGGCGCAACATTTGCAGACATGGCAGCCAACAGGTTCAGGCCATCGGCATCGAGCACCATCGCTTTATCAGTGGCTAATGCCCGCTGCAGCAATTGCTCGGACCAGGGTGACTGCCCCAGACCGGGACCCACTACCAGCACATCAGCTTTTGCCAACAGGGGCTCCAGCTCGGCGCTGAATTCAATCGGGTGGGCCATCACTTCCGGGCAGCGTGCCGCCAATGCCGGAATGTGAGCCGGGCGGGTAGCAACACTCACCAGCCCAGCGCCACAGCGCGCCGCCGCCTCGGCCGCCAGACACGCCGCCCCGGCCATGCCGGTATCGCCTCCGATCACCAGCACATGCCCGAAATACCCCTTGTGGGCACAGGCGTCGCGCGGCGGTAGTAACGAGAACAGGCTTTCCAGATCCAGCCGCCAAGCTTCGGGGCGCACGCTGTCGTAAATCTCGGCGGGCACTGCCAGATCGGTAAAGTGAATTGCACCGCAGTGAGACGGCGCCTGCGCTGTAAACAAACCGCGCTTCAAGCCGATGAAGCTCACCGTGATATCGGCGCGAACGGCAGCGCCTCGCACGACACCTGTGTCACTGCACAAGCCGGAGGGGATATCAACGGCAACAACGGGCCGACCGCTGGCGTTGATCGCCTCGATGGCCGCGCGGAAGGGTTCGCGCACATCGCTGTTCAGGCCAGTACCTAACAGGGCATCCACCACCACGCCGCTGAGAGGTTCGCCTGCCCAGGGCGAAATCGCTACACCTTCCTGTGCCGCGAGTGCGTTGGCCTGGGCCGCATCGCCACTCAAGCGCTGCGAATCCCCCACTTGCAAGACCTGCACGACCAATCCGCGCTGATGGGCAAGCCGAGCCAACAGGTAGCCGTCACCGCCATTGTTGCCGTAGCCGCACATTACCGTAATGCGGTCGGGCTCCGGCCAGACATCCAGCAGGACGTCCAGGCATGCCTGCGCGGCACGCCCCATCAACCGAATGCCCGGAACGCCGTGCGTGTCGATGGCGCAACGATCCAGCGCCCGGGTTTGTTCGGCGGTGTACAGGGCCTCCTGGCCCAGCGCAAGTTCCACTATCTGTCTCCTGTAATCACCGGGCGGGACGCTCCCGGTTCTGGCAAAATTATACGCCAAGCCACTGCCCTTCCGGACCTACGTGACCACAACCGACACCCACTGCTTGACCACCTTGCGCCAGTCCATCGATGACTGGGCGGCCGAGCTCGGTTTCCAGCAGGTCGGGGTGACGGATGTGGATTTGTCGCAACACGAACCCTACCTGCAGCGCTGGCTGGCAGCCGGACACCACGGCAGCATGGGCTGGATGACCCACCACGGCAACAAGCGCTCACGGCCCGACGATCTGGTGCCGGGCACGATTCGGGTCCTCAGTTTGCGCATGGATTACCAGTGCGAGTCGCTTCCGCGGTTGCTGCCCAGTAAGCCCGCAGCTGCCTTCGCTTCAGACCGTGACAATACCGACGACGCCCTCGCCCTGCGTGTTCTCGGCGATGGCAACAAGGCTTACATTTCCCGCTATGCCCTGGGCCGGGACTACCACAAGCTCATCCGCAAGCGCCTGGCCCAACTGGCGCGGCGCATCGAGCAGGAAGCAGGTGGCGGTGCCTACCGCGCTTTTGTCGACTCGGCGCCGGTACTGGAACGCGCGCTGGCGGAGAAAGCCGGACTGGGCTGGATCGCCAAAAACACCATGCTGATCAACCACGAGGCCGGCTCCTGGTTTTTCCTCGGCGAGATTTACACCGACCTGCCGCTACCACCCGACACCCCCCAAACCCTCAAGCACTGTGGCACCTGCACCGCCTGCCTGGAGGTCTGCCCGACCCAGGCTTTCCTCGGCCCCAACGAACTGGACGCGCGAAAGTGCATTTCCTACCTCACCATCGAGCACGGAGGCAGCATCGATCCGCAACTGCGCCCGCTGATGGGCAATCGCGTCTTTGGCTGCGATGACTGCCAGCTGGTATGCCCCTGGAACAAGTTCACCCGCCTCACCGATCAGGCGGACTTCCAAGCCCGCCACGGCCTGGACAACAGCGAACTGGCGGAATTGTTTTTGTGGACCGAGGAGGAGTGGCTGACACGCACCGAAGGTTCGCCCCTGCGACGTATCGGTCACGAGCGCTGGTTGCGCAATCTGGCCGTTGGCCTGGGGAATGCGCCAACGTCAGCGGCAGTAGTGTCGGCCCTGGAGAGTCGCGCCAATCACGAGTCAGCGCTGGTGCGCGAACACGTGGAGTGGGCACTGGCGCAGCATGAGGGCCGGAATCTCACACCCTGATCAGGGCTGCTCCGTAAACAGGAAGTGCTCACGGTAATACTGCATTTCTTCGATCGACTCGCGAATATCGTCCAGCGCCAGATGGGTAGCGGTTTTTTCAATACCCGCGGCCAGGTCAGGGCGCCAGCGCTGCATCAGGATTTTCAGCGTGGAGACATCGAGATTGCGGTAGTGGAAGTAGTCCGCCAGCCGGGGCATATGGCGCACCATGAAACGCCGGTCTTGGCAGATGCTGTTGCCACACATGGGCGACGCACCCGCGGGCACCCACTTGCGCAAGAAGTCCAGCGTGGCGTCAGTGGCGGATTCCTCATCCTCCCGACTGGCGCGCACGCGATCCACCAGCCCTGAACGGGTGTGATGGGTGGTGTTCCACTCATCCATACCGGCCAGCACCTCGTCACTCTGGTGAATGGCAATCACCGGCCCTTCCGCGAGTGTATTGAGGTCGCTGTCGGTCACGATGCAGGCGATCTCGATGACCTTATCATCATCGGGCAACAAGCCGGTCATCTCCATATCCACCCAGATCAGGTTGTGCTCGCTCTGCATGTGCGGTCTCGTCGGTCGGCGTAAAAGTGTGGGGCAGTGTAGCAGAGGCAAGCGGTGGCTATAATGGCACCCCATGAGCAAACGCAAACTCACCCGCCGACAGGCCTGGCGCATTGAAAAAATCCAGGCGGAACGTGCCGCGCGCGCCCAGCGTCGGGACGAACGGGCAGTGGATGCACTCAACGAAAGCGAACTGGGGCAGGAACAGTCCGGTGTCGTAGTAGCCCACTTCGGCACGCAGGTGGCTGTAGAGCACGCTCCGGGGCAAAGTCAGCGCTGCCACATGCGCGCCAACCTCGAAGGGTTGGTCACCGGCGACCGGGTAGTGTGGCGCGAGGGCAACCCCACCGGCGTTGTGGTAGCCCGGGAAGAACGGAGCAACGCCCTGCTGCGCCCCGATCCCTACGGCAGCATGAAAGCCGTGGCGGCGAACATCGACCAGTTGCTGATCGTGGTGGCGGTGGCACCCACACCAGAAGCGCAGTTGATCGACCGCTATCTGGTAGCGGCGGAAAACACTGACATCGAACCGGTCATCCTGCTCAACAAAACCGACCTTATCGCCAGCGAAGAATACGCGGCCGCCATCGACAGCCTGCTCGCCCCCTACGAAGCGCTGGGTTACCGGGTGCTGCGCGCATCCAGTAAATCGGAGCAGGGCATGCAGATCCTGAACACGGCGCTATCGGGCCAGACCTCCGTGTTTGTCGGCCAATCGGGGGTCGGCAAGTCCTCGCTGGTCAACACGCTGCTACCCGAGGTCGACCTGAAGGTTGGCGCACTCTCCGAAGCGACCGGTAAAGGCACACACACCACCACTACGGCACGTTTGTTTCACATGCCTTGCGGCGGCGTGTTGATCGACTCGCCCGGCATCCGGGAATTTGGCTTGTGGCACATGGAGCCCCAGCAGATAGAAGCGGGCTTCGTGGAATTACGCGAGTTACAGGGACACTGCCGCTTTCGCGATTGTAAACATCAGTCTGAGCCGGGCTGTGCGGTGCGGGAGGCATTGGACGACGGGCGCATCAGCGCCCAGAGAATGGCCAGCTTCAGGCATTTGCTAAGCACCGCCGAAACGGGCCCGGGCTAGTGCCCGCCCAGAAACGAGTTAGCCCTCGGCGGACTCGCTGCCCACTTTAATCCAGCTAGCCAGACGCTCCCCCAGGCGGGTATCACTACCTGCTTCATAGGACTTATCCCAGTCCAGGGAATCGTTGGGGAATAGTAAAATCACCGTGGACCCAAGCCGAAAACGGCCCATCTCTTCTCCCTGGGTGAGTTCGACCGGGCGCGGCGGCCGGGTGAAATCGGTGTGGCGCAGGCCTTTAGGTGGCGGTGCCTCTTGCCCCGACCAGACCGTTTCGATACCTGCCACTACCATGGCGCCCACGAGCACCATGGCCATCGGGCCGTGTTTGGTGTCGAAGTGGCACACGAGGCGTTCGTTGCGGGCAAACAGGCGGGGCACCTGCTCGGCGGTCAGTTTATTGACGGAAAACAGGTCGCCGGGGATGTAGGTGGTGGACCGCAGCAAACCCGACACGGGCATGTGCACGCGATGGTAGTCGCGCGGCGACAGATAGATAGTGGCAAATTTGCCGCCCTCGTAGGGCGCGGCGCGCTCGCTACCACCGAGTAGCTCGGCAGTGCTGAAGCTCTGCCCTTTCGCCTGGAACACCCGGCCACCCTCGATATCGCCGATCTGGCTGATCGCCCCGTCTGCCGGGCACACTACGTCGGCTTCGTGCAAGGGCCGTACACCGTCTTTCAGGCGGCGGGTGAAGAAGTCGTTGAAATTGGCGTAATGCGTGGGGTGGGGCTCGTAGGCCTCATGCATGTTCACCTTGAAGTGGGCAATGAAGCGCTTGATCACCCAGTTTTTCAGCCAGATGGGGTGCTCCAGCTCTGCCAGCGCACCGGTAAAGCGGGACAATAGATGCTGGGGAACCAGATGCTGGAACAGAATAAACAGGCGATCCATGGGCGCGTCAGTCCTTCTCGGCCGCAACGGCCTCCTGCTTGGGCGGCTTCAGCCCGCACCCGGGAACCACTTCAAAGCGCAGCGACCTGTCTTCGGCCACCACTTCGGCAAAGGTCACCTCCACAGGCTGCTCCAGTGCGAAACGGCGGGTAGTAGAGGTAAGACTGGCAGTCCAGCGGTCGAAGCTGAACTTTTCCGGATCCTGGCGCAGATCGACAAAGCCTTCCAGGCCAGTATCGTTCAGGCGCACCGAGAAACCACTGCTGTTGATGTGGCAAACCGTAGCGGCCAGCACCTGCTTCGGATCGTCAGCAACCAGGCGAGTCATGTAGTCGCTCACCAGCCAGCGCTCCGCTTCGGCCGTGGCTTCGCGGGTATTGCCCAGCACACGGGACAGTTGCGCCAACAGCTCTGCGGAAACAATTTCCTCCTGTCGTTCGTGCAGCTTCGCCTTGATCTGCCGGTGAACGAGGTAATCCACGTATTTGCGCAGGGGCGACGTACAGTTGGTGTAGCAGGGCAGGCCCATGCCCATGTGATCACCCGGCTTGGTGGTCAATTCAGCGCGATTTAGCAGGCGGTTAACCATGGCGCGCAGGGGCAAGTCATGCTCCGCGCCAGACAATCCGCGAATGATGTCGCGGTAGGCGGTGCGGTCGTAGAGATCCGCTTCGGCCTGGTCGGGCAGATAGCGCTGCAAAAATTTGCGTGCATCTTCCTCGCGATCCTTGCGGAAACCGGAGTGGCACACGAAGGGACCATTGAGCTGCTGATCCTGCAGGTACAGTGCCGCACAACGATTGGCGGCGATCATGCACTCCTCAACCAGCTTCTGCGACAGCAGCTTTTCGTGGGGCTCGATGCTCTCGATCTTCTTCTGGTCATTGAGCATCCAGCGGTATTCCTGCCGGTCCTCCATCACCAGTTCCCGCTCCTCGCGGCGGGCGCGCAGGGCGCGATACACCTGGTACAGGGCCTCCAGCGGCGTGGCATGACTCATGAGTTCGTCGTAATTGCCCGCCAGATAGCGGTCCACGCCGTAATAACTCAGCTTGGCCCGTGAGCGTACGGTGGCCTCGATGAACTCGAATGCGCCCACGGTGCCGTCATCCGCCACTTCCACCTTGCACACCAGCGCAGCGCGATCCACACCTTCGGACAGGGCACAGCGTTCCTGCGAAAGGATTTCCGGCAACATGGGAACCACATCGCCGTGGAAATAAGTGGAGGTGCCACGCCGGGCGATCTCCTGCTCCAGGTCGGAGTCAGCTTCCACGTAAGCAGTGGGGTCGGAGATGGCGATGTACAGCACCCAGCCGGTGCTGCTGATCTCTGCATACAGCGCGTCATCGATGTCCTGGGTGCGGGCTGAATCGATACTGACGAATTCAAGGTCGGTAAGGTCGCGCCGGGTGCCGCACTGCAGTGGGTCGCGAGCCGCAAGGCTCTTTTCGATCGCCGCTACCAGGTCAGCCGGCCACTCCGGTTGCAGGCGGTATTTCTTCTGGCAGTAGAGGTTTTCGATGCCGGGCGTGGCTTCGTTACCGATGACCTCCAGCACTTTGGCCTGGGGCTTGCCGTCCCGGATAGGATGGCGCAGCACCGCACAGCGCAGGTAATCGCCCTCTTTCGCGCCATTGCGGGCGTGGGGTGGCAGGAACAGCCAACGCGTGAGCTGTGGCAGGTCGGGCTGCACGAACATGGCCCGGCCTTTGCGCACACAGCGGCCGGTGAAATCGCCCAGCGGGCTGTCCACGAGTTTTTCGACATCAGCGACAGTGCGCTTGTCTTTGGTGGGGCGAATACACACGCGCACACGATCTTCGGGGAAGACCTTGAGCATTTCGTCCGGAGGTATGAACACCTCTCGGCCGTCGTCCAGCACCGCGAATCCATAGCGGGCTTGCGTGCCCTTCACCACGGCTTCGGCTCTCTCCTTCTCGGCCTCCATCTGTTGCTTGAGGCCCTTGAGTTGGACGAGGGAATCATGGTTGAGCATGAGTTGTCTTTATTTAACGCGAAGTAAACGCCTATGCTAGCTGAAAACCCCCCCGGTGTCAGGGAAAGCGGACGCGCCGCACACATCTGCCACATTAATCCCGTTTCTGCCCCGGCACGCGTTGACAGGCCGCACGCAGTACGCCAATAATCGAAGCCAGACCTGTGGTAACGGACTCTGGAATCGGTATTGAGTATTTTCCAGACGTCGGGCTGGCACACGGCTTGCCTACCCCGGCGCAAGAGCAGGCACCCCCTCGCGGTGCCACCCATGAGCTACCCACGCTCGGGCCCCCTTCGCTCTGCCGTCCTACTCCACCTCACCACTTCCCAATTTGTTTCACCTTCAGTAAACGGCAAGGACCGTACCTCAACCCCTGCGCTGTACTCACGCTTCCGCCCCCGACGACTTTGAGGATTCCTTTATGGATTCAGGCTCCACCCTGCGCGTAGAACACCCCAAACTCAAACCAGTGGTCAAAAAGACCTATGTTCTGGACACCAACGTCCTGCTGCACGATCCCACCGCCGTAACCGCTTTTAACGAACACCATGTGGTCATTCCCATGACAGTGCTGGAAGAGCTGGACCACATCAAAGACCGCCGCGACAAAACCGTCTCCCGCGAGGCTCGCATCGCCATCCAGATGATCGACAAGGTAGTCGACGCCGCCACACCCCAGGAAATTCAGGAGGGTGTGAGCATCCCCGGTAGCAGCATCGAGGGGCCAACGGGCACGCTGGCGATTTATCCCGACCAGCTGCTGGGTGAAAACAGTGAAGTGCCCTACCTGGATGTCACCCAGGACCAGGCCAACGACAATCGCATCATCAATGTTGCACTGCGCCTGCAGGCCGAGGCGCCCGATGCGTTCGTCTGCCTGATCACCAAAGACATCAACATGCGCATCAAGGCCAAGGGCTCAGGCCTGCTCAATGTTGAGGACTATCGCCGCGATCGCGTGCTGGATGACATCGACCTGCTGGCCAAGGGCTATGAAACCATCGCCGGGGACTTCTGGAGCAACATCTCGGAAGTGGACACCCTGCGCGAGGGCGACCTTACCCTGCACCGCATCCCACGCAAGTCGCTGCCTCAGGCCTATCCGAATATGTTCGTCTACGACGAGCAGGAGTTCATGGCCTTCGTGAAACGGGTCGACAAGGACTTCGTCTACCTGCACTGCGACAGCCGTGACAGCCTGATGCACCGCCGCTTCTGGGGCCTGCAACCGCGCAATCTGGAACAGGCCATGGCCATGAACCTGCTCGCCGACGACAGCGTGGACATGACCGTGATGACCGGCCCTGCCGGTTCCGGTAAAACCCTGCTGGCACTGGCCTATGGCCTGCACGCCATCCTTGAGGAGAAGCGCTACAACAAGCTGATCGTGGCTCGCTCCACCCCACCCATCGCCGAGGATATCGGCTTCCTGCCAGGCACCGAGGAGGAAAAAATGGCGCCCTGGCTGGCGGCCTTCGACGACAACCTGGAAATCCTGCACGGCACCGACGAGAACTGCCACGGCAGTATCGAGTACGTGAAGGAGCGCGCCAACATCCAGTTCAAGTCGCTCAACTTCATGCGCGGACGCAGCTTCAACAACGCCTACATCATCATCGACGAGGCGCAGGGCCTGACCCAGTTCCAGCTGAAGTCGGTAATTTCCCGCGTGGGCGCGGATTCGAAGATTGTGGTGTTGGGGAACCTGGCGCAGATCGACAACAAGTACATCTCGCCGCTGACCTCAGGCTTGACCTATCTGGTGGAGAAGAGCAAAGCCTATCCCCACGCGGGCATCATGCACGTCAACGGGATTGTGCGGAGTCGCCTGGCGGCCTTCGCGGAGGAGAATCTGTAGCAGGGCTTGTCGCAACAAAAAAAGGCGGACCGCTCGGTCCGCCTTTTTTACTTCGCAACAGCTTCACCACAACTTCAATTCACAACAGCGCCTCAACATAGGCGATACGCTGCCCCGCCTCATTGACGCCGTAGCGTACTGACAAATCACCGCCCTGCTCGGCCTGCATGGCCATCAATACTTCATCCGGCAATGCGGCTGCGCCACGGCCTGCGTCCTGCAGTGCTTGCGGCAGAGTGAGGCGACATAAGACTCCCCGGCATTCCACGGGAACATCACCCAAGGCCGCAACCACGGCGGCGCTGACACTTTCCTCCAGCCCGGGAAAGACCTGCGCCGGCTCAGCCTCGAAACGCCTGTCGGCCTCGCGTGCACGCTCAAACATCCTGGCCTTTGCTTCGGCAGGGTCTGCGGCTACTTGCTTCAGCGCTCGCTGCTCATTGCTTTGTTCACGAGCACGTTCAGCGCGTGATAACCGGTCCAGTTCGCGTTGGAGCCGGGTCACTTCGGCGGCCAATGCGGTATCCTGGTCTGAAGGCGGGTTAAACGAAGATGCAGACTGAGCGACCCGAGCGCGCTCCAGGCTTTGCTCCAGCACAGCCAGACGCAGATGCAAGGCCTGCACCTCCTGTGCGGAGACGGCGGAAGGCGCTGAGGCAACGCCAGCCGGGCGCCACAGCACCAGGATAACGCTACTGACGATGGCCGCGGACAGTGCCGCGGCCACGCAGATCATCAATAACTGTCGCAAGTCAGGAGGGCTCGTAGTCCCAGACATTCACGTAACCCAGTGACGTGAGCGGCGGCAGTGAACAGGTCACATTGAAGCGGGAGTCTGAAAACGAAAACGGAGCACTGAAAATCAGGGTCTCCCAGCCGTTACGGGGCACAATACCGCCGGTCACGGATTGATTGAGCACCTCACCGTAGATACTGACTTCGCGCAACACGCAGCGTACTTCCTGCGCAAAGTTATTGTCATTGTGAGCCATGATCACGGCTGACATGGTGTGTCCGGCGTATTCAGTCACCAGTGGACAGGAGACGTTAATCGTTTCGTAGTAGGAGTTGTTGGTAATCTCCCCGCGAATATTCTGAATCACGCGATTGGCCTTGCCCACGTTTACCGGCGCACAACTATCGCCACTGGTCACGAGGTCCAGAGACCAACCGTTCATTGAAAACCCCAGAGCCAGAACCAGCGCAGCGCCAACACGCGCACCTCGCCTCCATGCACTTTTCATCATGTGTAATCCCCATTTCATTTGTCGTTTTAAAACGCCACAGGCGTGGCGCCCGACAACGTTAGCACTCGGTAGCTTTTTGGTGATACCCGATACTCGAAAACGTGACTGAAGTCTCAGTGGAAAAAACCAGGTAATGAAAAACTGGACTGCAGACCGGGTTTGGGAGGAGAGAGGAAGAAGTCGGGAGCCTGGTGGCTCAGGAGCGGCGGTGGACCCGCGCTTGCTCAGTGCTGCCCATGTGCGGAACCGGCGGCACAGCCAGCAGGCCATGTCGTACCTGGTTGACCAGGGAGATCATCTCCTGCACCCCCAGCGCGCGCAGGTAATTCCCCATGTCGCGATAGGAATCCAGGGATACAGCGGGGTCAGTGAGTCGCAGTGCGTCAATGATGCGGCGCTCTTCGCAGGAAAAGCGGGATTCCTGCCCGAAGATGAGTTTGGTGAACGTGTCCACAATGGCCATGTCGGTGGCCTCCGGACTCTCAGATAGAATCTGCTTTGCCTTCACTGCGCAGAACTCCCGACCGCACGCTTTACCCGGTGCAGCACATAAAAAAATTATTCTGACTTTCAGTATGGCGTACCAGCGGGCAGAAACTGCTCGAAATTTCGGCAATTGTTCACAAATTAACCGATTTCGCACCCTGGTGGACTGGACGCGGCGATTTTTCAAGCTTTCAGGCGGTAATACCGCCCCCCACTTGAGCAGGGGGCGGGCAGACAATCAGAAGTGGGCGCTACCCGGTACTCGAGGGAAGGGAATGGCGTCACGGATGTTTTCCATGCCGGTCACATAGTTCAACAGACGCTCGAAGCCCAGGCCGAAACCGGCGTGGGGAACGGTGCCGTAGCGGCGCAGATCGCGATACCACCACAGTTCTTTCTTCATGGTGTCATCTATGCGGGCATCCAGCACCGACAGGCGTTCTTCGCGCTGGCTGCCACCGATGATCTCGCCGATGCCGGGGGCCAGAACGTCCATCGCTGCCACGGTACGTTCGTCGTCGTTGAGGCGCATGTAAAAGGCTTTGATGTCTTTCGGGTAGTTCATCACCACCACCGGGCGACCCACGTGATCCTCCGACAGGAAACGTTCGTGCTCGGTTTGCAGGTCCATGCCCCACTCCACCGGGTACTCGAACTTCTTCCCGCTGGCCTTGAGGATGTCGATGGCCTCGCTGTAGTCCATGCGCTCGAAGCTGGCATCGACCACCGTGCGTAGCCGATCGATGACGGTGTTGTCGATGCGCTGCTGGAAGAAGGCCATGTCGTCCTCGCGCTCTTCCAGCACGCGGGTAAACACGTGCTTCAACAGGGCCTCGGCAAGGTCGGCGTTGTCATTCAGGTCAGCGAAGGCGATTTCCGGCTCCACCATCCAGAACTCCGCCAGATGCCGCGTGGTGTTGGAGTTCTCGGCGCGGAAGGTCGGCCCGAAGGTATAGACCTTGCTCATCGCCAGACAGTAGCTCTCCACGTTGAGTTGGCCGGACACGGTGAGGAAGCTGTCGCCACCGAAAAAGTCCTGGGTGTAATCCACGGCGCCCGACTCGGTGCGCGGCAGGTTGGCGGCATCCAGGGTGGACACGCGGAACAATTCCCCTGCGCCCTCACAGTCACTGGCGGTGATGATCGGCGTGTTGATCCAGTGGAATTCGTTGTCGTGGAAATAGTTGTGGATGGCGTTGGCCAGCGTGGTGCGCACGCGGGTGATAGCGCCAAAGGTATTGGTACGGGGGCGCAGGTGAGCCACGGTGCGCAGGTATTCGAAGGTGTGGCGCTTTTTGGCGATGGGGTAGCTCTCGGCGTCATCCACCCAGCCCACCACTTCCACGGCGCTTGCCTGAATTTCAACACTCTGGCCCTTGCCCTGCGATTCAACCAGTTCACCGCTAACGATCACGGCACAGCCGGTAGTGATCTTCAGCACTTCGCTGTCGTAATTGTCCAGGCTGTTGGGTACCACCGCCTGGATGGCGTCGAATGCGCTGCCGTCATGGATGGCAATGAATGAAATACCGGCCTTGGAGTCGCGCTTGGAGCGGACCCAGCCGCGTACGGTGACAGTAGTGCCAATGGCTTCGCCCCCACCGAGGGCGGCGGCGACAGAGAGGGAGTCGGACATGGTGGTTCCTGCGTTTGAATTCGGCTATCGGGCGATGCGATTGAACTGGTTGCCCGCGAAAGACACCGCCGGCAACAGGCCCGCATCGGAAAAGCTGAATCCTACCATCGGCCCGTCGAGGGAGCGAGAGCGCTTTAAGGCCTTTGCATCCGGATGCACCACTTTGCCATCACGGCCGGCAGTCCAGCCAATACGATTGCGGAAGTCGATCAGCGCCTGCAGGGTGAGGAATACCAGCACGCGGGACTGGCGCTGTCCGGCTTTAACCTGCGCCATATCGTCACCCGCCAGGGCGTAGTAGGCCACCGGCTGTCCCTGCACGAACAAGGTGCCCTCCCCGTAGAGACCGCCCTCACCAAAACGCATGGCTGCCACTTCCGGGATTACCAGTACGCCCGCCGAGCGCTCCACCAGGGCCTCGGCGCCATCAACGTTGTCGCGCATGGCCTGCAAGGTATGGCTCGACGCTTCAGCCAGCGCCAGCGCGTCGGCTCCCATCGAGTGTAAGGGGAGTGCCGCTGCCCACAGCGCGAACGCGCAAATCACAGTTTTTATTCTCATCCGGTCAACCTTGTTGTGCCTTATTAGCGAGGAGATTGTGTCGAGCTTTCGCCGGGATGACCAAAGTGTAACCCGAGCGTTGTGACGGCAGGACTGGCAACTGCTGGAAAGTAAAGATTTGTGGCGCACCGGGCCGACTGCGTTGAAGGAGCGCCTACCGGGGAAAATGCTCTTATACTTCAGTGATCCATTCATCAGGAGACCGGCGATGGTCGACGAACTGGAATTTCTCGAGGGCGGTAACTACATCAGCTTCAGCACCCTGCGCAAAAACGGCGACTGGGTGTCTACTCCGGTCTGGTTTGCGCCCGGCTCGCAGTGCTATTACCTGTTCTCCGCCGGGGACGCGGGCAAGATCAAGCGCCTGCGTAATTTCAGCGACGTCCGCTTGGCCTCCTGCACAGTGACCGGTGCCGTCATCGGCGACTGGTTTGAAGGGCAGGCGGAAATTCTCACCTCCGCCGCCGATCAGGAAGCCGCGCTGGAAGCCCTGCGCCGCAAGTACGGCTGGCAAATGAAATTCACTGACACATTGTCACGCCTGAGCGGCAAATACCGAAAGCGGGCCTACATTCGCGTTACCCTGGCAACGACTCCTGCAGCTGCTGCCTGAGGGCTTTCAAGCGCGCCTGGTAGTTGTCCCGGTCGGCGCGCAATGTGGCGTGCTCTACCGCCCGTTCCAGTGAGCGCACCCCGCCGGTCACATCCTGCCGGCGCAGCAGTATGACCGCCAACTGGTAGTGCAGGAAGGCGTCTTGCGGGCCCAGCCGCACCGCCTCCCGGTAATGTGATTCCGCCGCTTCCCAGTCGTCCACCTCAGCAGCGGTATCCCCCAGATGGGCGTGATAGTAGGGGTTGCGTTCACGGTGCCGGGCCACCCGACGCATCCAGTCCTCACGCTCGTCCTGCCGGCCCATCAATCCGTACAACACCACCAGATTGTTCATGGCCGTGCGACTGCCGGGATCAAGATCCAGACTGCGCAGATAGCTCGTTTCCGCGGCTTCCAACTGGTTGTTCTGGCGATAGATAGCGCCCAGATTGGCCCACAATTCCGAGCGCTCTGGTGCCAGGTCAACGGCCTGTGCCAGGTGTGCATAGGCCAATTGCAGTTGATTGCCGCCCAGCGCCGCCATGCCGAGATTATTGAGGTGCAACGCGGCGGCTTCGGTGTCCGACAGCTGATCGGAGCCGGATATTTCCCAGCGCTCCAACGGGTCGATGTCTACCATGTAGCGCTCCCCGCGGGGCAGGTCGACCACCACATTGATGTGCAAACGCAGTGCAACCCGCTCTCCCAGCCGGGTCCACTGGGGCCGAACTTCCATCAACTGGTAACTGGCTTTCAGGCCGGATTGCCGGGCCAGGGCAACAAACAGGTGGGCAAAGGAAAGGCAATTGGCGGCGGCCTTGTCGAAGGCCTGGGCGGCGGTGCCATCGGCGTCCGTTCGATATTCCAGTGCCAACACGCTCGGGCCGGTTACCGCGCTGTGCAGGGCGGTGAGGCGAGCGCGCCGACTGTTGATCTCGCCGGTGTAACGATCCACGAATGCGATCATCTCCGGGCTCAGTTCAAGCAGGGGGGGCAGGGTAACTTCGGCTCGGGCGGCTTTCGCGGTGACCGGGCCGGCGGGCGTATCGAGGGGGGGGATAGCTACCACATCCGGACGGGGACTGGAGGTAGCGCAACCGGTAAGCAGAAGGCACAAAGCTAGCCACACCGGCCATTTCCTGCCGGTTAGTACCGCTGTGCGCAAACGCACGCGCCACCGCTGCCAATGGACCATCGCCGTTGCTCCCGGCCCCACAGCACGGGGGTGGAAACACCCGTCGCTACCGGGCCAAAAAGTCCTGGTTGCTACCCCTGACTATACTGCAGCCGGCCGAATTCTGCAGCCACGGCCTCCAGCAGTGCCACGTCGCTTGCCTGGAAACGGCCAACCTGGGGGCTGTCCACATCCAGTACCGCGACCACCTGATTGCCATCACTGATTGGCACCACCACCTCTGAATTGGAGGCAGGGTCGCAGGCAATGTGGCCGGGGAAGGCGTGTACATCGCGCACCCACTGTGTGGTGGCAGAGGCAGCGGCAGTACCGCAAACACCGCGGCCCCAGGGAATGCGCACACAAGCCGGCAGGCCCTGGAAAGGCCCCAGCACCAGCTCCTCACCGTCCCGAAAGTAAAAACCGAGCCAGTTGATATCGGGCAAATGCTGCCACAGGAGCGATGCACAGTTCGCCGCATTGGCCACCAGGCTGGGCTCGCCGGCCATCAGACCACGCAGGTGCAACAACAGATCTTCAGTGCTCGACGCGCTCGCGTCAGCACCCGGTGTCAGTTCCACGGCAATGCCTCAGGCAGCGGTGTGCAGGCCGCACTCGCGACCGTCCTGCACCTTGGTGGGATCGAAGTAGTGGCGGCAGGTGGGCAGCGTGTGCGCATCCATATAGTCCTCAACCTGCTCTTCCGACCAGTAGAAAATAGGTGCCACCTTGACGATGCCCCGGTTGTCCATAGAGACGATATCGAGGGTTTTGCGGTGCTCGGTCTCTTCGCGGCGAATGCCGGTCAGCCAGATTTTGGGCTGAAAGTGGGCCAGGGCCCGATCGAAGGGTTCCAGTTTCACCTGGCGGGTGAATTCGCTGTGCTGCTCCTCGTCCTCCACCGTGGGGATACCGCCCATCAGCGCATTGCGCCGCTCGGAGGTCATTTGCGGTGAAAATACGTGCAGATTCAGGTCCAGCTGGCGCTCCAGCTTGTCAGCTACCAGATAGGTGTCGCGCAGGTTGTAGCCCGTGTCGACCCAGACTGTGGGTACCTCGCGATCGACCTCGCTCACCAGGTGCAGCATCACGGCGGCATTACGCCCCATGCTGGTAGTGGCGATGGTCGGTGCACCCAGGCTCAGCGCCCAGCGGACCACGTCCTGGGCGGACTTGTCCCGGAGCTCGGCGTTGATGCGGGGCAAATCGAGATTCATAGGGGCATTGCGGGCGATACAGGTCATAGGGAGCCAAACTCTAAAGAATCAAAACCGGGGTGACAAATAACAATCCTTTATATGGTTATGCTCCGGCTGCCCCTACTGTCCCTCTTCAGGCTTGTCCCGACACGCCGCCAGCCCCGCCACAAGGGCATCCATCAGAAACTGCTGAGTGTCCGGCTCCTCCTCCGACGCCACCAGCCGATGGACATTGGGAAATTCCGCCTCGGGTAACTGCTGAACATCGACCTCAATGGTGGGGCCCAACTGGCTGACCATCCCATCCAGCGCCATGCCCGTGGCGGCGGCGTTAACCGTTTTGATCGCGCCCTGGGTCGCCTCCAGTGAAAAGCCACCGCGCAAGAACGCCGCCACGCCGGCATCAAGGGTACGCATGGCATCCAATCCCTGTGCGGGACCCTGCAGAAAAAGCTGAAAAGCGCCTGGGTGGCGATAGGCCAGAGCGCGTACTGCACTGACAAAACTCCGCACCCAGTCCTGCCAGTCCATTGGCGACAGGGGCAAGTCCGCCCGCGCCATCAGCGCCTCATTCATGCCCACCAACAGCGCCTCTTTGGTGGCGATGTGGTTGTACAGGGACGTGACGTGCACCTTGAGCCGTTTGGCAATGCCACGCAGTGACACCGCATGCAGCCCTTCCTCGTCCGCTATAGCAATGGCGACTTCAATAATCTGCTGACGATTCAGCTGGGCTTTCGGCAACGGACCTCTCCTTGACAGGGTTATACCTACACTGTAGGTTACACAAGCCTACACTGTAGGTTAAGCGCTTTTTAACAACAGCCTTTTTAACAAGAGCCCTTTTTAATACAGGATGAGTCGCGTGAAACGGATAGTAAAACTGCTGGCCCCCTGGCTGGTACTGAGCGCAGCTTTGTCGGCCCATGCGCAGGTGACGTCCTCGCCCGACATTGCTGCCACCCAGAGCATCGGCGCCGAATCGGATGCGCAGGACGCAGTTGCTGCAACAGGCACTGGTGAACTGGCCGCGGATTCCGGCCCGCTCAATTACGCTGACCTCGCCGCGTGGCTGGACGGCTACGTGGATTCCGCCCTGCAGCAATCGGCCATCGCCGGCGCGGTGGTGAGCGTGGTGAAAGACGGACAGCTGCTGTACTCGGCTGGCTACGGCTACGCCGATGTGGACAGCGAACAAGCCATGGACCCGGCGAGTACCCTGGTGAGGGTGGGTTCTACCTCCAAACTGTTTACCTGGACTGCCGCCATGCAACTGGCAGAAGCGGGTAAGCTGAAGCTCGACCAGGATGTCAGCGCGTTCCTGGACTTCCCGTTGCCGGAAGGTGAAGGATCAATCAGCATGCTCGACCTGATGAATCACCGCGCCGGCTTTGAAGAGGGCCTGCGGGAGGTACTGATCACCGACACCGATAAACTGATCTCTAACGAAACCTACCTGAAGCAACACCCACGACAGCGTATCTTCCCCTCGGGGGAAGTGGTGGCCTACTCCAACTACGGCACTGCGCTGGCAGGTTACGTTGTGGAGCGCGTCGCTGAGCAACCCTTCGACGACTACATCGACCAACATATTCTCCAGCCACTTGGCATGGATAACTCCAGCTTCCGCCAGCCCCTGCCGGAGCAGCTGTTGAATGAAATGTCCGGTGGGTACATGACAGCCAAACAAGACCCCTGGCACTTTGAATACGTCACCACCGGACCCGCTGGCAGCCTGAGCGCCACCGCCAACGACATGGCAAAGTTCATGCTCATGCATTTGCAACAGGGTGAGTATCAGGGCGCACAAATACTGCAGCCACAGACTGCCCGCCAGATGCACAGCCCTTCCACTACGGCCCCTGACGGTTTTGCACGTCTGGCGCACGGCTTCTTCCACACCCAGGTCAATGGCCACACAGTGATGGGGCACGGCGGCGACACCGTGGTGTTCCACACCGACATGAACCTGTTACCCGATGAAGGCGTAGGCTTCTTCGTCAGCTTCAACAGTCGTGGCGAAGGGGACGCGGTTTATGGCGTGCGCCAGCGCCTGTTTGACGACTTCATGGATCGCTACTTTCCGAATGCCCTTCCGGTAGAAGATTTGCCTGCAGTCACTAACGACACCGAACACGCACAGGCCGCTGCCGGTTACTACCGCAGTTCACGGCGCGTGGAAACCGGCTTCCTGAAGCTGTTGTACCTGCTGCAACAGGTGCAACTGATAGCCAACGAAGACGGCACCCTGAGCATGAGCACCGACCCAGACAAACGTTTCCGCGAGGTAGCCCCAAATGTGTGGCGCGAAGAAGGCGGCAGCCATTCGCTTTACGTCTCACCGGTGGACGGCGTGATGACCGTGGTGGACAGCAGAAACCCGGTGTCAGTGCTCCACAGGAGCCCCTCTGTACTCTCCGCCGGATTCAATCAGTTGGTTCTGCTCGGCGCAATAGCCGTGCTGTTACTCACGGTGCTCGCCTGGCCCTTAAGCTGGTGCTATCGCCGCCGCTACGGTGTGCAACTCGCTAATGTGACTGGCCGCTCATTATTGCCGGTGCGCCTCGCAGCGATCGTGGGCCTGGCTTATCTGTTCGGCTGGTTTATGGCCTTCCTGCCGCTGCTGCAGAATCAACTGGACGCCTACGGTACAGGCCTCGATGGACTGCTGCGATCACTGCAGATCGCCGCTCTGCTGGTCATAGTCGCTGCCGTTATCGGTGTCTGGCACTTGTCGGCGGTGTGGCGCGACAGCGCCTCTTCATGGAGCGCACGGCTATTCGCCATGCTGATCGCGGCAGCACTGCTCGGCGTGGTGTGGCTGGGTTACGCCGGCAAGCTGATGGGTTTCGGTCTGGAGTACTGAAGCAACACCAAGGTGCGGCTGAGCCGCGCCATTCTTCTCACATTGAGTCTTCGCAGGAGCCGCTACACAGCGGCTCCTTGCGTTTTGGGTGCTTTATTTTTCGACCTTGGCGACTTTACGCAGGTCGAGATCGTGGAAGTCGAAAGAGAAATCCGTAGCCGGCGATACAGCCTTCATACGAATGCCTTCCACCCCACCCTCGGGGCCGAGCTCGAAAGAAACATAAGCGTCAGCATTCAAACCGCGATCCTGCCAGCGGGCAATGAAAGTGTCGTGCTGGAAGTGCTCCAGCGGCCCGTTGAGCGTGGCGCTGCGTTGGGAATCGAACCAGAGTTGTCCCTGCGCGTTTAGCGTGATGGTGATGTCTCCATACCAGGCATCGCGATAGGTGCCGGCGTACTCTGCCAGCGCCAGTCGCGGCGCGCTGTCACTGTCGCGCTCGGCCTGCGCTTCTGCCACCGCGGTCTCCGCGTCGGACGTTCGCTTGCTGTGAGCCGCCTCCACAATAGCAACCCAGTCCTTGCCACTGTCGCTGCTGTCTGCCAGAAACTGGTCGACGGTGTCGTACACCACGGCAAGCGGGGCGCCGGACATCAGGTTGTTACTCACGAACACACCCAGTTCCTGTTCGGGCAGCAGGGCGATATAACTCGTCATTCCCCACAGGCCACCACCGTGAGAGTAGATCGGCTG
This sequence comes from Gammaproteobacteria bacterium, assembly GCA_030427085.1. Lineage (GTDB taxonomy): Bacteria > Pseudomonadota > Gammaproteobacteria > Pseudomonadales > Halieaceae > JAUHXH01. The sequence continues at coordinate 157,882 of JAUHXH010000002.1, read as the reverse complement.
GCCGTAAAAGGTGGACGCATTCCAACCCAGGGCATAGGCACTGATGAAAGAGCCGGCATTTTCAATCACGTACTCGCGCGACTGTGTCAGCGTGACCGGCTTGAACAACTCCGCCATCTGCTCGCTGCTGATTAACTGCGTTCCGTCCGCTGTTTTTCCTTCGCCCAACAAAAACTGCATCCACTGGGCCATGCCGTTGGCGCTGCAATTCACACCACCGGTCGGCGCCATCAATTCATTGGCGAGCGATGATGTGACCTGCCACTCGTCCTCGACCAGCAGGTGAGGGGTGGCACGTGTGGCGCCGGCGGGTATGCGCGTGAGACCGACAACGCAGTCTTCCATACCCAGCGGTGCCAGCAATTCCTGCTCGATAAAGTCCTCATAGGACTGGCCCGAGACGGCCGCAATCACCTCGCCGGCAACGATGTATAGCAGGTTGTCGTAGGCAAACTCCGAACGGAAACTCGAACTGGGTTTCAGGTGGCGCATGGCCCGCACCACTTCATCCCGGGTGGTATTGGTTTCCGGAACCAGCAGCAGATCACCTGCCCCGAGCGGCAGGCCGCTGCGGTGGGTCAGCAAATCGCGCACGGTGAATTCCCGGGTCACCCAGGGGTCGTTCATGCGAAAGTCTGGCAGGTAGTCGATCACCGGCGCATCCCAGGCCACTTTGCCCGCATCCACCAGCAGCGCCAGCCCGGCGGCGGTGAAGGCCTTGGTGATGGAGGCGATCTGGAACAGGGTGTCGGCATCTACTACTTCCTTGCTCCCCGTTTCCAGCGGCCCCTTGCCACCGGCAAACCAGGTCTTGCCCTGGTGCACTACCGCTACCGTCATACCCGGCACATTGAACGCGGCCATGGCGCGGTCGATATCGGCCTGCAATGTGTCGGTGTCGGGGGCCGCCAGAGCGGGAAGGCTACCTGCCAGCAAGCCAACACCCAGCGCCAGGGGGCGTAGCCGGTGCCGCAACGAGAGGCGAGTTTTCGGGTGTTGAGAAGCGGATGAACGGTAGTGGCTCTGGGTCATGGTATGAGATCGCCCCCTTTGGCGGATGTCAGACTTTAAGGTCCTGGGTGTAGAACTGCTGGCTGGAAAAAATGGCGTTGAGGATGCGGTCTTCGGTCTGGCTCAACGATTCATGCACCGCCTCACGCACGCGCGCGGGATCAAAACCACGCATGAAATCAAAGATTGCCGCCTGCTGGGTGCTTGAGTAGGGCGAAGCGTTCTTCGCCTTGATATACAGCCAGTAGATGCGCATGGCGGTGTCCTCCAGTTGCCGGGCCCAGTCCACCATCAGCGGGTAGCCGGTTTTCGAACAGATCGCCATGTTGATGTCTTTGTTGAGCTTGAGAATTCTCAGCGCCTTGTCGTCACTGTCGATGGGGTGCAGTTGCTGGATTTCATCATTGCGGCGGTGCAGGTCCTCAAAGTCCAGATACGCGGCGGTCTGCGCGCAGATGTTGGGCAACAATATTTTGCGCAGGGCGAAGTTCTGCTTGATCTCCAACGCGGTCAGCGGCGCCACCAGCGTTACCCTGGGGGATACCGACACCAGGAAATGCTGGGCGACGAGTCGCTCCATCAGGTTGCGGGCAACGCTGCGACTGATCTGGAAACGGTCGCTGAGAATGTTCTCTGACACCTTCTGGCTGGGCGCCAGGTCCTGAGTGACGATGGCATCCATGATGGCATCGTAGGCTGCGTCCGCATCCAGCGGTTTTGATTGGTTCTTGCTCATGCCAGCTTCTTATTCCCTTGGTTTTCGCGCATGGCCCGCGCTGTCGCGCCCATTGTGACACGCCCTGCCCCCAGGGGCTCCTGTCACCGCTTAATCGGTTCAAGGCACCATTATGGCAGTCATATTTTATTTATAAACATTTTATGGCTGTTTTATTTATGTAATTAGCGTGATATAACGAGCCTCAGACCAATGACCTGACGGCGTGCCCCACCCGTGGAGCCGACCGCCAGAACCGTTCAGCTTCCAGGGGGATCACATGAAAGCAGGTATTTTGAAGTACTCGATTCTGGGCGCCGCCGTCTCGGCCGCGAGTTTGTCACTGTCAGCGATGGCGCAGTCTTCCGCCACTTCGGAAGAAGCCGCTCTGGAAGAAGTGCTGGTAACCGCCAGCCGTCGGGAGCAAAAACTGCAGGACGTGCCCGCAGCGGTAGTCGCGGTGTCGCCAGACAGCTTCAAATTCCAGGGCTTGCAACAGGTGTCTGACATCTTCGCCTATACACCGGGTGTGACCTTTGACGACTCCGGCTCAATTGGCCGAGGCACCGTGGCCGCACGCGGTGTACCCCAGACCCTGGCGATTCCCGTATTCGGGGTCTATCTGGACGATACGCCGCTGTCCACCAATACCAACTTTGCCGGCGGCGGCACTTTCCTGGACGGCCTGCTGATGGACGTCGAGCGTATCGAAGTGATCAAGGGCCCCCAGGGTACGCTCTACGGCGCCACCTCGGTCGGCGGCATGATGCGCTACATCTCCAAAGATCCCGCCCTTGAAGAAGTACGCGGCAATGTCAGCGTGGATGCCAATACCATCGAGAACGGTGATGCCGGCAACACCCTGAGTGGCACGCTTAGCGTGCCCATTATCAAAGACACGCTGGGCGTCACCCTGTCGGGCTTCCGCCAGGACCGTGCCGGTTACGTGGACTACGTGAACGCCGCCACCGGTGAGGTCATTGACGAAGACGTGGACCAGGCAGATAACGAAGGCGCCTCACTCGATGTGCTCTACCGCCCCACCGATCGGCTGGATCTGCGCTTCAAGTACGTAAAACAGGAAGCGAACTACGTCATCGGCTCTACCGTACAGCTGGCCGGTATCGACAGCGATAAAGCCATGTGGGGTGACTTCACTACCATCTCCCAACCCGGCACTGAGCAAGTCGAATACGAAATCATTTCCGGTACCGTAGAATACGCCTTCGACTCGGCCACGCTAACCTTCAACACCAGCAACGTGGAAATGAGCTACGCACAGCAATCCGATCTCACCGCGGCCATCGGTGGCCTGTTGGACCAGGTAGCAGGGCAGCCACCCGGTACCACCACTTCGGTGCTGGCAGACCTTGAGCAGGGCTCCGACAAAAGTGTTCAGGAACTGCGACTGACCTCTTCACCCAGCGACAAGCTGGAATGGATCGTTGGCCTGTACTACACCGAAGAAGAAACCTTCAACAACCAGCTGGTTTCGGTGACACCGGAACCGCCATTCGAAGTGCTCCGGGCAAATCTGCCCTCAGACTACGAGGAATTCGCCGGATTCGGTGACATCACTTACTACTTCACTCCTGACTTCGATGTCACTGCCGGCGTGCGCGTCAGCAGCTCGGAAGTGACCCTGCAGTTCAACACCGCGGGTATTCTGGCCGGTGACAGCGAATTCAACGGGGATGTCATCGAAGACACCGTCGACACCTACCTGCTCGCAGCCAGCTACCGCCCATCCGACACCTTGTCCCTCTACGGCAGGATTGCCAGCGGCTATCGCCCCGCCATGACCAACCTGCCCCTGCTGGATCCAATCACCGGTGAAAACCTCGCCGATCCCCTGATTGCAGCCGATGAAGTGTGGAGCTATGAACTGGGCGCCAAGGGTCGCAGTACCGATGGACTGTTTCAGTACGACCTGGCGGTGTGGATGCTGGACTGGGATAACTTCCAGACCACTATTTTTGCTAACGGCGTCAACACCGGCGCCAATGCCGAAGATGGCCTGAGCGCCTACGGCCTGGAAGGCGAGCTGTCGCTGAATCCTACCGACAACCTGACTTTCCTGGCCAATATCGCCTACGCTGACAGCACGCTCAATTCCGACGAACCCGGCCTGGGCGGGGTTAGCGGGGAGCAGGTTCCCAACCTGCCGGAATGGACCGCATCGCTGCGCTGGAACTACAACTTCCCCTTGTTCAGTAGCTGGCAGGGCGTGTTCTCCGGTGGTGTGCGTTACACCGGCGAGTTTGAGTCTGCCTACAGCGAGTCCACCACCAATGAAGCGGTGACGGTGGATAGCCGCGCCCTGACCGACGTCAATCTCAGTGCAAACTACGAAAACTACACGCTGGGCCTTTACGCCACCAACCTGTTTGACGAGCGTGCACTGAACAGCCGTACCGACCAGATCGCCGGCCCCGGCCTGTACAACTCCACCGGTGTATTCGAGCGCCCGCGCACCATCGGCGTGAATCTGCGCTACGATTTCTAACGCGAGTTTTACGCGGTAGCGGGAGATACGAGGGCGTGGAAGGGTGAGTTGGTTCCGTAACTACCTGCTGCCAGGGCTGGTGTTTCAGTCGGTGGTGATCGGTGGCGGTTATGCCACCGGCCGTGAGCTGATCGAGTTCTTTTTCGACAGCGGACCGGTGGGCGGCATCATTGGCCTGCTGGTTGCCGGCGCGATGTTCAGCCTGGTACTGGCGGCGGGCTTTGAGTTCGCCAGAGTGTTCCAGGCCTACGACTACCGCCGCTTCAGTCGCGCCCTGCTGGGGCGAGGCTGGTTCGTGTTTGAGATCGCCTTCTGCCTGCTGTTGTTGCTGATCATGTCGGTGATCGGCTCCGCGGCCGGCGAAATCGTTGCGGATAACATCGGGCTGCCCGCCATTACCGGCACGCTGGTATTGATTGCCACCATTGCACTGCTGACCTTCGCCGGCTCCGAGTACATCAAGCGAGTGCTCGCGGGCTGGTCTTTCCTGCTGTACGGCGTTTACCTGCTGTTGCTGGTACTCGCCTTCCAGCAATTTGGTGACACCATCGCAAGCACCTACCGTGAAGCAGACGGCGGCGAACACTGGCTCAGCAGTGGCGTTCGGTATTCGGGCTACAACCTGGCCACGCTGCCGGCGGTACTGTTTGCCGTGGCGCTGCATACCCGCCGCCGGCAGGCGATTGGCGCAGGATTGATTGCCGGCCTGGTGGCGGTAATACCAGCGATCGCGTTTTACATCGCATTAATGGCTTTGTACCCACAGATCGGTGCGGCAGCGGTGCCCGCCAGCGCGTTGATGGCGGCCCTCGACCAGCCCTGGCTCGCGGTGCTGTTTCACATTGTTGTATTCGGCACCTTTATCGAAACCGGCACTGCGCTACTTCATGCCGTGAACGAACGTATCGATGGATGGTTGGAGGACAGCGGCAAAAAACTGCCACGGGCAGCTCGCCCGGCGATTGCGCTGGCCTTCCTCTTGCTGTCGATCTTCGCCGCCAGCCACTTCGGGATTATCGATCTGATTGCCCGCGGCTACGGCGCACTGACCCTGGTATTTATCGCGGTACTCGTCGTACCGCTACTGACCGTGGGTGTCTGGAAAATATGTAAGGAGAGGCACGTCGCAACACGCTGAACAGGGTAATTGCGAGGCCGCCACTCAGGAGAACACAATTCAATGAAAGTCATCGAACTGACACCGCCCTATCTGATTTTTCTGGGCGATGTAAAAGACCCGACCTATGCCAAAACAGGTGCCGGCCTGGCCCAGTGGCGGCCGGAGCAATGCCTGGGCCAACTTAGCCTGGTGGACGACGGCATCGATCTGGGCTTGCCCACGCTGTCTATTGCCGAGGCAGCCGAGCAAGGTGTGCGCTCGCTGATTATCGGTACGGCATCTATTGGCGGCGGCATTCCCGACAGCTGGCTTCCCACACTTCTGCAGGCAGTGGAAGCGGGCCTGGAGATCGTGGCCGGCGTGCATTCAACGCTGGCCAGCCACCCGCTGCTGTCGGCGGCGGCTCGCGCGGCCGGCACGCGACTGGTCGACGTGCGCGTTCCCCCCGCAGGGATTCCCGTTGCCACCGGTAAAAAACGCTCCGGGCTGCGCCTGTTAACAGTGGGCACAGACTGCGCCGTTGGAAAAAAATACACTGCGCTGGCACTGGAACGCGCCATGTGTGAGGCCGGCTTCAACGCCCGCTTCCGTGCCAGCGGCCAGACCGGGATCATGATCACCGGCGAGGGCATGCCCATCGACTCGGTGGTGGCTGACTTCATCTCCGGCGCCGCGGAATTGCTGTCTCCCGCCAACAGCCCCGATCACTGGGACGTTGTGGAAGGCCAGGGCTGCCTGACGCATCCCGGTTACGCCGCGGTCAGCACGGGTCTGTTGCTGGGGTCGCAACCCGACGCTTTCGTTGTGTGCCACGAGGCGGGTCGTACCCACATCTCCGGCTGGGAGGACTTTCCGCTGGCACCCATTGCCGAAGTGATCGAACGCACCGTGGCGGTTGGCGCCATCACCAACCCCACCATTCGCTGTGTGGGAATCAGTGTGAACACCTCACGGCTGGCCGCTGACGAGATACCCGACTATTTACAGGAACTGGAAGCAGAACTGGGCCTGCCCTGTTTCGATCCGCTGCGAGAAATTCCGCAGGCGCTGCTTGACTCACTGCAAGCCATGACCGTTACCACCACCGCCAAGGAGGCCACATCGTGAAGATGCAAATCGAATCCATCAGCTTTCCGATGAAGCAACCCTTCACGATTACCGGCTACAGCTTCGATGCGTGCCATACCGTTCGCGTCACACTTGAGGACGGTGAACTACGCGGCTGCGGCGAGGGCATGGGAATCTACTACTTCGACGAAACACAACAAAGTATGGCAGCCCAACTGGATGAAATAGCGGCCGCCGTCGAAGGCGGCCTGTCGCGACAGGAAGTGCAGAATCGCTTGCCCGCCGGCGGCGCCCTCAACGCTCTGGATTGCGCCATGTGGGATCTGGAAGCCAAGCGGGCCGGCACTTCGATCTGGCAGCTGCTGGACATGACTCCCAAGCCACTCACCACAGTGTGCACTGTCGGCATCGACTCACCGGAAGCAATGGCCGCACAGGCCAAAGCGTACAGCCGCTATCCCAACCTGAAAATCAAACTGAGCGACGATGCCCCCATCGAGCGACTGGAAGCGATTCGCAAAGCACGCCCCGATGCATCGCTGATTATCGACGTCAACCAGGGCTGGAGTATCGAGGAGTTGCGCGAGTACGCGCCCGCCACCCAGCAGCTCGGCGTGGCCATGATCGAACAACCACTGCGCCGCGGCGACGACGAGGCGCTGGAAGGTTACCAATCTCCGGTCCCCCTGGGTGCAGATGAATCATGCCTGCACAGCGCAGACTACCATCGCATCAGCAAATACTACGACGTTATCAACATCAAGCTCGACAAATGTGGCGGGCTGACCCAGGGCCTGGAACTGGTGAAGCTGGCCCAGCGCGACGGCAAGACCCTGATGATCGGCAACATGATGGGTTCCTCGCTTTCCATGGCACCAGCCTTCGTCATTGGCCAGTTCTGTCAGTTCGTAGACATCGACGGCGCCCTGTTCCTGAGCCATGACGTGGACAACGGCCTCGACTATGGCGATGGCGGCATCGTCACCCCACCCAATCCGGCGCTGTGGGGTTGAACCGTCATTAGTGCAAATACAACGGGAGCAATGATGGGCAGAACAAAAACACAGGAATGGAATCGCCGACGCTTTCTCAAGGGGCTCGGCAGCGCAACGATCGCTGCACCCATGATCAATCTCGGCAGCTATCAGGTTTTCGCAGCCAGTGAGCAGCGCTACAGCCGTCGTGCGGTGGATCTGGTGGCATCCACCCGCGTGTTTGACATGCTGTCTGCGCCCTACGACTACGGCCTTATGGTCCAGGCCATGATGGCGCCGCAACCCAAGCGCGAAGATGGCTTCGCGGTGAGCGACGAACATCTTGCGCTGGTTCTCAACAGCGGCGTGGACGTGTTCCACCCCGCAGTCGGACTGGGCGGGGACGCCGCCATGGGCTTCATCGCACGCATGAACGCACTGACCGCCGAGCGGCCAGATCAGATCCTGCGCATCGACACTCTGGCCGACCTGGAGCGCCTGCAAAAAGGCAAAAGCATCGGCATGATCCTCGGCATCCAGAACTCGGATCACTTCCAGACCCCTGATGACGTAGACGTGTACTACCAGCTTGGCCAGCGTGTCAGTCAATTGACGTACAACCGTCAGAACCTGTTGGGCAGTGGTTCAACCGATCGCATCGATGGTGGCGTGAGCTCTCTGGGCGCGTCTGTGATTGAGCGCATGAATGAGGTGGGCATGGCAATCGATGTCTCCCATTGCGGCGACCAAACCACGCTGGATGCGTTTGAACTGTCGCAAAAACCGGTGTTGATCACCCACTCCAATGTGCGTGCACTGGCGGGCGGTCACGTGCGTTGTAAGTCCGACGATGCGATTCGCGCTATGGCCAAAGCCGGCAGCGTGATGGGCATTACCGCCGTTCGGCAGTTCGTCAGCGACAAAGAGCCGACCAACATCGAAAGTTATATCGACCACATCAGCTATATCGCCGACATGGTGGGCATTGAACACGTCGGCATAGGCTCTGATCAGGACATGCACGGCTACGACGACATGCCAGCCGATGCCCAGACGGCACTCAAATCCGGTTACTCCGCCAGTTACGCCTTCAGGGAAAAACTCGACGTGGATGGCTTCGATCATCCGCGTCGCACCTACGACCTGGTGGAAGGACTGATTCGGCGGAAGTACTCCGACGACGACATTCGCGGTGTGCTGGGTGGCAACTTTACCCGGGTGCTGGGTGAAATCTGGACAGCGTAAAAACAGGGATCGCAACAATGAGAACAAGTAAACGTTTAGTACCCGCAATCAAACAACTGGCCATCGCTGCCAGCAGCGCACTGGCATGTGCAAGCGCATTCGCCGTAACGATCCCCGATGTCAGCAACCCGGACGTTGTTGAAGCCTTCGTCGATGGCGCGGTGGAACCCGCCATGGAAGCGCACAACAGTCCGTCGGGTGTTGTTGCCATGATGAAAGACGGCAAGGTCATACTCGAAAAAGGCTACGGCTATATCGACGTGGAAAAACGCATCCCGCTCGATGGCGAAAGCTCCATGGTACGGCCAGGCTCCATCTCCAAACTGTTCACCTGGATCGCTGTAATGCAACAGGTCGAGCAGGGCCGCCTCGATCTCGACACGGATGTAAACACCTACCTCAAGACCTTCCAGGTTGAAGATAGCTGGCCCGGAAAGCCGGTAACCTTGCGCCACATTCTCACTCACACTGCGGGCTTTGAAGACGGGGCCGTTGGTTACCTGATTATCGATGATCCTGCCCGCATCAAACCGCTGGCAGAGTCCCTGGCCTACTACCAGCCGCAGCGCGTGATCGAACCCGGTGTGCGAGTGGCTTACTCCAACTGGGCCACGGCGTTGGCCGGGCTCATCGTGGCGAACGTGAGCGGTGAATCATTCAATGACTACATCGAAAACCATATCTTCGATGTACTGGGTATGTCGCACTCCACCTTCAAGGAACCCCTGCCCGCCGAGTTTGAACCTTTCATGGCCAAGGCCTACCTGATTGAGGCGGGCAAGTTCGTGGAAACGCCGTACGAAATCGTGGCCAACTTCGGCCCCGCCGGGGCTGCTGCTGTCAGTGCCAGTGACATGGTGTTGTTTGCCCGCGCCCTGTTGAATGACGGCGCCTACGATGGCAAACGTATTCTCAAGCCGGAGACCCTGCAGCAGATGCTGGACGAAGGTTTTGTGCACGACGAGCGCGTGCGCGGCCTGGGCCTGGGTTTCCTCAAACGTGAGTACGGCCCGGAAGGGTTTGACAATTTCGGACACGACGGTGCCACCACCCGCTTCAACTCCCACTTTGGTTTGTCGAAGTCAGAGAATTTCATGTTGTTCTCATCCTTCAGTGGACCTAACGGCGGCGCGGTTCACCAGCACTTCGTGAAAGCCTTCTACGACGAATTTTTCCCCACCGAAACACCGCAACTTGAGCCCCCCGAAGACTTTGCCGAGCGGGCTCACAAGTACGCTGGGGTATACAACAGCTCGCGTGCGAGTTTCACCAAAATCGAAGCCATCATGTCGCCCCTGGGCGGCATGAAAGTGATACCGATGCCAGACGACACCCTGCTGATCGGCGACAAGCGCTACATCGAAGAAGAGCCCGGATTGTTCCGCGCCATTTACGGCAGTGAGCGTATCGCCTTCCAACTGGCAGAAGACGGCACCGCTGAAGGCTTCGTTATGGATGGCCTTGGCGTGTTCCAGTTCTACCGCGTGCCCTTCTATCAAACGGCCGATTTCACCTTGCTGGTCATCGGCCTGCTCACACTGGTGCCCTTGCTGATCGTGCTGCGTCAACTCTACCAACGCCGACAAATTTGTTCGGCACCCGCAGCGGAGAAGCGCGCTGAACTGGTGTCGCTGGCCTTCGCTGGCGGCACGCTATTCTTCCTGCTGCTTATCGGTGTGAGTGTGAGCGGTGGACTGGAGTCACTGTTCTACAAGCTCCCGACTTTGCTCAAGGTGTCACTGGTACTGCCGTTACTGCTGATCCCGGTCACCTTGTACCATGCCTTCCTGAGCTGGCAGGTGTGGCGTGACGCACTGTTCACCGGTGTCTGGCCCCGACTGCGGCACACGCTGGTGTCCCTGCTGGCACTGCTGGGGCTGTGGTTCTACAGCACCTGGAACCTGATCGGCTTTAACTACTTCGCGTGATTGGAGAATCCCAGACATTCGCGCTGGCGGCACTGCTACTGAGCTGTGTCGCCTTCAGTTTCTGGGCCGAACGCCAGCCCCTGGGGCAGAAATTCGGCGGGCCGTTAATTGTCCTGTTTCTGAGCATGGCGCTGGCTAACGTTGGCGTCATTCCCCACAGCAGTCCGCTCTACGATGCCATCGGGGGTTTCCTCGTGCCCCTGGCGATTCCCCTGCTGATGTTGCGCGCGGATATCCGCCGCGTGTTCCGCGATGGTGGTCCGCTGCTGGCGGCATTCCTGTTAGCTGTGTTCGCGACGGTGGCCGGTGGTGTGGTGGGCTTTGTGGCAATGGATCTCGGTGAGGCCGGATCGAAGATTGCCGGTACGCTGGTTGCGAGCTACATCGGTGGTTCGCTCAACTTTGTCGCCACGGCCCAGGCGGTGGGTCTGGATGACAGCTCCCTGTTCGCGGCCGCCATGTCTGCCGATGCGGTAGGCGCGGTGTTCTTTCTCATGGCGCTGATGAGCCTACCGGCAATATCCTGGGTCAATCGCGCAATGCCGTCCCGCTATCTGCAAAGAGAACAGGATTCGGCCGAGATTGACGCTACGCATAACGACACGGCCGAAGCACTCAGTTTGTCGCGCATCAGCTATGGCCTGGCACTGAGTCTGGTGCTCTGCGCGCTGGCCAACGGCGTAGCGGCTTGGCTGGACATTGGCAGCCTGTTCATTCTGGTGCTCACGGGCCTGGCCCTGCTGGTAGCCAACGTCGGCAGCCGCCTGGTGCAACATGTGCAGTACGATTTCGAGTTGGGCACCCTGTTCATGTATATCTTCTTCGCCGCCATTGGCGCCGCTGCCGATATTCCCCTGGTGATCCAGACTGCTCTGCCTATGCTCTGGTTCATCGGCATTGTTGTGGCGGTACACCTTGCCCTGCTGATGGTATTCGGCCGACTGCTGCGTCTGGACCTGGCCGATGTGATGATAGCTTCCAACGCCTGCATTCTCGGCCCGGCCCCCGCTGCCGCTCTGGCCGCCAGCCGCGGCTGGCGGGAACTGGTTTCACCGGGCATGCTAGTTGGCTTACTGGGTTACGCCATTGCCACCTTTATTGGCATTTCCCTCACCGAAGGATTGGCGGCTTTTTTCTGACCGATCCGCGGATCATTAACGTGGCAGCTCGCACGGGTCTGTAGATGTTGCACAAAAAGTTTGTGACACTGCTTCCTGAAACAGCCTGAATAGAGAGCAACTGCCTTGAACATCATCGATCACCGCATACTCGGGAGTTGGGAACTGGTGTCGTGGACGATTAGTCTGGGCGACCAGACCAGTCACCCCTTCGGCGAGAATCCGCTTGGTCGCATCCTCTACACGCCCGACGGCCAGATGAGCGCCGCTATCGCGCGCCACGATCGCGCCAGACTGTCCAGCCCCGTGCCGTCAAAGGCGCCTTCAGCAGAAAAGTTCGCCGCCTTCGACAGTTACTTTTCCTACGGTGGCGCCTTTCGCATTGAGGGTGGTGACGTCGTACACACAGTGGAGCTATCGCTCAACCCCAATTTCGTGGGCACTGAACAACGTCGCCACATGACTTTCGGGGGCGGCCCCAGCGGGGAAGAAAATCTGACGCTCTCTGCCGACGAGGACACACCCAATGGCACCAGGCACCACCGCTTATGCTGGAAAAGGGTAGCTGGCTGATGGACTTGATCGCAAAGCACAAGGCACGCTTCGATGCGGCACGAAAAGCCTGCAGGGAGCGGTTCCACTGGTCACCCTTCCCCGAGGCTCCAGCGCTGGTGGAAAACAGCGAAGCTCTCGGGAAGGCCGCGGACGAAACCTTTGCCGGGCAGTTGAACAAAGCTTTTGAGCTGGAACTACCGGGCATCGTGGACACGGTAGGCGATGAAATCTCGCCCTACACCGGCAAGCCATTGGGCATCACCTATCCGCGCTGCAATCCGGATGTACTGTTCGATGCCGCCGAGCGCGCCCTGCCCGCCTGGGCAGCGCTCACGCCCGAGCTACGCGTTGCAATACTGATGGACGTCATCGACGCGCTGGAGAAACAGGTCTTCCTCATCGCCCGCGCCGTGATGCACACCGCGGGGCAAAGTCCGAACATGAGTTTCACCGGTAGCGGCGTGAACGCTCTGGACCGGGCCATTGAAGCGCTGGTCTATGCCTACGAGGCGATGCGCTTTACACCCAACACCGCGCACTGGGAGCGTCAGTTCGGCAAGGCCACCATCTCGCTGGGCAAAACCTACCGGCTGGTGCCCCGCGGGACTGCCGTGTGCTTCGCCTGCGCCAGTTTCCCCACCTGGAATGCCTGGCCCTCGATGATGGCCAGCCTGGCCACAGGCAATCCGGTTATTGTGAAGCCCCACCCCGGCTCTGTGTTGCCGATGGCATTAACCGTTCGGTGCTTCCGCGACGTGCTGGCAGCACATGGCCAAAGCCCGGATCTGGTCACGCTCCAACTGGATACGCGCGACGAGCCGCTGGGCAAAGTTCTGGTCAATCACCCCAAAACCGCGATCATCGACTTCACTGGCAGTGCACAGTTCGGCAGTTGGGTGGAACAAAACGCCCATCCCGCGTTGTGCTTTACCGAGACTGCCGGCGTAAATACGGTGGTACTGGACTCCTGCGAAGACCTGGACGCGGTGATCCGTTCCCTGGCCACAACGCTGTGCATGTTTTCCGCGCAGATGTGCACCAGCCCCCAGAATATTTATCTGCCCAGACAGGGCGTGCGCGAGGGTGATCGGTGGGTGCCCGCGGGTGAGGTGCGGCAACGACTGGCTGACGCCGTCTATGCCATCGCCTCCAACCCCAGAAAGGCAGCAATGATACTCGCCACCATTCAGTCGCCGGACACTGAACAGCTGCTGGACCAACTGGCCGCGCAGGCCGATGTTCTCCTGCCCAGCGAGTCCTACGAGCACCCCGACTACCCAGACGCGCGCACGCGGACACCCCTGATGCTGAGCGTGAACACTTCACAACGTGATCTCTACCTCGGTGAGCGCTTCGGGCCGGTATCCTTCGTCATCGAATGTGAAGATGCACAGGACGCGCTATCCCAGGCAACGCGGGATGTGCGCGAAGTGGGTGGCCTCACGGCCTTTCTTTATTCCAGCGATGAAGCATTTATTGAGCAAGCAGAACAGGCCTACGCCAACGCCGGGGCACAACTCACTATCAACCTCACCGGGCCAATGCCGCTGAATTTTGCTGCGGCCTACAGTGATTTCCACGTCACGGGCCTGAATGCGGCGGGCAATGCCTCGTTGACCGAATTGGGTTTTGTAGCGCAGCGTTTTCGCATTACCCAAAGCCGACGGCCAAGTAGCAACATGCCCCGCTAGCCAACACCAACTGCCCGCTCGACTCTACGCGGCAGTTTTGACGGGAAGGCCATTAACACCTATAGACACAGTAAGCGTGTCACTGAAGGTGCCCCTCCATGGAGCCAATCCACACAGCGCGCCGGGAGGTGCGTTATGGCGTCCCCGCAGCGGACCATGTGTTGTTCAACCGGCATTACATTCTCGGTTACTCCTACTATTTCCGGCAGGCCAAGTGGGCGCTGGAAATTGTAAACCCCGAGAACCCCGACGTGACTCGCATGGACAACTTCCGACCAGACTACCGCCTGCCGGAAAATTTCCGCCCCGATCTGGTGGACTACGAGCACTCCAACTTCCACCGCGGCCACCTGGTGGCCAGCGCCAACCAACAGGAAAGCGAGCTACAAAACAGCGAGACCTTTCTGCTGTCGAATATGTCACCGCAGGCGCCCGGTTTTAACCGGGGCGTGTGGGCGCAACTGGAGCACGATATTCGCAGGCTCAATGCCACCCGGGAAATACTGGAAACCTATGTGATTTGCGGACCGGTGTTTTACTTCGACCAACCGGTTCAGTGCATCGGCGAAGACGACGCAGACAATGGCGTCAGCATTCCGGTGCCCAACGCCTATTTCAAATCAGTGTTGGCGGAAACACGAACCGGCAGCTTGAGAATGTGGTCTTTCATTTTCCCCAATGCCGATACCGACGAGGCCATCCCGACCTTTCAAGTACCCACCACCAAGGTTGAACAATATGCCGGCATTAAACTGTGGGAAAACCTGATGGGTTCCAAGGTGGCCCGTGAAAAGGGTCGAGTAAGAAAATACTTCGGATCCTGAGTCGCGCGACAGTTTTTGATTTATGCCACCAGGCCGGTGAATTTGCCAAATCCACTTACCCGAACCACACTGGATACACCGGAAACACAACGGGAGTAGTTAAGTATGGAAGGTGTACTTGGACTCATTGTCGGTATTCTTATCGCCGCGCTGATCTCCGGCTTTGTATTGTGGATTGTCAGCATGCTCAACCTCGGCCTGAGTGTGGCCAATTTCGGCTGGGCAATGCTGGCCGGGCTATTGATCGGCATTCTCACCAATCTGGCACAGAGTTTTGTTGGTGACGCGGGAGGAATCATCGGCATTGTCATCAACCTGGTCATCGCTGCACTGGTGATTCTGGGTTGCGGTGCCCTGCTCAAGGGGCTCACGGTGAACGGTTTTGTCGGCGCCCTGATCGCCGCCGTCGCCATTGCCCTGATCAACTGGGGCCTGGTGATCTTGCTGGCGAGCGCTGGTGGTGCAATGGCCTGACCCAAATCCGGCACCCCCTTAGGGGTGCCAATTTGCTTTTCCACCAATGCGTCTTTGACCTGACACAGCTTTGCCATCAAATCGCCATCTCTTCATAACCCCAACGGAATAATCAGGCCGTAACGTGATGTGGTTTCTCCAACCTGCCACCTCATCGAGGCCCCTCCATGCGAACTTCTATGCTTTGCCTGACATCGGTACTGCTGCCGGCTCTAAGTAGCCTGGCTTGCGCCCAGACGGTTTTCGTCAACGAACTCCACTACGACAACAGCGGTTCCGATACCGGCGAGGCGGTAGAGATCGCCGGACCTGCCGGCACCGATCTTACGGGATGGTCGCTGGTGTTTTACAACGGTTCCTCCAGCGTGCTGGATGAATATGGCTCGATCACCCTCAATGGCACCCTGCCCGATCAGTGCAACGGCTTCGGCACGCTCACCTTTGCCTTCGCCGGGATCCAGAACGGCGCACCCGACGGGCTGGTGCTGGCCGACAGCTCGGGCAACGTACAGCAGTTCCTGAGTTATGAAGGCAGTTTCACGGCAGTGGGCGGCATTGCAGCGGGCCTCACCAGCACTGACATCGGGGTCGAGGAAAGCAGTTCCACCCCTGTTGGTGAATCACTGCAGCTAATCGGCAGCGGTAGCGAGGCGCCGCACTTCAGCTGGGTAGCGCCAGCAGCGGAAAGTTTCAGCGCAGTAAATAGCGGGCAGGAATTCGGCGGCGAGTGCCCAGAGCCGGAACCCGAGCCAGAGCCGGTTATCCCCACGGCCGGGCAAGTGTTTATCAATGAGTTCCACTACGACAACGCCGGCTCCGACAGCGGCGAATTTGTCGAGATTGCCGCCATTGCCGGCGCCAAACTGGACGGCTGGCAGGTCGAGCTCTACAACGGCAATGGCGGTGCACCTTACGGCAGTATTTCCCTGTCGGGCACGGTTGCTGACGAAGGTGCGGGATTCGGCACACTATCGTTTGCCCAGGCCGGCATCCAGAATGGTAGTCCGGACGGGCTGGCTCTGGTCGATCCAGGCGGCAACGTCTGGGAATTCCTGAGCTACGAGGGCAGCTTCCAGGCCGTGGGCGGGAACGCTGACGGAATGACCAGTGACGATGTCGGTGTAGCCGAATCCAGTAGCGAACCCCTCGGTGTGTCCCTGCAACGTGCTGGTGCAACAGGCTGTACCTGGGTGGGCCCATTGGTTGCCAGCCCTGGATCGCTGAACGACGGGCAGGCAATTCCCGCTGAAGGTTGCGCGGCACCGGTAGCTGAGCCGCCCAGTGCCTGTTTCGATCCAGCTACCTTGATCCACGACATTCAGGGCAGCGGCTTTGACAGCCCCCTGAACGGCAGCAGCCAGACCATCGAAGCGATTGTAGTCGGCGACTTCCAGAACGGCTCTGGCTCGCTGGAAGGCTTTTTCCTGCAGGAGGAAGATGGGCAGGTGGATGCCGACCCCGCCACGTCTGAAGGTATCTTCGTCTACGACGGCAGTTTCGGTGTGGATGTTGCCCCCGGCGATCTGGTCCGTGTGACCGGCATGGTCGATGAGTTCCACGGCCTCACCGAGTTGACCGGCGTGAGCTCCGTGCAAGTATGTGACCAGGGGCTCTCCGTAACCCCGGCCCAACCTACTTTCCCACTGGCAGACACCGGTGACCTCGAAGCCTACGAGGGCATGGCCGTACACTTCCAGCAACAACTGCGCATCGCGGAATACTACAACTACGACCGCTACGGCGAGATGGTGCTGGCCTTGCCACTGGCCGGCGACGACCGTCCCTACCAGCCCACTGCTGTCGTCACTCCCGGCACCGATGCTGCCGCCCGGCAACAGGAAAATGAGCTGCGACGCATCACACTGGACGACGGTCTGACCTCGCAAAACCCCGCCTTCCTGCGCCACCCCAACGGACTGGCCTTCTCGCCCACCAACAGCTTCCGCGGTGGCGACATTGTCACCGACATTCAGGGCGTGGTGAACTACAGCTTCGGCCTGTACCGCATCCAGCCCACAGCGCCAGCGAGCCATGTGATGATGTCCTCGCGCAGCGCACAGCCGGACCCGGTGGGAGGGCGCCTGAAAGTCGCTTCATTCAATGTGCTGAACTACTTCAACACCATCGACAACGGAGCTGACATCTGCGGCCCGGCTGCCAACATGGAGTGCCGCGGCGCTGACAGTGACGAGGAATTCCAGCGGCAGCGCACCAAGATCATCGCGGCGCTGGCGGCCATGGACGCTGACATCGTCGGCCTGATCGAAATCGAAAACAACGCCAGCGCGTCCCTGCAGGACCTTGTTCAGGGCCTGAATGATTCCGTTGGCGCAGGCGCCTATGCCTACGTGGATACCGGCACCATCGGCGGCGACGCCATCAAGGTAGCGCTCATCTACAAACCTGCCACCGTCGCCCCCAGCGGCCCCTTCGCTACACTCGACGGCAGCGTGGATACTCGTTTCGTTGACGACAAAAACCGACCGGTGCTGGCCCAGACCTTCTCCGAACTGGCCACCGCTGCCCGCTTTACCGTGGCGGTCAACCACCTGAAATCCAAAGGCTCGGACTGCAACAGCCTGGGCGACCCAGACGCGGGTGACGGACAGGGCAACTGCAACCGGACCCGCCAACACGCCGCAGCGGCCCAGGTGGACTGGCTGGCCAGCGACCCGACGGGCTCGGGTGACGTTGACCAACTCATCATCGGCGACCTCAATGCCTACACCCTGGAAGACCCGATCAACACCATTCTCGCCGGTGCCGACGATACCCTCGGCAACGACGATGACTTCCGCAACCTGATCGCGGATCACCAGGGCGCTGGCGCCTACTCCTACGTGTTCAGCGGCCAGTTTGGCTACCTCGATCACGCACTGGCCAACCTGCCGCTGGCCGATCAGGTCACCGGCGTGACCGAATGGCATATCAACGCCGATGAGCCCGATGCGCTGGATTACAACACCGACTTCAATCCTGCGAGCTACTACGCGCCCGACCCCTTCCGCTCATCCGATCACGACCCGGTGATTGTTGGGCTGGAGCTGGAAAGTAATTTGTCTGACGTGCTCGCTTACTTCGAGGACGCACTGCGTAATGGCACCCTCGAGGGCACACCGCGGAAGCGCAAAGGGGCGAGTCGCCCTGAGCGGGGTACGATGGAAGGATACTATCGAGACCTGCTCCAACGGGCGCTTGAAGAGCAAGCCAAGGGTCGGAACCACCGCGTGTGTCCACTATTGCGTCGCGCTGTGCAGCGTTCGGATGGCAGTGACTCCCCCCCGGATTGGGTAACGGGCGTCGCACGAAGCAAGCTCTCAAGCCTGCTTGAGAGCCAGCGAACCGCTATCTGCGGCTCGCGTCCGAGACCCCGCTAAGCCAGTCATTTTGATAGTGCGAGCGGGCCACCGCTCGCACCTTGCCAGACTGCCGAGGCGACGGCAGTCGGCAACATGGCTTTTGTTATATTGTTATACTAATATCTCATATACTAATATGTCATATAACAACAACCGCCAACCCAGATCACTATGCCATTTCTCGCCCAGTGCCAGGACCACCCGGATCACGCCTCGCAACGCCAGTCAGCCCTTCGTGAGCACCTGAGTTATATCGAAAGCATCATGGACAAAGTGGCCGTAGCGGGCCCAATGTCCACCGAATCGGGCGAAGAGTACACCGCCAGCTGCTTCATCTATCTCACCGAGTCTCGCGCGGAAGCTGAACAGTTACTGCGGGCAGATCCGTACTACACCAGTGGCCTGTATGCGAAGGTCAGCCTGCACTACTTCCGCGCTGCGGCAGGTCAGTGGATAGGCGGCGCCACCTGGCAAAACAACCCCCGCACCTAGTGCCCATCACCACGCGAGCCTTTTTAATGAAAAACCTTATCCTCCTGCCGCTGATTATGTGCTTGGCCCAGGCACCACTGCTCCTTGCCAACTCCGACGCGCTGGCACCGCTCAGTACGTCCGATGAAGCGCTAACCGGCCCTCTGCATACGGTGACCGTAAGCACCAACTCACTGCGCGAGTCTCTCCTGTTTTACCGCGACGCCATGGGCCTGAGCGTCGAGGGCCCGCTGAAACACACACCCGATGAAATCGCAGAGCGCAGGGCGCTCTGGGGCGTACCCGAAAACGTCTCCTGGCAAACCTACCGCCTGTACCGCCCGGAATTGCCAGAGGTCATCCAGATTCGCCTTCTCGTCATACAAGAACAGACTCAAGCCATCCACTCCTCCTGGAGCGCGCTGGAGCTGGGGCCTTTTTCCATGGGCTTTCCCAACCTGAATCAGATTGCCCAGGATCAAAAAGTGCGCCAGCTCGGCTTCGGCGCATTGAACAAGATCGAGATTTACGACGTGCCCCGCCCCGACGGCAGCCGCTACCCAATTCATGAAACCATCTTCAATGGACCGGATTTCGTACACGGCGTTGGCATTTATCGAGGCGACGGCATGTCGCAACTCGGACCCGTCGACGCTCACGGCCTGGGCGGCCCGGCCTATTCCGCGATGGTGGTGGAAGACTCGGATTCCATGCTCGCCTTTCTTACCGACGTGCTGGGCCTGGAACTGCGCTCGGATCGCATCTGGGAAAGTGCCGGCACGGAAGGCGCGTTAAACGTTCCCGATGGCACCATTTTTCGCTTCTCGATCGTGTACTCGCCAGGCGCGACCAGCGGGCACCTGCTGTTTGTCGATTACCAGAATCGGGAGGCCATCGACCCTGGCGTGGCACCACGCATTCCTCACCGCGGCATCGGCCTGTGGAGCTTTCCGGTGAAAAGCCTGGATGAAGTTCTAAAGCGGGCAAGTGACCACGGCGCTGCAGTGATTCACCCGCCCGTGGATTACCAAAGCAGTACTATGGGTGCCGTCAAGGCGGCCAGCGTAAGGGCACCCAACGGTTTCACGATAGAGCTGTTCGAAACGCGGGAGGCACGCTGATGACTGCCTCGCTTCACCCCTTGCGCCGATACGGACTGGTGGCGTTACTCGCATGCCTGCTGGCGACGCCGGCAATGGCTGCAGGCCCACTCAAACGAGGCTGGCAGGAAGCCGTCGTCAATGTCAGTGACATTGAGGCTTACACAGCTTTCTTCGAAGACATCGCCGGATGGGAAGTCATTAGTGCCGGCGCCACCGACCCCGCCCTGCTGTCCCACTGGCAGCTGCCCGATGGTGCCAGTGCTCGCTACGTATTGCTCGGCAACCCGGGCACCAACAGTGGCCATATTCGCCTGATGCAGTTCGACGGCGTGCCCCAGCGAATGATTCGCGCGCATACCCAGTCCTGGGATAGCGGCGGCATCTTCGACCTCAACCTGCGGGTCAAAAATATGGACCACAAACGCGAGCAACTGGACGCACTGGGCTGGCAGGCTGTCAGTGAACCGGTGCAGTTCGCCTTCGGCCCATTTGTGGTTAAGGAATGGATTGTGCGCGGTCCTGACGGGCTGACTTTCGCCCTGATCGAACGCATTGCCCCTGAGCTGGAAGGCTGGCCGGCACTGCGCGAAATGAGCCGCAGCTTCAACAGTACGCAGATCGTGCGGGACATGCCTGCGGCACTGGCCTTCTACCGCGATATTCTCGGCATGGAGCAATACCTCTACCACCGCGGCGCCAGCAAAAAGGCAGGCCCCAACGTGCTGGGCCTGCCCCACAACCTGACCACAGAGATAGTGCGCGAAGTCATCATCCTGCATCCACTTGGCGTGAATGAGGGTTCAGTAGAACTACTGGCTTTCGAGGGTCTTGAAGGCCGACGCGTGGACGAACTCGCCAGGCCGCCCAATCTTGGCCTGGTAATGCTGCGCTTCCCGGTGGCGTCCGGGCTGGACGCACTCACGGCGAGACTGGATGCGGGGAATATTCCCTACCAGCGGCACAACAGTATTAGTCTGCCACCCCACGGACAGACAACGCTGATCAGCACCCGCAGCCCGGAAGGCGCCTGGCTGGAATTCTACTCTTCAGAGCCCTGACGCAATTCTCAACCTGACAGTGAACCTCCATCAAATGTTGCCATCATGACGCAATCATCAGCTGATCCACTCCCTCTACCCACCCTGCAAGGCTGGCAGGAAGCGGTTGTGATCGTCAGCGACCTCGATACCTACATCGAGTTCTTCGTAGAGATTGCCGGCTGGGAGAGATTGGCCGATAGTCACTGCGATGCGGCCCTGATCCAGCATTGGCAGCTGCCTGACACCGCCAGTGCCCGGTTTTGCCTGCTGGGTTGCCCGGACTACAGCAGTGGCTATATCCGCCTGATGGAATTCAGTGGCGTCGAGCAGCGCATGATTCGCCCACACACCCAGACCTGGGATACCGGCGGCATCCTGGACCTGAACATCCGGGTGCGCGATATGGCGCAGAAACGGGCGCAACTGGAAGCCCTCGGCTGGCAATCCAATACAGAGCCTGTGACCTGGACCTTTGGCCCCTTTACGGTGAGTGAATGGCTGGTGCGCGGCCCCGACGGCCTCTGCCTGGCACTGATTGAGCGCCTCGATCCACCGCTGGAAGGCTGGCCGCATCTGAAAGAATTCAGCCACTGTTTCAACTCCACGCAAGTGGTCAAGGATATGGCCAAGGCACTGGCGTTTTATCGCGACACACTGGGCTTTGGCGAATTCCTTCATCAAAACCACCCGTTCCCTGAGGCCGGACCGAATGTGCTGGGACTGCCGCACAACCTCGCCGACCAGATCAGCCATGAAATTTACATTCTTCACCCGGACGCGGTTTGTGAGGGTTCCATTGAACTGCTGAGTTTCGATGGCCTGGAAGGGCGCGACCTCAGTGCGCAGGCTCACCCGCCCAATCTTGGAGTGGCGGTTTTGCGTTTCCCACTCAATAACGGCCTGGAGGCACTGGCGGAACGCCTGACAGCCAGTGGCGCCCGGGCACAAAGAAGTGCCGAGCTGGCGCTACCGCCTTACGGGCAGGTGGAAATGCTTAGCACACAAGCACCGGAGGGTGCCTGGCTGGAGTTTTATCAGCGCACAAACACATAGATATTTATCTATGAAATCCATACATACAATATATTTTTGCTTATTATCGGCCGCGACTATGCTGGCTACTCAATAAACATTAGACCCGGCGCGCCGAGGGAGAAATCACCATGCGACCCCACGTAGAACTCATTGACGAAAAAGACCTGATTTTCCACAACTCGGAACTGGTGGGCGGCACGGGCACTGCCCGGCAGCGTAACCTGTGCTACGACGAGGAAGACGGATCCGTGTCCGCCAAAGTGCATTTTGATACCGACTGGAGCCGCCCCGCCGGCATCCACCGCGCCCTGACGGAATGGTATGTGCTTAAAGGCGAAGTCCAGATCGGCGAGGAAGTTCTGGGTGAAGGCGGCTACTGGTGCACACCCAAAGGTGTTCTGGCACCCGAACTGAAAGCGAAAGCTGGCACTGAAATCCTCTACTTCCGCGAGTACGGCGACTGGCACTTCGAGCCCGCCGACAAGGATGCGGACTACGTGCGCGAAGACCAGAAACTGGTGATCGCCCACAGCAAGGAAATGGACTGGATCGACGTGGAAAGCGGCAGTCCGATGCGCTTCGACCTCGGCGGTACCCCGGTTCCCGGCCTATACATCAAACTGCTCTACCGCGATGAAAAGACCGGCTTCTACACCCGCCTGATCAAGGCCAAACCAGGCTGGCGCGAGCACCCACTGGCTCACCACCCCGTGTTCGAGGAAGCCTATTGCCTGGAAGGCAGCTTCCACTTCAACTTCGGCGAGATGTGGCCCGGCACCTACTTTTTCCGCCCGGCTCTGGTGCGCCACGGTGATTTCACCGCGGGCGACGACGGCACCGTATGGCTGTTGCGTTGCGACGGCGACCTGGTGGACTGGTACACCGACAACGCCCGCATGGAAATGAAAGGTGATCCGGTGAACTGGGGTCCGGATTATCCCCACACCATCGCGCCTACACCCTTGCAGCCGGTGCGCAGCCGCTCCATCGGCCCGATGAAAGACCCTTACTACAGCTAAACGGCAAGTCCGCCATCAAAAAGCCCCGCAATTGCGGGGCTTTTTCGTTTAGCGCGTTGGCAACTTCGGACGGTGATGCTGCTCCCAATATCCCAGCGCATCAGTCAGCATCTCCCTACCGTCACTGAGCAGGTAGTCACGAAAAGTCTGGGCCACTACCGACAGTACTTTGCCCGAGCGATTGACCAGGTTCCACTGATCCTCCAGCGGAAATCCCGCCACCGGCAGTTGCACCAGTTCTTCCTGGTCCCCATCGTCCAGGCAAAGTGCCGGCACGATGGCCAGGCCCATCCGGGCCAACACCGCGTGCTTGATACCCTCGTTGCTGGCAATCGTCATCTTGTTATTCAGGGTGTAACCCAGCTTGGCCAGATGATGTTCAATGGCGGCCCGAGTGCCGGCACCCTCTTCACGCAGGATGAATTGCTCCTGCGCCACATCCTGCCATCGCAGGCGTTTACGCTCGGCCAATGCGTGACTGCGCGGGGCAATCACTACCAGATGATTGGCCGCCAGGGGCGTGCACTCCATCGCATCGTCCTGCGGCGGGAAGCCAAAGATGTACATATCGTCGCTGTTGGCCTGGATTCGCTCCAACAACTCGGCGCGATTGCCCACGTGCAGTGCTACTTCGATCTGCGGATACTGGCGGTAGAACGGCCCCAGCAGGTGGGGGATGAAGTACTCCGCGGAACTGACCACCGCCAGGCCCAACCGACCGGCTTGCATACCCTGCAGCTGGTTAAGCGCCATTTCCAGCCGGTCGGTGCAGTCAAAAATCTCGCGCGCGTGCGCTAACAACACTTCACCGGCGTGCGTCAGGGACAGCTTGCGTCCGGAGACTTCGTAAAGCGGCAGGCCGATGCTGTCAGACAATTTGCGCATCTGCATCGACACGCTGGGCTGGGATAGGTGCAAACGCTCAGCCGCCGCCGCGATACCGCCGCACTCGGCCACCATCAGCAGTATTTCGAGCTGTCGAAAGGTGCCGATGCGCGAGGGCAGGCGACCAGGGGGGATGCGATGCGTCATGGGGGGCAGTGTAACCCACGCGGGCCGTGCCATACGCACAGCCCCGCAGGGGGCAGGCCTAACTCGCCGCCTGCTTTTGCAACCACGGTTTGAGCCAGCGCTTGGAGCGCCCGCCCGGTGCGCTGCCGGTCAGTTCCTCGGCGAGATCGGAAGCGGCAATCAGGGCATCGAGATCAATTCCGGTATCAAAACCCATCTGCTCCAACATCATTACCACATCTTCAGTGGCGACATTGCCGGTGGCGCCCGGCGCAAAGGGGCATCCGCCCAACCCGGCGATGGAAGCGTCGAAATAACGCAACCCGGACTCGATGGCTGCGAATACATTGGCCACGCCCATGGCGCGGGTATCGTGAAAGTGCGCCCCCAGGCGTTCAGCACCCACTTCCGCCACCAGTGGATCCAGTAGTTGTCGCACCTGTTGCGGGTTGGCCGCGCCGATGGTGTCGGCAAACACAATCCGGCTGGCGCCCTGCTCGAGAAAGCGCGCGGCGATGTCTCGCGCGACGGCCGGGTCCGTCTGGCCGTCGAAGGGGCACTCATACGCCACTGCTACCGTGGCAATCACCTCAACCCCTTCAGCGGATGCGCGGGCCAGAATGTCACAGGTGGCGGCCTCGGCTTCTGCCATACTCATTTTGACATTGCGCTGCGCCATGCCTTCACTGGCGTAGAGCACCATGGCGACTGTGTTCACACCGGCTGCTCGGGCCAACTCGTAGCCGCGTGCATTGGGGATCAGGGCACTCAGGGTCACGCCTGGAAGTTGCCCCAGGGTAGTGGCTACGTCGTCACTGCCCGCCATAGCGGGTACCGCACGGGGTGACACAAAGGCGCCAGTTTCGATATAACGCATGCCGGCATCTGCGAGCGCCTTTATCAAGGCAACACGCTCGGCAACCGTCAGAATTTTGCTCTGGTTCTGCAGGCCGTCTCGCGGGCCTACATCGTTGATCAACACAGATTCCCGGCTCATCCGATCACACCTTCTTCGCGCAGTCGCGCCACTTCTGCCGTATCGTAGCCCAGCAGTTCGGTGAACACTTCCTCGGTGTGCTGCCCCAGCAGTGGTGCCGCGGTATATTCGTCGTCACCGGTGCGGGACATCTTGATCGGGTTGCCCGGCCCGCGAGTCACCTGGCCGTCCGGGTGTTTGAGGTCCACGACCATCTTGCGGTGCAGCACCTGTGGGTCCGACAGTGCCTGACTGAAGGTATTAACGGGCGCGCAGGGAATGCGCTTGTCTTCCAGTTGTGCCAGCCAGTGAGCGCAGGTATTGCCGCTCAGAATCTCGTTCAATTTGTCGTTGATCATGTCACGCGCCGCCCAGCGGCCCGGCTGCCCATCCAGGGCGGGGTCATCGAATTCGGGGCAAACCACTACCTGCTTCAGGTTCTGCCAGAAATTATCGGTAATCACCGCAATGACGATAAAGCCATCCGCACAGCGGAAGGTGTTGTAAGGCACATGCACGAAATGCGAGTTGCCAATGGGGTGAGGGTCTTCACCCGACAGGAAGTACATGGTGGCCATGTAGTTCAGCATCGAAATCTGGCAATCCAGCATGGAGATGTCCACATGCTGGCCACTGCCGCTGCGCTCGCGTTCGTACAGCGCCGCCAGCAGGCCCATCACGCCGAACATGCCACCACCAAGATCACCGATGGGGATACCGGCACGCACCGGATGCTCCGGGTCGGTGCCGGTGATTGACATGCCACCACCTGTTGCCTGCGCCACCTGGTCGAAGGCCGGACGCTTATGGCCCGGACCGTCGGAACCAAAACCCGAGACCGTGCAGGTGATAATGCGCGGATTGATTGCGCTCAGTGAGGTGTAATCGATCTTCAGACGTTCGGGCACCCCGGCGCCAAAATTGCTGAGCACCACATCGGACTGCTCTACCAGCTTGTAAAACTGCGCCAGTCCGGACTCGCTTTTGAGATCGATAGCCACACTTTTTTTGTTGCGGTTCAGGGTGATGAAATAGGCGCCCATACCGCCCAGAGAGTTGTTTGGGTCCGAGGCGAGCAACTTGCGGGTGCCCTCGCCATGCAACGGTTCGACCTTGATGGTCTCGGCGCCCAGGTCGGCCAGCAACATGCCAGCGTAGGGGCCTGACAGCATGTGAGTCAGGTCGAGAATGCGAACGCCTTCGAGAGTTTTATTCATGTAAGAAACCCGTTGCAGTAAAGTTCATTCAGGCGCCGCAGACTTGCCCGGCGCCCGCATATTGTATTAATGTTATGTTTTTATATCAATATAAGCAAACTGCGCCCACCGCGGCAAATTGACCCACCTCACAGGAAGCATCACCCCATGGAAACCAGCGACAAAACCGCCCGCCAGATCTACCAGGATTTGAAAGCCAACCCGTCCCGGGCGCGATTCGGTTTTGGCGACAAAGCCATCCTGGTCAATGTGGACCCCCAGAAGGCATACACCCGCACCGACCTGTTCAAAACCGCCTACGAAACCGACCCACGGCAGATGGAATACACCGACACACTGGCGAAAAAATTCCGTGCACTGGGCTGGCCCGTCGTTTGGACCCACGTGGCCTACATGGAATCCGGAGAGGATTGCGGCATCTGGGGTACGCGCACCGACACACCGGATTCCCTGCAGAACATCAAATTCGATTCACAGCGCGCCGAGTTCGATGACCGGCTGGAAATCGATCGCGAAAAAGACGTTATTTACTGCAAAAAAATGCCCTCGGCATTTTTTGAAACGCAGCTGCAATCCCTGTGCGTGTGGCACAAAGTGGACACAGTGGTCATTACCGGCGGCTCCACCTCGGGCTGCATTCGGGCCACCGCGGTAGACTCCCTGTCACGCGGTTACCGCACCATCGTCCCCGAAGAATGTGTGGCCGACAAACACGAGTCCTACCACTTCGCCAACCTGACCGACCTCGCCATCAAGTACGCCGATGTGCTGGACGTACAGGAAGTGTTCGACTGGCTGGACAGCCGCAAGGCCTGATTGCTCACAGGAGCCTAACGATGAAAGCCGATCCCGGACTGTACGACTACTGGCCCTGGGAAGGGCGTCCGAAAATCACCTGGCCCGGCGGTGCACGCATCGCCTTCTGGGTAGCGCCCAACATCGAGTTTTACGAACTCAATCCGCCGGCCAACCCGCACCGCAAAGCCTGGCCCCAGCCCTACCCCGCAACGCCCGGCTACAGTATCCGCGACTACGGCAATCGGGTCGGCCATGTACGACAGATGGAGGTGCTGGACCGCTACAACATCCGCGGCTCCATCTCCCTGTCCACCGCCCTGTGCGACCACCATCCGGAAATCATCCAGATGTGCCTGGAGCGGGACTGGGAATTCTTCAGCCACGGCATCTACAACACCCGCTACACCTACGGACTGTCGGAGGAGCAGGAGCGGGAAATGATCCAGGACTCGATCGACACCATCGAAAAGCACACGGGCCGCAAACCGGCCGGCTATCTGGCACCGGCCCTGTCCCATTCGGAACACACCATCGATTTATTCGCGGAAGCAGGCGGCATCTATACCTGCGACCTGTTCCACGACGACCAACCTACTCCGATAACGGTTCGCGGTGGCCAGCGCTTTGCGTCAATTCCGTATTCGCTGGAGATGAACGACACCATCGCCTACGTGGTGAACAAGATCGAACCGCGACGCTACGGACAGATGCTGAAAGATAATTTCGATCGCCTGTACCAGGAAGGTGCGGACAACGGCACGGTGATGTGCATCCCCACGCACAACTACCAGGTGAGCTGCCCGCATCGCCTGAAGGCCTTCGAGGAAGCGCTGGAATACATCACCGGCCACTCCGATGTGTGGGTGACCACCGGGCGGGAAATTGCCGAGCACTATCTGCAACATCACTACGATGAGGCCCAGGCCGCCATCGCCGCGCAGGAGGCCTCCGCATGACGCTGGATCGCGAACATCTTGAATATCCACACCGGCGCTACGGCATGGACCACGACCGTTACGAGTGGTCGATGCTCAGCGAACGGCCCGCCATCGCATGGCCGCACGGCAAGCCACTGGCCTTATGGGTTAACGTCTGCCTGCAGTTTTATCCCCTGAACCAGCAGGGCAAACCCTTTGCCGTGCCAGGTGGCATGACAATGCCCTACCCCGACCTGCGCCATTTCAGCCTGCGGGACTACGGCAATCGGGTTGGCATCTACCGTTTCCTGAAAGCGTTTGACCGCTACGGCATTCGACCGAGTTTTGCCATCAACGGCGCCCTGGTTGATCGCGCACCCCAATTGATTGGCACCATCGCGGAGCGCGGGGATGAAATTATGGGCCACGGCCTGCACATGGATGCCCTGCATTACGGTGGGCAGGATGTGGACGAGGAGCGCAAACTGGTGGTGGACGCGCTCGCGGCACTACGAGCCGTGTCACCCTCTCCGGTGACCGGCTGGCTCAGTCCTGTTCGCAATGAGAGCGAAAACACCCCTGAACTACTGGTGGAAAACGGTATTGAGTACTTCTGCGACTGGGTCAATGACGATATGCCCTACCGCTTCAATACTGCCAACGGCGGGCTGTGGGCCATGCCCCTGTCCAATGAACTGGAAGACCGCTTCGTGATCATGAACAACGGCCACTCGGAGCAATCCTGGCAGGAGCAGGTCTGCGACGCCTGTGATTTCCTGCTGGAGGAGGCAGAACGCAGTGGCAGCGGGCGCATTCTCGCGCTGAATCTACATCCCTGGATGCTGGGCCAGCCACACCGGATCGGCAAACTGGAGGAGGCGCTGGCGTACATCACTGGTCACGATGGTGTGTTCTGCGCAGCGCCCGGTGAGCTGTTGGGACATATCAATATCTGATTGCCCCGACTCCACCCCACACAAAAAAAGGGCCGCTAAATGCGGCCCTTTTTCGTGAACAGCATGCAACTCAGAACGGCTTGGTCGCACCCAGGAAGGCTACGGTGCCAATGCCAATCCAGTACACATAAGCCAGGCCGCGACCCACTCGCAGTGATTTCTCCAGCGTATTTTCCACTTCCGGGTTGGGGCCGGCAGCGAGCACACGGAACATTTCGGTCCACTCACGCATGATGAAGCGCAACTTCAGGCCGATGACCAACAGCAGGCTGAAAATCAGCACCTTGGCTGAAAACCATTTCTGCATTTCTCCGGCGTTAAAGGGACCGTAGCCCATGAGGGATGCCACCCCTGCGATAAACATGGCGGGAATCGCCAGGTAGCGAATACGCTCGTCCCACAGGGTGAGCATGATGCCGCGGTCGGTTTCGCGGAAGTAAAAGGCCGCCCAGCACAGCAGCAGCCAACCGATAAAGAAGGCCCACATGGCCCAGAGGAAGGCGCCACCGTAGGGCTGAACACCCCAGATGTGCCCCATGTGCATCCCCAGGGGGAACAGCATGATAATGCCGGTCCGGGCCAGGATATCGATGCGATAGGCCGTTTCCATGTGTCGGCGGCGCTCGTCCATCGACAGCTTGCGATCGATGACGCAGCGAGAAGTCTGGAACACACCCCACTCGCCACCTAACCAGTAGACCATTGCGACAATGTGCAGCCAGCGCAGCACAGCCAGTTCGGTAATGATCATGTTGTCAGTCCTCCGGTCTCGCCAGGGCGAGCAGTTTAAATGATATAAAGATATAACATTATAACTACATGCCGGAATTCGGCGCAAGCCCTTTGATCGCCTGATCAGAGAGTGGCCGCACCTGCGTCAGACACAGCAGGGCAAATATCACCAGTCCGGAGAAAATAGCAAAAGGCATCTCGTAACTCCCCGTGGCATCGAACATTACGCCCGTCAGCCAGATACCCAGGCCACCGCCCAGCGCGTCGAGGATGGTAATGGTGCCGAGGATTTTTCCTGCGTCCCGCGTGCCAAAGGTGTTCATCACGGTTAGCTGCAACACGGTGTAAACACCGCCCCAACCCAGACCGAAGGTCACCACGGCAACCCAGATCAGGCTGAGGTCCATGCGAGCGAGGATTACCGAACCCACCAGCATCACAGCGATGTTCCCGTAAAACACTTTTTTACCGTCGAGGAAGTCACTGAGAAAGCCAAAGACAAATTTGCCCACCAGCGCGCACAGGAAGAACGTGCTGATTGCGTTGGTAGCCACTTGCGGAGTGAAACCGGCGTCACTCATGTACTTGAAGACATGCGCCTGTACGCCCAGCACAGTGTAGAAAGTAGACATGGCGATCAGCGCCAGCGCCCAAAAAGTGCGGCTGCGAATAGCCTCCCGATAAGGCACGCCTGAGGCGGCCAGGTCCGGATCCACCGCGCCCGCGGCAGCACCGGCAGATTGCGGCCGGTCACGCAGTACAAACACGGTGATCAGCAACAGCACCGCCGGGAAAATCATGGCCACCTGAAAGGCTGCCGGCCAACCCCTGGCCTCGATCATCGCCGTGCCATACTGGGGCAGGATCGCGCCGCCCAGGCTGGTGCCCATCAGGGCGATACCAATAGCGGTGCCACGGTATTTCACGAACCAGTTCGACACGAGAATAACGGCGGCATTGAGGCCACACATGACCAGCACGAAAGAGAACGCGGCGTGGATCCAGTACATATCCGCCAGCGTTTGAAGCTGACTGTAAAACCAGTAGGCCGCGATCAGCACAACCCAGCCAACGGCCATGCACTTGCGCACCCCATACCGATCGATAAACACGCCAATAAAGGGGGCGAGCAGGCCGGTGAGCGCCAGTGTGATCATGTCGCGAAATTTGATTTCGCCCATCGACCAACCGAATTCTTCGATGAATTGCACGTCGTAAACCGACAGACCAGATAAGGTCATGCCGTTGCTGATCATCAGTGCGAGACAGGCAAACAGGGCAACAGCCCAGGCGGCAGGATTTTTCATTATCATTCCAAATGCTACGATTGTTAGTTCAAGGCGCTGTCGAAGTCTTTCATGCCGAACAGTTTCTCACCGACTGTCAGCACCCCAATATTGATCTATTGTAATAACAATATCTCATTTGCCGGCAAAGCATAGCACTCCCCCAGGCTTTTGTCATAGAATGTTATATCTTTAATACAAATAAACAGGCTACCCGCATGCAGTCAATGGATACACTGTTCAGCGCCCGCGCGAAAGAGGGCCTCTCCAAGGAATCCCCCACGCCCCTCTACTTTCAGCTCTACGACCTGCTGAAGGGCATGATCCTGAACGGCACACTACCGTTCGGCGAACGCATGCCCACCGAAGAACAACTCTCTGAAACCTTCAAGGTGTCTCGTATCACCGCCAAGCGGGCGATGGATGAACTGGCAGCGGAGAGCCTGGTGGAGCGGCGTCGCGGGAAAGGCACCCACATCATTTACCAGTACACACCGAAACCGGTGAAAGCACCCTTGATGGGCATGCTGCAGGAAATCGAAAGCATGGCGCGCAACTCCCATGCCATCATCCTGAGTTGTGAGATGCTGCAGCCGCCCCAGGATGTTC
This sequence comes from Gammaproteobacteria bacterium, assembly GCA_030427085.1. Classification (GTDB taxonomy): domain Bacteria; phylum Pseudomonadota; class Gammaproteobacteria; order Pseudomonadales; family Halieaceae; genus JAUHXH01. The sequence continues at coordinate 126,124 of JAUHXH010000002.1, read as the reverse complement.
GGGATGAACTGGAGCTGGCGCCCGGCGAAACTGCCCTGCACCTGGTGCGCGTACGGGAACGCGACGGCATCAAGTTCGGCTACTACACCAGCTGGACGGCGGGCGTAAAAATGCCCCGGCGCAAATCAGTGTTCGAAAACAAACCGCGCCTGACCTACTTCCGTGAAAACGGCCTGGAAGTTACCCACGTTACACAAATCCTCAGCGCGGTGGCCGCAGACGACGCGCTGGCCAAGGCGCTGGAAGTTCCGCTGGGCAGCCCGCTGCTGTCGTTGATTCGCCGCTCTTACCACAAAAAGGGCAAGAAAGAGCAACTGCGGGACTACATGCACGTGCTCTACAACCCGGAACATTTCCAGTACAAGATGGACCTGGAAATCGACTAGATCACACCCCGCGCCTGCAGGTCGGCAATCACCTGGGCCTGCGTATCCAGGTAGTGCGCGCGACCGGGCTGGCGTAACTCGCCCGCCTCGTCGAGCAAGTTGTTCGCCGGGTAGTGCTCCTTCCGATAAGTTTCCTGGAACAGGTCCAGACGCTGGCGCGCCAGCAGGTTGGTCATCGCCGGCTTGGCCCGCGTGCGGCGCAGCGCGGCGATGTCGATTTCCGCCACGGCACACATCGATTCACCCGACCCCGCTTCGGCCAGCGGCCGCCCCTTGTAATCCACCACCTGGGAATGGCCGTCGGTAGATGCCGCCGGGAAGGGAATACCCTCGATTCCCGCACTGTTCGCGGAAACCACATACAACATGTTTTCGTAGGCCCGCGCCTGCTTCGCGATATTTTTTGGCGTCGCCAGAGGACTGCCGACCTCACTGGAGGAATGGCAGATCACTTCCGCGCCGTTCAAGGCCAGCGCGCGGGTAATTTCGGGATACAGGATTTCCTCGGAGGCGACACAGGCCAGGCGCCCCAATTCTGTATCGACCACAGGAAACAGCGAGTCCGCTCCGTAAACGTCGAGATAACGATCCAGTACGTCGTGCGGCGTAGGCGCAAACATGCTGACCAGACGGCGATAGCGCAGCACGCGCTCTCCGCTGTCGGAAATAATAAAGCTCGCCTGGAAATACAAGCCGGGGAAGTGCGGGTCTGACTCGTAGACGTTGCCCGACAGGTAAACGCCGTTCTGCTGAGCCACTTGTGACAGAGCCTCATACTCTGGACCGTCGTCCGCGAGACAGGCATAGGCCAGCCAGCGATCTGGCGTGTCACCCATCGGGAAACTACTCAGGAAATATTCCGGCAACACAACCAGCCGCACCTGATCGCCAGAGAAGGTGCCGACAAAAGCCCGCGTTCCCTGAATCAGATCACCACAGCGCTGCACGCTGCGCAGCATTTGCGCCCGGGCATCTTCGGCCGTTGCGCAGCGGTTGATAGCATCGCAGCGCATCTGCAAAGCTACTGCTGCCCACGTCGACGAGGTACTCATGACTTTTCCTCCAGCACTTCTCGCTGCTGCCCGGCGACCAACATCACGCGGAACTCCCCGGTGCCCTCTCGCAAGCGCTTGGCCTGCTGGTAGGCTTCCGAGTGCCAAAAACGCCGAGCGGCGTCCATGTCCGGCCAGCGATGCAATACGATACGCGTGTCGCCCCAGGCGCCTTCAAGCACTTCCGACTCACCACCCAGCACCAGATATTCACCGCCAAATTCAGCCACCAGCGACGGGACTGCACTGGCGTATGCCGCAAAGGCTTGCCAATCTTTCACTTGCGCTTCCACCACCACATAGGCCGCCATACGCTCTCCAAATGTTATATTGCCATATCTATATAACATACTATATAGTGCCGTCAGCATGCGCAATAGACAGGCCGCCGTCTGGCGGCACACAGAATTCATCGATAAGAGGATAGACACATGCGCCTAACCCGCTTCATTGCACCGGCTCTGGCCAGCCTCATCGGCGCCTACAGCGCCACCACCTCCGCCGGGCAAATCGACCCCGATACCCCCGAGGGCTACCTGAAGCTCAATCGCAAAATCCAGTGCTCTCTGGAGGATAACTCACCACAGGTATTCCAGTGGTTTGGCCGCGCCTACGCCCGCGTTCCCGGCGAGCGGGACAAGCACCTGTTTAACCTGGACGGCATGAACATTCGCCAGTGTGTGTCGGTGGATGACCCTGAGCGAGGCAAGGGCTACAAAATGGTGTCCCGCGAAATCATGCTCTACCTGGACCCCAAAACCAACGAAGTGCTGCGTACCTGGGAAAACCCCTGGACCGACGCCAGCAATGAAGTGATCCACGTGGCCAATGACCCGGTCAATCACACCAACTACGTACGCGGCCGTGATGGCAAGGACCAAACTTTCAATCTCGAGGACATCAACGGCAAGTACTTCATGCGCTTTGAAGTACCGCTGTTCTACACCAACCCGCTGGCCGGCGACTATCAGAAATATGTGGGCGGCACCTACCACGCCACCGAAATTTTCGATTTCAATGGCGACACCGACGTGCTGCTGGATGCCGACCAGAACGTAGCCTACCCCGTCATTTCATGGGTACGTATTGCCCAGTGGCTACCCTGGATGGAGATGGGCAGCCGTTCTGGCCTGCTGTACTTCAACGCCATGGGTCGCAAACTGGAGAATTACGAGCAGCTCTCTGACACCATGAAAAAAGAGATCGAGGCGAACTACCCGGAATACACGGCGCCTCCGCCCGTCAGTGACACTCGCCGCAATGAAACGTCCTGGACGTACATGAAGAAAATCATCGACCAGCGCGCCGCCGAGCAATAACACCGACCAAGGGCCCTCTCCGGAGGGCCCGTTTTTTTAGGAGCCTGAACACGATGAGAATCATCACACAACTGTCAGGACTGCTCCTGGCGCTCATCACCACCCTGCCCGCCCACGCCGCACCGGTCGCTGAGGAAGATCGCCTGCCGGTGGACTTGCGACGCACAACGCTCGTTGTGCAGGACATGGAACGCTCACTGGCGTTCTACCGCGATGCATTGGGTATGGCCGTCGTCTACGACAATATGATTGTGACCCCCCGCGGAGCAGATTTTGATGCCGCAGAGAAGGTTCGACGCCTGGTATTTCTTCGTGCCAATGATGACTACGTCGGAATCCTCGGCCTGCTGCAGTACACCAAACCGGTGCCAGCGCACGTCGATTTGACGGACACCGCCTTCAACAGCGGCACGACCGTGCTGGTGTTCAATAGCGACACGCTACAAGCCAGCTTCGACAAGGCGCGGAAAGTGGAGGGCGTAGTCGTGCTGGACGAACCCGGACTAGTCTCCTATCCCTCCTACGACGGCAGCAGCACCATCAATGTGCTGGTCAGCGCATTACAGGATCCCGATGGTTTTACCGTAGAACTGAATCAACTGCAGGAAGCGATTCACTGATGGCCGGCCGGAGTTAAGCTCCGGCCAATGCCAGGACACTGCTGCGAATGGCCGCGAGCCGTTCGCTCGGGTCCGGCCCACAAGGCACCATCTGTATGTGGGCAGGCCATTCAATTTCATCGTAAGCCCGACTGTGTCGCCAGAGAATGCTCCCCGGCCAACGAATCACCCGAACCGGACTTGAAATATCCAATACGCGCCGGGCATCCTCGTTGGCAAACGCCGCGCGATAGGCTCGGCCGTAGTCGTCACCCGCCCGCAAATACTCCAGCACTGTGGCCTGAACCTGCTCCAGCGGCGCCGGCGACCCTACCCGGTGGTCGTCGTCCTGCGCATACCAGGGAAACCACTGAAACAGGCCGCTACAAATTGCCCAAACCTTTTCCAGGTGCGCACCGCTTTCCTGGACGGTAAGCTCCGGCAGATAGTGACGCAGGATTTCTTCTCGCTCCGTATTCTCGAAGTGTGCTGCATTATCCAGAATCACGCCGCGCAGTCGCTCCGGATGCGCCCGCGCAAACTCGATGGCGAGTTGCGCGCCGGTGGCGGAGCCGTACAGCGTTACCTGCTCCAGTGCCAATTGATCGATCAGCTCCAGCAGCCACGCCACATAGGGAGACAGCGTCTCACCGCTATCGCGCAATGCCGTTGACGCCCCATAGCCCGGTGTATCGGGCGCGATCACGTCAGCCACTTCAGTCAGGTACTCACCCAGAGGCGCCATGAACCGGGAAGACAAAGGCGATGGATGGAACAGCAACAGCGGCGCCCCGCTGCCCGCCCGACGATAGTGGGTCTGCCCCGAAGTTACGGGGGTATCAGCGTAAGCCCGACGCATCACAGGCCGAGCACACCGGGGTTGATGCGTCGCTGCGGATCAACCACCTGCTTCAGTGAACGCAGCAGATCGAAGTTGGCCGGCTGCAGGCCTTCCTCGTAGCGGTAGGACTTACCCACCTGCAAATGCACCGCGCCCTGCTCCATCAGCACTGCGGTGAGCTCCTTGCGAATCTTTGTCACCACCTCGCGCGCCGCCGGGTTGGCAGGGAAGCCTTTCAGCCGCGCCAAGTGGTCGGCGTCAACACTGCGCCGGTGCATCTCTTCCAGCGCGTCGGGCCAGAAAAACACCGGCTCAAGCACGCTGCAGTGAGTCGACACCGTGGCCAGCAGGTAGCCAATGCCAATCTCATGCTGCTCAATTTCCGCCTGGTAGCGGGCAAACACAGCTTCACAGGCATCCATCGTGGGCACCGCACGGGAGTGGGCCACCAGGCCGTGCACAGGCACCCAACGCTCACCTGCGGGACCAATCATATTGTTGACCGGGCCGAAGGGATTGGCGCGCACCAGCTTGGGGATACTGTCGGGCAGTTCCCGTCCGGAATGCTGCGCCACGATCTCACGCACGGTTGCCAGGCAAACGGCTGCGGCATCGTCGGTGCGCTCTTCGATCATGGTGTGGAAAGACCACTGCACATCATCCATGTAACGCCGCCCCGCCATCGCCACCCCGAGCCCATCCTTGATCGCCTTACCCAGGCCTCCGGCGGATTTCAGCACCCCGAGGAATTGGCCGGCGTCGCGACCCAGACTCTCGCGTTTCATGCGCTGGCTTTGCAGATAGGGGTCGAAACCAAAACACTCTGCGGCCAGTCCCCGCCGGGAGATTTCCGCCATAGCGGGCAACATGTCCTCATAGCGTTCGAAGGCGAAGGAGCCAAAGGCACGGCTGGGGGGCTCGTAGATCAATCGCAGCGTAATTTCAGCCTTGATACCCAGCGCGCCGCAGTCGGCACAAAACAGGCCGGTGAGATCCGGGCCGTAGTGGCGGAAGAAGGGTGAAGCATTGCGCTGTGCGGCGGACCCGGTGTCCAGCAACTGCCCATCGGCCAGCGCCACCTTTAATCCCAGCACCGAGTCCACGGCACTGCCGTGTTGCCCCGAGCCCCAGAAAATACTGTTTTGCGAGACACTTCCACCCACGGTGGCGAAACGCCCCGACAGCGTTCCCCAGTAGGGGGTACGCAATCCCGTATCGGCCAGCGCCTGGTGCAACTGCTCCCAGGTAATGCCCGCCTCGACTGTCACATACATGTCGTCGGCGTTTACCGCCAGCACCCGATTCATGCGACTCATATCGATGGTGATGCTGCCCGCCTCCGCGGGTAGATATCCACCGGAATAGGACATGCCGCCACCGCGTGTCACCACCGCAATTCCGGCTTTACAAGCTACACCCACGACCCGCGCGAGTTCGGCGGCACTGGCTGGACGCACCACGGCGATCGCGGTTTCACCCGCACTGAATACATCCTGGCTGTAGTATGCGCACTCCGCCGGATCATCCACGACATACTGTGCCCCGACTATCTCACTCAGCTGCGCCTGCACACTTGGGTTCATTTCGTTATCTCCATCAGAATCTCAGGCGATGCTTGCTTCGCGCGCCACCGCGGTGAGCATCGCTGCATCGCGCAGGTAATCAAGGTGGCGAACCGGATCTGCCGCCGTTGCCTGCAGATCTCGCCAGATCACTTCCCGGCGATCGGCATCTGTTTCGCGGTGCCGCTGGTAATTACGTGCCGACAAGCGCTGCACCTCTTCGATTGCGATCGTGCGCCGACGACGATCATAGCGCGCCAGGTCAGCCTGGGGCTCACCGCCCAGCACCGGCAATAAATGCTCTACCAGACACCGCGCGTCCTGCAGCCCGCTGTTCATGCCCATGCCACCCGCCGGGCTGTTCAAATGCGCGGCATCGCCAGCGAACAGCACCCGCGAGTGAACGAAGTTTTCAAGGCAGCGCTGCTGCAGGGTGTAGTAGTTCCGCTGCAACAGGCGATACGGCCGTACCCGCGGAAATACACGCTGGATACTGGCCTGGGCTGCCGCTTCCGACAACGCCTCCTCGACACTCTGCTCCGGGTGCGGTGAATAGGAAAATCGCCACAGATCCCGCAACCGCATCAGGCTGTAGTGACCCTCGGCCGTCCACACATAATTGACCCCCTCCAGGCCGGGATACTCACGATGAAAGGGGTGATCGAGCACCAGGGTTATCGAGGTTTTCGGAAACTGTAGACCATCGAAGGCCAGACCCATGGCCTTGCGGACCCCACTGCGGCCGCCGTCACAAGCCAGCAGATAATCACCGTGGTGACGGCTTGTATCGCCCGCTGCGCTTCGCGTCGTCAGCGACACGCCTTCGGAAGATTGCTCCAGTGCAACCACTTCCTGACCGAAGTGAACACGGCAATGGGGATACGCCTGCAGGCGCTGCAGGGCCAGTCGTGTCAGGCGGAACTGCTCGCACTGCAAACGGTAGGGATGCGCGGTATCGTTCGCCAGCAGGTTCATATCGAAAACAATACGGCTACCGGTGTCGTGTCGTAAGTACTGCCACCGTCGCACCGCAGTACCCTGTGCCACCAATGCACGATCCAATCCAAGGTCAGCGAGGATATCGAGGGTGGCAGCGTGAAAGGTGGAGGCCCGCATGTCCTGTGGCAGCGCGGTTTCGCGTTCAACGATCGTCAGCGGCACTCCGGCGCGCGCCAACAACAGCGCAGACACCAGGCCCACAGGACCGGCGCCAGCAATCAGCACGTGATTCGATCCCAGCGACAAACAACGACTCCCGCCGGCACACGGTTGACCGACTCAACAAAAGATATATTATTATATCAATGAGCCTTTTAAGCAAGCACACGAACCGAGACTACGGGCGCCTGGCGCGTTTTGGCGTGGCCACCCCGCAGGCCAATCCAACCGTGGAACCGGAATTGCAGCGCCTGCTGCCACCGGGAAGTTCGCTGCTGGCCACCCGGCTTACCAGTGGCGGCGAGCCCCGCCAGCGCTTTCTCAATTACTGGCTGCAACTACCGCAGAGCATTGCCAGCTTCGACACCTTGACCCTGGACGCTTTCGGATACGCCTGCACCGCCTCCAACTATCTGATAGAACGCGAGCAGCAATGTGATGCGCTGGCCGAGATCCAACAGCGGTGCCCCTACCCGATTTGTACAGCAGCGGATGCCATCGAGGCAGCCCTGAAACACCTACGCGCGCAACGCATCGCGCTGGCCTGCCCCTATCCGGCCTGGCTACTCGACGCCGCGGTGACCTACTGGCGGGGCTGCGGTTTTGACATCGTGCAGGCCGACTCACTGCAACCCGACACGCGCGATACGCGCAGCATCTATCGCCTCACCAGCGAGGAAGCGGGTCAATTTCTGGAATCAATCTGGCGGGATACCGAAGCCGATGCCTATGTGATCACCGGCACCGGCATGCCCAGCTTGCGCGTGATTGCAGATCTCCAGCCACAACTGCCCGGTCCGGTGCTGTCGTCAAACCTCTGCCTCGCCTGGCAACTACTTCAGGTGTCGGAAACTGCCCTCGGACGCCATGCGCCCGATAATACCTACCCTCTGCTGGCCGGCTGGCCGGCAACACTGGAGGCAGACTGAGCAACACGGGCGCGCCCCAACCAGAGCACCAGCAAGGCCACCGCAAAGGGCAGCAAGCGCGGGATCAGACTACCCGGCGCCGAGGGGAACTGCGCCAACACCGCCGCCAGGGTAAATCCGCTGATCACCGACAACAACACCGCGACTGGCCGTACCTGCACGCCCGCCAGGCGCACAAACACCAATGGGCCGAAAGCTGAACCCAGGGCAATCCAGGCGAACAGCACCCGGCTGAAGATTTTCTCGGGCAACAACAGCGCTACCGCCACCGCCAGTGCTACCAGACCAACAATGGTCAGGCGACTTACCAACAGACTTCTTGCGGCGTGCTTGCGCCCCAGCCCAAGGTCGTGCGCAATGGCGCTGGCGGCTACCAACAACTGACTGTCGGCGGTAGACATGATGGCCGACAACACCGCCGCCAACACAATGGCGCCGAGCACCGGTGGAAACAGGCTGTCGGTGAGCGCAAAAAATACGTTCTCGGGATTGTCCAGACCGGCATGCAGAATCCGCCCCGCCAGACCCAGAAAAAAAATGCCCCCGAACACCACCAGATACCAGGCGGCACTGATCCAGCGCGCCTGCGCCAGAGCCCGATCGTCCCGCAAAGCCATAAACCGGATCAGCAAATGCGGCTGCCCAAAGGTGCCGAGGCCAATGGCAATACCACCCAGCACAACCCCTGCACCCATCAGCCCCGCATTGCCGGCAGTGAAACTCAACTGATCGGCGGTTACGGTCGCCTGCAAGCCGGCGGTGAAACCGGACCAACCGCCAACCGCGATCAGCGCAGCTACCGGCAGTGCGACTGCTGCCGCCGCCATGAGCAAGCCCTGCAAGGTGTCAGTAACACTGACCGCCCAGAAGCCGCCAAGCAGGGTGTACACCATAATAATCAGTGCGCCTGTCACGATGCTGCTGGTCATGGACAGGTCGAAGGTTGTGGCGAAGGTATTTCCGGCACCCTGAAATTGGGCCGCCACGTAGAGCACAAAGGAAAATACCACGATGGCCGTGCTCACCCCCAGTAGCGCAAGGCGCACACTGCCGGAACTGCCCTGCAACACAAAGTCGGTTAGCGTGACGTGATTGTGGGCGAGACTGTGGCGGCGCATGCGCGGGGCAACCCACCACCACGCTACCACCATGCCGAGCAGCGAGCCGGCCACCAACCACAGCGCCGAAAGCCCCACAGTGAAGGCCAAGCCGCTCATCCCCAACAGGGTCCAGGCGGAAGAAGCACTGGAAGAATAACTGATGGCAGCAACGACTGGACCGAGTCCACGGCCGCCAAGAAAGAAATCGGTTTCGTTGCTGGTACGGCGAGACGCCCAGAAACCAATGGCAATCAGCAACAGCTTGTAGGCCACCAGCGTGACCAGCACTATCTGAACTCGCTCCATGGCCGCCTACAAAATGTGACTGGTTGAAAAGGTGACTGTATCACCCCCTCGCGGGGGCAAACAGCGGGCCGCAACGCGAAGGTTGCGGCCCAGGTTGCACTTAGAAGTGTGCGGTGAAGGTGGCACCGAAGTAGGTATCGCGGCGTGACATACCAACAAAGCTACGCTTGAACGAATCATTACCGTCGGCGTAACGCAGCGCCAGCGTAGGCGTGTCCTCACCAGTCAGGTTCTTGCCCCAGAACGTCAGGGAGTAACGCTCGTTGTACACGCCGAGTCGCGCGTTCACCAGGCTGGTGTCGCCGGTTTCCAGCAGGTTGTGTACCTGGGCGAACTTGCTGGACTCGTAGGCATAGTCCGCGCCAACGCGCCAGTTCCAGCCATCCCAGGCTTCCAGCGGGCGAGCGTATTCCGCATCGAAGAAGAACTGGTGTTCTGCTGTACGCGGAATGGCCTTACCTTCGATAGAACCGAAGATGGACGTACACTCACCGGAATCCGGGAACTGGTTGCCGGTAGAGCAGTTGACCAGACCGTCATCCGCCACGTCGTTCAGTACGCCCTGGTTTTCGTCGGTACCGTCCACAAACTCAGAGTCGGTCCAGGCGTAGTTGCTGCGCAGGGTCAGCCCCTCGACTGCCGCGGGACGCCAGGAGAATTCGGCTTCCAGGCCCATGATTTCAGCATCACCGGCGTTTACAGTCGCCGACTGGGTATTGGCACCCACACGCACGTTCTGGGTGAGTTGGTAGCCGCTCAGGTCATTGAAAAAGGCCGAGAGGTTCACGATCATCCGGCCGTCGTCGAAGACGTTCTTGGCGCCAATTTCAAAGGACTCCACTTCTTCTTCATCGTAAGTGGGCAAGCCCGCCTCGATCGCCAGCGCGCTGTTGAAGCCACCGGGCTTGGTGCCTTCTGCGTACAGTACGTAGAGCATGCTGTTGTCGTTGAGGCGCCAGTCCAGCGTCACGCGCGGGCTGAAGGTTTCGAAGCTGGCGTCGGCATCGACCACAGACGACACTGGCTGGCCGAGATCCTGAATCACCGCGTGCTGCTTGATATCCTCTTCCTGGTACCGACCCTCAGCCGTCAGGGTCAGGCTATCGGTGAAGTCCCAGGACACCAGACCGAACAGCGCCTTGTTCTCGATTTCAAAATCGTTGGTGCTGCGCGCCACCACCACGTTCGGTCCGAAGAAGGGCACCATGGTGCCACAGACCGGGTTGGCGGCACACACCGCCTGCATCGCGCCCAGTTCAGCCAGATAGTTCGCCATCGCCAGGCCGGCCGCCCCTTCGGGGAGATCGCGGGTGTCGCTGTTGTCTTCGGTTTGCTCGAAGTAATAGGCGCCAACCATCGCACGCAATTTGTCGCCATCAAAGTTCAGGCGCAGTTCCTGTGAAAAATCGCTGGTTTCCTGGGCGCTGGAGAAACTGAAATCGACCATTGAACCCGCGTAGGCGTAATCAAACGGCGGCACCGGGAAGCCATCGTAGGGGAAGCCATTGGGGGTGAAGTTCGCCACCTGGAAGGACGTGTCGTCGTAGTCACCGTCGATCTTCTGCACCTCATCGCTGCTGTTGTAGCCTGTGATGGCAGTGAGCGACCAGAAATCGTTGATAGACCAGTCGATGTTCAGGCTGGTTTGTAGCGACTCCACGCCGTCATGGGCATCGGGAATCTGGCGCGAATAGTCGGTACTGACAGGCTGTGCTACCAGTTCACCACAGTAGTATCGGCCGAGGCCCTGGTAGAGGGAGCCGTTGTCCTCGAAACAGTTGTTGGCGGAAGCCGGCTGGGAAAACATGGCGATCTGCCCGTCTTCCAGGTCGGAATAATAAGCGCGGGCGCGAATCTGCAAATTTTCGGTCGGGGTGAACTCGAGCACACCGGAAACAGACTGGGACTCCTGCTCGCCGATATCAGAGCCATCATACTCATTGGTGAAGGGGCCACCGCGAGTGTAGTAGCGGCCGGTCACGCCACCACTCAACAAACCGGGGATCAACGGTCCACGCACGGATGCCGCCACTTCGTATTGCTCATCCTGTGCCACTTCCAGCTTCACGTCGGAAGAAAATTCATCGCCGGGTGATTTGGTGATCAGGTTGATAGCACCGGAATACGTGTTCCGGCCATAGAGGGCGCTCTGGGGGCCTTTGACCACTTCCACGCGCTCGAGATCATTGAGATCGTAGCCGCCGAGAGTCCCCGTGACATAAACGCCATCGATAAAGAATGATACCCCGGAGGAGCCGAGGATATTCGCCTGGCCGCGAATCACCGGGCGGTTGGAATTACGCCCGAAGTCGTCGTCATACACCAGACCCGCCGTGACTTTGGAAATATCGGACAGGCTTTGGAGGTTCAGGTCTTCGATCAAGGAAGACGTGACCGCCGATACCGCCACGGGAACGTCCTGCAGGCTCTCTTCCTTCTTCCGCGCCGTTACCAGCACTTCCTCAAGCATGGTGTCGCCCTGAGCAAACACGGGCTGGCCCATAGTGGCCATGCTGGTAGCCAGCGTGGCAAGGACGACTTGCATGGCCAGCGGTTTTTTAACAAATGTCATCGTTCTTCTCCTGGTTTTTAGCCTAGCCTGAGGCGGGAATTGTTGTTTGAAGGCCACAGGCAGGGGGCGGCGATTGAGTTGAAACTAGCATAAGATATAATGCTATATCAATATACATATCAGACTTTTATGATGACCTTACCGAAGTTATCGCCAGACATCAGTCGGCAGAACGCTTCCGGAGCAGTCGCCAGGCCCTCGCTGACGTCCTCGCGCTGGGAAATCCTGCCAGCGTCTAACAGGGGCAGGCAGGCCTGAACAAACTCTTCACGCCGGGCCTCATAGTCATAAACCACCAGGCCGGACACCACGGCCCGCTTCATGATCAACAGGCCAGGCGGCGGTCCGGCCTGGCGAGTTGCACTGTTGTACTCCGCCATCAGGCCGCACAGCACCACGCGGCCGTAGTTGGCCAGATGTTCGCAGGCCAGTTGCAGCAACGGCCCGCCAATCAGGTCGAAATAGACGTCGATGCCCTGCGGGGCGAGTGTTTTCAGCCGATCGCCAATGTCTTCTTGATGCCGGTCGATACAGGCTTCCACACGCAGCTCCGACTCGGCCCAGTGGCACTTGTCGGCACCGCCCGCAATCCCGATCACTCGGGCACCGCGCTCGCGACAGAACTGTGCCGCAGCAGAGCCAACACCACCTGTGACGGCGGGAATCAGCACGGTGTCGCCCGCTTCTACCTGTGCCTGCCACACCATGCCGGCCCAGGCCGTCAGGCCCGTCATACCCAGCAATGACAGGGCGAGAGAGGGTGCCGACAAACCCTCTGGCAAGGGGCTGACATCGGCTGGCGCATGGCGGGAATAGCGCTGCCACCCACCCATGCAACGTACCAACTGCCCGGCTGAAAAATGTCCGCTCGTGTCCGCCACCACCTCAGCGACAGTTTCACCGCGCATCACCTCACCCGGCGAAACCCCGCCCGAGATATGCCGCCCGGATATCTGGCTGCGCATGTAGGGATCCAGCGACAGATAGCGCGTACGGCACAGCACTTCGCCCAGGGCCGCCTCGGGCAAAGGCGTTTGCTCCAGGCAAAAATGACCGGGCTGCGGCTCGCCCTCTGGCGTGGCCGCCAGTACCACACGCTCGTTATGATCGGTCATGAATATCCTCAGCCGTCAGCCCCACCTGCAACCAGCGCAAGTTGATACCTATGCGGGTGGCTCCGGGGTCTGCCCAGGCGTACGTGATGGTTTTACCGGTTGCCACATCAATCAAGCCGAGCTTGAGAATGGCAACTCTCGTGTTCTGGTAGGTCAGGCGAGCCAGCTCGATGGCGTAGCCACTGTCCTGACCGTCAGCGGTAACCAAGGGCAATATCTGCCCCTCGTTGTGCACCCGCAGGTCCGCAAAGAAGTTCACATTGCGCTCGTCTGGCTCGAGCGGAGTGGTACGCCCCAGTCGCTCGAGGTGCTCGTGATCGATCAGCGCCCAGCCCTTGAAATAACGCACCTTCCGGTTGATGTGAGGCTCGCTGCGACCAAATACCGGATTGCCGTCCTCATCCACGGCCTGGTCGCTGATGTGTAGCGCATTGGCGTTCAACATCAGGGAGTCATCGATAATGATCGTCTTCTGCATGCGCTCGGAAAAAAATGTACAGGCGCCATCCGGCATCTCGCCTTCATAGCGATCGTCCTCGAATACCCAGTAGACATCGCAACCGGGGTGGTTCACCAGATCGTCGGGCGCCAACTCGGCCACCAGCGCGGGTTCGCGGTCTGTATTGCGGTAGGGCAGCTCTTCCTTGAAGCGGAAAATCGCCAGACGAATGCGACCATCGGTCTCGGTATCAAAGCGATACAGCCGCTGCCGGTAAACGTCCTCGTAGTCTCCGTTCTGGTACTGCCGCACGAAATACACGTGCTCACCCAGCGCGGGTACCGCGACGCGGCGAAAAATATGGTGGATGCGCTCGTGGCGCTCAGATTCGGGGATCCCGTCCTCGGCCTGCTGCCACACCTGCTCGTTGTTGTCGTATTCACCCTCGAACCAGCCCAGAAAATGTTCCAGCCCCGGCTCCAAAGCGGAAGCAGACGACAGGCAGGGAAGCAGACAACAAAGCGCAAGCAGCACTCGGGAAACGGGTTTCACAACAAAGAATCCTTTATCCATCACGGTGCTTGATGCTAGTATTGTACTATTGTTATGTCAATATCACTTATAAAGCATGACGCAGACACTGTTCGATAAACTCTGGCAACAGCACCTGGTGCGCGACCTGGGGGATGGCGAGCACCTGATGTATGTGGATCGCGTGTTCCTGCACGAACGCACCGGCAGCATTGCACTGAGCAGCCTGGCCGAGAGCGGACGCTCCGTGCGCGCACCGGCGAGAACGTTCTGCACCATGGACCATATTGTCGACACGTTCCCCGGCAGAGGTGACCACACCCTGATGCCAAGCGGCCGGGACTTTATCGAGGCCACCCGTCGCTGCGCCCATGCCGCCGACATCACCCTGTTCGACATCGGTGACGCCCGGCAGGGCATCGTTCACGTGGTAGCTGCCGATCAGGGCATCGCCCTGCCCGGCCTGTTGCAGGTCTGCCCCGACAGCCACACTTGCACCCTGGGCGGACTCGGGGCTCTGGCCTGGGGGATTGGCTCCACCGAAGCTGAACACGCCATGGCCACCAGCACCCTGAGAGTGCTGAAACCCAAAACCATGCGGGTCAATTTTCACGGCGACCTGCCGGCCGGCGTGGGCGCCAAAGACCTGATCCTGCACCTGATCGCACGCTACGGCGCCGGCGGTGGCAGCGGCTACGCCATCGAATTCGCCGGCAGCGCAGTACAGGCCCTGCCAGTAGAAGCGCGCATGACGCTGTGCAACATGGCCGTGGAATTTTCCGCCTTTACCGGGCTCGTGGCGCCCGACGAAAACACCATTGAATACGTACGCGGGCGACCCTACGCGCCGAAGGCTGAGCACTGGGACGCAGCCTGCGCCCACTGGCGCGCGTTGGTGACAGATGCCGATGCGATCTTCGACCGCGAACTCGATATCGACTGCAGCGAGATACAACCCACTGTGACCTGGGGCACCAGCCCGGAACAGGCTGTAGCCATCGATGGCAGCGTTCCGCAGCTGGACGAAGAATCCGATACCCGCAAGCGCGGCGCCATGGAAAAAGCACTCGCCTACATGGGGCTAACGCCGGGCACTCGCCTTACCGACATTGCAATTGACGCCGCTTTCATCGGCTCCTGCACCAACAGCCGCCTGAGCGATTTACGCGCGGCCGCCCGGTTCCTTGAGGGCCGCCAGGTCGCACCCGGCGTCAAGGCCGTTTGTGTTCCCGGTTCCACGCAGGTGAAAGCAGCCGCCGAAGCGGAAGGCATCGATCAGATCTTTCTCGCCGCCGGGTTCGAGTGGCGCGAGGCCGGCTGCTCCATGTGCTTTTACGCCGGCGGCGAAACCTTTGGTGCCGGCAAACGGGTTATTTCCAGCACCAACCGGAATTTCGAGGGGCGCCAGGGGCCAGGCACCCGAACTCATCTGGCCAGCCCCTTGACCGTCGCCGCATCCGCCTGCGCCGGCTACATTCGCGCCGCAGGAGAGCAGCCGTGAGCATCACCCCTTTCACGCAGCATACTGGGGTGGTGGCACCTCTGTTACGCGACAATATCGATACCGATGCCATCATTCCGTCCCGGGAGATGAAACGCGTCTCCAAACAGGGACTGGGTGAGGGACTATTTGCGGCCTGGCGCTACACCTTACCCGGTGGTCGTGAGCCGCAAAGCGACTTTGTTCTTAATCAGGGCGACTACACCGGCGCCAGCATCCTGCTCGCAGGGCAAAATTTCGGCTGTGGTTCTTCGCGTGAACACGCGGTGTGGGCGCTGCGGGAATTTGGTATCCGCGCCATTATCGCCAGCTCCTTTGGCAGCATTTTTTACAACAACTGTGTGCGCAATGGCCTGCTGCCGATCCCTCTCGACGCGGCGCAGGTTGAACTGCTGGCAGAGCGCGTCGTGCGCGACCCACAACAACAGCGCATCACCATCGACCTGCCGGCACAGACACTTGCCCTGGCTGCGGAACCCGAAGGGATCCTTTCCTTTGACATTCGCGAGGGGGACAAGCAGATGCTGGTGGAGGGCCTGGACGGTATCGCCCTCACCCTGAAACACGCCGAAGCAATCGACGCTTTCGAGGCCCAGGACAAGCAACAACGGCCCTGGGTGTATTTGTAGCGCCCCGGCTTCAGGGCGCGGCGCAGCTCAGCCGGCGACGCGCACCGTTCCCTGGGATTCCAGTGCAGCAATTTCCGCCTCGGTAAACCCGGCATCGCGCAGCACTGACAGACTGTGCTCACCCTGCTTCGGCAAATCGCTGCGCACCGCAAAACGCTCGCCACCCATCTCCAGCGGCAAAGCCGGTAGCTGGGTGCGCTCGCCGGCGCGCTCGCCATCGCTGAGGGTAATGGGCTGCAGGCCGCCGCGGGCATTGAGCTGGGGGTCGTCGAACAGGTCGGCCGGCCGGTTTATCGGTGCGAAGGGCACCCCGGCACGGTCCAGTCGTGATTCCAGCTCAGTTCGGTCCATGCTGCCAAACAGTGCCTCGATAACCGGTAGAATTCGATCCCGCTGTGCCACTCTGTCGTTATTGGCTGACAGTGATTCATCGACGGCAAACTCGTCCAACTCAAACTCCGCGCAGAACCGCTGCCACAGGGTATCGCTGACCACGCCGACAAAAATGCGATCGCCATCGCGGCTGTGGAAGATGTCATACACCGACCAGGCCGAGCGCCGCACCGACATGGGCGGCGGCGCCTCACCCGACACCGCCTGTTGCGCCATGTGCTGACCCACCATAAAAGCAGTGGTCTCAAACAGGGAGCTGCATACCAGTTCACCCTCACCTGTGCGGTGGCGTTTTTCCAGAGCGGCGAGAATACCGATCACACCAAACATGCCGCCAGTGATATCAATGACGGACGAGCCCGCCCGCATCGGGCGATCCGGCAGCCCCGTCATATACGCCAGGCCGCCCATCATCTGAGTGACCTCATCCAGCGCCGTACGGTGCTCGTAGGGACCCGAAAGAAACCCTTTTAACGAGCAGTAGATCAGTCGCGGATTGGTTTCACGCAGCGCCTCGTAGCCAAAGCCAAGTTTGTCCATGGCCCCGGGGCGGAAGTTCTCGATCACCACATCTGCGCCATCAATCAGGCGGCGCGCCAGAGCATTACCCGCGTCGGATTTCAGGTCTACACAGAGGCTTTTTTTGTTGCGGTTGTACATCGGGAAGTACCCGGCACCGGAGCCCTTGAGTCGACGGGTATTATCGCCCTGCAGGGGCTCTATCTTGACCACATCGGCACCCAGATCGGCGAGGATCACACCCACGGTGGGGCCCATCACCATATGGGTGAACTCGATTACGCGTATACCGTCCAGTGGCAGGGCCGAATCCGGCGTCATGTTGATACTCCCAGTGCTGCAGACGGCCCGCTTGGCCGCCATTTGTTATTATGTTATAACATTAGCACATTTGATGTGAAGTCCAAGCTCACCAAGACACCGGAAAACTATGCCGATCGATATTGAAATCAGCGAGGTAGGTCCGCGCGACGGCCTGCAGAGCCTGTCCGACATAATGCCGACCGAGGCCAAGATGGCCTGGATCAAGGCCCAGCATGAAGCCGGCACGCCGGAAATTGAGGTGGGCTCTTTCGTGCCGCCAAAACTCCTGCCACAGTTGGCGGACACGCCGGAACTGGTCGCTTTCGCCACCAAACTGGAAGGTCTGACCGTCGCCGCTCTGGTACCCAACCTCCGGGGCCTGGAAGGTGCCGTTGCCAGCGGCGCGCACAAGGTTTCCCTGCCCTTCTCCATGAGCGAAACACATTCGCTGCGCAATCTGAAAAAAGATCACACCCAAATGCGGGAGGAGATCCAGCGCTGCCTCAGCTATCTGGAAACCATTCCCGTCGACCGTCGCCCCAAGTTTGAAGTGGGGCTTGCTACCGCCTTCGGTTGCACTATCGAAGGTGACGTGCCCGAAAGCCGTGTCATCGCCATTGCCGAGGAGCTGGTGCGGATGGGTGTTGACGAAGTTGGCCTGTCAGACACCACCGGCATGGGCAATCCGGCCCAGTTGAAACGCGTGGCCACTGGCATCTGGGAACACTGCGGTCGCGACAAACTCACCGGTGTGCACCTGCACAACACCCGCGGCCAGGGCCTGGCCAATGCCCTCATGGCGGTGGAGATCGGCATTCACACCATCGACAGTTCGCTCGGCGGCATCGGCGGCTGCCCCTGGGCTCCCGGTGCCAGTGGCAATATCGTTACCGAGGACCTTGTATTCCTGCTCGAGAGCATGGGCCTGAACACGGGCATAGACCTGGAAGCATTAATTGCGGTGCGGGACATTGTCAGTGCAGCCCTGCCCAATGCCGAGTTGTACGGATTCACTCCCGCCGCCGGCATTCCCCTACACTATGAAGTGGCCCGCCGAACGTCGAAAGAAGCTCTGTCCGAATGAAACAAATTCCTGTACGCAATCCGCGCAACGGTGAACTGGACTACCAGATAGACTGCTGGGAATCGGCCGAACTCCTCACCCGCGCTAACGATCTGCGCACGGCACAGGAGCAGTGGCTGGAAGCCGGTGTGGCCAGTCGCTGTGCCCGCCTGGCGCAGTGGCGCGCCGCCATTGCCAGCCGGCAGGACGACATCGCCACCGCACTGTGTGTCGACACCGGTCGCAGAAGTTTTGCGCGACTGGAGGTTCACAAAATTCTCGGCCTGCTGGATCACTGGATCGAGCGAGCCCCACAATTGCTGGCAGCCGCTGCGCCGGCCCAATCGGCCATGCAGCCCACCGTGCGCTACGAGCATCGACTCGTACCCTACCCGCTGGTGGGCATCATCAGCCCGTGGAACGTGCCACTTATTCTGGCCCTGATCGACGCCATCCCGGCGCTTGCCGCTGGATCTGCAGTGATGCTGAAACCGAGCGAAATCACGCCGCGCTTTGCTGCTCCGTTAGCAGAAACCCTGTTGGGTATTGAAGGCCTGGAGCAGGTGCTTGCTATTGTTACTGGCGACGCCCAGACCGGGCGCGGTGTCATCGATGCAGTGGACACAATTTGCTTTACCGGCAGTGTCGCCACCGGCCGGAAAGTAGCGCAACACGCCGCGGAGCGATTCATTCCCGCCTTCCTGGAACTGGGCGGCAAAGATCCCGCCATCGTATTGCCCGACGCCGATCTCAATAACGCCACCACCGCCATCGTACGCAGCGCCATCGGCATGACCGGCCAGGCCTGCCAGTCGCTGGAGCGTGTACTGGTGCACCGGGACGTCTACGACGACACCCTGGCCGCTCTGGTGACCAAGGCCGAGGCGGTTACCCTGAACTGGCCCGACCTGGGCAAAGGCCAGATCGGCCCGCTGATCCATGGCCCCCAGGCAGAGGTCATTCAACGCCAGCTGGATGATGCCCGCGAACGTGGCGCCATGATTCACTGCGGAGGTCGCATCGAACACCACGGTGGCGGCGCATGGTGCTTGCCTACCGTGATCAGCAATCTGTCTCCCGACATGCTGCTGATGCAGGAAGAAACCTTTGGCCCTCTGATCCCCGTGCAATCCTTCAACAGTGATGCCGAAGCCATCGCCCTGGCCAACGATTCCGTGTTCGGATTATCGGCCGCGGTGTTCGGCACCGACCCGGCCCGCCTTACCAGCGTTGCCGAAGCACTCAATGTCGGTGCGGTGAGCATCAATGACGCCAGCCTGACCGCCATGGTTAACGACGTGGAAAAAAATTCCTTCGGCCTTTCGGGCATGGGCGGTTCGCGGATGGGAGACACCGGCTTGTTGCGCTTTCTGCGCAAACGTGCCCTGCTGTTCCAGCAGGCTGCAGCCGCGCCCATCCAGGTGTTTGACGAAGGTCTGGGAGCCAAGCCGTGAGCACAGACAGCTCGATCCGCAATCCCGATCACCCCCTGCTTGCCCAGGCCAATGCTGAAGAAGGGGCGAGGCAACGATTTGTACTGGCGTTAAAAGGCCATTTGGGTCGAACCCTGAGACCCAGAATGCACGAGGTCTACCAGCAGCAGGCCCTGCCTCGCTGGCAGGCGGAACAGGGTCGCAGCCCGGAAACCGAACAGGAGGTGGCCGAGGCCCTCTACGCAGAGCCCCGCTACCAGTACTGGTCTGCCCTGGCGCGAGCGGCACAGGAACATATGTGGCTGGCCGTGGCCGCGCCAATCGAGCGCCAACGCGAATCGCTGCAATCGCAATGCGAAAGTTTACGGCAGTCGGCGCGAGGCTCGCTGACACTGAATCCTGAAGTAGCACCGCCGCGAGTGTTGCGGGAAGTGGATATCCATCTGCAGCCCGGTGGCTACCTGCGGGACGAAGGCCCCCAGGACATCATGGCCGGCGCCCTTTACGAAGCAGGCGGCAACCTGTACTCCCAGGGTGAGGGTGTTGGCACCCGGGAGAGCAAAGCCGATTGCGCCATGCGCTTTCTACGCGAGTGGGCACCTGACTTCACTCCGCGCCGTATTCTGGACCTGGCCTGCTCGGCCGGCGCCTCCACGGTACCCTACGCACTGGCCTTCCCTGATGCCGAGGTACATGCGGTAGACCTGGGCCCTGGGCTGCTGCGCTACGCCCACGCCCGCGCGGAGGCACTGGGCGCAACCGTACACTTTCACCAGGCGGACGCCACTGCCACCCCCTTCGACGATGGCAGCTTCGATCTGGTGGTTTCCCACAATGCAATGCACGAGATGAGCCCCGAAACCCAGCAGGCACTGTTCGCAGAGAGTCATCGCCTGTTAGCGCCCGGCGGTGTCTGCCTGCATCAGGATGTACCGCTGCGGCTGGCCGACTTCGATACCTTTTCTCGCGTGCTCTACCGCTGGGATGAGTTCTTCAATGGCGAACCTTGCTGGTCAGCCTACGGCAACAATGATTGCGAAGCCTTGCTGGAAGCAGCGGGCTTCGACCCCGAACACAGCCACACCGGCCTCTTTGCCATGCTGGACAACAGCTTCAGCTGGTACTTCGCCGCTGGTCGCAAGGGCGCCGCCAGCTGCAATGGCACCGCCAGCCAAAAAAGCACCGCCAGGCAACAGGGAGCAGCCGCATGAAGCCCGATTTCAGCAAAGACCCTATCGAAGCGGCGCAGCAACGGCCGATCTTCTTCGACACACCCGGCATGGACGAACTGGTGCACATGCTGGTTGCCATGGCCGAAGAGGTAGCCGTGCTGTCGGAACGACTGGACAACGCCCAGGCACTACTGGAAAGCAAAGGTGTATTGAGCCCTGCAGAGCTGGACAACTACGTGCCCGATGCCGCAACGCGCCAACAGCGCCTGGCGCAACATCAGGCGCGTATAGCGCGACTGCTCAGTGTGCTTCAGCCGGACGTCGCCGCTGACTGAGCGAGCCGCTCCTCATCGAGATCATAAGGTAGCAGGAACGCACAGCTGATCGCTGTCAGCGCCGTCGGCAATAACGACATGGACAGTCGAATGGCCAGAATGGCAGAGTCCGGCTGTACCGCCGAGCCGGTGGTTGACTCCACATAACCCATGGCGCCGAGGAAGATTCCGGAAACGGCCGCGCCCATGGCAAAGGCCAGTTTTTCGGCCGACGTGTAAATCCCCGCAAACACCCCCTCCCGCTGGATGCCACTGCGGTGGGCGTCCCACGCGATCGTGTCGGGCAACATGGCCTGCCCCATCAGCAACATGCCGCCGGAGGCAAAACCGGCGATCAGGGCACGCAGGTGAAACTGCCATTGGGGGTCGCCGCCCTGGGCCCAGAACCAACTCGCGGCGATCACTGCGTAAATCGCGCTGGCCACCAGATAACACCACACCTTGCCCTGCCGTTTCGACAGCGCCAACCACACCGGCGTGGCAGCAAACATGGCAACACTGCTCAGTAGCAGGAAGGTTCCCATGAAGGCGTAGTCCAGCCCCAGTATGCGCAGGATGAAGTAGCTGAGCACTGCCTGGCTGACCGCCAATGCCATGAGTTGGAAAAACTTCACCGCAATCAGCAACAGGAAGGGGCGATTGCCGGAGAAAATCTGCCAGCGCTCGCGCCAGGTCTGACGCGGGGGCACCACGCGCACCGTCGCCCGAGCCTTGCGGGTGGCAAAAAAGCAGGCCACAGCGCTAACCAGAATAAACACCGCCAGAATGGAAGACATGGCGCTGTGCCCTTCGCGACCACCACCGCAATGCTGCACCAGCCAGGGTGCGCCAAAGCCACCGGCCAGCGTACCCAGAGCGATGGCGTACACCCGAAATTGCACCAGGAACGACCGTTCGTGGTAGTCGTTACTCATCTCCGCCGGCATGGCCATGTAGGGCACGTTGAACACGGTATAGCCGGTGGAATACAACAGAGCCAACAGCAGCATGACCGCGAACGCGCTCCCCGCACCGATCAGTGCCGGCGCGTGGAACAGCCCCGCAAAGGCCACGGCGCAGATCACGCCCCCCAGTAACAACCAGGGCCGCCGCCGTCCCCAGGGACTGCGGGTACGGTCCGAGACAGCACCCATCAGGGGGTCGGTTACCGCATCATAAAGTTTCGACAGCAGCAGGATCAGACCGGCGCTGGCTGCGGCAATGCCCAGAAAGTCGGTCATAAAGCGCAGCAGTAAAAAGTTGGTGGTGTTGAACATCACCGAAATGCCCAGCGTACCCACGCCCCAGCCCGCCGCCAGGCCCCAACCGATACTGTTGTTGCCCGTGGCTTTCTTCATCACAGCCTCTACCACAACGCGCTACTCAGAACTCTTCCAGCAGACGGCCGCGTCCGGTGATCTTGTCCTGAATGCCGCAGGCGCGCAGCGCATGCCATACCGTCGCAACGTTGATCGGAATCAGGGGTTTTTGCAGCCAGTGCTCCAGTGTAGGGAACAAGTCCATGGTGGACAGGTTGGTGCCGCACTGCACAATCGCGTCGACATCATCGCCGTCTGCCTCACGTACCGCATCCATTACCTGCTGAATCGGCACCTCGGCAATGGCCGTAGCAGACGGGCAGTTGAGCCCCGTAACCGCCTTCACTTCATAACCGAGTTCCTCGAAGTAATCCCGTACGTTCTGGTCTCCCACCGGTGGATAGGGTGTGATCACCGAAATGCGCTTGGCGCCAAAGGCTTCCAGCGCCTCGCGCGTGGCGGTGGCACCGGTGGTGAGCCCAAGATCGCCAATATGCTCGCGTATGCCCGCCTCAAAGCGCTCACTGCCTTCAACACCACCCCAGAAGGTTTCCGCCGACATACCGAGCATGATGTGGTTCACTTTGGCGGAAATCACGTTGCGCAGTGACATCGGAATTTCACCGCGCATCAATTCCAGAAAACGTTCAAAGACACTGTCCTCACCCTCACCGGTGGCCGAGTTTTCATCCGCCCAGTTACTCAACTCAATCCAGAAGCGGGAGCTGTGCCAGCTGACGCCATCGATATGTAACTGCTGCAAGTCGTATTCAACGCCGGTATTGGTAGAGGGGATAATCACGCCAATCTGGGCGCGATTGGCAATCTGGTAGTTTTCCATGATGTCTTTCCAGTGTGTCTCAAGTCAGTCTGCGTTGAATGGAATCTTCAACGCGACGGTTCAAATTCAAGGGTTGGCGGCTGGCTTCAGGTCGGCACAAAATTGCGCGATCAACCCTTCCAACTGTGCGACTTCCCGATCGCAAACGTAGGTGGTTTCGCCACCACGCAAGCTGCAGGAACGGGCGCTGGGCAGCGCCGTAACCGTGGGCGCCACCGCGCCGTAAAGCGGGTCCTGATCGCCCGCAAACACCAGCGCCGGGCAACGGATATGGGGCAACAGCGCTTCAAAGTCGTGCCGCGCGACAGCCGCATAGCTGTCGGGGTAACTGGCGCCGCATTCAAAGGCGGCCAGCAGTTCACGCTGTGACAGTGACACAGCCGCTGCCGGATCCTTGTCACGCATTCGCTCCCACATTTGCAGCAGATGCCCGCCGTCATCCGCCAGCGGGAAAGGCTCGGCGCGCGAGGGGAGAGTCTGCCGCAGCGACTCATCGAGCAGAGGCGGGCCAGACAACACCAGTCCCGCCACCCGATCAGGTTCATCGTGGGCCAACTGGGCCGCTACCGATGCCCCGGTGTGATGGCCGAAGACCACGCAGCGACTGATACCCATGGCATCCAGGCAAGCCACCACAGCCTGGCTGTAGCGTTCGATGGTGGGCGGCTCAGTCAGCGCATCACTTTGGCCAAACCCTGGAAGATCCGGTGCGATGAGGTAGAAGCGGTCGCGCAGCGCCGTCATCAGCGACTCATACATCACCGAACCGCTGGGGCTCTGGTGCAGCAGCACAATGCAGGGCGCGATCATGGACCCCGCCATCCGATAGTGTAATTGGCCGTCGCTGTAGTCGACGTAGCCCCGGCGAATAACCGCCCGTGACGCCTGCGTCATCACTCTTCCTGTGAGCCGCCTAATTTGGCATATAGTTATATCATTATGTATTTATAGGCGTCAAAGTAGAACGGGCTCACCCCGCAGCCACGCCACGACTGGCGAGCAGGCCGCGATGCGCTGCCATCATGGCCTCTAGCGTTTCTTCCACGGGGTTGTGAGAACGACACCACTGCCGCCATTGGCTCACGCGAGGCAATGCCGCCATAGCCTCATCCTCACCAAATCGCGGCAACAGATCTTCCACATAAGCCATCACTGTGGCGATGCAGAGATCACCGAGAGACAAGCCGCGGCGCTGCGAATCCGGCAGATGTTCCAGCAAGCGCTCAAGTTTGGATAACTCGCGTTGCACCGCTGCCACCTGGCCTTCCGGTGCAGTGGTTGCACCGGCCAGCAGTGCACCGAAAAGCGGAAACAGGGCCGGGCCCAGGTGATTGTCGGCGAAGCGAATCAGCATTTCGTCCTGAGCCTGGGCCAGCGGAGCCGCTGGTAGCAGTGGCGGCTCGGGAAAAGCGGCTTCCAGAAATCGCATTATCGCTGTGGACTCGGCAATCTGTGTGCCGTCCTCCAACGCCAGCACCGGAATTTTGGCCAGCGGAAAACGCTGCGCGAAAGCCTCGGTTCGCAACGGTTCCGGCGGCGGACACACCTCAACCGGCAAGTCTTTGTGCCGTATCTGAATCAGCACCCGTGCAGCGTAAGGTGAATTGTCCAGGCTGTAGAGTTTCATCAGGGCTCCAGCGCAGTGATTGTTACTCCCCGCATCATACCCTCCACGCAAAATCCCGATTTTGACAAAGCGCAATGCCACCCTTTCGGGCAAACGACAGACTGCAGGCTATGTTAGAGACCAAACCCAGTCACGCCACGACCGCGGCCCGGCACCAGATTGAGCTGCCGCCACTGCGCAACGACATCGACGGCACCGTGAGCAGCCCCGCGCTGGACCGCGGTGCTTCCCTGCTGGACCCCAACACCCTGCAAATTTTGCAGGCGCAGGCGGGCAGCAGTCCGGAACAGGTAGAGCGCGCGTTGGCGGCCAGCGCACACGCCTTTCAAACCGGCCACTGGGAACGCAGTTCGGCGGAAGAGCGCGCGGTAGTACTGGAACAGATAGCCGACGCACTGGCGCAGCCGGCCACGGTAGAGCGCATCGCCCGCGCCGACGCCCAGACCACTGGCGCCGTGTTGCGCGTGACCCGGCAAATGGCGCAGTTAGCACCTTACGCCTTTCGCGGTGCAGCGACTCACCTGCGCAGTGGCGCCCTGAGTAAAACGCTGCCCGGAAAAGCCGGGAAGATCGAGTATTTTCGCCGCCCCTGGGGTCCAGCCCTGCTGATCTCTCCGTGGAATGGCCCAACTGCCATCGGCTCACACAAAATCGCCAGCGCACTGGCGGCAGGGGCGCCCTGCATCTACAAACCCAGCGAATGGGCACCGCACTCGGCGCTGCTGATGGCCGACGTGCTCCGGGATAGCGCCCTGCCCAGCGGAACATTCCAACTGGTCTGTGGAAACCGTGACATCGCGGCCCCCATGGTGGGTGACCCCCGCGTGCGCGCCATTTCCTTCACCGGTGGCGTCGTCGGCGGTCGCGCGATTGCCGCCGCCAGTGCCACGCAGTTCAAACCGCTGCAATTGGAACTGGGCGGAAACAATCCGCTGATAGTGTTTGCCGATGCCGACCTGGACAAAGCCGCTGACGGCATCGTCTATGGCCTGAGCAACCTGAACGCACAGTGGTGCCGGGCACTGGGCCGGGTACTGGTACACCACTCGGTCAAAAATGCGCTGCTGACGCGGGTCATGGATCGCCTGGGCCGCGTGAAACTGGGGCATTCACTGGACGAATCCAGTGACATGGGGCCGCTGATTCACCAGCGCCAGTACCACGATGTGCTGGCTGCTATCGAGGCCCTCAAAGCCTCCGGGGGCACCGTAATGCAAAACACACCGCTGCCCGACCTGCCAGGGTACTTCGTGCCACCCACGCTGGTAGACGGTTGCGCACCGGCGGATACCTGCGAGGAAGTCTTCGGTCCAGTGGCTAGTGTGCACAGCTTCAACGACACGGATGAAGCGCTCGCCCTGGCCAATGGCACCCACTACGGATTGGCTGCCTACGTATTCAGCGAGGATGAAGAAGCCGCGCGGGCCTTTGCGCGCGAGATTCGCTGTGGCGGCGTGAAGATCAACGGTTACAGCTTGTTGTCGCTCAGCGCCAGCGCACCCCGTGGAGCCTGGGGAGACTCCGGGCTCGGCGAGGAAGGCACCACTCAATCCATCGAGTTTTTCACCGGCGCCCGCGTGGTTGGCCCCTCTCCGCAGGACCTGATCGGCGGCTAGATATCCGTGAGCTGAATCTGTTGGCTCACGCCCGCCTCGCCCAGTTCGAACCGCGCATCCTTGAATTTTGGCGGGCCAAAACGGGGCCGAGCGTTGTTGGACAGGGCCACCGGCTCCTTCGGTATCCCGATAAAGTTACTGTCCAGTTCACCATTGCCGTTCACGTCCAGGTAGGCGGAAAACGCGTAACTGCCCGGCGGTAATCGCAACTCGAAATGACGCTGACCCGCCGCGGGGTCTATCACTGCAGTAAGCACGGTGCGCTCGCCGAGCCAGTCATCGTCATTATCGTAAACCGACAGATAGACCTTCGGACTGTCATCGCTTAAGCCCTCGACGGATACGTTCAATATCGCGCCACCCTCATCGGCCAGGGCCAGCATGGGCAGCAGTAACAGCGCCGCCACTACTCGTCGAGTTGTAAATCCACTTGCCATTGTTGGCCCTCCTCCTGTTGCCAGCGATACCTCAACAATAAACCCGCTTCAGTGATCCAGAACACTGTACCCGGTCCATAGCGGCTGCTGCGGTATTCACAGCATAAACTGTCCCACTCGCGCCCAGACACTGGCAGCACTTCCCGCGCCAGCAGCTTGACCTGTCGCTCCTCGAAAGAGGGAGACAGCAAACTATCCTCCTCCACTGGACTATCGATGCGCGGCACCAGCACACAGCTTGAATCAGACTCAAGCAGTGTACGAACCACTGCGCCTGCGCTGATTCGCAGCAGGGGGGCCAGCACCAGGGGCGACTCGGTCACGCTCTGCCAGCGGGCGGGAAAAAGATTGCCGGCGCTGCGCGTCACGCTATAACACCACGTAGTTAGATCGTACTCGGCGGTGATCACGTTGGCGCTGTTTTGCTGCCACTGCAATTGGGTCCGACCCTGACGGGGGCCTGACGTGGACGCCGGCATTGAGAGGGACAGGCGGACATCACCGGCGCGACGCTCACTCCACAAGTGCGGTTCGGAGTCCACATCCTCTACTGCCCAGTTCTCGGCAATCGGCTGCTCAACATCATTGAGCAGGTAGCGGTAGCGCCCCGCGCGTGCGCCCTCCAGCGCTGACAACCAGCTCGCACTCATTGCCACAAGGCCGCGCTGAGAAACCAGGGGCGATCGGCCAGCAGATCCGTATCGGCCGACATCAACTTGTTGGTAGCGGCACGCGGATTGATCGGCGCTGCCGTCACTTGCTCACGCTGGCCGGTGATCAGAGGCAGATTGATCATGCCGTCAAACACTCGCGTGGACCACGGCGTCATCAGGGTGAACTCGCCATGCAGGCTGGCAATCAAACCGTGGCCCGTGCCAGCCCGCGCGCTGGCCACTACGCACAAGCGGTTTTCGGCCGAACGGCTGGGCAAACCATACTGACTGAGTTCGGCATCGCGGCTGGTAAAAGGTACCGCCAGCACGTGTGCACCGCGCAGTGCCGCGAGTTTGACCAACTCAGGAAAGTGAAGATCGTCGCCGGCCACCAGGGCCAGACGCGCCCACGGTAAATCGACCAGTTCAAGCTGATCGCCCGTCACCGACCAGGGGTGAGCACGGGAAGGATGCAACAGGGCCTGGCGCGCGATCACACCGGACTCATTCACCAGTACCGTCGTCAGGGCCAGGCCCTCTTCACCCTCCAACAGCGACAGGGGCAAACTGTTCACCAGGTGAAGGCCCGGTTGCTTGCAGCACAGTGCTTGCATGTACGCCAATACCTGCCGGGACTCGTCCAGGATAGTTTTGCTGTTACCCCCGGCAGGTAACTCGTCCAGCTCTGCTAATGCCGCTGCACTGCAACCGAACAGTTCTGGAAACACACCCAACACAGTGTCCTGCGGCAGCTCGCGCAACCAGGCGGGGTCATCAAGCAGCGCATTCTCCGTCGGCGCCAGGCAGGCCACCACTACCGATTCTGGCACCTCGTCGCGAATCGCCTGGGGCCTGGCCACACCGAGTCCACCATAGAGTGCCGGTCGGCGCGCTGCCAGCAGGTCACTGCCGTCCCGGCGGCGCTTGTTATCAGCCTGTGCGGGATCGATCTCGGCTATAACCAGGGCTTCGCCACTGCGGGGTCCGCGCGCGAGCACCGTGCCATCCGGCGCCACAATCTGGCTCTCACCGGCACCGTAGAGAAACTGCTCCGGAATCGCAGTGGCCGCCGATACCTCGCCGAGCAAGGCTTCCGGAATCAGCGGCCCCACCTTGTTGGCCGCCACCATGAACACGCGATTTTCCGCCGCGCGGGCCGGCACATGCAGGGCGGCCTCATCCAGCGCGAAGGAATTCAGGGAGTCACAGAAAATTTGCGCGCCCTGTAATGCCAGCGCCCGTGGTGTTTCGAACGTTACTCCGTCGCGGCAGGGGAATAGTCCGAGTCGGGCTATTTCTGTGTCGACCGCCGCCGCCGGGGCCGCCGCTCTGGCAAACCAGGTGTTTTCATGCCCCATCAGGGTTTGTTTATCGGCGCGGTGCAGGCATTGGCCATCCGGACCATACAACAAAGAAGTAACGGTTAACTCCACCGGCCCTTTAAGCGATACATTGATCACCAGGTGCAGCCGATGTTGTGCGGCGCGTTCCGCGATGGCTGTCAGAAACGCGCCATCCAGTGTCAGGGCAACAGCGCGAGCACATGCGGAGTCACGATACCAGGACAGGTGATTGCAAAACTCCGGCAGCACCAGTAGTTGCACACCGCGAGCAGCGGCAGCATCGATCATCCGCAGGCAGGTCGCGAGGTTTTCCTCGACATTGTCGCCGGTTGCGAACTGCGCCGCGCAGACTGTCAGCATCGTTTCCATTCCCACTGCTGTTACCCGACAAAAAACCGCGCCGGAGCGCGGTTTTCCCTGATGCGGTTCTTACCTACCCGCTCAGAATGACACCCGCGCGCGCAGGCCAAACGTGCGCGGGTCACGCAGTGTTTGGCCAACCGAAAACGGGGGGATCTGCCCGGCCGGCATAAAGCCGTAACTCACGTTCCCCAACCCAGACACCGGCACATCCTCGTCGGTGAGGTTGTTCACATAGGCTGTGAGGGCCCATTTTTCGCCACTGATACCGGCGGTAAAGTCAGCCAGCCACGTTTCCGGCAACCAGGTCATGTTGCCCTGATCCATGTAGCGTTCAGACATATAGTTGCCGAACACTTCGGTGAAGTAGTGCCAGCCATTGCCAAACTGACCGTCGTAACGGATCGACATAATGGCGGTATCTTCCGGCGTGTTAGTGAACGACTTGCCGGAGAAGTCACCCTCGGCATTACCCGACATCACCAGGTCGTAGGTGCCCGGCGTACCCACATCGCTGATATTGAAGTCGATAAACTCGTTTTCACTGTGGGTGTAGGCCGCCATGAAGGTCCAGTTCACTGAGGGACGATAGGTCGCCTCCAGCTCGAAGCCCCTGATCTCACTTTCACCGGCGTTAGTCACCGATACATTGGTTACCCCCAGCGGGCTGGTGACGAAGAACGGCACCTGCTGGTCGGTGTAGTCGTAGAGGAACACCGCACCGTTGAGACGCAGCCGATTTTCCAGCAGGTCGGTTTTGACGCCGAATTCGTAAGCCCACAACTCCTCGGGTTTATATTCCCCGGTGGAGATATCCCCGTTGCCATCCGTGGTGGCGATACCACCGGGCTTGAAGCCCTTACCGGCCGACGCATAGGTAAATACATTGTCATTGATCTGCCAGTCCACGCTGACCCGCGGCACGAAGGCGTCTGCGTCCACATCCCGCTTTTGCACTTCTGGCGTAAAGGAGCCGGTGAGCGGGTTAAAATACGGCATATTGAGGAAGCCGTTATTGAAGGTATCGAGCGGCAGGCTCTCGTAGCTCAGGTCTTCTTCCAGGTAGCGGCCTTCAGCGGTCAGGCGCAAACTGTCGGTCAACGAGTAGGTGAAAGACGCCGCTACCGACCAGTGCTTGGTATCCCGGGACATGGGAATCGGGTTGGGCGTCATTTCCGTCTGCACACCGGTGAAGAACATACAGGTATCTACTCGGCCGGGCGTCGTACAAGTCGGATCAGCGAAGCGGGAAAGAATGGCGTTCCAGTAGGTGACATCCATGCTTTCGCGCGCCCACCACATCTGGTTCATCACCGCATCCATATCCTCCTGCCAGTACAGCGCGTCTACCATCCACTCGAGGTTGCCCACGTCGCCACTGACGCGAAGTTCCTGGGAAATTTGCTGATAGTCGAAGGAGGTGTCGGAATTGGTATTCACACCGAACTGGGTCATCGCCGCTGTGGGATCGTTGCCCAATGGCGTGAAATCCGGAATGTCACCGAAGGGATCGGCAAACGAATACTGCGGGTCGAATACCGCGGAGCCCGGGCCCAGCGAGACCAGGTCGAAGTTGGACAAATCGAAGTCTTCAGATACCGATGTCGAGTTATCGGTATAGCCGGTCAGCGATACCACATCGATAGTGTCGAAGGACCAGGCCAATTCCAGAGAGACCCGGAGGTTCTCAACGGCAGTGCCATCGAAATCATCCCCCGTCTCCGGGTTCGGGGATTGATCGATATAGGATTCATCGAGTGTGCGCATCTCACCGAGAATCATCGAGGCACAGGCGGTCTGCCGACCGAACAGGTAACCAAAAGGAATGGCGGCCGCACAGTCCTCAGCACTCGTTTCAGGTACACCACGAATGCCACCTGGAATGGGAACATTGGCGGCACCCTCGGGGATTGTCCCCGAGAGGAAAAAGTCGCCCGGCATGACGTCATTGAGAATGGATTGCTGCACCGCTATCGGGCGCGGCGTGTAATTTTCCTCGGTGTATTCGGTGCGGAAGTAGGCGCTGAAATTACCATTCGACAGATAGTTCAGGCTAAGGGCAAAGCCATCCTGCTCAACACCGCCCAGGTCGCCCCCTGTATTGGGGTTTTCATAGTAGCCATCGTAATCGCTGGTCAACACACTGAATCCGGCGGCCAGCCTGTCCTGCACCAATGGCACTGTCAGGTGCGCCTGCCCCTTCCAGTAACCATGCTCGCTGTACTCGCCCTCAGCGTAGCCATCGAAGCCCTCGGTAGGGTCCGGACGCTTGGTCACGTAGTTGACCGCCCCTGCGAAAGCGGATCGCCCATAGGTCACGCTCTGGGGCCCCTTGATCACCTCTACCCGCTCCAGATCCAGCAGGCTGGTATTCACAAACGCGCCCCCACCGGCCACCGTCAGGGTTTCAGACGACACGTCGATGCCATCGATCAGCACCGCCACGTTGGGGCGCCCCCGGGAAATATTCACGCCACGAATCACCGGCCGTGTGTCATTGGGCAGTACACCCTGCTGGAAATTCAGGCTGGGTGTGTACTTGGCCACATCTGCCAGAGTGGTGATGGCTTTCTCGTCAAGCTGCGCCGCGCCGATCGCGTCGATGGCAATGGGGATGGACTGCGCACTCTCAACCTTCTTACGCGCGGTAACCAGCACTTCCTCAATCAGGAAATCGTCTCCACGCAGTGAATGCACTTCTCGTTCCTGGGCAACAGCGGTATTACCAGCCACCTGCGTCGCAACTACGACTGCAGCGGCAATCGCATTTTTCTTGAACATAGTTAACCCCCCCGGGTGATGTTGTCACATTGCGACGCGGCGTATTGTGGTAATGCTATGGCCGTGGCGCGTGCCGTTCGGGGACCCTTCCACGAAGCGGCATTCAGGCTCCGGCGCTGCTTTTGCAGTCTTTCCGGAGTCTCTGCTGTCATGTATAGCTAGTTCAACACAGCACCGGCATGACAAAAATCAATAACGCCACGAAAGGCAATTAATCCGGGGATGACGCCTCACCCCGGAGCACCGTCGCGAGATAATCGGGGGCCACCAGATAGCAGTAGTGAACCCCTTTAATGGACTGGGGCAGCGGGATGTACCAGGCGCTGGACACCGCCAGTTCTCGCGCCTGCAGGTGCCATGCGCCGCCCTCGTCGCGATACAGTGGGGTCAGAGGCGCCAGCCATTGGGGCCCCATCCAGGCGGTGAGATCCTCATCGAGGATGACTGACTCGGGCTGTACCGCGCGTTCCGCTGCCGTCACCCCGGCGGCTACTTCCGTCAGCAACTGTGAGTGAGTCTCGCGACATGTACGCTGCACACCTAGTTGTGTCGCGTCGAATCCACCGTAGTCGCGCAATCCCTCAACGCTACTCACCTTGCAGGCGATAGCCTGTACCGGATTGCCGCTGGCGTATTGCACCACCCGTAGGGGGCCTGCCGAAGATTTCGCTTCAGCGAAATCATCCAGTGTGGTGGAAACCTGCACCTCCGGTTCAAGGTCCAGACCGGTGCTGTATTGGAGCACCCACTCGCACAGCGTGTCGTTGGTTGGGGCGGCCTGCAGCGATTCGCACAGGCCAATACTCAGCACACACATCCACAGCAGTTGCTTCACGTCAGGCCTTCTCCTCAGTTTTTAGTAGCGGTGCAGCCGTTTGATAGCGATACTCCGTCCACAGCAGGGCGCTGACGAAAACCACCTCTGCCAGCACGCCCGCGACCAGCGCGTAAGGCGACCCGACCATCGCACCGTTCACCAGCAGGATTACCAGTGCCCCCAGAAAAGCCCAGGGCCAGGCCATCGCCCGCCAATAGAACACTCCCGCTATCAACAGCACCAGGTTGCACAGAATCGTTGCCCACGGCAGACCAGAAGCAACACTCACGAGCCGGGGAAAAGTCTCCGTTTGCGCAGGCTGTAGCTGCAACAGGAAAATTTCGTGATAAGCGCCATAAACCAGGCAAGCCAGCGCCACGAGCAATAATACGGGCGCGATGAACATCCGCTTTACCGCCCCCGGACGGGCGCGCTGCAACAATCGCAGGGCGTACCAGCACAAGCCCGGCAGCACCAGCGCATGCAGGGCATACCGCAGGCGGGTGGCGATGGCATAACCCGGTTCCTCCAGCAGATACGCGCCCAGCGCCACCACCAGGTTGTCCGTTGCCAGCGCCAACAGCAGCACTCGCAGATACCACAGCGCCAACCTGTCCACGACCTGCCAACGCAGGCTGAACATAAACAGAGAGCCATGTAGCGCAGTAACCGCAAGGAAAAAAAACGGGCTCATCTCAGGCGCACCTTGCGCTTTATCAAGTACATCGTTATCGACCTCCCGTAGACTTGGCTCGGTACGCAATTAACACGGATTTACCAGGTATGACGACCACCACAGCAAACACCGCCAGCACCGAAACGTCTCGCCTCGGCAGGTTGCGCCACGCGCCCTGGCTGGGTGTGGTTGTCATCACGCTGATGTTTTGCGAAAAAATGTTGGCCCACACCTACACCGCCATCACCATCTATGTGTTGCCAGAGCCCTGGAAGTACTGGATACCGGGCATCGTCGGCGCCATCGGCGTGTGGCTGGTGCTTCGAGGCATGGGGCGCGACGAGGTGAAAGGGTCTTTGCTGGGCTACCTCGGCGCAGTACTGATCTGGATGTCCTGGTTTGAATCGGGGCACCCGCTGATAGCCAGTATGGCCCAGATACCCACCGTCATTCCCGAGGACGGCAATGTCATGGCCGGCCTTCTCGGAGAACACGTATTCCTGCAGATGAGTGGTTTGTTTTGTGTGGTCCTGCTGTTCTTCCTGATGCTCAACAAGGACGTTCGCTGCCGCATGCTGCTGTGGATACGTCGCCGGATCGGCCTGGCAGAAACCATTGGCAAGCCCACTCAGGGCTATCGGCCGAACGTGTCGCGAGTGGCAGCTTTCGAATACATTTTTGTTACCTGGTTTATGTACGTGTTGATGATCACCATCATCGACCCACGACTGTTTGGCCTGCACCATCCAGTGACCTATATCGCGTCCACACTGGTTTCGCTGTGGGGGCTTTACCTGCTCTACAAGTGCACCCAACAGCGTGAAGTCGGGCTGGCAGTGCGTTATGGAATCGGTGCCGCAGGCGTGGCCTGGTTCATTCCTGAAACGCTGGCATTCTACGGCTGGCTTTACGAATTTTACCTGCGCGTTGACCTGCATCCGATTCCCATGGCGATCATATTCGCCTTGTACGTGTTCTGCTTTCGCGTATTGTGGCAAGCCCCAATTGATGAACGCACTGGCCGCTCAGCGCGTTAGTGCTGCTCAAACAGGCGGCCAAACTGATCAAACTGATCGAGCACCCCGCAGCTGCGCAGGGCATGCCAGCACGTTGCCACATTGATCGGTAGCACCGGCTTTTCCAGATACTTTTCCAGAGTGGGGAAGTAGGTGGCGGTGCTGAGATTGGTACCCACCTGAATGATGGCGTCCACATCATCACCGTCGACCTGCCTGACCACTTCCATCACCCGGTGATCGGGCAGCAGCGCAATGGCATCGTGGGCGTTTTCGCAACGCAGCCCCGCTACATGTTTCACGGTGTAGCCGGCATCCTCGAAAAACATGCGCACATTGTGATCCCCAACGGGTTGATAGGGTGTGATCACCGCGATGGTCTTGCCAGTATTTCCCGCCACATCCAGGGTTTCCAGTGCAGATAGAACAGCGTTGGCACCGGTGGTGAGGCCAGTGCCCTCGCCAACCATTTCCTGAATCCTGTCAACGAAGCCATCATTACCCTTGATGCCACCCCAGAAGGTTTCCGCCGACATACCGAGCATCACGTGGTCGGGCTTGCAGGTTTTTACCGATTCGATAGAGGCGCCGATGGTTTGCCGCAACATTTCGAGAAAGCGAATAAAGTTGTCGTCGTCACTGAGATCGACATGCTCAATCATGAAACGGCTGAAGTGCCAGGTGACACCGCGTGGAATGAGGCGCTGGCAATCGTACTCCACCGCGGTATTGGTGGAGGGAATAATTACCCCCAGACGCGCTCGATGGCCGATGTAGTTGTCGAGATAGCCGCCGGTGTACTGATCCCGATCGCGGGTTTTCATGCGATCTATCGTGCCTGCAATACTGTTCATGAGTCTGTCCTCTAAATCACGGCTTCGCTGTCGCGCACACAGTTGATCATGGCGCGCTCCAACAAAAAGGCGCGGGCCCGCTCTGGATCCGCAGCCGTTTCCATTAACATTTTCTGGCGTTGCTGCTGTACATCCTGCTCCCGCGCTTCCATCAGCTTTTTATTCGCGATGGTATGTTCCTGCACAAACTTCACCGCCAGGTCTCTGCGCTGGCGGTTGTAGTGCTCAAACAAAGGCTGGTGGGACTCTCCTTCCCGGAGGATGCGAACCAGTTTGCGCGCCAGGTTGAAGCCGTCGTGCAGTCCACCATTCATCCCCATTCCGCCGAGTGGATTGTTGATGTGACAGGCGTCGCCGGCGAGCACCACACGGCCCTGGTAGTAGGTTTCTGCTACTCGCTGGTTCACCTTGTACAAGGTGCGGTGGCCGATGTCGTAGTCACCCGCCTTGTCGTAGAGGTGGTGCAACCGGGCCTGAATAAATTCATCCGACAAATACCGCGCCTCGTCTTCCGAGCTTTCAGGGAAGGTGGGAAACAGCACCCGCCAGATTTTTTCCGTGCGCAGAATAACGCACCACTCCTCCGGGTCAGAGACGTAGTTCACCCAGGACAGGTCGTCGAACACTTCCTCGAAAGGGAAAGACGTGCTGACCACCAGAAACTGTTCATCGTAGGTGAATCCGGAAAAACCGATGCCGGCATGTTTGCGAGTGGCACTGCGAGCACCTTCCGTGCCGATCAGGAAGGCGCCCGTCACTTGCTCGCTGCCAGAGGGAGTCTTGATCGTAGCGTGCACTGAGTTGTCGTCCTGCTCGAACGACTCCAACTCGGCGTTAAACCGCACCTGGGCACTGGGTAATTGCTGCAGTCGCTGATTCGCCAGGCGCGTAAATTCGTACTGCTCCAACTGCAGCCGAAAAGGATAGGACGTATCACCCGCAATCAGGCCCATGTCGAAATTGGCCACCTCACCACTGCGCCGATCGCGGTACTGGTAGCGATCCGCCTTGAGCCCCTTGTCGAGCATGTCCTCGATCAGCCCCATTCCCAGCTCGGCAATCATTTCCAGCGAGGGCGGATGAAACGTGGAGGCGCGCAAATCAATCGGCAGTGCCGGTTCGCGCTCCAGTAACAGTACGGGGATCTCGCGCTGGGCGAGGTAGAGCGCCAGCACTGAACCCACGGGCCCGGAGCCGGCGATGATTACCGGCAATTCGGCCTGCGCCACTGTCAACCTTCCCCGGCCCGACAGTGGTCACTGCACGGCAGGGCGGCGAGTACATCCTCCAAAGACTGCACATCGGCGTACTTGGCGTGCATATCGAACAGGTTGGCAGCGTGGGCATCGGCGTTGCGATCCCCTACGGCTTCACGCGGTACGATCACCGGGTAGTCGTGTTGCAAGCCATCCACCACGGTGGCACGAACACAGCCGCTGGTTGTCAGCCCGGTTACCACCAGCGAATCCACGCCATCGTCTCGAAGGCGCTGTTCCAGATTGGTGCCATGAAACGCACTGGCCCACTGCTTTTCTATCAATGCATCGCCTTCACTGAAACCCATGCGCCGATCAACCGCCACCCAATGCGACCCGGGAGTCAGTACGTTCAGCGCCGGGACACGTCGGCGAAATACCCGGGCCTGATCGTCGCTGTGAAATACTACTGTCGTGAAGTACACCGGCAAGCCGGCGCAATGGAATTCGCAGACCAGGCGCTTGTTCGCGGCCACCACCTCCGGCGCCTCGCAGCCCAGAGGGCAAGCGGGATCGGTGAACCCGTTGATCATGTCCACCACTATCAGGCCGGGGCGCTGCCCCAGGGTCAGGCTGTTACGTTCAAGGTCCATCGCTACCACTCCTCGCTCAGCTTCGCGGTGCGTCGAGGCTGATCCACTTCAATTCGGTAAATTCTTCCGTGCTGTATTTTCCACCGCTACGCCCCAGGCCCGACAATCCAAGCCCGCCGATGGGGGCCAGGGCATTGCTCTGGAAGGCGTGGGTGCCAATGTGCACACTGCCGCTGTGAATACGCCGGGCTGCGGACAGGGCGCGTGGCATATCACGACTCAACACCGCCGCTGACAAGCCGTAAATGCTGTCATTGGCGATGGCCACGGCTTCATCCAGGGAGTCGGCCACCACCACGGACACGATCGGCGCGAAACTTTCCTCGCGCCACAGCTCGCAGTCTCGCGGGGGTTCCAGCACTACCGTAGGCTGCATCACCAGGCCGCGAAGCGCAGCACCGCCACAAAGCAATTGTGCGCCGCCTTCCACCGCACCCTGCACATGGGACAGTGCTTTATCCAGCGCGCGCTGGTTGATCAGTGGGCCATAATGACTGCGCTCGTCGCGCAGGTCTCCCAGGTGCAGCGACTCAGCACGCGCCACCAGCGCCTCGATAAAGGGCTCGGCAATCTCGCGCTCTACCACAATGCGCGAATTGGCCATGCAGATCTGCCCCGCGTGGGTAAAGATTCCTGTGGCAGCGGTTTGGGCCGCGTCGACAGGGTCCATATCCGCCAGCACCAACAGGGCACTCTTTCCACCCAGTTCCAACTGACAACGGCGCATATAACGCATCCCCGCCTGACCGACCGCAATACCGGTCTGGCTTGAGCCGGTGAGCGCGAGGCCGTCCAGGTCGCTGTGCCCGCTAAGGGCCGCGCCACACTCACTGCCCAGCCCGGTCACCACCGACAGCGCTGCCGGCGGAATTCCGGCGTCGAGTAATACCTGGCCCAACGCGAGCGCAGTCAAGGGTGTTTCTTCCGAGGGCTTGATCACCACGGCATTGCCAGCTCCCAGGGGGAAACTGACCATCTTGGTGAGCAACGACAGTGGCGCGTTGTAGGGCGAGATGACACCCACCACACCGAGCGCTTCACGCAGCACCATGGACAGGCGCTCCGGGTTGTCGTTGGGAAAAGTATCACCGTAAAGCCGGCGAGCTTCCCCCGCCGCGGTGCGCAGCAAATCCACCGCATAGCGGATTTCATGGCGGGCCTTGGTAATCACGCTACCGCTTTCATCGATCAGGGTGTCGAGAAATCGCTGTTCGCCTTCAGCGGCAATGATGTCGGCGGCGCGCAACAACACGGCTTCGCGCTGCGCCGCACTGAGCTGCCACCACTGCGCAAAACCTTCACGTGCCAACTGGACTGCATCGTCCACGTCAGCCCTATCCGCCCGCGGCACCGTGGCCAACAGGGCATTGTCCATGGGTGCCCGGACTTCAAAGCGCGCACCCCCATGCGCCGCTACCCGCTGACCACCTACTATCATTTCAACTGCGGGTACTGCCACACCAACTACCTCGTTCTGATTCATGCCACACGCGTGCCAAAGGCCGCCTGCTCATCGCCTTCAATTTCCATTTGTGCCGCCATCAGGCGGCCTCGTTCTGCCGGAAAGGCCTGCACCAGGCCCATGGCAAGATCCCGCAGCGCTCGTGCGGGTACACCCGTATTGGCCGTTCCGGAAGTACCACAAGCTTTCAGCGACGCCGTGCCTACCCGGTACGCAGCTTCAGCCACCGCGCCCTTGCACAGGCGCCAGCGCTTCACCACTTCCTGTTTTGGCAGGATGGGTTCTTCGGCACTCTCCAGTTCGACCTGGCGACGCAACCACAGCAGGGCAGTTTCCAGATCGTTCAACATGTCGCCAATTAGCACCTGCTGGTAAGGCGCTGTACCAACAGATTTGTCTGAGTCGGCGAATTTTTTGCTGCGCAAATGGCCGATGGTGTACTGGTACAGGGCCCAGGCGGCGCCCAG
Source organism: Gammaproteobacteria bacterium (assembly GCA_030427085.1). GTDB lineage: Bacteria > Pseudomonadota > Gammaproteobacteria > Pseudomonadales > Halieaceae > JAUHXH01. Next base: position 86,770 of record JAUHXH010000002.1, on the reverse strand, counting down.
ATAACACGCTACGCCCGCCACCTGATTACCCACAAAACTACCGCGACTCATCTGCATGCAGCGTGTGAACACACCGGGTAGTGCCATGGCGTTTTGCTCCGCCACGAAAACATTTTCCAGCACAATGCCGTGGGTGGCGGTGCCCCGCATGCCGATGGCATCCCACTGCTGGCGTTCGCTGACCCCCTCGGCGTCGCGCTCCACGAAAAAGGTGCACAGGCCCTCGGCAGTGTCGAAACCTTCCAGGCTGGCGGTAACCAGGTAGCGATCCGCCACGCCGGTTGCACAGCCAAAGGACTTCACGCCATTCAGGCGATAGCCGCCCTCCACTTTGCTCGCTGTGGTGCCGATAGTGATCGCCGCTTTTTCCGACTTCACCGACTCACTGGCAAAATTCGCCAGCCACTGGCGCTTCTGCCCCATGGTGGTCAACACCTGCTCCGCAAACGCGCGTACCGCCGGTTCTTCGGCGTCGTCAATCAAGCCCGCCTCAATCGCCTCCAGTGCCAGTAAGCCTCGGGATGCAGAACTGCAGTGGAAAAAGAAAGTGAGCGCCGTGGAAGGGCACGCCGTGGCCAGGGCAAAAGTAGCCGCACACAGATCGCGCAACCCTCCCCCCATACCGCCATAGGCTTCAGGCACAATCAAACCGAGCAGTCCGGCGTCGCCCAGCGTTTGCACATGAGGGCGGTGAAACGCTCCCTCGCTATCAACGGCCGACGCCTGTTCGCGCAATGCGGGTAACACCTGTTCCACCCGTTCGGCGCGGGCCCGCTCAGCAGGTGTCATGTTCTCGACCAGATATTCGCCGGTGAGTTTTTTTCCGGAGGCTTCTGTCGCGGCGTTCATTCGTCAGCTCCCAGCAGCAGCGCGCGCTGCGCAGCAACCGCCTCGGGACCAATCAAACCGGTGATACGCTGCCAGACCGGATCGATTTCGGGGCAAAAGATCATCGCTTTGTTGGCGAGGTTTCGCGCCTGCAGATCGGCAGCGCTCATCCCTTCCAGCGCAGCGTCGCTGACGCCCTTGTCGAGCAGCGTGAACCAGTGTTCAAGATATTTCGCGACCGTAGCGCCGATATCCTGAAAGGCCTCGGCGGTTGCGCGATGCGCCAGCATCCACGGTGACATAATGGCCAACTGGGTAGGCGACAGGTGCGCTCGACTCAGGCCTTCCACCGCAGACCCGGTTTCGTAGGCCTCGGTCAGCGGTTGGTAGACCTCCTCCAGATAGGGGCGATGCGCCGCCAGATCCATACGCGGGATCAAATCCAAGTGGAATGCGTGATGGTCGCCAGCGGACACCGAGTCCAGGGTGAAGTGCGGCACGGCGCTGCTGCCCGGCGTGAAAGCGAACAGCATGTGGGAATCCAGCTGCATCGGCGCAGCTACCAGCGAGCAGGTGACCATGCGAAACAGCGGCCCGCCAGTGAACAGGCGTACGTTGCCCACTTCGCCCTGCACCATGGGCAGCTGACTGGCCAGCGGCAGATACGGGCCGCCATCCTCGCCCGTCACTTCTTCCAGCGACAGCCGTTGCACGATGGCGGTCAGGTTTTTTTCGAATAGATCCCTCGGCAGGGAAGGCTGGTTATCGCTCATCGGACTCTCCATCTGGCGCTCCGTCATCCGGCCGTTCCACCGGAGACACGACTGCTATCCTGCCCCGCAGTCTGCCCACCGGGAGCGCGCAACACCTTGACATATCTCAAAGGTAGAGCCTCCCGCTCAGGCGCGGCTGATCACCGCTGCCGCGCGCCAGGGCCGGTTGGCCAACAGATCCGTATTCTGCGACACCACCTTGTTGGCAGCGTTGGCCGGCCGCAATACCACGGCGCCCAATTCGCCCGGCGTAAAGCGGCTTAACTCCGGCTGGCTGAGTAGCCCATCGAAGGGTCGCTCCTGCCACTCGGTCATCACGGTAAAGTCCGTTTGCAGGGAGCAGGCCAGGCCCCCGTCGGCGGCCGTTGCCGCCACCAGATTGATACGGTTTTCCGCTGCCCGCTCCACCAGCCCGGTAGCCAACTCCCAATCCTCCAAGGGCGCCAGTGGCACCAGTGCCACTTCCACCCCCTGCAGTGCAAGCAGGCGGAAGGTTTCCGGGTAGAGCGTGTCCTGACTGCACAACACGGCGACGCGCGCCCCCGCTAACTCAGCACTGACAAAGGCATCGGATAGAACGTCTGCGTCGACCCCGGCACTGGCGTGCACCTGCCCCTGCTGCAGCACCAGGCCCTGGTTGCCGATCAATGCGCCGCTGTAACGCGCCGCTCCGGATGCATCAGCCAAAAACAAAGCGGTAGCCACATGGGCTGTTCCCGCCGCCGCGGCTATGGCATCGATGAGCGCTTGAGTGGTTTCAACATCAGGAGTGTCAGTTGCGCCGAACAGGGGCGGCAGACACACCAGCTCGGCTCCACCGGCAACCGCCTGGGTTACCGCATCGCGAACTGCGCCCACCTCGGCAGCTACAGGGCGACAAACTGCAACCGCACTGAGCTCAGACCTGCCAGCCATTTTCGGTAAAACCTGCCCTGCCGGGTTATCGGTAATCGGTGTGTAGAGCGCCGGGCGCCGCGTCGCAAACAGATCACTGCCATCTGGCCGGTGTTTGTCGCGCGCCAGTGCCGGATTGATATCTGCCCAGATCACCTCCTCCCGATCCAACGACGCTTTGGCCAGTACGGTGCCATCCGGCGCAACCACCTGGCTCTCCCCCGCACCATCGAGAAAACGGGGTGGAATGCCGGTGGACTCGCTGATGGGGCCCACCAACTCCTCGGGCACCAGAGGCCCGATCTTGTTCGCCGCAACAACGAACACTTTGTTCTCCGCGGCACGCACCGGGATGTGCAGCGAGGCCTCGTCACTGGCGAAAGAGTTGAGGCTGTTCAGAATCAGGTCGGCGCCATTCAGCGCCAGGGTGCGGGGTGTTTCATTGATCACCCCGTCCATACAGGCGTAGAGGCCCAAGCGCCCTAGCGGCGTCTCCACAACAGGCCCCGGGGCTTCGGCCCGTTCCAGAAAGTCGTTCTCGTGGCCGATGTAAATTTGCTTGGTGTTGTCAGCCAGCAACTCACCCTCAGGGGAGTACAGCAGGCTGGAGCCGGTGGTGCGCCCACCCTCGCGCTGCACTGTGCAATTCACTACCACATGGATACCAAGTTCACGCGCCTTGTCGGCTATCGCCTGCAGGAAGGGGCCATCCAGCGCGACCGAAACCGCGTGGCAATGTTCCTTGTCGGCGTACCACGACAGGTGATTGCAAAACTCCGGCAGCACCACCAGATCGGGCTGACACTCGGCGGCCTGGTCCAGCATCCGCAGACAGGTTTGCAAATTGGTTTCCAGATCGGCGCCCACGTGGAACTGGGCGGCGGCAACGCGGATACTGGCTTTCATAAATCCCTCTGTGTTGATATTCGGGGGCAAATTGCGGGCTATGCCTGCCCTGCAACTAAATGATATAAACTAATAACATTATAACTTTCACGCAAGCAGAAGCTGATCATGAGTGCCTATCTCGCCCTGAAGTTCGCCCACCTTATCGCCTTTGTCTACTGGCTGGGAGGCGACCTCGGTACCTTTATCGCCAGTCGCCAAGTGGTGCGCGACGACCTCTCCCCCCAATCCCGGGCCACCGCGCTCGGCATCATGCTGGCCTGCGATATGGGTCCCAAACTGGCGATGCCGCTGATCCTGCCGCTGGGCCTGCAACTCGCCGCCACTGCCGGCATGATGCAATTGCCCGACTGGGCTTTATGGCTGACCTGGCTCGGCGCCGCCTGGTGGTTTGGCGTGGTGCTGGTTATCTACCTGCGCGAGGGACAGGCGATTGCCCACACGCTGGCGCGCATGGATTTCGCCTTTCGCCTTGCCGTTGTCGCCGCCCTGTTGGGGCTGGCCGGCGCCAGTTTCACCGGCGCTATCGTTACCGCGGGCGACTGGCTGGCCTGGAAAATCGTGATCTTCTGCGCCATGGTGGCTTGCGGCCTGTTAATTCGCATCAACCTCAAACCCTTCGGCCCCGCTTTCGGCAGTCTGATGAGCGAAGGCGCCAGTGACGAAGTGAATGCAACCCTGCGCAACTGCGTGGCGCGCTGCCGACCCTGGGTGTGGCTGATCTGGGCCGGCCTGTTTATCAATGCCGCGCTGGGTATGCACCTGATCTAGCCGGTTCCCTCAAGCACCGGGAATATCGGCGAACAGGTCCCGCTTGTTGAACGCGGCCGTCAGGAAGCGCCAAAACGCTTTGGGGCCGGTTAACCAGGCCACCGTGTCGCCACTGCGGGTCGAGCCCAACACGCCTTTTGCCAACCACGGCGTGACGGTATCCACCTTGTCGCCCAGAATGTTGAAGATGCGTTTGCTCTTTTGCCATTCTGGCGACGACAGGTCGTAGTCACCCACCAACAAATCGGTAACCACAATGCCCGGGCTCAGCGTGCTGACCTGAAGCGGTGTGTCCTTGACCTCTTTTTGCAGGGAGGCGTTGATGTAGTTCACCGCGCGCTTGCTGGCACCGTAGGCACACATGCCCGGCTGCATCTGGCCACCGCTGCCGAATCCTTCCATGTTCCACAACTGGCCGTGCCCCTGCGTCATCATCCCCGCCAACGCGACCCGGCTGGCCAGCAATACCCCTGACAAATTGACATCCACCAGCTGCCGCATGGCCGCTGGATCCTGCTGCCACAAGGGTTTGCGCGGCAGGCTGATGCCGGCATTGTTGATCCACACATCTACCTGGCCGAAGCGGGATACCGCACACTCCCACAACCCCTGCAGCGCCTCGCTGTCGGTGACCTCGCAGGCCGCCCCCGCCACGCGATCAGCACTGAATTCCTCACCGAGCTCCGCTACTCGCGCGGCCACCGCATCTGCCTGCCGACCACTCACAACGACCTGACAACCCTGCGCCAGAAATGCCCGCGCCAATCCCAGACCAATACCTCGCGTGCTGCCCGTTATGACCACTGTTTTCATTGCATCCTCCTGTTCAGCCCCCGGCCGAGTAGTTTAGTATTATTGTTATATTTATATATTTTTAGAAAGGAAAGCGCCATGCCTTCGCACGCCACACCCTTTCCCGTGGGCTCGGTTGGTCACACCCTGAACCAGATGCACGGCGTGTGGCACGACCACATCGAGCTGTTCAAACTCGATGGTTCGCCACTGGATGACGACTCCGGCGCTGGCAGCGGCACGCCCGGCCCCGGACCTTTCGACAACCTGGTTTACCTGGACTTCGACGGTGAGCGCCTGCAACTCACGAACGTACATATCCGCGGTCGCGAGCCCAGCGCAAAAACCTTCACCGGCCGCCTCCGCGATGGTGTGCTGGTGTTCGACCCACTCGGCCCCGGCGCTTACGAGAACATCGGCATGTCGGGCGGCCCCGGGCTGCTGACCTTCAATGCCCGCTGTCTCGACAGCGCCACCCAACTCTACATGGAACCGGATTTCATCCTGCTCACCGCCCCCGGCCAGCGCGTGCGACACACCGTGCTGTATCGCCACGGGGAAGCCCAGCGCACGCTGACCGCCAGAGGCACACGGTTGTGGCCGGGTTGCGAGCAACGCCATCCACTGGATCCCCGCGGTGCCGAGGGCCCGGTACACGAAACACCTTTCCAGTCCAGCATCTGGGCTTCCCTGGCAGAGGCCGAAGTGGGCGCAGCGGATTGACTTAAATCAAGCAGCCAGGGCCAGCGGCGCGTATTATCGACAATCATTGATTCAGCAGCTCCCAGCCTGAGGCCCATTCCATGAGCGAGCGCATTCTCACCTCCATTGCCGACCTGGTGGAGCAGACCCCGGATGTCGACAATCGCGCGGTGTTCAACCGCCTGTGGGACATCCTCGGCGCAATGGATCAACGCATTCGCGAGCGCTTCGAACTACACACCGACCCCTGCTGCGAACCCTTTGCTGACTATCGCAAACTGGGGGGCTCGGAAGGCTCCCTGACCACCCGCAGCGGGCCGGAAGTGGACTGGTATGTGCACTCCTACATCGGCTCACCGGAGTCCACCTTCACCAACATGCACATTACCCTGAGCCTGGGCCCGCAGAGCACCGTGCCGCACTTTGGCTTTGCACTGGGCACTGTGCCAGACCTGTTCATGTACATGGACTACCTGCCCCGCGTGGAACTGGCCGCCAACCCAGACTATGTGGATCGCTATTACAGCGACGCGAACGAAGAGTTCCTCGACCTGCAGGAGGACCCGCGGTTCAACCCCTTTATCAGTCGGGACCTCTACACGCGCGTTGCCCTCACCCCCACCGCCGTGTGTTACACCGCCAAAGCTGCGGATGATGTGATCGAGAAAATCAGTGGTATCGGATTCAAGCGTCTGGACCAATGGCTCAGCTGGGTGGACGAAGCGGAAACCGTACCCCACGCCGAACGTGCCGCGCTGGCGCAACGTGACGAACTGATCCGCCGCACCATCTGTGAGCGCGACCCGGCCAATAAAGTGGCAGAGCGCCTGTTCGGTGAAGAAGCAGCCGAAGGTATGGTGACAACCCTGTGGGGCGGTAATCGCACCCTGCCCCGACCCGGACTGGCGTGACATGCGCGGCCCCCGTGTCAGAGCGCTGTATCGGGCGCTAAGCCTGCTCGGTGCCGAGGCGCCACACGACCGGGCCATTATCAAACTTTACTATCCCGCCCGCTTTGGCAACTCCGCCGAGGAACGCAACAGCGGTGTGGTTCCTGCCGACGACACAGGATCACCCTACCCGGTCGTGATCTTCCTGCCGGGTATCAATATCAATCCGGAGAGCTACGCATGGTTGGCGCAGGCACTGGCGCGGCAGGGTTTTGTCTGCGCCCTGCCCACCATGGTCGCAGAGGAAATGCCCGGCTACACCAGCCTGACTCCCGGCCTGACGATCACCGAGTTGAGCCCGGATCAATACGGCAAGCGCCCCTCCAGCCCACTGATCGGGCCTTTGCTGACGGCGCTGGACGACTGGAATGCCAGCGGCCCGTTGCAGCAGATGATCGATACCGGGCGCATATTATTGGGCGGGCACTCCGGCGGCGGCAGCGTCGCCCTGCTCAATGCACGCAGCCAGTGGTATCCAGGGCTGTGCGGCGTGTTTACCTATGGTGCCCACGCCGGCGCGGCGAGTGTGCTGGGTTACGACCGCGGCGCCCAGTTCGCCCTGCCCGGTGATGTACCCACCCTGATGCTCGGGGGCGAGTTGGACGGCTGCATTGCCAATAGCCTGCAGCGCTACGGCCTTGAACCCGGCAGCCTGAGTGCCACAGACATGGTCTCGCGCAGCTTCGAGCAGGCCCTGCCCCACAACAAGGCACCTGCCGCGCTGGCGGTGCTGCGCGGCGCCAATCACTTTTCCCTGGCCTGGCCGCACGACACCAGTACTGGTCGCGCCTTCCTGGAGGCAGCCGAAACAGTACCCGGCGAACTGTTGCGCAGTCGCCTGTTGCGCCTGGTCAGTCGCTTTGCCCGAACTTGCGCCCATGGTGACACACGAGCTGCTCGCGCCCTCCAGCGTGAGCTCGACCAGTGCGGCCCCGCCTACACACTGACCGGGCGGCGCGAATCGCCCGTAAACCACACCCTGACCGGAACGCACTGAAACACGGCGGCAGCGCCAACAACAAGGATTCCCGATGAGCGACACCAAGAGCCCCAGTAACTGGCAACAAGCGATCACAGGCGAATGGCACGGCTGCCCGTCGCTGTTCGAAGCGGACGGCACCCACGTGGGCTACAACAAGGTATCTCGCGCCTCCGAGTTCAAGGACGGCCGCACCACCTACTGGATGGAAACACGGTTCGACGCTATCGGCCCGTTGATGGACCGTTTCGAGATCGGCGCGCGCATGGAGTTTGGCGTGATCGACTCTGACCAGGACCGCATCTACACCGGCCCGGATTTTTACGGCTCGGGCAAACCCTACGGCCTGCTGGTGGATTCCAGCTACTACTCGCCGGGCTGGAATGTGCAGTTGCGCACGGTCAATCACGTGGTGCCCGACCTGGGCCTGCAGGTTTATTCCTCACAACTGTTTGAGGGCGACACGCTGGTGGGCGTGTTCAACGGCCTGTACGTCAACACGCAGGATCACGAGAGCAATCCCGACACCCAGGCTCAGGTGGCCACTTTCCTCGAAAAAGAAAAGAAAGAGGCCAAGCGCCCGTTCAACCTGCCGGTAAAACACGCCGGCGTGTTCCGCGGCGAGTTCGAGGTGTACAACGAACAACAGGAATTTGTGGGCACCAATACCGTGACGGTGCACCACCGGCCGATCAATCTGCTGCACTCGGAACAGACCATCGAGATCAGCGGGGTCATCAATCGCAAGTGGACCGCCATGCGCACCCGCAATGGCGGCAGCCACCAGTTCCACGGTCCCGACCTGCACGGCAACGGCAAATCCTACGGTCGCTATCTTTACTCGGTACGCCACGTGCTCGGCGAAGCCTTCAAACTGTGGTCGCGGGAAACCGTGGTGGACGAGGACTACACCTTGGTCTGTGCCTGGCAATTCCTGGAGTCCCAGAACAACCGCTACATGACCTTCGGCGTACTGCGCTGGGAGGCGGGCGACAACGTACTCGCAGCGAACTACATCGAGTAATGCGCGGTACAGGGGCCAGGGCGCCAACACCGGCGGGGCAGCGCAGATATAGCCCTGCCCGCGGTGACGCGCTACCATCGAGCCTTCATCTGCAGGAACGCTCTAACGTGCCGCCAACCCATAGTTCAGCGATGCCGCTGTCCGCACCAACCACCTTGTTTACCGGCCTGTCACCGGCCGAAATCGACCGCCTGAACGAATCCGCCGTGGCCCGCCAGGTAGCGGCGGAAGCCTACCTACTCCATCAGCACAGCGCCGCTCGCGCGGTCTACATGGTGGAGTCCGGTGTGCTGATGATGGAGCGCAGCTCCGCTGCCGGGCGGCGCCAGGTAATGGCCTTCATCCAGACCGGCAACTTCATCGGCATTGCCCAGAATGAGTTCTACGAGTTTTCCGTGGCTGCCCTGACGGCGGCAACGGTGAAGGAAATTCCCCAGAAAACATTCATCGAATTGCAGGATGAAATCCCGCAGCTGAAAGACAATGTGCGGCGCATCGGCGGCAACATACTCGCCCACGCCCTGGACCAGGTGTTTGCGCTGGGCCAGAAAAAAGCACACGAGCGGGTGTGCTTCCTGATTCAGCAGTTGCACGACCGCAAGGGCGACCCGCGCAGTCGGGTGGTGGAACTGGTCATGACCCGGCAGGACATCGCCGACTATCTGGGTCTTACGATCGAAACGGTCAGCCGGGCCTTCAGCAAGCTGCGCGCGGAGGGTGTGATCGAAGTGCACTCCGCCCACACGGTAGACATTTTGCAGCCGGAAACACTGCGGGAAATGGCGCTGGCGGAGTAGCGGCGCCGGCTACCAGGGCCAGGCTTCGCGCTGGCGGAAATTGCCGCCGCTGGGGCCGTCGTCCTCCAGCAGTGCCAACCAGACAATTGTGTCAGCACCTTCTTCCACGGAATACAGGGCACCGGGCCCGCCCAATTCCGTGCGCACCCACCCCGGACAGGCGGCATTGACCTTGACGGGCGAATCCAGTCCAAGCTCCAGAGCCGTAAGGCGCGTGAGCGCATTAAGGCCAGCCTTGGCGCTGCGATAAGCCACAGTACTGCCCATCTCCATGGTGCTGATGGAAGCCAGTTCGGTGCTGACATTGACCACCCGGCCATAGCCCCGCTCGAGCATACCCGGCAGGAAGGCCTGACAGCAGCGCTGGGCGCCCAGTAGATTGACTTCAAGGCTGTCGCGAAAGGCCTGCTCGTCGGTTTCCAGCACACTCACCCACTGGTCCGGTGCAATGCCGGCATTGTTCACCAGAATGTCGACAGGGCCGTGGTCATGTTCGATGCGCGCGCGAGCAGCCTGCACACTTTCAGTGCTGCTGACATCCAGCACACAGGTGGCGACATCCCCCGCATCGTGCAGGGCGCGCAGGGTTTCCTCGCAGGTTTCGGCTCGACGACAGGCCGCGATGACGCTAACGCCGCGAACGGCCAGTTCCCGGGCAACGGCAAGGCCGATGCCCCGGTTGGCGCCAGTCACCAGCGCCAGCCGTGGAAGTTCTGGAACCACGCCGAGGGTCAGGCTGAGCGGTTTTCGGTTACGGGTACGGCGTCCAGTTGCCGCTTGGTACCGGGCACCAGCGGGACCGTATCAAGCGCCCAGCGCAGATCCGGGTTGGTGCGTCTGGCGGGGGAAGGAATGGTAAATACCTTCTCGCCCTCGAAGGGCTCCATTGCCTTGGTATCGATTTTCCAGCCCTTTTCGATATGGTTCTTGCGCACCTTGCGCCAGGCACCCATAAATTTGTCCTGCTCAACCGACACTTCGTTCTCGAGCGACTCCGGCAAATAGTTGGGGGACAGGGCTTCCACGATGGCCGCGTCCTGCTCGAACACTTCCTGGGTCCGCTTCACGGAGCCACGATCGAACATGCCCCATTTGAAGAAATTGCGCACCTGTATCACGAAGGAACGGGTGTGGTTTTCATCGATCGGGGTATTGGCGTCGAAGATGATCATCTCCATCCAGCTGTTCACCTGAATGTGCAGGCGCACGCAGTGGCCAGAGAGGTAGAAGCCCGGGTGGACGTGCGTCTCCGCCTTGTCCTTACGCGCAAAGCGGTTCAGACCCAGGTTTCCGTCCAGCTTCGGCGGGTATAGAACGCAGGACGAGGAACCGGAATGCTCGGTACGCTCGATACTGGCGATATGGTTTTTATCGGCCATTTCCGGATAGCCGAAGCCGGGATGCACAAAGGCGGTGTGTGCGATGTCGATGCCGTTCTCCACCACGCGGTCGGCGGAGCCGGTCCAGTCGAACTGGGTATAAATGGGGCGCCAGTTCTTGCGATCGTCAAATTCGGGGAAGGGAGGAATCGGGTAGCGCTCCTCTTCGGGCAAGTCGCCAAGGAACACCCAGATCATGCCGTAGCGCTCCTGAGTGGGATAAGCGTCGATACGCGCTCGCTCCGGGATGTCGGCCCCTTCGCCGCGGGAGGGGATGAACTGCACCTTGCCCTCAGGATCGAATTCCCAACCGTGGTAGGGGCAGGCCACGCAGTCGCGTTCGGTGGTCCAGCCGCCGGCAAGCGAGCCACCGCGGTGAATACAGATGTCACTGAGGCAATTCACCTTGCCTTTACTGTCGCGGAACAGCACAAAGTTCTGGCCCAGCAGTTTCACCTTGACTGGTTTTTTCTTGACCTTGTTGGACCATTCGGCCACGTACCAGAGATTTGTCAGCATGGGGTTCGCTCCATTTTCCCGCAATTTCACAGGGTATACGCGAGCAATTACAGCACAGACCACCCGCCGTGGAATTGATTTTACGCAAAGCGCCCGGACACCGCGCTGATCGCATCAGTCAGGCTATCTGCTCACATCTGACATAGCTGCAACGGGGGGCCCCACGTAATACTGGCCGGGTCATCAGCGGCCAAGCGAGCACTCGACCATGCCAGCCCCTCTCACCGAACGCCTCGGCATCGATTATCCGATCTTCGCCTTTACCCACTGCCGCGATGTAGTGGTGGCGGTCAGCAAGGCCGGCGGCATCGGCGTGCTGGGCGCCGTGGGCTTCAGCCCCGAGCAATTGAAAGAGGAACTGGACTGGATCGACCAGCACATCGGCGACAAACCTTACGGGGTGGATATCGTTATCCCACAGAAGTACGAGGGTATGGGCGACCTCAGTGCCGAAGAGCTGGAACAAAAACTGTGGGACATGGTGCCCCAGGGCCACATCGATTTCGCCCAGAAGCTGCTGGCCGACGCCGGGGTTCCCACCTGGCCCGACGGCACCAACACCATGGGCCTGATGGGCTGGACCGACGCCACCGCCACTCCGCTGCTGGAAGAAGCCCTGACCCGGCCCCGGTGCCGCCTGATCGCCAACGCGCTGGGCACACCGCCCGCCGATAAAATTGCCCAGGTGCAGTCCTCGGGCCGGCTGATTGGCGCCCTGTGCGGCAAGGTGAAACAGGCCGTGGCCCACAAGGAGGCTGGACTGGACTTTGTCGTCGCCCAGGGCGGCGAAGGGGGCGGGCACACCGGTGATGTGGGCTCCATCGTCCTGTGGCCGCAAATTGTGGATGCCATTGGCGGCACCCCGATGCTGGCCGCGGGCGGCATCGGCAATGGCCGCCAGATTGCCGCCGCGCTGGCCATGGGCGCCGCCGGGGTGTGGACCGGCTCTCTCTGGTTAACGGTGGAGGAAGCCCACACCCAGCCGGCACAAAAGAACTCTCTGCTGGCCGCCACCAGCGAGGACACCATACGTTCACGCAGTTGGACCGGCAAAACCTGCCGCATGCTGAAAAACGACTGGACCGAGGCCTGGGAGCGCGCCGACACCCCCGAACCGCTGGGTATGCCGCTGCAGGGCATGGTCACCTCTGACGGCATGCGCCGCACCGCCACCTACGCCGGGGTCGGCAACTGCCAGAAAGTGGCCTTCAACCCCTGCGGGCAGGTCATCGGCCAGATCAACAGTGTGGAGAGCTGCCGTCAGGTGATGCAACGCCTGCTGGAAGAGTATGTGGGCGCCGTTGACGCGGCGGGAGCCATGCTGCCGGAGTGATTTGCCAGGTGTAAATAGTGGCGATCACCGCCAAACGCTTACAATCGGCCATGCCATCACATAGAATCAAAAGCCCCACCTGCAGCAGTAGCAAGGGCTATCCTCAGCATGAAACGTGTAGTGTTCAACCAGAAAGGCGGCGTCGGCAAAACCAGCATTACCTGTAACCTGGCGGCCATCGGCGCCAGTCTGGGCTATCGCACACTCGTTATCGATCTGGATGTTCAGGGCAACACCACCCACTACCTGGTGGGGGAAATCGACGCCGAGCAGTTTCCGGCCGAGGCCCAGGGCGTGGCCGGCCTGTTCAAGCAGACCGTGGGTTCGCGCAAAATGCGCCAGAACCCGGATTCCTTCGTGTGGGAAACGCCCTACGAAAACCTGTTCCTGATGCCCTCTAGCCCGGTGCTGACCAGCATGGAAAAAGAGCTGGAGTCCCGTTACAAGATTTACAAATTGCGCGATGCCCTGGTCAAGCTGGAAAGTGAGTACGACCGCATCTACATCGACACACCACCCAACTTCAATTTCTACTCCAAATCGGCCTTGATCGCCGCCGACGCCGTGGTGGTGCCCTTCGACTGCGACACCTTCGCCCGCCAGAGCCTCTACGCGCTGATGGACAACATCGCCGAGCTGCAGGAAGACCACAACCCGGAGCTGGACCTCGAGGGGATTATCATCAACCAGTTCAACGCCCAGGCCCGCTTGCCGAGCGAGTTAGTGGAGGAACTGGAGGAAGAGGGCTACCCGGTATTCAGCACCTACCTGAACACCTCGGTCAAAATGAAAGAATCCCACCGGGAGCATCGCCCGCTGATCGACCTGGCCCCCAGCCACAAGCTCACCCAGCAGTACCTGGCGCTGCACGCCGAGCTCGAGGAGCAAGCCCGGGAGGCTGCCTGACCCGGGCCTGATGAACCGCGCACCATGACCACTGAAAATGTGCAGCAGCACTACTTGCGCCTGCTGCATTCACACATCGAAAACACCCTGGCTGCCGCCGAAGATCCCGCCGAGCGCGAACAACTGGCCGGCATGCTGTCACAGGAAGATGACCCCCAGTTCGGCTCGGATGACGGCGTAGCGCTGCTGTTGCGCGCCATCTGGAAAACCACCCGCGACGAGTATTTCGGCCTGGCCACGGAGCCCATGCCCCGCGGCACCTGGGCATTGGCCTGCGACTACATGCTGGACGGCGCCACCTTGCAGGAATTGCTGCAACGGGGGCAGCGCCTGTTCACCTTCTTACCGCCGCGCACCAAAGCCATTACCCTGGTGCGCGAGGGCAAGCAGGCTACCCTGGCCATTGGTTGCTACACCGGGGACAAAGACCCGGAGCATTTTCTGGCCGAGTTTTACTGCATGTTGTGGCACCGCCTGCTCTGCTGGGCGGTGGGCACGCCCATTCCGATCGCCGCAGTGCATTTCTCTCACGCCAGGCCGCCCCACCACGCCGTGTGCCAGCGCCTGTTTGACTGCCCGGTGCAGTACGACGCCGCCCTCACCGGCATCTCCTTTCCGGCCGATCTGCTGAACAAACAGGTTATCCGCAGCAAACCGGAACTGACCAGCTGGCTGAAAGACACGCCGGTGGACGTGGTGACCGTGCTGGATGAGGAAATCAGCCTGAAGGCCCAGCTTCGGGGCATCCTGCTGCAACAACTGCGCAACTCGGGCGAGATTCCCACCTACGAGCAGGTCTGCGAGGCAGCATCGGTACACCCGCAGACTTTGCGGCGCCAACTCAAACGGGAAGGTACGTCCTACCAGAGCCTCAAGGACGAGCTGTTACGCAATGTGGTGAGCGACCTGCTCAATGACCCGCGGCGCACCATGGAAGATGTGGTTACCCTGTCGGGCTACTGTGACCCCGCCAGCCTGACCCGGGCCTGCAAACGCTGGTTTGGCATGACCCCCGGCCAGTACCGGCTGGTGGCGGAAACCCAACGGGCCTGAATCTCCCCTCAGGCGTCCACCAGCACCCGGCTCATCGACTGGGACATCAGCGGCAAGTCCAGCAACTGACGCCGAATCAAATCCAGCGCGCCCGCGGCCACCATGGTCTGGAACAGGGTGCGTGGGATAGGCCAGCAGAAGCAGTGCGCGTGCAGGTTCTCTCGCGAACCCCAGGCGATCCACACTGTGCCGACCGGTTTTTCATCACTGCCCCCGTCGGGCCCTGCCACTCCTGATACTGCCACCGCGTAATCGGCACCCCCGCGCGCCATCGCACCCAGGGCCATTTCGCGCACCACAGCTTCACTGACTGCACCCTGCTCCGCCAGCACTGACTCACTCACCCCCAAAACACTGTGCTTGATAGCGTTAGCGTAGGTGACGAAGCCGGCGTGGAAAGCCCGGCTGGAACCGGGCACCCGGGTCAACATGCTGGCAATCAGGCCACCGGTACAGGACTCTGCCGTTGCCAGAGTCTGGCCGCGCTCAGCCAGCAGTGCCAGCACTTCGGCGGCGAGCTCGCTGTCGCCCTCACCGATAATGTGATCGCCGAAGATGGCATCGAGTTGATCCCGGCAGCGCTGCCGCGCCGGCAGGTCCTGCTGGCGGCGAACCGTGAGCTTCACCTCCATCTGCGGCGCTCCGGCGCGAAAGCCCAACTCCACCTCTTCGGGCCACTGTGGCACCGCATCGGCTATCTGTTGCTGGGCGCTGGACTCCCCCAGACCGTAGGTCTGCAGGCGCTGAATGCTCACCTCGGGCGGCCCCGGTAAAGCCTGCCGCAACTCGGCAACGATCCAGTCCAGCATCAGGCGCAGTTCCGAGGGCACACCCGGGGTACAGAGCACCCGGCAATGACCCACAGACAATTCGAAACCCACGGCGCTGCCAACCGGGTTGGGAATCACCCGGCATCCTGCAGGCAACATGGCCTGCTTGCGATTGGCGGCGTTGAGCGAATAATTGCGCTGGGCACACCACTGTTCCAGATGGGCGAGCGCTTCCGGATGCTCCTCCAGCGGTACACCGGCCACGGCTGCGAGGATTTCCGCGGTCAGGTCGTCCACCGTGGGGCCGAGCCCGCCATTGACCACAACGCAGTCAGATACCGCCGCCATGGTACGCAGCTCATCCTGCAACAAGCCGGTATCGTCTCCCACCGTCACCCGCCGCACTACCTGCAGGTCGAGTTCGCCGAGGCGGCGGGATATCAGGGCGGAGTTGGAATCCACCGTGTCACCGCTCATTAATTCGTTGCCCGTCATCAGGAGCTGAATGCGCATAGCTTTATTTATCCATCTCGCCCGGGCCATCCTGGTTCAGCGGGCTGTAGTAGAGGTCGTACCAGGGTTGCCAGTTACCCTCGGCGTCGCGCTCTTCAAAAAACTGCCGCACGCGCCCGTCGGGCAGGGGTGTCCAGCGGCCGCGAAAATCAGCCTGGCGACCGCCAACGAGATATTGAATAGTGCCGGTGAGCACCATACTACCGTCGTCCATACCGCCACTGATATCAATAATCGAGGCGCCGCCATCGACCCAGAGCTGGCGCCATTTGCCTGAGCCCGGGTCGTAGTAATTCATGCTCTCGCCGCTACCACCGGAAACACTCTTCCAGTGCTCAGTGAGCAGGCAGCCATTTTGCACAGAGCGGATTTGATTGAAGCCCTGTAATTTGCCACTGGGGTCGTGGACCTCCCAGTTCCCCAGCCAGAAATCGAACTGCCGGTGGGGTTCGCTGCCCGCACAGTCGAACGGCTTTTGCTGGGCCGCCAGTGGCAGGCTGAACACAAACAGACAGACAAGCGAAAAGTAACGCATCAGAAGCCTCCGTGTTGTTTCAGGTGAGCCAGCTCCGCTGGCGTACTCTCGCGACCCAGTATGGCATTGCGGTGCGGGAAACGGCCGAATTTTTCGATAACCTGCCGATGGGCAGCCATGAAACGATGAAAGCTGGCAATAGCCGGGTCGTTCCCGCTATCGGCCAGCAAGGCGTCGAACAACGCCTGGCCTTCCCCTTGCGCTGCGAGGTCCTCGCTGTGCTCGTAAGGCAGATACAGAAACACCTGGTGAATCCGGGGCAGCGACTGTACGCGCCCACCGGCCGCGGCTTCGCGAACGATTGCCAGCGCGCGCTCATCCCCACTGAAGGCAGCAGGCGTACCGCGATGAATGTTGCGGGTCAGTTGGTCCAGTAACAACACCAGCGCTACCAGGCCATTATCGTCCTGCGCCCAGTGATCAAGCTCGCCGGCTATAGCGGCAGACACCGCCGTGCCGAAGCGCTCACGGCAAATCCGGTCCGTTTCGTCGCTGGCCGTAAACCACAGCTTGTTCCGGTCTTCCTGCGGCAGGCCCAGATCATTCAGGGGGCCAAACCAGAAGGCCAGCAACTCGTCTGCCAATACCGCCATAAACTTCCACTCCGTGCCGGTGGGGCCCCCGTGGCCCTTATGGTAAGGTGCTGCCTCAATCACAGCCCAGCGGAACATTAACATGGCACTGGAACCTCAGGTGGACCTGTCCACTGATGAAGCAAAAGTCTCCTACGGCTTCGGCCTGCAATTCGGCGAGCAGTTGCTGCGCAATCGCTTTGAGGGCCTGGACCTCGACGCCGCAATCGCCGGCATCCGCCACGTTTTCGAGCACCAGCAGGCGCAAATAGGCGAGTCCGAACTCAACCCCGCCTATCAGGCCATCCAGGAAAAGAAACAAGCAGCGGCGGCTGAGCTCGCCGGGAAGCGGGCGGCACTGGCTGAGCAATTCCTCACCGCCAACGCCGAACGCGACGAAGTCACCACGACCGACAGCGGCCTGCAGTGGGAAGTGCTGGAAAGCGGCGCTGGGGGCGACTCCCCCGGCGCCACCGACCAGGTAGTCACGCACTATCACGGCACCTTCGTTGACGGCTCTGTTTTTGACAGCTCGGTGGATCGCGGCGAGCCCGCTACCTTCGGCGTCAACCAGGTCATTCCCGGCTGGACCGAGGCCCTGCAGTTGATGTCCCCCGGCGACAAATGGCGCATCGTGTGTCCGCCCCATCTGGCCTATGGCGAACAGGGTGCGGGTGATGCCATCCCGCCGAACACCGCGCTGGTGTTCGAAATCCATTTGATTCAGGTGAACTGACCTATGGCCGCCATCCAGTTGCCCCGCGTGCTGCGGGTGGGTGCTGGAGTCAGTGAAGAACTGGCCGACACCCTGGCGCAGCTCTCCCTCTCCCGCCCGCTGTTAGTCACCGACCCCTTCATGGTGTCTCAGGGCTACAGCGAGCGACTGGAGCGGCAACTGGATGCAGCCGGCCTGACCTGGGGCCGCTTCGGCGATTGTGTGCCCGACCCCACCACGGAGTCCGTCCGCGCCGCCATGGAGGTGTTGCGCGCCGGGGACTACGACTGTGTCATTGGCCTCGGCGGCGGTTCCTCCATGGACACCGCCAAGGCGGTGGCAGCAATGGCGGTGCGCGAAGGCCCCATGCGCCTGTACAAGGTTCCCGCGCAGATCGATACCGGCCTGCCGGTGATCGCTGTGCCCACCACCGCCGGCACCGGCGCGGAAGCCACCCGCGCCGCAGTCATCACCGACAGCGAAACCCAGGAAAAAATGCTCTGCATGGGGCTGGGCCTGGTACCGGTTGCGGCGCTGGTAGATTTCGAGCTGTCCATGACCATGCCCTACCGATTGACTGCCGACACAGGACTCGACTCCCTGTGCCACGCGCTGGAAGCCTACGTCAGCCGCAAGGCCAACCCCTTTACCGACAGCATCGCGCTCACCGCGATGCAAACCATCTATCAACAGTTACCCGTGGCCTGCGCCGAACCCGACAATCGCGCGGCGCGCGAGGCGATGATGCTGGCCGCCTGTCAGGGCGGAATCGCTTTCTCCAATGCCTCGGTGACCCTGATTCACGGTATGTCACGGCCGGTGGGCGCGCTTTTTCACGTGCCACACGGACTGTCTAACGCCATGCTATTGCCCGAAGTAACGGCCTGGTCGATCCCCGAAGCGACCACGCGTTACGCCACCGCCGCAAGGACCATGGGCATTGCGCTGCCCACGCACGGAGACGACGAAGCGTGCGACCTGTTGGTAACGGGATTGAGACAGTTGTGTCGCGACCTCAGCGTACCCACCCCCGGCGAGTTCGGCATCGCCGCGCGCGATTGGGAGGCCGCCATTCCGCAGATGGCGAAACAGGCACTGGCCTCTGGTTCACCGGCGAATAATCCACGAATTCCAGAAGCCGCGGAGATTGAAAGTTTGTACGAGGCGATCTGGACCAACTAGGGCTGCAACTGCTCAATCTCCCAGCCACCCGATACCTCGCGCCGATACAAAAAGCGATCGTGCAAGCGATGCGCCCCGCCCTGCCAAAATTCCACTGACTCGGGCACCACGCGGTAGCCACCCCAGAAATCCGGCAGGGGGATATCCCCCTCGCCGAATTTGCGCTTCATCTTGCCCCACTCCTGTTCCAGCATACCGCGCGCGCCGATGCGCTGGCTCTGGCGGGACGCCCACGCTGCCAACTGGCTTTCGCGTGGGCGCGAAAGGAAATAGCGGGCCGACTCGGCCATGCTGATTTTGCTGACCTGACCGCCCACGATGACCTGCCGGTCGAGCATGTTCCACGGAAAATGCAGGCTGACCCGGTTGTTGGCCGCCATGGCTTCAGCTTTTCGGCTGCCGTAGTTGGTGTAGAACACAAAACCGCGGGCATCGATTTCCTTTAACAACACAATGCGCTGCCAGGGCGTGCCGTCGGCATCCACTGTGGCCAGTACCATCGCCGTGGGATCCTTGATGCCGCCCGCCACCGCCTGCTCCAGCCATTGCTGGAACTGGGTAATGGGGTCGGGTGCCAACATTTCACGACTGAGGCCGCCGGCCAGGTACTCGCGTCGAAAATCTTCGTAGTTCATCAACTAGCCTATCCAACTTGCGGCCGTGACTACCGCCAACTAAAGTTTCGGCGCATACTCTAGCACGATGCACAGGGAGCAATAGATGCAGGCCGACAACGCGTGGGAATTGTTACAGCCCCGCTGGGATGCCCTGTTCGGGCAACTCGCTGAGGGGTTGGATGTACCACCCACTCAGCGCCTGCGACTGGAAGGCATGATGGAAACTCTGGTGCTGCTGGAATGTGTAGACAGGGAGAGTGTCGACCTCGCCATGAATGCCAGTTACCAACGGATCAACGGTCGCGACCTGGCCAGCGAGTTCGGTGACGACTGGCGTGAATTTTTCCCCTTCCCGCAGGTGCCCGGCTTCCAACAACGTGCACCGGTGGTACCCTCTACGCCCGACTAAACCGATTCAGGAGCCTGATCCCATGAAATACCTCGCGGTTACCTTCTCGCTGATGCTGTTGGCGGCCTGCGCCTCCACACCAGAGCCCCGGGTGGACTACGACCAGAACTTCGACTTTGGCCGGGTTCACAGTGTGGCGCTGAAAAATGTGGTCAGAACCGATCTGGAAAACACGCTCATTAGCGATATGCAGCAGGGCCGGATCGACGCTGCGCTGGAGGGAGAGCTGCGCAACAAGGGTTACACCGTTCCTGCCAAGGGCAGTGCCGCCGACCTGCTACTCACCTGGCATCTGGTTACCCAGGAACGCACCGATGTGCGCTCCTACAACAGTGTGAGTTACTACACCTGCTGGCGCTGTGGCCCGTCGGTGTCCGATGTATCGGTCAACCAGTACACTCAGGGCACTTTCATCATCGACATGATCGACCCGGCGCGGAACAAATCCATCTGGCGCTCGGTGATCCACTCCAAGCTGTCCGCGGATCGCACACCCAACTCACCGGAAGCTCTGCGCGCCGCCGCGGCTCACGTACTCGGATCCTTCCCCCCGGCACCCTAACGTGCCGGGCGCAACATGCACCACATCGGCGGCCCGCCGCGTGGCATCTGTAATTCCTGAGTGACCTCGAAACCGTGCCGCTGGTACAGCGGCACGTTGCGGATATTCGAACTTTCCAGATAGGCCGGCAATCCGGCTTCATCTGCTCGGCGCGTGCCGGCCTTGAGCAAAGCAGAACCCACCCCCTGCCCCTGGTACGCGCGGCCGCAACCGACAAATTGCAGATAGTAATGATCATCCCGGGGATGATGTGCCTCCATCTGCGCCGTCAGTGCGGACAGATTGCGCAAAAAGGAGGGGCCGCAGGAGAGCAAAACGCGCGCCATCAAAGACAGCAGCGCGAGATTGCGCGGCGGTTCAAACACTTCGCCGGGTGGCAACCACAACGCGGCACCGCGCCCTTCGCTCTCAAGGTCGACAAAACCTTTGGGCAGATACACGCGCTTTACCACTTCGTTGAAAAATCGCGGATAGAGGTCGGGGCGGGGCATGATCCAGTTCATCGCCGGATCATCAAAAAATGCATCGCTCAGCACCGCGATGGCGGCGTCCGCCTGATCGGCTCCGGCACTGGTGATTTCAGGCATCCTGTCCACGGTTTATCGCCCGGGAAAATACTCAGACTAGAATAGCCCGGCGGAGGGCACAAGCTACAAGTCTTGTCCCGGCGGCGCGGGTGATCTAAGGTCGAGCCTCATCCTTTCACGAGCGGAATTTGCTGTGCGACCCCTGTTGAGCCTCTGCCTGGCCGTATTCCTGGCTGCCCCCACCCTGTTCGCAGACTTTGCCCAAGCCGACCAGACCCCCATCATCGATTACCGTACCCGCTTCCTGCCCCAGGTGGCCCAACACGGTATGGTAGCCGGCCCGGAAAAACTCGCGGCTGAAATTGGTGTGGATATTCTGCGCCGCGGCGGCAATGCGGTGGATGCCGCCGTTGCCACCGGCTTCGCCCTGGCGGTCACATACCCCCGCGCCGGCAATATCGGCGGTGGTGGATTTATGCTGGTCCACCTGGCCGAAGAAAACCGCCAACTGGTAATCGACTATCGGGAAACGGCCCCGGCAGCTGCGGGTAGCGCGCTGTTTTTAGATGAAAAGGGTGAGGTGGATCGACGCAAGGAATTTTTCAGCCGTGCCTCGGCCGGCGTGCCAGGCAGTGTAGCGGGCCTTACGCTGGCACTGGAAAAATACGGCACCATGAGCCTGAAAGAGGTAATGCAGCCCGCCATCGCCCTGGCCCGCGACGGCTTTGAAGTCAGTTATGCCCTCAACTACGAAATCGGTTCGCGCGCGGAACGCCTGCTCCAGGACCCGGTGGCCCGCAAGCTGTTCTTCCACGAGGACGGCAGCCGCTACGGTATCGGTGAAACCTGGCGCCAGCCGGAACTGGCCTGGACCCTGCAACACATCGCCGACAAGGGGCGCGACGGCTTTTACAAGGGTGAAGTCGCCCGTCGCATCGCCGCCGACATGGCGGCCAATGACGGCCTGATCACCGAGGCGGACCTCGCCGGCTACCGCGCGCTGGAGCGCAAACCGGTGCGCGGCACCTACGGGGATTTTGAAATTGTCGCACCACCGCCCCCGTCTTCCGGCGGTGTGCACATTATCCAGATGCTCAACATTCTGGAAGGCTATGACCTTGCGGCCCTGGGCCACAACAGCGCGGCCTACCTGCACCTGCTGGCAGAGTCGATGAAGCGGGCTTACGCCGACCGCAGTGAATATCTGGCGGACCCGGACTTTTACCCCGTACCCGTGGCCAAATTGATCGACAAACAGTACGCGGCCAAGCTGCGGAAGACCATCGACCCCAAGCGCGCCACGCCACCGGAGGAAATTGCACCAGGCCGTCACATGCCGGGCGAAAGCACCGACACCACCCACTACACCGTGGCCGACCGTCACGGCAATGTGGTGACCAACACCTACACCCTCAATTTCAGTTTTGGCTCACACATTGCGGTGCCCGGCACCGGTATGTTGCTGAACAACGAAATGGCGGATTTCGCCGCCCGGCCGGGTCACACCAATGCCTTTGGTTTACGCGAGGGAGCCGCCAACAAAATCGAGCCCGGCAAGCGCCCCCTGTCGTCCATGACACCCACCCTCGTGATGCGTGACGGCAAGCCCTGGCTGGCCACAGGCAGCCCCGGCGGTAGCATTATCATCACGGCGGTGATGCAGACGGCGCTGAATGCGATGACCTTCGACATGAACATCGCCTCGGCAGCCGCCGCGGCGCGTATTCACAATCAATGGCTGCCGGATCGCGTGGCCGTGGAGTCAGGCATCAGCCCCGACACCATCAAACTGCTCCAGGACATGGGGCACACCGTGGAGACATCACCGCGTACCCTCGGCCGCACCCAATCCATCATGCTGAGTGACGGCTGGCTTTACGGCGCTACCGACACCCGGCGCCCCGGGGGCTGGGTGGCAGGCTATTGAGGCAAAAGCGGCAGCTTGGTGAGAGTTGTTTATACTTGCTACAGTACCGTAATAGGGTAAGGGTACTGGCGTATGGGTGATGTCCTTCGGACACTACAACCACGTATAGGGCTTTTCGCAGGAATTATCCGGCGATACGGGCCGCCTTTTACTCTGCTTTTGACCAGCTGCACCCTCACCCCCCTGTCCTGGGGGGAAACACCCTCCGACACACCAGAGGCGGGACTATCGCTGGTAGATCCCGTGGCACAGGATTTCGCCGATGAAGCCCTGACCGCACCGCCGGACCCGACAGCCAGCAAACGGGATGTGTCTGCCTATGAGCAGTCCATCCACACCCTGGAATCAAGCCAGGGAGCCTATGCCGAAGGGTTAGCGGAACAATTGCTTGGGCTGGGCCAGAGTTTGCAGATCCAGGGCGAGCACGCCGACGCCGTGGCAGCCTTCAAACGTGGCGTGCACCTGACCCGCATCAATCAGGGCCTGTACAGCGCACAGCAAATTCCCCTGCTGCAGGGTCTGGTGGAAAGTTACACCGCACTGGGCGAATGGGAGCAGGCCGACGACCGCCAGAACTACCTGTTCCGGGTGCAGCGGCGCGCCCTGTCCGGCCGAGAGGATATGTCCAGCGTGCTGATGCAGCACGCCATGTGGCAGTACGAAGCCTATCAGCGCGACACAAACAGCGATGGTTTCCTGCGCCTTTTGAGCATGTGGGATTACTACCGCATGGCCGCCTCCACCATTGCCCAGCGCGTGGGCAAAACCTCAGTGGAAATGCTGCCACCCCTGTACGGCCTGGTGCGCACCCAGTACCTCATTGCCCTGCACAGCACCCCCGACGCCGGGGCCAGCCTGGGCAGCCAGAGCGACTACAACGAACGTATCCAGCAGGGCCGCTTCACCAGCATCCAGTCCCGCAGCTACAAACAGGGCCGCGAGGTTATCAACGTGATGGTGGATGTGTATTCGGAAAACCTGGAGCCGGGCAATCCTCTGCGCGTGGAATCGCTGGTCATGCTGGGCGACTGGATGTGGTTCAATGGCGAGCGCACCCGGGCCACCGAGGTTTATCAGCAGGCACTCACGGAACTTGCGGCCAGAGATGATGCCCAACTGCAGAAGGAGCGCCTTTTTGGCACCCCCGTAGCCCTGCCCGACGTGGACGGCCTGCGCCCCCTGCCGGTGGCGCCAGACACCGATGGTGCGGTGTTGCTGGAATACGCGGTAAATGAATATGGCCGGGTAACGGATGTGGAGTTGCGCGAAGGTGACGAAGAGCGCGCGCGGACCCTGATGCGCACGTTGCGGAAAACGCGGTTCCGGCCCCGCTTTGACGAGCAGGAACCGGTGAGAACGGAGCAAATACTGACCTCCTATGCCTACTAACCAGTACCCCAAGGGCCCTCGTATTGGCCCCGTCCTCGCCGTTGTGCTGGGCTCGGTGATTCTGGCCGGTTGTCGCAGCGCCAGCACGCCGACACAGCCTCCGCAGCCCCCTTCAATGCCCAGCGCCTCCTCGCCGTCGAGCAGTTCCTCCTCCAGTTCCTCGTCGAGCAAGAGCTCGTCGAAGAGCAGTTCGAAGTCGAGTTCTTCGAGCCAGTCTCCCTCATCCAGTCCCTCACAATCTTCCAGCCAGGGCCAACCCGGACAGGAGAGCAGCTCCAGCAGCAGTTCCGCCTCACGGGGCGAGCAACAGGGCAAGCAGGGTGAACAGGGCGCTGAACAGGGGGGCTTTGAGCCCGCACCGCCGTCCGCCGGTGGCGGCCAGGGCGAAGAACAGGTTGCCGGTGGCGGTGCCGCCGGCGAACAGGGCGATGCCGCCAGTGAATCGGCCGAGGCCGGCACCGGCGCCGATGGCGCAGGCGACATGGCCGGTGGCAGCGATGCCCTGCCCGACCTCACCGATGAAGAAACCCTCGAAACCGCCATGGAGAGCTTCGAGGAAGCCATGCAGGAAGCCATGGAGCAGGCCAGCGAGGGCGGTGGCAGCCCGGGTGGCCAACAGGGTGAACAATCCGCCCAGGGCGGCGGCGCCCAGGGCAATGAACAAACCGCGCAAAACAGCGGCGGTGGCCAGGGGCAAGGTAGTGAGCAGGCGGGCAGCGCGGGCGCTGCAGGTGGCCCACCCGGTGCCAGTGGTATGCCTGCCGGCAGCGGCGCTCAGGGCGGCGCATCAGGCCCGCAGGGCACGACAACGGGCGGCACGGCCGGCGGCTATGCGGTTGCACTGCCACCCGGCTTTCCCGCGGGCACTACCGGTGACCCCTCGGGTAACGGCCCACTGACGCGTGCCGAACAGGTGGCCATTCTGGATGCGGAACTCGAACGCGGTACCGGCGAATTCGACGAAATGATTCTTGAGGAACGCGATCGTCAGCGCGACGACGCCGCAAGTCAGGGCGGTACCGTGGTAGTGGTGCCCGGTAGCGGCGGCGGAGGTACAGTAGAGGGCGGCGACGGCGGCGATGTCTACGCCAGCAATACCCCGGGCATGCCGGGGGCGCCCTTGCCAGGTGTGCGCGGGGGAGGCAGTATTCCCCAGAACACCGCCAAATATCCTCCGCCCGTGGACATTCCGTCGGGCGACGATGACGACGTGGTGGCGCGGCAGTTGCGCGAGGCCGCAATGCGCGAGCCTGACCCGCAAGTGCGGGAAAAATTGTGGGATGAATACCGCAAGTACAAAGGTATAGATCAGTAATTCGTCCGGCACTGTGCCGGACCCCGGGGGTGCAAATTGAGCACAGTTGTGCACGGGAAATCCATAGCGGTGGCGCTGCTCGCCATCCTGCTGGCAGGCTGTGTCAGCACAACAGTCAAAACCACCAGCGTGCCGCCGGTGGAGAGCGCCCCTGAGCCTATCGCCGAGCACCTGCTGCTGGATGTCGGCATCCCCATTTTCAACGAAGGCCTGAGCGAGGAAGACGACGAGCAAACCGTCTATCCGGAGGTGCGCCGTGCCGAAGCGCGCTTCATGCCCAACCTTTTAGCCCAGGCTATTCAGCAAAGTGGTAGCTGGGGGGCGGTGCGCGTACTGCCCAATGAGCAGCAACTGATCGACCTGGTGGTGCAGGGCACTATCCTCCACTCCGATGGCGAAACCCTGAAGCTCAACATCGTGGCCACCGACAGCAGCGGCAAGGAATGGCTGAATCGCGACTACACCGCACACGCCAGCCGCTACAGCTACGAAGTCACTACCCGTCAGTTACAGGACCCATTCCAGGCGGTCTATAACCAGATCGCCAATGACCTGCTGCACAGCCAGTTGGCCATCACCGATGCCGACAGGCTCACCCTGCGTCTGATCACCGACCTGCGCTTTGCGCGCTCGTTCTCGCCCGAGGCCTTTGACGGCTACCTGCAGCGCGAGGATAAAGATCACTATCGCGTGGTGCGCCTGCCCGCTTCCAACGACCCAATGATGGAGCGTGTGCAGAGCATTCGCGAGCGGGATTACCTGTTCATCGACACGCTGCAGGAGTACTACCTGAACTTCAACGGCCAGATGCAAAACCCCTATCAGGAATGGCGCAAACTGAGTTACGAGGAAGCGGTGGCCCTGCGCGAACTGCGGGCCGAATCCAACCGGAGACTGATAGCCGGTGTGGCCGCCGTAGTGGCCGGTGTGGCCGCAGCCAGCGCCGGTGACAGCAGTGCCCGCGCCGCCAGCGACATCGCCGTACTGGGCGGTGGTTACCTGCTCAAGAGCGGCCTCGATAAACGGCAGGAGGCGGAAATTCACGTGCAGGCACTGGAAGAATTGGGTTTGTCGCTGGAGTCGGAAGTCACCGAGCAGGTGATCGAGCTTGAAGACCGTACGGTACTGCTCAGCGGCAGCGTGGAACAGCAATACGCCCAGTGGCGCGAGCTACTGGCGGAGATCTACCGTACCGAAGTGGGCGACCTGGCGCCGGCTGAACCCGCCGCGAACGACACTCCCTGACAGCATTCAGCAGCAAGGCCCCACCATCGATGTCACCCCACAACGAATCAGTTGAACCTGCAGCCTTTGACACTGCGGACAGCCCCGTAGCGCCCAAGGAGCAACACAAGCCCCTGTCCCCGCCGCCTGCCGAAGCCCCCGCCACACCGTCCTGGGTACTCCCGGCGCTGGGGGGACTGGTGGTATTGGCGCTGATCGTGGTGTTCTGGTTGCCCGGCCGCTTTCAGCCAGAGCCACCCACGCTCACGCCGCCGGAAGTAGCGGAAGCCCCGGCCACCCCCGGCAAGGCACGCCCGGAACCCACCGCCGAAGAGCGCTCGCCCTTCTCCGACGCCCAAACCGCGCGCCTGCGCAAGCAAGCCCAGGATGCCCTGCAAAGCCTGCTTGACCTGCAGTTCCAGTTAGAGGAAATGCAAGTCGAACAATGGGCCACCGAACCCTACGCCGCCGCCGTTGCACTGGCGGAAACGGGCGACCAGCAGTACCGGGAGCGCGAATTCGAAACCGCCACCGCCACTTACAACGAGGGCGCGGCTGCCTTGCAGGCGATTCTGGACAGCGTGCCAGAGGTGCTGGAAGGGCTGCTACAAGCGGCTGAAACGGCATTGGCCGAGGGAGATGCGGAAGCGGCCACCACCAATGCCAACACCGCACTCGTGTTGTCGCCCGATCACCCCCGGGCGCTGGCCGCATTGGCCCGCGCCGAAACGCTGCCCCGCGTGCTGGAACTGCTTGCGACCGCCGAAGTTGCCAGCAGCACACGCGACTACGCCGGCGCCCTCGCAGCTCTTGATGAAGCCATCGGCCTGGACGATCAGTACCAACCCGCCCAGGACGCCCGCACGCAGGCAGCGGCGGACCTGGCGCGCCAGCAGTTCAATAAGGCCATGACCGACGGTTACCTCGCGCTGGAAGAAGACCAGTGGTCCAGCGCCACCGCCGCTTTTAAACGCGCCGCCGGTATCTATCCCGATTCCGCCGAAGTGCGCAGCGCCCTGCAGGAGGTGGCCACCGCCCAAACCACCGGCCGCCTGCGTTCTTTGCTGCAACAGGGCGAGCGCGCCGAGCAGGCGGAGCTGTGGCAGGATGCCGCCGAGGCCTACGGCAAGGCGCTGGGAGTGGACAGCAGCGTCACCCTGGCCCGCGAGGGCCAACAGCGCGCTGAAAGCCGCGCCAAACTCGACACGCTGCTGCAACAGGCCATCGACAAACCCACCCGCATGGCGGATGACAAAATCTTCCGCGCCACATCGGCAGTGGTTCAACAGGCCAAAGGGATTGCCAACCCCGGGCCGCGCCTAAGCGGCCAGTTGACCCAGCTCGACCGGCTGATGCAATCGGCGCGCACCCCGGTGGCGGTGACCCTGCGCTCTGATTCAGCCACCGAAGTTACCATCTACAAGGTGGCCCGACTGGGCCAGTTCAGCGAACGTCAGGTGGAACTGCGCCCCGGTACCTACACCGCCGTGGGCGTACGGGCCGGCTACCGCGACGTGCGCCACAGCATCACGGTCTCTCACGATAATCCCGCTCCGGTCATTACCATCGCCTGCACGGAAGCCATTTAATGAGCCAGCCTGAAAACCGCACGCCCGGCAGCCCAATTGCGCCCTCGGATTTTGTCCCCCTGTCGGAAGCTGGCCCGGCTGCCAGAGCGAGCTGGCATCCCCTTCGCTGGCTGCTCGGTGGTGCCGTGGCGGTATTTGCGCTGGTTATGCTGTTCCTCTTTCTGGCCCGCTCCGTGGCGGTCAATGTGGAGGCGACTGCGCCGGTGGAGATCGACCTGGGGGGCGGCCTGACCATCGCGCTGGGCGAGCGCTACCTGATGCTGCCGGGCACCTTCACACTGCAAGCCAGCGCCGAGGGCTACCACACCCTGGATACCGAGTTCACCGTGGACGACGCCCAGACCCAGGACTTCCAGTTCACGCTGCGCCCCCTGCCCGGTGTGATCGGCATCAATACCCTGCCGCCCGGCGCCACGGTGACCATCGGCGAAGAGGTGGTGGGCACCACGCCCCTGTCGGAGTTGTCGCTGGAACCCGGCGAACACGTGATCACGCTCAATGCCGAACGCTACCTCAGCGCCGAACAAACGCTGAACGTGGAGGGGCGTGCGCGAGAGCAACGCTTCGAATTCCCACTGGAGCCCGCCTGGGCCGATGTGACCCTCACTTCCGAGCCCGCGGGCGCCGCCATTCTGGTAGACGGCGAGCAGATTGGCGAAACCCCCGCCACGGTGGAAATTTTGCAGGGCGATCGGCAACTCCTGCTGACCAAGCCCGGCTTTGCCAGCCACCAGCAGGACCTGAGCGTCAGCGCCGGGGAAACATTGTCCCTGCCGCTGGTGATACTGCCGCCCGCGGATGCCCTGTTATCGCTGAGCAGCACCCCCTCCGGGGCTAACGTCACCGTTGACGGTGAGTTTCGCGGCCAGACTCCGCTGGAATTGAATCTCACCCCCGACGAACCCCACCGCGTATCCGTGTTCCGGCCCGGTTATCGCCGCAGTACCAAGGTGGTGGAGCTGACCGCCGCCGAACGCGACGAGCTGGAGGTAGCGCTACGCGCCGAGCTGGGCGAGGTGGAACTGCGCATTCTGCCCGCAGGCGCCGAGGTCAAAGTGAATGGACGGGTGGTCGGCAGCGGCTCGCGCACCGTTTCCCTGCCCGCCCACAGTCACAACCTGGAAGTGGCGCTGGCAGGCTATGCCCCGATCAGGCGCCAGTTCACTCCCCGTCCGGGTGTGGGGCAGGTGATCGATATTCGCCTGGTCACCGAGCAGGAGGCCCGCCGCGCCCGCCTGCAGGCCCGCTACAACAACTCAGTGGGCCAGACCCTGCAGTTATTCGAGCCCAACGACACCTTCACTATGGGCGCCTCCCGCCGCGAGCCCGGCCGGCGCGCCAATGAGGTGCTGCATCCGGTCAGCCTGAATCGCATGTTCTATTTGGGAACCCACGAAGTCACCAACGCCCAGTTCCGCCAGTTCCAGGCCGACCACAATTCCGGGCAGATACAGGGCAACAGCCTCAACCGGGAGGATCAGCCGGTCGTAGAGATCAGTTGGCAGCAGGCGGCCCAGTTCTGTAACTGGCTGAGTACAAAAGAGGGTTTGCCCCCCTTTTACCGGCAGGACGAGGGGATTGTGGTGGGCTTCAACCCGGGTGCCACCGGCTATCGGCTGCCCACTGAGGCCGAATGGGCCTGGGCAGCGAGGCAATTTACCGACGGTTTGAAAAAATTTCCCTGGGGGGATGAATTCCCACCGAAAAAAACCGTCGAAAACTATGCGGACACCACGGCCGCGCCCCTGACCGGCCGCCATCTGGTGGGCTACAAGGACGGGTTCGTGGCCACCGCGCCGGTGGGCAGCTTCGATGCCAACCCGCGCGGCCTGTTCGATATGGGCGGCAATGTGGCCGAGTGGGTCAACGATGTGTACAGCATCGCCACCGCCAGTGACCAGCCCGAGGTCAACCCGATGGGTGCCCAGCGCGGGGACAATTACGTGATCCGCGGTGCCAGCTGGAGCCACAGCCGCATTTCCGAACTGCGACTGTCGTTTCGCGATTATGGGCAAGCCGGTCGGGATGACGTAGGATTTCGAATTGCCCGGTTTGCGGAGTAAGCGATGTCCAGAGCACTACTGACAGTGAGCCTCGCGCTCCTTCTCGGCGCCACCGCGTGGGCGCAGGACGAGGAGGAGCCCACCCCTGCCCCCGAACCCGAAGCAGAAGCAGAGGTCGCGGCGGAACCGGGGGCAGACCCCGATATTTCACCCTACGATTACGAAGCCTCCGAGGATATCTCTGAGGACTTATCCGTTTCCTTTCCCGTCGATATCTAAGGCCAGTGCATGAAGCCCAAGCTCTCTTCTGAATTTATCTACCAGCTCTTCGCGCTGCTGATTGCCATCATTGTGGTCCACGCGGCCTACGTTGGCGTGATTCGCCCGGTGGCCGACGCCGAGCTGCGGCAACAGGCTGAACTGCAGGCGGCGGGGGAAGACTTCGTGCCAGATCGCTCCCTGTTTGTGGTGATGCGCGACTTCGAACAGGAGGCCTGTTTCATCCTGCTGCTGTGGGCGCTGGCGATTATGGGCTACAAGGGCCGCGAAACCATGCGCGAGCAGCAGCTACTGGAGCGGCGGCTGCTGGACATTCCAGATGGCACGACGGTATTGCCCCAGGATGCGCGCGAATACAGCCGCGGCCTGGAGGCCTTAACACCCATCGAGCAAAACCGCCTGTTGCCACGCACCCTGCTCAGCGGCCTGCAACGCTTTGCCACCACCGGCAGCATTCAGGCGGTGTCTGACACCGTGCGGGAAAATTGCGAGGTGGAGTCCGACCGGCTGGACTCGGAGCTATCCATGGTGCGCTACATCGCCTGGGCCATTCCCTCGATCGGATTTATCGGCACCGTGCGCGGTATTGGCGACGCACTGGGGCAGGCCTACAAGGCCGTGGAGGGAGACATTTCCGGCGTAACTGCCAGCCTCGGCGTGGCGTTCAACAGCACCTTCGTGGCGCTGGTGCTGTCCATTATCATCATGTTCTGCCTGCACCAGCTACAGCTCGCGCAGGAGCGTCTGGTGCTGGATTGCCAGCGCTACGCCGACACCCGCCTGCTGCGCCACCTGGTCGCCCCGGAGGGCCGTTGAGGTGACGCCCCTGCTGCTCGACATCAACGACTGCCAGCTGCAATTGTGGCGCGACGGTGAACGGGTGTTACGCAGCCCCGGTTACGCCCTGTTGCAGGGTGACACCTACCGTTTCGGTGCAGACGCGCGCGATCAGGCCCGGCGCCATCCGCGCGCGGTGAGCACGCGATTCTGGTGGCAACTCTCCACCGAAGCACTGCAACCACCACTGGGGCCGGCGCGACACAGCGCAGATCTGGTACACGCCCATCTGCTCGACATTCACCGCGAGGGTGGCGCTCCGGAAGAACTGCTGTTCACGGTTCCCGGGACCCTGAGCCAGCAACAGCTTGCCCTGCTGCTCGGCATTGTGGGGCACTGCCCCTTTAACGCCGTGGGACTGATCAATCGCAGCGTGGCCTTGGCCAGCCGTTTTGCCCAGGGAGAACAGCGTTTCCACTTGGAGTTGCAGTTACATCAGGCGGTACTTTCGCAAGTACAGCGCAAGGGCAGCGACGTGGTACTCGACCATGTTGTGCCCCTGCCCGGCTGTGGCCTGCTGCAATTACAGGAACAACTGGTAGCCAAGCTGGCCGCGGCTTTTGTTGAGCAAACCCGCTACGACCCGCGCAACAAGGCCGATACTGAACAGGCCTTGTACGATCGCTTGCCCGACCTGCTGCTGCAACTGCAGGAAAAGCCCGAAGCCAACCTCGAGCTCAATGGCTACCGGGCTCGTGTGGCGGGTGCCGATTTGGCCGCGACCGCCCAGGGGTTGGTGCAGCGACTGGCCTCAGCCCTTCCGAACGAGAGCTGCGAGTTATTGCTGGATCCACTGTTCGGCCTGTTGCCCACCCTTCACGATGCACTCCCGCAAGCGAACCTGCTGCCGGTGGATGCCCTGCCCCAGGCCCTGGATACCGCCTCACTGGCCCAGCGCGACGGGCAGGCACTGCATCTGCACAACAGCCTGCCCTGGTCGGCTGAGGTTAGCGCTGGCGCCCAGTCTGAACCGGCACCCGTGCCTGAGGCAATCAATGCAGAGCCGGCGCCCAGCCACCTGCTGGTGGGCGACACCGCCTACGCGCTTGGCAACGGTCTTGACGCCAGCGGAGCTCCCTCATCAGAGCTGGCCAGCCTGCACAGCGAAAACAATGCATGGCAACTGGCAGACCCGCAGGCCGGCTTCCCCCGTTTTGCCGACGGTTCCGCCGAGCCCCGTGCCCTGCGATGTGGCGACGAGTTGGAGTTTTCCAACGCCGTGCGCGGCCGCTTGATCCGGGTGCACTGACATGGCCAAAGCCAAACGCCGCTTCAATACTTTCAACCTCAGTTTTCTGGACATCATGTCCTGCGGCTTTGGCGCGGTGATTCTGGTTTACCTGATCATCGATCACTCCATGGAAGTGCAATCCAAGGAACTCAATCAGGACTTACTGTCCGAAGTCGTTCTGCTGGAAGAGGATGTTACCGACGGCGAAGAGGGCCTGGTGAAATTGCGCAACACGCTCTCGGATATCGACTTCGAGATCGTCACGGCCCAGGGTCGGGCCACCCGCATCACCGACGACCTCGACGAGTACGAAGCCCTGCTGCGCACGCTGGAGGCCGACGGCTTCACCGACCGCAGCGAAGTGGACTCACTGAAAGCGGAAGTGCGCCGACTGGAAGACGAGGTGGAAAAACTGCGCGAAGCGAGCGAGGACCAGTCCGGCAACAGTGCCCGCGACTTCACCGGCGACGGCCAACGGCAATACCTCACCGGCCTGAACCTGGGCGGCGACAACATCCTGATCCTGCTGGATGTATCGGCCAGCATGCTGGCCCAGGAGCTGGTGAATGTGATTCGCCTGCGCAACATGGATCCAACGCTACAGCGTAGCGCCGCCAAGTGGACGCGCATATTGAACACCGTGAACTGGCTCAGCGCACAACTGCCTATCGCGTCGGAATATCAGGTTTACACCTTCAACACCAAGGCTCAGTCGGCGCTACCCGACACCACCGGCAAATGGCTGAAAGTGTCTGACCAGGAACAACTGGTACAAGTGACCGGCGCCCTCTCGGAAATTGTGCCCAGTGGCGGCACCAGCCTGGCCAATGCCTTTACCGCGATCGACCAGCTGTCCCCACCGCCCGACAATATCTTTCTCATCACCGATGGGCTGCCCACGCAGGGACCTTCCTCGCCGCGCAAGAACACGGTATCAGAGCGGGAGCGCATCGAACTGTTCAATCGGGCTGTGCGGCAGTTACCGCGCAACGTGCCGGTGAATATCATCCTCGCCCCCATGGAGGGCGACCCGCGGGCCGCCTCTGCCTACTGGGTGCTGGCGCAATCCACCCAGGGCTCCTTCATGAGCCCCGCGGCAGACTGGCCCTAGGAGGCGACGATGGCAAACCGGCGCGCAACCGAAGAATTCAGCCTGTCTTTCCTGGATGTGATTTGCTGCGGCTTTGGTGCGGTGATCCTGCTACTAATGATTACCAAGACTGTGCAGCCGCAGATCATCGAGCAATCCACCGTGAATCTGGAGGGCAAGGTAGCAGCGCTGCAGGAGCAACTGTTTGAGATACGGGGTGAAACCACTATCCTTAACAGGGACCTGAATGCGAAGCACGAGCAGCTCTCGGAATACGAAGAAAAAATCGCGATCCTGCAGGGACAGCTGGCGGCGGTGAAGTCGAGGTACGACACCTTGAACGTGGAAACCAACAGCAATGACATCATTACGGAGCAACTGGCCATTGCGCGCCAGCAGCTTACCGATGAAATGAAGCGCCTGTTGGGGCTGGACTACCAGCGCAAGAACAATTTAATCGGCGGCATCCCCGTCGACTCCGAATACATCATTTTCGTTATCGATACCTCCGGCAGTATGTTTTCCTACAGTTGGGATCGCATGATGCAGGAGTTTCAGGCTACCTTGTCGATCTACCCCGAGGTGAAAGGCATACAGGTGCTGAACGATATGGGTGAGTACATGTTCTCCCGCTATCGCGGCAAGTGGATTCCGGACACACCCGGGCGCCGCGACGTGATCATGCAGCGCCTGCGCACCTGGAACGTGTTCAGTAATTCAAGCCCGGTGGAAGGTATCACCCAGGCCATTCGTACTTTCTACGACCCCGGCAAGAAAATCAGCATTTACGTGTTCGGCGATGAATTCACCGGTGAGTCCATTTCACAGGTGGTCGACACGGTGGACCAGATCAATCGCGAGAGCGCCACCGGCGAACGCCTGGTGCGCATTCACGCAGTGGGCTTCCCCGTTCAATTTATCCGCCAGCCCCACCTGCAGGGCACCGGCATCCGCTTCGCCACCCTGATGCGCGAACTCACCCACCGCAATGGAGGCACCTTTGTCGGGCTCAATGATTTCCGCTGAACGCGGCGCGCGCTTAATACTGCTGGGCTGCGTCCTGGCACTGGCGGCCTGCGGCCCCAACCAGGTCAAGGTGGATGGCAATTTCCCCACGCCCCTGATGGACCCACTGCCAGTCACCATGGGCATCTACTACGATGATGACTTTATCAGCCATGAAATTTTCGACGAGGCAAAGTCCCGTACGGAATCCGACTGGGTGGTAAAAACCGGCGATGCACAGGTGGCAATGTGGGACACCCTGCTCACCGGCATGTTCAAACGCGTTGAGCACATGCGCTTTCGCCCCGAGCCCGACAAAATGAATCAGGCGGTGGATGCGGTACTGATTCCGCGCATCGAAGAACTGCAGTACGCCATCCCGGCGCACACCAACGTGAAGGTCTACGAGATCTGGCTGCGCTACCGCTTCGATCTGGTCCATGTAAACGGCGACCCTATCGCCGGGTGGACCATGACGGCCTATGGCAAAACTCCCACCGCCTTTTTGCAAAGTGACGAGGCGGCCGTCAATCTGGCGGCAGTGATGGCCCTGCGTGATGCCGGTGCAAACTTCGCCACCGGCTTCCCACGCATCCCCGCGGTGAAAACCTGGCTGGACAGCCGGCGCGTCCAGCCCAAGGAGGCAGCACCATGAAACAGCTAAGCTCTCTGACAGCAGGCGTGCTGCTGGGCGCAGCACTGAGTGGCTGCGTCACGTCCACGGTGGACGAAATGGTGTTCGAAGAACCCACCGAGGGTATCGGCGATGCCAGCGTGGTCATCCTCGGCCGCCGCCACGCCCCCGACTACGAAACCGAACCCGACTTTATCGACTGCTTGGGCAATCATGTGATGCGCGGCGACCAATCAATTACGGTAATGGACGAGATCGAGTTTCTGAATGAACTCTACCCCTGGTTCGAGCCCCGCACGGCACCTTTGCACCCCGACCACATCGAAGTCATGTTGCAACACCGCGCCGTTCAGGCGAAGGCTCAGGAATTAAACCTGGAATACATGATCTGGGTGGACGGCAGCACCGTGCGCACTGATGGCGCGGGCTCCATGGCCTGCGGCATCGGCCCCGGTGGCGCCGGCTGTTTTGGCTTCGGTACCTGGGGTAATGACTCAAAATACGAAGCCACGATCTGGGACTTTACCAATCGCGCCGAAGTCGGTCGCGTCAGCACCACCGCTTCCGGCCAGTCCTACATGCCGGCCGTGGTAGTACCCATCCCCATCATCGCGCCGGTGCAGGGCACCGCATGTGATGGTATTGGCGACCAACTTCTGCAATTCCTGAGCGCCAACCACTGACGCTGGAGGCTTACATGCTGCGACGCTCATCAACCTTCCCACTGGCGCTGACACTGCTCATCGGCCAGGGGCTACTGAATGGCTGCGCGGTCAATCCGGCCACAGGTGATGCCGACATCGTGCTGATGTCCGAAGGCAAGGAAATCAGCATCGGGGAGGAAATGCACCAGGAATTGAAAGACAAGGGCCAGTTCTACGATGATGTGGAACTGCAGTCCTACGTGGACAAAATCGGCCAGCGCCTGGTAGCGGCCAGCGACCGTCCCGACCTCACATTTACCTTCACTGTGATCGACAGCCCCGATATCAACGCCTTCGCCATTCCCGGCGGTTACATCTACATCAACCGCGGCCTGCTGGCCTACCTGGACAGCGAAGCCGAGCTGGCCGGCGTGCTCGCCCATGAAATCGGCCATGTCACCGGCCGCCACGCCGTGCGCCAGCACCGGGACAAACTGACCAACAGCATCCTCTCTGGCATGACTTACATTCTCACCGGCAGCGGCGATGTCGCCGACGCCACCAAGCGCGTGGGCACCGAACTGGTGGCTGGCTACGGCCGCGAAATGGAACTGGAGGCCGACGCCACCGGCGCCAAATACATGCATCAGGCCGGCTACGACACCGACGCCTTGCTGGAAGTAATTGGCGTGCTGAAAGACCAGGAAACCTACGCCCGGGTAAGAGCCCGCAGCAGCGGCCGCCCCTCCGGCACCTACCACGGCGTGTACTCCACCCACCCGCGCAATGACGCCCGCTTGCAGCAGGTTATCCGCACCGCCGCCTCGCTGGATGGCTACCCCGATAATCCCGCTATCCCCGGCGAGTTCCGCCGCCAGGTGGAAGGTATGGCCTACGGCCAGAGCACCCTGGAAGACCGCGACCCCAACCGCTTCTACCACCGCAAACTCGGCTTCAGCTTCAAACACCCGGAAGACTGGACCGTGGACGGCGGCGCCCAGGCCATTGTGACCAAGCCACCCAGTGAAGATCGCAAGCTAACCTTGACCATCGACCGCCGCGACCGGGAAAGCGACACCGAAGCCACACTGCGCAAACAAGTTGGCGAACAAACCCTGTCACCGCCTGAAAAACTGGAACAGGATGGCATCACCGGCCATACCGCCGTGGTCAGTGATGGCACCCATACGAGGCGCATCGCGGTGTTCGACCTCAGCGGCCTGACCTACACCCTGACCGGGGAGGTCAACGACCAGTCGCAGTTTCAGGCCGCGGACGAAGAATTCAAGGCCATCATCGAAAGCTTCCGCCCCATGGCGAAGTGGGAAAAACAGGCGCCTCGTGAAGGCCAAACGTTGCACTATGTGCAGGTGAAACGCGGCTGGGATATCGAGAAGCTGGCCTCGATCAGCCCGCTGGCTGACGCGGAAAACCAGCTTCGGTTGTTAAATGGTTTTTATCCGAAGGGTGAACCGCGGACGGGGGATTGGATTAAGGTGGTGCAGTAGAGGAAGAGTAAAAACTGCTGTGCCAGTATTCGCAGTCTTTGACTTCCGGTGTTGTCATGTCCGAGTCGTTTCTGAATCCGTATTCTCGATAAACTGTGGCGCGTTTCCACCGATATGATCCCAAGGCGCCTTGGATCCAACAAAAAGATGCATCTCAATTTCCACGCCTGGATCGCCATCCACACAACCCAGCGTCAATCCATGTACTTCGTCGCGAAAGAGGCCGCATAAAGTTGAGCCGCAGTTGCCACAGAAACCCACTGACCACTCACCTTCTGTGGAGTAAGTCGATAGGTGTTCTTTTCCAGCAATCCATTTGAAGTTGCTGCCAGGGGACAGCTCTGCATACGCCGAGGAGGCACCGCTAAAGACTTTCCTACACTTTGAGCAATGACACGCTCGGGCTTTTTGCAAAGACCCAGCTATCTCAAATGACAGCTTTCCACAGATACAACCGCCCGTAATCATAGATCCTTACTCCTGAGACATTAATACCGCGCTCTACGGCCGACAATTCAGGCGCCTTTACACAATAAGGGAAGCGCAGCGGCCGAACGTGAAACGGCTATTGGCCTGTAGCTTATTCATAAGTACTAGCTCCCCTGCGCTTCCGCCAACTGCTTCAGCTTGGCCAGGAAGTTGCCCTGAAATGTAACTTTACGGTTACTCGAAAAGTCAGATGATTCTCTGGTCGCCCTCAAAGGATCAGGTTCATCCTCAAACCAGTAGTAAATCCTGCTCATAAAAATGGACACGAGGGTTTTCCCTTTGAATTCGCTGGTGGAGATCATGGCCACACCTTGTGATTCTCCCCCTTCGTCTTCAGCAGGCAAATTTGCCAGAATGATCAGTTTCTGAGGTACGATTTTTACAACCTCTACATAATAGTCGCCGTACAAATGAACCCGATCGTGCTCTGATATTTTGCCAGCTTTTGACTCATCATTTGCCATCCACGGCATCCACTTACCCATCTCAATTACGTGCGGCCACACTTCATCGGCGGGTTTATCAATGACTGTTTCGAAATGATCTATGTAGTAATAGGAATCGCCTGAACTAGCGTCAATTTGACTGATCTGTGAAAGCGCTTGAATCGAAACGAACGACAGCACTAAACAAATCACTACTTGCAGCACATTATTATTCTTCATCCAGGGCAGCATCATCTTTTCAGCGTTGTACAGGTTTTTAACGTTGCGAGCGCCAGCAGCTAGTTACGTGCCTTACTGTAAGACAACGCTGGACTTCGTCGTAATGAGGAGCGTTCCCGCGACAATGAGTGCAATTCCTGCACCGGCGTAAAGATCAAACTTTTGCTGCCAAATTAAGACAGATGCAGCACAAACCAGCGCAATACCAACGCCTGACCAGATGGCATAGGCAGAGCCCACGCTCATAGACTTTAATACGATGGCAAAAACCCACCCGGCGATAGAGTAGAAAAAGAACGCCGCCATTCCGAGCCACCACTTTTCAAATCCATTCGATGACTTCAGTAGCAGCGTGGCTGCAACCTCAGTAATGACAGCAAGTGATAACAATGCATAGATCATGAATCATATTCCTGATGTTGGTACTACAAGCCTTAACTCGTTAATCAGCTTTGATCACAAACTTTAATATTCCGGCCGCGAGAAGAAACATGATTCCGACGATATCAATGAATAACACTTTGCCTATGGCATCGTTATAACCACCCATGGTTAACACGAGCAACGCAAAACCGATCATACTCACGCCACCCATTACCATTGCTGCCGATTGGTAAACCGGGACGAAAGCGGAGTAAAGGATGAACGCCCCCAAAATACCAAACAGTAGCGCTCTATGCCGCATTAAAATTGCCAGATCATTTCCCATAAGTGTAATGGAGTAAGCGGACTCCAATCTTTGGGCAGAGACGACGCCGAGAACTGGAGCGAAATTTATTAGACCGACTACGACCAGACAGATTGTTATTGCTTTTGTCATAGCACGATCTCCAATAGACGAGTTTACTCAGCGCGCAGAAGGCGGCAGCGCTTTGTTAGCCGCTTCAAGTTTGCTAACAAATGCTCTATTCATCTCTGTATTTTTCTTAAGAAACTGTTCATCCAACATATGGCCGTAATTTTTGTAATTCAGATGCTCACATTGGCCTGGAGTTTTAGCATTCATTTTATTGCAGATAGTTTTTGCCATTTGAGATGAAGGCCAAATTTCATCGTCCTCGCCTGTCATTAGTATGACGTGCGCGTGAATATCTTCGACTGGAATGTCTGCTTTACCGTTATCAATTCGATTTTGAAGTGATTGAGAATACAAATCATGTAAACCTTTAACTTCTTCAGAAGGTTTAAAGGGCACATAAACTAAATCTCGCCCTTTTTCAGTCCAACTAGAGGCAGGCACTTTGGTCCAATCTTTCAATATGCCCGCCCACACTACAGAGCTTGGTGCGATAGCTATTACATGTGAGATCTGCTTATCCCTGGATGCAAGTAAGAGCGCCAACTCTGCACCCTTGGACCAGCCGACGACGATCAATTTGTCTGAATCTATACCGTTCTGACTTTTCAACCATGATTTAGCTGGAGCAAAATACTCTAAAGGTATTTGCTCTAACTCCTCTGGCAAATCTTCCGCATTAAAATAGGCTAAAGCCAATGCGGGATACCCCGCTTCAGCTATAGAATTTGCTAACTCAATCGGTACGCCTCCCTCTGAACCTCCTAATACCAACACCCCAATCTTTTCCTCACCTGACTCCTGAGGATAAAACTTGCCTACAAAACCTTCCTTCTTGAACTCCAAATTGCTAGTAGATGCATAAAGGTTGCAGCTAATTATTGATATAGTAATAGACAACAAAATGATTACTTTTCTTACCACCTTTTCACTCCGAAAATTTTTAATTTGAGTTGACGGCTAGCGCCACGCTCTGCGACAGCAGTGGAGTGCAGCGGACTTTGTCCTACCGTAGCTCATTGCTAGCTAGTGCGCTTGTAGACAAAGAGTTCGCCATAATTCCCAAAATTTTTGTGCTTATGAATACCTCTTGATTTGAATCCAGATTTCTTAGCGACTGCATGAGCTGCATGGTTTTCCGGGTGACAGTAAGCGCGGACTTCTGCCTCAGAAGATAGAACTTCAGCCAGAACTGAAGTGACCTCAGTCGCTATTCCTTTTCCAGCAGAGTCATCGTTAACGCTGTAGTAGCATTCTACAATTCCATCATCATAGGGTGCATAACCGCATGATCCAACATACAGATCTGTTGCTTTCTCAGCGATTGCGTAGGAGTGGACAGGCTCTTCTGAATCATACGCACCGCACACATAATCAAAAAGAGACCTTGCTCCAACATCAGTCTTCTGTTCATCCTCGAACATTAAATACTTTGTGGATTCTTCATTCAGCATGAAGCTTAGAAAGCGCAGTAAATCGCTATCGTTAAATCGACGTATAACGAAACGCGCTGTTTCGAAGGGAATTTTCATCGATGCTCCTCAGTAGACGGTTCTACAGCTAACACCTTGCTCTTCGGCAGACCTTCCCAGCGTAAAGCGCCCTTGCAGCCTTTACTTGTCAAGTGCGGAAATATGCACGTGCAGGTAACTCTTTTTCTATAACCCCAAACACTGATCTTTTATAGGGCTAATGTTCTATATCAGTCTCCATGCCCGTGAAAGATCAGTCTTGTGAATTGGGCGATCGTCGCATTCTGAATCGCTTCATAGTTGGCGTCGTTCGAGGCAGTCGAACTCTCTTTCGATGAAACTGATCGCGGGGCCGGCCCGACTGGCTGCAGGCGACCCTCGAGCATCGTGCCCCAGACTCGAATGTCTTTGAGCTCCTCTGGCGCGACCTCGTAGGGACTTTGCATCAGCGCGGTCAGGTTTGCGTCCTTTCCCACCTCAATCGAACCTAGCCGCTCCTCCATTTGGATCGAGTAAGCCGCTTCGATAGTGATCGCTCTGAGCGCGGTATGGAGCGGGACCCGATGCTGCGGTCCCGCTACCGGCCCTTCTGCCGTAAAGCGGTTTACCGCCGCCCATACCAGTTGCATCGGCTTGGCGGGTGCCATCGGCATATCAGAGTGGAATGACAGCGAGCCACCGTGTTTCAGAACTTCACCATTCGGCACCATATTGGCCGAGCGCTCCGGTCCGATACCAAGCTTGGCGTAGCGCCCGGCAAGCGCGGTCACGTAGTAGGGGTTCGAACTCACAATGCCTCCGAGTTCAATCCAGCGCTTGACCTGTTCGGGTTGGGCGAAACCGAAATGTACAAGCACCGTGCGGTGATCTTCGCGCGGTGCGCGTGCCAGCGCCTTCTCGAGCTCGCCCAGCAATACGTCCAGGCCTGCGTCACCGTTATTATGCACGTGGATCTGATAGTCGGCGTCCCAATACGACTGGAACATGAACCCGAACGCGGGTGGGTCAATAATCCACGCACCATGGTGCCCGTCTGTGTAGCCATCTTTCATCTGCATGAGCTGGCTGTAGATCGCCCCATCGGTGAATAGCTTGACCTGCTTGGGCAGGTACCAGGTGCGACCTCTACCCCAGGTCTCAACCTTGCGCGTTTCATCCAGGAGGCTAGTGGCGTCGTTGGGTTTTATCGCATAAAAGCTCTTGCCGTCGCCGATAAAGCAGTGGTTGAACGGTGTGGCATCGTCCGAATACACCGCGTTTACCGATTCCTGTACCTGCCTGGAGAGGAAGCCGCCGGGCTCGCAGGCAAGCGTGATGCCATTTTGATGATAATAGCTTTCGGTGAATTCGAGCCCCCGTCGGAATTGCTCCGGTGAGGCCAGGTACGGGAAGAGCTTCGGAAGGATTGCAATTAATCCCTGTTCGTAGAAATGGCCCTTGTCCATATCGATCATGGATGCGGCGCTCGACCCCAGACCCACTACGAATGCCTCGTCTATTTCGGTCAGCGTGAGCGCGGCTGTATTGAGGTAAAACTCGTGCTGTGACCGGTGCCATACGAACACCGGAAAATCGGGCGCCAACTTATCGAGCATGGCGCGAGACATGTCACCGTGGAAGTAGTGATGATAGCCCCAGGTGATGAAGGGCACGCCCTTGTCCTCGTGCGCGTCAAGCGCCGCCGTCAGGCGCTCCCGGTAGCCCTCCTCGTCGCGTACCGCGGGAGAGAAGTCATCGATCGCATCCCAGTCCTCGATCGAAATGATCGTCATATTCATTGCAAGCGCCGCAAGCAGCGGATGAACATGTTGCTCGACAAAGCCAGGCATGACGACCTTGTCGTTGAGCGATTTGTCGAGGCGCGCATCCTTGCCCACCACAGCACCGACTTCGGCCTTTGTGCCGACTGCAATGAATTTGCCATCACGTACGGCGACGGCCTCCGCCCTGGGCTTGTTCGAATCCATGGTAATAAATTCGCGAGCTGTGTAGATCACGGTTTGAGGTGAAGATTCGACGGAATGGTCGGAAGCCTGCAAGCGGGTGGTCTGCGACAAAGTCGCGATCAGCAGGGCAAACAGGGTAGCCGTTACAATTGCGCGTAAATTTGTTGGTATCGACATTTTTGCTCCTGAGGGCCGGCCCAACCACAGCGGGCACCAACTTTCCTGGCCAGTTTACGGAACTACAGTCTAGCCAATGATACTTCTAGCTCCACTAAACTGTTCACTGACTGCGCTTGCCCGGTCTTGTGGCAGGAAATCACCCCCGCGGCCGAACCAAAACCCAACTCAGTAACACCAAGCCACCAAAAAAAGTATACGCCACAACAAACACCCAATCCGGCGCACTGTAGTAAATCAACCTGTGCAACCAATACTGAACAAACGAACCAGAATAGGTGCCTGCCCCTGCAGCCTCACGCAGCGCCATCTCCCAGGTAGTCAGGGGGCAGATAGCCCCCAACCAGGATTGCAAAACCACGAAACCGATCGCGCACAGGTGCACGATTCGGAAAATCCTGTTGCGCACCCAACGCCACCCCAGGATTCCCCCAAGGTAAATCGCCACCAGCCCCAATACCACGAAGCAGACAAATAGCGTGTGTACGACCAGAATCGCGTCCGCCAGTGCTAGTAACAACAGTTCGTTCGACATCCCATCACCTACTCCACAGTGTAGCC
The DNA here is from genome assembly GCA_030427085.1 of Gammaproteobacteria bacterium. Lineage (GTDB taxonomy): Bacteria > Pseudomonadota > Gammaproteobacteria > Pseudomonadales > Halieaceae > JAUHXH01. The sequence goes on along the minus strand of JAUHXH010000002.1, from coordinate 42,981 downwards.
CCCACCCAGGCAGCAATGGCCACCACAGCAGACCCACCTCCCAGGTCATACCCAGTGCTCAAAATTGCGAAATATCACCATTCAGGACAAGACACACCCCCTGCAATCGCTTATGATTGCCCCCGCTGCGCTCAAAAAACATACAACAGGGCGCAGGCAGTAATTTGAAGCAGCCAGAATCACAACAATAGTGACAGAGCTGCATGGGGATTTATTAGATGGAGGGGGCAACCGGGTTATTGATCCGGCTGGTCGTTCGTCTGGCTGCACTTCCGCTACCGCAGCTTGTCATCCCGTACACACGATGCATTCGGTACCGCCTGCTCGCGCAGGAAGGAAAAGGTTCACGTGCGCTTCATCTGTATGTGAGAAAACGAGACAGCCAGATATAACGGATCGTCCCATGTCCAACAAGCAGCGAACCCTGTTTTTACAGGTCCTGTGTTTTATCGTGGTGTTTAGCGCTATTTCGCTCACCACCTACTTCCTGATTGGGGAGTCTACACCGGCCATAGCTGCCGGCCTTATCGCCGCCATCGCAGCCACGCTGCTGTGGAAATACCGGCTCAAGCATTACTTCCGCATCAAGCGCTTCGACGCAGTGCTGCCCGGCAGCCTGTACCGCAGCGGGCAGATATCCCGGTACAACGTACGCAATGTTCTGCGCCGCTACCGGATTTGCACGGTGGTGGATTTGTCTGGAATGGATACCAACCCGCCCTGCCCTGATCAACAGGCGGAAGCGCGGGCTATTGAGTCCCTGGGCGTGGATGGGCATCGCTTCGTGATGTGCGGCAACGGAACCGGTCCGCTCAATTGCGTGGCGGATGCTGTAACCCGCATCCATACCGCGCTCGCCGAAAACAAACGCGTGCTGGTGCATTGCGCCGCCGGCGCCCAGCGCACCGGCCATGTGGTGTCCGCCTACCTGTTGCTGGTGCGACAAGCGAATCCCCAGGCCGTGTTTCACTACATGGAAAAATTTGGCTGGGACCCAGCCAAAGATACCGCGTGGCCAGCGCAGTTGAATGAGCGCATGGGGGAATTGAGTGAGGTGTTGGCTGAGCGAGGGGTTATCGAAACCGTTCCGACGCAATTACCCACCTTCCCCGAGCAGCGATCGAAAGCCAGTGAAACGCCGATTTATTGCTGGCTGGAAAACGCAGCCTTTGAACGCGACCTGGCAACGGCCAAAGCAGGCGCCTAACGTCCAAGTATTAAGCCGTGGGCTGCACCAGCACCCACGGCGCCGCCACCACAGCCCAGAATTCGCGATTGTCCTCAAAGAACGTCTGGGCTTGTTCTTCCGACACTGCTGCGATTTGCCCCGCGTCGATCCACGCTTGAAACTGGTCTGTGTTGTCCATACCCAATTCCACAGCAACAGATACCAGATCCAGCTCGGCCGACGCCAACACCACCGCCCCACGGGCGTAGTGCACCTGCAAATCTTCCCAGTGGATTTTGGCGGTTTGCCCCAGATATTCCTGCAGTAGCCGTTCGCGGCGATCCTCAGCCATAGCGGTTGTCCGCCACGAAGGGGTTCGAGCGGCGTTCCTGGCCGAAGGTAGAGGTGGGACCGTGCCCGGGAATAAAGGTGATATCGTCGCCCAGGGGGAAGAGGCGCTCGCGAATGCTGCTGATCAGGTCTTCGTGATTACCCATCGGGAAGTCGGTGCGACCGATGGAGCCCTGGAACAGCACATCGCCCACCCAGGCGACTTTCTGCGGGTCGTACACAAACACCACATGCCCCGGAGTATGCCCCGGGCAGTGATACACCTGCAGGGTTTGTTCACCTACCGTGACGGTATCACCCTGCTCCAGCCAGCGGTCTGGCACGAAGGGTTCGGCGCGGGGAAAGCCAGCCATCTCGCACCATTCAGGGAGTTTGGAAATCCAGAAGTCATCGTCCTTGTGCGGCCCCTCGATCGGGATGCCCAATTGCTGCCGCAAGGGTTCAGACGCGGCACAGTGATCCATGTGGCCGTGGGTCAGCAGGATTTTCTCCACCGTGGCGTCCATCTGTTTAACGGCGGCGAGAATGCGTTCGATATCGCCGCCGGGGTCAACAATCGCCGCGCGGCCGGTGGCCTGGCATTTGATGATGCTGCAATTTTGCTGATAGGCCGTTACCGGCACGATAGAGCACTGAATCGTCATGAATGTTTCCGTGTGTCAGGCGGGCGCCGTGGCCCCTGGCGTGGTCTCGTCTTCATCATCGTCGACATTCATGTCGGCACGTGGATTGAGGAACACGCCCTCATCAAACTGCTTCTCGCTCTTGCCCACGATAACGGCCACGGTGGCATCACCGGTGACGTTGACGGCAGTGCGCACCATATCCAGGAGGCGATCCACGCCGATGATCAATGCAATGCCCTCAACCGGCAGGCCGGCCTGCTCCAGCACCAGCGCCAGCGTAATCAGGCCCACGCCGGGCACGGCGGCGGTGCCGATAGACGCCAGTGTGGCGGTAAGAATCACCGTCAGGAAGTCGGTCACGCTGAGGTCCACACCGTAAACCTGGGCGATAAACACTGTTGCCACACCCTGCATGATGGCAGTGCCATCCATGTTGATGGTGGCACCCAGGGGTACGGTGAAGCCAGCCACGGAGTTGTGAACACCCAGGCGACGCTCCACGGTGCGCAGGGTGACCGGCAGCGTGGCACCGGAAGAGGCTGTACTGAAGGCAAAGGCCCAAACAGAACGCATCTTGGTCAGCAGAATGCGCGGCGACAGGCCGGTGAAGGTTTTCAACATGGTGCTGTACACCACGAAGGCGTGGAACAGCAGTACCCCCAACACCGTGAAGAAGTAGGCGGCCAGGTCCAGAATGGCGCCAATGCCCAACTCGGAGAACAACTTGGCCAGCAGGGCGAACACACCGTAAGGGGCCAGGCTCATCAGGATGCCAACCATCCTCATTACCACCGCTTCCATATCGCGGAAGAAGGCAGCAATGCGGCGCCCGGGCTCGCCGGCGTGAGACACGGCGTAACCCACCAGCAGGGCGAACACAATCACCTGCAGCATTTTGCCGTCGGCCATTGCGCGGATCGGGTTGGAGGGGAAGATGTCTACCAGCACATCCTGCAGAGGCGGCGCCACGCTGGGTTCAAAGGCCATATCTGCACCGGCACTGACATGAATGCCCGGGCCGATCAGGGTGGCGAACAGCAGTGCACTGCCCACGGCGACCGCGGTGGTACCGAGATAGAAAAACAGGGTTTTTCCGGCGATGGGCCCCATGCGGGAGTTGTCACCCAGTGAGCTGGCCCCGCAAATCAGCGATACCAGCACCAGCGGTACTACCAGTAATTTCAGCGAGGCCACAAAAATGCGCCCCACTACATCGAATACGCCGCCGATCAAGTAGTCGTTCACCACCACATTGATGAGGTCGGTGGAGCCGCTGGCATGAAGGAGTAAATTGAGGACTGAACCGACCGCCATTCCAGCGACCATGCCCAGCAGGATTTTATTGGTTAGTGTCATAGTGCCTCAGGTAGATCTGCCAGCGCTCATTGGATCGCGGTGCTGTCACAAGCATCTGCGCGGTAACTCAACACCCCCACGTCGGCACAGGCGTTACACGGAGAGGAATAGGTGCCCAGCGCACCGTCGGTGCGCCTACCGCAAACCGGCGCGTATTCCATGGTGCAAACCTGGGGCCGCGGCTCGGTGCAAACGATGCCGGCTGGCGGTTCGGGTGTTTGAGTGGTGCAGGCCGATAGCAAACCGGCGACAGCGAGGGCAATCAGATTGCGCCGCATGATCTACTCCGCTGGTGTTAATGGAACAGGCCACCGCCTGCGGGCGGTGTCACAATGGCGCTACTCTACACGACCACCTGCCACTTGTCCCGAGCGGGGCTAGGCGCCAGGCTGCGAAAGCCCGGTTGATCGTGGGTGGCCATTGCGCAGTTGGCGAGGGAAAATCTGGCGTTCCACCGTGCCACAGACCCGGGGTAGATCCGCCCAGCTGTCGATCGACAATGACAGTTGCACGTAACCCGCGGTGGGCAGGTTATCCAGGCAGGGCTCACCCACCAGGGTGTTGACCAGGTCGGTAAATGCCGGGTTGTGGCCAATAGCGAACACACTGTCCAGCAGGTCGTCGCAGTCCGCCAGCCAGAGCAGCAACTCCTCGCTGGAAAATGTATACAGGCGGTCAATGGTGTAGTGCTCACGGCGGCGCAGGTCGGGCCAGCCCTGGCAGAGGCCGTCGAGCGTCATACAGGCACGCCGCGCGGGGCTAACGAATACCGCCATGGGTTCGAGTATCTCCGCCAGTGCCGTACCCATCATGGGCGCGTCGCGCAGCCCCCGCGGATTCAACCCTCGCTCCCGGTCAGACAAACCGGGCTCATCCCAACTGGACTTGGCGTGGCGCAACAGATGGAGGGTTTTCACGATCGCTGTGTACTCTCGGTGTGGAAGCGGTATTTCCTGTGCAGCCTAGCCCAGAATTGGCGACTTAAAAATATTCCTGCGTTCCTCACTGGTAAATCGTCTAAGGCTGGCTACGCTTATATTCAGAAGCTTCCCATTCGGTGACAACTGGCCGCCGACGGGATGCTGCGGTTGCGGTATGCGGTTGCTGACACAGTTCATCGCTAATTAACGCGATGCGTGGTGCACGACTGGGGCATGCCCCCCCGGGAGTTGTAATGCGCGGAACCGACAGAACCAGCTTCACCTTCCGGCAATGTGTGTTGCACACACTGTTAATGGCCTTCTCCGTGCCGTCCATTCTGCTTTGCTCCGCGGGTGTATTGCGATGAGCAGCGAAGCGGCGCTGTGGCCGTTCATAGTTTACTTCCTTGCGGTGCTGGCGCTGGTGGCCACCATGCTGGGCCTATCCTGGCTGCTGGGTCAACGGCGCGCCAACCAGGCCACCAACCTGCCCTTCGAGTCCGGTGTGTTGTCGGTAGGGACGCCGCAGATACACTTCGCCGTTGAGTTCTACCTGATCGCCATTTTCTTCGTCATCTTCGACCTGGAAACCGTGTTTATTTTCGCCTGGGCTGTCGCCTTCTTCGAACTGGGTTGGGAGGGTTTTCTGGCCGTCGGCCTGTTTATTTTTATTCTCACCATTGCGCTGATTTATGAATGGCGCAGCGGTGCGCTGGATTGGGGGCAAAAAACCCGAACCGGATGGAAGCCGGAGCGCTGATATGGAATGGCACCTGAGTCGCCCGGAGGACACCATCGCCAGTTCGCACGAGGCGGACATGGCAGAACAGATCAAACGCAATGTGTTTTTTGCCCGACTGGAGGACCTCATCGCCTGGGGGCGCGCACACTCCCTGTGGCCCTTCAATTTCGGCTTGTCCTGCTGCTACGTGGAAATGGCCACCTCCTTTACCAGTCGCCACGACATAGCCCGTTTCGGCTCTGAAGTCATCCGCGCCACGCCGCGGCAGGCGGACCTGATGGTGATCTCCGGCACTGTCTTCCGAAAGATGGCGCCGGTGGTACAGCACCTGTACGACCAGTTGTTGGAACCCCGGTGGATCATTTCCATGGGCTCCTGTGCCAACTCCGGCGGCATGTACGACATCTACAGCGTGGTGCAGGGCGTGGACAAATTTATTCCTGTGGACGTGTATGTACCGGGATGCCCGCCGCGCCCGGAAGCCCTGATGCAGGGCTTGATGATGCTGCAGGACGCCGTGGCGCAGGAGCGGCGGCCTCTGAGTTGGGTGGCCGGAGATCAAACGGTGGTGAAAGCCGAGATGCCATCCCAGCGCGACCGATTACTGACGGAACGCCAGCAGGCCACAACCCTGCGTCCACCCAACGAGGTATAGGCCTACCCAGGATCAGGAAAACACTTATAAAAACATGGAAACCATTGCCAGCCCCCCACCAGGGGTAACGCGTGCCCCACCCGCCGCGGAAGACTTGATCGACCGCTTCGGGGCCGACACGGTGCAAACCCAGCACTGTGCCGACGGTGTGCCTACGTGCTGGGTCGTCCCTGAGCGGCTACTGGCGGCACTGGCTTATCTGAAACCGCGCTACCCGATGTTGCTGGACCTGTTCGGTGTTGATGAACGTCTGCGCGAACACACGCCTGAACCCGCCAGCGACTTCAGCGTGGTCTATCACCTGGTCAACCTGAAACCCTGGCGGGAATTTCGCCTTAAGGCTACCACCAGCGCTGCCAGTGCCGGCCTGCCCAGCGCTACCGCCCTGTGGCCCAACGCCAACTGGTATGAGCGCGAAGTGTGGGACATGTTCGGCCTGCGCTTCACCGGCCACCCCAATTTGCGGCGGATCCTGTTGCCACCGACGTGGCAAGGGCACGCCCTGCGCAAGGAACACCCCGCTCGCGCTACCGAGATGGAACCGTTCAGCCTCGACGAAGAACGCCAGCGGGAAGAGCAGGAGGCGCTGCTGTTCCGGCCCGAAGAATGGGGCATGGATCGCGCCTCCGCCGACACTGAATTCATGTTCCTCAATCTCGGCCCCAACCACCCCTCCGTGCACGGCGTTTTTCGCATAGCCCTGCAACTGGACGGCGAAGTGGTGATCGACGCCGTACCCGACATCGGCTACCACCATCGCGGCGCCGAAAAAATGGGAGAACGCCAGACCTGGCACTCCTACATTCCCTACACCGATCGGGTGGACTACCTCGGCGGGGTAATGAACAACCTGGCCTACCTGATGGCGCTGGAAACCCTGGCCGGGGTGGAGGTGCCGCCAAGGGCAAAAGTGATCCGCATCATGATGGCGGAGCTGTTCCGCATATCCAGCCATCTGGTGTTTTACGGCACCTTTGCCCAGGACGTGGGGCAGATGTCCCCGGTGTTTTACATGTTCGCCGACCGGGAGCGACTGTTCGGCATTGTGGAAGCCATCACCGGTGGCCGCATGCACCCCGCGTGGTTCCGCCTGGGCGGTGTGGCGCAGGACTTGCCGGAGGGCTGGCAACGGCTGGTGCTGGACTTTATCGACAGCATGCCGGAGCGCCTGGACCACTACCAAAAAATGGCCATGGACAACTCTATCCTGCAGCAACGGACTCGTGGGATCGGCGTGTATTCACAGCAGGAGGCCATCGACTGGGGTATTACCGGGCCCTCGCTGCGCGCCACCGGCGTGGACTTCGACCTGCGCCGCGATCGCCCCTACGGCGGCTACGATCAGTTTGACTTCAACATTCCCATCGCCACCGGCGGGGACTGCTATGACCGGGCAGCAGTACGCATCGAGGAAATTCGAGAGAGCCTGAAAATCATTCGCCAGTGCGTCGATAACATGCCGGCCGGCCCGTTTAAAAGTGAACACCGCCTGACCACGCCGCCACCGCGGGAACGCATGCTGGAGGACATCGAAACGCTTATTACACACTTCCTCTCCGTGAGCTGGGGGCCGGTGGTACCGGCGGGAGAGGCGTCCTTCCCGATTGAAGCGACCAAGGGCATCAACAACTATCACCTGATCAGCGATGGCGGCACCACCAGCTATCGCACTCGCATTCGCACGCCATCGTTCCCGGCGCTGCAACAAATTCCGCTGATCAGTCGCGGCCTGATGATTCCCGACCTGATCGCGATTATTGCCAGTATCGACTTTGTGATGGCGGACGTGGACCGATGAACGAGCCGGCGCCAAGCTTAATCAATGCACTCAGCGAGGCCGAACTGGCAGCCATCGATGCCGAGATCGCCCACATGCCGCAGCGCAGTGGTGCCGCCATCGACGCCCTAAAAATCGTGCAGGAACACCGGGGCTGGGTGTCAGACGCCAGCCTGGCGGCCATTGCCGATCACCTGCACATGTCTGCCGCTGAATTGGATGGCATCGCCACTTTCTACAACCTTATTTTCCGCCGGCCGGTAGGGCGCAAGGTTATATTGCTGTGCAACAGCGTCAGCTGTTGGATGCTGGGCAGTGACTGTCTGACGCAGCAGATTCGCGATCGCCTGCAGATCGACTTCGGCGAAACCTCTAAGGACGGCGAATACACACTGCTCCCCGTCACCTGTCTGGGTGCCTGCGACAAGGCACCGGTGATGCTGGTTGGCGATGATCTACACGAATCGGTCACTGAAGACCGTGTGCGTGAGTTGTTCGACCAGCCGGGAGCGCCCAATGGATAGGCCACTGACGCGTAATATCCACGCAGACCGCCGGCCCATCGACCTGCGCGGTTATCGCGATAACGGCGGTTACGAAGGCTTACGGGTTGGGCTCGGCCTGTCACCCGCCGATTGCTTGCAGCGCATCAAGGATTCCAACCTGCGCGGCCGCGGTGGCGCCGGCTTCCCCACGGGGCTGAAGTGGAGCTTCGTACCCATGGGCGAGGACTGCAGCCCGGGGCACAAATACCTGATCTGCAATGCCGACGAAATGGAACCCGGCACGTTCAAGGACCGCTTGCTGCTGGAATGCGACCCGCACCAGCTCATCGAGGGGATGATCCTGGCGGCCTATACCATCGGCGCGGACGTCGCCTATATTTTCATCCGGTCGGAATATCATATCGCTGCACAACGCTTGCGCGAGGGCATTGTCGACTGCGAGCGAGAAGGACTGCTCGGTGACAACATACAGGGCAGCGGCTATTCCCTGCACATGCACGTACACGCCAGCGCCGGGCGTTATATCTGTGGCGAGGAAACGGCGTTGATCAGCTCGCTGGAAGGCAAGCGCGCCAACCCCCGCGCCAAACCGCCCTTCCCCCAGGTCAGCGGCCTCTGGGGGCGACCCACCATCGTCAACAACGTGGAAACCCTAAGCAATATCGCCCACATCATTGAACGCGGGCCGCAGTGGTTCAACGATCTTGGCCTGACCGAAGACGCCGGCACCAAAATGTACGGCGTGAGCGGCCGGGTGAAAAACCCCGGTTGCTGGGAACTGCCCATGGGCACCCCCATCCGTACCGTGCTGGAAGAGTACGCGGGCGGTATGGCCGACGGCTATGAATTGCGTGGGTTTTTGCCCGGGGGCGGCTCTACCGATTTCCTCACCGCCGATCATCTGGATCTGGCCATGGACTACGACACCATCGGCAAGGCCGGTAGCCGTCTCGGCACCGGCACCCTGATCGTGTTGGACGACGCCACCTGCCCGGTCGGCTTTGTAAAAAACCTGATGGACTTTTTCGCTCAGGAATCCTGTGGCTTCTGCACCCCCTGCCGCGATGGCCTGCCCTGGAGTGCCCAGGTACTCGACGATATCGAAAACGGCCAGGGCAAACCCGAGGACCTCGACACCCTGGAACGGCAAGTGGAATTCATTGGCGCCATCGGCAACACTCACTGCGCACTGGCACCGGGGGCAATGGAACCCCTGCAAAGTGCGCTGAAATACTTTCGTGCCGATTTCGAAGCGCACATAAACCAGGGCTGCTGCCCCTGGAAGGCGCGACAGTAATGGCTACCATCCGTATCGACCAGCAGGAATACACCGTACGCGACGGCGACAACCTGCTGCAGACCTGTCTGTCACTGGGCCTGGATCTGCCTTACTTTTGCTGGCACCCGGCTATGGGTTCCATCGGCGCCTGCCGTCAGTGCGCGGTGCTGCAATACCAGAACGAAGAGGACCAGCGCGGCCGCCTGGTTATGGGCTGCATGACGCCGGTGAGCGATGGCGCCATCTTCTCCCTGCAGGGCGACAAGGCGCAGCGCTTTCGCAAAACCATCGTTGAATCCCTGATGTTGAACCACCCCCACGACTGCCCGGTGTGCGCCGAGGGCGGCGAATGCCACCTGCAGGATATGACGGTGATGACGGGGCATCGCGATCGCAGTTACCGCGGCAGGAAAAACACCCACCGCAATCAATACCTCGGCCCGCTGATTCATCACGAAATGAATCGTTGTATCACCTGCTACCGTTGTACCCGCTACTACCGCGACTACGCCGGCGGCACTGATCTGGCCGCCATGGCGGCGCACGATCACATCTACTTCGGCCGGCATGAAGACGGTGTGCTGGAAAGCGAATTCGCGGGCAATCTGGTGGAGGTTTGCCCGACCGGAGTGTTCACGGATCGCCAGCTGGTTCACCAGTACACCCGCAAATGGGACCTGCAATCGGCGCCTTCGGTCTGCACCGCCTGCGCCGTGGGTTGCAATATTGTCGTGGGCGAGCGCTACGGCAAAGTCAAACGCGTACACAATCGTTTCAATGCCGAGGTGAACGGTTACTTCCTGTGCGACCGCGGCCGTTTCGGCGCAGGCTTTGTGAACCTGGAAAGCCGGCTGGAGTTTCCCGCGCTGCGCCGACCGGATGGACGCTACGACGCACTGGATCACCACCGGGCATTGGAACATGCGCTGCGGGCCATGGAGGCCGAAAAGGTTGCCGCTGTAGGTTCACCCCGCGCTTCCGTCGAGGCCAACCACTTACTGCGTCTGCTGGTCGGCAATGCCCGCTTCTATCCCGGCTGGTCCCGCGGCGAACAGGGCGCCGCCATTCGGGCCATGGAATTGCTGCGCGACACCGAGGCCACCGTTCCCGACCTGGCGCAGATAGAAACCGCCGATGCAGTGCTTATTCTCGGCGAAGACGTCACCAATACGTCACCGCGCGTAGCACTGTCGCTGCGGCAGGCGGTACGTAACCGCGCCCGCGATATGGCAGGCGAACTCAGGCTACTGCCCTGGCAAGATGCGGCCATTCGCAACCTCGCACAGGACACACGCAACCCGCTACACATCGCAGCCGTCAGCAACACCCGGCTCGACGACGTAGCAGCCAGCCACACCTGCCTGGCGCCGCCGGACATCGCCCGACTTGGCGCCGCGGTACTGGAGGAGTTACTACCCGGTGAAGGGCAGCATTTTGGTGACCCGACAGTAGACGCGCTGGCCCAACAGATTGCGCGGGATTTACGTCAGGCCAAACGGCCCCTGATTATTGCCGGCGCCGGTTATGGCAACACCACGATTATGGAGATGGCAGCAGAGTTGGCCGCGGCCCTGTGCCATGGCGGCTGCGAGGCGATGCTGTCCCTGTGCCAGGGTGAAGCCAACAGCATGGGGCTGGCGCTGCTCACCGGCACCGGCGGCGCACGGGTACATCGCCTGGAAGATATGATCGTCCAGGGTGACATCGATACCCTGCTGGTGCTGGAAAACGATGTAGAGCGGCGCTGCTCCCGCCGCGGCTTCAAATTGCTCCGCAAACACGTCAAGACGCTGATCACGCTGGATAGTCTGGACACTGCCACTACCAGCTTGAGTGATCTGGTGCTACCCACCGCGAGCTTTGCCGAATCGGAAGGCACTCTGGTCAATCATGCCGGGCGAGCGCAGCGTTACTTCCCTGCCTTCCCGCCGGCAAACGAGCGGCGACCGGCATGGTTCTGGCTACTGGCACTGGCCCACGAACGCGGCATCGAGGCAACATCGCGGCTCCATCAGTTTGATGAAATCACCCGCCACTGCGCTGCCTCCATTCCCGCGCTGGCAGGGATCACCGAGGCGGCTCCGCGCAGCCAGTTTCGCGCCCACGGCTTGCGCGTGCCGCGCCAGACTCATCGCTATAGTGGCCGCACCGCCATGCGAGCGGCGCTATCAGTCCACGAACCGAAGCAACCACAAGACGAGGAAACACCGCTCGCGTTCAGTATGGAAGGCAGTCAGCGTGACACGCCCGGCGCCCTGCTGCCTTATTTCTGGTCTCCGGGGTGGAACTCCAATCAATCACTGCACCGCTACCAGAAGGCGGTGGGGGAGCCCCTACGTGGCGGCACCGCCGGATCGCGACTGCTCTATCGACAGGGCCACGCAACACTTGAGCGCGCAGCCATGCCAGGCGCGTTCGAACCGCGGGAAAACCAATGGTATCTGGTGCCTCGCCACGCCATCTTCGGCAGTGACGAACTGAGTGCACTCAGTCCGCCCCTTCGGGAATTGACTCACCCTGCGTGGCTGGAAATAACACCCGCTGCAGCCCAAGCGCTGCAAGTCATCGACGGCGACGGCCTGATCATCGAAAACGAACGCCTGCGAGGCTATCGCCTGGAAGTGCGCATCAACCCCAGCCTGGTTGCCGGTTGCGCCGCGTACAGCGCCGGTCACGCTGGCACCTTCGGCCTGCTGCCCGGTGAGTGGGTAACCCTGCAAAAAGATCCCGACTGGCAACGCCGGGAGCCAGCGGTGATTGCTTCGGATCGTGGAGGTGTGGCATGAGCCCGCTGGCCACAGCCCTGTTTGGACTTGCGGTGCTTGCCGGTGCGGTTGGCCTGGCGGCGATACTGACCTGGTTTGAGCGCCGCCTGCTGGGTGTGTGGCAGGATCGCTACGGCCCCAATCGGCTCGGGCCCCTGGGCATACTGCAGGTAGTGGCCGACATGCTGAAGCTGCTCACCAAACACGACTGGGTACCGCCTTTCGCCGACCGCGTGGTTTTCGTGTTCGCCCCCACGGCCATCGTGGTGGCCATGCTACTGGGTTTTGCCGTGGTTCCTTTCGGCGAGCACCTCTACCTGCTGGATTTAAACATCGGCCTGCTGTTCTTCCTGGGCATGACGTCACTCGCGGTGTACAGCGTGTTGTTGGGCGGACTGGCCTCCAACAATAAATACGCGCTGCTCGGCGGTTTGCGTTCGGCCGCGCAGATGGTGAGCTACGAAGTGTTCATGGGCCTGTCCCTGATGGGCGTGGTTATGCTGACCGGCAGTTTCAGCCTGCGCGACATTGTTCTGGCACAGCAGGACCTGTGGTTCTGCATCCCCCAGGTGCTGGGCCTGTATGTGTTCCTGGTGGCCGGCATCGCCGAGAGCCATCGCCTGCCGTTCGATTTACCGGAAGCGGAGCACGAACTCACCGCTGGCTTCCACACCGAATACGGCGGCATGAAGTTCGCCATGTTCATGCTCGGGGAATATCTGGGATTGATCCTGATCTGCTGCATGATCACCACGGTATTTTTCGGTGGCTGGCTCGGCCCCTGGCTGCCCGGGCCCGTGTGGTTCGCCCTGAAAACATCGCTGCTGATCTGCTTTTTCGTGCTGTTACGGGCCGCTATTCCCCGCCCCCGCTACGATCAGTTGATGTCGCTGGGGTGGAAATACATGTTGCCCCTCAGCCTGTTCAATCTGGTGCTCACCGGCGCCATCGCACTGTGGCTGCGGGGGGCCTGAGATGCTGAAATCCCTGCGCTCTCAACTGACTACGCTCTGGACGATACTGTCCCACACTTTCACGCGTGCCGAGACCGTGCAATATCCAGAGCAGAAACCCTATCTGGCACCGCGTTATCGTGGCCGCATTGTCCTGACCCGCGATCCCGATGGCGATGAACGCTGCGTGGCCTGCAACCTTTGCGCTGTTGCATGCCCAGTGGACTGTATAGCGTTACAGCAAGATGTGCGCGAGGACGGCCGCTGGTATCCGGAGTTTTTCCGCATCAACTTCTCCCGCTGCATCCTCTGCGGCATGTGCGAGGAGGCCTGCCCCACCAATGCGATCCAACTCACACCAGATTTCGAAATGTGTGAGTACGACCGCAATAACATGGTGTATGAAAAGGAACACCTGTTGATCGACGGACCCGGCAAATACCCGGATTACAATTTCTACCGAGTGTCGGGGCTGGCTATCAGCGGCAAGGACAAGGGCGAGGCACAACGCGAGTTGCCACCCATCGACGTGAAGAGCCTGCTGCCTTGATGCTCGCCCTGTTCTACTTCGCCGCCGCCATCGCGCTGATCGCCACTGCGATGGCACTGACCCGGGCCAATGCCGCACACGGGCTGATCTACCTGATTGTTTCCTTGCTCGCCGTCGCGGTAGTGTTTTTCCTGCTGGGCGCACCCTTCGCCGCAGCCCTGGAAATTGTGATCTATGCCGGCGCGATCATGGTGCTGTTCGTCTTCGTGATCATGATGCTCAATTTGGGGCGTAGCGCCGACGAGGAGGAACGCGAACTGCTGGCCCCGCGCTACTGGCTGGTGCCGGGCGTTCTTGCCGCCTGCCTGCTGGTGGAACTGGCGGTGATCAGTTTTGCGGCTCCCGGGCACAGTGCCGGGATTGTGGTTTCACCCAAAGCCGTTGGCCTGTCCCTCTATGGCCCCTACGTACTGGCGGTGGAGATTGCCTCCCTGTTGTTACTGGCCGGACTGGTTGGCGCCTATCACGTAGGGCGGCGCTTTATCGATCGCAGCGGGGGCAACAAATCGTGAGCGGCATGGTGATCCCCATGGAGCACGTGCTGCTACTGGCAGCATTACTGTTCGTGCTGGGCTTGATGGGCCTGATGCTGCGGCGCAATTTAATCTTCATCCTGATGTCGCTGGAAGTCATGCTCAACAGTGCGGCACTGGCCTTCGTAGCGGCGGGCGCGCACTGGGGGCAAGCGGATGGCCAGGTGATTTTCCTGCTGATCCTGGCCGTCGCAGCGGCAGAAGTGTCAGTGGGCCTGGGTCTGGTACTGCAGGTGCAGCGCCGTCACAAATCACTGGATATGGATCTGGTGAACAGGATGCACGGCTGATGAATGCGCTCTGGCTGGTGCCGCTGCTACCGCTGATCAGCGCGGTGATCCTGATCCTGGGTAGCGCCTGGCTGGGTCGCCGCGCCGTGGCGGTGCTGGGCGTTGGCTCGGTGGGGCTGGCAGCACTGTTGACCGCGCGCGTTGTCACCGCCTTTCTCGGCAGTGGTGAAGCAAGCACTCAGGTGTTGTGGACCTGGATGGCCGTAGGTGATTTCAGCGTGCAGGTCGCCGCCTGGTTCGATGGATTGACGGCGGTGATGATGTCGGTAATCACCGGCGTGGGCTTCCTGATCCATTTGTACTCCGCCCGGTTTATGGCGGAGGACGACAGCTACGCCCGCTACTTCGCCTACCTCAACCTCTTCGTTGCCGCGATGCTGGTACTGGTGATGGCGGACAACCTCCTGCTGCTCTATCTGGGCTGGGAGGGAGTGGGCGCCTGCTCCTACCTGTTGGTGGGATTCTGGTACAAGGACGTCGCCAATGGCGCGGCTGCACGCAAAGCCTTCATCGTCACGCGCGTGGGTGATACCGCGATGGCGTTGGGCCTGTTCCTGATTCTGGCAGAACTGGGCACGCTGAATATTCAGTCTGTATTGCAACTGGCACCCGGGCACTGGGCCACAGGCGACACCATGGTGGTACTGGCCACTGTGCTACTGCTGGGCGGCGCGGTGGGCAAATCTGCTCAACTCCCGTTACACACCTGGCTGCCGGACGCCATGGCGGGTCCCACGCCGGTTAGCGCGTTGATCCACGCCGCCACAATGGTAACCGCTGGCGTATATCTTATTGCACGCACCCACGGCTTGTTCCTGCTGGCACCCACTACGCTGGAAATTATTGCCTGGCTGGGTGTGCTCACCGCACTACTGGCTGCCTGCAGCGCGCTGGTGCAAACCGACATCAAGCGGATTCTAGCGTGGTCCACCATCAGCCAGATCGGCTACATGTTTCTGGCCCTGGGCGTTGGTGCCTTTGGCGCTGCCATTTTCCACCTGGTCACCCACGCTTTTTTCAAGGCCCTGTTGTTCCTGGCTGCCGGCGCTGTCATCTACTGCCTGCACCATGAGCACAATATATTCCGCATGGGTGGTTTACGCTCGCGGATGCCAGTGACCTTTGTCAGCTTCCTGCTGGGCGCTTCGGCACTTGCGGCCATCCCGTTCACATCAGGCTTTTACAGTAAGGACGTCATCCTGCTGGCTGCCTGGCAGCACGACCCCCTGTTGTTTGTGGCCGGCCTGTGTGGCGCCGCACTCACCGCGTTCTACAGTTTTCGCCTGTTGTTCGTGGCCTTTTTTGGGCCAGCACAACAGGAGCCTGATCGAACCATTGGCTGGGTGATGGCCGTTCCACTGGGATTACTGTGTGTCGGCGCCCTCGCCGGCGGCGCATTGACCCTGCCCCTGACCGATGTGTTTCCGCCAGCAATCGGGGTGGTCAACCATACCATCGAGTACATCGCCATTACCGTCACACTGGCAGCAGTGGGCCTGGCAGCCTGGCGCTATTTACGGCAGCGACCCGATCCGGCCAGCGGTGGACTGAGGGAGTTCTGGTTTGCCGGCTGGCGTGTGGACGCTCTCTACGAATTGCTTTGGGTGCGCCCCTACTGCTGGCTTGCCAAACGCACTCAGGGGGAGCCCGTTGATCATCTCTACAACGGCATAGTGGCCTTGGCGCGCGCGAACCACCGCACCCTCAGCGCGCTGCAAACCGGTCAGTTGCGCTGGTACGCTACCGGCATGGTCTTCGGCCTCGTCGTGTTACTTGCTGTGCTGATGCGAGCGGCGCTGTGATGTTGGTGACCTTGTTGCTGGTACTGCTGGGCGGCGGCTTGCTGTGCCTGGCGCTGGATCGCTTCCGGCCCGAGGCGGCTCGGCTTGTTTCCCTGCTAACGCTCGTTGTTGCAGCACTTATTCTGGCAAGCCTCGCACCGCTGGGGCCCGCCAGCGCGGGCCCGGGAAACGCCTGGCTGGCCTATGTGCAAATGCCATGGATTCCCCGCTTCGGCATCAGTATCGAACTGGGGCTTGATGGATTGTCGTTCCTGCTACTGGTGCTGACCCTGGCGTTGGGATTTATCGCCGTCAGCGCCTCATGGACGGAAATTTCCTTCCGGCCCGGCCTGTTTCAGGCCAACCTGCTGTGGACACTGGCAGGCGTGGTCGGCGTGTTCCTCGCCCTCGACCTGTTCCTGTTCTTTGTGTTCTGGGAAATCATGCTGGTGCCCATGTACCTCCTGATCGCCGTGTGGGGGCACGAGGCAAGGGCGCACGCCGCGTACAAGTTTTTTATCTTCACCCAGGTGTCCGGCCTGCTGATGCTACTCGCCATTCTGGTACTGGCGTGGACTGCCAGAACAACCGGGCAGGCGCTGTCATTCAGCTACTTTGACCTGCTGGGACAGGCACCCACGGGGCAGCTGGGCATGGCCATTATGCTGGGCTTCTTCATCGCCTTCGCGGTCAAACTACCCGCGTTTGGTGTTCACACCTGGCTGCCGGACGCGCACACGCAGGCACCCACGGCGGGCAGTGTCCTGCTTGCGGGCATACTGTTGAAGACTGGCGCCTATGGCCTGATTCGCTTTGTGCTGCCCCTGTTCCCCGAGTCGTCGCTGGCATTCGCTCCCATCGCGTTGGGACTCGGGGTGGCCGGGATTTTGTACGGTGCGGTACTGGCCTTTGCCCAGGACGACTTCAAACGATTGGTGGCCTACAGCTCGGTCAGTCACATGGGCTTTGTGCTGCTCGGCCTCTACGCCTTCAATGCGCTGGCGCAGCGCGGTGCCGTGGTGCAACTGGTGGCTCACGGTATCAGCACCGCCGCGCTGTTCATGATGGCGGGGGCATTGCAGCAGCGCCTGCATACCCGCGATATGCGCAAGATGGGCGGCCTGTGGCAACAGGCACCGAGGATGGGCGCCTGTGCACTGTTCTTTGCGATGGCGTCACTGGGATTGCCCGGCCTGGGCAATTTCGTCGCGGAATTCATGGTGCTGGCGGGGCTGTTTGCCGAACATCCGATCACAGCCGCACTGGCTGCGCTGGGACTGGTCACAGCGGCCATCTACTCGCTGTCACTGATCCAACGGGCGTTTCAGGGGCCGGATAATGACCAGGCCAAAATCGATGATTTCGGTCCGCGCGAACTCACCACCATGGCGGTGATGGCGGCGGCCCTGTTATGGCTCGGCCTGTACCCGCAACCGGTGCTGGATCTGGCCCGGATAGCGCCGCCACTTTCACTAAGCGGACTCTCACCGTGAATTCCGGTATGTGGCAAGCCCTGTCGCCCCTGCTGGCCTTGTCGGGCGGCACCGTGGTGCTAATGCTGCAGATCGCCTTCCACCGCAATCCCCGCTGGAGTGTGGCGATCACGCAGTTATCTCTGTTACTGGGCGCGGGGCTGTTACTCTGGCTGTGGCCGGGCAGTGACTACCAGAGCCTGCTGTTACGCGTGGATGGCTACGCACTGCTGTTGAACCTGTTGTTCATTCTGGCAGCGGCCGTGACCTGCTGGCTGTCACCCGCCTACATCGCCCTTCGCTCGGAGCAATCCGGCGAATTTTTCCTCTTGCTGCTGCTGGCCACCATTGGCGCGATGATTCTGGCACAAGCCGTACATGTGGCCAGCCTGCTGCTCGGGCTGGAGTTGCTGGGCGTAGCGCTGTACGCGCTGATTGCCTATCCGGATCGTTCACTGTTGCCCCTGGAGGCCGCGGTCAAGTACCTGGTGCTGTCAGGTGCCGCCTCGGCCACCCTGCTGTTTGGCTTTGCGTTGGCCTATGCCGGTACCGGACAACTCGCCTTCACTGGCCTCAGTGAATCGCTGGCGCTGGCGGGCTCGGGAGCTTACACCCTCGTGATGGCGGCATCGGTAATGATCATTTGCGGACTGGCGTTCAAACTCTCGCTGGTGCCCTTTCACATGTGGACACCAGACGTCTACCAGGGCGCGCCCTCTCCCGTTACAGGTTTTCTGGCGACGGTGTCCAAGGGCGCAGTGTTCGCGGTGTTCCTGCGCGCCTTCCTGGAGACCGGGGCCTACCAGTTCCCCATTATTCTCAACAGCCTGGCCGCAATCGCCGTGGCCTCCATGCTGGTGGGCAACCTGCTGGCCCTGAGGCAAGACAACGTCAAACGCCTGCTCGCGTACTCCTCGATCGCGCACATGGGTTACCTGCTGATCGTGCTGTTGGTGTGCAGCGATCCGGCCAATCACGACCTGGCGGTGGAGGCGGCTCTGTTTTACCTCGTTGCTTACACGGTCACTACACTGGCCGCCTTCGCAGTATTGACCTGGCCGGGTTACGAACAATACCAGGGCCCGGAGCACACCGAGTTGAAACACTTGTCGGGCTTGCTCTGGCATCACCCCCTGGCCGGGCTACTGATGCTGGTGGCCATGTTGTCGCTGGCGGGCATCCCCCTTACCGCCGGGTTTGTCGGCAAGTTTTACCTGTTCAGCGCGGCTGTCACCGGTCCTCACTGGCTGCTACTGGGCAGCCTGGTGGTGGGCAGCGGAATTGGCATCTACTATTACTTGCGTGTGGTGTATTACCTGTTGCGCCGCGACGATAACCACGCGCTGTTACCGAATGCCGGATGGCATGAGTCCTGCCTTGCGGTTGTGCTGCTGGCCGCGGTGCTGGGACTGGGAATCGCCCCACAAAGTCTGATCGGGTGGATTCAATCTATACTTTAGTCGTTGTGCCACGGGAGGAATCGACCATGCTGCAATCCGTCAACCTGAGGGACTATATGCTGACCAACCCGGTCAAGGTCAGCGCCAAGGCAAACATTCACGAGGCCATGCAGGTCATCATCGACAACAAGATCTCCGGTGTCTGTGTCGTCGACACAGAGGGCAACCTGGTAGGCATTCTGTCGGAGCTGGATTGCTTGCGCGCGGTGCTGAGCGCCACCTATAACCAATCCGGTGCGGGTCTGGTGGAGGACTACATGGCCTCGGACAATCTTGTGGTTGCGCACCCCAATGAGGATATCGTCGATATTGCCCAGGACATGTTGCGCACCCACAAGCGCCGCCGCCCGGTGGTGGAGGATGGTAAACTGGTCGGCCAGATCACCTGTCGACAAATCCTCAATGCGGTGAAGAAGTTCAAACCCTGAGGCTTGGCCGGCAAATTCTCCAGCAAATTGGCGAGGGACGGCCAGATGGGGTACGTGTTCAGACAGTATGTCGAAGCAATCGACATTACATTCAAAAACTCGGTGCTGCCGGTTACCATCCTGGCGATCGGCTCCCTGTGTTTGTGGGTTTTATACGACAGCCACTATACGGAGGCCGCCGCCCGCCTTTGTGTGAGGCTGACAGCGCTGTCGAGCTACGCGCTGTTGATAGCCGCTTTCGTGGCCCGCCCCTGGTGGCAACTAACACATTCCGATCGGGCTAAAACTGCACTTGCAGCTAGGCGGCAGATCGGTCTGTCGATGGCCGCTTCGCACAGTTATCACCTGGCGATGATCGGCATCCTGACCAATATCGCCTGGCTGGGCGACTGGAGCCAGCACGGCAGCCTGCGGGAATTGTCTCCGGCCATCTTCCTGTACAGCCTCATTTATGCCATGGCCCTGACCAGCAACGACTGGTCGCGACGTTTTCTCGGGCCGTTCTGGCGGATTCTCCACCGCACCGGTATCTACATCCTGATGCTGGGTTTCACCGGCAATTACCTCGGCCTGGCGCTGGAAGAGGGCGGATTTTACTGGCTGTGGACCGGCTTCGGCGTTGCTGCCTTTGCCCTGCGCGCCCTGGCCTGGTTGAAGAACCGACGCGATGTCAGACGGCGCCGCCAGCAGCTTCCGGCGTGATATTGGCATTGAGTCGAAACAGGTTTTTGGGGTCGTAACGACGTTTCGCAGCCAGCAATCGCGGGTAGTTGTCCAGGTAGTTGCTATTGAATTCCGCGGCGCTCTGTTGGTCGGCTTCCACTGTATAGAAACCGTGCGTGAAGGGCTCCAGCGTCTTCCAGTACTGTTTCAACCACGCCACGTGCCGGGGTACATCCGCCGTTGGCGGGTAGTTGATCATGGGCAGCATATTGGCAATGGCGTATCGATGCGGGAAAGCCGTGGCATCGGCGGCAACACGCCCGATGGCACCACCGGAGTGCTGAAAATAAACGCGTGTGTAGCGCTCCGGATCCGGCTCCAGCCCATCCAGAATGGCATTGACTAGCGCCGCGGGAATTTCACTGACATACCCACCCTTCACGTAGGTCACCATCGCTCTGGGATCAGTGAGGTCGTAGCGCCGCTGCTCTGCAACGTAATCAATGGATTTCACCGTGTCGCGCACCGGCTTACCCAGCCCACGAATTGGCGCCATCACAGTATCGTAGGATTTCGCCGGACCGCTGTAGCACAAATGCAGGGATGTAAAGGGCTGCTGCTTGTCGGGCGTAAAGCCACTGGTGCAATCGACATACAGCTCATCAGGGAAGTTCGCACAATGCTCGGCATAGAATTCCAACACCTGGCGCCGCAACTCCGGGCCAAAAGTCAGGCTGCCCCCCATGACTCTGCGCTGAACGGGATGCAGATGAAAAGCAAAGCGTGTCACCACCCCAAAATTGCTACCCGCGCCCCGCACCCCCCAGTACAGATCCGGGTTCTGTTCGCTATCGGCATACAAGATCGAACCATCCCCCGTTACCACATCGACGGAGGCAATATTGTCCAGCGCCAGTCCAAAGCGACGGGCCAATCGCCCAAACCCACCGCCCGTCGCTAGCCCACCCACGCCCGTGTGCGAGACCGTACCCGCGGTTGTGACCAGCCCGTGCGCCATGGTTTCATGATCCATTGCGCCCAGCAGGCTGCCACCACTGACCTGGGCAAGCTGTTTGCCGGCATCCACCTGAACATGGCGGAAGCGAGACAGATCGATCTGCAATCCGCCTTCGCAAGTGGATTTGCCTGCGAATGAATGCCCGCCACACTTAACCGCCACCACGAGCCCCTGCTCCGCGGCAAAAGCAACCGCTCGGGAGATATCCGCCACACCACCCGGTTGGACTATCAACGCGGGGTGCCTGTCGATGGCCGGATTCAAAACTTGTCGCGCCAGATCGTAGCCGGGATTTCCCGCGAGCAGGAGTGGGCCACGTAAGGAATCGGCAAGCGCCTGAACATCTGAACGGCTAAGTTGTACTGCAGCGCCCGCCAAATTTTTTGCGGTTACGTCATCGTTGATCTGACGCAAGCCCGCGTAGACCTCCGCTTGCACCGCTCGGGGAAGCGCCATCCACGTTAATGCACCTGCACTTGCCCCAACGAATGTTCTTCTGTCCATGATTCAGCCCCCAGCCTGTTGCTGTTGTTATGCCCGGCGTACCTTAAAAAATAGTTCATAGGTCAATTTACAGCCAGCTCAACACATTTCGTCGGTGGCGCTGCTGCGCTAAGCTGTAGAAACCGGGAATCGAGGATTCGTTAATGTCAGTCAAAGCTGTGCGCCCGCACCCGCTCATCGCGCTTACGTTCGGCCTGATGCTGATCGGTTGCAGTGCACTCCCCGACAGAGCAGACACCATGGAAAGCCACTACATTTCCGACACAGCGCAAACTCTCCTCGGTCGGGAATTGGAGCCACTTTTGGCGAAGCACCCTTCACTATCGGGGTTCCATGTGTTGGGTGACGGCATGACCGCTCTGTCGGCCCGTCTGCACCTGATTGGCGCGGCTGAACAAAGCCTCGACCTGCAGTACTACATCTGGCACAACGATACGGTTGGCCGTGTGCTTTACCAACGTCTGCTGATTGCGGCAGATCGCGGTGTGCGCGTAAGGCTACTGCTGGACGACCTCGACACCAGCGGCAAAGATGACTTGCTACGTACGCTGGATGCGCACGACAACATCGAGGTGCGCCTGTTCAACCCCTTCGCCAATCGGACCAGCCGGGGTCTGGATATGATCGGCGATACGCGCCGCATCAATCATCGGATGCACAACAAGACCATCACCGCCGACAACCAGGCGACTATCTTTGGCGGTCGCAATATCGGCAATGAGTACTTCGATGCTTCCGAGGAGGTCGGCTTTAGCGATATGGACGCGCTGGCGATCGGCCCCATCGTGAGTGAGGTATCAGCACAGTTCGACCTGTACTGGAACAGCAAGGTGGTGTACCCGCTGGCAATCTTCTACGGTGAAACACCGCTGCCCGATTCGACCCAGAGGGAACAACGAGCCGCGTTGGCAGAAACAGCGAAAAAAGCAGCTCAATCAGAATATGCAGCCGCATTGGACCGTTTAACCCATGCCAACTACTCCCGCGAAATTACCGGCACCGCATTTGCCTGGTCTCGGTGGATACTGGCCTACGACCAACCGGACAAACTCGAACAACAGGAGATCAGCAAGGAAACCCATCTCGCGCCACAACTCAAGGCCGGCATGGATGAGACACAACACGAGTTGCTCATCGTCTCGCCTTATTTTGTGCCGGGGAAGAGTTTCACGCGATACCTGGTGAGCCTTGTGGAGCGCGGCGTCGACGTTCAGATCCTCACCAACTCCCTGGCGGCCAACGACGTCGCCATGGTGCACTCGGGTTACATGCGCTACAGGAAAGATTTGCTACGCGGCGGCGTAAAGCTCTATGAATTTCGGGCCAACCCCCTCGACACCCAGGAGCGGGAGTTTAAACTCGGCGCCTCGCGAGCCAGCCTGCATGCCAAGTTCTTTGGCTTCGACCGCCGCTATCTGTTCGTGGGCTCTTTCAACCTCGATGGCCGCTCCGCCTTGATCAACACCGAACTGGGCGCCTATTTTGAGGCGCCGGAGGACGCAGAGCGGATGTATCAGGGCTTCAGGGAAAACATTCTCGACGTTGCCTGGGTACTCTCTCTGGACGAACAGGACAATCTGGTCTGGACGTCCAGGAATGCCGACGGCAATCCTCTTCAAACCCAGACCGAACCGGATACGTCATGGTGGCAGCGTTTCAGTGCGCGAGTGATGTCCTGGATCGTGCCGGAACGGCAGTTATAGCGCGTCTATCGATCAACCCCTGGTCTTCACCATCAATTGTTTGAACACCACCGCATTGTGATCGCTGCCATCGCGCTCCGGCTCTGAGGCCAGTTGTGCCTGCGGAAAACGCCTGAACAACTCACTGATGGTGAGATAAAGCTGGCGTTTGGCCAGCGCCGCACCAATGCAGTAGCGCGGCCCGTAACCAAACTGCACATCGGGATTAAAGGTCCGCTGCACATCGAAACGTTCCGGATCAGGGTAATACTCCGGGTCGTAATCTTTCAGGTGCGGCATCAACAGTACCATCTGCCCTTTGCGCACCGAGTGACCCAGTATTTCCATATCCTGTGGTGCATAGCGCGCGAAGCCCATTTTGCTCTGGGTACTCCAGCGGGACACTTCGTTAAAGGCATTGGCAAAGGCATCGGGCGAGGACAAGGCAGTTTCAATCTGGTCCGGGTGTTTGAGCAGGGCGTACACAGACCACTGCTGTGCGACCAGCGTGGTATCCGAGCCGGCGCCGATCAGGGCGAGGATGAGCGTAACGATATCCCACTCTTCAAAACCCTCGTTCTCCGCCTCTACTTTCAGTAGCGCACTGAGAAAATCATCCTGTTGTGGCGCGCCGCGGCGCTCGGCTATAACCTGCAGCAGAATATCGATCGCGCGGTTACTGTCCTCCCGCGCAGCGGCCCGTCGCTCTTCTGAAATAGTGGGGTTCCACGTTTCGGTGAAGGTGACGATTACCTGTTTGATTTCTGGCCAGTACTTTTCCGGGATGCCGACCATTCGAGTGATGGAGATGAACGGTATGTGCTGGGCAATCTCCGCGATGTAGTCGAATTCCTCCGGCGTGCCGAGGTCATCGAACAGCTTTTTCACATCGGGCTCGATTGCACGCTGTATCTTGTCGACCACATTGCGCGAGAATGCCGGCGCGGTAACGCGGCGTACCAGGCGGTGGTGGTCGTGGTCCGCCAACAGGCTGTGGCCGATCAACGCGCGTTCGAAATTGCTCCACTGGTCCTGTGGTGGGCGGGGGGGAGCGAACTCCCAGTCATAAAAATCCGAAGATAAATACTCCCGCTTCCAGCAGTCCATGATGTCGGGCATCCGGGTCATGATCCACGCCTGCCAGGGCTCATACCATACCAGCGGAGCCCGTTGCAGCAGTGCCAGGCACTGCGACACAGGGTCGTGCAAATAGTCTTCCGAATGCGGATTGAACAACTCTTCAATCGGTGCCTGTGATTGCTCGGCCTGACCCATGCTTCATTCTCCTGCAACAGCGGGTTTTTGTTATTACGCTGAAAGCGCTATGGCTGAAAGTATGGCAGAGCCCACCGGCACTGGCCTGCTCACCATGCCAAAAAAGTATACTAATGTGCAAGTTTTTGCTCAGATTACGCCGACACCACGAATACACATCTTTCGCGCAAAAACCATCTCGAAAAGGCTCCGGAACTGCTCCATAATCTGGCCTCGTTGTTGCCTTACCGAGCTGTTACCTCCATGTTGAAACCCATCTCCCAACGTCTGGCGGACGAGTTGTCCGTTGCCGAAAAACAAGTCAATGCTGCCGTCGCCCTGTTGGACGAAGGCGCCACCGTGCCCTTCATCGCACGCTATCGGAAAGAGGTTACCGGTGGCCTCGACGACACCCAGATGCGTACGCTGGAAGAGCGCCTGGGCTATTTGCGGGAAATGGAAGAACGGCGCAGCGCCATCCTCAACAGTATCGAGGAGCAGGGCAAACTGACCGATATGCTGAAGGCCGACATTCTCGCCGCCGAAAGCAAGAACCGTCTGGAAGACCTCTACCTGCCCTACAAACCCAAGCGCCGCACTCGTGCCCAGATTGCCCGGGAAGCGGGACTAGAACCGCTGGCGGACGCCCTGTACGACAACCCCGATCGGGACCCCACGGCAGAAGCTGCGCGTTTTATCGATTCCGACAAAGGCATTAACGACGAAAAGGCCGCCCTCGACGGTGCCCGCCAGATTCTCATGGAGCGCTTCGCAGAAGATGCCGAACTGCTGGGTAAGCTGCGCACCTTCCTCACCGATCACGCCCAGCTCGCGTCACGAGTTGCCGACGGCAAAGAAGCCGAAGGCGCCAAGTTCAGCGACTATTTCGAGCACACCGAAGCGCTGGCAGGAGTGCCCTCCCACCGCGCCCTGGCCATGTTCCGCGGCCGTAACGAAGGCATTCTGCACTTGTCACTGGTGATGAGCGCAGAGGAAAAGCCCACCGACACGCATCCCTGCGAAGCCATGATCGCCAGCCACTGGCACATTGAAGACCACAATCGCGCCGCCGACCGCTGGCTCGCTGACACCGTGCGCTGGACCTGGCGGGTCAAGCTGCTGACCCACCTGCAAACCGACCTGCTGGGCCAACTGCGCGAACAGGCTGAACTGGAAGCGATCAAGGTGTTCGCCAGCAACCTGAAGGATTTGCTGCTGGCAGCGCCAGCCGGGCCTCGTGCCACTATTGGCCTGGACCCCGGATTGCGGACCGGCGTGAAAGTGGCCGTGGTGGACGCCACCGGCAAGGTGGTCGATCACGGGGCTATTTACCCTCACGCGCCGCAAAAACGTACACAGGAAGCGGCGGCAACCCTGCTGCACCTGATCCGCAAACACAACATTGAGCTGGTCGCTATCGGCAACGGCACCGCCGGCCGGGAAACCGACCGCTTCGTGGGCGACTTGTTGCGTGAGCACTCTGATCTGCAGGTGAGCAAGGTCATGGTCAACGAGGCCGGCGCTTCCATTTACTCCGCCTCCGAATTCGCCGCTCGGGAGTTTCCCGACCTGGATGTCACCATCCGCGGCGCGGTGTCCATTGCCCGGCGCCTGCAGGACCCATTGGCGGAACTGGTAAAGATCGAGCCCAAATCTATCGGCGTAGGCCAGTACCAGCACGATGTCAGCCAGGTAAATCTGGCGCGACAACTGGATGCGGTTGTAGAAGATTGCGTTAACGCCGTGGGTGTGGACGTAAACACCGCGTCCATGCCACTACTGGCGCGAGTGTCAGGCCTCAACCAGAGCATTGCCGGCAATATCGTGGCCCTGCGGGACAGCAAGGGGGCCTTCAAGGGTCGGTCGGACCTGATGGAAGTGAGCCGTTTCGGCGCCAAAACCTTCGAGCAGGCAGCCGGCTTCCTGCGTGTGATGGGGGGCGACAACCCACTGGACGCCTCTGCCGTGCACCCGGAATCCTACCCAGTGGTGGAAGCCATCGCCCAGCGCAGCGAACGTCAGCTGGCCAGCCTGATCGGTGACTCCAGCTTCCTGCGCGGCCTGAATGCCGCCGATTACACCAGTGACCAGGTGGGTCTGCCCACCGTGAAGGACATCCTCGCCGAACTGGACAAACCCGGCCGCGACCCCCGCCCGGAATTCCGCATGGCTCGTTTTGAGGACGGGGTTGAGAAAATCTCGGATCTTCGACCCGACATGGTGCTGGAAGGCACCGTCACCAACGTCACCAACTTCGGTGCCTTCGTGGATATCGGTGTACACCAGGACGGCTTGGTGCACATCTCCGCGTTGGCGGAAAAATTCGTCAAGGACCCACGCGAAGTGGTGAAGGCCGGCGATATCGTCAAAGTGAAGGTGATGGAAGTGGACGAGGCGCGCAAGCGTATCGGCCTCAGTATGCGCCTGTCCGACAAAGCGGAGGATGCAGGCTCCCGCCGAGGCGGCGAGAAGCGGCAGGACCGCAATGCGGATCGCCGCAACCGCGATCGCCGTGGTGGCGAGACACGGCAGAGCAAGCCCGCCGCCAATAACGCCTTTGCAGCGGCCTTCGCCCAGGCCAAGAAAGGCGGCCGCTAGTTACTTAAGTCCTGAACACGCCGGCCGTTACCCAGCCGGCGTGTTTTTCTCTGGCAATGCCACTCAGTACGCCGCGACCGTACCGTCCTTGCGCATTTCAGTGGCGCCGCGATAAACCCCCGTTTCCGGGTCGCGCGCAATCGCCTGATAGCCACCGAACATCACCCCATCATCCACGATCTCAACCGTGTGGCCGAGCTTCTTCAGCCCTTCCACGGTCGCAGCCGGCACACCTGGCTCCAGGTACAGGGTACCCAGCAGATCATCGTGAATGCCGGTGGGCTGGCGGCCGCCGTCGTGCTGGAAGCGTGCCGCATCGCCGGCCTGCTGAATGTTCATGCCAAAGTCGATCATGTTGACCAGAATCTGCACGTGCCCCTGGGGCTGCATGCCCCCACCCATCAGGCCAAAGCTCATAAAGGGCTGGCCGTCTTTCATCACGAAGGCAGGGATGATGGTGTGGAAGGGGCGCTTGCCCGGGGCGTAGCTGTTGGGTTTGCCCGGCTCCAGGTCGAACAGTTCACCACGGTCCTGCAGCATGAAGCCCATGCCATCTGGCACCAGGCCGGAACCCATGCCACGGTAGTTGGATTGAATCAGCGACACCATCATGCCGTTGCCGTCGGCCACGGTCAGATAGGTGGTATCGCCCGGGCCTTCCAGCACCGGTACGCCCGGTGCCGGCACCGGGTTGGCTTTGCCGGCGTCAATCTGTGCGAAGCGGCGCTTGCCGTAGTCCTCGGTCAGCAAGGCAGCGGGATCGATGTCCATGTACTCGGGGTCGGCGTAGAAACGCGCCACGTCCTCGAAAGCCAGACGCTTGGCCTCCACCATGTAGTGAAACAGTTCAGGCGAGCTGCGATCCCATTGGGTCAGGTCCACCTGCTTCAGAATATTTAGCATTTGCAGTGCTGCGAAACCCTGGCCATTGGGTGGCAATTCGTAGACGTCGTAACCGCGGTAGTTCACCGACAGGGGCCTTACCCACTCGCCCTGGTGGGCGGCGAGGTCTGCCAGATTCATATCGGCACCGATACGTTTGAAGTAAGCATCCATCCGCTTGGCGAGTTCACCTTTGTAGAAGGCGTCACGGCCCTGCTTGCCAATTGTTTCGAGGGTATTGCCCAGATCCGGGTTGCGCAGGATCTCGCCGGCCTGCAATGCGCCATCGGCAAACCAGGTCGCGCGGGCATTGTCGAATTCTTCCACCATTGCCAGCCGCCGCTCAAAGCCTGCCAGACTGCGCTGGAAGTAGTAGGCGATTACCGGGGAAACAGGGAAGCCTTGGCGGGCGTAATTGACCGTGGGAGCCAGCACCTGCGACATGGGCAGTTTGCCAAAGCGCTCGTGCAGGGCGAACCAGCCATCGACGGTGCCGGGCACCGTCACCGGCAGCGAGCCCAGGGGTGGAATGCCCTCGTAATCCTCGGCGATGGCGCCGGCTTCTCGCAAGGCTTCAATCTTGTCTTTCAACTGCGTCAGCGTGCGGTTCGCGGGAGACCGACCCGAGCCGTTGTACCCGTGAAGCTGGCCGCTTTTCGGGTCCCAGACGATGGCAAACAAGTCACCGCCGATGCCATTGCCCGTGGGCTCCATCAGGCCCAGGGCGGCGTTGGCGGCAATGGCTGCGTCGACTGCGCTGCCGCCTGCCTGCAGGACATCAATGGCCACCTGTGACGCCAGCGGCTGGGCAGTTGCGGCCATCCCGCCGCTGCCGTACACCGGGCTGCGTGACCAGTTGGCATCCACTGGACGACCGCCCGCACCGAGCTCATTGGCATGCAGTGGCAGCGCCAGCAATGCGAAGGTAAAAACTGTGATTTTCAGCAGGGCACTCATGGCCGCCTCCTGTTACGCGAAATGAGGACGATCATACGCTGCCATGCACACCACCGGCCAGTACCGGCCGCCTCCCACCGCCGTGGATATGTGCGATAATCGCGCCACTCTTTTTAGCGACGACAAGCACTCTTGAACACCCGCCAATACGCGAGCCTCATCCTGCACCGGGCAGTGATGATCCTGAAGGCCGATTCCGCCAGTTATTATCTGGGCACCCTGTGGTGGGTACTGGAACCGCTGCTCTACCTCAGCGCCTTCTACATTGTGTTCGGCCTGGTGATGGAACGCGGCGGTCCCGGCTATATCGGCTTCCTGCTCGCTGGACTGGTGTTTTTCCGCTGGTTCAGCGCCACCTTGGTGCGCGCCGCTTCGTCAATTTTCAATAACGGCAGACTGATCAACCAGATTTACCTGCCCAAGATCGTTTTCCCGCTGGTGGAAATCTGTTGCGGCACGCTGCGTTTCGCGCTCGTACTGGCGCTGTTTTTGCCTTTCATCTGGTGGTACACCGGCAACATAACCCAAGCCTGGTGGGGCCTGGTGCCACTTATGCTGGCGCAGCTGTTATTCATTACCGGCACCAGTTTTATCCTCGCCTTCCTGATCCCGCTCTACCCGGATTTTCAGCGTGTGGTAGAGAATGTGATGATGCTGCTGTTTTACATGTCCGGCGTGTTTTTCGATATCAGTAAAGCACCCGAGGCCATCCAGCAATGGCTGTACCTGAATCCGATGGCGGTGATGCTGGAACAGTACCGCGGCATTTTCATCGACGGGCAGTTTCCGGATCTCCTGGCGCTGCTGCCCGGCCTGGGTTTCTCCCTGCTCTGCGTGGTAGTCGGCGCCAGTCTGCTGGTGGCCTACGATCGCAAATTCCCCTACTACGTGAATTAAGCCGCGATGAGTTCCCCCCAGGCCCTGATCGAACTGAAGCACGTAGCGCTGCACTACCGGCTGAAGCGCAAACTGCGTGGATCAACGCGGCACCAGGTGCTCCGCGATATCAATCTCACGCTCTACAGCGGCGAAACAGTGGGTGTGGTGGGGCGCAACGGGGCGGGCAAGTCGACTCTGCTCAAATTGATCGCCAACATTATCTCTCCCGACAGCGGCGAGGTAATTCGCCGGACCGACAAAATATCGCTGCTCGCTTACCAGCTTGGCCTCAGCCCCAATCTCTCGGGCCGCGATAATGCGGTACAAATGGCGATGCTTCAGGGTATGCCACGCCGGGAGGTGTTACGGCGCATGGATGAGGTGATCGAGTTTTCCGGCCTCGGGGTCATGATCGACGAACCTGCCAGCACTTATTCTGCAGGCATGCGTGCTCGACTGGGTTTTTCCGTCAGCCTGTTGCTGGAACCAGACCTGATGCTGATCGACGAAGCCCTGGGTGTGGGCGACGCCGAGTTCAAGCAACGCTCCACGGCGGCGATGAAAGAGCGCATCCAGTCCGAAAAGACCGTGGTACTGGTCTCCCATAGCCTGGAAACACTGGAAGAGCTGTGCGACCGTGCCATCTGGATCGAAAACGGCGAGGTGGTGGACACCGGCTCCCCCGACACCGTACTGCGAGACTATGGCGAGTTCGACAAAATCATCCGCCGACGCAGCCGCGAGTATGGGCAGAGCCCGCTGGATGTGCGCGAGCAACTGAAACAACTGGACCCCATGCAGGTACTGTCTGTTTACGCCGAGCGCGATGCCAATGAGTTGCGGCTGGCACGGGAGCAGAAAACCACGGTGCACCAGGTGCGCTTTCAACTGAAGGATGACGACCCGCTGGCGCCGCTGCTGAAAACCACTGAGACGCTTGATGCCTGAGAGCCAACCACGCCTCTCCGTCGTGCTGGTGGCCTACGACATGCCCCGGCAGGCGATGAACACCCTGTATTCCTTGAGCACCGCCTACCAACGCGACGTCAGCGCCGGGGACTACGAAGTGCTGGTGATGGAGAACCACTCCGAACACAACCTCGATCCAGCGGCGGTGGAAAATCTTGCCGGCAACTTTCGCTATTTCCTGCGAGAGGAAACGCGCCCCACGCCGATCTA
The DNA here is from genome assembly GCA_030427085.1 of Gammaproteobacteria bacterium. GTDB lineage: Bacteria > Pseudomonadota > Gammaproteobacteria > Pseudomonadales > Halieaceae > JAUHXH01. The sequence continues at coordinate 11,753 of JAUHXH010000002.1, read as the reverse complement.
TGCCGTCAATGAAGGTTTGCGAGCGGCACAAGGCGAGTACGTGTGCCTGATGATCGACGGCGCCCGACTGCTCTCTCCCGGTGTACTGTCACAAACGCTGGCGGCAATCCGCAGTAATCCCAACGCCCTGGTCGCCGTGCCGGGCTACCACATCGGCGAGCACAACCACCAACACAGCGCCACCGTCCAGTACGACGAGGCGGTGGAGTCCGCCCTGCTGGACCAGATCAACTGGCAGGAGGATGGCTACCGCCTGTTCGATGTAAGCATTTTCAGCGGCGCCAACCCCCACGGTTATTTTCACCCCTTGCTGGAATCCAATTGCATGACCGCCGCTCGCGAGCGCTTCCTGGCCTACGGCGGGGCGCATGAGGGTTTTCAGGCGCCGGGCGGGGGCTCGGTCAATCTCGACCTGTACCGCGGCCTGGCCCTGCAAGCTGAATCACAGTTGTTCATCACACCGGGTGAAGGCTCCTTCCATCAATTTCACGGCGGGGTAACCACCGTAGAGCGTGCTGACCGAGAAGCGGTACTGGCGCAATTTCAGGCCGAGTATCTTGCCGTTCGCGGTGCGCCCTACTCTGCGGCGCGCAGGCAACCTACATTGATTGGCCCGGTGACCCAGCACGCGCTGAAGTTCATGCAGCTGTCAGTGGAAGGCGCAGAACGCCGCTACCGCCGCTTTGCCGCACAGGGCAAGTCACCCTGGTCGGATGACAAACCGCAATCATGATCACAACACACGACGCAGCGCCGCTGCGGTTACAATAAGCCGCGTTAACGCCGACCCGGAGCCCAAGCATGTCTGAACCCCTCCTTTATCTGCCGCCCTCCGCGACCTTTGTGCCGCGCAAAATGGTCTTCAGCACCTGGGTGGATCACATGCCCTTCGGTTACGACCTGATTGCAGCCCTGCGCCCGAGCAAGCTGGTGGAACTGGGTACTCACAAGGGGCTGTCGTTCTATACGTTTTGCCAGAGCATGGTGGAGCACGACGTTGACGGCGTGTGCTATGCCGTGGACTGCTGGGAAGGCGATGACCACACCGGCGCCTACGGTGAGGACATTTTCAACGAAGTCAGCGAACACGTGCGCGAGTATTATCGCGGTGTCGCCTACCTGCTGCGTATGTTGTTCCAGGATGCGGCCAAACAGTTCGACGCCGACTCCATCGACATCCTTCACATCGATGGGCTGCACACCTATGAAGCGGTCCGTGAAGACTTCGAAACCTGGTACCCGAAAGTGAAACCCGGCGGTATCCTGCTATTTCACGACGTGGAAGCACGGATCAAGGACTTCGGCGCCTGGAAGTACTGGCAGGAACTGGAGCAAGACTACAGCACCTTCAAATTCAATCACGGCTTTGGGCTTGGTGTGCTGCAGAAGGCGGGCGGCGAAGAAAACACCCATCCACTGCTGCGACTGTTGTTCAACTCCGACAGTGAAACCCAGGAGCGGCTGCGACGCTTTTACGTGCACCTGTGCCGCTATAACGAACTGGAGCGCAAGGCAGCTCGCGCAGAATTGCAACGGGCGCGGCAGCAGCAGAGCCAGGGTCAGCAATAACCGGGTAACGCCAAATTACGGCTAACGCGGGCAAACCCGCTGGCTCAGGGTTTCCACCGACGACCCCAGTAGTTCCCCTTCGCGACGCAAACGCTGGAACAGTGGCCGGTGCTCGGCTGCCACTTCCGGGAAATACGCTTCCTCGCGGGAGTTTACTGCGGTATTAAAAAACCATAAGGGGCCGGCACGAGAGTGCGTAGGTTCAGCCAGTGCGCGATCATTCGGCAGAACGTAATCGAAATCCTTCACCATCGCTACCAACTTTCCATCCAGATAGAGCTTGAGATGATTGCCACCCGCGGCTGGCATGAGGTGGGGTGGCGGTTGCAGATGGCCGGTCAACACGACGGCTGTACACTCGCTCGCAGAAAGTTGCGCAGGCAACTGCGCCGTCAATTCAGCATCGCCCAATTGCCAGTACAACTGGCTTTCCCGCATGGACACGGACCACGAGCCAGATTGCGCGGCTAACTCCCGCTCCACACCACCCGTCGCAGAGCCATCAACTGCAGAGCTATTAAGTGCAAGTGCGATGGTAAAGGTGCTCTGGTACGGCACCCGCATCAGGTCGAAGCCGTGATATGTGTGGCCACCCGCTGCATCAGGCCCCTGGACTACCACGGGTACTTCCGCCAGATCCCAGTGCTGCGCCGTCAGGTCAGCACGCAGATCGCGGACCACTTCCGGATAGCGCTCTGCCACGTCGCGACTACCTGTAGGCTCGCGCTCGAGGTCGTACAACTGGGCGGGCAAGCCGTAACGATGTGCCAGGCGCCAGCGCCCATCGGGCGAAAGGTAACTGGCAGAGACGGCCTCGGCGGACCAGATGTATTGTTCCCAGACACGGTCACGCGAGGGTGCATCTCCAGCGACTATCGGCAGCAAATTGACACCATCCAACACGTCGACCGGCGTTCCCCCGGCGGCCGCCAATAGCGTGGGGTAAAGGTCGGTGTTCATGGCCACCTCGCCCACTGTAGTGTCGGGTTTGATTCGACCCGGCCAGCGCATTAACAGTGGCGTACGAAAGGAGCCCTCGTACGTCTCATCCTTGGCGCCGAAGTAGGGATAGTTGTTATCCCGTTCGCGATTGGTGCCGCCGTTGTCGCTGACGAAAATTACCAGCGTATTTTCCGACTGTCCGGTGTCATCGAGGGCCTGCAGCAAACCACCGACGGCATCGTCGAGCTGCTCGAGAAGCGCCAGATACCGCCCTTCCTTTGAACTGTCATGACGCTGTGCAAATCGTGTGTCCGGCTGGATGGGGGCATGGGGGGCATAAAAAGCGTGGTAGAGAAACCAGGGGGCCGGCTGCTCGGCACGACGGGTGATGAACTCGCGACTGTACTGCGCAAGAATGTCGGTCAGGTGGCCACGGTGGCGCGCGGGGGACTTGCTGTTTTCGCGCAGCCAGGGGTCGCGATACCCAGGGCTCCTGCTGGCACCTGCGCCGTCCGGCGCCATTAACTCCCACTGGTTGTGGAAACCAAAAAACTCTTTAAAGCCCTGGGCCAGGGGCAAACTCTGCTGACGTTGCTCACCTGCGTGCCATTTCCCCACCAGAGCAGTGTGATAACCCACACCGGCAAGTGCCTCGGGGAGTGTGGTGAACTCCTGGGGAATTTCCATTCCTGTCGGCCTGAATCCGGAGCGCTGGGGAAAGCGCCCCGTTAACAGGGCCACCCGACTGGGACTGCAGGTCGCGTCCGCATAATGCCGGGTGAACGTTACGCCATCCTGTGCCAGCTGCCGCAGCGTTGGAGTGACCGCCCCGCCCGGATTGATTGCATCGGTGTCGTTATATCCCAGGTCGTCCGCCACCAACAGCAGGATATTGGGAGGCCGTGCCAGGTCCTCGCGAGTACCTTCCGCGGCCTCTACCTCCCCAACACTGCGAGCCCCCCAGAGACTACCCAGTGCCGCCAGCACCATCGCCACCAGCAACCAGGCTTCCAGATCATTGCGCTTTCCCGTCAGTGCGGCCACACCGGAGAACCTATTTCCCACCGTTTCAAGGGGCCCATACTAGCACCCGCGAACAACAACCCCACCACGCGCGCAATTATAAAATTAGCTTTTCTAAAAGCGGCACTTAGCCAAGTAACAAGTGAACAATTACCGCCCGACAGTGCGCTCCGCGCAGAAAACACCGTGCTAGGATGAAGGCAGATGTGGGTGCAAAAAGCGCGCCGCCCGGGACAATACAATAGCAATCGGGTGGCTGTTCATCATATGCCCGCGCCACCGCTGAAATGAGGCCGCCAGCTGTCGCCTGAGCGTCGGCAAGGTGAATTTGCGTGCACCCCATCCGGGAATCCAGCCAGGGACGGGCTAGACACGCCGCTTCTTCCAGCGGCACCAGACGGTGCATTCATCTATGACACAATCCAAACCAGCTGCCTCTTCCCTGTTCACCCGCTACTTTAACCTCGAACTGGCCACTACCAGGCGACAGCGCGAGCTCTGCTTCGGACTGCGCTACCGGGTCTATTGTGAAGAGAAACGGTTTGAGTCCAGGGACCAGTATCCCACCCGACTGGAAAGTGACAGTTTTGATGCACACTCTCTTCACGCCCTGATACGCGACCGGCGCAATGGGCGTCCGGCAGCCAGTGTGCGACTGGTACTGGCCACGCGCGTTGAGTCCCTGCCACTGGAAGTGTACTGCCGCAACAGCCTCCACGTGGGCGAGTTGGAACGCATGACCCGGCGCGACACGGTGTGCGAATTGTCCCGGTTGGCGGTCGATCCGGATTATCGGGGCCGACTACCCGGCGAGAGCAGCAATCCCGAAGTGGGTGGCCTGCTGGTTCCCGCGGCCTACCTCACCGGCTTTGCACTGGCCCGCATTGCAGATCGACCCCGAATCTACGGCATGATGGAACCCTGGCTGCCCCGGCTGGTGGCACGCTCCGGCGTACAACTGGAAGTGGCGGGAGACCCCATGAACTACCACGGTCGCCGCCGCGCCTACACCATCAGCCGTCACAGCATGGAAGAGCAGTTACAAGAGACCCGGCGCCCCCTGTACCAAGCGCTGTTGGGTAGCCTGCAGGATGGCAACGAGGCGCGTCGTCGCAACGTAGCCTGATTGACCGCCGTCAACATTTTACAGCGCCCGGTCGGGCCCCTAGAATCGTGGGCCTCAGTACACCGGGCACCCCTCAATGAGCGACTACTCCCTCAGCTACTCCTTCAATACCACCACGCCTCCTCGTGAGGAGCCACTGTACGCGCTGGACGAGTGTGAGGAGTTGGCACTGCCGCAGGGGCAAGTCGTTTTACTGAACAAACATAATGGCGCGCAACTCACGGTGACGCGCGATGTTTCGATTGCGCTGCAGTTTTGCAGCGATTTTCGCTCCCTCGAGGATCATGCCCGGCACCTGGTGGCTAAAATGCCCGAGCTGGGCGGCAATGTTGCCGATGTGACCCGGGTGTTAGCGAGTATTCGGGACGCTGGGTTGATGTGCTCGGCAGACGCCATTTGCGCGCCCCTGGAGGCTCAATCACAGAGCTCCGAGCTAGCCCCATCCCGCGTTTTCATACTCACCTGTGATCGGCCCCAGGCAGTAGAACGCCTGCTGCATTCAATGAACGATCACTCGGACCTGACACAGCACGAAGGTCTGTACCTGATCGACAATTCACGCGAGCCACACAATGCGGATCAAAATCGGCAGTTGTTGGCAGACCTGAGTTCTCGACTGGCCATCGAAACAAACTATGTCGGTCGCGATGAACAGGAGTCCCTGCTCCAACAGTTAGAAGCCGCTGTACCCGAATCTCGGGACAGCCTGCGATTCCTGCTGGACTCACAACAATGGCGATCGCAACCCAGCTACGGCCTGAGCAGAAACTGGTGCCTACTGCTATCAGCCGGCAAACGCTGCCTGATGCTGGACGACGATATTCTGTGCGAGGGGCACAAAGCCCCCCTGGCAAGTGCAGGGCTGGCGTTCAGCGAGGGCGCCCGCGAGGCCGCGTTTTTCAGTGATACGCAACTGCAGGAGCAGCTTGCAAGCCCGGTCCAGGATCCTCTCGTACAGCATCTGGGTGCGCTGGGTGGCACGATACAGGGCGCTGCGAGTGCTCTGGCCAATCGCTCGATCATGGGTAGTGACCTGACCGGTTACAGTATTGCCAGTGCCCGGCGGCTAGCGGCCAACTCGCGCGTACTGAGTACCGAAAGCAGTACTCTCGGTGACCACGGTTCAGCCAATAACTTCTGGATGCTCCAGTTGGAGGGCGATTCATTGCAACGTCTCGCCCAATCGGGTGATTCCGCGCTCGGTTCGCGCAAGGGCTGGGTCGGGTGTTCCCGGCCGACCTTTGCGCCTCGCCCGGTGATATCGCAGCTGACTGGCCTGGACAATAGCGCCCTGTTACCTCCCTATTTCCCTGCATTTCGCGGCGAAGACATTCTCTTTGGCTGGATGCTGTCCTACCTCCATCCGCACTCAGTGGCCCTGCAGCTCGACTGCTCGGTACCGCACCTGCCTTTGGAAGAGCGCGACACAGCCCTCAGCCCGCGGCCGCCGGGAGGGCCACTGGGCCTGTTGACTCGCTACCTGGAGCAAACCAGTAAAACGGCCGGGGGTGATATCCAGACACGCCTGCTGAAACTGTCACTCTCCTTCCAGGCGCTCGCCGAAGTTGAACCCGAGGCATTGATCGCGGCCTACCGGAGCCTGTCTGCTGCCGCTCTGGGCGATATTATCTCCATACTCAGTGAGCAACTGCAGGCAGTTGGCAGTCAGGCAGGTTCTCTGGGGGAACGTCTGGAAGCAGCACGCACCGAGGCGTTCCAGGGTTTGCAAGCACTGACCCCACCCCAGGCGCTGGAGAACGATTCCGAGCGACAGGAACTGCGCCGCTGGGCACAGGGTTTCGCTGGCGCCCTGCAGCACTGGCCCCGGATTCGTGGGGCCGCCCAGTCACTATTGACGAACCACGATCACTAATCTCCGCCACTTCGTAGCACATTTTAAACCGACCCCGGCGCTAGCTCCCCGCCCGTATGGGCGCGCTGCCGTACCTCCCCTATGGTTGGCATAGCCCCGGTATTGATAGCAATCCGGGGGCATCAAACAAAAATAACTACGGAGAAACACCATGCTGACCCTCCTCAAACAGGCCCGCAGTGCCGCCTTCATCGGCCTGGTGAGCTTTAGCCTGCCATCGCTAGCGCTCAACATCGTACTCACCAATGACGATGGCTTTGAAACTCCTTTTATCCAGGCGGTGCACAGTGCTCTGCTGGCGGCGGGGCACGACGTCATCATGGCTGCTCCCTATGGTGCCCGCAGTGGCTCTGGTGGCGCTGCTGATATTCTGGAACCGCTCGAACCTACAAGCTCCCCGTCACCGGGGGGGACTCTGCCTGCGGGTTCGCCGGCGATAGGTCCTACCGGCCTGGGCCCTGAGCAGTACTATGTTGACAGTACGCCTTCAACGGCCGTGCTCTACGGCACGGATGTGCTGGCCATGGCAGCCTGGGGACAGTTTCCGGACCTGGTTATATCGGGCCCCAATGAAGGCAACAATACCGGTGCGCTAACACCCCACTCCGGGACGCTAGGGGCAACGGTTGCAGCATTGAACAAGGGTATTCCCGCGATGGCGGTGTCTGCAGGACGTGGCGATCCGGAACCTCAGGCAATGTTGGTCGGAGAGATCGTGGCTCATCTGGTAGCGGCACTAGATGGACCAAACGGGATAGGGCTACCGCAAAATGTGGGCTTGAACGTCAATCTGCTAGATTTGCCTGAAAATGCGACGCTGGATGACATCGAGTTTGCGTTCACGCGCGTGGGTCAACAGGCAACCATTGGATTCAGATTCTTCGAGCGCATAGGCGAAAGTCCCATCGCAAACCTCACCGGTATCAGTGCCGATGACACACGGCCAGGGCTCTCGGTTGAATTGGATCTATCCCGGGCGGGGTACCCGGATGACCCCTATCCACGTAGTGAGCAAAAACTGCTGGCGGAAAATGTGGTGACGATCAGTCCGATCCAGGGTTCCTATGAGGCGAGGCCACAGGTCAAACTGAACTTCCTGAAACGGCGTCTGGCGGATACAGAGCAGGAGTAACCGCTCGTCGCCCGCCCGGCTTTTCGGCACTTACAGGTTGGTGCGTACACGATTTAAGCGCTAATTTCCTCCAACCTGTCACACTTTCCTGCGCTGTCTCGTCTGGTAGTAAACCCCTCGAGAGAGCGCAGTCACATGTTGAAATTCCTCTTACGCAATGCAGTTCGAAAGTTTGGTCGTCACTACGCTTACGACACCAGCTACCTGACCTACCTGCTGGACACCGATCGCCAGGCCTTTCTCAAATTTAACCGCGTCAATGCCATCGCCCAACATCATCGCAATGTGCCCCCGGCGGTTTTTTTTGCTGCTTCCCTGAGGGCCATCGCTACCCAGGACTGCGGGCCATGCCTACAGCTGGTGGTGAAAATGGCGCTGGAAGCTGGCGTTGATCCTGAAACGGTCAAGGCAATTGTAGAGCGCGATTTTTCCTCAGCACCGGATGATGTAGTGCTCAGCATGCGCTACACCGAACTGGTGTGTCAGCACGCACCAGAAGTAGATGAACTGCGCCCACTGCTCGTTGAACGCTGGGGAGATCGCGGGCTCGTTTCACTGGCGATGGCCATCACCGCAAGCCAGACCTACCCCACCATGAAATACGCCCTGGGCTTTGGCAAAACTTGCAGTCGCATTGATATTGCGCAAGAGTCAGTTGTTCCTGTGTTGGCACTCGGCGCATTGGCGCCTGCCTGACACCAATGTGGGTAATGCTTCCTTTCTACAGAGACATTCCTCATGGCTGAGGCCCCGGCCACAGATGCTTTTGAACAACACCGCGGAAAGCTCATGTCACTGGCCTACCAGATGACAGGCAGCGTTCAGGAGGCAGAGGACATTCTGCAGGAAGCCTGGTTGCGGTGGTCAGCCGTAGACACCGCCAAACTGGCGTCAGCAGGTGCCTGGCTCCATCGCGTGGTTTCGCGCATCGCACTCGATCGTTTGCGCTCAGCGCATTCCCGGCGAGAGGTTTACCCGGGGCCCTGGTTGCCGGAGCCCGTCATTGAGGGCGGCCCCTCCAGTGATCTGGAACTGGCGCAGGACTGCGAACTGGCCATGCTGTGGGCCCTGGAGCGCCTGCGCGCAGAAGAGCGAGCCGTATTCCTTTTACACAGTGTGTTTGATTTCAGTTTTCGCGAGATTGCAGCGATGCTTGATCGCAGCGAAGCCACTTGCCGCCAGATCGGCCGACGGGCGCGCCTGCGGGTTCAGGCGACAAAGCCTCGCTTTGACACGACTCAGGAGCAAGTCCAGGCGGCGCTTTCGGCCTTTTACGACGCCATAACCCATGGCGATCGAGAGCGCGTTTTGCAATTGTTGTCTGAGGACGTGGTTGCCATTTCCGACGGGGGCGGGGTCGTTAACGCTGCCCGGATTCCGCTGGTGGGCAAAGAACGTGTGGCGCAAGTGCATCTGCATCTGGCGGCTAAACACGGCGCGCTGATGACCGTCAGGCAGGGGCGTGCAAATGGACAGCCGGCGCTATTCATGGATGAGCAGGGTATGTCCAGCGTGTTCACCGTACGCTTGAACAACGAGGGAAAAATCTGCTGGATCTACAATCTCAGGAATCCCGATAAGTTAATCCAGATGCACTCAATGAATCAGCACTGAGTCGCCTCGTTTCACGACCCAGCCCGCCACCCACGCTCAACTATACTCGGTTTAACGTCGCTAGCTCTTTTAGTCAGCTGCCACTCAAGCCCGAGGCCAAATCATGCAAATCAAAACCAGTAAAATCGACGGTGTGCCAGATGAAAGCTGGCATGAAGTATTGAAAGTTGTCCAGACAGCGTCGGCCACCAGTGACGACAAGTCCACGCTCGCGGAACTGGCGTTGAGCGGCGCTGGAGGACTAGCCACCAACCAGGGGTGGGAGGCCTTCAAGGCGACTAACACCTTCACCAGAGATGACTATGTGTCCAAATTGACGGAGTATGGGCTTGCGCAGGATTCCGCCTCCGACACCGCTAATCAAATCATAGACGCGGTAGACAGTGGTTGGGCGAAGCCATTTTTGGTGGGCGTATCGGCCGCCGGCGGCACTTACGCACTGCTTGAGGCCATCAGTGCCACAAGCGACTCCAGCGTGGCTGGTTGGAGTCGCGTGAAAAAGGTTTGGGTTAGCGTGTTGGTGGGTGGCAGTGTGGCCGGCCTGTATTGGGTATTACGGTATTTTGAGGTTGTGACTTGATGAAGATTGGATTCAGTGGCGTTTACCCGGCTCTGTCCCTGCGCAGGTGGGTGGTATTTAACGCCCTCCTGCTGATAGTTTCGCCGACATGGGCCAGGGAAGATGCAACGGCTACCACCGGCCCGGTGATACCCAGCTTTGGCCCGGTTTATCAGGTTAGCGAGGAGGCATTCAATCTACAGGAGGGCCGCCACTACAAGGTAAGCAAAGATGTCGCCATGACGGCGGATGATCCGGCCCGCCGTAACCCGCATATCGAATCGGCGGCGCGCTTTCTCAACATGCAGGTGCGAACTGGAACCAAACCTGATCAATTGGAAATGGCGATGATCGTGCATGGAGGAGCTTCCCGGGATTTGCTGACCGATGCCCAGTATCGCTCGCGATTCGGCGTGGCCAACCCTAACACTGGTTTGCTCGATGAACTGGCCGCAGCTGGAGTCAGAGTTTACCTGTGCGGCCAAACCGCCGCCCATCGCGGGCTTTCTGCCGACATGCTCAACCCAGCCGTCACTATGGCACTGTCGGCAATGACTGCGCATGTGCAATTGCAAAGTGAAGGCTTCACCTTAATTCCGTTCTAGTGATCGACTATGAAAAAGACGCTCAACACTCTCCTATCAGCCGTTATTACGTTGCCATTGGTGTCGCTTGCTGCGACGGGCAGTGACCCCGAACCATCCGAACACTATGAGGTAGTGTTTGCCGATCTGGCCATGCACTGCATGCATCAGGAATTCCCCAACATCATCAAACACATGATGAACGATGTTGATGATGTGAAGGTGCCCAGGGCGCTGTATCCAGCCTTCTACGGATGCTTCGACTGGCACTCGTCGGTACACGGACACTGGTTGTTGGTGCGAATGCTCAACACCGCTGCTGACAAAGTCGATCAGAAACACATCGTGTCCAAACTGGCGCAGAGTTTTACCCCTGAAAATCTCGCCGGGGAATTGGACTCCTACAACCGGGACGGCAACAGCACATTCGAGCGCCCTTACGGGCTGGCGTGGTACTTACAGCTAATGACGGAACTGCGGCAGGCCGACTTTCCGCAAGCCGAAACCTGGCTGGAAACGCTGAAGCCCCTGGAGTCGGCGATTGTGGCTAACACCACAACGTGGCTACAAAAGTTGGAATACCCCATTCGCACTGGCGAGCACAGTCAAACTGCGTTCGCGTTTGGACTCATGCTGGACTGGAGTCGTGACAGCGAAAACACTGCCTTTGAGGAATTACTCACCACGAAGGTGAAGCAGTACTACCTGAAGGACAAAGGTTGTCCCATCGACTACGAACCCTCCGGGCAGGACTTCCTGTCTCCCTGCCTGGCTGAAGCGGATCTAATGCGCAGGGTAATGTCCAGGGATGAATTTAGCCGATGGTTATCGGAATTCCTGCCTCAACTCGCTGACGGTGATGAGGGTTGGCTGACACCCGCCACTGTCATCGATAAATCCGACGGCAAACTCGCGCACCTTGATGGCTTGAACTTGAGTCGAGCATGGATGCTTGAGGGAATTGTCAGTGCGCTGGATGAGGAAGATCCGCGGGTTGGATTACTGCAGAGAAACTTTCAGGCGCATAAGACGGCTGGCCTCGATTCAGTGATTGGTGACATGCATTACATGGGGTCGCATTGGCTGGGGAGTTTTGCTGCTTATTTGGAGACTCGGCGGGGGGTAGGTGATTAGGGCAGAGAACCCTCGTATCCAACAAAGACAACCCCCTGCAGCAATGCTGCAGGGGGTTGTCTATTTAGGAGCCTGGCGATGACCTACTTTAAGTGGCGAGCGGTGCTCGCCATCCTTCGGACGCCTTCGGCGCTTCTCCGCCGTTCCTGCGGAACAGGCTGCGTCACATGGCAGCCCTTCGGGCCGCGTCAAGATGG
>JAUHXH010000005.1 GCA_030427085.1 Gammaproteobacteria bacterium | reverse complement strand
TCGCGAGCACATCCTGCTGTCCCGTCAGGTCGGTGTACCTTTCATCGTTGTGTTCCTGAACAAGGCTGACCTGCTGGCAGAAGACTGTGGCGGCGCCGATTCAGAAGAATACGAAGAGATGAAAGAACTGGTAGAAATGGAGCTGCGCGAGCTGCTGGACCAGTACGAGTTCCCGGGCGACGACACCCCGATCATCTGTGGCTCTGCCCTGATGGCCCTGAACGGTGAAGACGACAACGAGCTGGGTACTACTGCGGTTAAGACCCTGGTAGAGACTCTGGACTCTTACATCCCTGAGCCCGAGCGCGCTATCGACCAGCCCTTCCTGATGCCGGTAGAAGACGTATTCTCCATCTCTGGTCGCGGTACTGTGGTAACTGGCCGTGTAGAGCGTGGCATCATCAAGGTTGGTGAGGAAGTGGAAATCGTTGGTATCAACGACACCACCACTACTACCTGTACTGGTGTTGAGATGTTCCGCAAGCTGCTGGACGAAGGCCGTGCAGGTGAGAACGTTGGCGTACTGCTGCGTGGCACCAAGCGTGACGAAGTTGAGCGTGGCCAGGTACTGTCCAAGCCGGGTAGCGTGACTCCGCACACCAAGTTCGAGGCAGAAGTTTACGTACTGTCCAAGGACGAAGGTGGCCGTCACACGCCGTTCTTCAAGGGCTACCGTCCGCAGTTCTACTTCCGTACCACTGACGTAACCGGTGCGTGTGAACTGCCCGAAGGCGTTGAGATGGTCATGCCGGGTGACAACGTGCAGATGGTTGCGACCCTGATTGCACCGATCGCCATGGAAGAAGGCCTGCGCTTCGCGATCCGCGAAGGTGGCCGTACTGTTGGCGCCGGTGTTGTCGCCAAGATCATCGAGTAATATTTCGCTGATCCGGGCGTCTTTCGGCGCCCCACAAAAAACCCGGCCTCGGCCGGGTTTTTTCGTTTCGGGATACGGCTCTATATCAGTCGTCGCTGTTCACCAGTGAAACTTGCTCGTTCAGGGTCAGGAAGTCCCACAAAACCCCCAGGCCAAACACGCCCAGTGTGACCAGGTATAACAATCCAGTCAGAATTTTTCCCATGTAGAAGCGGTGCACGCCGAATACACCGAGGAAGGTGAGGAAAATCCAGGCCAGGTTGTAGTCCACCGGCCCCTCCACAAAGCGGCGCTCTGCCTCCCGTTCCATCGATGGAATCAGGAACAGGTCGATTATCCAGCCGATGAAAAACAGGCCCAGGGTGAAAAACCAGATAACGCCCGAGATCTGCTTGCCGTAATAAAAACGGTGGGCGCCGATAAAGCCAAAAATCCACAACAGGTAACCCATAAACACAGAGTGGGTTTGGGCGCGTTGGTTCATGCCGAACTCCTTTCGGGGGGATATACGGCTATCTTCGGCGGGTGTTGTGTTGAGGTCAAGCAGGGCGACTGGGTCGCCCTGCCTGGGGTTTTCAGCTCAGGCCGAAGGGGTTATCGATCGAAGGGGAAGGCTGGGTAAACCAGCGCGGGCCGTCTTCCGTCATGTAGAAGTGGTCTTCGTGGCGGATACCGAACTCACCGGGCACGCACAGCATCGGTTCGTTGCTGAAACACATACCCGGCGCCAGCGGCGTGCGGTCACTCAGCACCAGGTAGGGCCATTCGTGGATGTCCAGGCCGATACCGTGGCCGGTGCGGTGGGGCAGGCCTGGTAGTTCGTAGCCTGGGCCAAAGCCACGTTCGGCCAGCAGTTCCCGGGCGGCGCGGTCTACGGTGGAACAGGGCTCGCCAAGTTGCGCAGCGGCGAACGCGGCTTGCTGGGCATCCTGTTCGGCCTGCCACACAGTGCGTTGCCGTTCAGTGGGTTCACCGAACACGTAACTGCGGGTGATGTCGGAGTTGTAGCCCTGGATCTGGCAGCCGGTGTCGATCAGTACCATGTCGCCCTGTTCCAACGCTTTGGGCTTGGCTACGCCATGGGGGAAAGCCGAATCGGGGCCAAACAGCACGATGCAAAAATAGGAGCCGGCGGGCGCGCCCACTTTGCGGTGGGCCGCGTCGATAAAGCTCTCCACCTCGGCGACCGAGATGCCCTCGCGCAAAATAGCCGCTGCGGCCTGGTGTACGCGCAAGGTCATGTCCTTGGCGCGTTGCAGCAGCGCGATTTCGGCTTCGGACTTGTGCATGCGGCAGGGGCGGGTGATCGCTGCGCCGTCGACGTAGTCAAATTCCGGCGCGGCCTGGCGGATACCGTCAAAAATGAAAAACGGCGCCGACTCATCGATACCGATACGGCCCTGGGCCACCCCCATTTTATTGAGGGTAACGGCCAGCAATTGATAGGGGCTTTCGTCCTCCTGCCAGCAATTAACCGAGCCTTCCACCTGCATGTACTCCTGCAGCGTGCCCAGTTCAAAGGCCGGGGCGATGTACTGGATCGGGCCTTCTGCGGGGATCAGAGCCCCTACCATGCGCTCGCTGGGGCGCCAGCGGGTGCCGGTGAAATAGTAAAGGTTGGTGCCTGCATTCAGGTACAGCGCGGCAACGCCCTGTTCGCGCATTTCGGCCTGGGCTTTTGCGATGCGAGCATGCCGCTCCGCCAGTGAGATAGGGCTGACGCCCGCTGTCATGTCGTTCAGTTGGGCCAGTTCCTGTTCGGCGGTGGAGCCGCCTACGCCAATCGTCATAGCAAATTCTCCGGTGATGATGGCGCGCAGTGTAGCGCCGCGACGAGCGCGTGTCCTCTATTGCGCGCAATTCAGGCAGCGCGTGGCCTCGGGCAGTGCCTGCAGGCGGCCCAGGGGTATTTCTTCGCCGCAGATTTCGCACTCGCCGTAGCTGCCATCCTCGATCCGATCCAGCGCGGCGCGCACTTCCCTTAGGGAAATACGCGTTTCATTGCCGATCGCATCGACCACTTCGTCGTTCTCCCGCTCCTGTGCCTGCTCGCCGGAATCCACCGGGCGGGCGCGTGTTACGTCGCGCTTGATGCTGTTGAGCCGATTGGTCAGGGTCTCCAGCCGCGCCTGCAACTGGGCGGCGATCTCGTCGTAGGGCATATCGGGTTCTCGGTCGGGTTGTTGCCTGGGGCGGAACAGTTTTGCTTTTAGTGTGACTGTGCCGTCATCCTGCGCCTGCTGATTGCTGTATTATCCTTTTGTTACAGCATAGACCACGAGGCAGTGGCGGCAACGCAGAGCTCCGGGCAGGTCGCAATTAGCGGGGGCAGTGGCTAAAATAGCCGCCCCCGTCACCCCAGCGAGCGCGCCCGTGTCTACACAGTTTCTCGGTAAAACCCTCAGCGGCCCCTTCACTATTCCCTCGGGTATCGTGACCTGCTCCGCACCCATTATTCAGGCCTTTTTTGATCAGGTGCCGGAAGTGGGCGTGCTGACCACCAAGAGTATCGGGCCCGATCCCCGGGCGGGCTATCGCGAACCGGTGCTGGCGCAGTATTCGCCGGGAAACTTTGTCAATGCCGTGGGATTGACCAACCCGGGGGCCGCGGCATCTGCCGAGATGCTCGCCGCACTGGAAGTCCCCGAGGATCGCTTCCTGCTGGTGTCCATTTTTGGCGGCAGCGTGCAGGAATATGTGGATGTGGCGAAAGCGCTGGCCCCCCATGCTGACGGCCTGGAATTGAACCTGTCCTGCCCCCACGCCAAGGGTCTGGGGATGGCTATGGGGCAGGACCCGGATCTGGTACGGGAGATTGTGTCAGCGGTGAAAGCGGCGGTCGATATTCCCGTGGTGCCCAAGCTCACGCCCAATTGCCCCAACATTGGCGAGATTGCCCGGGCCGCTGCCGAAGGTGGCGCGGATGCGATCTGCGCGATCAATACCGTGGGGCCGGGCAGCTATCTGTCCCACGGCAAGCCCGTGCTGAGTAACGGCATGGGCGGCATGTCGGGCAAGGGTGTGTTGCCGATTGCCACGCGCTGTATCGCCGAAATTCGTGACGCGGTGGACCTGCCGATCATTGGTTGCGGCGGCGTGAGTTGTGCGGATGACGTGCGGGCGCTGGAAGTTGCGGGTGCCTCCATTTTCGGTATCGGCTCGGCCCTGGTGGGCATGAGTACAGATGACATCGCGGATTACTTCCGCGTGCTCAGCCAGGATATGGAACACGGGAGTAACCGTTCCGAAGACCTGGTGCGTTACGACATCGACATGCGCTTCTCGCCGGTGACGCTGGTGGAGAACCAGCGCGTGTGCGAAGACATCTGCGTGCTGACCTTCGATCGCAAGGTCAACGTGCAGGCTGGTGAGTTCGTATTCCTGTGGATTCCGGGTCTGGGCGAAAAACCCTTCTCGGCACTGACCGATGATCCATTTTCGCTGGCAGTGATCGATGTGGGCGAGTTCACCCACGCCCTGATGGACCTGGAGCCCGGCACCGAGGCCTTTGTGCGCGGCCCCCACGGTATTCCGGTGGATCCGCCAGAGGACGCCAAAATCATGTTGGTGGCGGGTGGTACGGGTCTCGCCGCTGTCTATCAGATCGCCCGGGACTTCGGTGACGCGGAGCTGTTCGTGGGTGCACGCAGCGCTGAGCGGCTGTATTTCCAGCAGGAAGTGGAACGCATCGCCACCGTGCACACCGCCACCGATGATGGCAGCTATGGCTACCACGGCCTCGTGACCGAGATGCTGCGGGAGCGGCTGCAGGAATTAAGTGCCGAGGAGTTGTCGCGGGTCTGGTTCTACAACTGTGGCCCGGAGCCCATGGTGCACGCCGCGGACGCGGTGCAGCGGGAGTTCTGCGAGCCCCGCCAGATTCACAATTCGGTGGATTACTGGACCAAGTGTGGCGTGGGGATCTGTGGTGCCTGTAATGCACCGGATGGCCGCCGCCTTTGCGTTGACGGTCCTTTCATGAGTGCAGCGGGTTAAAGCGGTACTGTCGGCGAAGCCACTGATCGCCTGCTAAAGGCCGGCGATATGTTTCACCGCAAAGGCAACGCGCTGTTGCGGCGTGCGCCGGCCGGCGCGAAACTCCCGAAGGGCCCGCTCCACCCGGGGCGCCAGGCCACGGCCGTTGGCCACCTGAATGGCCAGGCCGGGGCGGGCGTTCAATTCCAGCAGTAGCGGGCCGCGGTTGCGATCCAGCACCACGTCGGCGCCGAGATACCCCAGCCCCGTTAACTCATAGCTGCGCGACGCTAACTCAAGCACCTCCCGCCATTGGGGTATGACCAGGTCCGCCAGTTGTCGGCCGGTATCCGGATGTCGCTCAACTGGCCGGGCGTGTTGTACCGCTCTCAGCGCTTGTCCGGAGGCAATATCCAGCCCCACCCCCACGGCGCCCTGATGCAGATTGGCTTTGCCGTCGGAAGCCTCAGTGGACAGCCTTACCATCGCCATTACCGGATAGCCATACACGCAGATCACCCGGATGTCAGGCACGCCCTCGAAACTGTAGCCATCAAATGTGTCGGTAAAGGCTACCAGTTCCTCGATCAGCGCGGCGTCACTGCGCCCGCCCAGACTGAACAACCCCGCGAGAGTATTGGAGGCGTGGCGGCACAACTCATCGGCACTCACATGCTTGCCGCTGGTTTTGAGGAAGGCCTCGCCGTCACGGCCACTGATCACCAAAATCCCCTTGCCGCCGCTACCCTGGGCAGGCTTCATTACAAAGCTCTCCCGGTCGTGGAGAAATTCGGGTAGCTCGCGCACGTGGTGCTGGGCGCGGCACACGCCAAGCAGCCGCGGTACCGGAATACCCTGTTCCAGCGCTGCCAGCTTGGTCTTCAGTTTGTCGTCTACCAGCGGGTAGAGTTTGCGCGGATTGTGGGCGGCAATGTACGACACATTGCGGCAGTTCATCCCCACCACACCCCGCTCGCGCAGCCGCCGGGGTGACGCCAGGCCAAACATCAGTAGCGCTCCATGGACTGGAAGCGGCGCAGGTCTGACAGGCGGTAGCCGGAGTAGCTGCCAATGGCCACGATGATCGCGAGCACGATGAGCAGGGCTTCCGGGTAGAGGAAGATAAAGTCCGCCACACCCTGCTGGCGCATCACCAGATAGGCCAGGCAGGCGGTGAACAGGCTGCCGCTGCCCTGAATGAAGACTTCCCGCGGACCGTCCTCGTCCCACAGCAGGGACATACGTTCAATCGTCCAGGCCAGGATCACCATCGGGAAGAAGGTAACTTTCAAGCCCCAGGGCAGGCCCAGTTTGTGACTGGCGATGCCGATGGCGGCGTAGAGGATGATCACGAACACCAGAACGGCTGCGATTCGGGGGACCAGCAGCAGGTTGAGGCTGGAAAGATAGCCACGCAAAATCAGCCCCACGCTGACCACGATCAAGAACAGCAACAAGCCGGTGAGCAGGGTGGTTTGCAGGAAGGCCAGCGCGATCAGAATCGGCATGAAAGTGCCGGAGGTACGCAGTCCGACCAGATTGCGCAGGATTACTACCACCAGCGCGCCCAGCGGAATAAGGAGTAACAGTTTGAAGGTGCTCTGCTGTTCTACTGGCAAACTGAAGATTGAGAAATCGATCAGCCAGCTGCGGTGATTGCGGGCATCCTCCACCGCGTTGAGGTAGGCGGCGCGGCGTTGTTTGACCACGGAAAACCGCAGTTGGGAGTCGCGCCCACCGAACACTTCAAATAAGGGCTCGTCTCCAATCTGTAGTGGCAGGAAGGACTCGCGGGGTATTTCGGCCGCTTCGCCAGGGTCAAAAAGGTGCCAGCCGCCGTCGAAATAGACCCCCAGGAGCCATTCTGCCGGACGGTTGCGTTGCCGGTCTTCCAGCAGCACCCCGCGAATCCGGCGCGCCGGAACGCTCTGCCCGGCGAGGATGTCCACCGCCAGCTGCAAGCGCCCACGGGTGCTCTTACGCTCCCGTTCCAGGCCGCGCCACATTGCGTCGGCGGGATTGTGTAGCTGCCGCAACACCTCGGTAACCAGTAGCCGTGGCGGCAGCGACTGTTTGGCGAGGCGGTTGCCCAGTGCTGCCAGCGCCTGGCGTTCGGCCGCATCCATCTGTTTCGTAGGCTGCAGCGGCGGCGGGGTGCGGTATTCGGGTACTTCGCCGGTTACGAATACCTCGGAGTGCAGGTACAGGGTTTCCGGACCGGGCGGGGCTTCGGCGCGATGCCAAACGGCCTTGTTGCCTTTGGCGTCGTCGATAACCTCGTAGTCGTAACCGGGGGCGACGGTGGAGCGGAACACTGCGCGGTGGGTTTCCTCTGTGTCCGGCAGGTTGAGGCTGACTGTGGCGGGGCCGCCGTTGGCCTCGAAGTCGATGCGGGCCTCTACCTGCCACAGTTCTTCAGTTTCACTGGTGAGCAGGGGAAAGCCGAGTGCGTAGTGTTTGTAGAGGATGACGCCGAAGCCCAGCAGGGTCAGCAGCAGGGTCAGTACGCCGATCTGGCGATTGCTGGCGGCGCTCACTGGGTTTCGCCGTCCAACGCGAGGAAGTCGCGACTGACATCAACCAGGGCACGGCCGTCGAGGAAGTTGCGCCCGACCAGGATGGGGTATTCAAACTTATCCCGATCGGCCAGCGTCATATCTACCTCGGCTTCCTGGTCTCCGACGCGTAAGCGAATACTTACTACGGGCCTGCGCTCCGATTCCTCGTCACCGTGCTGTTTGATCCGAACCCGGCGCTCCAGGGGCAGTCGGAACTCGTGCACGCTGTCGTCGAGGCGATCGCGCACGGTGAAGCGGATCCAGCGCTCGCCGTCGCGCTCAAAACGCTCAATGCTGTCCACGCCGATTGAGCCGGTGGCGGCACCGGTGTCGATGCGGGCTTTGAGCTGCAGGGCCTGCTCCCCCAGGGTGACGTACTCTACCTCGCCAATGGTTAGCAATGGCGGTATAGAGGGTACGGTGGGCACCGGATCTGCAACCGCTGGCTTGGACGGTTCCTGAGCAATGACAACGGGTGGTTCGGGCGTCTCGGTGGGCAGGTCGGGCATTGCTGGTGGTTGCTCGACAGGAACCGGGCATTCGATGCTGACCGCAGGGCTATTGTCCGGAGCGGGAGTCTCAGCCGGCTGTTCGGGGGTGGTGGGGATGCCCGAGCAGGCGCCTAGTGCGGCCAATACCGGAATTGCGATGATCAACCGCCTGATCTGGCGGTGATAGCTGCCCATTGGTGACTCCTTCTCGTGCGGTGGTGCTGTCTTGTGAGCTGTGCTGAGCGTTGAGCGGCACAATCTACCCAAATGACAACGCTATAGCTATATAGGACAGACGCTTGCGAAATAATTTCGTGTCGCTATAAGCTACAGGTCGGGCCGTGTGAGCCCATATTTGGGGTCTTATTATGCCTGTAAGCGACTTCTAAAATAATATTCGCAGACGTGCTTGACACACCCCGGTTCGATCCTTAATATTCGCCTTCCTTTTTCGGGGGGTCCCTGTGCGGACCTCTGGTTTTTTATTAGACGGAGTTTGGTCAGGTGCAGAATCAACGCATTCGTATTCGCCTTAAGGCTTTTGACCATCGACTGATCGATACATCGACTCAGGAGATTGTAGAAACTGCGCGCCGTACTGGTGCTCAGGTTAAAGGCCCGATCCCCCTTCCTACCCGGAAGGAAAAGTTCACCGTGCTGGTTTCACCGCACGTTAACAAGGATGCACGTGACCAGTACGAGATTCGTACACACAAGCGTCTGTTGGACATTGTGGAGCCTACTGAGAAGACAGTAGACGCCCTGATGAAGTTGGACCTGGCAGCAGGCGTAGAAGTACAAATCAGTCTCGGATAACTCCTGGACAAAACCTGCTTGGGGCAGGAAACACCCCGAGTGTGTAATGTCTGGTCGCATGGTGCGGTCAGGCAGCCATAGAGGGTAGAGCCCCGTACACTGAGAGGTTAGTAAAATGGCTATTGGCTTAGTCGGCCGTAAGTCCGGTATGACTCGTGTCTTTACCGAGGACGGCGCATCCATTCCAGTAACCGTAGTGGAGATTTCTCCAAACCGCGTTACTCAGATCAAAGATATCGATAGCGATGGCTATCGCGCAGTACAGGTCACCGCGGGTAACCGCAAGGCCTCAAAAGTGAGTAAATCCGAAGCCGGACACTTCGCCAAGGCGGGTGTTGAGGCTGGATCCGGTTTGTGGGAATTCCGCTTGGACGGCGCAGAAGAAGCACCTGAAGTGGGTGCTGAGCTGACCGTGGAGCGTTTCGAGGCTGGCCAGAAGGTCGATGTCGCGGGCAAATCCAAGGGTAAGGGTTTTCAGGGTGGCGTTAAGCGTTGGAACTTCTCCATGCAGGACGCAACTCACGGTAACTCCATCTCTCACCGTGCGCCGGGTTCAATTGGTCAGTGCCAAACCCCTGGTCGCGTATTCAAGGGTAAGAAGATGGCCGGCCACATGGGTGCGGAAAGCGTAACCACCCAGGGTCTGGAAGTCGTACGGGTAGACGTTGAGCGCAACTTGCTGCTCATCAAAGGTGCTGTTCCCGGCGCTCCCGGTGGTGACGTCGTCGTACGTCCCACTATCAAGGCATAAGGTTAGGGGGTCTTAACCGTGGAATTGAGTGTACAGAAGCCGGGTAATGCCGCCGCTGGAACCGTTTCGGTGAGCGATGTCGCCTTTGCCCGTGAATTTAACGAAGACCTGGTTCACCAGGTAGTCACCGCTTTCCTGGCCGGTGCGCGCCAGGGTACTCGCGCGCAGAAAAACCGCGCTGCGGTCAGCGGTGGGGGCAAGAAGCCCTGGCGTCAGAAGGGTACTGGTCGTGCCCGTGCGGGAACCATCCGTTCCCCCATCTGGCGTTCCGGTGGTGTGACCTTCGCGGCCCAGCCGCAGGATCACTCCCAGAAAGTGAACCGTAAAATGTATCGCGCTGCCATGCAGTCGATCATGTCCGAGCTGGCCCGTCAGGAACGCCTGATCGTGGTAGAGAGCCTGGACGTGGAACAGCCCAAAACCAAATTGCTGGCAAAGCAGTTGGGTGAGTTCGGGCTCGACAGCGTGCTGATCGTATCCGCCGAGGTTAATGAAAACCTGTATCTGGCGGCTCGCAACCTGCACAAGGTTGACGTGCGCGATGTGGATGGCGTCGATCCGGTATCCCTGATTGCCTATGACAAGGTGATGGTAACCGTCGATGCAGTGAAGAAATTCGAGGAGATGTTGGGATGAACCAGGAGCGTTTATTTCAAGTGCTGGTAGGCCCGCACGTTTCCGAAAAGGCAGCCATTGTCGGTGAAAGCAACCAGTTTGTTTTCAAGGTAGCGGTCGATGCGACCAAGGCTGAAATCAAGAAGTCTGTCGAGCAGTTGTTCAAGGTCAAGGTAGAAAATGTTTCTACCCTGAAGGTGAAGGGCAAGGTCAAGCGTAACCGCTTTGGCTACAGCACCAAGCCGACCTGGAAGAAGGCTTATGTTCGACTGGAGCAGGGTCAGGACATCGACCTGGCCGTGGCTGAGTAAGGAGTCGGTTCAAAATGGCAGTTCTGAAGAGTAAACCCACTTCGCCCGGTCGCCGTCACGTCGTCCGTGTGGTCAGTGATGACCTGCACAAGGGTGCGCCGCACAAGCCGCTGCTGGAGAAGAAGTCCAAGAGCGGTGGTCGTAACAACAACGGTCGTATCACCACTCGTCACATCGGTGGTGGTCACAAGCAGCACTACCGTGTCATCGACTTCAAGCGCAACAAGGATGGCATCCAGGCCAAAGTTGAGCGTCTGGAATACGATCCCAACCGCACCGCGAACATCGCGCTGCTGTTATACGCCGATGGTGAGCGCCGCTACATCATCGCGCCCAAGGGCGTGCAGGCTGGCGACGTGCTGCAGTCCGGCTCCGCTGCGCCGATCAAAACCGGTAACTGTTTGCCGCTGCGCAACATCCCGGTTGGTAGCGTGGTTCACGGTATCGAGCTGAAGCCTGGCAAGGGTGCGCAAATGGCGCGTTCTGCAGGTGCTTCTGTTCAGCTGGTGGCTCGCGAGGGTCAATACGCGACCCTGCGTCTGCGCTCCGGCGAGATGCGCAAAGTGCTGGCGGATTGCCGCGCCACTTTGGGTGAGGTATCCAACTCTGAGCACAGCCTGCGCAAGTTGGGTAAAGCGGGTGCTGCGCGCTGGCGCGGTGTGCGTCCCACCGTTCGCGGTGTGGCCATGAACCCGGTGGATCACCCCCATGGTGGTGGTGAAGGTCGTACCTCTGGTGGTCGTCACCCGGTTAGCCCCTGGGGTACTCCCACCAAGGGCTTCAAGACCCGTAAGAACAAGCGTACGGACAAGTTGATTGTGCGCCGTCGTGGTAAGAAGTAACGGTTTAGTACCTGGAAATTGAGGAAGAGATTGTGCCGCGTTCACTGAAGAAAGGTCCCTTTATCGACCTTCACTTGATGAAGAAAGTTGAAGCCGCGCTCGAGAGCAACGATCGTCGTCCGATCAAGACCTGGTCGCGCCGTTCAATGGTTTCACCGGATATGGTTGGTCTGACTATTGCCGTGCATAACGGTCGCCAACACGTGCCCATCCTGATCAACGAAGACATGGTGGGTCACAAGCTGGGTGAGTTCGCTGTAACTCGTACCTTCAAGGGCCATATCGTAGACAAGAAGGCGCGCCGCTAAGCGCGCCTGAAGACTGAGGTTTAGGAAATGGAAGTTGCAGCAAAGCTGAAAGGTGCCCGCATCTCCGCCCAGAAAGCCCGTCTGGTTGCTGACCAGGTTCGTGGCATGCAGGTGGAAGAGGCGCTGAACCTGTTGGAGTTCAGCCCCAAGAAAGCGGCCCACATTGTTAAGAAGGTGCTGAACAGCGCCATCGCCAACGCCGAGAACAACGAAGGCGCTGACGTGGATGAGCTGAAAGTGTCCAGCATCTATGTAGACGAAGGTATGACCATGAAGCGTCTGCGCCCGCGTGCCAAAGGCCGTGCGGACCGCATTTTGAAGCGCTCCTGTCATATCACCGTTAAAGTCGCCGACGGCGAAGGCTAAGAGTTTAGGAGAAGACCAAATGGGTCAGAAAGTACATCCCATCGGCATCCGCCTCGGTATCGTCAAAGACCACAACTCGGTCTGGTACGCGGATAGCAAGAACTACTCCAAGCAGTTGATTACTGACCTGGAGGTGCGCGAGTACATCGAAAAGGCGCTGGAGCACGCTTCTGTGAGCCGCGTTGTCATCGAGCGTCCCGCACAGACTGCACGCATCACTATCCACACTGCCCGCCCTGGCATTGTCATCGGCAAGAAGGGTGAGGACGTGGACAAGCTGCGCAAGGTTCTGTCCGAGAAAATGGGTGTACCGGTACACATCAACATCGAAGAGATCCGCAAGCCGGATCTGGACGCCAAGCTGGTTGCACAAAACGTTGCCCAGCAGCTGGAGCGTCGCGTTATGTTCCGTCGCGCTATGAAGCGCGTGGTACAGAACGCCATGCGTCAGGGCGCCGAAGGTGTGAAAGTGCAGGTAGGTGGTCGTCTGGGTGGTGCGGAAATCGCTCGCTCCGAGTGGTACCGCGAAGGTCGTGTACCTCTGCACACACTGCGTGCCGACATCGACTACGCCACTTATGAAGCCTCAACCACTTACGGTATCATCGGTGTAAAAGTTTGGATTTTCAAAGGCGAGGTTCTGGGCACTGAAGACCAGGGCGAAAGCGCCAAGAAGACAGCTACTAACTAAGGGTTACGCAGATGCTACAACCAAAGCGTACAAAATTCAGAAAGACCCAAAAGGGCCGCAATCGCGGTCTGGCCCATCGCGGCAGCAAGGTCAGCTTCGGCGAGTTTGGTCTGAAGGCCACTGGCCGCGGTCGCATCACCGCGCGTCAAATCGAAGCGGCCCGTCGTGCCATGACCCGTCACATCAAACGTGGCGGCAAGATCTGGATTCGGGTATTCCCCGACAAGCCGATCACTGGCAAGCCGTTGGAAGTTCGTCAGGGTAAGGGTAAAGGTAACGTTGAATACTGGGTAGCACAGATCCAGCCCGGCAAGGTGCTGTATGAAGTGCAAGGTGTTTCCGAGGAGCTGGCGCGTGAAGCGTTCTCCCTGGCAGCAGCAAAAATCCCGGTTGCAACCACATTTGTGAAACGGTCGGTGATGTGATGAAAGCTAACGAATTGCGTGAGAAGTCCGCCGAGGACCTGAACAAGGATCTGCTCTCACTGCGTGAAGAGCAGTTCAAGCTGCGCATGCAGAAGGCCACTGGCCAGCTGGGTCAAACCCACCTGCTGCAGCAGAACCAGCGCGACATTGCACGTGTAAAGACTGTGCTCAACGAGAAAGCAGGTAACTGAGTATGTCAGCAGAGAACAGCAGCCGCACCGCTACCGGCAAAGTAGTGAGCAACAAAATGGATAAGACCATCACCGTATTGGTGGAGCGTCGTGTGAAGCACCCGGTGTATGGCAAGTACATCACCCGGTCTTCCAAGATCCATGCTCACGACGAGAACAACCAGTGCGGTATCGGCGATACCGTAACCGTGGCTGAAACGCGTCCGCTTTCCAAGAGCAAGAGCTGGAAACTGCTGGAAGTCGTTGAGAGCGCCACCCAGGTATAAGTGCGTATTTGCGGCCACGGCCGCAGTTTGGAGTAAAACATGATTCAGACACAGTCGTATTTGGAAGTCGCCGATAACTCCGGCGCCCGCCGCGTTATGTGCATCAAGGTGCTCGGTGGTTCTAAGCGCCGTTACGCCCGGGTTGGTGACCTGATCAAGGTTACCGTTAAGGAAGCGATTCCCCGCGGCAAAGTGAAGAAAGGCCAGGTGATGACCGCTGTTGTGGTTCGCACCAAGAAGGGTGTTCGTCGTCAGGACGGCTCCCTGATCAAGTTCGATGACAACGCCGCGGTTCTGCTGAACACGCAGGAAGCGCCCATCGGTACTCGTATCTTTGGCCCGGTAACTCGTGAGCTGCGCGGTGAGAAGTTCATGAAGATTATTTCCCTGGCGCCTGAAGTAATTTAAGGCCGGGGAGAGGATAGACAAATGTTGAAGATCAAGCGTGATGACGAAGTGATTATCCTGGCCGGCAAGGACAAGGGTAAGCGCGGCAAGGTTCGTAAGGTGTTGGAAAACGATCGTGTAATCGTATCCGGCATCAACATGGTCAAGAAGCACACTAAGCCCAACCCGCAAATGGGTGTGGCCGGTGGCATTGTCGAGAAAGAAGCGCCCATCCAGGTTTCCAACGTGGCGATCTTCAATCCCGGCACCAACAAGGCTGACCGTGTAGGTTTCAAAGTGGACGGCGATACCAAAGTGCGTATCTACAAGTCCAGTGGCGAGGTGATTGGCTCTTAAGCCAGCGGCTGACGAGTTGACAGGTAAAGAAAATGGCAACGCTGAAAGACAAGTACAAAAACGAGATCGCGCCCAAGCTTAAAGAAGAGCTGGGTCTCGAGAACGTGATGGAAGTTCCCCGCATCACCAAGATCACCCTGAACATGGGTGTAGGTGAAGCCCTGGGTGACAAAAAGGTGCTGGAAAATGCAGTCGCCGACATGGAAAAGATCTCCGGCCAGAAGGTCGTGGTCACCAAGGCGCGCAAATCCATTGCAGGCTTTAAAGTGCGTGATGGCTGGCCCATCGGTTGCAAGGTAACCCTGCGTTCCGACCGCATGTACGAATTCCTGGAGCGCCTGATCAGCATCGCGATCCCGCGTATTCGTGACTTCCGCGGCATCAGCCCGAAGTCTTTCGACGGTCGCGGCAACTTTGCCATGGGTGTTACCGAGCAGATCATTTTCCCGGAAATTGAGTACGACCAGGTGGATGCCCTGCGCGGTATGGATATCACCATTACCACCACCGCTCGTACGGATGATGAAGGTCGTGCCCTGCTGCGCGCTTTCAACTTCCCCCTGAAGAGTTAAGAGGCTTAATAGATGGCTAAGAAATCCATGATTGCGCGTGAGCACAAGCGTGCTCGCACAGTCGCCAAGTTTGCTGAAAAGCGTGCGGCCCTGAAAGCGATTCTGCAGGATCAGAACGCTTCAGACGACGACAAGTGGGATGCACAGGTAAAGCTGCAGAAGCTGCCCCGTGATGCCAGCCCCACTCGCCAGCAGCGTCGCTGTCAGGTGACCGGTCGTCCGCACGCTGTATATCGCAAGTTCGGTCTGTGCCGTAACAAGCTGCGTGAAGCAGCCATGCGCGGTGATGTACCTGGCCTGGTTAAGTCCAGCTGGTAACTACCAGCGGGTTAAAGAGAGTAGATAGATTATGAGTATGCAAGATCCCCTGTCAGATATGCTGACCCGCATCCGCAACGCTCAGATGGCGGGTAAGACCAGCGTTAACATGCCCGGCTCCAAGCTGAAAGCGGCTGTTGCTGGCGTGCTGAAGGAAGAAGGCTACATCGAAGATTTCTCTGCCGATGTACAGGAAGGCAAGCAGCGTCTTGTCGTCCAGCTGAAGTACTACCAGGGCAAGCCGGTGATCGCCGAGATCGACCGCGTTAGCCGTCCTGGTCTGCGCAGCTACGCTGGCAAAGACGAGATGCCCTCCGTTCGCGGTGGGCTGGGTGTGGCGATCGTTTCCACCTCTAAAGGTGTGATGACTGATCGCGCTGCACGTGCTGCCGGTGTTGGTGGCGAAGTGCTTTGCACCGTTTTCTAAAGTTTTATTGAAGAGCATTCGAAATGTCTAGAGTCGCAAATAATCCGGTAAATCTGCCGAGCGGCGTCGAAGTCAAGATCGATGGCCGGAACCTGACTGTCAAGGGCGGTAAAGGTACCCTGGATATCGTTCTCTCCGACGGTGTAGAGGTAAACCAGGATGACAACGTTCTGACCATCGCTTACGGCGACGACAAGGTTAAGGCCATGGCCGGTACCACTCGTGCGCTGCTGAACAACATGGTTATTGGCGTCAGCGAAGGCTGGGAGAAGAAGCTGGTACTGAACGGTGTTGGTTACCGTGCCAAGGCTTCCGGCAAGACTGTCAACCTGACACTGGGCTTGTCCCACCCTGTTGACTACGAGCTGCCCGAAGGTGTGGAAGCGGAAACGCCGACCCAGACCGAGATCGTTGTCAAAGGTATCGATAAGCAGGCCGTGGGCCAGGCAGCTGCAGAGATCCGCAGTTTCCGTCCGCCCGAGCCTTACAAGGGTAAAGGTGTTCGTTACGCCGACGAGTACGTTCGTCGTAAAGAAGCCAAGAAAAAGTAGTAGGTAGAAGGTTATGAGTGCCAAGAATGATTCACGGTTGCGTCGCGCCCGTCGCGCTCGCGCCCGCATGCGGACCCTCGGCGTTAATCGTCTGAGCGTTCACCGCACACCCCGGCATATCTATGCCCAGGTTCTCGCCCCCGAGGGCGACAAGGTACTGGCTGCCGCCTCTACTTTGGACAAGGACCTGCGCAGTGGAGCGACCGGTAACACCGACGCGGCTGCCGCTGTTGGCAAACTGGTTGCCGAGCGCGCCAAGGCTGCCGGCATCGAGAAAGTTGCTTTCGATCGTGCCGGTTACAAGTACCACGGACGCATCAAGGCCCTGGCCGACGCAGCCCGTGAAAATGGACTGGAATTCTAAAGGTTAGGTTATGGCGTTTAACGAGCAGAAAAAGCAGCAGGCCGACGGCGACCTCCAGGAAAAACTGGTCCAGGTTAACCGTGTAGCCAAAGTGGTCAAGGGTGGCCGTATTTTCGGTTTCACTGCCCTGACTGTAGTCGGCGACGGCAATGGCAAGGTTGGCTTTGGCCGCGGTAAGGCGCGTGAAGTGCCTGTCGCTATCCAGAAAGCCATGGAAGCTGCCCGCCGCAACATGATCCAGGTAGAGCTGGACAACGGCACTATCCAGTACCCGGTGAAGGCCCGTCACGGCGCTTCCAAGGTGTACATGCAGCCGGCTTCTGAAGGTACCGGTGTAATCGCCGGTGGTGCGATGCGTGCTGTGCTGGAAATTGCCGGCGTACACAACGTACTGGCCAAGTGCTACGGCTCCACCAATCCGGTGAACGTGGTTCGTGCAACTTTCAACGGCCTGCGCGACATGTGCGCGCCGGAAGACGTGGCTGCCAAGCGTGGCAAGTCCGTCGAAGAAATTCTGAACTGATTATTGAGGCCTGAGCGAAATGGCGAAGGAAACTATCAAGGTCACGCTGACCAAGAGCACCAACGGTCGCCTGAAGAATCACAAGGCGTGCGTTGCCGGCCTGGGTCTGCGTCGCATCGGTCATACCGTTGAAGTGGAAGATACGCCTTCCGTTCGCGGCATGATCAACAAAGTGAACTATTTGGTACGGGTCGAGGACTAAACATGTCTGAAGTAATGCGACTGAACACCCTGAGCCCCGCGCCGGGTGCCAAGAAGGCCGCCAAGCGCGTTGGCCGTGGCATCGGTAGTGGCCTGGGCAAGACCGCTGGTCGCGGTCACAAAGGTCAGAAGTCCCGCTCCGGCGGCACTGTGAAGCCCGGTTTCGAGGGTGGTCAGATGCCCCTGCAGAAGCGCCTGCCCAAGTACGGTTTTACCTCGCGTATCGCCCGTACCACGGCTCAGGTTCGTCTGCACGAGCTGAACAACGTGGAAGCTGATGTGATCGACCTGGCGGCACTGAAGAGCGCCGACCTGGTAAAAGAAAACATCCTGCGCGCTCGCGTGTTCCTGTCCGGTGAGCTGACTAAAGCAGTTACCGTGAAAGGGCTGAAGGTCACCAAAGGTGCCCGCGAAGCGATTGAAAAAGCCGGTGGTAAAGTCGAGGACTAAATGGCCAACCCGCAGCTGTCCGGAGTAAACAAGGCCGGAATGGGCGAGCTTTTTGCTCGCCTTCGTTTTGTTTTACTCGCGATCATTGTGTATCGAATCGGGACTCACATCCCGGTACCGGGTATTGATCCCAACCAGTTAGCGGCGCTGTTTAACCAGAACCAGGGCACCATCCTGGGTCTGGCCAACATGTTCTCCGGTGGCGCACTGGAACGCATGAGTATCCTGGCCCTGGGCATCATGCCCTACATTTCGGCCTCGATCATCATGCAGCTGATGTCGGCGGTAACGCCGTCATTGGAGGCGCTGAAGAAAGAAGGCGAGTCCGGTCGCCGTAAGATCAGCCAGTACACCCGTTATCTGACGGTGGTGTTGGCGATCATCCAGGCCTTCGGTATGACCGTGGGCATGGCAAACCAGGGCATGTCTTATGACACGTCCTTCATGTTCTACGTGATTGCCGTTACCTCGCTGGTAACCGGTGCCGTGTTCATGATGTGGCTGGGCGAGCAGATTACTGAAAAGGGCGTGGGCAACGGGATCTCCCTGTTGATCTTCGCCGGTATCGTGGCCGGTTTGCCGGCGGCGATCGGTCAGTCGCTGGAACAGGCGCGGCAGGGTGAACTGAATATCCTGGTGCTGTTGTTCATTCTGGCACTGGCGATTGCAGTGGTTTACCTGGTGGTGTTCATCGAGCGCGGCCAGCGCCGTATTACGGTGAACTACGCCAAGCGGCAGCAGGGCCGGCGCCAGTATCAGGCGCAGAGCTCTCACCTGCCGCTGAAGGTGAACATGGCGGGTGTTATCCCGGCCATTTTCGCCAGCAGCATCCTGCTGTTCCCTGCGTCTATCGCGCAGTGGTTCGGCACTGCGGATTCCGCAGATTGGCTGCAAGACCTGGCCGTGGCCATTGGCCCTGGTCAGCCGCTGAACATCTTGTTGTTCACGGTGTTTATTGTGTTCTTCTGCTTCTTCTACACGGCGTTGATGTTTAACCCCGCGGAAGTAGCTGACAACCTGAAGCGTTCCGGTGCCTTTGTGCCCGGTATTCGCCCCGGGAAGTCTACCGCCGACTATATCGACGGCGTACTGACCCGGCTGACAGTGTTCGGATCCGCCTATATTGCGCTGGTCTGCCTGATGCCGCAGTTCCTGCAGGTGATGTGGAATGTTCCCTTCTACCTGGGTGGTACCTCGCTGTTGATTGTGGTGGTTGTGGTTATGGATTTTATGGCCCAGGTGCAGAGCCACCTGATGTCTCACCAGTACGACTCGGTGATGAAGAAGGCCAACCTGAAAAATTATGGTGGCTCCGGCCGGGTTCGTTGAGCCCGCCGGTAACAGGAGTAGGAAGATGAAAGTACGTGCTTCGGTGAAGAAGATTTGCAGAAACTGCAAAGTAGTCCGTCGCAAGGGCGTAGTGCGCGTGATCTGCGAGAGCGATCCGCGTCACAAGCAGCGCCAGGGTTGAGGGTTATGTTTCCCGCGGGTGAAATACTGCGGGAAACAATCGGTTGATTTTGTAAGCTTATGCCGCTAGAATGCCGCACCTTTCGCACCGGACCCCACAAGAACTGAATAAAATCAGTGACTTGGGGCCGCGCTGTGGCGCGTTCTGCGGAAATTTAAAGATTGGAGATAGTTGAATGGCTCGTATTGCCGGCGTCAACATACCAGATAACAAGCATGCTGTTATCTCGCTGACTTACATCTACGGCGTTGGCCGTACCCAGGCCAAGCGCCTGTGTGCCGTCACTGGCGTAGCAGAAGATGCCAAGATCGGTGAATTGTCTGAAGACCAGATGGACGCTCTGCGTAACCAGGTTTCCGACATGACCGTGGAAGGCGATCTGCGTCGTGAGGTGTCAATGAACATCAAGCGTCTGATGGATCTGGGCTGCAACCGCGGCCTGCGTCACCGCAAGGGCCTGCCCCTGCGCGGTCAGCGCACCAAGACTAACGCTCGTACCCGCAAGGGTCCGCGCAAGCCGATTCGCAAGTAATCAGTACCCCCCAGGGGACATTGCGAATCCTTTGTTTAGTGTAGCTGCACACGCTGGTGCAGTGTTGATATTAACAGGATTGAATTATGGCCAAGCCAGGTGCACGCAGCACTCGTAAAAAGGTCACCAAGACCGTCGTTGATGGAATCGCGCACGTACACGCTTCCTTCAACAACACCATCATCACCATCACTGACCGCCAGGGTAACACCCTGAGCTGGGCCACCGCGGGTGGTTCCGGTTTCCGTGGTTCACGTAAGAGCACGCCTTTCGCAGCCCAGGTTGCTGCTGAACGCGCCGGTGAAGCCGCCAAGGAATACGGTCTGAAAAACCTGGACGTCCAGGTTAAAGGCCCCGGTCCGGGTCGTGAATCTGCCGTGCGTGCCCTCAACGCCTGCGGCTACAAAATCACCAATATCACTGACGTAACGCCGATTCCGCACAACGGCTGCCGTCCGCCCAAGAAACGTCGCGTATAAAGGAGAACTGACATGGCACGATATATTGGTCCCAAGTGCAAGCTCTCCCGTCGTGAGGGCACTGATCTGATGCTGAAGAGCGGTGTTCGCGCTCTGGAAAGCAAATGTAAAGCTGAAGCGGCTCCCGGCCAGCACGGCGCCCGTCGCGGTCGTCTGTCTGACTACGGTGTGCAGCTGCGTGAAAAGCAAAAAGTTCGCCGCATCTACGGCGTACTGGAAAAGCAGTTCCGCAACTACTACAAGGAAGCTGCCCGCCTGAAAGGCGCGACCGGCGAAAACCTGCTCAAGCTGCTGGAATCCCGCCTCGATAACGTGGTTTATCGCATGGGCTTTGGTTCCACTCGTTCCGAAGCACGTCAGCTGGTGGCTCACAAAGCCATCCTGGTAAACGGTGCTGTAGTGAACATCGCTTCTTACCAGGTGCAAGCCGGTGACGTGATCTCCCTGCGCGAGAAAGCCAAGAAGCAACTGCGGGTGCAGTCTGCGCTGGCGCTGGCCGCACAGCGTGGCGAGCCCGAGTGGGTCGAAGTGAACAATGACAAGCTGGAAGGGGTCTTCAAAGCTGCCCCTGATCGCCTGGATCTGTCCTCCGAGATCAACGAAAACCTGATCGTGGAACTTTACTCCAAGTAAGTAAGCTTCAGGATTAACACACTACTACGGGTATTCCTATGCAGAGTGCAGTAAACGAATTTTTGACCCCGCGCGTGATCACTGTTGACGAGAAGAGCAGCACCCGTGCGCAGGTGACTCTGGAGCCGCTGGAGCGTGGTTTCGGTCACACCCTGGGCAATGCCCTGCGCCGTATCCTGCTGTCCTCCATGCCCGGTTGCGCCATCACCGAGGTTGAGATCGACGGTGTACTCCACGAGTACAGCGCTATCGAGGGTGTGCAGGAAGACGTTATCGAAATCCTGCTGAACCTGAAGGGTGTCGCCCTGGTAATGAACGGTAAGGACACCACTGAGCTGACGCTGACCAAGAGCGGCGCTGGCCCCGTGACTGCCGGTGACATCCAGGTTGACCACGACATCGAGATTCGTAATCCCGAGCACGTGATCTGCCACCTGAACGGTGACTCCGACATCAGCATGAAGCTGACTGTGGCGCGTGGCCGTGGCTATTCTCCGGCAGACTCTCGCGAGAACCCGGAAGAAGAAACTCGCTCCATCGGTCGCCTGCAGCTGGACGCGACTTTCTCCCCCGTACAGCGTGTTGCTTACGTGGTAGAGGCCGCGCGTGTTGAACAGCGCACCGACCTGGACAAGCTGGTTCTGGATCTGGAAACCAACGGTACCATCGATCCCGAAGAAGCGATTCGCCGTGCCGCGACCATCCTGCAGCAACAGCTGGCGGTGTTCGTGGACCTGGAAAGCGAGAAAGAAGCCGAGGCCATCGAGGAAGAGGACGAAGTCGATCCCATCCTGTTGCGTCCGGTAGACGACCTGGAACTGACCGTGCGTTCAGCTAACTGCCTGAAGGCAGAGAACATCTACTACATTGGTGACTTGGTACAGCGCACCGAAGTAGAGCTGCTGAAAACACCGAACCTGGGTAAGAAGTCGCTGACAGAAATCAAGGACGTACTGGCGTCCCGCGGACTGTCCCTTGGCATGCGCCTGGACAACTGGCCGCCCGCCAGCCTCAAGAACGACGAACGGGTTCTGAGCGTTTAAGGCCCGAGTAACGAATAGCGTGCTGAGAAGCACAAAAAGATAGGACTGGAAAAATGCGTCATCGTCACAGTGGACGTCAACTGAACCGGAACAGCAGCCACCGTAAGGCCATGTTCCGCAACATGGCTGTCTCCCTGGTGGAGCACGAGCTGATCAAAACCACCTTGCCGAAAGCCAAGGAGCTGCGCAGCTACGCTGAGCCGCTGATCACCCTGGCCAAGAACGACAGCGTGGCCAATCGCCGCCTGGCGTTTGACCGCACTCGCAACAAAGCGGCTGTGGGCAAACTGTTCAACGAACTGGGTCCTCGCTATCAGGCGCGCCCCGGTGGTTACATCCGCATCCTCAAGTGCGGCTTCCGTGCCGGCGACAAAGCTCCTATGGCTTACGTCGAGCTGGTGGACCGTCCGCAGGTTGAAGCCTACGAGGCCGACGAGGATTAAGTTTCTCGCCAGCTGATTAAAAACCGGATCATCGCGATCCGGTTTTTTTTTGCCCGTTGTTTTTGCCCCATTTGTGCCGATAGCACAGTCCCTGCCCGAATCCGGGCACTGCACAGGTGGGTAAATGCCGCTACACTCGAAGCAAAATTCGGCGCCGCTGACCAGTGCGCGGCGCCAGCAAGTAGCAAAATGGGATGGATTGATGTTGAAGTTGATGAAGGCCGCGTTTGCAGGCCTGTCGCTGTTGGGTTGTACCTTGGCATGGGCCGGAGCAAGTGAGGACTTGCACGCACTGCTCGACGAACACTGGGCACGCGTAGAGCAGGAGCAGGTGTATTTCCGCACCGATCCCGATGCGTTTCGGCCCAGGGGTGAATTGGCCTCGTTCAGTCCCGAGGCGCGCAAGCGGCGTCAGGATTACAACGACGACGTGCTGGCCCGGTTGGCCAAAATCGATGAATCGAAACTGGGTGGGCAGGATCGCATCAGCTACAAGCTGTTCCGCTATGAGCGATTGACCGAGCGCGAGAGCTACCGTTTCTACGATCATCGTTTTCCGATCACGCGCCTGTTCGGTTATCACACCTACTTTGCCGCAGCACCGGGTGCGATGAACTTCGCCAACGAGCGAGATTATCGGGATTTTCTGGTCAGCCTGGCAGACTTCCCCCGCTATAACCGTGAACACATCGCCCTGCTGGAAGAGGCTGTAAGCACTGGTTACACCCAGTATTGCGAGTCGATGGCGGGCTACGAGAAGACCATCTCGGTGCACCTGCCTGAGGATGTGGAAAGCAGCGCACTGTTTGCACCCTTCCTGGACATGCCCAGCACCATTCCCGCCGACACCCAAAAGGAGTTACGGAAGCAGGGTCGCAAACTGGTCGCCGAGGCAGTACTTCCCGCTTACCGGGAGTTGTACGCGTTTTACACCACCCAGTACCAGCCCAACTGTCGGAAAGAGCCCGGTATTACCAGCTTGCCCGGTGGTGAGGACTACTACCGTTACCTGCTGCGGTACTTCACCACCACCGACATGAGCCCGCAGGAAATTCATGATCTGGGCCTGTCGGAAACGCGCCGTATCCGCGCTGAGATGGACGCAATCATCGAGAGCTCGGGCTTTGACGGTGATTTTCGTGCTTTTCTGGACTTCCTGCGCAGCGATCCGCAATTTTACGCTGACAGCGAGCAAGCCCTGGTGGAGCGGGTCTCTTACATTGCCAAGCGTGCCGACGGTGCCATGCCAAAGTTTTTCGGCAAACTGGCGCGCAATACCTATCACATCGTGCCCACCCATGGTCGCGGCGCTTTTTACATGTCCGGCGATCTGGACAAGGGTATTCCCGGCGCTTACTACATGAGCCTGGCTAACCTGGATGCCAAACCCCTCTACAACCTGGAGGCGCTGACTCTGCACGAGGCTGTGCCAGGGCACCACCACCAGACCGCGTTGGCCATGGAACTGGACTTGCCTGAATTTCGACGCATTGTTTACCACTCCGCCTACGGCGAAGGTTGGGGGCTGTACTCAGAGCGACTAGGCAAGGAGATGGGCTTTTACCAGGATCCCTACAGCGACTTTGGGCGATTGACCTACGAGATGTGGCGCGCGAACCGCCTGGTGGTAGACACCGGCCTGCACGCCTTCGGCTGGAGCCGCCAGCGCGCGATTGACTACCTGCTGGCCAATTCGGCACTCAGTGAAGCTGAAGTGGTAGCTGAGGTCGACCGCTATATCACCTGGCCGGGACAGGCCACGTCCTACAAGATTGGTGAATTGCGT
Source organism: Gammaproteobacteria bacterium (assembly GCA_030427085.1). Taxonomy (GTDB): domain Bacteria; phylum Pseudomonadota; class Gammaproteobacteria; order Pseudomonadales; family Halieaceae; genus JAUHXH01. The sequence goes on along the minus strand of JAUHXH010000005.1, from coordinate 355,209 downwards.
ATCCTCGCCCTACGCGAGCGTGTGGAGCAACAACTGGGTGAGCGCTTTGATATTCGAGCGTTCCACGATGTCGTTGTGGGCAACGGGTCAGTCGCGATCGATATTCTCGATGAAATTGTCGACGAATGGCTGGCTGAACAAGTCGCGTCGGAATAAACATTTTTTTCCAACTACCTGCCGGGAGAGCTGACAGTGAGCGAACAGGAAGAGTACACCCCACCGCAAGTCTGGACATGGAACAAGGAAAACGGCGGCCGTTTCGCCAGTATTAACCGGCCAATTGCCGGCGCTACCCACGACAAGGAATTGCCACGGGGCGAGCACGCACTGCAGCTCTACTCCCTGGCCACTCCCAACGGGGTGAAAGTGACCGTGCTGCTGGAAGAGTTGCTGGCTGCGGGCCATGATGCTGAATACGATGCCTGGCTGATCAACATCGAAGACGGGGATCAGTTCGGTAGCGGCTTCGTTGCGGCCAATCCCAATTCCAAAATACCCGCGCTGCTGGACTACAGCGGCGGCTCGGCACAACGGGTGTTTGAATCCGGTGCCATCCTGTTATATCTGGCAGAAAAATTCGGCGCCTTCATTCCCGAGGACCACGCTGGCCGTACGGAATGCCTGTCCTGGTTGTTCTGGCAAATGGGGGCAGCGCCCTTCCTCGGCGGCGGCTTTGGCCACTTTTACGCCTACGCGCCATTCAAAATCGAGTACGCCATCGACCGCTACACGATGGAAGTGAAACGCCAGCTGGATTTGCTCGACAAGCAATTGGCTGGCCGCGAATTCATCCTGGGTGACCAGTACAGCATCGCCGACATGGCGATCTGGCCCTGGTACGGCGCCCTGTGCAAGAACGCAGCCTACGATGCCGCGGAGTTCCTGCAGACCGAAAGTTACGAGCACCTGAATCGTTGGGTGAATGCCGTGGGTGACCGCCCCGCTGTGAAGCGTGGCCGAATGGTTAACCGCGCCTGGGGTGAGCCCTCGCAGCAATTGCTGGAACGCCACGATGCCAGTGATTTCGAGCTGCGCACGCAGGATAAACAACAATAAGGAATGGACTCTTATGCCGGACACCACAATTCTGGCTGACGGGCTGCACTTCGGGGAAGGCCCCCGTTGGCATGCCGGCCGGCTCTGGTTCAGCGATTTCTACGATCACGCAGTGAAATCCCTCGGACTCGAGGGCGATGTACGCACTGAAGTGCAACTGGATGACCAGCCTTCAGGGCTTGGCTGGTTGCCCGACGGCCGGCTGCTCATTGTGTCAATGAAGGCGCAGAAGCTGTTGTCCTGGCACGACGGCACGCTGCGTGAGTACGCTGATCTTTCCGGCATTCACCAGCACCTGAGCAATGACATGGTGGTCGATGCCTTGGGCCGCGCCTGGGTGGGTGACTTCGGTTTTGACCTCCACGGTGAATTACACTCCCGCGGCGCCGCACAGGTATTGGCGGATCACCCGGTGACCACTTTAGCCCGCGTCGACCCCGACGGTTCTGTGCATCGCGCCGCACCGGATATGCACTTTCCCAACGGCAGTGTGGTACTGCCCGATGGCAAAACGCTGGTGGTGGCGGAAACACTGATCTCGCAGCTCACCGCCTTCGACATCGGCGAGAACGGTGTGCTGGAAAACCGTCGGGTCTGGGCCGCTACCGAGTCCTGTGTGCCGGACGGCATTGCGATGGACTTCGCCAGTGGTGCCATCTGGGTGGCAAACGCCCTGGCGCCTCAATGTGTGTTGATCGCCGAGGGCGGTAAAGTATTACGCAGCGTTACAACCAGCCAGAATTGCTATGCCTGCGCCGTTGGCGGAGAGCGGGCGGATACCCTGTTCTGCATGACGGCGGTGGACTCCGATCCGGGTATTGCAGCAACGCACCGTCACGGCAAGGTGGAAGTGCTAGCTCTGGCGTGAGCAATTCAATCGAGCACACCTGCGCGCCTGGCGGCCAGGACGGCCTGCGCCCGGTTGCGAACCTGTAACTTGGCGTAGATCGTACTGGTGTAGGTTTTTACCGTTCCAAGGGACAGGTGCAGGCTGTCGGCAACGGCCTGGTTGCCGTGCCCCGCGGCGATCAGTTGAAGTATTTCTGTTTCACGCGCGGTCAGCTGCTCATGGAGAACGATAGCCCCTGCGTCGGAATGTGCCTCGTCTCCGCTCCCGGAATTCAGGAAAGCCAGCATGGGTGGTACCAGGTCTACACCGGGCTCGGTCCACCACCAGTGGTCGGTGCCGGAGAGTTCCATCAACCGCGCCCCTGGAATTCTGGATTTAAGGAAGCGACCACCTTCTATGCGTACCGCCCTGTCCAGCGTCTTGTGCAATATGAGTGTTGGAGCGCGCACATGCTCCAGGCAATCGCGCACATCGATATCACGCATGGCTTGCAGGATGGCGCGCAGACTGCGTGGGCTGTGACTGTACATGAGTGTTTTTGCCCACCAGGTGCAAAAGTCGGCGTCATCCCTCCTGCTGGGCGCGAAGTATTGCAGTGATACCGCTTCGCCCCAGCTGGCGACCATAGACTCCAACCATTCGTCATATTGGGAGCGTGATAGCGACCACGGAAAGTCGTAGCTGCGGATCCACTTCGGCAAGGTCCCGTACAGAAGCAGTCTGTCTACCTTTTGTGGGTAGGTGGCACTGAACATCATGGCGGCCGGCCCGCCCTCAGATACGGCAAAGAGACTGACCTTTTCAAGATCCAGATGCCTAACCAGCGCCAGCATGTCGCCCAGCGTGTCCTCTGCTCTGGGAATCTCGTTCAGCCGCTCCGACAAACCAACGCCGCGTTCATCGAACAGTATCAGCGTGCACTGCTGCGCCAGGCGCCACAGAAAATCCGCGAGGCCGGGCTCTTCCCACATGCACTCAAGGTGGGACACAAACCCATTTACTACCAGTACGGGAGGGCCCTCACCAAGCACCTGGTAAGCGAGGGAAGTATCGCCGGCGAGCAGATATTGAGTGACAGGCGGTGACTGATTCATCGCTTGCTCTGTTCGAGTTGGAGGGCTGTGGACGGATTCTAACCTTTTTTTCTGACTTTCGTTTGTAACGCGTCCGTCGCTGCGCCTCTACCCTGCACAGGCTTGAAGCAGGGGGCGCGCGAGTGCCTCCCCCTATGTGAAAAGATTCTCAAGGAGAACGACATGTTACAAATACTGAGGTACCTCTACAGCCTCACGGCGTACCTGCTCTCTATGGCGAGCATTACCTATTTAATGGGATTTATAACGGGCATCGGTGTGCCCATCAGCATCGTCTCCGGCGGTGAGCCCGCCGGGTTGGGTGACGCCGTCCTGATCAATTCCGCCCTGGTGCTGGCCTACGGCCTGATTCACTCGGTGATGGCCCGCCCGCGTTTCAAACGGTGGTTGACGAAATTTGTTCCCGCGTCGCTTGAAAGGTCCACCTACCTCTATGTCACCACAGTAACCACGGTGGCCCTGGTGTTGTTCTGGATACCTGTACCGATCACGCTCTGGCACTTTCAGGAGCCCTGGCAAGTTATGGCGATCGGAGCGGGGTTTCTTACCATGTGGGGTGTGATGGTGGCGGCTACTTTTCACTTCGGCCATTTTGAGTTTTTTGGTCTGGGGGAAATCGTAGAGCGCCTGCAGCGCACGCCGCCTGCAGGTACGCAGTTCACAGCGCGCTACCTCTACGCCCTTGTGCGTCACCCGATCAGCCTGGGTTGGTTGATGACGCCCTGGCTGGTACCGCAGTTCACGGTGGGTCATCTGATATTCGCGGTGAATGTGGCGATCTACATTTTCATTGCCACCTATTTTGAGGAGCGCGACCTGATTGCAGAATTTGGTAGCACCTATCGTCGCTACCGTGAGCAGGTGCCGGCCTTCTTTCCGTGGCCGAGGTCTCGAACCGCGCTGACTGGAGTGCCCGAGCATGAATAGTTTTAGAGCCGCGATTGAACAGATGCGCCAGTTACGGCGCGGGCCAAAGCCTTCGGTAAAAGCGCTACACCAGATAGTCTTGCTCGTGGCATCGGTGTTGATGGCAGAGGGCGCAACTGCCGCAGTGGCTAGCCTCTGTACGGGTAACGACTTACCCCGTGAATTCGAATCACGGACCTTGCCTGGTAGTGGTGAAATGACCTGGTACTACGGCTCTGAGGGGGTTCCGAGAGGCGTGCTGTACGATCTTCATGCTTCAGGTATTTCGGCGTTAGCCGAGGAAAGCGTGACGGCGTCGAGGCGGATAGCGCGGCACCTTGGGCTTGTGCTAGTTCTGCCCCATGCCGTCAGGCCCGGCAAGGGCGGGACGGTCTGGAACGTACCCCACGATGCCGCGTTTCGCGACGATCTGATGTTTATAGCGCAACTGGATGGTTGGCTGGATGAACATGCCTGTGTGAGGGGGCTACCGAGATTTGGTGTGGGCTTTTCCGGTGGCGCCCGGATGCTGTCGAACGTAGTGCTGCACGATCCTCGACGTTTTCGCGCCATTGTCGCAGTGGGTGGTTTCATATACCCGCGGCACGATTCACAGGTTGTCAGCGCTGTTTACCCGGCAATCCTCGCCATTCATGCTGCGGAAGATCCGGTTAACCCCTACCGTGTTGAAGGCAATACGTCCTCGCCGCCCTATTGGCACACGGGTATCGAAGATTCCTTACGCAGTTGGCGAAACAGACTGAAGTGTGAACCCGAAGCGGACACTGAATCTGAAAGTGAGGAAAGCGTGCAGGCCGTGGATTCTACCAGCGCCGCCAGTCCGCACCTGAAGTTGCTTGTGTTGCGTGAAGGAGGGCATGTTTGGCCGGGGAGTAGATTCACCTTTCCCGAACAGCTTGGTTCGAAAACCGATGTTATCGATGCCACTGCCGTGGCTACGCAATTCTTCGAGGCGAGCTTTTAGTGTGCGGAACGCGGCATTGAGGTCACCCGGCAGGGGCGGGTGACCTTCACTGGAGTACTTTCGCGGGAATTTTTAGGTGTCAGGCCGCCTTGGCCTTACCCCGCTTGCTCGGCGGCTTCTTCACTTTGAGCATCGGCGCCAGGAACTGGCCGGTATAGGACCCCGATGTCTTGGCGACTTCCTCCGGTGTGCCGGTGGCAATGATCTGGCCACCGCCGCTGCCGCCTTCAGGCCCAAGGTCCACAATCCAGTCTGCGGTTTTGATCACATCCAGGTTGTGTTCGATGATCACCACGGTATTGCCGTGGTCGCGCAGGCGGTGAAGCACGTGCAGCAGTTGCTGAATGTCCTCAAAGTGCAGGCCGGTGGTGGGTTCATCGAGGATGTACAGGGTGCTGCCGGTATCGCGCTTGGACAGTTCGCGAGACAGCTTCACTCGTTGCGCTTCACCACCCGACAGGGTGGTAGCTGCCTGCCCGAGGCGAATGTACGACAGCCCCACGTCCATCAGTGTCTGCAATTTGCGGGCAATGGCGGGTACAGCACTGAAGAATTCCAGTGCATCCTCTACCGTTAAATCCAGTACCTCGTGGATATTTTTACCCTTGTAGCGAATCTCCAGCGTTTCGCGGTTGTAGCGTTTGCCTTTGCAAACGTCGCAGGGCACGTAGATATCGGGCAGGAAGTGCATCTCCACCTTGGTAACGCCGTCGCCCTGGCAGGCCTCGCAGCGACCGCCCTTCACGTTGAAGCTGAAGCGACCGGGTTTGTAGCCCCGACTGCGTGCTTCCTGAGTACCGGCAAACAGTTCGCGCACCGGCGTAAAGATGCCGGTGTAAGTGGCGGGGTTGGAGCGTGGTGTGCGGCCGATGGGGCTCTGGTCGATATCGATACACTTGTCGATCAGGTCCAGCCCTTCCACTTTTTTGTGCGCTGCCGGGTTTAACGTGGTCGCGCCGTTTAATGCGGTGGCGGCAATGGGGTAGAGGGTGGCGTTTACCAGCGTGGACTTGCCGGAGCCCGATACGCCCGTTACGCAAGTTAACAAGCCTACCGGAATGTTAAGGTCAACGGACTGGAGATTGTTGCCACTGGCGCCCAGTAATCGCAACTGCCGCTTCGGATCGTTCACCGTGCGCTGCGCGGGTATCTCGATATTGCGGCGGCCTGACAGATAGGCGCCGGTGAGGGAATCCTTGTTGCCAGTGATGGCCTTCAGCGGACCCTGGGCGACGATTTCGCCGCCGTGTACGCCCGCTCCGGGGCCGATATCGATGATGTGGTCGGCCATTCGAATGGCGTCTTCATCGTGCTCTACCACCAGCACCGTGTTGCCCAGATCGCGCAGGTGGGTGAGGGTATTTAACAGGCGCTCATTGTCTCGCTGGTGCAGGCCGATGCTCGGTTCGTCGAGGATGTACATCACGCCCACCAGTCCGGCGCCGATCTGGGAGGCGAGCCGGATACGCTGTGCTTCGCCGCCAGACAGGGTTTCGGCACTGCGATTCAGGGTCAGGTAATTGAGGCCCACATCCACCAGGAAGCGGTAGCGGGCGCGCAACTCTTTGAGGATCTTGTCGGCGATCTCCCCCTGGCGACCTTTCAGCGCCAGTTGCTCAAAGTAGAGTTGTGCCTCGCCGACCGGTAGTGAGGTGATGCTGGGCAGGGTGCGCTCGTCCACAAATACATGCCGGGCATCCCGACGCAAGCGCGTGCCGCCGCAATCGGGGCAGGACTGGGTAGCGAGGAACTTGGCCAGGTCTTCGCGCACCGACTGCGAATCGGTGTCCCGATAGCGCCGTTCCATGTTGGGAATGATGCCTTCGAATGGGTGCTTCCGTTTGAAGACATCGCCGCGATCGTTGATGTAACTGAAGGCGATATCCTCTTTGCCGCTGCCGTGGAGGATGATTTCGCGATGCTTCTTCTTGAGCTTTTTGAAGGGCGTGTCGATGTCGAAGCCACAGTGCTCAGCCAGCGAGGTGAGCATGTGGAAGTAATACACATTGCGCCGGTCCCAGCCGCGAATGGCACCTTCAGCCAGGCTGGCTTCGGGGTGCAGCACGATACGGTCCGCATCAAAGTACTGCTTCACACCCAGGCCGTCGCAAGCGCTGCAGGCACCCGCCGGGTTATTGAAGGAGAACAGGCGGGGCTCCAGTTCATCGATACTGTGGCCGCACTCGGGGCAGGCGAAGCGCGCGGAGAACATCATGTCCTCGCCGTCGCCATCCATGTAACTGACCGAAGCCAGGCCGTCAGTAAGGCCCAGGGCGGTCTCGAAGGATTCCGCCAGGCGCAGTTTCAAGTCCTCGCGCACCTTGAAGCGGTCTACCACTACTTCGATGCGGTGCTTCTTGTTTTTCTCCAGGTCCGGTACATCGTCGAGGTCAGTCACTACACCGTCGATGCGTGCGCGAACGAAACCGGCGGCGCGCAGTTCTTCGAACACATGGAGGTGTTCACCCTTGCGTTCCCGGACTACGGGCGCGAGCAGCATCAGTTTGCTGCCCTCGGGTAGCGCCAGCACGGCATCCACCATCTGGCTGACCGTTTGGGCCTGGAGATTGACGCCGTGGTCGGGGCAGCGCGGCTCACCGACCCGGGCGAACAGCAGGCGCAGGTAATCGTAAATTTCGGTAATGGTGCCCACGGTAGAGCGTGGGTTGTGCGAGGTGGACTTCTGCTCGATGGAAATCGCCGGCGACAGGCCTTCGATATGGTCCACGTCGGGCTTTTCCATCATCGACAGGAACTGCCGGGCGTAAGTGGACAGGGATTCCACGTAGCGCCGCTGGCCCTCGGCATAGAGGGTGTCAAATGCCAGCGATGACTTCCCGGACCCGGACAGGCCGGTGATCACCACCAGTTTGTCCCGGGGGATATCCAGGTCGATGTTTTTGAGGTTGTGGGTGCGCGCCCCGCGTACGTGGATGGTGTCCATGCTTTGACCGCAAATGATGAAACAGCGAGTGAACCCGAAATTATATGTGGCGAAAGCTCTTGGGGCCAAATTTCCTTGCCCCTGACTCTGGCGGGCTAGGGCGGTGAAGCCTGTGGCTGGCTGGTTCAGTGCGGCGGGCACGGGTAGAATGAGGCCCCCGAACGGAGCCTCCATGATTACCCGCAACCCCATGACCAGCCTGGAGCGACGCGCCACTGCCTCGCTCGCGACCCTGTACAGCTTTCGCATGCTGGGCCTGTTCATGGTGTTGCCGCTGTTGGCACTGTACGCCACGGATATGCCTGGCGCCAGCCCGGCACTGATCGGCCTGGCCCTCGGTATTTACGGCCTTACCCAGGCGTTGATGCAGGTTCCGCTCGGGATGCTGTCAGACCGTATTGGCCGCAAGCCGGTGATTGTCGGGGGGCTGTTATTGTTCGCCGCCGGCTCGGTGCTTGCGGCGATGGCCGACTCCGTAACTGGTATCGTGATTGGCCGTGCCCTGCAGGGTGCGGGAGCCATCGCCGGTAGCCTGATGGCCCTGGTTGCCGACCTGACGCGCGACGAGCAACGTACCAAGGCCATGGCCCTGGTGGGTGCCAGTATTGGTATGTCCTTCGCCGTCTCTCTTGTGCTCGGGCCCGCAGTGGCGGCGCAGGGTGGCCTGGCAAGCGTGTTTGGCCTGACTGCAGTGCTGGCCCTTGGCGGCATTGCTATCGTCTCGCTGGTGGTGCCCACACCGCCGGCGCCACAGGTGGAATACGGCGACGCCGGTACCCGTGGCCGGTTGCTGCTGCGTAGTTTGAATCACAGCGGGCTACGGCGCTTGAATGCCGGCGTATTTGTCCTGCACTTTGTGTTGATGGCGAGCTTCCTGCTCATCCCCGAACTGCTGGAAGGTGGCCTGGGGATCGATCGCTCCCGTCACTGGCAGGTGTATCTGCCGGTGGTGCTGTTGTCGCTGCTGGGCATGGTGCCTCTGATGCGACAGGCGGAACGCTATGGCCGCATCCGGCAGATGTTCGCCACCGGGATCGCTGCGCTGGTGGTGGCGCTCGCCATGATTGGCTTCGCGCAGGGTACGCTGTGGTGGTATCTCGCCCTCTGGCTGTTCTTTGTCGGCTTTAACTATTTGGAGGCGACGCTGCCTTCCCTGGTTAGCAGGACGGTATTTCCCGGTGGTCGGGGAACGGCACTGGGGGTCTATTCCACCTGCCAGTTCATGGGTGCCTTCGCTGGTGGGGCCCTGGGGGGATGGGTATTGCAGGTGTTCGGGCCAGCCTCGCTCGCGGGCCTGTGTCTGGCGCTGCTCGTGGTCTGGCTGGCGTTTGCCCTGCCGGTTCCCCAGGTCGCGCCGCCGCCGGAGAACAGCCCGGTTTAATGCTCCCCGCGTGGCCGCCCAGTCAGTTGTTCCTGGGGCTGAATCTGATCCTATCTGAGCGCTCCTGTAGTCGCAATTAGAGGGTGGGATTGCTATAGTTCGGAGCCTGCCAGCTCGGCAATATCAGCCCAAATAGAGGAATAATCATGGCGTCACGGGGCGTGAACAAAGTAATTCTGGTCGGCAACCTGGGCAACGATCCAGAAACCCGCTATTCGCAGGCCGGCGCTGCCATCACCAATGTGTCGCTGGCTACCTCGGAGACCTGGAAAGACAAAAACACTGGTCAGCAGCAGGAGCGCACTGAGTGGCACCGGGTGGTGTTTTTCAATCGCCTGGCGGAGATTGCCGGTGAATATCTGCGCAAAGGCTCCAAAGTTTACGTGGAAGGTGCCCTGCGCACGCGCAAATGGCAGGGGCAGGACGGGCAGGACCGTTACACCACCGAGGTGGTGGCCAGTGAGATGCAAATGCTGGACAGCCGCGGTGGCGGCCAGGGCGGCGGTTACGACCAGAGCTACGATCAGGGTGGTCACTCGCAACCCAGTGGTGGTGCACCGCAGCAGGCGGCACCCCAGGCCGCGGCGGGCGGTCGCCCTCAACAACAAGGTGCTGCACCCGCCGACTTCAATGATTTCGACGACGATATTCCGTTCTGAATCCAGCGGTCACTCTTACGGGTGACAAGATGTCGACCCTGAAAACCCTGCTACGGCAGGGTTTTTTCGTTGTACCGCCCACGCAATCCCGTGTGATCAAAGAAAGGACTGGATTTTTTATTTATTAATAATAATAATTCGCATTCTGATTTGTTTTTGTATCAACTCTGGGGGATGTGGTGAAAAAATCAATTCAACGTCGCGGGCTATTGGCTGCGGCAATTTCTGCGAGTGTCTGTGAGCTGGCGCTGGGCGCTGAGGCAACAGAGCCAAAACAGTTTGAAGAGGTTGTGGTAACCGCCAGCCGCTTCGAACAGAAAATCACCGAAGCACCGGCCAGCATCTCGGTCATCTCCCAGGCAGAAATTCTCAGCCGCCCCCACGTCAATCTGCTGGATATGCTGCGCTACCAGGAAGGGATCGATATCGGCACCACCCGCGACAAGACCGGGCAGGGCAGCGTCAGCATGCGCGGCCTGACGGGCGAGTACACCCTCTACCTGATCGACGGCAAGCGTCAAAACAATCACGGCGACATTTATCCAAACAACTTTGGTGGTAATGCCTTCGGCCACATGCCGCCGGCTGAGGCGATCGAGCGGATCGAAGTGGTGCGCGGCCCGGCTTCCACCCTCTACGGCGCCGATGCAATGGGTGGTGTGATCAATATCATCACCAAAAAAGTAACGGACCGCTGGTATGGCAGCGTCAGCATGAACGGTACGGTGCAGGAAAACAGTGACTTCGGTGACGACAGGCAGTTTGATTTCACCGCCGCCGGCCCGCTGATCAAGGACACGCTGGCCTTGGGTATCCGTGGCACCTACTACGAGTCCGACCCCTCGTCCCCCGAACTGGAGCCCGCGGTGGATCCCAATGGGGATCTGCACTACCGCAGTGTCGGCTTTGGTGGCGGCGGCAAAACCGTTGAAAGCGAGATGGAAGAGTACGGCGCCACCCTGACCTGGACGCCGAATGAACGTAACACCATTCGCGCAGACTACGACAACTCTACCCAGATTTACGACAACACGCCGTTCGTAGACCCCGAGTCCGGGCAGCTCAGCTATCCACTGGGAACCAAAGACAATATCGAAGCCCTGTGGCAGGAGCGCCGTGGCGCTTTGAACCCGCGAGCCGGTTACGCCGCCGATCAGGAGTTTTCCCGCGAGTGGTGGTCGGTGAGCCATGAGGGTAATTGGGACTTCGGCACCAGCTACATAGCGCTGTCTTATGTAGATACGGCCAACGATGGTCGTACACTGCCGTTGACGGTGTCGGAGCGCCAGCACCTGGCGGAAATGTACTACGCCACCGGTGCTTACGCCGGCATGAGCGAGGAGGAGCGCAAGGCACTGGCTGAAAGCACCTTCCTGCCGCGCCCCGCGCGCCCGCTCGACAGCAGCCAGTACACCCTCGACGCCAACCTGAACATTCCATTGGAGGCCTTTGGCCGTCACATGCTGGTGGTTGGTGGCCAGATGATTGATGGTGAGCTGGTAGATGGTGTGTTCGGTATGGAGAGCGACCAGCCCGGTGGTGTGCAGGAACAGAAAATGTACTCGCTGTTTGTTGAGGATAGCTGGACCCCGGTGGATCCCTTCACGCTGACTGCCGGTGTGCGCTATGACGATCACGATGTGTTTGGCAGTCACGTATCACCGCGCCTGTACGGTGTTTACAGCCTGAACAGTACCTGGACCGTTAAGGGTGGTGTATCAACAGGCTACAAGACGCCGCAGACCACCGACCTCTACGACGGTATCACCGGATTCGGCGGCCAGGGCACCTCGCCCTTCGCCGGCAATCCGGACCTGGAGCCGGAAACCAGCGTGAACAGCGAAGTAGCGCTGTACTGGGATGGTGCCGACGGTCACCGATTCAACGTCACCTACTTCAACACCCAGTTCGAGGACAAAATTGCCCGCGGTGACACGGTGTTCAGTTGTGAAACCACAGGCGGTGCGCGACCCTGCGTAAACCTCGGCAGCTATGGTGACCTCGGCTACAGCACGTACAGCCAGAAGATCAACATTGATGAGGTGGACGTACAGGGTATTGAAATGGCCGGGCGCTATCTGATCAGCCCTGCGTGGACCCTGAATGCCAACTACACCTGGACCGACAGTGAACAAAAGAGTGGCTCGAACGAAGGGGAGCCCCTGACCAATACCGCCGAACACATGGCCAACGTCACCCTGGACTGGCAGGTGCTGGACAGCCTGACACTGTCGCTGCAGGGCGAGCTTCGCTCCGACCGTTACCGCGGCTGGAACGATGTACTGGACCAGGCGCAGTACTACGAGAACTACGACCTGTGGAACCTGGGCGTGCGCTATGCCATCACCAGCAACATCACCCTCACCGGCCGGGTGAACAACTTGCTGGACGAAGATTTCACCACGTATGACACCGATTTTGTCGACCTGAACGGCGATGGAATCTATGAGGCGGATTCCGATGAGGTGCAGTTCACCGACCACTACAACGTGATGGCGCCAAGCCGTAACTACTGGCTCAGCCTGCAGGTGGCGTTCTGATCAGACCGGATTGAGTGAGGCATTTTCGGGGGCTTCGGCCCCCGATTTTTTTAGCGCCTGCGCAATGCGAAACCCATGCCGGCGAAGCCGGCGAGTATCAGCAGGAATACCACCACCACAACGTCGCGACCGGTGCGGCCGAGCAGTGGTACCAACATGTTCCACTTGTGTAGCAGAGAGAAAGACAGGCGCTCCGCTTGCTGCAAAGCATTAATTTGTTCCACGAGGATGCCAGTCACCGGGTCGATGAAGACTGTGTCGCTGCCGTGATCCACGCGCCACACCGGCAAACGTTTGTTGCGAAAGTCGTAGCCGCCGCCGAAGTGCGTGATCAGATGGGCAGACAGTGCAGCATTTTCTTCCAGGCCCAGGAATTCACTGGCCAACTGCAGGGCGAGGTCGCGATCATTCAAGGCCGACCTTTGTCCCGTCATCAGATCGATAAACACCGCGCCGCGTTCACTCGGCAAACCATCAAAGCGTCGTTCGCGCGCGGCCAGCGACTGCACGTGGTGGGCGTGTGGGCCGCCGGTTGCAGGCTTCGCATCGCGCTGGGCCAGGCTGGCTCTCACCAGCCAGCGCCCCTCGGGCGCGAGCAAGCTCAAACTGTTCAGTTCGCGGCCTGACAGTAATGATGGGTGGTCGCCACCCGCTTCAGGAAGCTGCGCCAGTGGCAGCGCCGGGGACAGCCGCATCCCCGAGGGGGCAGGGCCATATTCGGCCTGGAACAGGTGATACGTCGCACTGATCAACAATCCCGCCAGCGGCAGGGCAACTCCCCACGCCAACCCGCGATGCAGGCGCCGCAGTGTTGTGGGTTTACTGCGTCTGCGCAACAGGGCCAGCAGCACGCCGCCACCGATCAACATGCTCAACAAGCTCAGCAGCAGGATGGCCACAACAAGCACCCGCAGGGTTGGAAAGTCATCCAGCCAGGACCAGGTGTGGAACCACTGGAATACGGTTTGCAGGCCCCGCTTCCAGTTGTTGTTGATACTGCCCAGGGCGCTGGTTTCGGTGTGGACAAAAAGGGTCAGGTCGTCGGGCGTGTCAAAACGCACCTCGTACACGGGCAGCAGGCGATTGACCCAGGGGTACTCCGCCGAAAAGCTGTCGACGAAGCGGGTGGAGGCCACCGGCGCGGTGCTGCCGCTGTAATAGCGCGCCAGCCAGATGGCCTGCTCGCGGTCCTGGTCTGCCAGGGCCGTGCCGGTGTCATCCAGTGCATAATATTCGCGCGGCTCGCTGCTATTGCGCGTTACCTGAAACAGTGGGCCCGATTCGCTGGGCACGACCTTGCCGACCTGCATGCCCGCTCCCTGGGGAAGCGCGCGTGACGCATCGAGCAGTCCGCTAACACTGTCCGCCGACACGGTGAGTGTGGGCGGGAAGAAGCGCGCGGCCTGAGGGCCGGTCCACACCATCAGCGGGTGGGTCAGGGCGGACAGGATGAACAGGCACAGCGCGATCAGGGCGCACCAGGCCAGCACCAGATGGCTGCGGCGGGCGAACTGGATGGCGCGGGCTTTGGTGGTGGCCATAATGTTGCTGCCTTAGAAGTTGTAGCGGAATCCGGCGAAGGCTGCGCGCGGCAGCCCCGGACGGTAGCTGATGTCCGGGTCGCCGACCTGGTTGGATGTGTAGGTCGAGTAGCGCTCGTCCGCCAGGTTTTGCACGCGGGCGTACAACTCCAGTGCCGCGCTCAGGTCGTAGCTGGCGCGTAGATTCAGCAGGTCGTGGCCGTCGTAGGTGGAGGTATTGGTTTCATCGGTGTAGTACTCGCCGAGGTGCTCCCACTCCAGTTCCATCCGCAGGGCAGGCAGCGCCGGGGGTACGTAGGCCAGCGTGACGTTGGCGATACTCTCCGGTGCCTTGCCCACATCGTTGCCGCTCACGTCCACGTTCTGTGAGGGGAAGCAGCAGGTGTAGGAGAAGCCCTTGTAGGTCTGGTCGGTGTGCGTGTAGGCAAAGGCGTAAGCCAGTCCGGACTCGAAGCTGCCGCTCAAGGCGATCTCGATGCCGCTGTGGTCAGTTTCACCCGCGTTGTAAACGTTGCGCTGGAAGCCGTTGACCACGCTGATGATGTCGTCGGTGATGGCCATGTGATACAGCGCCAGATCGTAGCGCAGCCAGGGCGCAACGTTGCCGCGCAAGCCCAATTCATAACTGTCGGCCTTGATCGGTTCCAGCGACTCAGTGTTGCCGGTGGTGCCGGAGCGGAACAGGGTGCCTACCGACGGAATGGAGAAGGCGTGGCGATAGTTGGCGTAAGCGGCGTGTTCGTCATTGAACTGGTAAACCAGGCCCACTTTGGGGCTGAACTGGTCGAAGCTCACGGACTGGTCGTCGGCGCGGTAGTGTGTGACCGGACGACCGAGCTGTGGGATGAATACCGAGGTAGGGTAGTCGTCAGGTAGCTGGTTGTCGTAGTCGATGTCGAAGTAGTCATAGCGGCCGCCGAGGCTGGCAATCAGGTTATCGGTGATGCGGTACTCCACCTGGAAGTAAGGTGATACCGAGGTTTGAGTAGCTTCGTACTCGTAGTTGAGCACGCCCAGCGGTGAAAATCCGGTGTAAATGTCGCCGTCAATGCTGTGGCTGACAGCCTCCTCCCGGTAGTCAGAGGGGGTGTAGTCCAGGTCGATACCGGCGATCCACTGCAGGCGATCACTGGCGATGTGGCGGTATTTACCCAGCATGCCGATGGAGCTGAACTCGCTCTCGCGGGTATTGGGGTCGTAGGTAACCATCCACGAAGGCGCCATGTTGGTGCTGTTGTCGCGCACGTACGGGGTCAGGGTCAGCAGGCGCTGTTCGTCCAGGGTCCAGGCAAACTCTGAGGAGGCCACCAGCGCCTGCACGTCGCGGAATGCGGTGTCACCGTGAAACTCATTGAATTCCACGTGATGGTGGTAGTCGTCTTCCTCCAGCCCGGAAATGCCGCTCTGGTCCACTTCGGTGTAAGACCACACGGTTTTAATGCGCAGGGTGTCGCTGACGGCGTAGTCCCAGCGGCCCGTGAAGGACACGCGGCTGTAGTCGCCTGCATCGCGGAAGCCTTCGTTATCGGTGAGGTTCAGGTTGAGTTCCACGCCGTGTTGGCCCACGGTGCCCCCGGCGGAGATCAGGGCGCGCCCCCAGCCGTAGGAACCGGCCTCGAGGTTGAGCATGGCCTCGGTGCTGGCCGGTGGCGGCTTGCTGATGGCGTTGATAATGCCGCCGATGGCGTCGCTGCCGTACAGTGCCGAGCCGGGCCCTTTGGTCACTTCCAGGCGGCCACTCTGGGGGATATTCACTTCGTAAAGCGCATTGTGGTTAAAGAAGCCGGTGGGTCTCACCGGTACGCCGTCTTCCAGGAACAGATACACCCCGCGGGTAGTAATGGGTTGGCGGATAGCGGTCATATGGCCCTCGCCGCCCAGATTGTTCACATGCACGCCGGCGGCGCGGTTGAGGATTTCACTGGGGTGTGATGGTGAGACCGCCTCAATCTGCGCCTGGTCGAAGGCCTGGATGGCCTCCGGAACATCCATCACATTGCGCGCCTCGCGGGTGCCGGTGACCACGACGGTTTCCATATTCTCGCCGTCTCGGGGCAGTTCGCTGGCCTGTGATGGGATGGCCAAAAGGGTGCTGGCCATCAGCACAGGAAGAGAGGTATTGCTTCGCATGGGGGCTCCCGAACAGTGCGCTGTCAGTAATGGAATGCTGTATGAATTTGAAAAGGCGCAATATTTTAAGCGGCGTGGTAGCTCCGCCCAATGCGGCACGTTGTCGCACTTCAGGTGCTCGGTCCCTTTCGTCGCCCGCATGGCCCGGTTAGAATTGCTCTCTTTGAAACAGTAAAACGGCGCGCAAATCAGACCCCATGACCAGGGCACTTATCATTGGATCAGATACTCCCGTGGGGCAGCGGCTGGAAAGCCATATGCGGCTGCGTGGCGACGATGTAGTGGCGCTGCCGCGCTCTGATTGCCGCTGGAAAAGTGAACGCCGCCTGAAAAAGGCACTGCGCCGCGCAGACTGTGATTTCGTGGTGGATACCCGCATCCAGGCGGCCGTTGACGGCGGAGTTCGACTGCACGATGCCGATATCGACCGCACACACTGGCTGGCGCGGGTTTGCCAGGTGGATGACCGCAGCCTGTTTTTCCTGTCTTCTGCCCGCGTGTTCTCCGGTGAGAGCGAGCGGGCCTACAGCGAAGAGGACTACCCCGACAGCAGCGAGTCCGTAGGTGAATTGTTGCTGGCGGCGGAAGGTGCGGTGCGGGACAAATGCGAGCAGCACCTGATACTGCGGCTGGGTCCGGTGTTCGGCGCTACCGGTGCCAACACCATGACGCGCATTCTGGAAGGCCTGCGCGAGGGTGAGCCTTTGACGCTGGGTAATCGCGAGCGCGGAGCCCCGGTCTCGGCAAGGGATGCGGCCCGTGTGGTTTCCGGCCTGCTCGACCAGTTCAGCACCGGTATCGACAACTGGGGCATCTATCACTACTGCAGCGCCGAGCCCACCTCCTGCTTTGAGTTTGCAGAAGTGTTGCTGGCCAGTGCCTCACAGTACGCCCAACTCGACAACGATGCGGTCAGCCTCGCGCGCACTGAAGGCGACAGCACGCTGAGCCGGGTGCTCGATTGCAGCCGCATCCGCGACAACTTTGCCATCAAGCAAGTGGCCTGGCGCCAGTGTGTGCCGGCGCTGGTCCGCGAATACTTCGCCTGACCGGCCCATTTTTCAGAGGAATTTCCACCATGGCGAAAGCCACCGACGACACCCCGCGCGCCCTGCAAGTGGCTGTGCTCACCGTTTCTGACACCCGTACCCCCGAAACCGATACCTCGGGGCGGTATCTGGTGGAGGCTCTTCAGATCGCCGGGCATCACTGTGCCGAGCAGGTGATTGTGCCCGACGATATCTACCGCATCCGGGCGGTGCTGTCGCGCTGGATTGCCGAGCCGGTGATCGATGCGGTGCTGGTAACAGGCGGCACAGGCTTTTCCGGCCGCGACTCCACCCCGGAGGCGGTGCTGCCGCTGTTCGACAAAACCATCGATGGTTTTGGCGAAGTGTTTCGCGCCCTGTCGCTGCAGGAGATTGGCAGTTCCACTATTCAATCCCGCGCCGTGGCGGGATTCGCCAACAACACGGTGGTGTTCTGTATGCCGGGCTCCACCGGCGCCTGCCGCACTGCCTGGGAAGGGGTGATTCGCGAGCAACTCGACAGCACCTTCCGGCCCTGCAATTTTGTGGGTGTGCTGAACACGCGCGAGCAATCGTGACTACCCTGACCCCCGTTGCTCAGGCCTTGCAACAGGTGCTGGATGGCATCTCGGGGGAGTGGGCTTCCGAATCCCTGCCCCTGGCCCAATGTGACGGCCGGGTGTTGAGCGAGGCGATCACCTCGCCTCTCGATGTGCCGGCCAGCGATAACAGTGCGATGGACGGCTATGCCCTGCGGGCGGATCAGGCCACACAGCCATTGCCGATTTCCCAGCGTGTCGCGGCCGGGCAGTGGCCCGAGCCACTCGCGCCCGACAGCGCAGCACGCATCTTTACCGGCGCACCGGTCCCCCCCGGCGCCGATGCGGTGGTGATGCAGGAAGACTGTGAAGTGCGCGACGGCCTGCTCACCATCAACGCGGATGTCAGTGTTGGTGACAATATCCGCCCGCGCGGACAGGACATCGCCAAAGGCGCCACGGTACTCGCGGCGGGGCGGCGTTTGCGCCCGCAGGATTTGGGGTTGCTGGCATCATTGGGGCTCAGTACTGCGCCTGTCGCCAAGGCCCTGCGCGTTACCGTGTTGTCGACAGGGGACGAGTTGCGCGAACCGGGAGACGGCCTGGCCCACGGCGGCCAGTTATATAACTCCAACCGCTACACCCTGGGTGGCTTGTTGCGCGGATTGGGTTGTGAAGTGATCGACGGCGGTATCGTGGCAGATGATGCAGATGTCACCGCCAGGGCCCTGCGCACAGCTGCACAACAGAGCGACCTTGTCATCACTTCAGGTGGCGTGTCGGTGGGCGAGGAAGATCACGTCAAGCATACCGTCGAATCCCTGGGCGCCCTGACCCTATGGAAGCTGGCGATGAAGCCGGGCAAGCCACTCGCCTTCGGTCATCTCGGCGGCACCCCGTTTTTTGGATTGCCGGGAAATCCGGTGTCGGTGTTCGTTACTTTCTGCCTGGTGGTGCGCCCGTGGATATTACGTCGCCTGGGTGTAGCGGATGTTGAACCACTGGCGGTGCCGGCGGTGGCCGGGTTTGATTTCCCGCGTGCTGGTACGCGGCAGGAATACCTGCGTGTGACTGTCGAGCTGGAAAACGGAGAGTTGGTTGCCCAGCGCTTTCGCACACAGAGCTCGGGGGTATTGAGCTCGCTCAGTGCGTCGAATGCGCTGGTGATCGTGCCGCCCGGAGAGACTTTCGCTCAGGGCGATCGTGTGCAGGTGATATTGCTGGACGAACTGGCGGGGCCTTGAGGCCCCGCGCGATCAGGCGTACTTCTGGAATACCAGCGACGCGTTGGTACCGCCGAAGCCAAAGCTGTTGGACATGACGCGCTGCAGATCCACGCCGTCCTGACGCTCCACAGCGACCGGCATACCTTCCGCTTCCGGGTCCAGGTTTTCGATGTTGGCTGAGGCGGCGATAAAGCCTTCTTGTTGCATCAGCAGGGCGTAAATCGCTTCCTGCACGCCAGCGGCACCAAGGGAATGGCCCGACAGGGACTTGGTGGAGCCAACCACCGGAATGGCGCGGCCCTCAAAGGCGGTTTTCACCGCTTTCAGTTCCTGAATATCCCCCGCCGGTGTGCTGGTGCCGTGCGCATTGATGTAATCGATATCGCCGTCCACCGTGGCCAGCGCCTGCTGCATGCAGCGCACCGCGCCTTCGCCAGAGGGGGCGACCATGTCGTAGCCGTCGGAGGTGGCGCCGTAGCCCACCAGTTCGGCGTAAATTTTCGCGCCGCGGGCCAGGGCGTGTTCCAGTTCCTCCACTACCAGCATGCCGCCGCCACCGGCGATCACAAAGCCATCGCGGTCGGCATCGTAGGCGCGGGAGGCTTTTTCCGGCGTCTCGTTGTATTTGGTGGACAGCGCGCCCATGGCGTCGAACAGGCTGGACAGGGTCCAGTGCAGTTCTTCACCGCCGCCGGCGAACACCATGTCCTGCTTGCCCATCTGGATTTGTTCCATGGCTGAGCCGATGCAGTGGGCACTGGTGGAACAGGCGGAGCTGATGGAGTAGTTCACCCCCTTGATCTTGAAGGGGGTGGCCAGGCAAGCCGAGACCGTGCTGCCCATCGTTTGCGTAACACGGTAAGGCCCCACGCGGCGCAGGCCTTTTTCCCGCAGGATGTCGGCCGCTTCGGTCTGGCTGGCGGAGGACGCACCACCGGAACCGGCGATGATGCCGGTACGCACGTTGGATATCTGGTCTTCTTCCAGTCCGGCATCGGCAATGGCCTGTTGCATGGCAACGTAGGCGAAGGCAGCCGCATCGCCCATAAAGCGGCGCTGCTTGCGATCGATCAGTTCGGTGGTGTCGATTTCAGGTACGCCCGCGATGTGCGAGCGCATGCCGGCGTCGATATGCTGCTGAAAAGTTTTGATGCCGGAGCGGCCCTCGCGCAGGGACTCGGTGACGGCTTCGACATCGTTACCCAGGCAGGACACGATGCCCATGCCGGTGATGACAACTCGCTTGCTCATGCTTAAAACGACTCCGTGGATTGGAACAGACCTACGCGCAGGTCAGCCGCGGTGTAGATTTCCTTGCCGTCCACACTCAGGGCGCCATCGGCGATGCCCATGACCAGTTTGCGCTCAATCACGCGTTTCATCTGGATGTTATAGGTTACTTTCTGCGCTGTGGGCAGTACCTGGCCGGTAAATTTCACCTCGCCACACCCCAGGGCGCGCCCGCGACCGGGGTTGCCGCGCCAGCCCAGGAAAAATCCCACCAGCTGCCACATGGCGTCCAGGCCCAGACAACCGGGCATGACCGGGTCAGTCGGGAAATGGCAGTCGAAAAACCACAGCTTGGGGTCGATATCCAGCTCGGCAATAATTTCGCCCTTGCCGTACTGGCCGCCCTCGGAGCTGATGTGGGTGATGCGGTCCATCATCAGCATGTTGTCCACAGGTAAGCGAGCATTGCCCTCGCCGAATAATTCGCCGTACCCGCAGGCAATCAGTTCTGTCCTGTCGTAGGCGTGTTTCGCTGTCATGGCGGTGAAATATTCCGAGTCAGTGAGTGGGAGAGAGAATCAGGGCGCCTATTTTACACACTTGCTTGCCGCCTTGCTCCCCCTGGGCGCGGACCACGGCTAGGCATTATCGGCCCTATTCGCTAACATGGGATCACGAATGCCCCCAGAGGCACCCCGCCCGCAAGCAAAATTACAACAGGAACCACGATGCTCATACCCGTACTCCTTTCCGGCGGCGTTGGCAGCCGGCTGTGGCCGGTCTCCCGCGAAGGACATCCCAAGCAATTTCTGCCGTTGGCGGGCGATTTGTCCATGCTACAGGACACGCTGCGCCGGCTCGACGAGCTCGACGCGTCAGCCCCGCTGGTAGTTTGTAGTGAAGACCATCGTTTCATGGTTGCGGAGCAGCTCCGCGAGCTGGGTATCGAGGGTGCGGGCATCGTACTCGAGCCGGTAGGGCGCAATACCGCACCGGCGGTGGCAGTGGCGGCTCTGCAGGCCGTAGCGCGCGACCCTGAGGCGGTACTGCTGGTATTACCAGCTGATCACCTGATCCAGAATGTGACCGCCTTCACCGACGCCGTACGGGCAGCCCTGCCAGGAGCCGAGCAGGGCAACCTGGCTACCTTTGGCGTGGTGCCCACCCGTCCGGAAACCGGCTACGGCTACATCCGCCGAGGTGCTGCGCTGGACGATGCGCTGTACAAACTGGAACAGTTCGTCGAAAAGCCGGATCTGGCGACGGCGGAATCCTACCTCGCTTCCGGAGACTATGTGTGGAACAGCGGTATGTTCCTGTTGGGCGCCGCCGCTTACCTGGAAGAGCTGGAACAGTATCAACCCGAGATTCTGGCTGCCTGCCGAGCGGCGCTCGATGGTGCTGCCTCTGATCTGGATTTCGTCCGTCTGGACCGCGAAGCGTTTTCTGCCTGCCCCTCCGACAGCATCGACTACGCCGTGATGGAAAAAACCCAGCGCGGTGCAGTGATCCCGCTCGATTGCGGCTGGTCCGATGTGGGCGCCTGGTCTGCCCTGTGGGAAGTGGGCGACCAGGATGGCGAAGGCAATGTGCTGGACGGCGACGTGCTGCTGGATAATTGCCGCGACAGTTATTTCCGCAGCGAAGGTCGCCTCGTGGCAGCCAGCGGCGTGGAGAATATTGTCGTGGTGGAAACCGCGGATGCGGTGTTGGTGGCGGACAAAAACCGCGTGCAGGATGTGAAAAACCTGGTCAGTGCGCTGAAGGCCAGCGACCGCAGTGAAGCCAAACTACACCGCCGGGTTTATCGTCCCTGGGGCAGCTATGAATCGCTGATTACTGCCGAGCGCTTCCAGGTGAAACGCATTGTGGTGAATCCCGGCCAGACCCTGTCGTTGCAAATGCATCACCACCGCGCGGAACACTGGATCGTGGTCAGTGGCACTGCCGAGGTAACCTGCGAAGAGCGTGTGTTCATGCTGCGCGAGGACGAATCCACCTATATTCCGCTGGGGCACAAGCATCGCTTGTCTAACCCCGGCAAAATCCCCCTGGATCTTATTGAAGTGCAGTCTGGCGCCTATCTGGGCGAGGACGACATCGTGCGTTTCGAAGATGTGTATGGGCGGAGTGAAGTCAAAACCTGAGGAGTACTGCCCATGATCGAGAAGTGTCTGTTCCCTGTTGCCGGCTACGGCACCCGCTTTTTACCCGCCACCAAGAGCATGCCGAAAGAGATGCTGCCGGTAGTGAACAAGCCGCTGGTGCAGTACGGGGTGGAAGAGGCGCTCGATGCGGGCATGAATACCTGTTGTTTCGTCACCGGTCGCGGCAAGCGCTCCATCGCTGACCACTTCGACATCAGCTACGAACTGGAGCATCAAATCTCCGGTAGCGGCAAGGAAAGCTATCTCAAGAGCATTCGCGATGTGCTGGACCGCGGTGTATTTACGATGGTGCGGCAGCGTGAAATGCGCGGTCTTGGCCACGCCATTCTCACTGGCGAACCCCTGGTGGGTAACCAGCCCTTCGGAGTAGTGCTGTCGGACGACCTGTGCCTGAATACCGGGGGTGACGGCGTGTTGGCCCAGATGGCGAAACTCTACGCCCAGTTCCGCTGCTCCATTGTCGCCATTCAGGAAGTGCCACCGGAGGAAGCGCACAAATACGGCGTGATCGCCGGTGAAAGCCTGCGCGATGGTTTGTACCGGGTGGAGGACATGGTGGAAAAGCCGCCGGCCGGTGAGGCGCCCAGCAATCAGGCCATTATCGGCCGTTACATCCTGACACCGGATATCTTCGAAATTCTGCGTGATACACCACCAGGCAAAAATGGCGAAATTCAGCTCACTGATGCCTTGCTCACCCAGGCCAAACAGGGCTGCGTGATGGCCTACCGCTTCCAGGGCAAGCGCTTCGACTGTGGCAGCGTGCCCGGCTTCGTGGAAGCCACCAACCATGTTTATGAAAATCTGTACGAGGAGTGATCGGGTCGATGGAAGAACTGAGCTGTTTCAAGGCCTATGACGTTCGCGGCCGCATTCCCGACCAACTGAACGAAGACGTGGCCTACCGTATCGGTCGCGCCTATGCGGAAGTGATCAAGCCGAAAAAAGTGGCGGTGGGCCACGACATTCGACTGAGCAGCGAGGCTATCAAAGCGGCGCTGACCCGTGGATTGACCGAGCAGGGCGTCGATGTCTATGACATCGGCATGTGCGGCACCGAGGAAATCTATTTCGCCACCGACCATGCCGATATGGATGGCGGTATCGCGGTAACCGCGAGCCACAATCCCAAAGACTACAACGGCATGAAATTCGTACGTGAGGGCTCACGCCCGATTTCCGGCGACACCGGGTTGTTCGATATCAAGGCGCTGGCGGAGGCAAACGACTTTGCGCCGGCTGCGCAGCCGGGCACGGTTCAGTCGATGGATACTGCCCAGGCCTACATCGACCACCTGTTGTCTTACGTGGACGTGGATGCGCTGAAACCGCTGAAAATCGTGGTCAACGCGGGCAACGGCGGCGCCGGGCATGTGATCGACAAACTGGAATCCCGCCTGCCCTTTACCTTCATTAAAGTTCACCACGAGCCGGACGGAAACTTCCCCAACGGCGTACCCAACCCCTTGCTGGAAGAAAATCGCGCCCCCACCGCCGACGCCGTGCGCGAACACAATGCGGATCTGGGTATCGCCTGGGACGGCGACTTCGACCGCTGCTTTTTCTTCGATGAAACCGGTGAGTTTGTGGAAGGCTATTACGTGGTCGGCTTGCTGGCGGCAGCCTTCCTCAGCAAAGGCCCCGGGCGTATCGTGCACGACCCGCGTCTCACCTGGAACACCGTCGACATCGTGGAAAATGCCGGCGGCGAAGCCGTGCAGAGCAAAACCGGACACGCCTTTATCAAGGAGCGCATGCGGGCGGAAAACGCGGTGTACGGCGGCGAGATGAGCGCCCACCACTACTTCCGCGATTTCGCTTACTGCGACAGTGGCATGATCCCCTGGTTGTTGGTGACCGGCTTGATCAGCGCCAGTGGTAAACCTTTATCGGCGTTAGTGGCCGAGCGCATGGCGGCTTTCCCCTGTTCGGGTGAAATCAATCGTTCAGTTGAGGATGCCGCTGCCGTGTTGGCGAGCGCCGCAGAGCGTTACGCCGACGGCGACACCGACCGTACCGATGGGCTCAGCGTGGCGTACCCCGACTGGCGCTTTAACCTGCGGCTGTCCAATACCGAGCCGGTGGTGCGTTTGAATGTTGAGAGTCGCGGCGATGCTGCCTTGATGCAGCAACGCACGCAGGAGTTACTCGAATTGATCGACGGCTGAGCAGCGCTCAGCCCCCTTCGGCAGCCCGCCACCGCGCCAGCAGGCGATCCGTGGCGGGGTCGCTGGCTGCCTCCCCTTCGCCTTTCATCATTGCCAGCACCTGGGCGCCAATATCCTTGCCCAACTCTACGCCCCACTGGTCGAAAGAGTTCAGCCCCCAGAGCACGCCACTGCAAAAAGTACGGTGCTCGTACAGTGCCAATAGCGCGCCGAGGGTTTCCGGTGTCAGTTTGTCCATGGTCAGCACGGAGCTGGGCCGGTTGCCACTCATCACCAGGTGAGGCGCCAGTTCCATGGCCCGATCTTCCTCCACACCGCGTTCGCGGAGTGAGGCGAGGGATTGCTCCAGATCTCTGCCGATCATCAGTGCGCGGCTCTGGGCCAGGCAGTGGGCCACCAGGCGGTGTTGCTGATCCTGCAAAGACGTATCCGCAGTCAGCGGCAGAATGAAATCCACCGGGCACAACCAGGTGCCCTGGTGCAGGTGTTGGTGGAAGGAGTGTTGGCCGCGGGTACCCGATTCACCCCACAGCACGGGCGCGGAATTTTCCGCCAGCGCCTGGCCGGCGCAGTCCACGCGTTTGCCGTTGCTCTCCATGGTGAGCTGCTGCATAAACGCCGGTAGCAGGCCGAGTTGGTGGCTGTAGGGGAGTACCACGTGATTCCCTGCGTTGTGGAAGTTGGTGTACCACACTTCCAGCAAGCTCATCAGCACGGGTAGGTTGCCCGCCAGGGGTGTTTCGGCGAAGTGCGCATCCATGGCGCGGGCACCGCCCAGGAAGTCCTGAAAGGCGTCCCAGCCAATGGCGATGGCGGTGGACAGTCCAATCGCGGACCAGACCGAAAAGCGCCCGCCGACCCAGTCCCACAGGGGCAGGCAATTTTCGGCCGGGATGCCGAACTGCGCCGCCGCTTCCAGGTTGGTGGTGATCGCCAGGCAGTTGTCACCGACGTTCTCCGGTGTGGCGCCACCGTCCAGCAACCACTGCCGGGCGGACAGGCCGTTAACGCGGGTTTCCTCGGTGCGGAAGGACTTGGAGCAGATCAGCAGCAGGGTTGTGCTGGGGTCCAGGCTGGCGAGCGTCTGTTCGAGATCCGCCGGATCGATATTCGCCACGTAGTGGGCGCGGATTTTGCCCTGCCAGGGTTGCAGGGCGTCGGTCACCAGTCGCGGCCCAAGGTCAGAGCCGCCGATGCCGATGTTCACCACGTCGGTGAAGGTTTTACCGGCGAAGCTTACCCGTTCCCCATTGTGTAGCGCCTCCACGAGTTGGCGCATCTGCTGACGGACTGCTTCCACTTCGGCGAACTTGTCTTCACAGCCCGCCGGCGCAGAAGTGGCGCGCAGCAGGGTATGCAGTGCCGGGCGTGCCTCGGTATTGTTGAGCGGCGCACCACTGAGCAGCTCGCCTCGGGCCGATTCCAGGCCAGCCGCACGGGCCAGATCCAGCAGTGCTGACAGCGACTCGTCATCCAGCCAGTGCTTGGCGTAGTCCAGCGTTAGTCCGGCGCCTTCGGCGCTGTAGCGCTGCGCACGCTCGGGGTCGTCGGCCAATAACTGTTGGATGTTGCTGTCAGCCAGGCGTTTCGCCAGGGCACGCAAAGGCGCGCCGGCCGGGTTTTCCGCCAGTGGTAGTCGTGTGCTCATAAATAGATCGCCGGAGATGGGTAAAAGGTTGAGTATAAAAAGGTGCCGGCGGGGGTGCAATTCGACCAAGGTCGGCCGAAAATTCTGTCAGTGGCTTACAGGCTATCAGTCACCGTACGAAAGAAAGCAACGTTCTCGGCCATCGAGCCAGTCTCGTCCATAAAGCTCCGGTCCGCGGCGTTGCGCACAATCACCACGCCGGCTGGCCGATTGATGTAGATGTACTGGCCGTAGACACCGACGGCAATGAACTCGCCCGGCCGCGCCTGCGGTCCTAGCCACCATTGATAGCCATAGCCAAATTTGTCGTCGCCCGGTTGTACGTGTGGTGATACGGCACGCGTGGACTCCAGCACCCAGTCGCGCGGTACAATCTGCTCGCCCTGCCACTGGCCTTCCTGCAGGTAAAGTTGGCCGAAACGGGCGTAGTCGCGGGTGCGCACATTGAGTCCGCCAAGGGCGAAGGCGGTGCCGTCACCGTCGGTGAGCCAGTAGCCACCGTCTTCAGCTCCGATGCGGTTCCACAGCCAGTCCTGCAGCAGGTCGGGCATGCTGCGCCCGGTAACACTGCGGATCACCATGGCCAGCACGTGGGTATCCATCGATACATAGTGGAAACGCTCGCCAGCGGGCCCGCCGTTAGGGACTTGTGCGGCCATCTCGTCCAGTGAGCCACCGAGGGCGATGGCGCGCCCCATACGATTGATGTCGGAGTAAAAAGCCGAATAGTCCTCATCCCAGGTAACCCCAGACGACATTTGCAGCACCGCCTTAACGGGTACGCCGGCATAGCCGGAATCCGCCAGTTCGGGCACATAGGTATCCACCGGCCGATTGATCTCCACCAGGCCCTGATCGACCACAATGCCCATCAGCGCCGATACCACCGACTTGTTCATCGACCAGGAAATGCGTCGGTCTTCGGGGCCGGTGCCGAGGTAGTAGTCCTCAAAGGTGATTTGACCGTCCTTCAATACCAACAGCGCAGTGGTGGCGCGGCGGCTCAGGAAAGCCTCAGTGTCGACGTCGCTACCCCGATAGGAAAATTGACGTGGCAGAGGCTGTGGGCTTGAGCTTAGCTGTGCGGGCGTTGGCGAAGCTTCGAAGGGTACGCTGAGGAAACCCTCGTTCATGTGGGAAAAGTTGTGCACGATGCGATCGGCATCGAACAGGGTGATGGCGGTGTGGAGTCGATGCAGTTCAGTGCGTTTTGCTACCGCCAGAGCTATAGCTACAACTACAACGATCAGCGTGGCCAATAACGGGCCTCTGAAAATCACTTTGTTCACCTTGTGTGTTCCCCTCAATCCCGAACGTTGTTTTTGTAATTGCGAATCTGCCACCGCTCGATCGGCATGGGTTGTTGGGCTGGTCACGCGGGTGGGTAGAACGGCAAGTATAAAAAGGCGTTTGCGGGGGTGCAATTCGACCGAGATCGGCACGTGCCAATAGGAGTAAAAGGAATTTATTACCGTGCACTTTTTAGTGTGGTGCTCGGCGCTTCACCAAAGAGTTTGTGGTACTCAACCGAGAAGCGGCCGAAGTGGGAGAAGCCCCAGGCAGTGGCCACATCGCTGATGCGCGTGCCTTTGTTCCCGGAAAAGGCCAGCTCCGTGCGCACCGCGTTTAATTTCATGCATCGAAACCAGATGCTCGGAGGCACTCCGTAGATTGCGAGAAAATGGCGTTCCAGCATCCGTTCGCTACAGCCTATAGCCGTTGCGCAGTCTCCCAGTACGAAGGGCTTGGCGAGGTTTGCCCGAAGATAGTCCTCTGCCAGGGACATCAGTCTACGGCGGTTGCTGGCATGTCGCTCAGACGCTGGCCGCTTGCGTTTGCCTGTGGGGACAACAGCACGAGCAAAATCGTAGAGTAGTTGACACTCCAGAGCAGTGATCTGTCTCGGCTGAGTTTCCAGGTTCGATGAAGAAACAGCACTGAACAGCGCTGCGATGCTGATTGCCAGACGCCGCCTATCGGGAGGGGTAAGATTGATACTGATCGTTCCGCTGCGCGGTATGTTCAGTGTCTGACCAAACAGTGTTTCAATCGTTTGCTGGAGAACCTCACGTTTGACGCAGTAGGCGAACCAGGTGCTCCCTGGAGGGGCTCGGTAGCTTACCTCTACACCTTCGGCGTAGAGTTGGACACTCATGCTAGGGCAGAGGAAGCCGTTGACGGTAGCGTGCGAGGGGGTTTCCAGCACCAGGCCCAGGCAAACGTGATCAGCCGGCCAGGCGCCCGCTGCCAGTACACCCATGCCGTAGTAGCCTCGTTGCACCACCGCAGTTTCAAGGTGGATCCGGTCTACCGCTACCTCTAATATGCCGCCCGGCATAAAACGTTGTTCCATTTCTGTACTGTCAACTACACCGGTAAGTTCTTCCGGGGTGCAATGTCGCAAGTGCAGGTGTTCGATATTCACGATAGCGTTTGCATTCAACAGTACGGATTTCGGATAGCCAAGGTCTGGATTCTAGCCTATGTTGGTACTGGCTTCGCCCTGTGCCCGCGGGCGAATGCATTCATCTGGACATGCGTTGAGATATGCCTGGTCCGCTACGGGATCGATAGCGGCAGGCTAGAATACCGATCACTGGGAGTGATTCATGCCATACAACACTTATCCAATTCCCCGTCATGCAGTAGCCAAGCGCGCAGTAGCAAGCCGACAGAATTTACGCGCCCTTGCACTTGCCCTTGGCTTCGTTAGTTCCCTCAGTGCCGGCGTTGCAAGCGCAGATGCGGTACCGCTCACCAAGGCGTCGTTGCAGGGAGATGAAGTTATCGCAACACCGTTGGGTAATATCACCCTGGTGGACAGCTATTTTGATGATGACGCCAGCCAACGCTTGTTCGATGAAATGGACTACCAACGCGCTGCTCAAGCCTATATATGGAGCACGCCGCTGGTCAGCTTTACTACCTGGCGAGACGAGCTCGTCAGCACCTATGGCGTTTCGGAGTGGTCGGATTTCGTGGTGCTGCGTTCACTGAACGAGCGCACTGGTATTGTTACAGGGAACCTGACCACGCCCTACATCTTCAATTTCACCAACCTCGGCAAAGGTGCTGTACGCATCGAGTATCCGGCAGGGCAGACCGCCGGCGCGGTGTTGGACCTGTGGATGCGACCGGTTCTGGATGTCGGCTTAACGGGACCGGACAAAGGCAAGGGCGCCACCT
Organism: Gammaproteobacteria bacterium; assembly: GCA_030427085.1. Taxonomy (GTDB): domain Bacteria; phylum Pseudomonadota; class Gammaproteobacteria; order Pseudomonadales; family Halieaceae; genus JAUHXH01. The sequence goes on along the minus strand of JAUHXH010000005.1, from coordinate 325,930 downwards.
ATGTAGTTGTGGGGCCTGAGGATGACCCCGCCAAATACCACGAGGAGGGCGTGCTGGTCTTTCAGAGCGCCACCAACAACGTCATGATCGGTACCCGGGTGATCGACCCCGATCCCGCTTTCTACCAACGGTACAAGGCCGAATACAAGATGGGGCGTGTTGGGGGGAAGGTGAAGCCCAGCCGATTTATCGAGAATCTTGATCGGGAATGGAGCGGAACCTCGCCTCGTGGGCTGGCCTACTGGCAACGCCTGTCGGAGATGGTTCAGGAGGAGCCGGTTCGACCGATCGACAAACCCTGGATGGCCATGCTCGAACCCTTGGGCATCGAGAAGGGGCGAGCCTTTGAGCCCGATGAGCGCCAGCAAGAGATCCTGCTGAAAGGTGCGGCCATGGGTGAGTTGATGACCCGCAATCTGCAGATAAATCCCCGCTACACAGCCCCTTACTGGCCTGGCACCCAGTGGTATAAGAGTTTCGATTTCCAGGTCGCCCAGGAGACCGACACCATCCAGCAGATCGATGAGCGTGCCACCTGGTTCTACGAGGCGATTGGCGCCACCAAGGGGATGGTCAATCCAACGCCTGGCGCGGGGCAGGTCTACATGACCACCAAACGTGACGCCAGCGGCGATATGCTGCGCGCTGACAGAAATTACAAGCTACACGTACCGGCTGATGTGCCGGTCGGGCAGTTCTGGTCGGTAACGCTGTACAGCGAAAATACTCGGCGGCCCTACGAAAATGGCGGCACCCGGATCAGCGATGTCAGCCTTGGTAGCCGCACTGACGGTGTGCAGAAAAACGCCGATGGCAGTGTGGACCTTTACATTGGCCCCGACGCACCCAAAGGTCTGGAGAGCAACCACCTGAAAACGGTGGGAGATGATGGTTGGTTTGTCTATTTCCGCCTGTATGCGCCGCTGCAGCCCTTCTTCGACAAGACCTTTAGTTTGCCAGATTTTGAGGTACTGAAATGAGCTTCGTTCCTTCGACAAGAAATCCATGGAAATTGCCAAGCAGGAGATCCCCTATGAAATCGGGGGCCTTGTTATCTGTACTGGCTGCCCTGCTGTTCAGCACGGCCACCGTAGCGAGCGACGCAGCAGACCGCTACGCCAAACTGGCTTCGCTGCCACTGGAAGGCGGTTATCCCACTGAGGAAACATCGCGCACACTGGATGAAGAGCTGTATTTCCAGCGCGCGGTGCAAAGCTACCTTTGGGCTTTACCCGCGATGAACATGTACGCCATGAAGACCGGCCTGGGTGATCAGTTCGGCTATGGCTATAACGTGGTGTCGGTCTATGAGAAGCGACTCAAGCCGAATACGGTTATCACTACGCCGAATTCAGACGTCATCTATGCTCTCAACTGGGCAGATCTGAGCAAGACCGGCCCGCTCGTCATCGAAGTACCCGCTGGCCTGCAGGGCTTGATGGATGATATGTGGCACCGTCCGCTGGAAGGGCCGGTCATTGAGGGTGATCGTCATTTCCTCGGTGATCTTGGCCTGCCAGGGCCGGACCGCGGCAAGGGTGGCAAGTATCTGCTGGTTCCCGCTGATATGGAGCCAGGCCCCGAGGCTGACGACTACTTTGTGTTCCGCTCGCGTACCAACAGTGTTTTTATCTTTCTCCGCGGGTTCTTCACATCGGTGGACGATCTATCACCTGGGGTAGATGCCATTGAGGCTGTGAAGATTTACCCTTTGCAGGGCGACCGGAAGGATATGAAGTTTGTCCACGCTTCAGATATCGCGTCCAATGCGCTGTTCACGCACGACTTCAGCTACTTTGAGTCGCTGCACAAATTTATTCAGGAAGAGCGGATTGATGCAGTAGATCCCTACATGCACGGCATGCTGGCCGCGCTTGGCATCCGCAAGGGCTTTGAATTCAAGCCCTCGGCCCGCCACCGGGAACTACTGGATCAGGCGGCGAACACCGCCTGGCGTATGGCCAAGAATATCGCTGCCAATTTCGATCAGCAGCCGAAAGCCCTGTGGTGGGAGGATCGACAATGGGTGGCACACGCGCACACCAACCTCGATGACTTTATGCACACGCTTATCGACGAGGAGTTTCGTGATCGGAAAACCGGCTATGCCGATGTCGATGCCAAGGCGCATATGTACGTTAATCACTACTCTATCAGCACCGGGATGATGTCTTCGGTTGTCGGACTCGGTGCCAAGTACGGTAATGCCTACAAGGATAGTAACGGTGAATTCCTTAGGGGTGAAAAGCACTACACCATTACTTTCCCGCCGGATGCGCCAGCAGCTTTGTTCTGGTCCCTCACGCTGTACGATGCGGAGACCGCCTCCGGTGTAGATGCCGAGGGACAGATCTATCCCTCATTGAACTCGATGAATGATCTGGTTAAGAACGAAGATGGGTCGGTGACTTTCTATATTGGCCCGGAAAAGCCAGCGGGTGCCCGTAACTTCCTGAAGACAGTTCCGGGGCGGGGCTGGTTCTCATTGTTCCGCTTCTACGGACCGACCCAGAAGTTCTTCGACAGGCAGTACAAACCGGGGGATTTTGTTCCCGCCAAACACTGAGATGCGTGGAACCAGCCCTTCCGGGTTGTTATTTTAACCCGTGGGTTGGTCTAGTGGTCCCGGTGTACGCTTAAGTGAGCAATTTCCATCAGCGCGTCCCGGCACGGTCCTTCAGCTACCCCGTCCAGTGCGGCCAGCGCTTCGCGGTAATAGGCTTCCGCCTGATCTTGACTGTATTCGAGGGCGCCGCAAGCCTGCACCGCCGCAACAACGGCGTCCAGTTCGTCAGCGCTCTTGTTCTCTATGGCTCGGCGGACCACGGCCTGTTGCTCTGCGCTGCCCACCTGTAAGGTGCGAATCAACGGCAGCGTCGGCTTGCCCTCCGTGAGGTCATCGCCCACGTTCTTGCCCATGGTTGCAGCGTCGCCGGTGTAGTCCAGCAGGTCGTCGACAATCTGGAAGGCGATTCCCAGCTTCAGGCCAAACGCTTCCATCCGGTCGCAGGTGGCCTCATCACGTCCCGCTAGCGTGGCGCCGCCACGACAGGCTGCGGCGAACAGCACGGCGGTTTTGCGGCTGATCACGTCCAGGTAATCCGCCTCGGCGGTATCGGGATTGCCGGCGCGTACCAGTTGCAGCACCTCGCCCTCGGCGATGGTATTGGTGGTGTCGGCCATGTGGCGCAGAATCGCCGCGTTGTTCAGCCCCACCATCAACTGGAAGGCGCGGGTGTAAAGGAAGTCACCCACCAGCACGCTGGGCGCATTGCCAAACTGGGCGTTGGCGGTGGGGCGGCCACGGCGCAGGCTGGATATATCGACCACATCGTCGTGGAGCAGAGTGGCGGTATGGATGAACTCGATCACTGCGGCAAAGGTGATGTGGTCGCGACCGCGATAGCCCAGGGCGGCGGCGCTGAGCAACACCAGCAATGGGCGCAGGCGTTTGCCGCCGGCGTCGACGATGTAATGGCCGATGTTTTCCACCATGTCCACGTCGGAGTGGAGCTGCTCAATGATGAGCTCGTTGACCTGGTCGAATTCCTCGGCGACTGCCGCGCGTATTTGCTGCATGGATGGTGTGCTTGTGAAGTGCCCGCGCATGCTAGGGGGTGGCCTTGACACTGTCAAGACGAGGCCATAATACGCCTTGCCTGTAGGGGCGCTTTTCAGTACAATCGCCGCCCTCTGACCTGTCCCCGGCCCGAATTCGCTGTTGGGGGCGTCTTATATAACTGTTAGTGCCATGCTCTGCCCCCTTGATTTATAAGGTTTTTTTGTAACGCAGCGAGCGGGCGAACTGAACGGAGACAGCAATGTACGCAGTAATCGAAAGCGGTGGCAAGCAACACCGCGTAGTTGAGGGCGAAACCCTCAAGCTGGAAAAAATTGAAATCGCCACTGGCGAGACCGTCGAATTCGACAAGGTCCTGCTGGTAGGTGAAGGCGAGAGCGTCAAAGTGGGCACTCCCGTAGTTGAAGGCAGCAAGGTAACCGCCGAAGTGGTTTCCCACGGCCGTCACGACAAAGTAACGATCATCAAATTCAATCGTCGTAAGCACCACCGCAAGCAGGCGGGTCACCGCCAGTGGTATACCGAAGTTAAAATCACCGGTATTTCGGCGTAAAGGAGGAAACGGGAAATGGCTCATAAGAAAGCAGGTGGTAGTACTCGTAACGGTCGCGATTCCGAGAGTAAACGCCTTGGCGTGAAGCGCTTCGGTGGCGAATCTGTAACAGCGGGCAACATCATCGTGCGTCAGCGCGGTACGCGTTTCCACGCTGGCGACAACGTACGCATCGGTAAGGACCACACCCTGTTCGCCATTGCCGACGGCAAGGTGGAATTCGTGGTGAAAGGCCCGCACAAGCGCAAGTTCGTGCAGGTCGTGAGCGCCTGATCGCACGCAACGCTTCGCACCAAAGGCCTCGTCAAATTGACGGGGCCTTTTCGTTTGTGGAGGATGCAAAACCTAACAGGCAGGACAAGCCATGAAATTTGTAGATGAAGCCAGTATCAAGGTGTTCGCCGGCAAGGGCGGTAACGGCTGCCTGAGTTTCCGGCGCGAGAAATACGTGGCCAAGGGTGGCCCGGATGGTGGCGATGGCGGCGACGGCGGCAGCGTTATCCTGGTAGCCGACACCGCGCTGAACACCATGGTGGACTACCGCTTCCAGCGCGCCTACCGCGCAGAGAACGGCGAGCCGGGTCGCGGCCGCAATTGCACCGGCGCCAAGGGTGAAGACCTGGAATTGAAGATGCCGGTGGGCACGACCATTATCGACGAAGACACCGGCGAAACCCTCGGCGACCTGAATCGGGCCGGCCAGCGCCTGGTGGTTGCCCAGGGCGGCTATCACGGGCTTGGAAATACCCGCTTCAAGTCCAGCACCAACCGGGCGCCGCGCCAGACCACACCCGGTACCGAGGGCGAGGCCCGTTCACTGAAGCTGGAGCTGAAAGTGCTGGCGGATGTGGGCATGCTGGGTCTGCCCAATGCCGGTAAATCCACCTTTATTCGCAGCGTTTCCGCTGCGCGCCCCAAGGTGGCGGATTATCCGTTTACCACACTGGTGCCTAATCTGGGGGTGGTGAAGGTCAACGAACACCGTAGCTTTGTGGTGGCGGATATCCCCGGGCTGATTGAAGGTGCTTCCGAAGGCGCCGGTCTCGGTATTCGCTTCCTCAAGCACCTGACCCGTAACCGCGTGTTGCTGCATATCGTGGATATGGCGCCGCTGGATGGCAGTGACCCGGCTGAGGCGGCGCTGTCCATCGTGCGGGAAATCGAGCGCTTCAGCCCTACCCTGGCCGGTCGCGAGCGCTGGTTGCTGCTGAACAAGACTGATCTGCTGGACGATGAAACCCTTGCCGAACGCCGGCAGGCGGTCATCGATACCCTGGGTTGGGAAGGGCGCGTGTATGAAATCTCCGCCATCAGCGCCACCGGCACCGATGTCGTGTGTGGTGAGTTGATGAACTACCTGGAAGAGTGCTGGCAGGCCGAAGCGGCAGACCCGGATCTGGCGCAGCAGGAGTGGGATATGCAGCGGGCCATGCAGGAAGAGGCCCGCGCCAGAATTGCGGAGTTGCGCGCAGCACGCCGCAAAACCGCTGACGACGACGATGACGAGGAAGATGACGACGACTATGACGTCGAAGTTGAGTACGTCCCCTGAGGTGGCCCGCGCCGAACTGAGCGCGGCGCGGCGCTGGGTAATCAAGGTAGGCAGCGCACTGCTGACCGCGAACGGTCGGGGCCTGGATCAGGCCATGATTGAAAACCTGGCCGAGCAACTCGCTGCTTTGCGGCAGCGCGGGTGTGAGGTGGTGCTGGTTTCCAGCGGTGCGGTGGCGGCTGGCATGGTGCGCCTGGGTTGGAGTGAGCGCCCGCATGTGCTTCACGACCTGCAGGCTGCTGCCGCGGTGGGGCAGACCTCGCTGGTGCGCAGCTACGAGATTGCTTTCGGCCAACACGGAATACACACCGCGCAGGTGCTGCTGGGTCACGACGACGTGCTGGCCCGCGACCGCTACCTGAACGCCCGCGGCACTCTCAATACCCTGCTCGACATGGGTGTGATCCCCATCGTCAATGAAAACGACACCGTGGTTACCGATGAGATCCGCTTTGGCGACAATGACACCCTCGGTGCCATGGTTGCCAACCTGATCGATGCTGACGCCCTGTTGTTGCTGACCGACCAGGACGGTCTGTACGAATCCGACCCTCGCCACAACCCCGATGCGAAGCGCATTGAATACGCCGAGGCCAGCGATACCAGCCTGGATGCCATGGTGGGCGAGGGCGGTAGTCTGGGGCGCGGTGGCATGATCACCAAGCTGCGCGCAGCGCGTCTGGCGGCGCGCTCGGGCACTGAAACGGTGATTGCCGGGGGTGCCCGGCCAGGTATTGTCGCTGCCGTGGCCAATGGGGAATCTGTCGGTACCTGGCTGCAATCCGGCCGGGCACCGTTGACCGCCCGTAAGCAGTGGCTGGCGGGCATGGTGCAGGTGCAGGGTCGATTGGGCCTGGATGCAGGTGCCGTGCGGGTACTGCGCGAATCCGGGCGCTCGCTGTTGCCTGTGGGCGTACGATCGGTAACGGGTGAGTTCACGCGGGGCGATGTGGTGGCCCTGTGCGATACCGAAGGGCGCGAAATTGCACGCGGCCTGGTCAATTACAACGCCGATGAGGCACGACGGATCATCGGCCGGGCGTCCTCAGATATTGAGGCTGTGCTGGGCTACTGCGGAGATGAGGAACTGGTCCATCGAGACAACCTGGTGTTGTCCTGAGCTCTGACAGGCAGAATCAAAAAAGCCGGCTTGAAGCCGGCTTTTTTGTGGATTCAGTACCGGCGGATCAAGCGGAGAGGGCTTTGACCTGCGCGTTCAGACGGCTCTTGTGACGAGCAGCCTTGTTTTTGTGGATGATGCCCTTGTCGGCCATGCGGTCGATCACGGGTACAGCCGCCTGGTAGGCTTCGCGGGCTTGCTCAGCGTTACCGGAACCGATTGCAGCGATAACACGCTTGATCTCGGTGCGCACGCGAGAGCGCAGGCTGGCGTTGTGAGTACGGCGCTTTTCCGCCTGGCGGGCGCGTTTACGGGCTTGGGGAGAGTTTGCCACGTTGAAAACCTCAAAAAGTGTAAATTCAGGGAGGCGCGATTATTCACATTTCGACCACCCATGTCAACCGATCTGTGGGCCTGCTTCGGGCCAGGCGGCGGTGCGGGTCGGGTGGTCCATCCCCGCAGGTGACCGTTGGCCAGGCTGCAGGGGCAGGGATTGCCGCCCTGGGCGGTAATGGCCCTCAATAATATGATAATGTCCTACGTCACCTGTGCGCCGATGTACCGGGAGCTCCTGGGGCAGGACCCTTTCACTGAGCCGGCGCTCGCCAAGCAGTTAGAACTCGTGATGACCGTGTTTAAAGCGGTGATCGAGTACCACCCCGAAGCCCAATAGCGAAGCTGACATGTTGTTATCCGATGCCATCCAGATCTGGCGCGACGACGCCGGTGACTACCACATCGAGTGGGACGCCTCGGCGCCCGATACGCAAGTAGACCTGCAAGCCCTGAGCCTGTCACGGCAGCCCGTGACTGACTCATTCGATCAGGTGCACGACGAACGTCGTATTCGACTGAGCGGTCTGCCCGGCGGCCGCCGTCACCTGTTCCGCCTGCGCGACCAGCACGGCACCGACCTTATATCCGGCGAGCGGCGCCTGACCATGCAGGGAGCGCCCAACTTCCGCGACTTTGGCGGTTACCGCACCGCTGACGGCCGCGCCGTTCGTTGGGGTTCGCTGTATCGCTCCGGCCAGTTGTCGAAGCTGAGCGAGCTTGACAGCGATTTGCTGCACGACCTGCAACTGGACCTGATCTGCGATTTCCGCCGTGAACAGGAGCAGGCCAACGATCCCACACAGTTACGCGAGGGGGTACACACCCGGATTGTCAGCCTGCCCATCGTGCCCGGCAGCAATGACGCCTACTTCGAGCAGGAACATTTTGAGCTGGGCAATCCCCAGCACATGTTCGACTTCATGGTGGAAGTGAATCGCGACCTGGCCCGCGGGCAGGGTGAAATCTACGCCACCATGTTCCGCGAACTACTCGCGGTGCCCGATGCGCGCATCCTGGTCCACTGCGCGGCCGGAAAAGATCGTACGGGTTTTGCGGTGGCCATGATCCTGTGGGCGCTGGGTGTGTCCCGAGAGCAGATCCTGGCGGACTATCTCCTCAGCGCCCGCTACTTCAATCCCACCAATGAGCTTCCCCGCGTGCGGAAGAAATACGGCCTGGAAGATGTGCCGGAAGAGGGCATTTTGCCGATGCTCCAGGTGCATGAAGCCTATCTGGCCGAGGCGCTGCGGGTACTCGAGAGCGAGTACGGCAGTATCGACACCTATCTGGAAGCGGTGCTGGGTGTGGGTGAGGTTGAGCGGGAGGAGTTGCGGCGGCGGTATCTGGAAGGGCCATAAAAAAAGCGCGGACCGAGGTCCGCGCTACCAGTCTCCCGGGAAGGGTCCCCGGGTTGGATTGCCGAGCGGGGGGGCTCGGCAAGGAGGATCAGGAGGCCTTGCAGGCAGCCTTGGCGGCTTTGATCTGCTTCTTCTGGCACTCTTGTGAGGCGCTGTCGCCTACACACCACTTACGGCGGTTGTCCCAGGCCGTCAGCGGTTCTTTCTTACCGTTGGAGCACTTCACCACGTAATTGGAGAAGGCTTCACCGTCGGCTGTTTCACCGTTGGATTCGAAAACGATACTGGTAGGCTTGGCCGCAAAGCTGGCGGCTGAAAAGGCCACCAAAGCGGCGGCACTGAAAATTTTGAGCGCTTGCATCATGTCACCTCGACTGACTAAGTAACCCACTATGGAATGGATGATGGGGTCAGTATAGGAAGCCGGATGCTTGATGAATAGTTACGAAACTGTAACCGAAAGGGGTGATTGGTAACGCGAGCTTGGGATTCTACCTAACTACTTGATATTGTTAGTATTTCTTGGCGGACGATCAGTGATATTACGGTTTGGTAATAATTACCGAAGCAGCCCGCCAGTAACACCGGGTAACACTTAGAGAGCGACAAACACCAACCAGCAACCCAGCAGGGCCAGGCCCAAGGCTTCCCAGGCCTTGTCCAGGCGGAAAACACCGTAGAGGTAGGCCAGCGGCGGCAACAGGGTGGCTGAAAGACCCCATGAGTAGTCTTCCTTCCAGGCGGTGACCAGCAGTACAACCCAGCTGGTGAGCAAGGTGGCCAGGCCGAAAACCAGCAGAACAGCGTTGGTGGATTCCATCAAATTACTCCACAAAGTGAATCAGTAGCGGGCGGCAAGATTAGCAGAAAGTCCCCGCCGATGGGAGAGCCCGCTTGGCTTTGGCCACGGCGCCGCGTGGGCATTCTGGATGGTTTACACAGCGCCTGACTGATGACTGCAGGGGCACTTTTCGGTAAGGTGTCCGGCGATTACCTGCTGGAGATTCCCCTTGGCGGATCCCTTCTCTGATATCCGCCCCTACCACGACGAGGAGGTGGGGGAGGTGCTGTTGCGCCTGCTGTCGGATAACGAATTTATCGATGCCCTGGCCCGCCTGCGACTGGGTGCAGTGGCCCGTGCGCTGCCCTGGCTGGCGCGGCCGCTGGTGCGCGCAGGCCTGCGGCGCCAGTTGCAACCGTTGACCACGGTTCACGATGTGCAGATGTTCATCAAGGGTTATATGGACCGGATGATCGAGGACTCAACCGCGGGCTTTAGCGTGTCAGGTCTGGACAAACTCGATCCACAGAGCAGCTATCTATTTATCAGCAATCACCGCGATATCGCCATGGACCCGGCGTTCACCAATTACGCGCTGCACCGTGCCGGTCACCAGACCCTGCGCATTGCGATTGGCGACAACCTGCTGACCAAGCCCTGGGTCTCCGACCTGATGCGGCTGAACAAGAGCTTCATTGTGCGGCGTTCGGCCAAAGGGCCGCGGGAGCTGCTGGCGGCGTCCCGGCAGTTGTCGGCTTACATCCGCCATTCCATTCAGGAAGACAACGCGCCGGTGTGGATTGCCCAGCGCGAGGGGCGGGCGAAGAACGGCGTGGATCGTACCGAGCCGGCGATTATCAAGATGCTTACCCTGGCGCGGGATCGCAAAAACGACGACTTCGGCGAATACATTGCAGGGCTGCGCATCGTGCCGGTTTCAATCTCCTACGAGCTCGACCCCTGTGATGCCGCGAAGGCGGCCGAGCTCGCCCAGCGGGCCCTGCACGGAAGCTACGAAAAGGCCGAGCACGAAGACGTGGAATCCATTGGCCTGGGTATAACCGGCGGCAAGGGGCGGGTTCACGTTTCCTTCGGCTCGGTGCTGGGAAGTGAATTCGATACACCCGAGGCTGTCGCAGAAGAAATCGATCGCCAGGTAATCCGCGATTTCTGCCTGCACCCTTCCAATCTCCAGGCCTACAGTGCATTGCACGGCGAAGATACGGCACTGCCGGACCAACTGTATGTGGAGGAGGGTAGTGTGTCAGCGGAAGCTTTTGCCGGACGCATTGAGGCACTACCCGAAGCGCACCGCGAATTTGCACTGGGTATCTACGCCAATGCCGTGGTCAGCAAACTCGATCTCAAACTACAGCAGGAATCTCCGACCTCTTGCTGAGCGACACCCTCAAAGACAGCATCCGCGAAGCCTACAAAGGCATTGTAGAGAGCAAGTCCCTCAGCCCTCGCTGGGGTCAGCGCCAGATGATCGCCGAGATTGCCAACACGCTGGCGCGGGCACTGCCCGATCAGGCCGGCACCGCCGGTTCCCCTTTCTGTGTGATCGAGGCTGGAACCGGTACGGGTAAAACCATTGCCTACGCCGTGGCGGGCATTCCTATGGCACAGGCTATGGGCAAGCGCTTCGTGGTGGCCACCGCCACGGTGGCCCTGCAGGAGCAGTTCGTGTTCAAGGACCTGCCCGATATTCGTTTGCACAGCGGCCTCGACTTCAGTTTTGCCCTGGCCAAGGGGCGCCGCCGTTATGTGTGTCTGTCAAAGCTGGATAAGCTGCTGGCCAGTGACCGCGCCGACAACACCCTGGCGCTCTATCCGGATGAGATGGCGCCGGATGATCGTGAAGCGGGGCAGCAGGAATACCTCGCGATGGTAGACGCCCTGGGGCGGGGCGAGTGGGACGGCGACCGGGATAACTGGCCCCAGGCGCTGGAAGAGCCCCTGTGGTTCGCGGTCACTACAGACCACAACCAGTGCAGCGGCCGTAAATGCCCGAACATTTCCCAGTGCAGTTTCTTCAAGGCCCGGGAGAATCTTCAAAATGCCGATGTGATCGTGGCCAATCACGATCTGGTGCTGGCGGATCTGGCCCTCGGTGGCGGTGCCATTTTGCCGGCTCCTGAAGACTCCATTTATGTCTTCGACGAAGGCCACCACCTGCCGGACAAGGCGCTCAATCACTTCGCCGGATTCTGCCGCCTGCACACCACCATTCAGTGGCTGCAGGAAAGCAAAAAACTGATCGGTCAGGGCGCCGCTACCCTCGCTGCGTTCGACGACTTGCAAGCCATGCTGGAGCGTTTGCCGGGCGAGTTGGATGAGTTGGTTAATGCCCATCAGGTAGCGGAGCAACAGGTGGCGTCACTGTTTGATGGTGCCGACCTCGGTGAGGGCAACGACGATGTGGTGCTCCGCCTTGAACACGGCTTAGTGCCAGAGTCATTGCAGTCGGTGTCGCGTACGCTGGGCGAGCTGTTTTCCCTGCTTATCACTGATCTGGCGCGACTGGAAAAGCGCCTGCAGGATGCGATGGAGGGTGAGGTAGCGGGTTTCGATCGCGGTGAAGCGGAAACCTGGCACCTGCATGTGGGTGCCATGCTGGGCCGGGCAGAAAATACCGCCGCCCTATGGCAGCAGTATGCGGTGAGCGGAGAGGGGGAAGATCCGCCTACGGCGCGCTGGATTACCTTGCTGCAAACCGGTGGTCAATACGGCTTCGACCTGCGCTGTTCACCTATTCTGGCAACCAACATCCTGCGGGACGTGCTGTGGGAAAGAGCCTGTGCCGTGGTGGTCACCTCTGCCACTTTGACCGCGCTCAGTTCCTTCGAACGTTTCATATTGCGATCCGGGGTACCCGAAGATAGTAACTTCAAAGTAGTCGCCAGCCCCTTCGACTATGCGGGCGCTACCTTTCGTGTACCGCCCATGGATTGCGACCCATCAGACAGCGAAGCGCACACGGCGGCATTGGTGGCGCAGTTGCCCGAGTTGCTGGCGGAATCGCCCGGTAGCCTGGTGCTGTTTTCGTCGCGTCGTCAAATGCTGGATGTTTATGCTGGCCTTGCCGGCACGCTCGGCGAGCGCCTGTTGATGCAGGGGGACTACAGCAAGCAGGAAATTCTGCGCCGCCATCGTGAAGCTATCGACGCCGGCAACGAGAGTATTATTTTTGGCCTGGCCAGTTTCGCCGAAGGTGTGGATTTGCCGGGGGATTACTGCACGCAGGTGGTGATTGCCAAAATTCCTTTCGCCGTGCCCGACAGCCCACTGGAAGCCGCACTTTCGGAATGGGTGGAACAGCAGGGCCGCAATCCCTTCATGGAAATCAGCGTGCCGGATGCCGCGCTGCGCCTGGTGCAGGCCGCCGGGCGCCTGTTGCGCACCGAAAGTGATAGCGGCACAGTAACCCTGATGGACCGCCGCGTCGTCAGCCGCCGCTACGGCCGCGCGATTCTCGATTCACTCCCCCCCTTCCGGCGGCAGCTAAAATAAAGTGATACCCGATCATAGGTGCCGAGTGTGAGGTGCAATGAATACTGAAGTAGCCGCTGTTCTCATCGACATCGAGGCCCAATTGCGACAGCTCGACCAGTGGGATGCCGAACCCCCACCCCCGGAAGCGCTGTCGAGCACCGAGCCTTTTTGTATCGACACCCTGAGCTTCCCGCAATGGCTGCAGTTTGTATTTCTACCTACGCTTTATCACTTGTTGGAAGAAGAGCTTCCCTTGCCGTCTGAATGTTCGATTGCACCGATGGCGGAAGAGTACTTTCGGGGAACGGGGCTAGCGACGGGGCCACTGGAACAGAGCTTACGACGTATTGATTCATTGCTGAGTGCTTGACCGCCTGCAACGACATCACCCAACAAGGCAGATTTGGCCAATACGTTGACGCTGCTCAGCTACGAACCTAGGCTGTACCTTAAATCGATAACAACAATTGACCAGGGAAGGTTGATTATGGGAAATCCGTATCTATGCGGTACCGCGATAGCAGGAAGACACACCTCAGCGCTACTCAGCGCCGAATTCTATTCAGTCAGAGAAAATAAATCAGGGACTATGCCTGTCGGTAGGACTCTGTATTGCCCACCACGTGATCACGAATATCAGTGGGACAGCAGGGCCACACTAGCCAGGCGAGGTCTGCCTTGGCTCTACAGCCGCAAAACCGGTGGCTCTCTGAGTAACTATTCAATCATCCTCATTTAGCTAAAGGTAGGTGCCCCATGGAAGGCGAATGGCTCTCTCGGTATCTCGTGGTTGTTAATGGTCTGGCTGTTTTCTATGGGATAGCTTTTCTCCCTGGATTATTTAAGAAGTACGGAGTGTTTCCATTTATCGGAATCCAGTTTCTGGTGTTCGCCTTATCGGTCTTTGTCTTGCTGTATGGCTTCGGAGAAGTGCTACGCACGGCGTTTTATTCGGCACTTGTGACCTCCTGTAGTGCTACCTCTATAGGAATATTTGGGTATTGGTGGAATTCGCGGAATAAAAAAAAATAACGAATGGATGCGTTTGGCAGGGATAGTGGGCGGGCTGGAGTTTCGTGCTGAACTTTAAGGTTCTCGGAGCTTCAACTATGACATCAAAAGGGAGTTTGATCATGTATACAGAGAGTTCTATTCAAGATAGCAGAGGCATCATGCCTCTGAATCAGGAGCACCTTGACTTGGTATCAGGAGGAGGCGTCCCGCTGGCTTTCGCCGGTCTGGTAGCCAGTGGTGCCATTGGTGCGCTGAGCAATTATGTTTCCGGTGGCAATCCATACGTGGGTGCCGCGCTTGGCGTCGTTTCCGGAGGCTTTCTTGCAGCGGGCGGTGCACTGTGGAATGTTTCCAAGGTTGCTGCGGTAACTTTGCAAGGAGTTGGAACTTCAATAGGAGCCGCGAGTACAGTTGGGGGCGGCGGCACATCACCCCGCCCCAAAAACAAAACCGTATCTCAGTAAACCACTCGCACCGGTTGGCATCAGTCAGTCGGTGCTACTACCCACATTCACGTTAAGGAAAACGCCCGATGAACAAGGAATCGTTGATCCAGGCCCCGGTGCCGAATATTGAATCTGCAGGTATGGGAGCACAGCCCGTTAACCCCCGGCATTTTGAACAGATTTCAGGAGGTACACCCAAGCCGGCCAGTATCTGGTCGCGGTGGGGGAGTGAACGAGACATGGCAGCGATACCGCTTTCTGACACCACCAGAACTTCCGCGTTTAATGTAAGTGGTGGCCGCGCACTGTTGCATTGAAGCCCGGAGCCGTCAGGTCACCACTGTTGAAAAACGCTTAAATGGCGGAGCCGCATGCGCCCGATCCAGATGACCGGGGAGGGTAGAGGAATGGGGCCGGCCCATCGCCGGCCCTGATTGGCTTAGTGCAGCACTCGGTCCGAGTGCATCTCCGCCTGGATATCGACGATGGATTCTGCGGCAGCCGCTTCCTGCTTCTGCACATGGTGCCGTAGGCGGCCCACTACGCTGTTCATCACGTCAATGGTCTGGCTGATCTGGTCCAGCGCCATCATGATGGTCTCGCTGTCCTTTGGGGTCTTGTTACTGTCAGTCATACAGTGATCCCTCTCGCAGATCTTTGTGATAGGCAGAGCTGGGTTAATCCCAGCTCAGCGCGCCCCCGGTCTGGTATTCAATTACACGGGTCTCGAAGAAGTTTTTCTCCTTGCGCAGATCCATGATTTCGGACATCCAGGGGAAGGGGTTTTTGGCGCCCGGGAACTGCTCGGGCAGGCCCAACTGGGACAAGCGGCGGTTGGCGATGAAGTGCAGGTACTCCTCCATCGTGGCCGCGTTCATGCCCAGTACACCGCGCGGCATGGTGTCGCGCGCGTATTCGATTTCGAGCTGGGTGCCTTCCAGAATCATCTGGATGACTTCCTGCTTGAACTCGTCGGTCCACAGGTGCGGATTTTCCAGCTTGATCTGGTTGATCACGTCGATGCCGAAGTTCAGGTGCATGGACTCATCGCGCAGGATGTACTGGAACTGTTCCGCTACGCCGGTCATCTTGTTGCGGCGACCCATGGACAGGATCTGGGTGAAGCCGCAGTAGAAGAAGATGCCTTCGGTGACGGCGTAGAAGCCGATCAGGTTGCGCAGCAGGGTCTGGTCTGCCTCTGTGGTGCCCGTCTTGAAGTTCGGGTCCGACAGATGGTGAGTGTGAGACAGGCTCCAGGTGGCCTTTTTGGCGACCGAAGGCACTTCGCGATACATGTTGAAGATTTCGCCCTCATCCATGCTCAGTGACTCGATGCAGTACTGATAGGCGTGGGTGTGGATCGCTTCCTCGAAAGCCTGGCGCAGCAGGTACTGGCGGCACTCGGGGTTGGTGATCAGGCGGTAGATACCCAGCACCAGGTTGTTGGCCACCAGAGAGTCGGCGGTGGAGAAGTAACCTAGGCTGCGCTTGACGATACGGCGTTCGTCTTCGGTCAGGCCATCGCTGCTTTTCCAGGTTGCCACGTCGGCGGTCATGTTGATTTCCTGGGGCATCCAGTGGTTGGCACAGCCATCCAGATACTTCTGCCAGGCCCAGTCGTATTTGAACGGCACCAACTGGTTGAGGTCGGCGCGACAGTTGATCATCGCCTTCTCGTCGACAGACACACGAGCAGCGCCCATTTCCAACTCTTCCAGGCCCGGGGCAACGTCCATTTCCTCAATCGCTTTGGCTGCTGCGGCGACGGCATCGCTGGGTGCGGCCACGGAGGTGGTGTCTTCCATGGTTTCTGCTGCCGGCACAGGCGCCGGTGATTCTTCCGCCGCCGGTGATTCGGCTACCTGCTGTGCAGCAGCGGCCTTGGCGGCGACGGCCGCGTCGCCGGTGGACTCTTCCTTGTGGTAATCATCCCAGTTCAGCATCTCGTTTCGTTCCCCTGGTATCGCTTGGTCAAATTGGTCAATGGTTGTCAGTTGGCACTTACTGGCAGGCTTCGCAATCGGGATCGTCCAGCGAGCAGGCCTGCGGTACGGGTGCCGGCTGTGGCTCGGCCGCCGCCGAGGACACGGCGTTCAGGGAGCCGGTGTCGATGGTGGACTTCTCGGTGCCGGTGGCTGCCAGCGAACGGAGGTAGTAAGTGGTTTTCAGGCCACTGAACCAGGCCATGCGGTAGGTGATGTCGAGCTTCTTACCGCTGGCGTTGTTGATGTAGAGGTTCAGGGACTGCGCCTGGTCGATCCATTTCTGGCGGCGGCTGGCAGCGTCTACCAACCAGCGGGGCTCTACTTCAAAAGCCGTGGAGTAGACGGCTTTCAGGTCGGCCGGGACGCGGTCGATGTTCTGTACGGAGCCGTCGTAGTATTTCAGGTCATTCACCATCACGCCGTCCCACAAGCCGCGCTCTTTCAGGTCGCCTACCAGGTAGGGATTGACCACGGTGAATTCGCCAGACAGGTTCGATTTCACGTAGAGGTTCTGGTAAGTCGGTTCGATCGACTGGGACACACCAGTGATGTTGGCAATCGTCGCGGTGGGTGCAATGGCCATCACGTTGGAGTTGCGCATGCCCTGTTGGGAAACTTTGCCACGCAGGGTCGGCCAGTCCAGTGTCTGGGACTTGTCGACTTTGATGTAGTCTTCGCCGCGCTCGCTGACCAGCTTGTCCAGCGAGTCGATGGGGAAGATGCCCTGGCTCCAGAGGGAACCCTCGTAGCTGGAGTAGCTGCCGCGCTCGGCGGCCAGGTCGCTGGAGGCTTCGATGGCGAAGTAGCTGATCGCTTCCATGGAGCGGTCGGCGAACTCGGTGGCGCCTTCCGAGGCATAGGCCAGATGCTGCTTGTACAGGGCGTCCTGGAAGCCCATCAGGCCCAGACCTACCGGGCGGTGCAGCATGTTGGAGTTCTCCGCCTGCGGCACCGAGTAGTAGTTGATGTCGATCACGTTGTCGAGCATGCGCACGGCGGTGCGAACGGTGCCGCGCAGCTTGTCCAGGTCGAGCTTGCCGTCAACGATGTGCTGGGGCAGGTTCACCGAGCCCAGGTTGCAGACGGCGATTTCGTCCTTGTTGGTGTTCAGCGTGATCTCGGTGCACAGGTTGGAAGAGTGCACCACGCCCACGTGCTGCTGTGGGGAGCGCAGGTTGCACGGATCCTTGAAGGTCATCCAGGGGTGGCCGGTTTCGAACAGCATGCCCAGCATCTTGCGCCACAGGTTTTCCGCTTTCACGGTTTTGAACAGCTTCATCTCGCCGTTGCGGGTCATGGCCTCGTACTGCTCGTAGCGCTCCTGGAAGGCCTTGCCGTAGAGGTCGTGCAGATCGGGCACGTCGTTGGGCGAGAACAGGGTCCACTCGCCGCCGTCGAACAGGCGCTTCATGAACAGGTCGGGAATCCAGTTGGCGGTGTTCATGTCGTGGGTACGGCGACGGTCGTCACCGGTGTTCTTGCGCAGCTCGAGGAACTCTTCAATGTCCATGTGCCAGCTTTCCAGGTACGCACAAACCGCGCCCTTACGCTTGCCACCCTGGTTTACCGCCACGGCGGTGTCGTTGACCACTTTCAGGAAGGGCACCACGCCCTGGCTTTTGCCGTTAGTGCCTTTGATGTAGGAGCCCAGCGCGCGTACCGGTGTCCAGTCGTTGCCCAGGCCGCCGGCAAATTTGCTCAGCATAGCGTTGTCCTGGATGGCACCGTAGATGCCGTGCAGGTCGTCGGGGACGGTGGTCAGGTAGCAGGAGGACAGCTGCGGGCGCAGGGTGCCGGCATTGAACAGAGTCGGGGTAGAGCTCATGTAATCGAAGGAGCTCAGCAGCTGGTAGAACTCTATGGCGCGGGCAGTGGGGTCGTCTTCGCGCACTGACAGGCCCATGGCCACACGCATGAAGAAGATCTGCGGCAACTCAAAGCGGGTTTCGTCGCTGTGGATAAAGTAGCGGTCATACAGGGTTTGCAGGCCCAGGTAGGTGAACTGCAGGTCGCGCTCGGGCAGCAGGGCCTGGCCCAGTTGCACCAGGTCGAATTCTTTCAGCTCGGGGGCCAGCAGTTCCAGCGCCACACCGCGCTCAACGTAGGCGGGCAGGGCCTGGGCGTAGAGGGTGTGCATGTCGTGTTGGGTGGCGCTGTCGGCCACGTTCAGGAACGACAGAGCCTCGGCGCGCAGGGTGTCGCACAGCAGGCGAGCGGCCACATAGCTGTAGTTGGGTTCTTTTTCGATCAGGGTACGGGCGGTGATCACCAGCGAGGTGGATACCTCTTCCTGGGACACGCCGTCGTAGAGGTTTTTCAGCGCTTCTTCGATGATTTCCTGCTCGCTGACATCCTCAAGACCCACGCAGGCTTCGCTGACGATGGTGTGGATGCGTTCGATGTCCAGTGGCTGGCGGCTGCCATCTGCCTGAACCACGTTGATGCCGCCGGCCACTTCCTGGGTGGCGGGAGACAGGGCATCGCGCGCGGCGCGTTTGCGGGATTGCTCCTCGCGGTAGATCACGTAGTCACGGGCGATTTTGTGCTCGCCGGCACGCATCAAGGACAGTTCTACCTGGTCCTGGATGTCCTCGATGTGGATGGTGCCACCGGAGGGCATACGCCGGCTGAAGGTGGTAGTCACCTGATCGGTGAGCTTGGCCACGGTTTCGTGGATGCGGCTGGAAGCGGCGGCCGTGCCACCTTCTACCGCGAGGAAGGCCTTGGTGATCGCGACCGAAATTTTGCTGGGATCGTAAGAGACGACAGTGCCATTGCGCTTGATGACCTTCAGTTGCCCCGGCGCAGTTGCGCTGAGGGCGGCGGAGGTCACGGCAGTGGTGGACGGTTGAGCCGCACTGGAAGAAGCGGCGGACTTGTCGCTGGGATTGGTCTCTATTTGCATAGTCATTCCGTTGTCAGGGGCCCCAGGGCCTATAGGTAGTGATGCACAAGTGACGGCGCTGTTGTCACGGTGGACTCCAGCGTCGTCGTTAATTCTTCACAAGTTGTCAAGCGTGGGCCATTTGCCGACATTTGTCGGCAAAATGAGAGATTTTTGGAGCATTTTCATGGTCTTTGGCTCCCCGGTGCTCTGTTGCACCTTATTATCTTGATCCGTTCTTGAACACCTGTTCGGCGTTGCGGCGTGACCTTGAAAACCTACATATAGGGGTCAGTCGCCGATCGGAATACAAGATAATGCGCCCCCTGTGAGATTGCAATAGCATGATCTTGGGATTTTTTTGTGGATAAGGTGTGTATAGGTGGGCCGAGTGTAAGCACTAACCTTGCAGGCCACATTCTTGGGGCTGGGCGGCGTTCATCGAGGGTTTTTGGGAGGGAGAAAGCCTTCAATTAAATTTTTATAAAGGCAGGCTGTTTATATAGTTAAGGGTCATATAGTTAATGGGCAAATGGTGCATGGCCATTGACGCCCGCCGCCATCATGTCGATGGGTGGCGGGCAGACATCAGGCGTCACTCTGGTGGGCCAGCAGCAGGAATTCCATCAGGGCCTTTTGGGCGTGGAGACGATTCTCCGCCTCCTGCCAGATTACCGTATCCGGTGCGTCCATCAGCTCGGCGCTGATTTCCTCGCCGCGGTGGGCCGGCAGGCAGTGCATATAGAGCGCGTCCGGGGCGGCCAGGTCCATCAGTTCGCGATTGACCTGGAAACCGGTGAATTGCTCGGCGCGCTCGTCCTGCTCGGATTCCTGCCCCATGGAAGCCCACACATCGGTCACCACCAGGTCGGCGCCCTTTGCCGCCGCGTGGGGGTCGTTGCCGACACTCACACGGCTGGCATTGGCGGCGACGAGTTCAGCGTCGGGTTCGAAACCGGGCGGGCATGCCACGCGCAACTCAAAGTCGAACTGCCGCGCGGCATTGATGTAGGACTGGCACATGTTGTTGCCGTCCCCCACCCAGGTCACCACTTTGCCGGCGATGCTGCCGCGGTGCTCCTGCCAGGTCTGGATGTCGGCCAGCAGCTGGCATGGGTGGAAGCTGTCGGTAAGGGCGTTGATCACCGGCACTGAGGAGTGGGCGGCGAAGCGCTCGATGATGTCGTGGCCGAAGGTGCGGATCATGACAATGTCGACCATGGAGGAAATCACGCGGGCGCTGTCCTCCACGGGTTCGCCCCGGCCCAGCTGAGTGTCGGTGGGGGCAAGGAACATGGCGTGCCCGCCCAGTTGCGCCATGCCGGCCTCGAAGGAGACCCGCGTGCGGGTTGAGGCCTTGTCGAAAATCATGCCCAGCACATGGCCGGGAAATTGCTGCTGGTCGCGCCGCGCGTAGTGCTCGGCTTTCATCTCGATAGCGCGATCAATCACGGTCTGTAATTCTGCGGGGCTCAGGTCCAGCAGGCTGAGAAAGTGCCGTAATGCCATGGTGTTCGCTCCTTGCTCAGGCCGACTGGGCGGGTAGCAGCCAGGTTTCCACCAGGCTGGCAATGCCATCTGCCAGTTCGCGCACTTGCGCCTCGTCGATGATCAATGGCGGCAGCAGGCGGATGGTTTTGCCAGCCGTCACATTGATCAGCAGGCCGGCCTCCAGCGCGCGGGCCACCAGTTCGCCACAGTCCTGATCCAGTTCTACGCCCACCATCAGGCCGCGGCCGCGAATGTCGCGAACGCCGGGCAGGCTGCCCAGGCGCTGAGCCAGCAGGTCGCGGAGTAGCTCACCCATAGCCTGGGCGTGGTCGAACAAGCCTTCGTTTTGCAGCGTATCCAGCACGGCGATGGCCGCGGCGCACGCCAGCGGGTTGCCGCCATAGGTAGAGCCATGGTGACCGGCTTTGAATACGTCGGCAGCCGGGCCGCGGGCCAGGCAGGCACCAATGGGTACACCATTGCCCAGTCCTTTGGCGGTGGTGACGACGTCGGGCGTGAAGCCCAGGCCCTGGTAGGCGAAATAGTGGCCGCAACGACCGTTACCGGTCTGGACTTCATCCAGCATCATCAACCACTGGTGCTCATCGCAGAGCTGGCGCAGGGCTTGCAGATACTCTTCCTCGGCCGGGCGCACTCCGCCCTCGCCCTGGATCGGTTCCACCAATACGGCTACCACGTCGCGGTTGTTGGCCGCGATGGCGCGCAGGGCGTCGATATCGTTCAACGGCGCGCGGGTGAAACCGCTGACCAGGGGCTCGAAGCCGGCCTGGATTTTACGGTTGCCGGTGGCAGTCAGGGTCGCCAGGGTGCGGCCGTGAAAGGCGTTTTCCATCACGATGATGGTGGGGCGCTCCACGCCGCGCTGGTGGCCGTACAGGCGGGCCAGTTTGATTGCGGCTTCATTGGCTTCCGCGCCAGAGTTGGAGAAAAACACCGACTCCATGCAGGACAGGGCGCAGAGCTTTTCCGCCAGGGTCTGCTGCAGCCCGATGCCGTAGATATTGGAGGTGTGCACGAGGGTCTGGGCCTGATCCACGACAGCTTTTGTAACGGCCGGGTGGCAGTGGCCAAGATTGTTGACCCCGATCCCGGCAATGGCGTCCAGGTAACGTCGGCCCTGCTCGTCCTGCAGGTAGATTCCTTCGCCGCTGGCGAAGGTAATCGGAAGCCTGGCATAGGTCGGCATCAGCGGGCTGGTCATGGTCTTTCTCCGTGCAAATAAAAAGAGGCAGCACGGTTGCTGCCTCGGTGACTGAACCCGCCACTATAGCCAATCCGCCCTTCGCGTCGCAATTACCGGCGGGCATTGGCCGGGCAAAAACGTTACAATATGTGCCCTTTTTCAACATTCGCTAACTCGCGGGCTACCCAGGCCCCCAATTCAGGTGTGATATGGACATTATCGAGACCATTAAAGAACAGATCGCCAACAACGATATCCTGCTGTACATGAAAGGCTCGCCCAATCAGCCCCAGTGCGGCTTTTCAGCGCGCACCGTGCAGGCCCTGATGGCCTGCGGCCAGCGTTTCGCTTACGTGGACATCCTGTCGAACCCGGAGATCCGCTCCAACCTGCCGGTCTACGCGAACTGGCCAACCTTCCCCCAGCTGTGGGTCAAGGGTGAGTTGATCGGTGGCTGCGATATCGTTACTGAAATGTATGAAAGCGGTGAACTGAAGCAGCTGATTGACGAAGCGGCCGCCAGTGGAGAGGAAGCCGAAGCCAGCTGAACTGGCTTCCTCCAACAGGAAAAAGCCCGAGGCGGTGATACCGGCTCGGGCTTTTTGGTAATTGGGGGGGTAAAACTCAGGAAACGGCGTAGAAAAGCTGTTCGCTCTGTTCCAGGTTATCCAGTGATTCGCGCACGATCTCGCGGGTAACGATCCCGCATTTGCCGCACTGGCTGGCAACGCCCAGAGTATTGCGTACTTCGCGTACGGAGCTGGCGCCATCCTGAACGGCGGCGCGGATCTGGGTGTCGGTAATGCCTTTACAAATGCATACGTACATCGAAGTACCGGTACTTATGTCTGCCCACTGGCGGGCGTGGAGATCGAACTGTATTGCTAATGAGAATGATTGTCAACATAGTTCCGATACAAAATAGCCCAAATGCGCTGGGGTGCAAAACCGGTTTCAAAGAGTGGGCGGCCAGCGGCGTCATCAACGGCTAAATACGCTCCAACGCTGTGACTTTTCACGGACCCTGTGTATCATCCTTCGGCGCGGGACGCCCCGGACTCACCGGCGGCAGGAAAGCTCCGCACGGTGGCCGGATCGGGTTGCCGCATTTCTCACAGCAACACAATCAGGAGACTGAACATGGGCGTATTAGTTGGCAAACCGGCACCGGATTTTGACGTGGCCGCGGTACTGGGTACGGGTGAAATCGTCGATTCCTTCAAGCGGTCTGAAGCGATGGCGGGCAAATACGGCCTGGTATTCTTCTACCCGCTGGACTTTACCTTTGTTTGCCCCTCCGAGCTGATCGCGCTGGATCACCGCATGGACAAATTCCGTGAGCTGGGTGTGGAAGTGGTGGCCGTGTCCATCGACTCCCAGTTCACTCACAACGCCTGGCGCAACACCCCCGTCGACAAAGGTGGCATCGGCGCCGTGAGCTACACCATGGCGGCTGACGTCAGTCACGATATTTGTCGCTCCTACGACGTTGAGGCCGACGGTGGCGTGGCTTTCCGCGGTGCGTTCCTGATCGACAAGGAAGGCATGGTGCGCTCGCAGCTGGTGAATGACCTGCCCCTGGGCCGTAACATCGACGAGCTGATTCGCCTGGTTGAAGCCCTGCAATTCCACGAAGAGCACGGTGAAGTGTGCCCCGCAGGCTGGAACAAGGGCGACAAGGGTATGGATGCTTCCCCGGAAGGCGTTGCTTCCTACCTGGCGGAGAAAGCCGAAGCGCTGTAAAGCGCACTGTCGGCAGCCTCTCTGCCGGCTACCCATGCAAGGCGCTGGACGACTCCAGCGCCTTTCTTATTTGTGCATCCCGCCCGCACCGCGCTTCGGGGTATAATTCCGCCCCTGATTTTTCTGAGATGCTTGAACCGGCACTATGCAAATGGATGTAACGCAATTGATGCTCGAGATGGGTGCGGCCGCACGCCAGGCGGCGCGAGCCGTGGCGGCGTCCACCACGGCGCAGCGCAACGACGCCCTGCTGGCGGCGCGCGATGCCCTGGACGGCGCGCGTACCGCCCTGGCCGAGGCCAATGCCGAGGACCTGGCCCGCGGGCGCAGCAACAATCTGGACGCGCCCCTGCTGGATCGACTCGAGCTGACCCCGGCGCGCATCGACAATATGCTGGAAGGCCTGACGCAAGTGGCAGGCCTGCCCGATCCCGTGGGCGCCATCGACAACATGCGTACCATGCCCAGCGGCATTCGCGTGGGCCAGATGCGTGTGCCCCTGGGTGTTATCGGCATCATTTACGAATCCCGCCCCAACGTAACTGTGGAAGCGGCCAGTCTCTGCCTGAAATCCGGCAATGCGACCATCCTGCGCGGCGGCTCCGAGGCCCTGGCTTCCAACCAGGCCATTGCGCGCTGTATCGAACAGGGTCTGGCGGCAGCCGGTTTGCCCGCGGCGGCGGTGCAGGTGGTAGGTACCACTGATCGGGCTGCGGTGGGGCAACTGATTTCCATGCCGCAATACGTTGATGTGATTGTGCCACGAGGCGGCAAGGGCCTGATCGAGCGCATCAGTCGCGAGGCCAAAGTGCCGGTGATCAAACATCTGGACGGTGTTTGCCACGTCTACCTCGACGACGCAGCGGATACGGACATGGCGGTGTCGATCGCCGTCAATGCCAAAACCCAGCGCTACGGCACCTGCAATACCATGGAAACCCTGCTGGTGGCCGCAAGCCGCGCGCAGGAATTACTGCCCTTGCTGGATGAGCACTACGCGGCCGCGGGCGTAGAACTGCGTGGCTGTAGCCAGACCTGCGCCATCCTGCCGCGGGCCGTTGCGGCCAGCGATGCCGACTGGGGCGAGGAGTACCTGGCGCCGATTCTCGCGGTGAAAGTGGTCGAAACACTGGATGAGGCCATGTCGCATATCGCCCGCTACAGTTCGGCGCACACCGAAAGCATTGTCACTAACGACCACGGCCGGGCCATGCGCTTCCTGCGGGAAGTGGATTCCAGCTCGGTGATGGTCAATGCGTCCACGCGTTTCGCGGACGGCTTTGAATATGGCCTGGGCGCTGAAATCGGTATTTCTACCGACAAGCTTCACGCTCGTGGCCCGGTGGGCCTGGAAGGGCTGACCTCGCAAAAGTACGTGGTACTGGGTGAAGGCCAGGTCCGCACTTGAGTAGCATTTATCCCGCCAGCGGCCCGGTGGCTGTGTTCGGCGGTACCTTTGATCCGGTGCATTACGGGCACTTGCGCTCCGCTCTGGAACTGGTGGAGGCCTTGCGCTTGTCAGCACTGGCACTGATGCCCGCTGCCAGCCCGCCTCATCGGGACGCACCTCAGCGCAGCGCCGAGGCCCGTGCCCGGATGGTGGAACGGGCGGTTACCGGTGAGGCGCAATTGTTATGTGACCGGCGCGAATTATCCCGTGAAGGGCCCTCCTACACGGTGGATTCGCTGGCGGAGCTGCGGCAAGAACTGGGAGCTGAGCGTAGTTTGAGCATGGTGATTGGATGTGATGCCTTGCTCGGCTTGCCCACCTGGCATCGCTGGGACACGCTGTTGTCATTGGCACATATCGTGGTACTGGCGCGACCCGGATGGGAGTTGCCGGCGGGCAATGCGCTCGCCCAGTGGTTGGCGGAGCATCGCCTGGCCCGCCCGGAGGCAGTAGGGCAGGCACCCTGCGGTGGTGTGGCGGTGCTGCAATTGCGGCCGTTGGCTATCTCATCCACGGAAATACGAACCCTGCTGGGTCAGGGGCGCTCCGCGCGCTATCTGACCCCGAATCCGGTTTTGGACTATATAGAGGAACATGGGCTGTATCGGGATTGATCCCGACAGCAAGGAACAGGAGTTAATGGAAGCACAAGCACTGAAAGAACTGGCACTGGCTGCCCTCGATGACCTGAAAGCGGTCAATGCGGTCGAACTGGACGTGACGGCACTGACGGACGTGATGGATTATCTGGTGATTGCCAGTGGTACCTCCAACCGCCATGTGAAGTCGCTGGCGGACAATGTGTGCATGGAAGCCAAGAAGGCCGGCGTACGCCCGCTGGGGGTGGAGGGTGAGCAGACCGCCGAGTGGGTGTTGGTGGACTTTGGCGATGTGGTGGTTCACGTCATGTTGCCGGCCACGCGCGATTTTTATGACCTGGAACGCCTCTGGGGCGTGTCGCCGCCGCCCGCCGAGCAGTAGTGCGCCTCTCCATCATTTCTATCGCCGGCCGGATGCCCGGCTGGGTCGACACCGGCGTGGCCGAATACGCCAAGCGACTGCCGCGCGAGCTCTCCCTGCACTGGAAGGATCTGCCCCTGGCCCAACGTGGCAAGGGCAGTCAGCCGGAGCAATTGCGGCAGAAAGAGGGTCAGCAAATCCTGAAGAGCATCCCTGATGGGGATCGTGTCATAGCGCTGGAAGTGCGCGGTAAGCCCTGGACCACCGAACAGCTGGCCGAACAGCTGGAAGATTGGCAGATGTCTGGCGACAACGTGAGTTTCCTCATCGGCGGCCCCGACGGACTGTCACAGGAGTGTCGCGATCGCGCTGCGAACCAGTGGTCCCTGAGCCCGCTGACCCTGCCGCACCCGCTGGTGCGGGTGGTATTGGCCGAACAGCTCTATCGGGCTTGGACAATCACCGTTAAGCACCCTTATCATCGCCAGTAAGTTTTCGCGGGCCACCGCGCCACGTCTTCCATGTCGCCAGTAGTAACTCTCAAGGACCCATCCCGCGAAGCGCATATCTTCACCATGCGTACGCTGCTGTCCATGCTGCTGGTGGTGATGCTGCTGGGTCTGTTGCTGGCACGCTATTTCAGTCTGCAGATCACCGAATACGAAATCTATCGCACCGAATCGGATCGCAACCGGGTGCAACTGCAGCCGCTGCCGCCGAAGCGCGGGTTGATCTATGACCGCAACGGCGTGCTGCTGGCGGACAATCGTCCCAGCTATCTGCTTTCGATTGTGCGCGAGCGGGTGCCCGATCTCGAGGCCACGCTGGCCGAACTGGAAACACTGCTGCCGGTGTCCGAGAACGATCTGGAGAAATTCCACCAGCGATTGCAGCGGCGGCGCCCCTACGAAGCGGTTCCCTTGCGTTTTCGACTCACTGAAGAAGAGCGCGCCAAACTGGCGGTCAATCGTTACCGCCTGCCGGGAGTGGTGGTGGACGCCCAGTTACTGCGCCACTACCCCCAGGGTGAACTGTTTTCCCATGCGCTGGGTTACGTGGGCCGCATCTCCGAGCAGGAGCTGTGGGAGGTGGATGAAACCAACTACCGCGGCACTCACCACATCGGCAAAATCGGCGTGGAAAAATTCTACGAGGACATCCTGCACGGGCAGGTGGGCTACCAGAACGTGGAAACCAACGCCCACGGGCGCGTTCTGCGGGTGCTGGAGCGCAGCGACCCTATGCCCGGTGCCGACATCTATCTACACCTGGACAGCCGGCTGCAACAGGCGGCGTTGGATGCGCTCGGCGAGCAGCGTGGTGCGGTAGTAGCAATCGATACCCGCACCGGCGGTATTCTGGCACTGGTGTCCAAGCCGGGTTTTGATATCAACCTGTTCGTCAACGGCATCAGCTCCAAAGACTACAGCGCATTGCGCGATTCGCCCGATCTGCCCCTGTTCAACAGGGCGATTCAGGGGCAGTATCCGCCTGGTTCCACGGTTAAACCCATTGTTGGTCTGGCCGGACTGGAACTGGGCGTGGTCACTGCGCAAAGCACGATCGCCGATCCGGGCTGGTACTCCCTGCCGGGGGACCGGCATCGCTACCGGGACTGGACCCTTAAATTCGGTCGCGGGCACGGCGCCGCAGTGGACCTGCACAGTGCCATTGAAGAGTCCTGTGACGTTTACTTCTACGATCTCGCACACAAACTGGAAATCGATCGTATCCACGACTTCCTCAGCCCCTTCGGCCTCGGTGATCGCACTGGCGTGGATACCACCCACGAACGGCGCGGCGTACTGCCTTCCACCCGCTGGAAGCGCGACGCTCGCGCGGAACCCTGGTATCCCGGCGAAACCCTGAGCGTAGGCATCGGTCAGGGCTATATGGTGACCACGCCCGTTCAGTTGGCCGTGGCAACCAGTGTTATCGCCACACGCGGAGAGCGCCGCATTCCGCGTATGTTACGCGCGGTGGATGGTCAGCCGCAGCCCACGCCGGACCTGGAACCGGTGCAGGCCGATCCGGCGAACTGGGATGTGGTACATGCCGCGATGCGCGATGTGGTCCACGGTGAGAAAGGCTCCGCCCGGGCTCAGTCGAAGGACATCCAGTACACCATGGCGGGCAAAACCGGCACGGCGCAGGTGATCGGCATTGCCCAGGGTGAGCGTTACAACGCCGACGAGATCGACGAGCGGCACCGCGACCATGGATTGTTCATTGCCTTCGCTCCTTATGAAAACCCCACGGTTGCGCTGGCAGTGGTGGCGGAAAATGGAGGTGGCGGCAGCTCGGTGGCCGCGCCCATCGCCCGGCAGATACTGGACGCCTACTTCAGTTTGTTCGCGCCGGAAGTGCTCGGCCTGGTGGAGGAACCCTGATGGGAGATTATGTCCGCCAGATGCCCGATGCGGGCGCCTTCACCCGGCGCCCCAGTGTCTGGCAACGGGTTCACATCGATCTACCGCTGCTGGTGTTGCTGATGTTGCTCACGGCCTATGGCCTGTTCATCCTGTACAGCGCCAGCGGGCAGGAGATGGGCGCTGTGGTGCGACAGGGGCGCTACTTCCTTGTGGCCTATCTGGTGAT
Organism: Gammaproteobacteria bacterium; assembly: GCA_030427085.1. Taxonomy (GTDB): domain Bacteria; phylum Pseudomonadota; class Gammaproteobacteria; order Pseudomonadales; family Halieaceae; genus JAUHXH01. The sequence continues at coordinate 297,380 of JAUHXH010000005.1, read as the reverse complement.
GTTGGTCGCCGCCCAGTTCAATCCCACCACCTATCGCCGCTGGGCGCCATTGGGCTACCTGGTGGGCGTGGCGGCGCTGCTTGGCGTGATGTTTTTCGGCGTAGGTGCCAAGGGTGCCCAGCGCTGGCTGTCGCTGGGCGGTTTTCGTTTCCAGCCCTCGGAAATCATGAAATTGATGGTGCCGCTCACGGTGGCCTGGTATTTGGCGGACCGCTCGCTGCCGCCAGCCTTCCGCTATGTTCTGGTCGCATTGGCCATTCTGGCGCTACCCGCGGTGTTGATCCTGCTCCAGCCGGACCTGGGGACCGCCCTGCTGATTTCATCCAGTGGGCTGTTCGTTCTGTTCCTGGCTGGCATCGGCTGGCGCTACATTATTGGCGCGGTGGTGCTGGCCATTGCCTCCGCCTGGCCGGCGTGGATGTTCGTACTCAAGGACTATCAGAAACAGCGTATCCTGACCTTGCTAAATCCCGAGAGCGACAAACTCGGTGCTGGCTGGAACATCATTCAGTCGAAAACCGCCATCGGCTCAGGCGGCTGGCCGGGCAAAGGCTGGTTGAACGGCACTCAGTCGCAGCTCGACTTCCTCCCCGAGAGCCATACCGACTTCATCATCGCCGTGCTGGCGGAGGAGTTTGGCCTGCGCGGAGTGCTGGTGCTGCTGGGCTTGTATCTGCTGATTTTGCTGCGCGGTTTCTGGATTGGCCTGCGCGCCCAAACCACCTTTGGTCGCCTGGCGGCAGGCAGTTTGACACTAACCTTTTTCGTCTACATCTTTGTTAACATGGGGATGGTCGCAGGCTTGTTGCCGGTAGTGGGCGTGCCGCTACCGCTGGTCAGTGCCGGCGGCACCTCGGTGGTCACTTTAATGCTGGGTTTTGGCGTGCTGATGGCTGTCGGCACCGAAAAGCGCACAGTGGCCAACTCCTGACCTACCCGCTGATACCGGAACGAGACTTTATGCTGCGTTTTGCTCTCCTGCTCATTACTACACTGGTTGCCGCCCCCTTGTTTGCCGCGGGTTACGCGGACAACCCTGCCGCCCAGGCCGTTATCGCCGAGTTGGTAGAAGAGGAGGGTTTCGACGCAGAGTCACTGAATGCGATCCTCGCCGACGCCGAGCGGCAGGAGTCCATCCTCAAGGCGATCGCCCGCCCGGCGGAGAAAACCAAGCCGTGGTATGACTATCGCAAGATCTTCGTCACCGAGAAGCGCGAAAACCAGGGCGTGGAGTTCTACAACGAGCACCGCGAGGCCCTGTTGCGGGCGGAAACCGAACTGGGTGTGCCGGCGGAAATCATCGTGGCCATTATCGGGGTGGAAACCTACTACGGCCGTATTACCGGCAGCTATCACGTACTCGACGCACTCTCTACGCTGGCCTTCGACTACCCCAAGCGCTCCCCTTTCTTCACCAGCGAGCTGAAGCACTTCCTGATTCTGACTCGTGACCAGAACGTGGACCCGCGCGATCCCAAGGGATCCTACGCCGGCGCTATGGGCTATGGGCAATTCATGCCGTCGAGCTACCGCCACTACGCCATCGACTTCGACGGCGATGGCAAGACGGATATCTGGAACAATCCGGTGGATGCTATCGGCAGTGTGGCGAATTACTTCAAGGCCCACGGCTGGCGCACCGGCCAGCCGGTAGTTTCCGCAGCAGTGTTGGCCGAAGGTGTTGACCTGGAGGTGTTCGAGAGCGGCCTGAAGCCCGAGCTCACACTGGCGCAACTGAAAGACAAGGGCGTGACGGCTTACCGTAACCTGCCCGAGGATACCCCGGTCACGCCGCTGGCTTTTGAAGGCGCCGCCGGCTGGGAATACTGGCTGGGGCTGCACAATTTCTACGTGATCACCCGTTACAACCACAGCGCAATGTACGCCATGTCGGTGTATCAATTGAGCCAGAATCTCGCCCGGCGTTTCGCCCAATGATGCGTGTTCTGGCGGCGCTGGGCGCACTGTTGATCCTGGTTTCCTGTGCCCAACGACCCACGGCCCCGCCGCAGACTGCCGATGGCGCCCCCATCCGCAGCATTCATCCCTGGGAGGTGAAGGACGCGGTGCCCCGGGCTGATCCCATCCTCAGCGCCGGCAACAAGAGTCCCTACACCGTGCGCGGTGTGACCTACCACATAATGCCCAGCGCTCATGGCTACCAGGAGGAGGGCATCGCCTCTTGGTATGGCACCAAGTTTCATGGGCGCAAGACCTCCAACGGTGAGGTCTTCGATTTGTACGCGGCAACCGCCGCCCACAAGACCCTGCCCATCCCCAGCTATGTGCGCGTGACCAACAAGGCCAACGGCCGCAGCGTGGTGGTTCGGGTCAACGATCGTGGCCCCTTTCACCCGGACCGGGTGATCGACCTGTCCTACGGTGCGGCGGTCAAGCTCGGCTTCATGGAGCAGGGCACCGCTCGTGTCCAGGTGGAAGCCCTGAACATCGCCGGGGTTGACGATCGCCGTGGTAGTACCGACGGGCAATATCGCTACTTGCAGGTGGGTGCGTTCGGATCTCGCTCCGCCGCCGAAGGCTTGCAACGGGAGTTGCAGGCACTGGTGGGCGAGCCCGTGTTCCTGAGCCCGGTGCAGGTCGGTGCCAATACCATGCACCGGGTGCGCATTGGTCCGATGGACAGCGGCGCCCGCCTGCAATCTACCCTGCAATTGCTACAGAGCCGCGGTTACGGTACTGCCCAACCTCTGCCCTGAACCTGCTTTCTTTCGTTCACTAATGGCATGCGTTAGTATTTCGCTGCCATTACACCCGCCACGGAACGTCCCGCCGTATGACCCGAATTGCCCGCATCGCCGCATTTTGTATCGCTCTTTCAAGCATGGCTGTCACAGCCACTGCCGCCACCATTGTGCCGTCACCCCCGCAACTGGGTGCCAAAGCCTTCCTGCTGATCGATGCCAACAGTGGCGCGGTGTTGGCCGAAGAGAATGCGGATATGCCGCTGCCGCCGGCCAGCCTGACCAAAATGATGACCAGCTATGTGCTCTCGGCCGAAGTTGCCGCGGGGCGGGCCAGTGACGACGACGAAGTGAACATCAGCGAAAATGCCTGGTCCCAGAACCCGATTTTCCAGGGGTCTTCCCTGATGTGGATTGAGCCCGGCAAGCCAGTGACGCTGGGTGAGTTGCACCTGGGGGTGGTGGTATCTTCCGGCAATGACGCGACTGTGGCCATCGCCGAGCATCTGGCGGGCAGCGAATCGGCCTTCGCCGACATGATGAACGGACATGCCCGCGCGCTCGGTATGCAGGACACCTACTACGTCAACTCCCACGGCCTGCCGGATCCGGATCACATCACTACTGCGCGCGATCTCGCTACGCTTGCTGCAGCGCTGATCAACAATTATCCCGAGCACTACGATCTCTACAAAATTCGCGAGTACACCTACAACGACATCAAGCAGTACAACCGCAATACGCTGCTCGCGGAAGATCCCAGTGTGGATGGCCTGAAAACCGGCTATACCCAGGAGGCGGGCTACGGCCTGGTGGCCTCCGCCGAGCGGCGCGGAATGCGCTTGATCTCGGTGGTGATGGGCACCAGCAGCGCCAATGCCCGCAAGAACGAAACCCGCAGCCTGCTCAATTACGGCTTCCGCTTCTTTGAAACACTGGAATTGTTCGCCGGTGGCGAGGAACTCGATAAACCCCGCGTCTGGAAGGGCAAATCGGATTACCTGTCTGTTGGCGTCAGCGAGCCGGTGGTATTAACGGTACCCCGCGGCAAGCGCAAAAACCTCGACACCCAGTTGGAGGAGGATTCTCCGCTGGAAGCTCCCATCGCCCTGGGTGATCGCGTTGGTACGGTGAAAGTGGTGTCGGGCGGTGAGGTGTTGGCTGAATTGCCGCTGGTAGCGCTGGAAGCGGTGGAGGAGAACAACTTCTTCGCCCGCCTGTGGGACATGATCCTGATGTGGATCGCCAGCATCTTCGCGCCGGTGTAAGGAACGCGCTGTGGCCGAAGTAGACCCCCCAAAAATTGAATTTCCCTGCGACTACCCGATCAAGGTGCTCGGTCGCCAGAGTGACGACTTCCACGGTGTGGTGATGGAGGTATTTGAGCGCCACGCCCCGGGCTTCGACCGCGAGACCATTACCATCCGCGACAGCGCCAAGGGCACCTTCTGTGCCATCACCATTACCATTACCGCCACCGGTAAAGAGCAACTGGAAGCGCTGCACCAGGACCTGCTCGCCACCGGCGCGGTGCAGATGGTGATCTGAGCCCTCGATGCTCCCCATCAACATTCGCCGCCCCGGGCAGGTCGATTACTCGCTGGCGCTCGACCAGATGAAGGCCTTCACCGACGCGCGCAATGCAGATACGCCCGATGAGCTGTGGCTGCTGCAACACCCCCGAGTATTCACCCAGGGGCAGGCGGGCAAGGCGGAACACGTGCTGATGCCCGGCGATATCCCGGTGATTCAGGCCGACCGCGGCGGCCAGGTGACTTATCACGGCCCCGGCCAGTGGGTGGTTTATCTGTTAATTGATTTGAAGCGGCGCGGGCTCGGCGTGCGCGCGCTGGTGACCCTGATTGAGGATGCCATCGTGGAATTGCTGGCCCAGTGGCAGATCGATGCGGCCGCGCGGCCCGAGGCGCCGGGCGTTTATGTGGAACAGGACAAGATCGCTTCACTGGGTTTACGCGTGCGGCGCGGTTGCAGTTACCACGGGCTGGCGCTGAACGTGGATCTGGATCTGGAGCCCTTCAGCCGCATCAACCCCTGTGGCTATGAAGGTTTGCAGGCCACGTCCATGGCTCGCTGCCGGCCAGACCTCGACTTCGATATCGACGCCGTTGGCGAAGCACTGTTGGAGATTCTGGAGCGCCGGCTGACGGCGGTCGAAATCAGCGCTTAACCGGACGTTTTTGCAGTTTGCGTTGTAGCGTGCGCCGGTGCATGCCCAGCGCGCGCGCGGTGGCGGAGATATTGCCCTCGTGTTCACCGAGCACCCGTTGGATGTGCTCCCATTCCAGGCGATCCACCGAGGGGGGCTGGTGGGGGACTTCCGCCGACCCGCTCTGTGGCCCGTCGAAGGCTACGATAACTTCCTCAACCGAAGCCGGCTTGCACAGGTAGTTCACCGCGCCTGCCTGCATCGCCTCAACTGCGGTGGCAATGCTCGAATACCCCGTTAGGACCAACACCCGTGCGTCCGGCGCTGCCCGTACCAGATCCGGCAGCGCACGCAAGCCCGAGGTGCCAGGCATGTTGAGGTCGAGCACGATATGGCTGGGCTTTACCGTGGGACATCGGACCAGCGCCTCGTCGGCGCTGTGTACGGCAGTCACACTGAAGCCGCGCCGCTGGAAGCCCCGCGACATCGCATCGGTGAAGGCCTCGTCATCGTCGACCAGTAACACGTGGGAATGCGGTTCACTCATGACGCGGGGTGTTCTCCCTGTTCCGGGCTCAATGCGATCCGTGGCAAAACCAGGGTCGCCACGGCGCCACCCTCGGGATGATTGCGCACGGCGATGCGTCCGCCATAGCGCTCCACCGTGGCGTGGCTCAACAGCAGTCCGAGTCCCAGGCCGGTTTTACTGGTAACGACTTCAGGCTTGCCCAACTGTTCCAGTCGGTCGGTGGAGATGCCGGAGCCCCAGTCCCTGACGGTGAGAATGATGCTCTCGCTGTTCCAGTCGGCGCCCAGTTCCACGCGCTCACTGCCGCTATTGGCGGCATTGTTGAGTAGATTTTCGATGGCTTGTGCCAAGGTCGGGTCGACGGCGATTTGCGGGCAGTTTCCCGTTCCCACGAGTAGCAAATCGTGGGCAATGTCGGGGCGCCGCACGGCCCAGGTGTCGATCACCTGGTGGAGATAGTCCTCGAGGTCAAACCGCTGCTTTTCCTCCACCGAACTCAGGCGGGCGGTGGCGGTGAGATTGGCGAGGATGCCCCGGCACTGGTCGAGCTGTTTTTTCACTCCCTCGCAGTCCTTGCGCGTCTGGTCGCCTAATTCGGGGTCCGCCAGCATTTCGTCCACCAGCAAGGTCATGGTCCCCAGGGGCGTGCCCAACTCGTGGGCGGTGCCGGCGGCCAGACCGGCCACCGCAATGATCTGTTCATTGCGGAGTTTGTCTTCCTTGCGCGCCACAGTTCGCGCTTCCCGCCGCCGCAACTGCGCCGCCATGCGGATGACAAAAAAGGTGATCAGGCCGGCGCTGAAGAGGAAGTTAAACCACATGCCCAGTACATGCACCTGCCCGGCATCGCCGTGGCCCATGGCCGCATGGGGCGTGAATAGCGGAAAGGGTTGGTAGAAGTACACCAGGCCGCTGTAGGCCAACAAACAGGCGGCAGTGACCAGCCAGGCCGAGGCCCAGGACAGCACCGCCGCCGCGATCACCAGTGGCACGATGAGGTAGGACACAAAGGGGTTGTTGGCACCACCGCTGAAATACATCAGTGCAGCCCAGCCCAGCACATCGACGAACAGCTGGAGGAGAAATTCGCCATCCGACACCGGCCACGGTCGAGTCGTTCGCCACAGGCTGAGCAGCGTCACAGCTGCAAATGCGACCAGCGCCATTGCCAGGCCCCAGGGCGACTCGGTAGTGCGGCTGAATATGACCACATAGGCCAGTACGCCGGTCTGGCCGAGCAGGGCGATACTGCGGATCCAGATCAGGCTGCGCAGGTTCTCCACGCTGGGGCTGTAGCGCTCCGCTGTAGGAGCTTGAGGGGTGGTCATGGTGGCAAGTGTAACCCGCTGTGCAGGCTCGGCGTTCTGAGTGGCGATTGGGGGCGCAGTATAAAGGCTCACAGGCGTGTACTCGATCCCTGCGGCGATGTGTCGCAGCAGGCGACGCACGGGAGCGCACATCCTCGCCGCAGCGCGTATAATGCCCCGTTTTTCGCCTCTGGCGCGGTCGATTCCCGCCACGGCCCCAAATTGCATTGCGCCAGGACATCATGAGCGACACCAGCCTCAGCAACGACATCGCACGCCGCCGCACCTTTGCCATCATCTCGCACCCGGACGCCGGTAAAACCACCATCACGGAAAAACTGCTCCTGCTGGGGCAGGCGATTCAGGTAGCAGGTACGGTGAAAGGCAAGAAGGGCCCCCATGCCACCTCCGACTGGATGAGTATGGAGCAGGAGCGGGGTATCTCGGTCACTTCCTCGGTGATGCAGTTCCCCTACCGGGATCGCGTGGTCAATCTGCTGGATACGCCCGGGCACGAGGACTTTTCCGAGGACACCTACCGCACACTCACCGCCGTGGATTCGGCCCTGATGGTGATCGACGGCGCCAAGGGTGTGGAAGACCGCACCATCAAACTGATGAACGTGTGCCGGCTGCGTGACACGCCCATCATCAGTTTCGTCAACAAGATGGACCGGGACATTCGCGACCCCATTGAACTGCTGGACGAAATCGAGGAAGTGCTCGGCATTGAAGCGGCGCCGGTGAACTGGCCCATCGGCATGGGCAGTTTTTTCAAGGGCGTGTACAACCTCTACACCGACACCATCCACTGTTTTACCCCGGGCCAGGGCGCGATCCTGCCGGACGACAAGCGCATTGAGGGCCTGGAAAGCGACGAAGCGCGCGCTCTGCTTGGTGAGGATTACGACGACTTTCTCGAAGAAATCGAACTGGTGCGCGGCGCCAGCCACGAGTGGGATCTGGACGCCTTCCTTGCGGGCAAACTGACTCCGGTGTTTTTCGGCACCGCGCTGGCCAACTTCGGTGTGCGGGAAATGCTGGACGACTTTGTGCAGTGGGCGCCGCCGCCACAGGATCGCGAGGCGACCTCCCGCGCAGTGAGCGCCCGCGAAGATAAATTCAGCGGCTTTGTGTTCAAGATCCAGGCCAATATGGATCCGCGCCACCGGGACCGGATCGCCTTTATGCGCATCTGTTCCGGTCGCTACGGCAAGGGCATGAAAATGCGCCACACCCGCATCGCCAAGGATGTGAAAATCGCCGACGCGGTGACATTCAAAGCGGGTGAGCGAGTGCTGGTGGAAAACGCCGTGTCCGGCGACATCATCGGCCTCCACAACCACGGCACCATCCAGATCGGCGACACCTTCACTGAGGGCGAGGAGCTGCAATTTACCGGCATTCCTCATTTCGCGCCGGAACTGTTCCGCCGCATCCGCCTGACTGACCCGATGAAATCCAAGCAGTTACAGAAAGGATTGCAGCAGTTATCGGAAGAGGGCTCTACCCAGGTATTCGCCCCCATTAATTCCACAGATCTGATTGTGGGTGCCGTAGGCCAGCTGCAGTTCGATGTGGTGGCTTACCGCCTGAAGGACGAGTACAAGGTGGAGGCGATCTACGAGCCGGTGAATGTTTACACCGCACGCTGGATCAGCTGCGATGATGAACGCAAGCTGGAAGACTTCCGTAAGAAAGCAGCGGATCAGCTTTCTATCGACGGGGGTGGCCACCTGACCTATCTTGCGCCAACGCGGGTGAACCTGAACCTGATGGAGGAGCGCTGGCCCGATCTGGATTTCCGGGCTACGCGGGAACACTGAGCGAAATCGACACTGGCTTGGCGAGCTTGTGATTGCTGGGTGCGTCGAGCAATGGCAGGGGCGCAGTAGTCGCCATACAGGGGTGAAAAGCTTCGGGGACACATCGTTCCGCTTGGCCTAGAATACCCCCATGTGATGCCCCTGTTTTCGTACCCTGGATCGCGAGGAAGGATGCCCATGCAGTCGAAACCCATGTCCCGATTAGGCGCGTTGTTGCTCTTCCTGTCGAGCGGCCTGATGGTCCCGGAAGCGCAGGCCGTGGACTGCAGTTCGGCTGACATCACACTGCAAACGCAGGCCCACGTTGATCAATTTCAGACAGACCACGGCCCATGTGACACAGTAATTGGCCTTCTGCGGATTAATACGGGTGCCGGCGTGGCTGACCCCATCGTCAACCTTAACGGCCTGTCTGCCCTGATTGCCGTAGGGGGGCGCTTGGAAATACTGAACAACTCTGGCCTGACAGATCTCACGGGCCTGAATGCATTGGCCAGCGTGGGCGATAATCTGGAAATCTCTTCCAATGGTGCGCTGGTCAATCTGGATGCTTTGTCCGGCCTGACCAGTGTGGGGGCGGGGCTAGTTGTGTCAGGTAGCACTATGCTGACGAACCTGAATGGCCTCTCTGCCCTCTCCAGTGCGACATCGGTGACGATCTCAGGGAGCGACGCCCTGACCAATCTCAGTGGCCTGTCTGCAATCACTGGGGTGGGCGGATTACACATTACCGGAAATGGCAGTCTTGCTGATCTCTCAGGCCTGCCCCTGCTCTCATCGCTGAGCGATGATCTGGTCATAACTGACAACGCACTCTTAACGGATATCAGTGCGCTTTCCGCATTGACCAGTGTTGGTGACACGGTTCGAGTGGGCCAGAATGCCAGCTTGAGTAACCTTGATGGGCTGTCCGCCCTGACCACCGTTGGTGGATTGTTGAACATCACGCAAAATCCCGCTCTATCCCAACTGGATGGTCTGTCCACCCTTAACAGTGTCGGTGGTAACCTGGATATAGCCGTAAACAACGCGTTGGCTAACGTGGACGGTCTTTCAGCCCTGACAACTATTGGGGGGCGGGTGTTTCTGCTCCAGAATCCGGCTCTGTCCAATCTGAATGGTTTTGCCGCTCTGACCAGCGTGGGGACAGATTTGCGTGTTCAGGCCAATACTGCGCTGACCAACTGTGCAGCCCTTGCGCCTGTTTTGGGCTGGCCGACCATACCCCACAACCCAGGCACCGATTCGGTGGGCGGGACTGTAGCCATCGCTGCCAACGCTGTGGGTGCTCAAAGCGCCGATGACTGCCTTAGCGCCTATGTCGTATTGGCACTGAGCACCAACGCCCTGGATTTTGGCGACATCGAGGTGGGCATCACCAGCCCGACCCAAAGTGTGACCCTCAGCAATACCGGCTTTAGCGATGTGGATATCTCTGCCATCGATGCCGCTGCCGCGCCGTTCACGCTAAGTGGAGGCACCTGCGCCAGCGCGCCTTTCACCCTCGCTCCGTCCGCCAGTTGCACCCTGGAGTACTCCTTCAGTCCAACTGCTGTCGGCGCTGCCAGTCAGACGATCAATATCAGTAGTACCCTGCCCAGCGGGCCGGTGAGTGTGAATTTGCAAGGTACAGGTGTGAGCTACACCCTGGGGGGTCTGCTCTCCGGTCTGGTGCCTGGTGACACGGTAGTGCTGCAGGTTAACGGCGGTGACGATCTGACCCTGAGCGCCAATGGGGCGTTCACTTTCGCTACGCCGGTGTTAGCTGGCACTGCCTATGCTGTGACCGTTCTGACCCAGCCTGCCGCGCCCAGCGAGTCCTGTAACGTGAAGAAAGGTTCCGGTACGATGCCGCCCGCCAGCCTCAATGATGTGAGTGTGGTCTGCGCCCTGAATGAGTTTACCGTCGGCGGTACCGTGAGTGGTCTGACGGGGGGCGAAACTCTGGTGCTACAGATCAACGGCGCCGACGACCAGACCCTGACCGCCGATGGCAACTTCACGTTTTCTTCTCTGGCTGATGGGTCATCGTACACGGTGACAGTGGCTACTCAGCCAGCGAGTCAATCCTGCTCTGTAAGCAATGGCAGTGGGACGCTGGCTGGCGCGGATGTGACCAATGTGAGCGTGACTTGCGTCAGTACCGCCGTGGCACCGGCCCGCCCGGTCCCCTTCTGGTCGCTACCTGCTCTGGTTTTAACGGTGCTGTCGCTGATGATGGTGGCGTTTTACAACCTGAGGATACGCGGGTTGCGCCATTGAGGATGTAAACCCAGCTAGCGCTAGTAGCTGGGATCGGGCTGATGCTGAGGGTGGCTGGTCAGCCCAGCAGGGCCTCGATATCAGCGGCGATATCCGCGGGCTTGTCCTTGGGTGCGTAACGGCGCACCACCTCGCCCTCACGGTTTACCAGGAACTTGGTGAAGTTCCACTTGATGGCCTTGGTGCCCAGGGCGCCCGGTGCTTCTGACTTCAGGTGTTGGTAGAGCGGGCTGGCATCGCTGCCGTTCACCTCGATCTTGCCGAACATGGGGAAGCTCACGCCGTAGTTGAGTTGGCAGAACTCCTGAATTTCGTCGTTGCTGCCCGGGTCCTGCTTGCCGAACTGGTTGCAGGGGAAGCCCAGAATTTCCAGGCCGCGGTCGCGGTAGTTTTCGTACAATTTTTCCAGCCCCTCGAACTGGGGTGTGAAACCACACTTCGAGGCGGTGTTGACGATCAGCAATACTTTGCCCTGAAACTCGGACAGCGGCCGCTCGGTACCGCCGGCGGTCGCTGCGCTGAACTCGAAAACACTCATGCTGCGGCAGCCGCTTCACGCATCAGCAGGCTGAGGCGCTTGTTCTGCATCTTCAGGGAGTATTCCAGTTCCTTGAACTTGGTGCGGAAGGCAGCGCGCTCCCACTTGTTCTGCAACTGCTGTTTGTGCTGCTCCAGGGCACCGCCAAACTCGGCTTTCTTGCGCTCGTAGCGTTCCGACTGCAGTTCCTTCCAGGCATTTACCGACTCGGTGAACAACTGGTATTCGCGCTCCAGGCGGGCCTTGAGGTTGTCACAGGCGTTGGTGGTGGCGATCTGACGGCTGGCGCGTTCGAACTGGGTGTCCAGAATCGCTCGCTGAATACGGAAATCCGGAATGCGGTTGAGCTTGCTGGCCAGTCCCACGCGGGCGCACAGATTGATCATCCACTTGGTGGGATCCCAGTGATACCAGCGGATGCCGTTGCGGTAGTCGTTCTGAAAGATGTGGTGATAGTTGTGGTAGCCCTCGCCGTAGGTCAGGAAGGCCAGAATGTCGTTGTCCCGCGCGCTGTTGCTCTCGGTGTAGGGGCGGCGGCCCCAGTAGTGCGCCAGGGAATTGATGAAGAAGGTCACGTGGTGGTTGACCACCAGGCGCGCCAGACCAACCAGCAGCAGAGCGCTGATGACGTCGCCGTGCCACAGGCCCAGGGCCAGCGGAACACCGATGTTGGCGGTGAGGGTGAAGGCCAGATAGTGCTTGTGCTGGAACATCACCACCGGATCGCGCTCCAGATCCTGGGCATTGCTGAAATCGGGGTTATTGGTGCGGTACTGGCGCAGCATCCAGCCCATGTGGCTGAACCACAGGCCGCGGCCGGCGGAGTAGGGGTCGAGCTCGTTATCGTCTACATGACGATGGTGGCGGCGGTGATCGGAAGCCCAGATCAGGATGCTGTTCTGCAGTGCACCGGCGCCCCAAAAGGCATAAAACCACTTCAGTGCCGGGTGGGCTTTGTAGGCATTGTGGGCCCACAGTCGGTGATAGCCGCCAGTGATGGACATGCCGTTGAGGTACAGCAGGGCCAGCGCCCAACCCCATTCGAAGGCGTCGTAACCGTGGTAAACGCCCCAGGCGGGTACCAGGATCAGGGCCAGCAGGGGCAGGCCGACGAATACCGCGACATTGACCGGGTCAAAGGGCGGTTTGCTCTGTTTTTCAGTCATAGTGACACACAAAGGGGAAAGACTCGCGAAGGGTAGCTTTTTTTGGGGGTGAAGTCTTGTTTTTCAAGGGCTTTCCAGCCGGTTATCATCTGCGCCCCTGAGCTGATTCACACTCTTGCCGAGGCTTCCCATGTTTACAACCCTGACACGCTGGCTACTGGCCTGCGTTCTGGTGCTCCCGCTCGCAGCCAATGCCGCCCGGGACCAGCATTCCTACAGCAACCCGGACCAGGTGCTGGTTACCCATCTGACGCTCGATTTAACCGCGGACTTTGATGCCCAGCGGCTGCGGGGCAGCGTCGTGCTCGACTTCAAACGGGTGGCGCCCGAGGCCGCTGAACTGGTGTTGGACACTCGCGACCTGACCATCGAAGCCGTTCAGCAACGCGTGGCGGGAATCTGGAAAAATGCGGCTTTCGAGGTGGGTAAGTCCTCACCCGACTTTGGTGCGTCGTTGACTGTGCAGTTGGCCACTGAAGCCGATCAGGTGAAGGTTGTATATGAATCAGATCCAGGCGCCAGCGGTCTGCAGTGGCTGGAACCGGCCCAGACAGCGGGCAAGAAACACCCCTTCCTGTACAGTCAGGCCCAGGCCATTCATGCCCGGAGTTTTGTCCCCCTGCAGGACACGCCCGCCGTGCGTATCACCTACGACGCTACCTTGCGAGTGCCCAAGGGCTTGCGCGCGGTGATGAGTGCCTCCAACGACCCCACGGCCCCCAAGGACGGCGTATTTAATTTCAACATGCCCCAGCCCATCCCCAGCTATCTGCTGGCGCTGGCCGTGGGTGACCTGGATTTTCAACCCATGGGAGAGCGTACCGGCGTGTATGCCGAGCCGGCCATTCTGGAACGCGCCGCCTGGGAATTTGCCGATACCGAATCCATGCTGGAGGAAGTGGAAAAGCTCTACGGCGCCTACACGTGGGATCGCTACGACCTGCTGATTTTGCCCCCGAGCTTTCCCTGGGGCGGGATGGAAAACCCGCGCCTGTCCTTCATCACGCCAACCGTTATCGCCGGGGACCGCAGCCTGGTCAGTCTGATCGCCCACGAGCTGGCACACTCCTGGTCCGGCAACACCGTGACCAACGCCACCTGGCCTGATATCTGGCTCAACGAGGGTTTCACCACCTATCTGACTTACCGCATCATGGAACTGGTTTACGGCGAGCGCCGCGCTGACATGGAGCGGGTGTTGGGCTACCAGGATCTGGAAGCCGACATCGCCAGCATGCCCGCGCCCGATACACGCCTGCTGCCGGATCTCACCGGGCGCGACCCGGACGCCGCCTTCAGCGATGTGCCGTATGAGAAAGGCGCGCTGTTTGTCACTGAAATGGAACACCGCGTGGGCCGCGAGGCGTTTGACGAGTTCCTGCGTAACTACTTCCAGGACTTTGCCTTCCAGAGCCTGACTACCGACCAGTTCCTGGCCTATGCGGATCAGCATCTGGTAAAACCTTCCGGCGGCAAGATCACCATGAAGCGCCTGCGCCAGTGGATCTTTGAACCGGGTATTCCCGAGGGCGCGCCGGTGCCCAGTTCCGACGCCTTTGACCGTGTCGCTGCAGAAGCGAAAGCCTGGCTGGCGGGGGAAAAATCCGCCGAAGCACTAAACACCGAAAGTTGGACGGTGGACCAGTGGCGCTTTTTTCTGAACAATCTGCCTCGCGGTTTGTCAGAGCAACAGCTCGCTGAATTGGATGCGGCTTTTGGTCTCACCGCCTCCAGTAATGCCGAGATTGCCCACAGCTGGTTACTGATCGCGATTCGCCACAGCTACGCCCCTGCCTGGCCTCGGGTGGATAGCTATCTGGTCGAAATTGGCCGCCGCAAATTGATCGTGCCGCTCTACCAGGCCTTACTGGAAAGCGAGAGTGGGCGACAACGGGCCACGGCAATCTACGAACGGGCCGCCCCCGGTTATCAGGTAGTGGCGCGCAATACTGTCGAGGCCCTGTTCGACAATTAAATTAAGGTAGCTTATGGCTCGAGCCGTTTTCACCCGCGGCTCCACCGGCCGCCACGTCATGGTGATGACGGGCGCCAGCGCGGTGGGACTGGTGGGCATGTTCACCGTGGACATGGTGGACATGTATTTCCTCACCCTGTTGGGCGAGCAGGAACTGGCGGCGGCAGTGGGCTTCGCCGGCACGCTGCTGTTCTTTCTGGTGGCCATCAGCATCGGCCTGCAGATTGCCATGGGTGCATTGGTGGCCCGGGCGGAGGGTGCCCACGAGCATGAACTGGCCGGACGCTATTGCACCACGGCGCTGATTTTTAGCGGCTTGATCGCGGGCCTGGCCAGTGTGGTGACCTGGGTGTTTCTGCCGGAGCTGCTCAGCTTGCTGGGGGCCACGGGTAAAACACTGGCCTACGCCGAAAGCTATACCCGTATCCTCTTACCGAACACCGCCATCCTGGCGATGGGCATGTGTGCCGCTGCCGCTACCCGCGCGGTGGGCGATGCGCGTCGGTCCATGTGGGCCAGCCTGTCCGGCTCCTTCGTCAACGCCGCACTGGACCCCCTGTTCATCTTCACCTTTGGTTGGGGGCTGGAAGGTGCCGCGGCGGCCTCAGTGGTGGCGCGCTGCGTCACGTTTGGTGTGGCCTGTTACGCCATTTTCATCGTGCACCGCTTGCCGCAGCCGGTAAATACGGCGCAGTTCCGCACGGCGCTCTCGCCCATTATGGGCATTGCGCTGCCAGCGATGCTGACCAATCTCGCCACGCCCATCGGCAGCAGTTTTGTGCTGCGCACCATGGCGCAGTTTGGTGATGCCGCGGTGGCGGGTGCGGCCATCACCGGCAGGATTACGCCGGTCGCCTTTGCTGCCATTTTCGCCCTGTCGGGCGCCGTGGGGCCAATTATCGGGCAGAACGCCGGTGCGGGCCTGTTCCACCGGGTGCGCAGTACCTTGCGCGATGCCATGCTGTTCAATGCGGCCTACGTGCTGGTGATCTGGGGCATCCTCTGGTTGTCGGGCGAACTGCTGGTGCGGATGTTCAATGCCAGCGAAGAGGCGGCGGATCTGCTGCTGTTCTATACCCGCTATCTCGCTCCGGCGTTTATCTTCAGCGGCATGCTGTTTGTCTGTAATGCCAGCTTCAACAACCTGCATCGGCCCCGTTGGGCAACGATGTTCAATTTTTCCAAGGCGCTGCTGGGTACGATTCCCTGTGTCTGGCTGGGCGCTCAGTGGTATGGCGCGCGGGGCGTGATGGCGGGTGAGGCAGTCAGCTCGGTAATTTTCGGTGTGCTGGGATTGTTGACCGCGCTGGCGCTGGTGCGCCGCCTGGCGCAGGAACACGATTCACAGTTGCAGGACGATACACCCGAACAGGCGGTAGCGGAGGAGGGTGCTCGCTATGGTTCTTCCCTCAGTCAGACGGAACTGGCCAACGTGACTACTGCGGCCAAGGGCGATACCTGATACCAGCGGTGGGTCAGGGGGTGGCGTCAGGCGTGGCGCTGCGCTGTTGCTCGAGCAGGGTATGCAACCATTCACCGCTGGGCTGTGTGTTGCCCTCACAGGTGACGGTGTAGGCCTTGCCAGACCAGGAACTGCGTGTGGCCAGACGGTCAATGAACTGTTCGGTGCTGTTCACATAGCGGCTGCCGTTGTGCAACTTAAGGCGCAGGTGCTGCGCTGCCGATGCAGCGTCGTGATCGCGTCCATTGCGCTGGAATTCACAACCGCTCCCCGCAACTTGCTGTAGCAAACGCTCGATTTCCGCTTCCGTTTCGGCGTCGGGTTCGGCTGTTGCGTACCCGGCAAACACCAATGCCAGCAGCAGGAGGCAAAGCTTCACGGTGTCCACACCAGGCGAACGCGCAGCGGGTTGTGGTCTGAGCTGTCCACTTCTACCACCTCGCTGTGGATTGCGCGTAGATCACGCAGGTAAATGTGATCCAGCGGCCGCTTCAGGATTTTGGTCCGCCGGTCGGGTTCGAAGTGTACCGGTCGCAGCGCATTGCTGGCCATGAATTCCGCCACCACCCGCAGGCGGCGCGGCCCCCAGGTGTTGAAGTCACCAGCGGCCAGCACCGGCCCCTGATGAGTGTGCAGCAGAATATCCAGTGCTTCCATTTGTGCCCTGAACTCCTCCATGCCCACCGTGAAATTCACCGCGTGCAAGTTAATAGTGAGCAGGCGTACGTTGCTGTCTGCCAGTGGATATTCGGACACGTTGGCCACTTTCGGGGTGGCCAGCCAGGGTTCCCAGGCCACCAGCGAGCAGTGTAGCAGGGGCTCCACCGTGCTCAGGGTCAATACTCCGGTGTGTAACTCTCCGGCCCGGTAACCCTCCGAGAAAGTGCCGTACAGAATTTGCGGCAGCAGGCCAGTGGACTCGGCTTCATGCGTCGCTTCCTGCAGCATCAGTAGATGGGCGTTGGCCCCGAGGGCGAGGTAGTCACGGCGCCAGTCCGGGTCGCCGCCCTTCTGGATGTTCCACACCAGAACTTCCAGAGTGTGGGGGAGGCCCTCGCCGACGGGGCGGGTGGAAGCGGAGCCCAGTTCCTCAGCACAGCGATCCGCCTCGGCGCGGGCCTGACCGATACCGGGGGGCGCGGCCAGCAGACCGTAGATCAATACTCCCACCAAGGGGATCAAAATCAGCAGGCCGGTAGTACGCAGAATTCTCAGTAGCAGTTTCACGTCGTTGGGTAAACGCCAAACAAGGGCAACCAGTGTAGCGCAATTGTGGGCGGCGCAACGGGGCTACAGGCGCTCCAGGTAAGTCTGGTATTCCAGCGTGGTGATGCGGCGGCGAAACTCCTCAAACTCCTGTTCCTTGGTGAGCGTGAAGATACGCTGGATTTCCTCCCCGAGCTGGGAGCGGATAAAGTCGGAATTGCGCCAGCGACGCACCGCATCGGGCATGTACTGGGGCAACAGTTCATCCACCTGCTCGTAACCGTCACCGGAAATCGGCTCGCCCGGATCCATTTCCTGTTTCAGGCCCTCAAAAATTGAGGCGAGCAGTACCGCAAACAGCAGGTAGGGATTGGCGTCGGCGCCGGCCACCCGGTGCTCCAGGCGGCGCGCGCGTGGGCCGCCGGTGGGTACGCGCACCGCAACGGTACGATTTTCGTAGCCCCAGGTGGGCGAGGTGGGCGCGTGGCAGCCAGGTTGCAGGCGGCGGTAGGCATTGAAGTTGGGGGTGAATACCGCCATGCCGTCGGACATGTAGCACAAGCAACCGGCGATAGCCTGGCGCAACAGGTCGGTGCCGCGTTCGGTGCCGTCGTCGAAGATGTTGTTACCAGCCTCGTCGAGGATGCTGCAATGCACATGCATGCCGTTGCCCGACTCTTCCTCGAAGGGCTTGGACATGAAACTCGCCACCAGGCCGTGCTTGTGAGCGACACCCTTGATCAGCCGCTTCATTTGCAGGATTTGTTTGGCGGCCAGTACCGGGTTGTCCACGTGTTGCATGTTGATTTCGTACTGGGAAGGCGCCGACTCCTTGACGACCCCATCAAACGGTAGGTCCTGCAGTTCGCAGCCCAGGCGCAGATCCTCCAGCATTTCGCTGTGCTGGTTGAGCACGTCCACACCGTAGGTATTGCCGCCCACCGGAGAGCCAGCGGCGGGTACCGGGCAGGTATGCAGGGGTAATTGCTGCTCATCCCAGCGGACCAGGGAGAATTCCAGTTCCGCTGCCACCACCGGCCTCCAGCCGGCGCTGGTGAATTGTGCCAGGACTTTTTTCAGCACGTGCCGCGGGTCGCCCGCATAGGGGCTGCCGTCGGTGTTGAACATCGACAACATGAGCTGGCCGTGTTGCCCATTGGCCATCCAGGGGCAGGGCAGTAGTGAACCTTCCACTGGGCGACAGATGCCGTCGGCGTCGCCGGATGCAAACACCAGTTCTTCGACGTCCCGGCCCCACACGTCCAGGCTCAAGGCAGTGAGGGGTAGCTTAAGCTCCCCTTCGAAGACTTTCGTGAGTTTGTGTCGTGGCAACCACTTCCCGCGCATGATGCCGTTACAGTCCGGCAGGAGGGCTTCGATGGTGGTGATTTCGGGGTGGGCCTTGAGGAACCAATCGGCTTCAACCGACATGCGCTAATCGTCTATTCGTCCAGTAGCGGACACTATCTACGCAAGCACCGGGCGGCTCAATGCCCCGGCTGGGGCAGGTTTCAGCGGGGTGACATGTACACCGCCAGAGGGTCGGAGCCCCCGGCTTCAGAGATACAGGACAGGGTGTTGATGAACAGCGAAAACAGGTCTGTCTGGGAGCTGACGTCGAGCTTTTTGTAGATGCTCTTGCGGTGCCGGCGCACAGTTTCCACCGCAATTTTCAGGCGCTCTGCGGTGGTGTCGGTACCGTAACCGCGCAGCATCAATTCCAGCACCCCTTTCTCCCGTGGCGACAGCAGCGACGAACCGAAGGTGCGAAACGCGGTATTCACATGGTGATCGATACCGGGCTGGATCAGGTGCTTGGTGGCGAATTCGGGGTGTTCGGTGTGCGTTTTGAGGAGTTCTGAGATCGGTTCCGCCATCAGGTAGAGCCGTTCATGTTCAGATTCAGTAAACGGGCCCTTGCTCGGCAGGCGCATGATGCTGAGATTCAGCACGTGACTGCCCTCCAGGCGGGCCAGGAAAATACACTCGTCTACGGTGCCGGTTTTGGCGTAGTAGCGGTGGTAATACTCTGATTGTTCCAGCTTGCCGCTGGTCACCCGGTCCAGGCGGTAGAGCTTCGACAGCGGGCGATCCATCGATGTGCGATAGAAGGGGTCTTCGCGATAGGGGCCGGCCAGGTAATCGTCGACTTGCCGGCGATACGCTTTCGGGGGAATGTCGTGATGCAATAACTGTGGCGGAATATCTTTGTGGTACAGCCACACTTGCGGGTAGTCCACCGGCAGTTGGCCACGGATCGCTTCGAAAAGTGCAGGAAAAAACCTCTCGCTGCCCAGTGCCGCAATTGCGCGGGCCAGTTCGCGGTTCCACCGGCTTAGTTGCTCAGTGTTGGTCATTAATTGCCAGCGTTATTGTTGTAGCAGTGACGCCCCTGCTGACCATAATGGGGTGGGGGTATTGGCTTGTCAATCGAAGGCTGTACTGTTAGGCAGTTAGTCCAGCAGCAGGCCCGGCAGGTTGTGTGTTTCGACCATGGTGGCGCCCCGTCGCAGCAGATCGCGGGCCTCATCAGGCTCGACCACCTCATACACCACCAGCGGGGTTTGTGGGTCGCGCAGTTCACCTTCAGTGGGCAGCAGGTGCTTGTCGCAGAAGATCACATCCACCGCGATGGGGGGCTTTGCCACCTGGCACCATTCCTCAACGATGAAGCCCACCCGGTAGGCGCTCTGCTTTTTCACTTCCGCAAGGAAATCCTCGTCGAAGCTGATAAAAATGCAGTGGTTCATGTCGGGCTGCAGGGCTGCTTCCAGGGCTGCCCAGCAGGCGGCAGCGCCAAAGGCCTTCACGCTTTGCGGCTTCATTTCCACAAAACAAATGATATTGGGCCAGTCTTCCAGCAGGGGTACCAGTTCAGATAGCGGGCTGATGGTGAGGCCTGCGAAGCGATCGCCGAGCCGGCCAGGTTCGTGGGCGGGTATTTCGGAGAGGGTTGTTGCATCCAGCTCAGTGACCGTTCCTGCAAGCCCGGAAATCCGTTCCATGTCCAGGTCGTGATAGAGCATGGCCACGCCGTCCGAAGAGATCTGTACGTCCACTTCCACGGCCCGTGCACCCGCTTCCAGTGCGGCGGCGATGCCCGCGATGCTGTTTTCCGGGTAGTGAGCCTGCAGGCCCCGGTGTGCCACCAGACGAGAGGCGACCAGTTTGTCATCGTGTGTCATGCGCTGAGTATAGCCCCACCCTGATTAAAATCGGTATCTCGCGCGCGGCCGCTGTGAGCTTGCTCACGGCTCAAACGATGACGATGCGCTGCATTACACTGATAGAAATCGATGAGGGAGGGCTGTGCCATGCGCTACAGCGTCTATGAAGGCGATATCACCACCCTGCAAGTAGATGGCATCGTCAATGCGGCCAATAACAGCCTGCTGGGTGGCGGGGGCGTGGACGGCGCGATCCATCGCGCTGCCGGGACGGAACTGCTGGAGTTCTGTCGGGGATTGGGTGGTTGTCCCACCGGGGAGGCGAAACTGACGCCGGGCTTCGCGTTGCCGGCGCGTTGTGTGATTCATACGGTGGGCCCGGTGTGGCAGGGCGGTGGTGCCGGAGAGGCTGAACTGTTGCGCGCCTGCTATCGCAACAGCCTCGCCGTAGCAGAAGAGTCCCGCCTGCAATCGCTGGCCTTTCCCGCCATCAGCTGCGGAGTTTACGGTTATCCGCTGGAGGACGCGGTGGCCATTGCGGTGGCGGAGTTGGTGCACGCGGCTGAAGTTTGTAGCAGCGTTCAGCAGATTGTGTTCGCGTGTTTTTCTGCGGAGATGGCTTCGCTATACCACTATGCACTGGAAGCGCGGCAAATAGAAATTGCGCCGCTGATATAGGGTGTTACTGCCAGCGCTGCCTTAGCGGGCAGACCAGTCCAGCGGCGACGTACGCCAGTGGTTGCGCCACGCGCGGTAAACCTTATTGCTGTAACGCCGACTGCCGCTGCTGCCATTGTAGGCGGCAAGCGCGCGATGCAGGTCGTAGTCTTCTCGCTGCAGGTAAAACTGCAGTATCCGGCAGCCGTAGTTGAGATTGGTGGGCGTGTGGGTCAGGTTGTCGTCGGGCCGCCCCAACTCGTCTTTCCAGAACGGCATCACCTGCATCATGCCCTGTGCGCCCACGCGACTGACTGCAAAGCGGTCGAAGTGGCTTTCCACCTCAATCACCGACAGCACCAATTCGGGCGGCAAGTCACTGCGGCTGGCGGCCTGGTGAATCTGGCGCAGCAGATTGAGGCGGTAGGTCTCGTCCTTTACATAGCGCGCCAGGCGATTGGACATATCCACCAGCCAGACTTCGGCGTCAAAGCGATCGTCAAAACTGTCGGCCTGGCTGATGGTGTGTTCCAGGAACTGGCGCAGCGCCTGGCGTTCTTCGTCGTCAGCCTGGGCCAGCGCTGGCCGTGCAGCCAGCGTCATCAGCACCGCCAGACAGGCGCAGAACAGCCCTGCGGCTGGCAAGCGGGTGCCGTTCTGCATCAGACTCAGAGGCGTTCTTGCAGGAAGGGCAGGATCTGGTCGGCGGGGACCAACTCTGAATCGCTGTCCTGGCGACCTTTGTATTCCAGTTTGCCTTCGGCCAGGGCGCGGTCGCCAATCACCACGCGGTGAGGAATGCCAACCAGCTCCATGTCAGCGAATTTGACACCGGGGCGCTCGTCGCGGTCATCCAGCAATACTTCCACGCCCGCGGCGCTGAGATCGGCATACAGCGACTCGGCAGCAGCGGCGACATGCTCAGACTTTTTCATGTTGAGCGGCACGATGGCAATCTGGAACGGTGCCATCGCGGCTGGCCAGGTGATGCCGTTGTCATCGTGGTTTTGTTCGATAGCGGCGGCAACGATGCGCGAAACACCGATACCGTAGCAACCCATGGGCATGTTCACCTGACGGCCATTTTCGTCGAGCACGCTGGCCTTCATGGCCTCACTGTATTTGGTGCCGAGTTGGAAGATGTGGCCAACTTCGATGCCGCGTTTGATTTGCAGTGTGCCATTGCCGTCGGGGCTGGGGTCCCCTTCTACCACGTCGCGGATATCTTCTACGCGCATCAACGGGCAGTCCCGCTCCCAGTTCACGCCGGTCAGGTGCATATCGTCGCGGTTGGCGCCGCAAACAAAGTCGGCCAGCTGTGCTGCACTGCGATCCACGATGGTCGGTACGTCCAGGCCTACAGGGCCGAGCGAGCCGAAGCCAGCGCCCAGCGCCGCGCGCACAGCCGCTTCCTCTGCCATCACCAGCGGGTTGGCAACGCCCTCAAGTTTTTCTGCCTTGATGCTGTTCAGGTTGTGGTCGCCTCGCAGTACCAGGGCCACCAGCTGACCTTCTTCTTCACCGGCCACCAGCAGTGTCTTGACGGTAGCTGTAGCGTCAATTGACAGGAATTCGGCCACGCCCTCGATAGTGCGTACGCCGGGGGTGGCCACTTCGGTAAGTTCAGCGGAAGGTGCCGGGCGCTCACCTGCGGGCGCCACTGCTTCGGCCATTTCCACATTGGCCGCGTAGTCGCTGCTGTCGCTGAAGGCGATGTCATCCTCACCGGAATTTGCCAGCACGTGAAACTCGTGGGAGGTGCTGCCGCCGATAGAACCGGAATCGGCCATGACGGGGCGGAACTCAAGACCGAGCCGGGTGAAGATATTGCTGTAGGCGCGGTGCATCACCTGGTAGGTCTCACCCAGGCTGTCCATGTCCTGATGGAAGGAGTAGGCGTCTTTCATCAGGAATTCGCGTGAGCGCATGATGCCAAAGCGCGGGCGAATTTCGTCGCGCACTTTGGATTGGATCTGGTACAGGTTGATCGGTAGCTGCTTGTAGCTTTTGATTTCGTCGCGGATCAGCGCAGTAATCACTTCCTCGTGCGTTGGCCCCAGGCAAAAATCCCGTTGATGACGGTCCTGGATGCGCAGCAGTTCCGGGCCGTATTCCTGCCAGCGGCCTGACTCCTGCCACAATTCCGCCGGTTGCACCATTGGCATGGACACTTCCTGCGCACCCGCTGCGTCCATTTCCTCACGCACAGTTTGTTCTACTTTTCGTAACACCCGCAGCCCCATCGGTAACCAGGTGTAGAGGCCAGCGGCAAGTTTGCGAATGAGTCCTGCGCGTAGCATCAACTGATGGCTGATGACTTCCGCGTCTGAAGGAACTTCTTTTTGTGTGGCGATGAGAAAGTTGCTGGTGCGCATGAATCAATCCGGGAACTGTGCTGAAAAACAGGCGCTAGTTTACGCCGCTAGCAGCGACCGGTACAGCGAGCGCCAGTGTGTTGCGCGCGCTTTTTTTCAGAACTATTTTGGTGCGAAATGTGGCCGCCATTAAGTTTTTGCTGCATATGCAGGGCTTTTTTCGCCGCCGACTTCCAAAAAGCCTTGTATTACAGCGTTTCATGTTTTATACCTTGTTTCCGAGCGGGTTGGGGACCGGCCGTGCGACATTGTGTCGATGCTGAATTCGCTTACTTTGAACGCGTTCAAATACCAACATGAAGGAAGGGCAAACAAAAAATGGCGACTAAAAAAGCAGCCAAGAAAAAGGCACCGGCCAAGAAGGCGGTAGCAAAGAAGGCACCGGCCAAGAAAAAGGCACCGGCTAAAAAAGCAGTAGCGAAAAAAGCAGCACCGGCTAAAAAAGCCACTGCACTTCGCGAGAAGCTCACCAAGAGTCAAATCGTGGCGAACATCTCCGAGAGCACTGGCTTGAGCAAGAAAGAAGTCGGCGCCGTGATGGGCGAGCTGGAGTCGCTGATCGAGCGCAGCATCAAGAAGCGCTCTGTGGGTGAGTTCACTCTGCCTGGCCTGATGAAGGTCACCACGGTGAAGAAGCCCGCTCGCAAAGCGCGCAAGGGCATCAACCCCTTCACTGGCGAAGAGACCACGTTCAAGGCCAAGCCTGCGAGCATCGCGGTCAAGATTCGTCCGCTGAAGAAACTCAAGGAGTTCGCTGCCTCCTGATAGCAGCCCGGTGAGGGTCTGGCCCGGTTGGGCCGGGCCCACACAATTCCTTCAGATTGAGGCCGTCAATCCCCGGCCCGCTCTAGTTCTCACTGTTTTACCCCGTCTTGGCCTGTCAAGCCCGTTGCGGTAAAATCCGCGCCTCGATTTTTGTCCCCCGCCCCTGTGGCGGACCTTTCTGACGAGTTCTGGCGATGCCAATCTACGAATATCAGTGTCAGGCTTGCGAGCACCAGCTCGAAGCCCTGCAGAAAATCAGCGACGCGCCGTTGGTGCATTGCCCTGCCTGTGAGCAGGACGCCCTGAAGAAAAAGGTCTCTGCGGCCGCTTTCCGTCTGAAAGGCGGCGGTTGGTACGAGACTGACTTCAAAACCGGGGGCAAGAAGAATCTGGCCGGCGACAAAGCCGGCAAAACCGATAGTAAGAGTAACAGCACCGGCGACAAATCGTCCGGTGGCACCAGTACAACAACCAGTACTGCTTGATCGGGCCGATTGGCCCTAAGCCCCTCGAAACGGATACGACACATGCGCAGTCATTATTGTGGCACCCTGAGTACAGAACGGATCGATGAAACGGTCACCCTTTGCGGTTGGGTAGACCGCCGTCGCGATCATGGCGGCGTGATTTTCCTCGACCTGCGAGACCGGGAAGGCATTGTGCAGGTGGTCTTTGACCCCGACACCGAGGAGCACTTCGAGCGCGCCGACCGGGTGCGCAGCGAGTATGTGCTGAAAGTTACCGGCCGCGTGCGGGCGCGGGGCGAAGGCACCGTGAACCCGAATATGGCCACCGGTGAAATCGAAGTGCTGGGCAAACAGTTGGAGATCCTCAATCAGGCCGCCACACCGCCTTTCCAGCTCGACGAGCACACTGCGGTGGGTGAGGATGTGCGCCTGCACTATCGCTACATGGACCTGCGTCGCCCGGAAATGCAGCAGCGCCTGGTGTTGCGTTCCAAAATTACCAATGCCGTGCGCAATTTCCTCGATGGCGAGGGCTTCCTCGACATCGAAACACCGATCCTGACCCGCGCCACCCCCGAGGGGGCCCGCGACTACCTGGTGCCGAGCCGCACCCACGCCGGGCAATTCTTTGCCTTGCCCCAGTCACCGCAGCTGTTCAAGCAGTTATTGATGGTGTCCGGTTTTGATCGCTACTACCAGATCGCCAAATGCTTCCGCGACGAAGACCTGCGGGCCGATCGCCAGCCGGAATTTACCCAGATTGATATCGAAACCTCCTTCCTGGAAGAAGACGAGATCATGGCCATCACTGAGCGCATGGTGCGGGATCTGTTCCAGTCTGTGCTGGACGTGGACCTGGGCGACTTCCCACACATGCCTTACTCGGAGGCCATGGAGCGTTTCGGTTCCGACAAGCCGGACCTGCGCATTCCGCTGGAACTGGTCAGCATCGATGACCTCATGGCCCAGGTTGAATTCAAGGTGTTCCACGGCCCGGCAGTAGACCCGGACGGCCGCGTGGCGGCACTGCGCGTACCCGGTGGTGCCAGCATCAGCCGTAAGGAAATCGACGATTACACCAAGTACATCAGCATTTTTGGTGCTCGTGGTTTGGCGTGGATCAAGGTCAACGATATCGATGCCGGTATCGAGGGGCTGCAGTCACCGATCCTGAAATTCATGCCGGATGATGTGGTGGCGCAACTCATGCAACGCCTGGATGCGGCCAACGGCGACATCATCTTCTTCGGCGCCGACAAAACCAATGTGGTCAACGAGTCCCTGGGCCACCTGCGCCTGAAAGTGGGCGAAGACCTGGGCATGGTCGCTGAAGGTTGGGCGCCCCTGTGGGTGGTGGACTTTCCAATGTTCGAGAAAGCTGGCGACGGCAACTGGACGCCGCTGCACCACCCCTTCACCGCGCCCTCTTGCAGCCCGGAAGAACTGGAATCGAACCCGGGTGAGGCCCTGTCACGCGCCTACGACATGGTGCTCAACGGCACCGAGCTGGGTGGCGGTTCCATCCGTATCCACGCCCGCGACATGCAGGAGTCGGTGTTCCGCATCCTCGGTATCGGCGAAGAGGAAGCCAACGAGAAGTTTGGCTTCCTGCTGGACGCGCTGAAATACGGTGCGCCGCCCCACGGTGGCCTGGCCTTCGGCCTGGATCGCCTGGTGATGTTGATGACCGGTGCCCAATCCATTCGCGATGTGATTGCTTTCCCCAAAACCCAGAGTGCGGCCTGTTTGATGACCGATGCCCCGGGTGCGGTGGATGCCAAACAATTGCGGGAACTGAATATTCGCCTGCGCGAGACCCCGGCGCAGGCCAGCCCGGCGGCAGATAGCAGCGCCGCCTGATTTGGCGGCATAGAAGTAGCAGGAGCGTAGTAGGAGAGAGTCATGGCAGGTCACAGTAAATGGGCCAATATCAAGCACCGTAAAGCGGCCCAGGATGCCAAGCGCGGTAAGGTGTTCACCAAAATCATTCGGGAAATCGTGGTGGCGGCCAAAAACGGCGGCCCCAACCCGGAGGACAACCCGGGCCTGCGCGCGGTGATCGACAAGGCGCTGGGCGCCAATATGAAGCGCGACACCATCGACAAGGCTATCGCTCGGGGCGCCGGCACCGGCGACGACGACAACTACGAAGCCGCCACCTACGAAGGCTACGGCCCCGGCGGCATCGCGGTGTTGGTGGAATGCCTGACCGACAATCGCAATCGCACCGTTGCCGAAGTGCGCCACGCCTTCACCAAGCGCGGCGGCAACCTCGGGACCGACGGCTCCGTGGCCTACCTGTTTACCCGCGTGGGCCAGATCGCCTTCGAGCCTGGCGCTGATGAAGACCAGATCATGGAAGCGGCACTGGAAGCCGGGGCCGAAGACGTGGTGGGCAATGACGATGGCTCCGTGGACGTCACCACCGCCTGGGAAGAGTTTGGTGCAGTGAAGGAAGCGCTGAAAGAAGCCGGACTGGAACCGGCCGGTGGCGAAGTGACCATGGTCGCGTCTACCACCGTCCCTCTGGATGTGGACTCTGCCGGAACTGTTATTGGTCTGGTGGATGCCCTGGAAGATCTGGACGATGTGCAAAACGTCTACACCAACGCTGACATCCCGGACGAGGTGCTGGAACAGCTCGGCTAAGCCTCACATAGGCCTCACATAGGCCTCACGTAAGCCTCACGCGCTTACCATTCCCGATTAAATGCCCGCCGCGGCTCCCACCGCGTCGGGCATTGCTGTATATTTGTACAGAATAAAATGGCGGCGGGGCGTTCATGGCGCTGATTCTCGGTATCGATCCGGGCTCACTCAAAACCGGTTTCGGCATCATCAATTACGTCGGTGGCAAAAGTGAATACGTCACCAGTGGCGTGATTCGCCTGCCTTCGGGCGCGTTGCCCGAGCGATTGAAAATCATCTATCGCAGCGTGACTGAACTGGTCGAACAATACTGCCCGCAGGAACTGGCGGTGGAGCAGGTGTTTATGGCGCGTAGCGCCGGTTCGGCGCTGAAACTGGGGCAGGCTCGCGGCGCTGCTATTGTGGCCTGTGCCGCCCAGGAGATGGATGTGTTCGAATACTCCGCGCGCCAGATCAAGCAGTCGGTCGTGGGTACCGGGGCTGCGGAAAAGACCCAGGTACAACACATGGTCAAAGTCCTGCTGAAGCTGCCCGGCGAGCCTGCCGAGGATGCGGCCGACGCATTGGCTGCAGCCCTGTGCCACGCCCACACCCAACAGAGTATGATCAATATGGCCGGTGCCCACAGCGTGCGCCGGCGCAGAATGCGTTGAGGAATATCCCATGATCGGCCGAATCAGCGGCACACTCCTGCACAAGCAGCCCCCCGATATCCTTGTCGACGTTGGCGGTGTGGGTTACGAACTGCAGATACCCATGACCACCCTGTTCCAGTTACCCGCCCTCGGCGAGGCGGTAACGCTGCATACCCACTTTGTGGTGCGCGACGATGCCCAGCTGCTGTACGGCTTCAGCAGCGAGCGCGATCGCGCCCTGTTTCGCGAATTGATTCGGGTCAATGGTGTGGGCCCGAAGTTGGCACTGACTATTCTCTCGGGCATGGATGCCGACGAGTTTGTGCGCTGTGTGCAACGCGACGACACCGCCGCTCTGGTCAGCTTGCCCGGGGTGGGCAAGAAAACGGCGGAACGCCTGCTGGTAGAAATGCGTGACCGCCTGAAAGACTGGCTACATCCGGTAGATGCGGCCGCCTTGCCGTCAGCGCCGATGCCAGGCGCTGCTCCGGACTTCGCCGCCGACGCAGAGGGCGCTTTGATCGCCCTGGGTTACAAACCGGCAGAGGCCAGTCGCGCCGTGGCTGCGGTGCAGGACGATTCGGTAGACAGCTCCGAGGAGTTGATCCGCCGCGCCTTGAAGTCCATGGTAAGCGGCTAGGAGAGTTAGGCCGACCATGATTGAAACTGATCGCTTGATCACTGCCGCTGACAATGGCGGCAAAGAAGAAGCTCTGGACCGGGCCATTCGCCCGCGCTCTCTGGAGGATTACGTCGGCCAGCGCACGGTGCGCGAGCAGATGGCCATCTTCGTGGCAGCGGCGAAGGGGCGCAGTGAACCGCTGGATCACACCCTGATCTTCGGCCCCCCCGGCCTTGGCAAGACCACGCTGGCCAATATCATCGCCCATGAGATGGGCGTATCCCTGAAAACCACTTCCGGGCCCGTGTTGGAAAAGGCCGGTGACATCGCCGCCCTGATGACCAACCTGGAGCCGGGGGATGTGCTGTTTATCGATGAAATTCATCGCCTGAGCCCCTATGTGGAAGAGGTGCTCTACCCGGCGATGGAAGACTACCAACTGGACATCATGATCGGCGAGGGGCCAGCAGCTCGTTCCATCAAGCTGGATCTGCCGCCCTTCACCCTTGTGGGGGCCACCACCCGCGCCGGCCTGCTGACTTCTCCGCTGCGGGATCGTTTCGGCATCGTGCAGCGGCTGGAGTTCTACGAAGTAGCGGATCTCGCCCACATTGTGGCGCGCTCCGCTGGTATTCTCGGTATCGATATCGATCCTCAGGGAGCCACCGAAGTGGCGCGCCGCTCCCGTGGTACGCCGCGCATTGCGAACCGCTTGCTGCGCCGGGTGCGCGACTTTGCCGAAGTGAAAGGCGATGGCCGCATCAGTGCGGATATCGCGGACAGGGCGCTGGATATGCTCAGCGTGGACAATCAGGGCTTCGACCATCTGGACCGGCGTTTGCTGCTGGCCATGATCGAAAAGTTCGACGGCGGCCCGGTGGGGGTGGACAGCCTCGCGGCGGCCATTTCCGAGGAGCGTGGCACCATTGAGGATGTGCTGGAACCCTTCCTGATTCAGCAGGGCTTCATGGTACGCACCCCTCGCGGGCGCATGGTAACGCGCAACGCGTATCTCCATTTTGGGCTGCAACCCGCTACCGCGGTGGCCCAGGGAGATCTCGCCCTGGACGGTGGGGAGCCGGGCGAGGCGTGAACACACCGGAATTTTCCCTGCCGCTGCGGGTCTATATCGAGGACACCGACGCCGGGGGCATTGTCTACTACGTCAATTACCTGAAGTTCATGGAACGTGCCCGCACCGAGTTCATGCGCCAGCTGGGTTTCGATAAGACGTTCATTTTCAACAAAGAATTGATGTTTGTGGTCAAGGATGTGGCCGTAAACTACCGGACACCAGCCCGCTTGGATGATGAACTGGAAGCAACCGCCTGCATTGCCAAACTCGGCGGAGCGAATATAGTGATGCGGCAGGAGGTGCGGCGCGACCGGCAGGTGCTGGCGGCGGGGGATGTCACCATCGTCTGCGTGGATCAGGCCACGCTCAAGCCGCGTAAAATGCCACCCGCCATGCTGGACGTCCTGCGCGCCCAGGGCGAAACATAAAACACTGAACAGGGGAGTCCCGACTTGGAAGAGCAACTTAGCCTAATCGACCTGGTGCTCAATGCCAGTATCACCGTGCAGTTGGTCATGCTGCTGCTATTGCTCGCCTCGGTGTTGTCCTGGTACATGATCGCGCAGCGCTTCATTTACTTCCGCAACACGCGGCGAGACGCGCTGGAGTTCGAAGAGCATTTCTGGTCTGGGGTGGACCTGTCGCAACTTTACCGCGACGGCAATGAGCGTGCGGCCAATGGTGGTGGCGGGATGGAGAACATCTTCCGCGCCGGTTTCAAGGAGTTCTCCCGGCTGGCACAGCAACAGGACACCGACTCGGAAGCCGTGGTTGAAGGCAGCCGCCGTGCCATGCGCGTGGCCATGTTGCGCGAAGAAGAACGCCTGGAGCGCCACCTCGCCTTCCTCGCCTCGGTCGGCTCCACCAGCCCCTACATCGGCCTGTTCGGCACCGTATGGGGCATCATGCACTCCTTCCGGGGGCTGGCCAATGCAACCCAGGCTACTCTGGCCACAGTGGCTCCCGGTATTTCCGAAGCGCTGGTAGCTACCGCCATGGGGCTGTTCGCCGCGATTCCGGCGGTACTGGCGTATAACCGTTTTGCCGCCAAGGTGGATGTGCTGGCCAATCGCTACGACACCTTCGCCGATGAGTTTGCCGGCATCCTCTATCGCCAGGCCCTGACCCTGCGCGCCTCTGGCCGCGGGCGCCGCAAGGACGACTGAGATGGCGGGTCGCGGCAATAAACATCGCCCCATGGCGGACATCAACGTGGTGCCCTACATCGACGTGATGCTGGTACTGCTGATCATTTTTATGGTCACCGCGCCGATGCTGATGCAGGGCGTGCAGGTGGACCTGCCCGAAGCCAATGCCGAACCGGTGGACAACCAGGACAGCGAGCCGCTGATCGTGTCGGTGAACAGCACTGGGCAGCTGTTCCTCAATCTCGGGGAGCAGCAGGAACAGGCCCTGAGCCTGGCAACCATCAAGCAGCGGGTGGGTGTGGTGATGCGCCGCAAGCCGGATACCCCTGTGCTGGTGTGGGGCGATCGCGCGGTGGCTTACGGCGAAGTGGTGACCCTGATGGCCGCCCTGCAGGAAGCGGGTGCGCCGAGTGTTGGCCTGGTAACCGAGAACCCCTGATGGCGGCCTCCTCCCACTACAATGCCGGGCCCAACATTGTGGTGCGGCCGCTGGTAGTAACCCTGGCGCTGCACGCGGCGGTGATTTTCGCCATGACCGCGCACTGGGAGTCCGAACCCGACGTCACCATCACGCCGAAGAAGGTCACGCGCGTGATCGATGCCACCCTGATCGACGCCGAGGCCCTGAAGCCCAAACCGAAGCCCAAGCCGGTCGAGAAACCCAAGCCGAAGCCCAAGGCGCAATCCAAACCCAAACCGGTCGAAAAACCCAAGCCGAAACCGAAGGTAGAGCCCAAGCCACAGCCGAAGGTGGAGCCGAAACCGGAACCCAAGGTTGAGCCCAAACCCGAACCGGCGCTGACGCCCGAGGAACTCGCGGCCATCGCCCGTGACGACCTTGCCAAGGCAGTTGAGGAAGAGGCAGAGCAATCGGCAGCGCAGCAGCAGGCGCTCAGCGAATCGCAGATGGCCGACAGCTACGCGGCACTGATCCAGTCGGTGATCACCAACAACTGGAGCCGCCCGCCCAGCGCCCGCAACGGCATGGAAGTATTGCTGTCGCTGCAATTGATTCCCACCGGCGAGGTCATTAACGTGACCGTACTGCGCAGCAGTGGTGATGCCGCCTTCGACCGTTCCGCCATCAACGCCGTGGAGAAAGCCGATCGCTTCCCCGAGCTGCAAAAATTACCCCCGCGGGTGTTTGAGCGCCAGTTCCGGCGCTTCCGCCTGCTGTTTAAACCCGAGGACTTGAGATACTGATGATGCGCCTGGCCCTGTTGTTCTGTTGTTTGTTGGCGGTGGTAAACCCGCTGCGTGCCGAGCTGGTAATTGAAATCACCCAGGGGAGCGATAACCCCACGGCCATCGCGGTTGTGCCCTTTGCCTGGGGTGAGGCCGGCGTGGCACCGGAAGATCTGGCCCAGGTGGTGCAGGATGACCTGCGCCGCAGTGGCCTGTTCGACCCGGTGGCGCGGCAAGATATGTTGAGCCGCCCCAGCACCGAGCAGGAAATCTTTTACCGCGACTGGCGTGCTACGCAAACCGAGTACGTCACCATTGGCCGTGTGCGCCTGGTGGATCCGCAAACACTGCAGGTGGACTTCGAAGTTTTCGACGTGTTGCGCCAGAACCGCGTATTGCAGGGTTCAGAAACCGGCCCAGTCAGCGAAGCGCGCATGATTGCTCACCGTGTGAGCGATGCGGTGTACGCCAAACTCACCGGTATTCCCGGCGCCTTTGCCACGCGCCTGCTTTATGTGTCGGTAACCCGGGTAGCCAACGATCGCGATTTTTACCGTCTGACGCTGGCGGATTCCGACGGCGTTCGGCCGATTGTGCTGCTGGAATCCCGCGAGCCCATCCTGGCGCCGAGTTGGTCTCCCGATGGACGGGAGATCGCCTACGTCTCCTTCGAAACCACCCGGCCGGCCATTTACCGTCAGGAACTGGCCACCGGGCAGCGCGAGCAGCTCACCAATTTTACCGGGCTGAACGGATCGCCGGCCTGGTCACCGGACGGTAATTCCATGGCCATGGTGCTGTCGAAGGATGGTAGTCCGGATATCTACCTGATGGACCTGGCGACCAAGCGCCTGACCCGCGTTACCCGCCACTATGCCATCGACACAGAGCCGACCTGGATGCCGGACGGCAAATCGCTTCTGTTCACGTCGGACCGCGGCGGCCGCCCGCAGATTTACCGCTACGACCTGACCACCGGTCTGACCGAACGCGTAACGTATGAAGGCCCCTACAACGCTCGTGCCCGGGTGGCCCAGGACGGCCGCAACATGGTTGTGGTGCATCAGCAAAGTGGTCAGTTCCACATTGCACTGATGGATTTGCAGCGCAACCGTTTGCAAATACTTACTTCTACGGCCCTTGATGAATCTCCCAGTATCGCGCCTAATGGCTCTATGATATTGTACGCAACCAAGTCCGGCGATCGCGGTATTTTGGCCGCAGTTTCGGCGGACGGGGGAGTGAAATTCCGGCTTCCGTCGCGGGAAGGCGACGTGCGGGAGCCTGCGTGGTCACCCTATATGGGCCGCCCCTAGGCGAGTCCGAACACCAGAGTGAATACCAAAGTATATAAAGGATGCGATCTATGAAAAATTTGTCAGTGGCCAGCAAGGCGCTTACCGTGTTGTTTGCCGCGGCATTCCTTGCCGCATGTTCCGGCAACAAGGAAAAAGAGCAGGCTGAAGCCGAAGCGGCCGCCCAGCGCGCCGCCGAAGAAGCAGCCCGCCAGGCGGCTATGGAGCAACAAGCGGCTGAAGAGGCGCGTATCCAGCAGCTGCAGGCAGCGGTTGATGCTGCCGGCAACGTGCTGTACTTCGCTTTCGACAGCTACACCCTGAGCGCAGATGCCACTGCGGCACTGGACACGCACATCGCACTGCTGCAAACCAACGACGTCAAAGTGCGCCTTGAAGGCCACACCGACGAGCGCGGCACCCGCGAGTACAACATGGCACTGGGTGAGCGTCGTGCCAATGCGGTGCGTGACTACATGACCATCAACGGCATCGCCAGCTACCGCATCGAAACTGTGTCTTACGGTGAAGAGCAGCCCGCTGCTTACGGTTCCGGCGAAAGCAACTGGTCCCAGAACCGCCGCGTGGTTATCAAGTACCAGTAATAGCCCATGATGCGGTTTGATCGGGCGCTGCTTGGCGGCGCCCTTGCCTTATCCCTCGTCGCTCCCTCCGCTTTCAGTCAGGACTACATCGACCTTGAGGCGGAGCGGGCTCGCGACGCTCAGTATCCCGATACTTCCACCAGTCCGTCCGATCCTTACGGCAATCGGGTTCCGGGCAGTTATCCCGCCACGTCCTACGGGGTGAACTCCGCTCCTGCAGCGCCTGCGGGTACTCCCACCAGTCTCGCGTCACCGCAGCCGGTTCCGGTTGCCGGTCCCGAGTCGGGAGGCAACCTGGGCGCCCTGCTAATGCAAGTACAACAATTGCAGCGCGAGGTGATGACCCTGAATGGCCAGCTGGAAGAGCAGGCGCATGAACTGCGCATGCTGAAAGAACAGAGCCTTGAACGCTATCTCGACCTGGATCGTCGCCTTGGTGCGATGGCCGGCGGCGGTACCGCAGGCGCGGCAGTGGCCGGCGCGGCCACAGGGGCGGCTGCCAGCACGGTGCCGGCGGCAAGTACCGGCACTTCACGACCCACCAGTGGCGCCGCCAATGTGGCGGAGCAGCCTGGCGAAGGCGAAGCCTATCGCGCGGCCTATGCGCTGGTGCGCAGCCAGCAGTTTGATCAGGCGGTAAGCGCCTTCCAGCAGTTCCTGCGCGATTATCCGGATGGCCGTTATGCCCCCAATGCACATTACTGGCTGGGCGAGTTGTACCTGGTGATCACACCGCAGGATCTGGAAGCATCACGGCAGGCGTTCAGCTTGTTATTGTCCCAGTATCCCGACAACTCCAAGGTGCCAGACGCCTTGTTCAAACTGGGTAAGGTACAGTTCCTGAAGGGCAATCGTGATCGCTCCAGGGAATACCTGGACCGACTGATCCGCGATTACGGCAGCACCAATTCCCCCGCCGTGGGTCTGGCGCGGGACTTCCTCGCCGAAAACTTCTGAGTCCTCGCGACTAACTGACCCCATGATTCCAGCAATCGACGTCGGTGATGAGCAACTGCGCATCACCGAGATTTTCTACTCCCTGCAGGGTGAGGCGCGTACGGTGGGCCTGCCTACCGTGTTTGTGCGCCTCACCGGCTGCCCGCTGCGCTGTGTGTATTGCGATACGGCCTATGCCTTCTCTGGCGGCGAGCAGTACACGCTGGCGCAGATCACCGCCGAGGTGGCCAGTCATCGGCCGCGCTACGTCACGGTGACCGGTGGCGAGCCGCTTGCCCAGCCCAATTGCATCCCTCTGCTGAGCCAGTTGTGTGATGCCGGCTATGAGGTGTCGCTGGAAACCAGTGGTGCAATGTCGGTCGCCAACGTGGATCCGCGTGTGGTGAAAGTGCTGGATTTGAAAACGCCCGCCTCGAAAGAAATGGAGCGCAACGACTACGGCAATATCGCGCTGCTAACGCCGAATGACCAGGTAAAGTTCGTGATCTGCGACCGGGCTGACTACGAGTGGGCGCGCTTCAAGCTGGACGAATACGGTCTGGCTGGCAAGGTCTCGGACGTATTGTTCTCCCCCAGTCACGGGGAACTGAATGCACGCGAGCTCGCGGACTGGATCATTCAGGACAATCTGCCAGTTCGCCTGCAATTGCAGTTGCACAAACTGTTATGGAACGACGAGCCGGGGCACTGACATGAGCGAGCGCAAACGAGCCGTTATCCTGGTGTCTGGCGGGCTGGATTCCACCACCGTTCTGGCCCACGCCCAGAACGAGGGCTACGACTGCTACACCCTCAGCTTTGATTACGGCCAGCGCCACCGGGCCGAACTGGATGCCGCGCAGCGCGTCTCCGACGCCATGCACGACGTGGAACACAAGGTTGTACACCTGAACCTGGACGCCATTGGCGGCTCGGCTTTGACCGATACCGACATTGACGTGCCGGAAGAAGAAACCAGTGGCATTCCGGTCACTTACGTGCCCGCCCGCAATACGGTGTTCCTCTCCATCGCGTTGGGGTGGGCTGAGGTGCTGGGTGCCCAGGATATCTTCATTGGCGTGAATGCCGTCGACTACTCGGGCTACCCCGATTGTCGCCCGCCCTTCATCGCCGCTTTCGAAACCCTTGCCAATCTGGCCACGCGCGCCGGCGTGGAAGGCCAGCGACTGCGTATCCACACGCCGCTGATGGATCTGGGCAAGGCCGACATTATCCGCATGGGTCATGCGCTCGGCGTGGATTACAGCCTCACCGTGTCCTGCTACCAGGCCGACGATTCTGGAGCAGCCTGCGGGCGTTGCGATAGCTGCCGCCTGCGCCGCCAGGGTTTCGTGGAAGCGGGCGTACCCGACCCAACCCGCTACTTCCGGCCGCTGCTCGACTGAATTCACCTGCTGGCCGAAAGCATAGTCTCTACTACACTTCGTTCAGGGTTAAACCCTGCTGTTCACGCTGTAACTTTCCAGAACGAGAGGATCAGAGCGATGAAAGTGCTCAAGAATGTGTTAGCAGTAGCGGTATTGTGTTCAGTCAGTGCCTATGGCCTGGCAGATGGTCACGGCAAGGTTCACGGCCTGAAAGACTCGGCCAATAAAACGCTGGCCGTGGCGTGGATCAAGGCCGCCTATACCGGCCAGGCCGAACTCGCCGCCATGGTGAAGGAGAACATGGCAGCCGAAGGTGTTTTCTCTCCCCCGCGTTATGTGGGCTTTGGCTTCCTGTTCGACCCGGAAAATGACGATGAAATGGTTGTTGCACGGGTCACTCCGGATACACCGGCTTCGAAAGTACTCAAGGCGGGCGACACTTTCGTGTCTGTCGCCGGTGTGCCGGCTACCCGTGAAAACCGGGACCGCCTGAATTTCCGTGGCAAGCCGGGGCAACCGGTAAAAGCGGTGATCAAGCGCGATGGCAAGGAAATGCCCATAGAAGTCCGCCGCGGTGTTATTTCCACCTACAACTCCAAGGATACGGCGTTAAATAACATCTCGATGGGCGACCCCGAAGAGTGGCCGGTGGACCGCCATGAGATCGACGAGGTCATCGGCGAGGGCAACGTGGTCTACGTGGTCAGCAACTACACCGAAACCGAGGAAGATACCGGCATCGAATACACTGAGCGGGTAATCAATCGCTTTGTGTTTGACGATGCCGGCAAGGTGATCTGGGCCGGTAGTATGGGCGAGGATCGCTTCGTGCTGGAGCAGCAGGGTTATACCATCACCCGTTGAACCACGCTTGGCGGGGTGCCTGGCACCCCGCTTTCCTTGATAGCTTCAGCCCTGGGAATTCAATCAGGCGCGTGCTGCCTTGTGTGTGGTGTCTGGCTTCGGACGCAGCTTCAGCAGCGGCACAATCATCGGTACCTTGTCGCGGTAGGCGCGATATTCCGGGTGAGCGGTGATCAGGTCGTACTCTTCCAGCTGAATCGCAATCAGGATGTAAGCGGTCGTACCCACGGCGAACACCAGGTGGGCGACCGTCATCAGGGGCGTGGCCCAGAAGCCCAACAGGAAGCCCAGGTAAAGGGGGTGGCGCACCAGGCTGTAGAGGAACGGCGTGCCAAAATCCAGCTGGGTGTAGGGCTTGTTGCGCAGGTTCAGCCACACCTGACGCAGGCCGAACAGGTCGAAGTGATTGATCAGGAAACTGCTGTAGAACACGATCAACCAACCCAGCACAAACAATCCGTGCAGGACCATCTGGGCCCAGGCAGTCTCCACGGACCAGATCACGCCGCCCATCGGCTGCCAGAACACAAACAACACAATCAACGCCAGGCTGGATGCCATCACGTAGGTGCTGCGCTCCGCCGCTTCGGGAATGAAGCGGGTCAGCCAGCGCTTGAAGAAGGGGCGTGCCATCAGGCTGTGCTGAACGGCGAACAGTGCCAGCAGCCCCAGGTTAACTACAAATGCCTCCATCAGGGGCAACTCGGGCGGCGAATCGATGCCCTTGGGCACAAACAGGTTGCCGACGAATCCGATGGCGTACAGGAAGGTGACAAAAAACAGCCCATAGGAAACCAGGCCGTACATAAAGATGAGGATGCGTTGCATGGTGTAGCTCTCCGAACAGTTATCTTGGCCGGCCCGTGTGCCGGTGAAGTGCTACTGTGCCCAGTGGCGGTTGAAAAGACTTGATCGCGGGCTGACTATGTCATGACCATTCCCTGACCATCGGAATTATCTAATAAAAACAGTGCCTTAAAAATATTCGGGCAGGTGTCTAGAGTTGCTTTCGGAGGCGGGAGAGGGCCTGTTCACTGCTCTCATCCCATTGTTCACCCGACAATTCTCGCGCCTGTTCCATCAAATTCACCGCCCGAGCGGGGTCGCCCTGGGCGGCTGCGTAGCGGGCCTGGGTCTGCAGGATGTCGGGGCGCACCGGGTAGTTGGCGAGGCTGCCCACCAGTGGTGCGGCATCGTCAAAGGCGCCGCCGTCCAGATAGGCATTGGCCAGTTGCACCCGGAAATCGGCCTCCTTGGCGGCCCAGCTGGCGTCCGACAGTCGGTCGAGGCCAGCGCGGTAGGCGGCAATGGCGCCCGCCAGATCGCCCCGCGCCAGGGCGGTTTTCGCCAGCAGCTCCCGGGCTTCGATCTCCGGTTGTATCAGGTCCGCCGCCAGCGCCTCCTGCAGTGCCATGCGGGCGGTGTCCTCGGCCTGCCCCGCCGATTCGCGGGCCAGGGCGATGTGAGCCAGGCGAATATCCACCTGCAGGGTGCGCATCCGGTCCTGAATCGCCACCATCACAGCCCGGCTGGCTTGCAGGTTCGACTCGGCTTCGTCGAGCAAACCCTGCTCGAATTGTGCCTGCGCAAGTTGGGCCAGAGCGGTGCCCTCAAAGAGACGGTCCTGGGTTTCCCGAGCCACCGCCAGCGCCTGCTTCGCGGCCTCCTCTGCATCGGCATAGCGCCCCAGAGTTTCATAAGCGGCGCTGAGTTGCCCGTAAACCCGGCCAACACCCACCCGGTCGCCGATCTCACTGCGCAGGGCCAGCGAGCGTTGATGGTAGTCGAGTGCTTCCTCCACACGACCCAGTTGCCGTAGAAGATAGCCGGTATTGTTCAGCATCATCGCTTCATTGCGGCGGTCTCCGGCTTCGCGGAATGCCGTGAGCGCCTGCTCCAACCATTCGCGCGCCTGCACCAATTCGCCGCGATCCATGCACAGGTTGGCCCGCGCGGAGTAGAGTTGGCCAGGCAGGTGTTGGCGATCGGCGGATTGGTAGGACAGCACGGCGAGGTCGAGGTAATCCTCCGCCTGGGCGAAATTGCCGCGGTCCTCCTCCACGATGGACAGGTTTTGTAACACGCGCGCGGTGAGGTCGTGATCCTCGACTTCTCGCGCAATGGTCAGCGCTTCCTGATGACTTGCTTCAGCTGGGTCGAGTCGGCCAGAGCGATTGTAGAGAATGCCCAGGGTCATCAGGGCCTGGGCCAGTTCACGGCGGGGTGGGCCGTTGCGCTGTTCGGCGATCAACTCGCCCAATAACTCTTCCGCTTCGGCGGTCTGGCCGAGAATACGCTGGCAGCTGGCGTATTGATAACGTGGCGCGAACTCATCCGGTTCGGCCGCGATTACCAGTTCCAGGTAGGATTCGGCGTCGGCACACTGCCCGCGCAGCACCAGATCCATGCCGCGGGCAAAGGCTTCATTGGTAAACGCATCCTCCGACACCAGCGGCGCTGGTGGCAACTGGCCACGATGCCCCAGCAGGGCACCGAATACGCCCTGCAGTACGCCCTCGGCCAGTTGGATGCCCTCTTCGCCCACCATGGTGCCGCGCTGGATTTTGTCCGCCGGCCCCAGCACCCGGTAATTCATGCGCAGCGCGGGGCCTTCGTTGGTGAGTTCCATGCCGAGGATATGAGTGGCACCGAACACGGCGCGCAGGCGATCGACCAGTTCGTCTGCGTGCGCTGATTCCAGCGATCCCTGCCAGTCCATGCTGTCGGCCAGGTTGACCACCGGGCCATCGGCCACCACCGACAAGTGGCTGTTGGCCTGCAGAGCGGAGCTGACGTAGCTCATCAAGCCTAGCCGGGTCCAGGCCAACTCGGTGTTGCCGGTGGCGTTGTTCAGGGGTAACACTGCCACCCGCAGATTGGCCGGCTCCGGCGTGGGCCGCTGCCAGGTCCAGAGTCCGAGCAGCAGTGCTGCCGCCAGTGCCACCACCGCGAAAATTGCGAGGGGGACGCGTTTGCGTGTGGATGGCCGGCTGGGTGCGGTTACGGGTATGGGGGCTGGAGTCGTGGTATCTTCCGCCGCCTCGTTCACCTCTGCCTGTTCAATATCGGCGACAAATCGGTAGCCGTGGCCGTGAACGGTTTTGATGATGGCTTGCTGAGTGGCGTCGTCACCCACTGCCTTGCGCGCTTTCATCACCGCGCGGGAAAGGGCGGTTTCGGTGATGAATTGACCCGGCCAGATCGCGTCCTGTAATTCGTCCTTGTCGACCGCCCGGCTGTGATGCCGCGCGAGGTACACCAGCAGGTCAAACGCGCGCGGCTGAATGTCTACAGCTTCGTCACCATGACGAAGTTCCCGCCGTGCCAGATCGAGGGTGTAGTTGGCAAAACGCCATTCGGCCTCGTCGCTGAGTTGTTCCTCTGGCATAACAGTCAGTCCCTTGACGTTTGTCGAGCAGTGTTAAGCGCAGTCATGGGCGCACGGCTGGAGAATCACACCGGGTCCAGAACCACCACCGGGATGAGGCGCTCGGTAGCGGCCTGGTAGTCTGTGTAGGGAGCGTAAATCCCGACCATTTGATCCCACAAGGCCTGCCGTTCCTCGCCCTGCGCAACGCGGGCACGGGCTGTGAATTTGTCGGCGGCCACCTGCACATGCACCTCGGGGTCGGCTTCCAGATTGAGATACCAGGCCGGGTGGGCTGGCGCGCCGCCCTTGGAGGCGATCACGCAGTAGCCGTTGCCGGCACGACCGTAGATCAGCGGAATGGTCAGTGTTTTGCCGGATTTGCGCCCGGTGGTGGTCAGCAGCAGAGTCGCGATCATGCCCTCGCCGCCGCCGAGTGAGGCGTCCCAGTAGTGGCCATCTGCACCGTCGCTTTCGATGTAGCGTTTAACGTGGTCCCGGATCCAGTCGGGCAGGTAATCGGGAATGCTTTGTTCCATGGTGTGTCTCCTGATCGTATTCGGGGCCGTGTGGTCAGTAACCCGCCTGCATGTTCACCACATTGAGCAGGGGCTCGCCCGCAACATAACGCCGCAGGTTTTCAATGGCGATAGTGGCGCCGCGGCGCAAGCTGTCCGCACCGGCGGCGGAGGTGTGGGGTGTGATGATCACATTGGGCATATCCCACAGGGGGCTGTCGGCGGGCAGGGGTTCGGGGTCGGTAACATCGAGGCCGGCACCGTAGAGCTGTCCGGATTCAAGCGCCGCCACCAGATCGGTGGTGACCGTACTCTTGCCACGTCCCACCGACAGGAACATCGCGCCCTTGCGTGCGGCGGCGAAGAACTCAGCATCGAAGAGGCCTGTGGTTTTCTCCGTGAGCGGCAGTGCGTTCACGATCACATGAGCCTCGCCGGCCAGTTTATGGAGTTCGTCACTCAGGCCAACGTAGTCGACGAAATCAGGGCCGTTGCGGGAGGAGTTGCGAGTGGCGATAACACGCATGCCCACGCCATGGGCCCGGCGCGCCACTTCGGTGCCAATGCCACCCAGGCCGACCACCAGCAGGGTTTTACCTTCCAATTCGCCAAAGCGCACATCGTCGGCAACATCGCGCGCCCAGGTGTGTTCGGCCTGCGCCCGCTGGTAGGCCGGCAAACCGCGGCTGATAGCAAACATCATGGCGATGGCGTGCTCGGCGATGGTGGGGCCGGACAGACGCTTGCCGTTGGTGAATACCCGATTGGTAATCTGGGCGTCCGTCAGGGTGGCACAGCGGTCCATGCCGACGAAGTACGAATGCAGCCAGAGGAAGTTGCTGTCCACCTGGGCGATGGTCTGTGGAATGCACAGGCCGATCAGCGCGTCAGCACCGGTCAGCTGTTCCTTTGATGGCACCCACTGACCCGACTGGTCGATATCAAGCTCGATGCCCGGTGCCGCTGCACGCAGTCGCTCGGCGAAGTCGGGCACCA
This sequence comes from Gammaproteobacteria bacterium, assembly GCA_030427085.1. Classification (GTDB taxonomy): domain Bacteria; phylum Pseudomonadota; class Gammaproteobacteria; order Pseudomonadales; family Halieaceae; genus JAUHXH01. The sequence continues at coordinate 255,526 of JAUHXH010000005.1, read as the reverse complement.
GCTGCGTGAACAGGGGTGGCGCTGACACGATAACCCGTTTGGGAGCCCAGTTGGCATGTGAATCCATGCGTTCGCTGGCAGCGCGCAATTGCAGGCGTTCGATGATGGCCAGCGCTTCGGGAGCCGGGGGCGGGCCCGCAACAGCAGCGAGCGAAAACAGGGATAAAAGCAGGCAGCAAACTACACGCAATGACATGGTGACTCCGGTGTGGGATATCAGGTCGAGTTTAGTCCCTGAACGGCGGGCTAGCCACAGTGGGGAGTTGGCGTGCGCCCCCGGTGCGCTGGCCGGCCAGGATCAGGGCGCCGCGAGGTCGGGTACGGATATCATCCGCTCGCCCGCAAAGGAGCCCATGTAGACCTTGCCCCCCTGCGGAACTGCCACGGTGGCACCGCCCATCGGTGCGCCCTCGTGACTGAACAGTTTGCTCACCTCGCCACTGTCGGGGTCGAGCCCCAGAATGTCGAAATGACCGGGGCAGGGTACTTCCGGGTGGCGAATGCAGCTCATGATGTCGGCGAATTGCATGTCGTGTGAGGCAATCCACAGGCGGCCGTCGGAGCCCCATGCGGAGTTGTCGGGATGACGGGCCTCAAAGCGCGCCACCACTGATCCATCGCTCAACCGCACCTGCCAGACTTCCTGCTCCATATACATATTGGCAAACACAAACTGCTCGTCGGCACTGACTTCCAGACCATTGGGCATGGCTGCGGCCGTGTCGGGCAGCGCACTCAGGCCCTGCTCCCGGTTCCAGCGCCATAGTTCACCGGTGTTGAATCCCAACAGGGCTTTGGGAATGGCCAGGGAGTCGCTGACGTGATACATGCGGCTGTACAGCAGGTCGCCGTTGGACAGGCCCACCACATCGTTGGCCAGAGTGTCGGGGGCCGCCTCCACGCAACCGCGCCAGTGCAGCCCCGCATTGGGCCCGGCCGTTTGCCATTCGAACAGTTCTATTGCTTCACGTGTACCGTGATTGACCACCAGGTAGCGCCAGCGGCCATCGGCTAACTGGTGCAAGTGCGTGCCGTGGGGGCTGAAGCTGGCGTCCGGCGGTGAGGTGCAGCTCGCTTCGCCCCAAACTGCCGTTGATACCGTGCCGGGTGGGTTGTCTAGCGGGAACAGGGTCTCGTGCTCGGCTGTGTTGGTATCGAACAGGCTGATGCTGCCGCTGGCTTCACCCATGGCGCCAAAGTGAGCCAGCAGGAGGTGGCGTCCATCGGGCAGGGCAGCGATGTCTTCCGGGGTCGTCATTTCGCAGTAGGGGGTGATATCCCCCACTGCCTTGCAATCGGTGATGGGGGGCAGGGCCTGCCCGCAGCCGGTGAGAACAGCCGATGCCAGTACAGCGGCGGCGAGTGGATTGCGCATTCCAGTAGACCCTCGTTTTATTGTTTGAATTGTCGTCAATATGTCGCGATATGGTGCGTGCCTGCACCAGCCTGGGTCAAATCCAAATCTTCTTCAGCCCACAAAATTTGGAAATCCCCACAGTTTACGGGCTAATTCACGAGTTGGCCCGATGCTTGCTAAAGCTAATTACAGAGAGCGCGTAAGCGCACCAACAACTCGGCCCGACTATGCGATACGGCAACGAAGCCTGCATCTCCATCCCTGTGATGGTGAGTGCGGGCTATCTGTGTCCAGAGGAGAAAATGCAATGTCCAGTCGAGCCAAAATTAACGTTACCACGCTTGCCGCAATGATCGGTGCAGCCTTGTCGGCCCCTGCCGGTGCCGAAGAGGTTGAAGATCTGGCGAGTATGGTCAGCAAAGGGAAGGCAAGCGTAAACGTGCGGTACCGCTACGAGTGGGTTGACCAGGACGGCATTGCCAATGATGCCAAGGCCTCTACTGCACGCAGCCGTCTGACGCTGAATTCCGCGGTCTACAAAGGATTTTCATTCCTGGCGGAATTTGATGATGTGAGTTACGTCGGGGACGATGACTTCAACAGCACCACCAATGGTAAAACCCAATACCCCGTAGTGGCCGACCCCGAAGGCACCGAAGTTAACCAGGCCTGGGTGAAATACGCCTTCAGCGACGCTTCCGGTACCTACGGCCGCCAGCGCATCCTGCACGGCAGCCAGCGCTTCGTGGGTGGCGTGGCCTGGCGTCAGAACGAGCAGACCTACGATGGCTTCCGCGCGCTGTGGCAGGGCCCGGCTGGCCTCAAACTCGATTACGCCTATGTCTATAACGTGAACCGTATCTTCGGCCCTGATGACGGCGCCCAACCGGCCAATTGGCACGGTGCCAATAACCTGGCCCGACTGGACTGGAAGATCGCTGAAAACCACAGCCTTGCCGCCTATTACTACGGTCTGGACATCGATCTGATCGAGGGTTACTCCCCCAACGTTTCCGCCAATAATTCCAGCGACACCTTTGGCGTGGAGTACAGCGGCAAACTGGGGCCCGTCACAGCCAAGGCAGCCTACGCTACCCAATCGGACGCGGGTGAAAGTCAGCTGACCTACGACGCCGACTACTACTTCCTGGAAGGGGGGATGAAAATCGCCGGCGTAACCGGCGTGGTGGGTTATGAAGTGCTGGGCGCGGGTGATGGCGTGGGCTTCAAAACGCCACTGGCTACCCTGCACAAGTTCCAGGGTTGGGCGGACAAGTTTCTGGTGACCCCCGGTGACGGCGTCGAAGATCTGTATGTCGGTGTGAATGGGGCGCTAGGTCCAGTCAAACTGGGCGCGTTCTACCACGACTTCAAGGCGTCCGATTCCAGTGCTGATTTCGGTTCTGAAATCGACCTGGTGGCCACCTGGCCCGTCAATAAACTCCTGAATCTGCAGCTCAAATACGCCGAATTCTCCACTGATGACAGCAGCCGTTACACCGACACCAGCAAGGTCTGGATGACGGTGATGCTGAAACTCTGATGCCAAACGCGGCCACCGAACTGTTACGCCTGATTCTGGTCGACGACGACCGGGAACGGGCTGCCGCGGTGGCCGATGGGCTGGGGCAGGTGGGTTTTACCGTTATTTCGGTCATTCCCACTGCCGCCGGTCTGCTCTATCAGATGTCCCAGCACGAACCGGACGCTGTGATCATTGCGCTGGATTCTCCCGATCGCGATGTTCTCGATAGCCTGTCAGTGGTGTCGTCACATAACCCGCGCCCCGTGGTGATGTTTTCCGAGGCCGGTGACAAGGACTTCATCACCGATGCTATTCGTGCCGGCGTGACCGCCTATCAGGCGGAAGACATCAACCCCGTGCGCGTGCGGGCAGCGGTGGATGTGGCGATGGCCCAATTCACCACGTACAACGAACTGAAGTGCGAGTTGAGCAAGACGCGGCGCCAACTCGAGGAACGCAAACTGATTGAGAAGGCCAAGGGCATGTTGATGGATGTGCACAAAATCGCTGAAAACGAAGCCTTTGCCACCTTGCGCAAGTTGGCGATGGATCGCAACCGGACCCTGGGTGAAACGGCCCAGGAGGTGGTTGAGATTCTGAGCTGTGCCGGAACGCAGCGCAGGAGGGCATGATGGACCTGAGTCGACTACCACCACTGGAGCAGCGCTCCCTGAGTATCGGTTATCTGCGTCTCACCGACGCAGCGCCACTGGTCATGGCAAAGGAACTGCGGCTTTACGAAAAGTATGGACTCGACGTGACGCTACAGCGGGAAGTGTCCTGGGCGAATCTACGCGATCGCTTGATTACCGGCGATCTCGACGCGGCACAAATGCTCGCACCCCTGCCCCTGGCAACGTCGCTGGGCGCGGGTGGGTTGCGAGCCGAAATTCTCAGCGGGCTGGCGCTCAGCCTCAATGGCAATGCCATCACGGTGAGTACCAGCCTCTCGAGTGAACTGCGTAAACGCGGGGCGCAACCGGAACTGAGCGCACGCAGTTCCGCGACTGCCCTGCGCCAGTACATCGAGGAGGAGGGCGCGCAGCTCACCTTCGCCGCAGTACATTCTTTCTCCTGCCATACCTTTTTATTGCGAAGCTGGTTGGTTAGCGCCGGGATTGATCCGGACCGGGATGTACGTGTCATCGTGCTGCCGCCGGAGCAAATGGTGGACAGCCTGTCGCGGGGGATCATCGACGGTTACTGCGTTGGTGAGCCCTGGAACAGTATCGCCGTGCAACACGGCGTGGGTGAGGTGCAGGCCACCGCCTGCCAGTTGTGGCACAAGGGAATAGAGAAAGTACTGGCGGTGATGGCGGGCTGGCACCAGCGGCATCCGGCCACACATCTGCGCCTGCGCCTGGCGGTGATGGAGGCTAGCCTGTGGCTCGCGCATCCAGATCGCCGCCTGGCTTGTGCCAAAGTGCTGGCGCGCCCGGAATATCTCGACATGCCGGAGCAGCAGTTGCTGCCGTCACTCAGTGGACGTTTCGCCTTTTCCCGCAATCGCCCGCCGCAACACCTGCCCGATTTTCATGTGTTTGGCCGCTATCAGGCCGGTTTCCCCTGGCGTTCCAGTGGCGACTGGTTCCTGCAGCAGATCGGCGACCTGTTGGGCAAGTCGCTGGACGCAGATACGTCGCAGAGCATCGTTCAGCAGTCGTATCGCACTGATCTCTACCGGGAGGCAGCCCGCATGCTGCAACTGCCTTGCCCGCAGCGGGATTACCAGACCGTACGCCAGCAGAACGCCCCCTGGTCGCCCAACAACAGCGGCGACTGGGGAACCGATTTGGTGCCTTTGCACGCCAACGTGCACCGAAGCGGATCGCGCGCGTGACGCTGTGCAGTGTGCAAAATACTGCAAAAATAGCCTAAGTAATTGATTTTTAAGACAGTCCCGTTTTTTGGCACGGGACTTGTAATCCAAAAAGTAGATTTAGTTTAACCACAAACCCAACACCGCACCGGTGTTCTCCCCGGGGTAATGGCGCCCCGCAGCTTCGGTCTTTCGAGACTGAGTCTGCGGGAGGGCGCCAGTGCAATCGAGCACATGCCACGAGGGAGTACGCATGAACCACACACAACTGCTTTCCACTGTTCGGCGCGGCCTGGGGCTGCTTGCCAGCAGTCTCTTGATCAGCGCTGGCGCCAGCCAGCTTGCACTGGCTGAAACGCTGGGTGAACCAGAAAAAGACGAGCTGAAGTTCGGCTTCATCAAGCTGACGGACATGGCTCCCCTGGCGGTCGCCTACGAAAACGGATACTTCGAAGACGAGGGGCTCTATGTCACTCTGGAAGCGCAGGCCAACTGGAAAGTATTGCTGGACGGTGTTATTGACGGCCAGCTCGATGGCGCGCACATGCTGGCGGGCCAGCCTCTGGCTGCGACCATCGGTTTCGGCACGGAAGCGCACATCGTGACCCCTTTCTCCATGGACCTGAACGGCAACGGTATTACCGTCTCCAATGCCGTGTGGGAGGCCATGAAAGAGTACGTGCCGATGGAAGACGGCAAGCCGGTGCATCCCATCAAGGCCGATTACCTGAAGCCGGTGGTGGAGAAGTACCGCAGCGAAGGCAAGCCCTTCAATATGGGCATGGTATTCCCGGTATCCACCCACAACTACGAACTGCGTTACTGGCTGGCGGCTGGTGGTATCCACCCCGGTTTTTACGCGCCTCATAAAGGCGATATTTCCGGCCAGATCAGTGCCGAGGCGCTGCTGTCAGTAACCCCGCCACCCCAAATGCCGGCCACACTGGAGGCGGGCACCATCTACGGCTACTGCGTGGGCGAGCCCTGGAACCAGCAGGCAGTGTTCAAGGGTATCGGCGTGCCGGTGATCACCGATTACGAAATCTGGAAGAACAACCCGGAAAAAGTATTCGGCCTGAACAAGGAGTTCACCGAAAAATACCCCAACACTACGGTTCGCGTAGTAAAAGCCCTGCTGCGTGCAGCGCGCTGGTTGGATGAAAACGACAACGCCAACCGTCCTGACGCCGTGGAGATCCTGTCGCGCTCTGAGTACGTGGGTGCCGACTACGATGTGATCGCCAACTCCATGACGGGCACCTTTGAGTACGAGAAGGGCGACCGTCGTGAGATTCCCGACTTCAATGTGTTCTTCCGCTACTACGCTACCTACCCCTACTACTCCGACGCAGTGTGGTATCTGACCCAGATGCGTCGCTGGGGCCAGATTTCCGAGCCGAAATCCGATGAGTGGTACTTCGAGGTAGCCAAGAAAGTTTATCGCCCGGACATCTATGAAAAGGCCGCCAAGGCACTGATCGAAGAGGGTGAAATGACGGCGGCTGAGTTCCCGACGTTTGCCAGCGAGACCGGCTTCCGTCCGCCGCAGAGCGAATTCATCGACAGCATTACTTTCGATGGCACCAAGCCCAACGCCTATCTGGAACAGTTCCCGATTGGCCTGAAAGGCAGCGAGACCTTGTAAGCCCATGAGCGCAGGAATATCAGTCATGTCAGAATCAAGCACGTCAGCGGCCTCCCGGCCGCTCACGATTCCCTTCTCACTGCCGAAAGTTCGCAGCGTGGTGGAAACCGCAGTTTTTCCGATCCTGGGCATTCTGTGTTTCCTGCTGCTGTGGCAATTCGGTGCCAATCGAATCGACACGTCACTGGGCCAATTTCCCGGCCCGGTGCAGGTATGGGAGCAGGTGGGCAACCTGGCGCAGGAGTATCAGCGCGAGCAGGAAAAGGAAGTTGCCTTCTATGAGCGCCAGGAAGCGCGCAACGCGAAAAAGCTCGCTGCCAATCCGGATGCGGAAATCAAAATTCGTAGCTACACCGGTAAGCCCACATATCTTGACCAGATTGTTACCAGCCTGGTGACTGTTGCCGCAGGGTTTTTTATAGCAAATCTGGTTGCCATTCCACTTGGCTTGTTATGTGGATTGAGCAGTGGCTTTTATCGTGCAATGAATCCCATCATCCAGATTTTCAAGCCGGTTTCGCCGCTGGCCTGGTTGCCGCTGGTGACCATGGTGGTGAGCGCGACCTATACCGCCGAAGATCCCTTCTTTGAAAAGTCGTTCCTGAACTCGGCTATCACCGTGGCGCTTTGTTGTCTGTGGCCGACCCTGATCAACACCACCGTCGGCGTGGCCGGTATCGATCGCGATCTGGTGAACGTTAGTCGCGTGATGTCCCTGTCGCCGCTGGTGCATGTGCGCAAGATCGTGTTGCCGGCCGCAGTGCCGATGATCTTCACCGGCCTGCGCCTGTCTCTGGCCACTGGCTGGATGGTGCTGATTGCCGCGGAGATGCTGGCGCAGAACCCCGGGCTCGGCAAGTTCGTCTGGGACGAGTTCCAGAATGGCAGTTCCAATTCACTGGGACGCATTATGGTGGCGGTTCTTACCATCGGTTTCATTGGTTTCATCCTTGATCGCCTGATGCTGCTGGTGCAGCGCCGGGTGAGCTGGGACAAACAAGCAGTACTACGCTAGGAGGGTTAGCATGAGCATGTCATATCTTGAACTGAGTGATGTTGGCATCGAATTCGATACCAACGGCGAAAAATTTCGCGCCCTGCGTAACGTTAACCTGAAGATCCAGCAGGGTGAGTTTGTGTCCCTGATTGGGCACTCGGGCTGCGGTAAGTCTACGGTGCTGAATATCATTGCGGGCCTGCATCAGGCCACCGAAGGCGGCGTTATTCTGCAGGGCAAGGAAGTCAGTGATCCGGGCCCGGACAGGGCGGTGGTGTTCCAGAATCATTCGCTGATGCCCTGGCTCACCGTGCGGGAAAACGTTGAGTTGGCAGTTAACCAGGTATTCAAAAGCACCAAGTCGAAGGCCGAGCGCCGGGACTGGGTGTTGCACAACCTGGCGCTGGTGAACATGGAGCACGCACTGGACAAGCTGCCGGGTGAAATTTCCGGTGGTATGAAACAGCGTGTCGGTATCGCGCGTTGTCTGGCCATGCAACCGCGGGTGCTGTTGATGGACGAGCCCTTCGGTGCGCTGGACGCGCTGACCCGGGCGCAGCTGCAGGATAGCCTGATGAAAATTCAGGCCGAGTTGGGCAACACTGTGGTGATGATTACCCACGATGTGGACGAGGCAGTATTGTTGTCGGATCGCATTGTGATGATGACCAACGGCCCCGCAGCTACCATCGGAAAAGTACTATCGGTAGAACTGGAGCGTCCGCGCGATCGCCTGGATCTGGCTGAGGATCCTACCTTTGTGCATTTGCGCCAACAGGTGCTGGAATTCCTGTACGCGAAAAAGCACGACGAGGGCGCGGCTGCGCGACCCAGCCTGGAAGCGGTTCCCGCTGCCAGCAAGCACGACGGCGACGACCACACCGAGGCCGCCTGAGCCTCGATTTTTCCCTCCCGATTGCGCCTGTCCATCGGACAGGCGCGTATTCCGTTAACTCCTCACCTGATCCGGTCCGGGCGACCGGGGCTTGTCACTGGCCACAACTTGCCATAGACTGCCACCGGTAGCACAACTTGTGCCCGCCCGCGTTCCGTGAGCGGAAGCGTTGGCGTCAAGTACGTCTGACGGGCACCGAGAGACTGGAATAATAACGAATGAAGCGAACTCTGGCAGCGGCCTTTGGCCTGCTCTCCTGCCTGATTCTGGCAGCGTGTGGCGGCTCTGACAACGTAACCGTACTGCGCATGGCGCACACCCTGGACACCGGGCATACCGTGCATCGGGCGATGGTGCACATGAACGAACGCCTGCAGGAATACAGCGGCGGGCAGATGCGAATCGACCTGTATCCCGGTGGCCAACTAGGCAATGAACGCGAGTTGATCGAGCTGCTGCAGATCGGTTCACTGGCCATGACCAAGGTTTCTGCCAGCCCGCTGGAAGGCTTCGTGCCGGCCATGCAGGTGTTCAACGTTCCCTACGTATTTGAGAGTAAGGCGCACTACCAGCGCGTGCTGGATTCCGAGATTGGTAAGCAACTTCTGGATGCGCCGCTACCGGTGCGACTCAAGGGCCTGGGCTATTACGATGCCGGAAGCCGGAGTTTCTATACCGTAAAGCGCCCGGTACACACACCGGCGGATCTGGACGGCTTGAAAATTCGCGTTCAGGAGAGTCAAACCGCCTTGCGCATGGTGTCTGCCCTGGGTGGCGCGCCCACACCCATTGCCTGGGGTGAGCTGTACACCGCCCTGCAACAGGGGGTGGTGGATGGCGCCGAGAACAATCCCCCCAGCTTTTACCTCTCAGGCCACTATGAAATTTGTCGTTACTACACCCTCGACGAACACACGGCGGTACCTGACTTGCTGCTGATTGGAACCGTTGCCTGGGATGGGCTGAATGACGAACAGCAGGTCTGGTTGCAGCGCGCGGTGGATGATTCGGTGGCCTATCAGCGAGAGCTGTGGGAAACCGACAGCAACGCTGCGTTAGCTGCGGTGGAGAAAGCCGGGGTGGAGATTATTCGCCCCGACAAATCGGCCTTCCAGGACCAGGTGCGCGAGATGCAGGCCAGCTACAAGGGCACGGAAGTGGGTCAGTTGATTGACCAGATCGCCGCGATGGGAGGGCAGTGAGCATGGCACTACTCGACAAGTTCTTCCGTTATTTTCTGGCGGCCCTGATGGCGCTACTGGTGATTTCTGTGACCTGGCAGATCCTGTCCCGCTACCTGCTGGCATCACCCAGTCACTGGACTGAGGAGCTGGCGCGCTTTCTGTTGGTGTGGATCGGTGTGTTGGGGGCCAGTTACGCCTACCGCGTGAAAATGCACCTGGGCATCGATCTGTTGGCACAGAGCCTGGAAGGGCCAAAGGCCTTTGTTCTGGATGTGGTGATCAATATTGCGGTGGCGGTGTTTGCCATCGCGGTGATGGTGGTGGGTGGCAGCATGCTGGTCAGCATGACCTGGGAGCTCAATCAGATCTCCCCGGCGCTCGGCATCCCCATGGCAACGGTCTACGCCGTGGTGCCACTGAGCGGTGTACTGATTGTGCTGTATGCCGCAGCCAACACATTCGATAGCTGGCGTGAGCACGCCGCAGCGCACAGCGGAGACTGACCATGGCGGAACTGGCCCTGATTTTAACTTTTATCCTGTTGTTGGCACTGGGTGTGCCGGTGGCCTTTTGTATTGGTCTTGCCACACTGCTGGCGATGCTGGTGTCCATCGATCCCGGTCCGGCGGTAACCACCATCGCCCAGCGCCTGGCCGGCGGCATCAACAGCTTTGCGTTATTGGCGATCCCCCTGTTTATCCTGTCGGGACTGCTGATGGGGCAGGGTGGTATCGCGCGGCGCCTGATTAATTTTGCCAAGTGCCTGGTGGGCATGGTGCCGGGCGGTCTGGCTTTCGTGAACGTGATTTCCTGCACGCTGTTCGGCGCCATCTCCGGTTCCGCGGTGGCGGCAACCTCAGCAGTGGGCGGCTTCATGGTGCCGGCCATGGATGAAGAAAAGTACGAGCGCGAATTCAGCGCGGCACTCACCGCCACCTCCGCCACCACTGGCCTGCTGATTCCGCCCAGCAACATTCTTATCGTGTATGCAGTAGCCAGCGGCGGCGTTTCGATTGCGGCACTGTTCGTGGGCGGTTACCTGCCCGGCATGCTGGTGGCCTTGTGCCTGATCGCGGTGTGTGCCCTTTACGCCAAACGGCGCAATATGCCCGCAGGCGGCGTGGTGAGTGCGCGTACTTTGCTTACCCACACGCTGGCAGCAGCGCCGAGCCTGTTCCTGATCGTGTTGGTCATCGGCGGCATCATCGGCGGGTTTTTTACCGCCACGGAGGCCGGCGCCATTGCGGTGCTTTATGCCCTGGGCCTGTCCGTTATTGTCTACCGCGAGGTGCGCTGGAATGAACTCCCCGGCATCCTGCTTAAGGCGTCGGAAACAACCGCGATTGTGATGTTGTTGGTGGGCACCTCCATGGCGATGTCCTGGTTGCTCGCCTTCCAGAACATTCCGGTACTGGTGGCCGAAACGCTGCTGGGCTTCAGCGACAACCCCCTGATGATCCTGCTGATGATCAACCTGGTGCTGCTGATCGTGGGCTCGTTCATGGACATGACCCCGGCGGTGCTGATTTTCACGCCGATCTTCCTGCCCGTTGCCGTGCAACTGGGCATGTCGCCCCTGCATTTCGGCATCATGATGGTGCTGAACCTGTCCATCGGCCTGTGCACCCCGCCGGTGGGTAGTGTGTTATTTGTGAGTTGCGCGATCGCCAAGACCTCGATTGCGAAAATCATCCGACCCCTGATGCCGATGTATGTGGCTATGTTCTTCGCGCTCTTGCTGGTGACTTATGTGCCGGCATTCAGTGAAGCATTGCCGCGCTTCTTCGGTCTGTACGAGTAAGAAGGTTAATCATGGCAAGTCCACGCGCCGCGACCATTGGCGAATGTATGCTGGAGCTGTCCTCCACCGGCGCACTCGGTGCTGGGCGCAGCGTGCAGATGGGCTTTGGCGGCGATACCCTGAACACAGCGGTGTATATGGCGCGGCTAGGCGTTGCCACCGATTTTGTCACTGCGCTCGGCGATGACCATTACAGTGACTGGATGCTGGCGTCATGGCGTGCTGAAGGTGTGGGCACGGCACTGATTCCGCGTCAGGCAGCGCGCTTGCCCGGCTTGTACATGATCGAGACCGACGACACGGGAGAGCGTTATTTCCACTATTGGCGAAGCGAAGCGCCAGCGAGGAATTTGTTCGATGACCCGCAGCAAGTGGCCAGCTTGCAGGAGGAACTGTCGCAACATCAGTTGGTTTATTTCTCCGGGATCACCTTGTCGCTGTACGGTGAATCCGGTCGCGCGCGCTGCTTCGACATGCTGGCAGCGCTGCGCGAGAGCGGTGTACAACTGGCCTTCGACGGCAATTACCGCCCGCGCGGCTGGCCCGACGCCGAAGTGGCTCGGGCAGCCTTCAGTCGCGCCTGCGAACTGTCACACATTGTGTTGCCCACTTTCGACGATGAGCAGGCCCTGTTTGGAGACGCCACTCCCGCTGACACCGTCCAGCGCATCACCGCGCATGGCGTGGCAGAGCTGGTATTGAAACGTGGCGCAGCGGGCTGCGACGTGGTTTTCGATGGCAACCAGGTTACGGTTTCGACGGAAGCGGTTGCCGTACCGCTGGACACCACCGCGGCGGGTGATTCGTTCAATGCGGGTTATCTGGCGGGGCGTTTGCGGGGATTGTCCCCGGAACAAGCGGCTGGATGGGGCCACCGGCTGGCGGGTCAGGTGATCCAGGTAAAGGGCGCCATCATGCCCCGGGAACAGATGCCGGCATTTTAGGCGCTGGGCGCACGCTCTGTTGCAACGGAATAAGAGGAAAGCAATGAACAAGCTCGAAATGACACGCCGACGTATGCTTCAGGGTGCCGTGGCCGGCGCACTGGGTAGCAGTGCCCTGGTGCGCGCCGGTGGGCTGGCGGCGTCCGACTCGGTAGCGGGCGGCGACTGGCGTCGCGCCCAGTCAATTCGCGATAGCATTGCGCAAACGAGCTTTCCAGCGCGTGATTTTGTAATTACCGAGTACGGTGCCAAACCCGGCGCAGACGCCAGCGATGCACTGGCTAAAGCCATTGCCGCCTGTCACGAAGCGGGCGGGGGCCGTGTGGTCGTGCCTGCCGGTGTCTTCCCCTGCGGGCCGGTGCACCTGAAATCCAATGTAAACCTGCATTTGCAGGAGGGCGCGGAGCTTTCCTTCGATACCGACGCCGAACGTTATCTGCCGCTGGTACACAGCCGCTGGGAAGGGATGGAATTGCTCAACTACTCACCGATGGTCTATGCCAAGGGTGCAGAGAATATCGCGGTAACGGGGCAGGGCGTGCTCAATGGCAATGCCGACAACAGCACCTGGTGGCCGTGGAAAGGCCCGCACAAAGAGCAACACTGGGACCTGATCGACGATCAGGATCAGGCGCCTGCGCGTGACCGTTTAACAGCACAGGTTGCGGCCGGCGCGCCGCTGTCCGAACGCCGCTATGGCCCTGGAAGCTGGCTGCGGCCACCGCTGCTGCAGACCTACGACTGTCGCCGGGTACTGGTGGAGGGCGTTACCATCAAGGACTCGCCGTTCTGGTTGGTGCACCCGGTGTTATGCGAAGACGTGACCGTGCGCGGCATTACCTGTTCCAGTCATGGGCCTAATTCCGATGGATGTAACCCGGAATCCTGTAACCGTGTACTGATCGAGCATTGCACCTTCGATACCGGCGATGATTGCATCGCCATCAAGTCGGGTCGCAACGCCGACGGCCGTTCTTTCGCGGTACCGTCGCAGAATATCGTCGTGGCGGACTGTATAATGCGCGCGGGTCACGGCGGTGTGGTGATCGGCAGCGAAATCTCGGGTGGTGTCCGGCACGTATATGCCGAGCGTTGCGAGATGAGCAGCCCCGAGTTGGAGCGGGCTCTGCGTATCAAAACCAATTCCGTGCGCGGTGGTGTGCTGGAGCATATCTACTACCGCGATATCACCATTGGCGTAGTGAAAGATGTGCTGGTCATCAACTACTACTACGAGGAAGGTGATGCCGGCGAGTTCGACCCGCTGGTGCGTGATGTGGAAGTGCGCGACGTCTCCGTGAAACAGGCGCAGCGCGTATTCCAGGTGAGCGGTTTTCCGCGCAATCCGATCCGCGATTTACGCGTGATCAACCTGAAAGTCAGCGAGGCGGGCGATGATGGCCTGCTGGAACATGTCCGGGATCTGGCGCTGGAAGGTGTGTCGATCAATGGCAAGGCCTACCCATCCGGGGACTGAGAACTGAAACAAGAGCGTGAGTTGGGTACATGAATAGCAAAACGAATAAAAACAAAAGCAAGCCAACTATCAACGACGTCGCACGCATCGCCGAGGTGTCGAAGCGTACCGTCTCGCGAGTGATCAACAACTCGCCCAAGGTCAATGAAGAGACGCGCGAAAAGGTTCAGCGCGTGATCAAGGAACTGAAGTACGTCCCCAGCCCTCAGGCGCGGGGGCTGGCTTCCAGCCGTTCATATCTACTGGGCCTGCTATACGACGACCCCAATGCGCTGTTTATTCACGCGATCCAGCGCGGCATCCTCAGTGTGTGCGTGGAAGCCGGTTGTGAACTGGTGGTACACCCTTGCGACCACCAGTCGCGCAACCTGGTATCCGGCGTCAAAAATTCCATCACGCGTTCCAAACTGGATGGCGTGGTGATCCTGCCGCCACTGTCGGCCAACGACAAACTGGCCGCGGCCCTGGACAAGGAAGGCTTTCACTACGTGCGCCTTGCCGCGTTGCCCGTGGATCGGCCCGAGCACATGGTGATCTCCGATGATCGCGGTGTGATGGGCGAGATAAGCCGTCACTTTGTGGAGCTGGGGCATCGGGATATCGCCATTATCACCGGTCCCAAGTATCGGCTGGCGACGGAAGAGCGCCTGGCCGGATTCCGTGACGGCCTGGCCGAGTTGGGCGTCAAGCTGCCCGCTGCCAATGTGTTGGAAGGTGATTTCAGTTATGAGTCCGGCATGGCCTGTGCGCGCAAACTGCTGTCGCGCAAGCGGCCGCCCACCGCCATTTTTGCCAGTAACGACGAAATGGCTGCGGGCGTTATCCGCACGGCCTGGGAGATGAACATACGGGTGCCGGAGGCGCTGTCGGTAGCGGGTTACGATGATAGCCCCCTGGCGTCCAAGATCGTACCGCCATTGACCACTTATCGCCGACCCAACGAAACAATGGCGGCACTGGCGGTACAAAAACTGCTGGCCTGCATCGATGGCCAGCCGGCAGTTGCTGCTGCACTACCGGCGAGCCTGTCGCCCGAATTGATTATTCGAGAGTCCACCGGCAAAGCGCCGCTGGGCGAGTGATAAAGCAAGTCAAAAGCTCGTAAAACAGGTTCTCGCGCCCTACTTCGGGGCGCTTGCGCACCCTCGCTGCGCAGTGTGTGGCGAGAAACGCGCACCCTTTTGGTTCCCCTGCACAATGATCGTCAACAAATTGTCATGTCAGGGGTTGCCATCGGTGGCATAAAGTGATTATATATTTGCCACCGGTAGCACACAGGGACAGCCGACGTGCGTAAAGCATGGACTTTGATTCAGGCTGGCTCGCTGTGGTGCGGGGCCCCATAGCCCACGTGACCCGCGCATTCGGCAGCCGGCATGAGTATCGGAACCTGGATACAAAGTTGTTGGATAAACATATAAAAAGGTGCCTCAATGAGTAAGCAAAACCATTTCAAACGAAACATGTTGGCATTCAGCGTCGCCACCGCGAACCTGCTGGCCTTCGGTGCGGTAGCCCCGGCAATGGCGCAGACCGCGAATGACGAAGACAACATGGTCGCTCTGGAAGAGGTAGTAGTGACCGGCTACCGCCAGAGTCTCAAGCAATCCCTGGATCTCAAACGTGATGCTGTTGGCGCTGTCGACGCCATCGTGTCTGAAGATATCGCCAAATTCCCCGATCTGAACCTGGCTGAATCGCTGCAGCGCATTCCCGGCGTATCTATCCGCCGTGAAGCGGGTGAAGGTCGCAACATCACTGTCCGTGGCCTCGGCCCGCAGTTTACCCGTGTGCGTGTGAACGGCATGGAAGGTCTGAGCACCGGTGGCGGCACCGATAGCTCGGGCGGCGCTAACCGCGACCGTCAGTTTGACTTCAACATCTTCGCATCCGAGCTGTTCAGCAGCATCGTGGTGCGCAAAACATCCGAGGCCTGGATCGATGAGGGCTCTCTCGGTGCTACCGTAGATCTGCGTACGGGTCGCCCCTTCGACTACGACGGTCAGGCCGCAGCCATTTCTGTGCAGGGTATGTACAACGACCTGGTCGAAGAAGTTGATCCCCGTGTTGCTGGCCTCTACAGCAATATTTTTGCCGATGGCAAGTTGGGTGTGCTGGTTGCCGGTGCTTACACCGAGCGTCAGATTTTTGAGGAAGGCGCCAGCACCGTGCGTTGGCAAAACGCTGATTGGGCGTCGTGCTCTGCGTGCGGCAGTCAGGCCGAGATCGATGCGGTCAACAATGCCTACCACCCGCGTATCCCTCGCTACGGCCGCCTGACCCACGATCAGGAGCGTACCGGTATTAACGGTGCCATCCAGTGGCGTCCCAGCGACCGTACCGAGCTGATTCTGGAGGGCATGTACGGCAAGCTCGACGGCACCCGGAACGAGCAATTCCTGGAGGCGCTGATCCGTAACGAAGAAGACGTTATGGATGTGACTGCCTACACCCTGGACGGCAACGTGATGACCGCCGGTACTTTCGATAACACCTTTGTGCGTATCGAAAACCGTATCGACGAGCTGGAAACCGAGTTCACCCAGTTCACCTTGACCGGTTCGCACTACTTCACCGATTCCTTCCGTGTGGAAGGCCTGATCGGTAGCTCCGAGTCGAACTTCACCAACCCGGTGCAAACCACCATCATCTTCGACAACTTTGTTGATGGTTACAGCTACGACTACAGCGATCCGGACCTGCCGCGTCTTGACTACGGCTTCGACGTGAATGATCCGACTCAGTATGAATACACGGAGTTCCGCGACCGTCCCAACCACGTAGATAACACCTACGACAACGGTAAAGTGGACTTCATCTGGGATATGTCCGACGTACTCACCCTGCGTGCTGGCGCCAACTACAAGAAGTACACCTTCGATGTGGCGGAAGCGCGTCGCGATGATAGTGTGGCCGACGTGCTGGGCTCTTCAGTACCGGTAACGGCAGATCTCGCGGATAGCCTGGATGACTTCGGCAACAACCTGAGCATGCCTGGCAGTAACGACGATAGCTGGGTCGTACCCAACATCGGTGCAGGCGCGGCGCTGGTCGACCTGTACAACTTGCCGGCCAATCCCCGTTCGGGTGACATCCGTTCAGTAGAGGAAGAAACCACTGCCTACTACGTTCAGGCAGACTTCGAAGTACCGCTGGGCGCAATGAACCTGCGTGCCAACGCCGGTCTGCGTTACTACGATACTGAAATCGAATCCACCGGTATTCTGTCCGGCGGCGAGGTAACGGTAAACAATGATTACAACGACGTACTGCCGGCCCTGAACGTGGCGCTGGAAGTGAATGAAGCCTTCGTTGTACGTGGTGCCTGGTCCCAGGTGATGGCGCGTCCGAGCCTTGGCTCCCTGACTCCCGGTGGTAGCATCGGCGTATTTGGCGACCCCACGTTGAGCTTCGGTAACCCGGCGCTTGAGCCCTTCCAGGCGGACTCTTTTGACCTGGGCGTGGAGTGGTACTTTGCCGATGAGGCACTGCTGTCTGCGGCCTACTTCTACAAGGACATCGACTCCTTCGTAGCGCGGGTTTCTGAAGACGGCATTCCGTTCGATACCCTGGGACTGCCGTGTGATCTGCTGGATGCGTCCCCGATTGAAGGCGAGTGCAGCACGCCCTTTACCGTAACGCGCAACACTAACGGTAACGGCGGCGAGCTGAGTGGTTTCGAGTTCATCTTCCAGATGCCCTTCAGCAATCTTCCCGGCTTCCTGTCCAACACCGGTTTCGCGGGTAACTACACCTACGTAGATTCCGAAGTTGACTATGCAGCACCGGGTGAAGAAGCAGAGCTCGGCCCGCTGGTACAAACCAGTGAGCACAACTACAACGCAACCGTGTACTACGAAGACGATACCTGGTCAGCGCGTCTGTCGGTTAACTACCGTGACGACTTCCTGATTCAGTTCCCGGATCGTGCAGTTGAAGAGGCGACCCAGATCGACTTCTCCACCTCGTACAACTTGACCGATACCATGCAGTTGACCTTTGAGGCGATCAACCTGACCGATGAGTTCTTCAACCAGCAACACCTGGTTGGTGACAACAACGACACATCCCTCAGTTATGTGTATCACCACACGGGTCGTAACTTCTTCCTGGGCTTCCGCTGGAAGCTCTGATAGAAGCGGATTGGGAGTGGTCCTGTTGTAAGGTGGCGGGCCCCGGCTAAGGGGGGCCACTTCCATTTTTTGCCCACAGCCAGTTCAACTGCCTGTGGGCTTTTTTATCCCGGGTCTTTCGTCAATAGCGGCGAATGCCCCGCTCCTTTCCTACAGTGAGAGGTAGAGGAGCTAAAACTGGAGAGCGTAACTGTGAAATCAATGCATTTTGGATTGGCCCTGACCCTGGCTGTCAGCAGTGTGGTGGCCGTGGCCGCCCCAAAGCAGCTGGCCAGCGTTGAAGTATCCAACCCCTCACAATTTGAGCGTAGCGACGAGCAGTTGGCGCTCAGCTTTTCGTCCTTGGGGCTGAGTGATGGCGCAGATGCTTCTCACCTGTTGGCGCGGAGCGGCGGTCAGGTGCTGGCCAGCCAGGCAGTTGACAGTGACGGTGATGGCGCTCTCGATACACTGCTGGTTATGGTGGATATGCCGGCGGCAGGTGACGTGAAGCTGTCTATCCAGATTGACGATTCAGTCGCGCAGAACACAACAAAACGCACGCAGGCAGAAATCTCCCGCAAGGAAGGGGGTACGTGGGAAGGTCGCAAGTACATCGGTGGCAATTTCGTTAATGTCACCGAGCTCTCTCCACCGGAAGCGCATACGGATCACTCCGAATTCATTCGCTATGAAGGGCCAGGCATCGAATCTGACAAGGTGGGCTACCGCGTCTACCTGGATGAGCGCAACGGCTTCGATATCTTCGGCAAGTCCACTACTGAAATGGTCCTTCAGGGCGTCGGGCAGGACGGCTTTTCCTCCTACCATGACATGGCCG
Organism: Gammaproteobacteria bacterium; assembly: GCA_030427085.1. GTDB lineage: Bacteria > Pseudomonadota > Gammaproteobacteria > Pseudomonadales > Halieaceae > JAUHXH01. Next base: position 236,929 of record JAUHXH010000005.1, on the reverse strand, counting down.
ACTGGGGCATGGATGTGCTCAAGGTGGGCCCCTCACTGGGCATGGGCGGTTACGGCTACTGGCATGATGGTGCGGTGCAGCGAGTATCTGATCTGTCCGGCTGGACGGCGCGCATTACCGACAATGGCCCTGTTTATTCGGCCTTTGAAATTGACTACCGCGCCTGGCAGGTGGCCAACACCGAGGTGGATCTGAAGAGCCGTTTGTCCATGCAGGCTGGAAGTCGCCTGGTACGCGTGGATCTGGAGACTTCCCAGCGTCTGGACAATATTGCGGCCGGGCTGGTAAAGCATGAGGGTACAAAAGTACTGCAGGGTACGCTGGATGTAACGGGCACGGCCTACTCCTATATCGCAACCTGGGGCGAGCAGAGCCTGGATGGCGGCAAGCTCGGCATGGCGCTGCTGTTCCAGCGCAAGGACCTTCGCGCCTACGAGCAAGACGATTACAACCAGGTGGCAGTGTTACGGCCACGAGGCACCAATCTTCACTACTATTTCCTGGCAGCCTGGGATGGCGAGCCAGATGGCATTAAAACCCAAGCGGAATTCCAGCAGTATCTGGAGCAGCAGGTGGAGCGATTGACCGTGCAGCCCCGCCTGCGGGTGCACAGTACTTTCGGCGATGCGAAAAAGTCGTTCCCGATGACTGCCGGGGCGGCATTGGGCTGGGCTGAGGCGGTAGCGGATGCCGAGATCGCACGCCACGGCACGCAATTGGCCTGGGGCGACTGGGACGAACTGCGGCAGCGTGATTCCAACTGGGAATACCACATGGGGCTGCTGATGCAGTCCTACGATGCGCTGGGGCTCGCTACTGGCGACAAGCGTTACAACGAAGTGGCGGAGAAGGTGATCTCGTCCTATATCGCTGAGGATGGCACCATCGCCTCTTACGATATGTCGAAGTACAACATCGACAGCGTCAACAGCGGCAAGATGTTGCTGCGCCTGTATCAGCGCACCGGCGACGAACGTTACCGCAAGGCAGCTGATACCTTGCGTCAACAACTGAAGGAACACCCACGCACGGATGCCGGTGCGTTTTGGCACAAGCAGCGCTACCCCGGTCAATTGTGGCTGGATGGCGTGTACATGGGTATGCCCTTTCTCGCTGAGTACTCACTGCTGTTTGAAGAGGGAGCCAGCGTAGATCAGGCACTGGAAGAGTTTGAGGTTAGTCGCGACAAACTGCGCGACCCGGAGACGGGCCTGTACTGGCACGCCTGGGATGAAAAGAAACAACAGGTTTGGGCCAACGACGAAACCGGCCGTTCGGAATTTTTCTGGGCTCGCGGCCTCGGCTGGCTGTCGATGGCATTGGTAGACACCTATGCGCTGCTGCCAGAGGATGACCAGAAGCACCGCGAGATTCTACGTGAAATGACCGTGAAGCTGGCCGATGCGATCCTTGCGGTGCAGGACGACACCGGCGTGTGGTTCCAGATTCTGGATATGCCTGAGGCCGTGGGTAACTACCGCGAGGCGTCCGCCAGCAGCATGTTCACTTACATGCTGGCGCGCGGCGTCAACCTGGGTGTACTGCCAGAGAGTTACAAGAAGCATGCGCAGCAAGCCTACGAAGGCCTGGTACGCGAATTCATTGAGCCCCTGCCAGCCGGTGGCGCCAGCCTCACCAGTAACTGCGCTGTAGCCGGTCTTGGCTTTGGGCGTGACGGCAGCTACCGCTACTACATGAGCGAACCCATTATTCACGATGACCCCAAAGGGCTGGGGCCATTTATTTTTGCCAGCATCGAGATGTCCCGCCTGCTCAAGTGAGCGGTGAGGGCAATAATTGGAGACCACTATGAGCACTGAATACAGTGTGCGTTACGCCACCCATCCGGACGATTACCGTGGCTACGACACCGAAACTCTGCGGAAGCACTACCTGATCGACAAGCTGTTTGAAGCGGATAAGATTCTGCTCACTTACACCCACTACGAACGTCTGATCGTAGGGGGTGTGATGCCTGTGAGTGGTCCTGTGCCGCTGGAAACCATTGATGCGCTGAAAGCTGACCACTTCCTGCACCGGCGGGAGCTAGGCGCGATCAACATCGGTGGCGCTGGCAAAATCACCATAGATGGTACTGAGTACGAAGTGAGTTATCGCGAAGCCATGTACATCGGTGCCGGCGACAAGACTGTGACTTTCGCCAGTGTGGATGGTGACAAGCCTGCCAAGTTTTATATCAACTCGGCGCCGGCACATCACGCCTTCCCGGATCGCAAGGTGGGGATGCAGGACGCCGACGCCATGCACATGGGCGCCTCGGAAACCTGCAATGAGCGCACCATCAACAAGCTGTTGGTCAACTCGGTAGTGGAAACCTGCCAGTTGCAGATGGGATTGACCGAATTCCATCCCGGCAGTGTGTGGAACACCATGCCGGCGCACGTGCACGATCGCCGGATGGAAGCGTACTTCTATTTTGAGCTGCCGGAAGACCAGGCGGTGTGTCACTTCATGGGTCCCAAGGAAGAAACGCGTCACTTGTGGATGGCGAACGAGCAGGCGGTGGTGTCACCGCCATGGTCTATGCACTGCGGTGTCGGAACCAGTAGCTATGTGTTCATCTGGGGCATGGCGGGTGAAAACCTGGACTATGGCGACATGGACTTCTGCCAACCGCACGAAATTCGTTAGGACTAATCCATGAGCACTCTTTTCAATTTGCAGGGCAAACGCGCGCTGGTCACCGGCGGTACTCACGGACTGGGTCTGGCCATGGCTATCGGGCTGGGCGAAGCCGGTGCCACCGTCATCATCAATGGTCACTCTTCACAGGAGAAGGTTGATGCGGCGCTGGAGGAACTGCGCGGTAAGGGTGTTACCGCCCACGGCTATCTGTTTGATGTGACCGATGAACCGCAGGTTGAGGACGCTGTTGCCAAGATTGAGCAGGAAGTCGGCCCGATCGACGTACTGGTCAATAACGCCGGTATCATCAAGCGCGTGCCCATGTTGGAGATGGAGCTGTCCGAGTGGGAGCAGGTTATTCGCACAGACCTTACCGGTGTGTTCGTGATGACTCGGCCGGTGGTGCGCAGCATGATCCAACGCGGCGGGGGCAAGGTGATTAACATCTGTTCCATGATGAGCGAACTCGGCCGCAACAGTGTGGGCGCCTACGCCGCGGCCAAGGGCGGCCTGAAAATGCTGACCCGGAACATGGCCACCGAGTGGGCGAAGCACAACATACAGGTGAACGGCATTGGCCCCGGCTATTTCGCTACCAGCCAGACCGCGCCGATTCGCGTACCGGGTAATCCCTTTAACGAATTCATTCTGCACCGCACACCCGCCAACCGCTGGGGTGATCCTGAAGATCTGAAGGGCACCGCAGTATTCCTGGCCGCACCGGCCAGCGATTTCGTCAATGGTCAAATCGTGTACGTGGATGGCGGTATTCTGGCAACGATTGGCCGACCGGCGGGTGAAGCATGAGCGAAGCCCTGGGTGCCGCGCTGCCGGGAGTGGGTGGCGAAACAGGCGCCAGACCACCGGAAACGATCCTGCAGTTTGGGACCGGCGTATTTTTGCTCGGCTTTGTTGACTGGTTGTTTGAGCAATTGAATCGCAATACCGGCTTTGATGGCGGCGTTGTTGCGTTGAAAGCCCGGCCCGGCAACAGCGCTCAACTGGCACCGCTCAATCGTCACGACGGGCGCTTTTACGTGCAGTTGCAGGGGCTGCGTGACGGCGAACTGGTCGATCAACTGGACACGGTTGATTGCCTGCGCCGAGCAATCAATCCTTTCGAAGCGTACAGTGACACGCGCGAGCTGATGGTTTCGCCCACACTGCGCTTTGTGGTTTCCAATACCACCGAGGCGGGCATTGTGTATCGCGAGCAGGCCGCACCCAGCGAGTCGATGCCACAAACCTTTCCCGCGTTGCTGACCGCGCTGTTGTATGAGCGCTATATCGCATTGGCGGGCGAGGGTGATGGGGGTTCGCTCTCGATTCTGTGCTGCGAACTCATCGAGCACAATGCCAGCCGCCTGGCCGAACTGGTTCAGCGCCACGCCGCCGACTGGGAATATCCCGCTGGCTTTGATGCCTGGTTAGAGCAGAACGTAGATTTCTGTAACACCCTGGTCGATCGCATCGTGCCGGGGTCGAGTTCCCGCCACGTCGCTGGTGATGGCAGTGGTGAGGAACACCTGGTGGTGGAAGCGGAAGCGTTTTACGCCTGGGTGATCGAGGCGCCTGAACATGTACGGAAGCAGCTTCCCTTTGAGCAGGCGGGGCTGGATGTACAGTTTGTTGACGACCTCGATCCCTACCGGGAACGCAAGGTGCGCATCCTGAATGGCTCGCACACCGCTACCTTTGCGCTGAGCCTGATGCTGGGCGTGCCGACGGTCTACGAGGCGACGCAACATCCGCTGCTGGGGCGCTTTCTGCAATCGCTGATCTATTGTGAGGTTTGCAGTACCTTGGCTGGCAGTGCGGAGGAAAATCGACAGTACGCTGCCTCCATTCTTGAGCGCTTCCAGAATCCTTATCTTGAGCATCGTTGGGAAAACATTGCGCTCAATGCAGTGTCGAAGTGGCGCGCGCGATTGTTGCCAACGCTGCTGGACTATCACGCCTCCCGGGGAAGTTGGCCAGACCTCATCGTGGCGTCGCTTGCTGCGCTGTTGTTGTTTTACCGCGGCCCCTGGCGCGGCCAGGACTTACCCGTGCAGGATGATCCGGCGATCATTGCGTTGATTCAGCGGTGTTGGTCGGAAGCGGAAGATAACGCGACTGCCATTCGTGCGCTGTTGAGTCAGGAAGAGCTGTGGGGGCAGGATTTGTCTGCGCAGCCAGGCTTGTCGGAAGCCCTGTGCGACAGCGTTGCTGCCCTGGAAGCGGACCCGGCGCAGGCGCTGGGTAGTTTGCTGGACCCTCCAGAGCGAGACTGAGTTGGTGGGGAAGCGAAGTCACCTGAGTTGTCCGGTGGAATTTCTTCCCTCACCTGAATCTGTATTACAGCGCTCCCCCTCGTACTGGCTGCTCCTTATTTTCACTCTCGTTTTTAGCCTGTTGGTGGTGCCCCAAGGTACCGCCTCGTCCCCTGCTGATCCCAGCGAAGAACTTAACGCGCAGATACGTACTGCCATGCTGCGGGCGACGAAGTTTATGATGGACGAGGTGAGCCTGGAAGGCGGCTTTGTCTGGTACACACTGCCCGATTTCAGTCGCCGTTGGGGCGAGTTGGAAGCCAACGCCACCAGTATCTGGATCCAGCCACCCGGTACCGCGACTGTGGGCCATCTACTGTTGGACGCGTGGACCGTTACCCAGGATCCTTACTATCTGGACGCCGCGCAACGCGTGGCCGATGTGCTGATCAAGGCCCAGCACGCCAGTGGTGGCTGGAACTACCTGCACGATCTGGCCGGAGCTGCCTCGGAGCGGGAATGGTATGAGCGCGTTGGCTCCAATGCCTGGCGGCTGGAGGAGTTTCAACACTACCTGGGCAACGCCACCTTTGACGACGCCGGCACCTATGAAGCCACGGTGTTTTTTCTTCGGTTGGCGGCGTCGGGTGCCAAGCCGCGCCACCAGCAGGCGCTCGACCGGGCAATCCAGTTTATTCTCGACAGCCAGTACCCCAATGGTGGTTGGCCCCAACGTTATCCGCCCGTTACTAACAGCCCCATTCCCTACGCGGACTATGTGACCTTTAACGACGGCGTGACCCTGCTGAACATTCGGGTGCTGTTAGCTGCCTATCAGCTAATGGATAAGCCGGAATTACGCGATGCCGCGTTGCGTGGCATGCAGACCCTGCTGGACTTGTGGCAGGGGCCAGCGCAGCCAGGCTGGGCTTTACAGTACGATAGTAATGGCAAGCCCGCCGCCGGGCGCAGCTATGAGCCCGCGTCGCTGTCGTCGTCGATGTCGGCCACCAACGTGTTTGTGTTAACAGTGTTTTATCGGATAACCGGGGATCAGCGCTTTCTTGAACCCATTCCGGATACCCTGCGCTGGCTTGACGAACTCGCTCTGCCGCCTGAATCAGTGGTGGACGGCAGGACGCATCCACGAATTATTGAGCTCGGTACCAACAAGCCCCTGTACCTGTACCGTCGAGGATCCAATGCCCACAACGGTGAGTACTACACGCAGTATGTGCCGGGGGAGACGGTGATTCATTACCCCTCAACCGGTCGGATTGACGTGTCGCGCTTACGTGCCCTGTACGAGCAGGCACTGGCATTCAAACCGGAGGCCGATTTCGATCAGCGCCTGGCGGTGGAGGAACTACTCGCTATTCCGCGCCTGTATATTTCCCGCCAAACGCTGGGTGGCATTGATGGTACTGAACGTGCATTGAGCGGCGAGCCGTTAACGCAAGAGCAGGCCGCGACGCTGGTGGGCGAACTTAACGCCAGGGGTTATTGGCCGACTCTGCGCAAACGCAGCACTAACCCTCCCGGTACCGCTATTCCGCTGGAGCCGGCCGTTGGTAATTTCCAGCGCACCTGGGTGGGTGATCGCAGTGACACCTCGCCCTTCGTCGGTGAGGTGGCGCAGGAAGTGATCGCTACCGACGTCTATGTTGCCAACATGACGCGCTTGCTGCGGTTTCTGGATTCAGCTGGCGCGGCAGCACAGTTGCAGTGAAAAGCCCCAGGGATCTTTCATCATCACCAGGTTGGAACCGTCCGGTAGATGCAAATCATCCACCAGCGTGGCGCCTGCAGCTTCCAGGCGCTTGAGGTCCCCCTGAGGGTCGGTGGAGACAAAGGCAAGGTGCAATTGCAGAGGGTGCATACGATGATAATCGGGCACATCGTCCGGTGGATTATTGTAAATCTCCACCATCATCTCACCGCTTGAATCAGCAAGAAAATGTGTTTGCGCCGCATCGCCCAGGCTGCGGGCGATGGTCATACCCAGATGCTCGCAGTACCAGCTAACCAGCGCCTGAGGCTCGGCAACGTTAAAGGCGATGTGCTCAATTTTCATCGTTTGCTCGCTTACAGGCGGTAGGCTTGTTTGGCCAGGTTGTAGGCCAGGTCCATTGCCAACTCGGCGGCTTCGTCTTCTTCCAGTCGATGGTCGGCCACCAGTTCCGCGAGGAAAGTACAGTCCATTCGGCGCGCAACATCGTGGCGTGCGGGAATGGACAGGAAGGCGCGGGTGTCGTCATTGAAACCGGCGGTGTTGTACAGTCCGGCGGTTTCTGTAGCTTGCTGACGGAAGCGGCGCATGCCTTCCGGGCTGTCGTGGAACCACCAGGGCGGACCGAGGCGCAATACCGGGTAGTGGCCCGCCAGCGGTGCCAGTTCGCGGCTGTAACTGGTTTCGTCCAGCGTAAACAGAATAATTTCCAGCGAGGGCTCGTTGCCATAGCGATCCAGTAGGGGTTTGAGCGCGCGTACGTATTCCGTTTGCGAGGGAATGTCGGCGCCCTTGTCGCGGCCGAAGCGGTGGAATACGCGGTCGTTGTGATTGCGGAAGGATCCCGGATGAATTTGCATCACCAGATTGTCATCCAGGCTCATGCCTGCCATTTCGGTGAGCATCTGGCCGCGGAACAGTTCCGCGTCTTCACTGCTGGCACCACCGTGTCGAACGCGTTCGTACAGCGCTTCGCACTCGGCCGTGGAAAGGTTCGCCGTGGTAGCGCTGGGGTGCCCGTGGTCGGTTGCAGTGGCGCCCATATCCTTGAAGAAAGCGCGACGCACACGGTGTGCGGCGAGGTAGCCCGCCCAGGTAGAGGTGTCTTCGCCGGTTAGTTCAGCGAACTGCGCCAGGTTGTCGGCAAAGCCTTCGTAGTCGGGGTCAACAACATTGTCGGGGCGATAGGTGGTAATTACCCGGCCCTGCCAGCCGCTGTCGAGGATGGTTTGGTGGTGCGCCAGATCGTCCAGGGGCGACTCAGTGGTAGCGAGCAATTCAATGTTGAAACGTTCGAATAGTGCGCGCGGTTTGAAGGCATCGGTGGCCAGTTTTTCATTGATGCTGTCGTAGTACAGATCAGCAGTGCTGGCGTCCAGACGTTGCTCCATGCCGAAGACTTCAGAGAATACGCTGTCCAGCCACATGCGAGAGGGTGTGGCGCGCAGCAAGTGATAATTTTCGCTGAACAGGCGCCATATTTTTCGGCCGTCGGTTTCTACCGTTGCACCGTCCGCAGTGGGTACACCCAGAGACTCCATGCTGATGCCCTGACTGTAGAACATGCGGAACACATAGTGATCGGGCGTGATAAATAATTCCGATGCATTGGCGAAGGCTGCATTACTGGCAAACCATTCCGGATCGGTGTGCCCATGGGGGCTGATAATTGGCAAATCTTTGACACTTTGGTACAGCGCGCGGGCCACGGAGCGAGTTCCCGGATCGGCCGGAAACAGGCGATCAGGATGTAATTGCAGAGCTTTTGACATGCGAAGAAGCCTTCCAGAGCTAATTTATTGCTACCGGTGGCATAGTAATGTATCGTAAGTGGCATAGCAAGTACCGGAAGCCCGCTCGCGCCTGCCCGTCTACACTGTTAGACCAGGAAAACCGGCGGTTATCCGGTGGTGGAAAAATGTGCCAAAGCACATAGAGAAAACAGTATGAGAGTCATCCAGATTACCGCGAGCGACAATGTCGCCATCGCGGTGAACGACATTCCCGCGGGGGTGATCGTCAGCGCCGGCAGCGCCTCCATTGAGTCCCGACAGGCCATTCCCGCCATGCACAAAATGGCGCTGGTACCGATCGCGGAGGGTGCGGAAATTCGCAAGTACGGCCAGCTCATCGGGTTTGCCGATTGTGACATTCAGCCCGGTGATCACGTGCATGTTCACAACTGCCGTATGGGTGCAGCGGAAAAAGATTACGCCTTTTGCAGTCGTTACACGCCCACTGAATTTGTGCCCGACACCGAGCGCAAGCAATTCATGGGTTATCGACGCAGCTCTGGTGCGGCGGGTACCCGCAATTATCTCGGGATTATTACGTCGGTTAATTGTTCGGCCACTGTGGCGCGCGGTATTGCCACTCGAGGTGAGGCATTGCTCGCCAGCGGGCAGTGGCCAGGTATCGACGGGATCGTCGCACTGGGTCATAGCTCCGGTTGCGGTATGCGCGGCGATGACGAGGGCTACCTGACCCTGCGTCGCACGCTGGAAGGCTTTGCGCGCCACCCGAATTTCGCCGGCGTTTTGCTGGTGGGCCTGGGTTGCGAAACCATGCAATTGCAGCGCGTACTGGAAGAATGTGGCCTGAGTGATGGGGAGGCCTTCCGCGCTTTCACCATTCAGGATAGTGGTGGTACGCGCGCCTCGGTAGAGCGAGGGCTGGCAGTGCTCGAGGAAATGTTTGAGCGCGCCAACAGTTACCAGCGCGAGCCCATTCCCGCCAGCGAACTGACTTTGGCGGTACAGTGCGGCGGCTCCGATGCTTTCTCCGGCCTTACCGCCAATCCGGCGCTGGGAGCAGCGGGTGATTTGCTAGTGCGCCAGGGTGGGTCGGTTATTTATTCTGAAACACCGGAAATCTACGGCGCGGAGCATCTGCTGACGCAGCGTGCTACTTCTTCCGACGTGGCTGAAGCATTGCTGGAGCGCATTCGCTGGTGGGAAGAGTACACCCGAATTAATGGTGTTGAACTGGACACCAATCCCTCCCCCGGTAACAAGGCGGGCGGGCTGACCACCATTTTGGAAAAATCCCTCGGCGCGCAGGCTAAAAGTGGCAGTACCGCGCTGACCGGTGTGTATCGGTATGGCGAACCCCTGCGCGAAAAAGGCCTCGCCTTTATGGACAGCCCGGGCTACGACCCGGTGTCTGTTACAGGCCAGGTGGCATCGGGTGCCAATGTAGTATGCTTTACCACAGGACGCGGTTCAGCTTTCGGGTTCAAGCCGGTGCCCTGTTTGAAGCTCGCTAGCAATGAAAGATTGTTTGAGCGCATGCGCGAAGATATGGACATCAACTGCGGCAACATCCTCAACGGCGAAAGCGATGTAGCCAGCAAAGGCGAAGAAATATTTGACCGTGTGCTGGCGGTTGCTTCCGGTGAGCGCACCGCCAGCGAAACTCTTGGTTATGGCGATTGCGAGTTCAATCCCTGGAAAATTGGTGCCACCGTTTAAGCGACGTTCGCATGGCTAAGCGACCCGCGACGGCGTGGCTACTACTGGGCCTGGCAATTGCGAGCTGTGTTGCGCGTGCCGATATTACCTGTGATTACGAGGCCTGTGTGGGGTTGGGCGAGGACAGTCGCTTCTACCCATCGATTCAGTCTGCGCTGGAGGCTGCGGCCGAAAACGCACAACGCCCCTGGCGCATCTACCTCCCCCCCGGTGAATACCGTGAAAAGCTCGTTATCGACCAGCCGTCGATACAATTGATCGGTGCGGGTACTGAGCACAGCAAACTTCATTTTGATGCCTACGCCGGGCAGGCCAAACCCGATCGTGCCGATACGTGGACAACCTGGGAGTCCGCCACGGTGATCGTACGTGCGCCGGATTTTCAGGCGCGTGACTTGAGCATCGAAAATCGCTTTGACTATCTGGCCAATGACGCGCGCGCCAAGGACGATCCTGCGCGAATCCGGCATTCCCAGGCAGTGGCTCTTATGGCCGATCACGGCGCCGATCGCATGGTGCTGGAACGTGTTGCACTCCACGGCTATCAGGACACTCTGTTCCTGTTGGCGGGGCGCAGTCTCATTCATGATTCGCTGGTAACGGGAACGGTCGATTTTATTTTTGGCGCCGGCATCGCCTTGTTTCTCGATTCGGAAATTCGCATGCGCCGGCGTCCGGGCGAGCACCAGCCTCTGGGTTACCTGACGGCGGCAAGCACGGATATTGCCAACCCCCACGGCTTTGTATTTCTCAACAGCCGCGTAACACGCGAGCAGGGCGTGCCGGATAACAGCACCAGCCTCGGTCGCCCCTGGCATCCAACCACGCAATTTTCCGACGGTCGCTACGCCGACCCGGATGCCATTGGCGCGGTGCTCTTTGCCAACACCTGGATGGATGGGCACATCGGCGAGCAGGGCTGGCATTCCATGTCGGGGTGGGCGAAAGACGGCACCCGGATAGCGTTTCAGCCCGGTGATGCCCGTTTCTATGAGTTTTCATCCACCGGTCCCGGTGCGCACAGTAGCGATGCGCGAAGAACGCTGACCAACAAGGACCTTGACCAACACATTGCCCAGCAAGTGTTGGGCGATTGGACGCCCGGCATTCCCTTGCCGCCACTGACGGAAGCCGGCGCCTACCTGCCTGAGCGCGAATTGGCAAAACATCGCAAACAATGGCCCCAACTGCGGCTGGCTGACACCCTGAAGGGTGCAGCCGTAGCCACGCACACAGTGGACTATTGGGGGAGCGAGGGCCTGACCCTTTCCGCAGATCTGTATTTGCCGGACGGTGTGCCCGCGCAGAACCGACCGGCGTTAATTTTGGTCCATGGCGGTGGATGGCGAAGTGGTAGTCGCGAGTTTTTAGCGCCCATGGCCTTACGGCTGGCGGCGCAGGGTGTGGTCGTGATGACAGTGGATTATCGTCTGTCCCGCGAAGCCCTGTTCCCGGCGGCAGTGTTTGATGTAAAGCGTGCCATTTCCTGGTTGCGAATGCAGGCTCACCGCTATGGTGTCGACCCGAATCGTATTGCCGTGCTGGGTACGTCGGCGGGCGCGCAGCTGGCGAGCCTGGTGGCGACCTCTTCGCAGGTCCCGGCGCTAACACCTCCAGAGCAACAACCGGGTGAGGCAGCCGCCTGGGCACTGGTCAATATGGATGGTGTAGTGGATATGATGTCGGAGCACACACGCCAGTTCGAAGACCGACCCGACAAGGCATCCGCCTTCGGGCTCTGGGTGGGTGGCCGTTACGCTGACCGACCGCAGCAATGGGCCCTGGCGTCGCCGTTAAGCCATCTGGATGACCACACGCCGCCGACGCTTTTTATCAACAGCGCTCAACCCCGTTTCCATTCCGGTCGGGATGCTTTCGTAGCGGAATTGTCCCGGCGCCAGATCGACAGCGCGGTGATTACGATCGACGACACCCCCCACACCTTCTGGCTGTTCGATCTGTGGCTGGATCAGGCCGTGTCCCACATCACCCATTTCTTGCAAAGGGTGAAACAGGCCGACAAGGGCTAGTTATCAATCGAGCTCAGCGAGGTCGTCGGCCAACTCAAGATCGGATTCACGCAAGGCCTCAACGACCAGCGCCGCCATCACCGCAGCGCCCTCGGGTGAGAAGTGGGTGTTGTCGTCCAGCCCCTCGGGATAATTGTCACTTTCTCCCGGCGCCAGAATCAGAAACAGACGAGTCGATGCCTCCGGCCCCAGCGCCAAAAGCAGGGCACCGCTATCCCGGTGCATATCCAACAGAGTCACCTGCAAGTCGCGGGCAACGTCACGCACCAGGCCGGGGTAGGGCCCGTGGGTGTCGTAAAAACTGCCGCGCTCGTCGTAGCGCCTGCGCATCACCGGCGTCATCAGCACCGGCGTACCTTTGCCCTCGCGCACCTCAGTAACAAAGCGCCGCAGGTTGGCTTCGTACTGCTCCGGCGGTGTGTAGCGATCCACCTTGTGCTCGCTGCCATCATTGTGGCCGAACTGGATGAACACAAAGTCGCCCGGTTTCATTGCATCCAGAATGGCCTGCCAGCGGCCTTCCTCGATAAAGGTGCGGGTGCTGCGGCCGTTCATGGCGTGGTTGTCCACCACGACCTCGTCGGCATCAAAGTGTTGCTGCAAGGCTTCGCCCCAGCCGGTTTCCGGACGTTTTTCCGGACGTTTCGACGCCATAGTGGAATCGCCCGCCAGGAAGATTGTAGTTTTGTCGGCGGCTGAGGTCGGCAGCGTGCCCAGAATCAAAAGCAGGCCGAGAAAGCCGGCCAGTGTTGTTCTTATCGGGTGAGACAGTGGCATGAAGTTCCCTCGAGGCGTTAGGTGTTATGGCTGGGCGGCACAGAGCGGGCGAGGTAGTGCCGCCTTCTTGGTGTGCTACCGGTGGCAGTTTAGGCGGGTGAGTACGGTAGATCAAGCATGCCGGGCCGACTTACGGGAGCGGGTAGCGAAGGGGTTTGCCCGGGGTTCAGCGGCTTTGTTATTGATTTAAAGGCAGTTTTACGCGATTTGCCGCCTGAATCGACCCGCCAAAAAAATCCTTGTAATTTCGAGCAGGATCATTAAGATACGCGCTTCCCGTCGGGAGGCCCTTGTGGCTTCCACGCACGATTTCGGGCCGTTAGCTCAGTTGGTAGAGCAGTTGGCTTTTAACCAATTGGTCGCTGGTTCGAGCCCAGCACGGCCCACCAAAAACCCTGTTAAAACAGGTACTTAAAACCCGGCTTCGCGCCGGGTTTTTTGTGCCTGTGCCATAAATTGGCATTTGTGCCATAGATTCTTCTTATCTTGCTCTAATAACGTCCTCTAAAGCCCTATAGTGCCTTCGGGTTGTGTCGGGGCTAGTATGCCTGAGTAAAATTTGAGCATCTTTCAGAGACATTTCGCTTGCTCGCTTTGTGCGCAAATCATGTTCAGTGAAACGCTCAGAAATCACTTCTTGCTCGAGGGCCTTTTTCATATACCTTTGCCAAATTGAATCGAATCCTGAGGTCGAGCCGTCAGGTTTTATATAGGGTTGTCCCTCTCGTGTGGCGAACAAGTAAATTGAGGCAATGGGTCGTTTGAGATTCAGCAGCGAGTGAACAATGCGGCGAATCTCGGGATTCCATTCCACAATGAAGCTATCATTGGAGTGCTTATTGTTGGAAAAGCGTATGCCGCTCTCAGTGAAGTCAGATATTCTCACCCGCAACAGCTCACCCTTACGCCTCCCGGTCCAGACTTTCAAGCTAACGTACAGTCTCCACTTGAGTGGCAGGATTGAAGCAAAATTGATCAACTCTTGATCGGTGACGTAATGCCTGCGTGGGGACAGGCTATATTTCACAACCTTTTTGTTGGTCATAGGGTGATCGTTTCTGGCGCCCCATTCGATGCTCTTAGTGAACAAGTGGCTCAGAAGTTCCAGATCAAGGTTGGCTTTTTTCTTTGATTCGGTTTGGCCGATACGATCTTTATATTCGTAGAGGTGGTGGGGTTGAATTGCGATGATAGCGTTGTTGCCAAAGGTCTTACGTATGCGCCGCATGGAGTAGTGATTGCTCTTTTGTGTCGCTGGAGCTTTTTCAGGAATGACTTGTGTTGTGTATCTGTCACAAAGTTCTGCCATTGTCTGAAGGTTTTCGAATGGCGCAATCCTTTCACTGAACGTCCTATGGGCTTCGGCGAGAGTTTTACCTAGGCGAAACTGCTTCTTGTCGTCCCAGATATACTCCTCACCTTCGGGGACGCGGTAGTAAAAGGCGTTGTGAATGAATCGCCAACGCTTCGGGAGTCCTTGATTTTCCTTATTCCGCTTCTTTGGCATTTTAATCCCAGTTCAGCTTTACGCTGTGGTGACCCGTATTCGACAAATCAGATAGCAAAACCACGGGGCGTCCACCAACCATAGTGTATGGAATCGGGGGTACAGCTTCGGACAAAGCCCTAGCTTGTGCTGCTGGTTGTTTTTTGTTCGTCAGTTCCTGTACTTCTTCTTCCGTGAGCCAGATCCGGCCCGGCGCCGATGGTGGATTGAACATCTTCGTAACCTTGCTTTCTCAATCACGAGATATGCTCTCCCTAGGCCCGTGGTAAATTTGAAACGTATGTAGTCAGTCGGTGAATTGCGTGGTCTCTAAGACCTACCCATACTCGTCTAACATCTTCATGGCTGTTGCAGTGATCTGATCCCACTCAGCGCGAATTCTTTTGAAATCTGGCTCCTTTTTGCCCGTCCAGTACTGAGCGTTCTCCTCGATTACTTTCCAATAAATCGACTCGTTCCTGTCAAGTAGTTCGGGGGCATTCAGCGCAAGTTTAACGACCCGGTCAGGATAAAGTTCATCCCAGCAAACGGAGGGCAAAAAAACTTCGTCTTCACCAATATGCTTGTACAGGCCGCTATCTGAGCTTTTGAACACTGCAGTCATCAGCGACTTTATAGCTGAGGATACTGTCTCGTCATGTTTCCGGGCGTATAGCTCCGCTGCAAATTTATCTTGAGGGCTGAGACGAATCGCCAATCGCTCGTCTCGTCCTGCTTTTTTAAATGTGACTGGCAACCGATGCCTCCATTGTTCTCAAAAGTTCTCTCATTTGACGCGAGCATACCAGTAAATCCCAATGGTTGTATAGTGGTCGACATATGTCTACCATTAAAGGTGTGTGAAACGAGGTGCAAATGAATCTAGTTGAAACTTTGCCAGATGGTCGAATGGATACTGCCGCTACGGCGCGGTATTTGGGTAAGAAAGAAAAGACATTGGCTCAATGGCGTTGGCGTGGTGTAGGTCCTCCATACGTGAAGCTGGGCCGGATTTACTATTTTCAAAAAGATGTTGATGAGTGGATTGAAAGCAATCGAAAGGGTGTGGCGTGAAGTCAGTAATTGATGCTCCAAGAACAGAGGCACCACTCTGCTCTAAAAACTTGAAGATTAGTTTGCGGGGCGGGTTAGCAGAGGAATATCTGCAACTTAGAGATGGAGTAGGGAGCGAGGCGAGTCAGCAGTTTCTCGAAGAAATCGTGATGGGCGCCGATTCTTCGCTGTGCCAACGGATTGAGCACGGCATGGTCGTGATTGGAAGATATTCGGATTTGGGAAAATATCTACCCGATTGGTAGTGCGCCTCTTTAATACCCCGGAACTTGAGCTGCAGTTAATTGCACGATGAGTTGAGAGATAATGGCCCTCAAAATAATTAACGACAAGATCAAACTATCAAATCTGTTTTGTGATGGAATAACTCTTATTGCCCCCGTCACGGATAGTAGTGATCCTACGGCTACATACGACAGGCTTTGTCTTTTGACATGCGGGAACGAGTACGGGTACTCCGTTACAGCGCCCGGATATGCATTTTCACGCCGTCTATTTACTGATCAGGAATGTGTGCTTCCTAGTCATCAGCGGCGAACTATGCTGTTTCAGATTGCCCGCAACAGCATTTGGGATAACCGCTATCGGATAAAATTTAATCCCAATCTGGACGATCTGGGCATGGTTCGGGAGTTAACGAGTTACGTAACGGGAGAGCCTTGGGAGAGTCTTGTATCTCGGAGTAGGGTATCAAGGGTGGATATTGCGGTCGATGTGGAAGGTGGAAAGCTCACTGATCTTGTCTTGCAGTGTAAACACGCTCACAAGTCGAACTTCCATCAGAATATGGGTGTGGTAGAGACAGCATACTTTGGTACATGGAAGAGCAACTGGCAGTGGTGTTGCTACAACAAAAAAGTTGAGTCGGGTCTCGCCGATGATTGCGTCAGATTTGAAGTGCGCCATCGTCCGTCGCCTTCTGTCGAATTCAGTGACTTGGCTTCTTATGAGAATCCGTTTACCAGATTGAGGGTGTCCGACGTGAGTTTGGTAAAAAAGAGCGCCACAGAGGTGGAGCGATTAACTATTGCTGTCGCACAGGGGGCAGGCCTGAAAAGAGCATTTATGGAATGTAGTGAATCCACAAAAAAGGCGATAGCTAAAAAGTTGGACATCTATAGACCAAATTGGTGGGAACCAACAGCTCTATGGAAACAATGGAACGGCGTCTTGCAAGGAATAAACGACCTTCCCAAGAGCCCTTGCTTTATTGACATAGCGCCGGAAATTTGCGCGCCATCGCTATTGGGATCAGAAGCAACGAACGAATGGATGGCAACGTGCAACTGATTGCACGATCTGAATAAACCTGAAGAAACTTGAAGGATTTAATGATGCTTGCAGAACTTTCCCCTAAGCAGGTTAAGGCGGTAGCGAAATTGGCTTCTGGGATGAGGTCTAAGGAAGTTGCTGCTGATTTAAAAGTATCAGCGCAGACAGTTTCTGAGTGGAAATCGATTCCGCATTTTCAAGCAGAACTGAACAAGTTGAAATGGGAGGCGTTGCACGAAGCAAGAGACATGATTCAGGCATCTGCGGAACTTGCTGTGCGGAACCTTATTGAAATTGCCTCAAACTCAGAGAGCGACAGCGTTCGCCGTCAGGCCTGCAATGATCTAATTGCCCTGACTGGCCTTTCGAATCCCGCTGGAGGCTTATATGGATGGGGTGTGGGGCACGAGAGTGTCGAAAAGATTATCGAGCAAGAGATGATGGACGGGGCCATGAGTGCTATGTTCAGCAGTAGGATTCCTACGCAAAATCATTTCCCGGATGGCCTGGTAGATTAACAGTCTACGATTTGTCTGTTTGCTCGTGGAATATCAGTCTGATCTTCACGTTGAGGCGCAACATTTGATAAGTGTTCGAGCGGAAGAGTGCTGGTTGTAGCCGCTCATGTTGTGCAATTAATTTCATTCTTGGCGAAAGAAATTAGGCTTTAAGCCAGAGAATTTTCAACACTCGCAAGAAGATCAGATAGGAGCACTCCTAATTTGCTGGACAATGCGAATAAGGTTGTCTGGCTTGGTTGCCTCTTTCCGCGTTCAAACAATGAAATAAAAGTCCCGTCGAGATTGGTCTCTAGTGCTAAATGTTCCTGAGAAAGACCGGAGCGAATGCGAGCTTTGCGAAGAGCTTCGCCAAAAGCCAACTTGATGTCTGCCTGATCGACCATGGGCAGACATATTTCCTGTTGCGTGACTCATGGTCTACGGACTATAGTCATCATGATGGTGGTCACTTTGGGGCTGTGACGTATCAACCTAGACAGGGAATATTTGTAAATAGCGTACCGTCCGCAATAAGAAAATGTCGAGGAATCCTCAAGGAGGAGAATGCAGTGGCTCTCATAAAATGCGGTGAGTGCGGGTCTAAGGTTTCAAATAAAGCAGCTGCTTGTCCAAAGTGTGGTGCACCCGTGGATAAGAACCAGAAGAAGAAAAAGAAAAAATTGGGTATAGGCAAAATTCTCATAATTCTTCTAGTTGCTCCTTTCGTGCTAGTTGCTCTGCTACCCGACACCGATAATGATTCCAGTCCAAAAAAGACATCTGTCTCCACACCCCTGCATGAACCTTTACCTGAGAAAGCCAAGCCCGCACCTGAGAAATCCGAACTCGCTGAGATCGTGGCAAACAATTTTTCATTGGAAGCTGATTTTGAAGGAGGCATTCTTGGCCTCGCAGTAGAAACCGACTTGCCTGACTTCGCGGGCGTGACAGTGACGGTCAGACGAACCTACAAGCAGAAAGGGAACTTGTCTGATTATTCCATCGACTACTTCACCGAGAGGGGAACTGTAGCGGAGTGGCGTTCGCCAAGGGAGATCAGAATTGACAACGCGCAGTGGAATAGTGATTTAGCGAAGAAGCAGAAAGAAATGTCTAGAGTTGGTATGGGTTTTGACGTCGCTTCAGTCAGTGACAAAATTACAGTCAGCATGGTTGTGCCCATAAACCAGATGGACCCGAGATTTGCCAAGGGAAATGGAAATCTTACCGGTACTGCTGTCCGTACGACCGGGGTTAGAGTAGTCAAGGACGAAGTCTCCATTGCCTACCCGATCAACGCAAAGATCACCGAAAGAGCTCAGGCTAGCCTAGACCCACTCAATCTAACGATAGGCCAAGTGTATTTGGTATCGCGCTCAACGCCACTAATGCCTTCGCCTAACTCAAGTGATCCAATTGCTACGCTCGAGAAGGCACAGAAGATCGCTGCGGGTGGAGGGTTCCAGGTCATTGATGTGCAGCAACAGGATGGAAAGCCGTGGTATCACGTGGCTCTACTGAATACGAAGACCGATGAGGTTGTTTCAGGTTGGGTCAGCAGTACAGCACTAATTGGCCGGCAGTTAGACACCCCATAGACTAGAAGAACTGGGCTGCAGAACAAGTCCGAGCTACCTTCCACAATCCCGAATCTTCGCTCATGGCCTTCACCCCGAGCAGGGGGTGAAATGGTCGCCCTCAATGGCAGTAGGTGGCCGATTGACCTATCCTTCGCTGGAAATAGCCCCTATATTGCTGAATACTTAGCCGTCATCCGAAAACATGACGGCTGAACAAAAAACAATCAATATGGGGCAAGTTTTACCACCATGCCAATACTGAACTGGCTGAATAAAGATCAAGCGACTTCCGCTGCTAAACAGTCAGCTTATAGGGTGCTCGAAGAGGTGTCTGACCTTTCCTACGGCGACCCAAACAATGAGAATCTTCTGATTCAGGGTGACAATCTGGAGGCTCTTAAAGCCCTGATTCCATTCTACGCGGGGAAGGTTAAATGTATCTTCATCGACCCGCCATACAACACGAAATCAGCCTTTGAGCACTACGATGACAACTTAGAGCACAGCCAATGGCTGACGATGATGTACCCAAGGTTGGAGTTGTTGAGAGAGCTGTTGGCTGAGGACGGTAGTATCTGGATTACTATCGATGACAATGAGTCTCACTATCTCAAGATAATAATGGATGAGATTTTTGGGCGTAAGAATTTTGTTTCATCGATAATCTGGGAAAAAGATGCGGGTCGTAAAAATGACACCACAATATCGAGTTCACATGACTATGTGTTGGTGTATGCCAAAGCATTTGATGAATGGAAGAAAGTACGGAATCTGCTCCCTCGCGGCGAGGAGCAATTAAAGCGCTATAAAAACCCCGATGATGACCCGCGTGGTCCATGGAGACAGGGCGCCGATGGAACTGCAAAGAGCGGCAGTGACAAGTTGCGATATGAAATAGAGTTGCCATCCGGAAGGGTCGTCACACCTCCATCTGGTAATTTCTGGCGCTTTAGCAGGGAAACCTACGAGAAAGCACTAAGTGAGAACCGTGTCTATTTCGGGCGGGATGGAAATAGACTTCCAGTAATTAAGAAATATTTGTCAGAAATACAGGGAGGTATGGTTCCGAAAACATGGTGGCCGTCGTCAGACGTTGGTTCTAATCAAGAGGCAAGGCGAGACCACTTGAGAAAACTCCTGCCCGATATTCAGCCCTTCGATACACCTAAACCTGAGAGATTATTAGAGCGCATAATTCATATTTCGAGTAACCCCGGTGACATTATTTTGGATTCATTTGCGGGCTCCGGGACAACAGCGACAACTGCTCATAAAATGGGTAGGAAATGGATTGCTGTCGAACTTGGTGATCAAGCAAAGACCTATATTTATCCGAGATTCAAGAAGGTCATCGACGGTAAAGATAAGCTTGGAATTTCGGAATCAGTTGGCTGGAATGGTGGAGGTGGCTTTAGATTTTGTCAGCTCGGTCATGCTGTATTCGACGAGTATGGCCGCCTCAATTCAGAGATAAAGTTCCCAACTCTCGCGTCGCACGTATGGTATTTGGAGACGAAACAACCATTAAGTGTCAAAAAGCGTATTCCGTTCCTCGGGGTCCACGAAGATTCGGCCTACTATTTGCTCTACAATGGCGTATTGGGGGACCGGAGCCTCGATGGCGGAAATGTCCTTACAAGGAAAACACTGTCTAGGCTGCCGATGCTCGAAGACCATATTGCAGCGAAGCGTCGGGTTGTTATTTATGGTGAATACTCTCGGTTAGGCGAATCCAGCTTAAATCACTCCAATATCGCCTTCAAACAGATACCTTACGACGTAGGCGCGTTGTAGTTGCGGAGAACAGGGATGTTTGAGTTAAAGTCATATCAGCAGCGAGCTGTCGAAACACTATCCTCGTTCCTGAGTGAATGTCAGTCGTTGGGTGATGTTGAGGCTGCGTATGCACAAACCTTGGCCGGTCAAGCCATGCCTGAATTGGCCTATAGGGACTGTGGGTTTGAGCAGGTGCCATATGTTTGTCTTCGTATCCCGACGGGTGGAGGCAAAACTGTACTGGGTTCTCATGCGGTGGAGATAGCAGCCAAGGAGTATCTCAATACTGATGCCCCCATTACACTGTGGTTAACGCCGACCAGTATAATCCGACAGCAAACTGTGGAGGCGTTGAAGACGCCGGGTCACCCTTATCGTACGAAACTGGATGCAGCCTTTCAGCATCAGGTTCTGGTGCTGGATATTGACGAAGTAACTCAGGTTCGTCCACAAGATGTAGGCGGTAAAGCGATAGTCGTTGTATCGACGGTTCAGAACCTACGCGTCCAAGATACGTCGGGTCGCAAGGTTTATGCTTACCACGAGAACTTCGAACCACATTTCGCCAAATTGCGCCCAAACCATCCGGCTTTGCCGCTCTTGGAAAGAGTCTCAGAAGATGATTGCCAAGAGAATGGCCTGTCTAGGTCAGAGATCGGCAAGATCAAATATTCATTTGCCAACTTGTTAGCTCTCAGTCGTCCAGTTGTAATTGTAGATGAGGCGCACAATGCTCGTACGTCATTAACTTTCGATACGCTTCGCCGTGTGCACCCCGCTGTGGTAATTGAACTCACCGCCACACCTAACACGAGCGCTACTAATGGCTCGAATGTACTGTTCCACGTCTCCGCTGCTGAGTTGAAAGCGGAGGAAATGATCAAGCTGCCTGTTGTGCTCACGGAGCATCAGAACTGGCAGGATGCGATTCAGGATGCCGTTCTTACTCGCAACAAGTTGGAGATAGACGCTCAGAAAGACCCGGACTACATACGCCCCATTGCACTGTTTCAAGCTGAAGATAAGAACCAAGAGGTCTCGGTCGAAGTGCTGAAGCAGTACCTAATCGATGATCAGAATATCGACGATGACAAAATTGCCATAGCCACGGGTAGTCAGCGAGAATTAGACGGGATCAATCTCTTTGATAGAACCTGCCCCATTGAGTACATCATCACGGTGCAAGCATTGAAGGAAGGTTGGGATTGCTCGTTTGCCTATGTGTTCTGCTCTGTTCGGCAGGTGTCATCCAGTAAAGACGCAGAGCAGTTGCTTGGTCGTGTCCTGCGAATGCCTTATGCACGACGGCGCGTGATTGAAGACTTAAATAGGGCATATGCGCACCTGTCCACTGACAAGTTCAGCAAGGCCGCTCAAGAGCTGACAGATAAGCTAATTGAGATGGGATTTGAAACCATGGAAGTGGCGGCCTTTCTCAAGCAGGCACCTACTGCATTGGGGCAGGGAGACTTTTTTGAGGTAAGTGAACCTTCACCTCCACCCAGTAACGCACTGGTGGTGGAGGTCCCGGTAATACCTGACGTCTCAGGATTGAACGACGATGATCGAGCCAAGCTCTCCATGACAGAGGATGGAGGTAGGGCAGTTGTTCGTGTATCAGGCGAAGTTACGTCTGACATACAGAAATTACTGCATAAAACGCTAAAAAAGAAAGCCGACAAGGACAGGCTGAAGAATCATATTGCAGTTCACAATCAGCAGTTGGAAGCGGCTAAGGCACCGTCGGAGAAAGGGGAGCGATTTGGCGACCTTCCAATGCTCTGTATAAATGTGCAAGGTGAGCTGGAGCTGGTTGAGCCTGAGTTGATATTGCATCTCCATGGCTGGAATCTGCTCGACCATCCGGCAGAATTACCGGGGTTTTCCCTGAATGAAAAGACGCATAGCTTCGCTATCGACTTTGATGGTGAGAAGCTGTCGTACGGCATTGCGGATGAGAAAGAAGTCGTCCATTTCAATGAGATTGCCACGGACGTTACTGAGAATGATCTTGTTCGCTGGCTGGATAGCCAGCTTCGCCAGCCCGATGTGCCTCAGTCGCAGTTGATCAAATTTGTCGCCCAGTTAGTTAATGGCTTGCTCAAAGACCCTAACCTGACGCTTACCGCGCTCGTTCGTAACAAATTTCCAGTCGCTCGTGCTATTCGGGATGTTATTGGCCGCCACCGGAAACAGGCACAGAAAAGCGGCTATCAAGTTAGTCTGTTCAGCGACAAGAGTGAGCCGGGTTTGTCAGATGAATTCGTCTACTCTTTCCGCCCTGAATACTACCCATCACGGCCACCGTATTACAGCGGACGATATAAGTTCCAGAAACACTACTTTCCGTGCAACCAGATTGAGGATTTGAAAGCATCTGGTGAGGAATATGAGTGCGCCAAGGCGCTTGATGGGCTGCCTGAGATCAAATACTGGATACGAAATCTGGTGCGCAGAGATCATGCATCCTTCTGGTTGCCGCTTGCACACGGTAAGTTCTACCCGGACTTCGTATGTGAGTTGGCGGATGGTCGCATGCTGGTGGTTGAGTACAAGGGTGACGCGTACGTCACCAACGACGATTCAGCCGAGAAGCGTGCTGTGGGGAATCTATGGGCCGGCCAGAGCGGTGGCGATTGTCTTTTTATCATGGCGGTCGAGCAGGATGGAGATGGCCGAGGCGTAAGAGAGCAGATACTGAGAATCCTCTGATGAGTACGTCAAATTACGTCTGCTCCACAGCAGTGGAGTCTGCCCGTGCAATCAATTTCACGATCTTCACTGTGAGTCTATATGATGTGAGCCAGCGGTAGTTGGAGGTTGAATTTATCAGGATTGGGCAGACTCTTTGAGTACGTTGTACAGGGTCTGGCGGCTGATTCCTAATTGCTTGGCTACTGCGGATTTCGAAGTGCCGGATTGAACCATAGTTGTGGCGCGTTGCTTCGTTTCTGTCGTGATCGAAGGTTTTCGGCCCATCTTCACACCTCTTTCAATAGCAGCTCTCCTGCCTTCATTGGTGCGCTCTAAGATACGTTCTCGCTCAGCTTGGGCGACTGCGGCAAGAATAGTGACCACCATCTTTCCCATCGTGCCTTCAGTGGAAATTCCGTCGTCGAGGAACTGAATTGTGATACCCCGTTCATGTAGGCCCTCGACTATTCGAATCATGTCCGAGGTGTTTCTGCCTAGGCGGTCAAGTTTGGTGATCAAAATATGATCACCTTTCCGTGCTTTAGTGAGGAGCGTCTGCAGACCGGGACGTGAATCATTCTTTCCGCTGGCTTTATCTGTAAAGAGGAAATCATGGTGGTCTTGTACACCTGCCTTCTTCAGTGCAGTCAATTGCACGCTCAGGCTTTGATGGTTTGAAGATACACGAGCGTAGCCGAGCTGGGCCATGGAGCCCTCCCATAGTGTCAACTAAATCGATTAATGGACACTGAGTGTCAATTAATTAGGATTAATGATTTTTTAGACACTATATTTGGGGTGGATTAGTTTGTCAATTAATTCATGAATAGGTAGACACCTCTGTTGGCGATCAGATAGTCCCGCTCAGGATTACGAGTTAGTCCAATAGCCTTGTAGAACCCCACAAAAATCAGGACTTTGAAGTGTCATTTCTGAACAATCTTAGTACGATGGGGCTGTCGGGCTGGTAATACTCACAGTCTTCTAACGCGTCTCACCTTATCCTTAAAGAGCTTCAATAATAGGTTGTTGTGAAATTAATCTAAATAAATCAATAAGATGGGTGACTTTCCACTCGCACGAAAAAGAAAGGACTCTTTAATCTTGACGTCAAATATGGATCGTTTAATATTCGCGCTCTTGCAGAACTTACCATCATGGTAAATACTAAAAACATAAGCCAATATGATGCTGGAAACCCCCCTGAAGATGAAGATAGTCCAAGGGGGATAGTTGGCGGCCCAATCTATTCGATTGAGCAAGTCCATGAAATTTTGGATCAAGGAGAGAGAGCTTTACAGCTCTGGACACGAAAATGCATCCAAGATGTCCAAGCCCTTAGTTTTGACCACTCAGACGTCATCCAATTACTTAAGGAAGCGATTGGGAGAGGTCGTTATGTCGGTTCGGAATGGAGTGTGCAGAAAGCCGGAGGGCCTTGGGTGGCCTCTGATGCGTATGTCATCACTCGAAAAGAGTGGAACGATAGAGCGTTTAAAGATCTGGATTGCGAGTATTACGTAAAATTTTCGATAGCGAAGTCAGGCAAGATCGTTTTGACAGTTTCTTGCCATTTATCGAGATAGGAGAGGATTAAAAAATGCAATTTGTGAAGCGTAAATGTCCGATTTGCGAGGAAGGATTGCTTGTTGATCATGTTGTGTCGGAAGAGAAGGAGTACCACAGGACTAAAGGAAGCGTGGCTCTAGAATATTCCGAGTGTTCGTTCTGTGGCTCTGAACAAGCCAATTCCGCGCAGACAAGAGCCAATAAAAGAGCAATGATCGCGTTCAAGAAAGAGATCGATGGTTTGCTGATTGGAGAACAAATCAGGGCTCTTCGTAATCGATATCAAATAACCCAGTCACAGGCAGCTCGTATTTTTGGCGGCGGGCCGGTCGCATTTTCTAAATACGAGTCGGATGATGTGATGCAATCAGAAGCGATGGATAACCTACTTCGCATGGCGGATCGTTTTCCGCAGATGTTTTATGCGTTAGCGGATAAAGCGGGTGTGGATGTTGAATCGGAGCGCCACCTTAAGACGAAGTTCTTTATGTGGCAGCACCGTTATCGTCAGACTACTGCTCACCTTTCGCAGATGCTCTTGGGTGCCGAACAATCCGTTACAAGGAGCAATATTGTTCGTTTTGATCGCTTAGAGACTCATATCGAAGATAGTTCTGACGAGTTATCTAGAGTTTACTAGAAATGGGGAATCCAATAGAGGCTTCTCCTCTCCAAATAAAGCAGCTTCTGTTCACGAAGATAGAGGTAGAAGCAAATTTAGGAGAGGAGTCAGGAGGGTTCTGGGCGCCAGACTTTGATTTTCAGGGTGTTGTTATACATACCGATGTTAGCGTTGAAGCTGAAGAAGAACCTGACGAGGGACCGCAAGGTTTTTTTGTACAGGTCAAACTAGCTGTCTTCAATGACCCGGACGATGAAGGAAAGATGGCGCCCTACAGTTTCGAAATTCATAGCCACGCGTATTTTGAATTATTCCCGGCCTTTGATGTTGAACGCAGAGAAAAAATTGTGCGAGTAAACGGTGCCTCAATGATCGTGGGAGCCATGAGAGAGTTATTAACTCACCTCACCGCACGTTCAGTTCATGGCCCGATGACATTGCCATCTCTTCGAATCAAGGCAGAGGAACCCAGCGATTAGGGGGATTCCCTCTATTGAGAGATCAGTAGGGTTCAGCATGTGCGTGCCAATGAGGTTAAAAAGCCCCTTGTTTCCAGCGAAAGAAGCGGCTGAAGGCTCGTTTCCTATGGCACAAGCGAAGCGGTTAACTATCTGATTTTTAGTGAAATATATAATAATTGAGCTAGTGGCTTTTAACCAATTGGTCGCTGGTTCGAGCCCAGCACGGCCCACCAAAAACCCTGTTAAATCAGGTACTTAAAACCCGGCTTCAGGCCGGGTTTTTTGTTTCTGCTCCCTCTGAAACACCGCTTCAACAACCGCGTCCCTCGTGGTTGTCAGCTCAGCAACGAGTTTACATTTCTACACGAAACGTCACCCGAATTAACCGAGGGATAACGTCCAATAGCGGCATCCCCGCACCATTGGGTCGGAGCTGGCGCGTCCACTCGCAATGGTGAAGCACCCACCTGCCAACGCGGGACCACCTGATCAAGTAAATTCAGTTTCAAGGAAATCCATGAAGTATCTCAATATCCTGGCCGTCGCCCTGGCGGTCACCTTTGTCAGTGCCTGCGACAACGGCAGCGAAGACGATTCGTCGGACAGCACTGCCGGCACGATCTGGCTGCTCAATCTGATTGAGGACTCAACCACCCTCGGTATGGAAATCGCGGAAACCAGAGTCGCCGCTGTGACCTATGGCCAAAGTAGCAGTCGTCTGAGCTACATTTCTGGTGAGAAGGAAATCACCTTCTACAAAAATCTCGACGACAGTGATATCGAATACCTTCCTCTGGATTACGATCTACAGCTACAGGATGGTGACGAGTTTCTGTTGGTTCTTCACGGAACGCTGGACGCTCCACAACTTGACGTGATTGAAACCGCGCTGATCGATGAAGACGAAGAGTACGGCCAGATTGGCTTCCTGCACTACGCAACGCGTGCAGGGGCTGTGGACATGTACCTGACCGATGAGGGTGAAGGCATCTATGCCAGCGTGCCGGTAGCGACAGCGGATCAGGGACACTTCGCCGGCATGTACACTATTGATGAGGGCGAGTACGAATTGCGATTTACCTTGTCCGGCGACACCGAGGTGCTTTACGACGCCGGTGAAGTGGATGTGGATGAGGATTCCAATAGCTACTACGTGCTGATCGACTACGTTGATTCAGACAGCGACACCTCTCTGGTTGTACTGGAACTGTCTGACTCCGGCCCATCACTGCAATTGGTGAACGACAGCATTCCCGCCGAACTGCGTTTCGTAAACGGTATAGCAGATTACCCGTCAGTCGACGTCTATCTTGGCAATACGTCCGGTGAACCGCTGTTCAGTGATGTAGCGTTTGGAGAGGGCACCGATTATATCGAAGTGGAAGCGGACGACTATTCGCTCAATGTAACGCCGCACGGTGTTACCGACATCTTCCTGTACGAATCGCCGGTCAGCCTGACGCCCGGAGATCTGCTCTCGCTGGTCAGCAGCGGCCTGGCCCTCGATGACGATGTCACCGGGAATCTGATAGCAGACTCGCTGCGCTCGATAGCTGGCGGTGCTCAATTGTCTTTCGTGCACGCGTCACCAAGCAATGAGAATCTGGATATCTACCTGTTACTGCCAGGCCAGCCGGTCACGGATGCATCGCCTGTGGTCTCGGATCTCGCGTTTCTCCTGGCGTTCGACGACACCGTCGATGCCGGGTTGTACGAGATTGTGGTTATCCAAAGTGACAATGAGGCTACGATTCTCGGCCCGATCCCGGTGAGTCTGCAGGAGGGCGATAATGTTGATTATTACCTGCTTGATTCGGTAGGTGGCGGCACACCGGGGCAGTTGGTGGAGTTCTGATTGCTGCCGCGTGGTGTGGGAACTGGTCCGGTGCACCGATTGTCGAATTGTTAAGCCTCAACTAGACTTCCTTACACCCCTGTCCAGGGGCAACAAACATTGAAAAGGTGGTCTAATGTTCAAACTAGTAGTTCGATTAGCCGCGACGCTGCTGGCGGTTTTCGCCAGCGTTGCTCACGCCGCAGACAAGCCCAACATCCTCGTGGTGTGGGGCGACGATGTCGGCCAATCCAATATCAGTGCCTACACCATGGGGATGATGGGTTACACCACCCCGAATATCGACCGAATTGCCCAGGAGGGCATGATTTTTACCGACTACTACGGCGAGCAGAGCTGCACTGCTGGCCGTGCCTCTTTCATTATGGGCCAGTCTGTGTTCCGCACCGGCCTGAGTAAGGTCGGTCTGCCCGGCGCTGAGTTGGGTATGCGAGAGGAAGACCCGACGATTGCGGGCCTGCTGAAGAACCACGGCTACATGACTGGCCAGTTCGGCAAGAACCATCTTGGTGACAAGGACGAACATCTACCGACGAATCACGGCTTCGATGAGTTCTACGGCAACCTCTACCACTTGAACGCCGAGGAAGAACCGGAGAACGAGGACTATCCCAAGGATCCGGAATTCCGCAAAAAGTACGGCCCCCGTGGCGTTATCAGCTCAACGGCTGATGGTAAGATCGAGGACACCGGTCCGCTGACCAAAAAGCGGATGGAAGTCGTTGACGATGACACCGCTGCCCGTGCGATCAAATTTATCGAGAAAGCCCACGCCGCCGACAAACCCTTCTTCGTCTGGTGGAGTGGTACGCGCATGCACTTCCGCACCCACGTGTCTGACGCAAAAATGGCGCAATGCAAAGCCCAGTATCCGCGCGCAGATGAGTACACCTGCGGCATGCTGGAGCACGATGGTCATATCGGCCTCTTCCTCGACAAACTGGATGAGTTGGGCATAGCTGACAACACCATCGTTTTCTACTCCACGGATAACGGGCCTCACTACAACACCTGGCCTGACGCTGCTGCCACGCCTTTCCGCGGCGAGAAAAACACCAACTGGGAAGGTGGGTGGCGTGTACCGTCCATGGTGCGCTGGCCCGGCAAGATCGAGGCGGGTTCTGTCTCCAATGAAATCATGCACCACATGGACTGGACACCGACTTTCCTCGCGGCCGCTGGTGAGCCCGATGTGAAGGAAAAACTCCTGAAAGGGCACCGCGCCATGGGGCGCCGCTACAAGGTGCATCTGGATGGCTATAACTTCCTGCCTCTCCTCACCGGTGAGACTGACGAAGGCCCCCGTCACGAGATTTTCTACTTCTCGGATGATGGCGACCTGACGGCGTTGCGCTACAACGACTGGAAGGCGATCTTCATGGAGCAGAAAGCCACCGGTACACTCCGTGTGTGGATGGAGCCCTTTGTACCGCTGCGACTGCCCCTGATTTTCAATATTCGCCGTGATCCGTATGAGCGTGCTGAGATCACCTCTAATACCTATTACGACTGGATGCTGGATCGGGCATATCTGCTGGTGCCGGCGCAGGATTATGTTGCCGACTTCCTGGCAACCTTTAAGGATTACCCGCCACGGCAGAAAGCGGCGAGTTTCTCTCTGGACCAGGTTATGGACATGCTGAGCAAACCGCCCGGCACGCCCTGATCCAACGCGTAATTGTCGGCGCCTCTCATCCGGGAGGCGCCTGCATATTGTTTTCGGCATCCTGCCGTTTTGAAATTTTGTGCTGGTCTTCGCTGAGTCCGTACTTCCAGTAGCTGGAGATGTAGCGTAGCTTTCTGTCTACGCGCCGCTCGGTGCCAAAAAATTGCCGTAAGCGGCGCATACTGCTGAACTCGCAGGCACACCAGATTGACGGTTTACCGGGTAGCCAGGGCAATTCCATTGCGCGATCAACCAGGGCCTCACCGGGCGCGGACGGGTCCCGGCTGATCACCCACTGTATGTCCACACCCGGGGGCGCGGTGAGTGCTTGCCGGTCTGCTTCAGTTGCTACTTCAATCACTGCGTAGCCTTTGGCATCCGCAGGCAGTTGTTCGAGATTGACGCTCAGTGCAGGCAGCGCAGTCATGTCTGCTGCGAGTACATGCCAGTCCCCAGCAGGGTCGACGAGTTTGCGGGGGCCGGGCCCGCCCACTCGAACACGCTGCCCCACGCGGGCCTGTAAGGCCCAGGCGCCGGCCGGCCCGGGGTGCTCGTGCAGGGCAAAATCGATATCGATCTCGTGGTTGCGTTGCTGGCGTACAGTATAGGTCCGTATCAGCGGGGCCTGGTTACCCTTCCGCTCGAACATCAGTTTGACATAGGCGCTTTCCTGCTTGTCGGGAAATCCCACCAATCCAGGTCCACCCAGGCTGATCCTCAGCATGTTAGGAGTGATGTACTGTCGTCCGGTAACTTCAAGTTGCCGTGGTTCGGGTCGTTGCATTTCAATTCTCTCTGTCAGTCGGCTCGTCCAGGTTTGCCACCATGTGAGCTGTGAGTTCGGTGAACCGTTGTACGTCCCGCGCGTTCAGGCTGCGGGTCATGGTTTGCGCGGTGTGCTGTTCTGCCTCGAGCAGGCGGGCTATCACGTTTTGGCCTTTACGTGTCGGCAGCAGTAACTGGCTGCGGCCGTCCTCAGGGTTGGGACGCTTTTCGATCAGGCCATCTTCCTGTAATTCCTTGAGTACCCGGGTAATTTGCGCCTTGTCACGCTGCATGCGCCGAGCGAGGGACAGGGCGGTGGAGGAGGGGTTTCTGGCAATACCCTTTAACGCACGAAAATGCGTAATTGGCAGATTCAGATTTTGTTTTGCCACCTCTGAACGCAGGTGGCTTTTGTAAGCGTGTACCAGGCGGTGCAGGGCGTCGCTCAATTGGGACTCGGACATGGTCGTGTCGCTTTTCATATGGTTGACTATATCAACTTAAATAATATAGATGATAATGTCAACCATATTGGATCGTGGCTTACGGGCCTGTGGGTTTTCATGTTGCTGAAGGAATGCGTGACAAACGACCGGCCCGGTTTTCCAATAATCCCACCGCATCGATGCTGTCCCCGGAGATGCTGCAGGCCCCGAAGCCAGATTACTTGTCGTACAAAAATTTCATGTAGGTAATGCTCTTGGCGAAGGCCAGGCGCCAGGCAAGCTCAACGTCATCAGAAAATTCCGGATCAAACTCGCCCACGGTCGCCACCATACAATCCAGCCAGAGGTCATAGAGCGCGGGCTTGATATCGTAGTGAGCCTTGTTATGTGACACGGCGATTCTGTGCAGCGCGTCGAAGTAGTTCATGTTGTCGCCAAAATTTACCCCGTACAGCAGTGACCGCTTCAGCATGTTCTCCTGAACGGCCATGTCAGTGTTTTTAAAGGCCTCGGCCACGTCGTCGGAACATTCCAGAAATCGGCGGTAAAACTCCGTAAAGAACCGATTGCCTGTCGCATCGATTTTTACAGCTTTGCCGAATATCCGGGTGTAGCTGTCAAAGAAGGTGTTTTCGTCCAGCATCAGTCTTTGGCACTCTTGCGGAAATGAGCGGCGTGCACGGCTTCACTATAGTCAAGGCCTGGTCATGTTGCTGCGGCCCCGGGTGGCCGTCTGATGCGGGCATAACCGTAACTCCGTCACATCTCGGCGTATCTCACGGTGAATTGATGTGATATTCGCACAAAGAATTTTATAATCGAAAAATATCACTAAAAAGAAATAACACTGTGCGCCTCTTCGCTCGCCCATTACTGCTCTGCCTGCTGTTCGCAGTTCAGTGCATCATCACACCCAATGGGTGGGCGCGAGAGTGGGTGGAAGATGCCACTATTCGTGTGGCGGCCAGCGATGAGGCGGGTTTCCAGCAGTTGTCACCCAACCATGCGCGTTACTTCATCGACGAACTCAATCGCGGTCCGGATGCCATCCACCAGTTACCCGCCGACGCGTGGTCAGCCATAGCACGGGAAACCATCAACGTCGGCCCGCTGTCTGTGCCAGTCTGGTTTCACTTGCGTTTACACAACACAACCGGCGATGCCGTCGGCCGCATTCTCGAACTACGCTGGATCAATTTGCGTTGGGTCGATTTCTACCAGCGCCGCTCAGACGGGCAGTGGCTGCACCACCAGGCCGGATTGAATGTGCCCAGCGACCAGCAGTATCTGTCGGGCAGCAGCTACTTATTTCCGATTGAACTGAATGGCGGTGAGTACTCCGACATTTATTTCCGGGTTGATACCCAATTCAATGCCCTGATGCCCTTGTTCCTGTGGCAGCGTATTGATTACTTCCGTTCGCACGCGCAGCAGTTAATGGTGTACTTCGTCGCCTTTGGAGTATTGGCGGCGATGATGCTCTACAACCTGTCGCTGTATGTGTTCACCCGCGAGCGAAGCTACTGTTACTACTCTATTTATGCCCTGTCTATTCTGGTTTATGAACTGGCGGCTTCGGGGATTGGCAACCAGTTTATCTGGGGCGGCTTTGAGTGGACACGATTGCACCTGTATGCAGTGAGTATCAATCTCAGCTTCCTGTGTGGCGTGCTCTTCGTGCGCTACTTCCTGCAGTTGAAGCAATACGGTGGATGGCTGCTGCTACTCAACAACCTGAGCCTGTGGTACTGGAGCCTTTCACTGGTAATGGTACTGCTCGGTTCCAGCTTGCTGCACCGACTGGGCGCCCCGGTTTCCATGTTCACCTGTGTTTCCGGCTTGATCACGGGCATTTACCTGTGGCGCGGCGGCAATGTGTCCGCGCGATATTTCACTATCGCCTGGGCGACCTTGATCGTGTGTACCATGCTGACGGTGCAGATGATCGAAGGGCGACTGCCCTACAACTTCCTCACTGTTTACGGGCAGCTCATCGGGTTTATCGTTGAGCTATTGCTGCTGTCTTTCGCGCTGGCGGAACGCATTAATCGTGAACGCCGCAACCGGGAACTGGCGCAGCGTGAAGCACTTGCACTGCAAACGCAGATCAGCGCAGAGCGCGAGGAACGAGTCCAGGCGCAAGCACAACTGCTGGACGTGCAACAAAAGGCCAACGAAGAGCTGGAGACACGTGTGGCCGAGCGCACCGAGGCACTGGTGCGGGCCATGGCCGAGTTAGAAAAAGCGAACACGCAGATGGCGAAGCTCAGTCGGACCGACCAGCTTACTGGTCTGGGCAATCGACGCTTCCTGGACGAGGTGCTGGAGCAGGTACTGGACAGCGCGCAACGCACAGCCAAACCCCTGTCCGTCATCATGGTCGACATCGATCACTTCAAACAGATCAACGATACCTACGGTCACCCGGTCGGCGATGAGTGTTTGCGTCTGGTGGGAGCGACGTTACGAAAGTTGGTCACCCGTGGCACCGACGTGATCGCGCGCTATGGCGGTGAGGAATTTGTAGTGGTGCTCGCTGAAACCAGCGAGACCGACGCCTACCGGGTAGCCCAGCGCATATGCGAGGAAGTGGCGGGGACCCAGTTCATCGCCTCTGGCCAGCGCATCGCCCTTAAAGTCAGCCTGGGGGTGGCCGCCTATGACCACTCCGGGACGATGACCACCGAGGTGCTGATGGCGAATGCCGACCAGGCCTTGTACTCAGCCAAAGATCAGGGCCGCAATCGTGTGGTCAGGGCCAGCGCGATCACTGTTGCGCATTAATCCCATGGGGCAGGCGTACGTGGAACTCTTCGATTACACTTTAGTCAGATGGCGTATGTATGTGTGAGTTGTCACGATGGAACACACGGCTGTAGAAGAAGTCATTCGGCGCTACCCGCCGGATCGATTCCACGATCTATCAATGTTCGGGGCGCTCAGCGACCCCTGTGTTGCTTTTCTGCTGAAAGAAGGCGAGGTACTGAAAATTGCCCGCGGCGAACAGGTGATGCGCCGCGGCGACGCGTCCGATCATTTCTTCGTGCTGCTCGAAGGGCAACTGGGCTACTGGCGCTACGCCGATAATCAACCCGTTCACGTACGCAGCTTCTATCCTGGGGAGCAAATCGGGTTTGTTGGCATGATCGGATTGATCGAGCGGCAGGGCGATGTTTTTGCCGAGGCTGAAACGGTTGCCCTGAAAATTCCCAAGCGCCTGTTTCACCGGGTCTGTGACGAATACGCCCGCGATTTCGTGGTGTTCCTGATCAATATGACCCGGGATATGAGTCGCGAGATTACAGACCTGGATGCATTGTGTGCCGCCCACAACCTGAAGCGGGACAAAGCGAGTTGATCACTCCTGGCCGGGGCTCTCGTCTGCCGGCTCTTTCCGCTTACCACCACTGAAAAATTGCTTGAGTCGTCCGAACAATCCGCGGCGTTCGGGAGGAGCCTCTTCCTCTGCCAATAGTGGTTCAGCGGGTGCTTGCTCGGTGATCAGTGCGGCGGCAAGCATTGCCTGCCGTTGATCGAGTTCCTCGGCCAGTTCGGTCAGCTTGGGCTCTTTGGGCACTACGCCCAAACCGCGTCGAATAAACACCCTGACACTGTCGATGTTCCCCGCATCGAAAGCGGCCATAGCCAATTCATAGTAGCGGGCGGCAATACGCTGCAAGCCGGCTGTGGCAATCGCGTTGTCAGGCTCGAGAGCCAGTACATCGAGATAGTACTGCCACGCGTTGTTGCCTTCAGGGATGCGTAAGCGGTCGTCTTCGAAGGCTGTGGCAGCCTTGTCCAGCAAGCGATCAATCTCGGAGACGGCAGGAATGGGCAGCGGCGGGTCAAGCAGGGGCAGGGGCGTAGCCGTCACCGACACCAGAGTCAGTTCCGGGCCAGGCGGCAGGTCGAGGCGTGGAACAGGATCCGAGTCTGGCAGCGCTGGCGCGGCGGCGGGCGCCATGCTGGCAAAGGCCATCACCGGCTCACTGCCCGTACTTTTGGGCAAAGCAATTTCGATGGGGGCGGGTTCTGGTGGTGCAATCGGCGTTGCCACGATGCGGGTAGCCGTTACGAAAATTTCCTGCAGTGCGTCAGTGTTCGGGACACTGACTGGGTCGGGAAGTATGACGATCGGACCGGCATGGTGATCCGACGTTAACGACAGATCCTCGGGCGCCTGGGCAACACCGGGGGAGCCGAAATTAACGATCACAATCCAGATCAGTACGGCTGTGGTAGCCAGCGCCAGCGGTTGATGCTGTTGCGGCAAGGGGCCGGCGGCCAGATGTGATCGTACTACATCGGATGCCTGCAGACGCCAGCGATTAACGTTTGCACCAGCATGGCTTATGGACTGTCGAGATTGCTGCGCCCACTGCTGTGTGCGAGCTTGCACCTGTGAAAACAGGGAGGCAGTAGAGGACGACGCCTTAGCCGGTAACGGGCGATGTTCGGTGGCCACGGTCGCCTGCTTCGCAGGCGGAGCAATTTGCGGTCGAGGTGCTGGACGTGCCGGCGCGACGGTGCCGTCTGGGTGTGCACTCAGGAACGCGGCTTCTGAGGCCGACAGGCACAGGCGGTTTTGCAGTGGTAGCGGCGCTTTGTCGATTAAGCCCTGCACGGCAGGCAACTCTTCGCAGTTGGGAAATTCAGACGCCGGCGTTAGCGGCAACAGGTGTTCGGCCTGAAACTCCAGGGCAATTGACAGTGCGTCTTCAAGATTGAGTTCGGCGCGTTCCTCGATGGCTCCCTTGAGCAGGAGGCGGCTGAAAAATTTGTTCAGGTAGCGGGGTAGGCCGTGACTGAAGCGGTGCGCGATAACGATCACATCGCTGCTGAGATGCGGCTTGCCGTGCCATCCGGCCTGTAACAGGCGATGA
This sequence comes from Gammaproteobacteria bacterium, assembly GCA_030427085.1. Classification (GTDB taxonomy): domain Bacteria; phylum Pseudomonadota; class Gammaproteobacteria; order Pseudomonadales; family Halieaceae; genus JAUHXH01. Next base: position 201,376 of record JAUHXH010000005.1, on the reverse strand, counting down.
ATGACATATTCGTACACCTCGTCGACCGACAGTGGCTCGATGACACAGCAGGCGCTGATCCGTTGGTGAAACTGTTCCAGTTGCGGGTCGTGCAGTATCTGGTTGAGTTCTGGCTGGCCGAGCATGAATACCTGCAACAGCGGGCGGCCATGGTGTTGGAGGTTGGTGAGCAGGCGTAAATCCTCGAGGGCCTCGAAGGGCAGGTGCTGCGCCTCATCAACAATTAGCAGGCAACCCCGGGTAGTCTGCAGCCGCTCTGCAATGCCGTGGATCAGCGTGGCCTGGTCAATGTCCTCGGCGGGCGCTTCTATCGCATAGGCCACCAGTCGCAGGAAGTCGTCGTGTTGAACCCGGGTGCTGGGCAGGGTGGCGCAGTACAGGTTTGCGGGACTTTGTTGCCTGATATAGCTTTCTACCAGCGTGGACTTGCCGGTGCCCGGGCGGCCAGTAATGACCAGGATACCCGCGCCGGACTGGTGGGCCTGTTCCATAGCCGATTTCGCCCGCTCCAGACTGTGATGCAGGAACATCGACCCATTGCCCAGGCCGTAGCCGAATGGATCTGTGCGCAACCCGTAAAACGCTTCGAGCATGGTTGTCACCGAAAGTGGCACTTACGGAGCTTTCTTCAAGTGTTTTCTAGAGTATCAGTAAAATTTCGGCCGAAAGGGTGAAATGCGGAAAAGTGCCGAAATTGATCAAATATTGATCAGGTCGATATGCTCCACAAAGACCAGCCGCCGGTCCTGCGCTGACGGTGTCGGATGATGGGGGTCGCTGCCGTCCACCACGTACTCCTCGTATTCGGCGATAACGAGTCGGTAGCGCTGGTCGCCACTGCGTGTCGGGAGGATGACCTCACCCTCCCACAAGCTCGGCGCAGTGATGAGTTGGCTCACCAGGTCGGCGTCAAGGATTGGTTTGAAGCGCCGCTGCTGCTCCAGTTTGCGTGCGCGGGTACGGCGTTTTTTCAAGGTTTCGCGACTGATGGGCCGGGCCTTGGCTTTGCGGACTTTGCGCACCGTAACCGTGTCGTCGCGCTCCCAGCCGAAGTCTTCGCCGAGAGCGGGCACGTAGCGTTCCACCCACACCTCCACGACGGTTTTGCCCGACACATCGGCGGGTTTGGTCCAGCCCACGGGAACGTGGATGGCGTCGGTTTCCTTCTTGCCGCTGGAATGTGTGTAAGTGCGCCCAAACAGTTGCACGTTGCGCTGCTGTCGGTTGCGGCCCTTGCTGACCGACAGCCAGCGGTCCGGGTTCAGCATCATGAAGTCAGCCAATGTGATGTCTGACAGGTGCGCATCAGCCAGCGACACCGGCTGGTAACGGGCCAGCGCCATGCGTACAAAGGGCGTATAACTGTTGCCGGGGTTGATCTCGATGTCGCAGTACCAGAGGCCGCGATCCGGGTCCCAGTGAACATCGTGGGGCGCAATGTCCACATGGGCCGCGTCGGGAGCTGATCGGCCCGCAATACCAGGGTGGGTCAAAGCCTCGGTAGTAAAGGGGCCGGGTGGTTGGTCTGCCTCCGTCGCAGGCGCGAAGTCAGGCAGCCAGTCCCCGGCGGGGTCGGGTGCGATTCGAGCGAGTCCGAAATTGACCAGCTTCGGTGCTGTGCCCTTCACGTACGGACTGGCAAAGGCCGGGTCATTGCCCCATTGGGTAACAAATTTCTTCTGCTTGAAGCCGCTGGGGTTTTCATTGGGGTCCTGATCACCCAGCGCTTTCGGTGGCAGCACCACGGCCAGCATCTCGCCGTAGCCGCTGATGTGCCAGGGGCCATCCAGATATACCCTCAGGCCACCGCCGCGGCGCCAGCTCGATTCTTTGTTGTCGCTGCGGCTGCGCACCCACTCAAAGGTGGGGATAACGTACAGCACCTGTGGTGCCGGTGGCGGGGCGGACGAGGGTACCCAGGTGACAGCTCGTTCGCCGACAACCTTGATGTTTTCGTCAGTGAGGGCAGGCTCCGCGCCACTGGTGTCGAGTAATACATCCGCGGGCATGTACTCGCGGAAACGCGTGGTGGCCTCCAGCCAGTATTCGATGCGGCGGTAGCGGGTGTCCATAAACTCGTGCACCTTGGCCGCCATTTTCTTGTTGGCCTCGGCGCCCGCGATAATGACATCGGGTTTGGGAATCAGGTGGTCGGGCTTTTCGGCATAACCTTGTGGGTCGGTAATTTTCAGCGCGTAGGCCTGGTCTTTGCGATGCCGGTCGTTCGGTGGGGCCTCGGCTTTCGCCAGTGGCTCGTGCCACTCCGCCATCAAGTCAACGTGGTCGGTGCTCTTGATCGATACATCGCAACGGATATGCGGCACCGCGTGAGTGTCGCCGAGCTTGCGCGATATCTGCACATTCATGTCCGGCGTAATCAGCGGCTTTTGCACCGGATGTACCAGATCGATGACTCGCCAGGGCGTTAGCATCCAGTGCTGGCCGCGCAGGGCCATGCCACGGAGTTTTTTCTGATCGGCGGCGCTCAGCCATTGCCATACGCCCATTAACTCCAGTGCCTCCCTGCCGGGTTTCACGCTCAGGCGCAGTTGCGCTCGCGCGGCTTTCGGTAGGGGTATGCGCAGTTGCCGTTCCTCTGCATTGAAATGGGGGCTGCCACCCGGATCGTCGTAAATCACAATCTGGAAGGGCAAGCCGTGGGGCCATTCGGTATTGGTGTCGTAGACCGGTATGTCGATAACTTTGGTGTCGCTGTAGCCAGGTAGATTGAAAATGCGGGCCGCGAATTCCACGCACAGCGCGTCCGGCAGGTAGGGCATGTCGGCTCCCAACTGCAGCACACCGTAGTCGGTGGCAACCGGTGGGTGGCCCGACTGATTGTGAAAATCCACCAGCGGCCCACTGGAGATGATCGGTTCGATGGGCAGTGGCGCGTCCTTACTGCCGAGCAGAGTGTAAAAGGAAGGGTCGACGGCTCCGCTGCGATCCAGCATGCCGTGCAACTCAGCCTCGCGGACCGAGGCCTGCTCCGCCAGCGCGAAGCGCCGTGCGAATTGGGTGGTGGGAATGGTGTTCTTTGCCGGGACATCATTGAAGGTACGAATCGCCAGTCGTGCCATCGATTCGCCTTCTTCCGGTGCTTCCACGGAATTGGTATCGGGTTTGACCAGCGCCAGTGTGGGTGGCCGAATCGGGTCGTAGCGCAGGTAGGACTCGGCCATCGCTTCAGGGTTTTCACTGCCGAGGTTGTCGGGGTCGTAGTCCAGCGAATTGGCTGCCAGATCCACCACCCGAGCGCGCAGCCAGTAACGCCGGCCGTAACGCAGTCGTGGTAATGAGCCCGGCAACGCCTGGAAGGTACTGCTCAGGGGAATACCGCCGGGCACCTCTGCGGTTTCACTGGCCACCTGATCATCCGTGCCGACCGTTTTTCCCGGTTGGGGTGCACACAGGCTCCAGCCAGTCCAACTCAGCACGGCTTCGTGCATCCACAGTAAATCGGGGTGCAGGGCTGGATCGGGTGAGCGGGTAGCGCCGAGGCGCACGATGCCTTCCTCCTCCGGAATGGCCAGGTCGGCCATACCTTGCACACTGTATTTGGCCGTGCGCCTGCATAGGGAATGCCAGCGCCGGCTGTGGTCATCCCAGATATCGATACGGAAGCCCCGCACCAGATCCTCTGCATAAAACAGGGGTGGCTCGGTCACTGGCACCGGCGGTGGTGGTGAGCTGGTGTCCACAGTTTGTTGGTAGGACTGCAGCGTTTGGTTGGTGAGAGAGTTGCGTTTGAAGGCATTGGTGAGTGATTCGCCGCGTGCATTGTGCACCAGCATCAGCCCGGCATTACGCAGGCTGGCCACGCTCATGGTGCGCTCATGACGGGTGGTATTGTCGCGTGTGTCGCCAGAGTCGGCAAAGCGGGTCAGGCTACGGGCGGTGTTCATCGCCTTCATCGTGGCGCCATCCACGTCGACCTGTAGCAGCGAAAAATGCCCTTCGCCCAACACCAGCAAACCGTCTGTCACCTGATAGTCCGCGCTACCGCCGCCGGGTCGCGGCAGTGCGTGAAACTGTCTGCGGCCAAGACGACATGCGGTTCGATTGGGCACGGCTGGCATACGCCGTACGCCCCGCCCGGCGCTCGGTAACACCAATTGGCCCTGCAGCGTCTGGCTGGTTCCGGGCGACCATTGGCCGGCATCAATCAGGAAGTCCACCACCAGACCCAGGCGACGCAGCAGGGTCGGGTACTGGTTCATCGCGGCGACCCGGTCGTGGAAATCATAACGTGGTGCCAGATCTTCCGGGGCGGGAAGCGCTGTGCGACCGTAGGTGCGCCAGCGCGCGCGCGGGCGGGCATTGTTGCCGTCCTTGTCGGTGTAGTCCTGCACCTGGGGTTCTCCGGGCGGGGTGTGGAACAACTGAAACAGTGCCAGTTCGCGCCGCTGGGCAGGCAGGCTGGCAAGGCCGTCCTTGAGAAAATCGGCAAAGTGCTGCTCGATATTGCGCGGCATCTGTTTCTCGTCTTCACCGTAGCGCCGATCCAGATTGGCTACATGCCCGCGGAAGGGTTTCCATGCGCTGTCGTTCAAGATGTCGACGATCAGCGGCAATTGGTCGCCCGCCTTGCCCGCCAGACTCTGGTACAGCTTGCGCATTTGCTGGTGGAGGCTCGCAGCCGGGTAGGACAGTACCGCGCTGTTGATCCGGTCTTCGAAGGCGAAGTCACGCACCGGTGTGTCTCGCGGGAACATCGCTTGCCACAGGCTGCTGTCGGGCAGGCCATAGCGGGTGTCGATGCGCGCGCCGCCGGTTGTTGTCAGTCCGGCCACCACCAGCACCTGGCCATTCAGATCCAGTTCAAACTTCGCATTTGCCAGGGTGTCGGGCCAATCCCGAAAGTCAGGGAAGGCATCCAGTTCGGTGCCGGGGGCATCGCCCACCAGCCGCGGTGACAGCAACAGGGACAGGCGCAGATTACCGCTGTCGTCCACCCCGTTGGGCAGTGGCGTCCACATTAATGTTTGCTGGGGCATCAGGCAGCCTCCTGCGCGAAGGCGCCACAGTATTCATCCCAGATTGCCGGCTGGGGCACCAGGTCGATGAAGCGTGGGTCGGATTCGGAACCGGCGAATTCGCGGCGACAGTGCACTTCAACACTGGCGCTGAACACCAGTACTTCCACTTCCACCACCAGGGTCGCCTCACCCCAGACCACGGATTCCTGACCCTCTTTCAGATAGGCCAGTTGCAGGTTGAAGGTCAAGGAAACTGAAATCAGCCCGATCACCGACAGCTCGCCATGCAGGCGGACGTAACCGGCGAGTTCCACCGAATCGCTGAGCCAGTGGAAGTAAATCCCCGCTTTCACTTCCACCGAGCCGCTGGCAACGCCCAGGTTAATCGCTACACCGGCGCCGAACTCCAGTGCCGCCTCGATTTCCTGAACCCCCTTGGAGCCCACGCCGATGAGGAAGAAGCCGCCGCCGCCAAACATCGACACCGTCAGGCTGAAGGGGCTCTGTCGCTCGCAGAAGTTGAACGTAACCGACACCGGGCGCGAGTCGAAGGGCAGGGAGAAACCGGCGCCGATCGAAATGTTGGTTAGCGCGAGGATGCCCACCTGCAGATCCGGTAAACCCAGCGAATAGCTGGCGCTGAGGCCGCTGGGGGTGATGTCCAGGTTGGGCGGGTCGCTGAAACCGTCGATGGGGATGATGTCTTTCAACTCGTTAACGAATTCCAGCGGGCCGCCAAACATCACGGCTTCATCCGGATCCAGGTCCACCAGCACCTCGGGTTTGCTGCCGGAGCTGGCGTCGAACTGCAGGCGTTCAAACCAGATAGTGATGAAGTCGAACAGATTGACCTTGAAGTGCACCAGGCTGGCGTGGGTTTCTACCGTGGCGGCGTCAGGTTGGTTGATGGGCGAGGAGGTGAGGCTGTGAATGCTGAGGATGGTGTCACCGCCGGCGCCGGGCACGAGCAAACCGAGTGGGTCGCTGTCGGTGATTTTTGTTTCCCACTCGAAGCTGGCCTCAATACGCTCGGGTAATTCCCGGGTCAGCATCTGCGGCGCTTCGGTGTTGGTCAGCGCTGTAACGACACCGATGATGTCTGAAATCTTGATCCCGCCCAGCAGTTCCGCCCCGTCGAAAAACTGCGCGGGGTCAAAGCTGTCGGCGGCGACGTTGGCGATGTCACCGGCGGGGCCGAGCAGGCGCGACAGGCCAGCAATCTGCATGCTCGGTGCCGCCAGTGCGCCAACGCTGTCGCTTTTCAGGTCGTTCTTGAAGTCCAGTCCGAGCGCGGCACCGGCGGCCTCCAGAAAAACTTCGCCCGGGTTGGCGCCGCCAAAACCACCGCTTTTGTAGGCCGGGAAATACTGCACTGACAGGGTGGCGTCGGCTTTACCCAGCATGCGCTGGGCGGCGGCAACGGCAACGTCGGCGCGCTCCAGTTCGGGATAGGTGCGGGCTTCCCGGTTGCCCGCAGCGGTATTGTTCGCGGCGGCAAAGGTGATGTTGCGCGCTGGTAGCCGCGGGTCTCCGCCTTCCACGGTGACGGCGGGTACGGGCGCAAAGGCGATGCTCTGGCCGCCCGCGTCACCGCTGCGCCGGCCGGTGTCGGCCAGGTTGTAGACGGTGCGAATAGCACTCGCATGGGAGCCGTTTGCTTCCATGCCAACAAACAATAGCGGCATGGCGAAGGAACTGGTGTCGCCCTCGATGTCGGTAAAGCGCAGCTCGAACTGGAAGCGATTGCTGGCCGACAGCGAGGGCCAGAAACACTCGCGATGCACGATGCTGTTGAAGACGTTGTTATCCGGTGACGGTTTGGAGCCGGGCTTTTCTGGTGCCAGCAGTGAGGGCGTTACGCGCGTTAATATCTCAACGCTGGAGAAGGGGAAATTGCGCCCATCGAATTGATGGCCGGAGCCCGCGTAATGGCGTAGCGGTTCGCGCACTACGATAAAAAAGCGCTGGCGCAGCACGGCCACGCGTCGTGTGGGGCCATCGTGGTCTTCAAATTTGCGCTCGGTGACCTTGATCAGGGATGCGGAGTGGCCAAAGGGGTAGAGGAAGCCCCGGTAGACCACACGCACATACTGGTCCCGCCCTATACTGGCCAGATGGCGCCATTGCTCCAGGTCCACGCCCATCGGGTTGACCTGCGGATTCCAGTTGCCTTCGGCGTCCAGCAGGGCACCCAGTGGGCTCAGGATCAGCCGGTCCGCCGCCCCCGAACGCGGTCGGTACATCACTGAGCGGCTCACGCGCTCATTGAAGCCCGCCATCAGTTTAACCAGCATTTCCCGATCCAGCGGATCCAGGCTCATACGGAACGGGAGGGTCTGGTTGACGATGTTCACCATATCCGGGAGTAGGTAATCGGGGCTCCAGATGGCCCGAATGCGCGTGCCCGAATCGGCCGGTTTGTTGTCGCTGGCGGACAACCGGGTATGCCACAACTCAGTGCGACCCTGGTGGGTAACCGGCAACGGCGCGTGCCGCCACTGCGCGGGGAGGATGGGGGTGGTAATCAGGCGATACGGTAGTTCCAGCGCCGTCACGGTGTCGGGGGGCTGGTGGGGTTTGAGTAGTAGCAGTATGTCCGGGAAACGCGACAGTTTTTCCGCGACGTAGCGTGGATTGATGCGCGCGTATTCTCGCGTTGCCAGCGCCGCCGTGTAAGCCAGCAGGAGTTCGCGATGGGATTCGCCGCGCAGTCCACTGTAACGGCGTTGCAGGGCAGCTATCTCTGAGCTCATGGCGCGCGTGACATGGCTTCGAGCCTGCGCCGCGCTGCCCCGGTTGGTGTGGTGCTTCATGCTGCCCGCGAGACGGCCGGCGGCAGTGGATACAGCACGCAGCACGGAGCGGGGCGCCAGGCCGGTCAAGGCATCGGACAGCGTGGTAATCGCCTGGTCGAAGGCCGCACTGTTGGTAACGTCGAGCAACCAGCCGAGGTCCTGTGCCTCGTGTCGCTGAGGCGGATCGGGTTGCGCCAGCGCGCTGAGCCGCAGCGGCCAGGTCAGGCAGGCCTGCAACACAGCATCGAAAGTCAGCGCCAGGCTGCTTTCTTCTTCCGGCATGGTGAAGGCCAGTCGGCTCGGGCCCGCCATGCGCATGCGCGCTGCGGGCAGTGGTCCTATCGGTTCGGCGCTGGCGGTGGTGGTGTTTTTGTCGTTGATGGCCGGGTCGTCGGTGGTTTCCGGCATGCCGGCCACAGTACTTGCACTAACGTCCGGGCCGGTCTTGTCCAGCCAGGCCTGTTCGCCGAAGTGCTGTGGCGGCAGTTGCAGCACGAGAATGGCGGTTTTGCCTGGATCGATCCGCACCAGGCGCGCGCCATCCGCGGCCACTTTGAGATTGACCGGGTAGAGGTCGAAGCTGAGTAAGTCTTGCGGCCTGCGGACACTGAATTTAAGGGGGTTGGGTTTGAAGCCGGGGAAGCGCCCCCAGATTCCGCCAATGTCCACGGAGGGGGTGATCTGCTGGCCGGTGGATCGGCGAGCTACGGCTCGAGTGGCCCGCCCGGACAATCGAATACGGGAGGGGACGACAGGCGACCTGGTGACGCGGGGCATACAACCTCCAGCCCCGACCTTTTTGGCGACCGGGGATTACCCACGGATACAGGCCAAAAAGTATAGGAGAGATTGTAGGGATTGCACGGCAATCTGGATTAGTTGTGAACCGCCGCCGGCAGGACTACGCGAGTGATCGCGATGTCTTCCTTATTCACCGCATAGGCCACAAAGAGTGAGCCGTTGTGCACATAGCTTTTGGGGTAGCTGTAGCCCGCACGTTTGTATTTGCCGTCGGCCTGCATGGGCGGCAGGTCATCGCCGCCCGCACGTAGCAGTAAGGCGCGATCGAAGTGTTGGCCATCGGCGCTCAAGGTCAGCACCAGCGGGATGCGGCGTTTGCTGCCGCTGGGGTTGTTGACCAGATAGGCGGAGCCGTCGGGCAGATTACCCGCGCTCTGTTTGGCCCGTGAGTCCGGCATGTCGGTGAGCACCGGCTGGGTCCAGCGGCGACCATCCATGCTGGTGGCGGCCAGTATTCGGAAGCTGCTGCCCTGATCGCGAAACACCATCACGATGGTGCCATCGTTGCGCCGGAACCAGCTCGGCTCCAGTTCCCGACTGACTGCGCCTTCGTGTGGCAGGTTGTTCATGCTGCCGGCCTGCCAATCGCGAACGCCAGCTCTGTCGTCAGTGAAGTAGGGGGTGGCGATCAATCCCGGGGCGCGGTGCACGCTGGTTAGCACGCGTCCGTCGGGCAGGGCGTCCAGGTCCTGTTCAATAATGCCCTGCACCGGACTGCCGTCCTTGTGGGTGATGGCGGCGGGCTCGGTCCAGTTGAGTCCATCCTTGCTGCTGATGTACTGGGTAAAGCCGGAGCGGGGTTCCAGCCCGTCGGGCCACACGTTGAGATAGGCAATCAACTCAGTGCCGTCACTCCACCAGCCACCGCTGGTAACCACGGCGCCTTCGCGGGCCGGTGCCAGCACACGAGCTGCTTCCCAGGTGATGGCGTCCCGGCTGCGACTGTAGAGCACCTGCGTGTCCGGTGCATCTTCGTCCCGCGCGGAACTTTGCCACTGCAGGTAATAGTGATTGCGATAGTGGAACAGCACTGCGCCGTGATTGTAGTAGCGCTGATGGTCGGCGCCGCGATACACCACGGTGGTTTGCGCGCCGAGTGCCGGGCTGAGGCCGAGGGTGTCGGGCTGGCTTGGGTCGAATAGCTCGGGAGCGACGGTGAAGGGTGCGGATCGGGTGTCAGCGGCTGGTTGCCGGATGTGACTACCCGGGGGTTCTGACAAGGCCGCCGTCAAGCTTTGGAATCGCTCTTCACTGCGAAGCTCAACCAGTTGTGGGTCCACGTTCAGGAACACCAGCGAGTGAGAGCGCGCTGCCAGGGCACGGTCGAGCCAGACATAGGCCTGCGATTTGTCACCCAGGGCTAGCCAGGCTTTGGCGATTTCGTAGGCGGGCACATACGAGGTGGACGCAGCCAGGGTCTGCAGAATGACCCTGGCCTCTTCGGTTTCACCGGCGAGCGCCAGGCCGCGTGCCAGCGATGCGCGGAAAATGGCTGAGCCCTCGGCCATGCGATCCGCTTCACGCAGAGCTGACAGAGCGGCGGGAATATCACCCATCGCCTCGTAGGTCCATCCGCGCCACAGCAAGGCCAGTTCGAACTCAGGGGCCAGTTCCAGCGCCAGATCGAATTGCCGCAATGCGGCTTGATGCCTACCGGCGAAGTATTGCACCCAGCCCAGTGCGGCATTGGCGATGGTGGACAGCGGGTCCAGCTGCTGGGCGCGACGCATTTCCGCCTCCGCCTCTTGCCATCTTCCGGCCGCAGTCAGCAGGTTCGCATACCATTGATGTGCCTTGGAATGAGTCGGTTCCAGTTCAATGGCCTTCAAAAAATGCGCTTCTCCAGCGTCCAGGTCCCACGCGTAATACAGGGCCGCGTAACCCAGCGTGGCGTGGGCAGATACATTGTCGGGATCCAGACTGAGTGCCCGTTCGGCGGCATGGCGCGCCAGCGGGAATGCCACGCTGGGAGAGCGATAGTCATAGAAGCCCTCCACCGCATAAGCGTCGGCGAGTCCGGCCCAACTGGGCGCGTAGTCCGGGGAGATTTCCGTGGCCTGGGTGAACAGGCTAACGGCCTTGGCCAGATCCTCCCGGGTGCGCCGATGCCAGTAAAAACGGCCCTGTTGATAGTACTCGTAGGCCAGCGGGTCCGGTGGCGCATTAACAGTGCGCGCTTGCGGGGGAGGTGTGTTGGTATTTTGCGCAAGGAACCACACCGCAGCACCAAGGAGTATGAGGGCGCACAGCGCAAGGCCGGCCCACTTAACGTAGGTAGTGGGCGCTTCTGGCTGTTGCTGTTCGGCGTTGTCGCCGATGGTTTCTACTGCGGCGACCAGCCGGTAGCCCCGCTTGGGAACAGTCTCGATAAAGCGCGGGCGGGTCGCGGAATCGCCCAGAGTCTGCCGCAGTTTGCGCAGGGTGGAGTTGAGGTTGTCGTCGAGCAGGCCGCTGTGATCGTTGGGCCAAAGGGCCTCATAAAAGGTTTCCCGCGCGACCACCTCACCCGGGGATTGGAGCAGTATTTCGAGCGCGCGCAGGGGTAGATCCTGCACGCTGGCCGGCCGCCCCAGGCGACGCAACTCACGCGAGCGAGGGAAGTACTCGAACTCCCCGAATCGCTGGCACTCCATGGTGATCCCCCAATTAGTCGCGCGCCGGTTAGTGCCGAAAGGCCGCCGGCCGCCTCCGCTGTGCCGTTCATGTCGACGGCTATCTCATTGATTCTAAATAATAAAGGAGGTCAGGAAAAGTTCAGTCCCGGTTCATTGTCGGGATCGGTAGGTCGCTGCTAGATTGGATTGACGCACTGTGCGTTATTAAAAGCAGGGGGAATACAACAATGCATAAATCACTGATCGGTTTTACTTTGGCAGCGGTATTGTCCGCGCCGGTGTTTGGAGGGAGCGAGATGCACAGCTATGTAATCGAGCGCGATTTGCCGGGAGCAGGGCAGCTCAGCCCGCAACAACTGAAGGAAATCTCCGCCAAGTCTCGGGATGTACTGGAGTCGCTGGGTGAGGACATCAAGTGGCAGCAGAGCTATGTCACGGGCGACAAACTGTACTGCATCTACACCGCGCCCAATGAGGAAATCATTCGGGAACACGCCCGCATTGGCGGCTTCCCGGTCACTCAGATATCCGAAGTGTCGGGCATTATTTCGCCCGCAACGGCTGACCAGTAATCGGTTCGTTCCGCACCGGCGCTGCTCAGGTGGCGTCGGTGCGCAGGGCCGGCAGGCAAAGTCAGGCTCTTCTACTAGACTTGCAGGTTAACTCGAGCAACCCAAAATCGAGGTGCCGCGCATGACTCGCCTTTACAGCTTGCTGATTCTCATCCTACCGCTGCTGTTCGCCTGCAGCGACGCTACAGACACCACCACCACTGAAACTGCAACGTCGCCGCCGGCGCCTGCTGAAGTGGTGGCAGAGACCGACGAGGCCTTGATCGCCCGCGCGCAGGCACCGCTGCTATCCGGACTGGGGGAGTTCAGCTATCCCATTACCACGGACGATCCCGGGGCCCAGCGCTACTTTAATCAGGGCATGGTGATGGCCGCCGGTTTCAATCATGCCGAAGCGGTGCGGGCCTTCCGTGCGGCCCAGCGACTGGACCCCGAGTGCGCCATGTGTTTCTGGGGCGAGGCGCTGGCCATAGGCCCTAACATCAATGTCACCAGCAAGGGTAAGGCGATTATGATGCCGGCCGATCGCCTCAGCGCCCGGGCGGCCGTCGAGCGGGCCCAGGCACTAAGCGCGGGGGTGACTGAGCGAGAGCGCAACCTGATCGCGGCTCAGGCCGAGCGTTACAACGGCGATCCTGACACCAGCAGGGATCCGCTCGACATCGCCTATGCCAATGCCATGCGTGAAGTGGCCAGCAAGTATCCTCGGGATAACGACATCCAGGCGCTGTTTGCCGAAGCCCTGATGAACACCATGCCCTGGGACTACTGGCTGGATGGCGACAACCCCAAACCCGAAACCGCTGAGGTTATCGACGCGTTGGAAGGGGTGATGGCGCGTGACCCCGAGCACCCACTCGCCCTGCATTTGTATATTCACGCGGTGGAAGCCTCATCCCGCCCGGGACGAGCCGAAGAGGCGGCCGACAGTCTGGCCTATCTGGTGCCCGGGTCGGGACATCTGGTGCACATGCCCTCGCACATTTACTGGCGCATCGGACGTTACTACGATGCCTCCGAAGCCAATGTGCGGGCGGCGAAGGTGGATGAGGACTACATCGCCCAGTGCAACGCCCAGGGCTTTTACCCGGCGATGTACTACCCGCACAATATTCATTTCCTCTGGGCCTCAGCGAGCATGGAGGGCCGCAGTGAAGTGGCCATCGAAGCAGGCCGCAAGGTGGCCGCTAATGTGCGGATTGAGCAAGTACGGGAGTTTCCCGGTGTGGAGTTCTTCCAGACCGTTCCGTTGTTATCCCTGGTGCGTTTTGCCCGTTGGGAGGACATTCTGGCGGAGCCCTCACCACCGGAGGAGCTGGCCTTTTCGCGGGCCATCTGGCATTACTCACGGGCGGTAGCCTTGTCTCGCACCGGCGATCTTGCGGCGGCCCAGGGTGAAATAGACGCTCTCCAGCCACTGATGACCAACGACGCCATTTATACCCTCGACGGCAATGACTATCCGGCGACCCAGGTGCTGGCCATTGCCAACCTGTTGGCGCGGGCGGAGTACGCGCAGGCGGCGGGTGATCTGGACGCGGCGATAGCCGCTTACGGTGAGGCGGTGGACGCGCAGGATGCCTTGCCCTACACCGAGCCGCCGTTCTGGTACTACCCCACACGACAGTCCCTCGGCAGTGCCTTGCTGCAGCAGGAGGATTACGCGGCGGCCGAAGCGGTGTTCCGCGCCGACCTGAAACAGTACCCCCGCAACGGCTGGTCACTGTACGGTCTGTCGCTGGCCCTGGCAGGGCAGGGTGAGGACGACGAGGCGCAAAAGGTTCGCGAGCGCTTTGACCAACTGTGGGCGCGGGCGGACGTAACGCTGTCGAGCTCGGTATTGTAACGCGCAAGTGAACTGTGGGCCGGGGGCAGGGCATGCCCCTGGCCCGTGATAGTGCGTTAGAATTGCCCCAGCCCTGTATGGAACCCCATTGTTATGAAGCTCACCTCCTGGAACATCAACGGCATTCGCGCCGTGATGAAAAAAGACTTTGCCGACTCACTGGCCGCACTCGACACCGACGTGCTGTGCCTGCAGGAAACCAAGGCCCAGGACGACCAGGTGCTGTTGGCGCTGGAGGAGATCAGTGGTTACCACATCTACAGCAACTCGGCCGTACGCAAAGGCTACTCGGGGGTGGCGATACTCACGCGTGAGGCTCCCATCGAGGTCACGCCCGACATCGGCATCGATGAGCACGACCAGGAAGGCCGCGTGCTCACGGCAGAATTCCCCGATTTCTACCTGGTCACGGTTTACACCCCGAATTCCGGCAGTGAATTGATCCGTTTGCCGTACCGGCAAACCTGGGACCGGGATTTCCTCGCTTACGTGAAACAACTGGAGGCGTCCAAGCCGGTGTTGATGTGCGGTGATTTCAACGTTGCCCATACGGACATTGACCTGGCGCGCCCCAAACCCAATTACAACAAGAGCGCGGGCTACACCCAGCAGGAAATCGACGGCATGGATAACATCGTTGGCGCCGGATTTACCGATACCTTCCGCCACCTGCACCCCGACACGGTTAAATACAGTTGGTGGAGCTATCGCGCCGGTGCCCGGGGCAAGAACGTCGGCTGGCGGATCGATTACTTCCTCGGCACCTCCTCATTTGTGGAGCAGCGTGTAAAAAGCGCGGAAATCCACAATGATATTTTCGGTTCCGACCACTGTCCGGTAGCGGTGGAGCTGAACTGAAGGGTTTCGATCCCGGTGGATTTTCTCGATGAATTACTGGAAGCTGTTGGCCATTCACTTCCGGAGAATTCATCGCCATGACCCAACGTACCGCACTGATCACCGGCGCCTCTGCCGGTCTGGGCAAGGAGTTTGCCCGTCAACTCGCCGCGCAGGGCTACAACCTGATCCTGGTGGCACGCCGCAAGGAAGCGCTGGATGCCCTGGCAGCCGAACTGGCCGCCGCCCATGGGGTGCAGGCCGATGTGTTGACGGCGGATCTGATCGACCCGGCGGCGCCGCAACAACTCGCTGACGCGGTGGCTGCCAATGGCTGGCACGTGGACTTCCTGATTAACAATGCCGGTGTGGCGGGGCCTGACCTGTTGGAGGGGCAGGACTGGCAAGCTCAAATGGATTTCTATCACTTGATGATGCTGTCGGTGGGCCACCTCTGCCAGCTGTTTATTCCCGCCATGCGCGAGCGCGGGTTTGGCCGGGTGATCAATGTGGCGTCGGTGGCCGGGCGCATACCGGCCGCCGGTGGGTGTAATTACGGACCGAGCAAAGCCTACCTGATCGCACTGTCTGAAGACCTGGCGATGACCCTTGCGGGTACGGGTGTGAATGTTTGCGCCTTGTGCCCTGGCTACACCCACACCGATTTCCATGCCACGGCGGGCCTGCTGAAAACCAAGGCATCGCTGCCGAGCTGGCTGTGGTATGACGCGGATGTGGTGATTCGAGAAGGCCTGGCGGCAGTGGAAAAGGGCAAGCCGGTGTATTTGTCAGGCCGGCTGTACCGTTTTATGGATCCGTTCCTGCAGTCGGTCATTACACGGCGTTTGTTCAGGGCGCCGCGCCGACAGGGCTAAGGTGCCCCATCGGTATTACTCCGCGCTGTCAGTAGCGCTGCTAAAAATATTCAACCCGAGCGCCTCGCCAATATCGGCGATGGCGCGCATACCCCGCACGCTGTTGCCCGCGGGTGAGAGTGGCGGCGAGTAGGCGGCAATGGCCATGCGGCCGGGCACGACGGCTACGATACCGCCGCCAACGCCGCTTTTGGCGGGGATGCCGGTGGTGTAGGCCCAGGTGCCGCTCTCATCGTAGAACCCGGCTACCAACATCACCGCGAGTAACTGGCTCACTTCGTCTTCTGCCAACAATCGCTCACCGGAAGCGGGTTGCACACCGGCATTGGCCAGCGTTGCGCCCATCATCGCCAATTGCCGGGCGGTAACACCCACGCAACTCTGTTTGTTGTAGATATCCAGGCTGCTATCGGGGTCGGCGCCGAGCAGTCCGTTCTGCATCAGCAGGTTCGCCACCGCGCGATTGCGGAAGTTGCTGTTGGAGACGGAGCGGTACACAGGTTGCATCACGGACAGGGGTTCTCCCGCCAGCGCGCTGTAAAAGTCGAGTAAGCCCTGCCAGCGCTGGCTGGCATTTTCGCCCGGCAAGTGGCTAACGGTGGCGATGGCGCCCGCGTTTACCAATGGGTTCAGCGGGCTTGCCGGCGGATTTTCGATATTGGACAGGGCGTTGAAGGGCAAGCCAGTGGGCTCCACGCCAATGCGCTCACGCACAAAGTCACCGCCGCTTGCGGCCATTAGCCGAGCGAGGGAGAAGGGCTTGGCGGCAGACATGATGGCGAAGCTGCGATCGGCGTCTCCCACGGCAAATACATCACCGTCAGCCGTGGCGATAACCAAACCAAAGTCGTTGGCGTCTGCTTCAGCCAGTGCGGGAATGTAGTCGGCCAACTCCCCTTCATCGAGCTTGGCGTAGCGTTGGTGTACCTGTTCCAGCAAGCCTTGTAGCGATTTCTCGGTTGCCCGCAGGTTGAGGCAGACAAAGCTCAGCAGCAGGCAGAGCCCGACGGTGGCAAGCCGGAGCATCAGGGAAACTGCGCCGGTGGTTTACGACCCTGGGCGGCCTGCTCAAAGCTGTAGGCCAGCTCGATCAATCGGGCTTCCGCACAGGCGGTGCCAACAAAACTCACGCCGAACGGCATGGGTAAGGGGTCAAAGCCGTCGGGGGTCGGGGGTCCACCGCATTGGGTACTGCGGTGAAAGGAACGATTACAGCGGGATAACCTGCTTTGTTGAGCAGGTTTTCAGAGCGCCAGGCGGGGAAAAACAAGGCATCCAGGTCGTAGGCGGCAAGGGCTGCGTCGATGCCCTCGGTGCGGGTCAGGCGGATATCTTTGTCGCGGTCGGCTCGCCAGCGCGCGAAGTCGGCCTCCACGTCCATTTCATCCGAGATATCCAGTTCGGCCTGGTCGTAGCGAATGGCGCCCTCGTCACGGTGGGCCAGGTTCCACTCCCGCAAAGCGGTGAGTGTAGGTAGCGGGGCGGAATCCCCCAGGCTGTCCAGCCATTTGTTGAAATCCCGTTTCATGCCGTATTTCAAAATCACCGAGCAGTTGGCGTCGCCACCCTTGCCCTGGGGCAAGTCGTAGCAGTTCTGGAACAGGAGCTGGTTGTTGTCCGGTTCTTCCGCCACCACGCTGGGGATGTCGGTCGGGTCCACAATGATTGCACCCTGCGCCTCCAGCAGGGCAATAGCGCGCTGCATGGCCTGTGTTTCTGGTGCTGACAAGCCGCCGACCGGAGCGTCCTTCCCGGGTGGTGTGGTCGGTTCGTAGTAGTAGCTGCGCGGGATGCCAATGCGCGCACCCCGCAACGCATCCGCTTTGAGGTGGCTACTGTAGTCCCCATCAGCCGGGGGCGGGCAAATACCGGTGGCCTCGTCGTGGTTATCCACGCCTTCCATTGCGCTCAGTAAGGCAGCCGCATCAGCCACGTACTTGGCCATGGGGCCGGCGGTGTCCTGATCGGCGGTGATCGGGATAATGCCGTAGCGACTGACCCGGCCCACGGTGGGCTTGATCGCCGCCAGGGCATTGTTGTTACTGGGAATCTGGATCGAGCCGCTGGTTTCGGTGCCCACATTGGCCGCCCATAGATTGGCCGTTGTGCCGATCGCCGAACTGGAACCGCCGGTGTCCATGATGCCCCGGCCGTCATCGAAGCCCTCGCGTGGGTCCGGGCGCGGGTCGTAGGGGTTGTAGCCATAACCGCGCACCGCGTTGTAGCTGTTGGGCATGCCGGTTGCGACCCAGTTGGCCAATTCGGTCAGGGTGGTCTTGGCGATAATGATGGCGCCGGCCGTTTCCAGATTGGCCACCAGTGTCGCGCGATAGGGCGGTATGTAGCCTTCGAAGGCCAGCGCGCCGCCGGTGGTGGGCATGCTGGTGGTATGGATATTGTCTTTCAGCGCGACGGGAATGCCGTGTAGCGGCCCGCGCACATGGCCCGCCTTGCGTTCGGCATCCAGCTTGCGCGCCTGTGCCAGCGCCCCATCGTTCAGGGCCAGGGTGGCGCCGAGGCGATCCTCGTACAGCTCCATGCGATCAAAGTACTGGCGCACAATCTCCTCGGAGCTGGTTTGTCCGGCAGCCATCGCGGCCTGCATGTCGCTGAAGCTGGCCTCTACCACGCTAAAGCCATCGCTGGTTTCGGTAACTACCGCTGCGGGCGGTTCCGCCGGGGCAGTTTCCGTTTCCGGTGCGCGGTCAGAACACGCTGCCACCATTACGGCGGCCAGGCTGATCGCCAGCGCGTGGCGTGAGCTGGATTCATTGGTGAGCATCAGAAACTGGTCCCCAGTTTGTGTTTCACAGTGAATTGCACCCGGTAGTCCTCGCCAACGCGGCCACCCACGTCCTTGTGTTCACCGTACAGGAATTCGGTGCCGATCAGGAATTCCGGATAGGGGGTGTAGAGCAAATTGGCGCTGGCGTACACGCCCTTGTCGAACTCATCGGCAGATTGCTGGTTGCGAACATCTGCATCGTTGATGGAAAAGCCGATGGATGAGCTCCAGCGGGGTGACCAGTAGCGGTCGTAGTAGGCGATGATGCCCAGTACCGGCACCGCGTCAGCCTCGTTATTGTGCGGCGCCAGGTTAACGCCACCGTCGTTCATAAAACTGGCGATACCCTCGCCATAAACCAGGCCTAGCTTGAGTTTGTCATTGCCGATCGAGTTCAGCGAGCCGGTGAGGTTGATTCCCCAGCCGTTTTCTACCCCGCGTGGGCGGCTTTCGGGAAAGCCTGGTGTTTCAAATTCCAGGTGGCGGATAACGCCGGCTACCTGATAGTGGCCGAAATCGAATTCCTGCCGCCAGTGCGCGGTGAGGTCGGGATACTTGGTCTTGGCGCGTACGTCCTCGTCAAATTCTGGTGACAATTCCCCGAAGATCCCCGAGTTGAAACTGCCGTTGGGTTTTTCCAGAGCCACAGCGAATTCGGAGGCTTCTGCGAGCCAGGTGTAACGCAGCTGGGCATTGCGGTTAAACACCCATCCCGACGGGCCCCACCAGTCCACTACGTTGGGGAATACACTCACGTCGGTAAAAACGCTGTTGGTTTGGCCAAAACCAAAACTGCCAATCTCCGCCCAGGCGTGGCGCAGGTTGAACTTGGTATCCCCCGCATCTGTCCCGGTGCCGAAGAAGTCGAACTCAAACCAGCCGTGTAATAGACCTAATGGCGTGGTGGTGTGGGCCTTCATGCCGAACTGCGTCTGTTTTACGCTGATAATGGTGTTGCCGTCGGTGCCAAACACATCGTCGGTGGTGGGGATGGTGGACGGACGCAGTGTAGATTCCCAGGTGGGATCTACCCGTTTGAAATCGTAGATGCTGTCGATCTGGAAGTGGCCGTACAGTTCAAGTTGCGGCCCTTCCTGCAATTCTTCCTGTTCCGTTTCCAGTGTAATCAACTCTGATTCCGCATCCGCACGATCTTCCTCTGGAATGACATCTACCGCTAGCGTTGGCTGGCCGCGTTTCAGTTGTTCGAGTTCAGATTGCAAGGAGTCGAGCAGGCGGCGCTGGGCTTCCAGTTGCTTTTCCAGCATCTCGATACGCTCAGCATCGGTCGCTGCGTGCAGGGAGGCCGGCAATGCGGCGCAGAGGGTGAAGACGAGCAGGGCGATGATGCGGCGCATGCGGGCTCCTGGGTTTGCGTGTCGGGAGGTGTTCTGCCGATGGCCTTTTCAAACTAGGTAGAGGGGGCAGATCTGTCAATGTGATTACTGCGTAAACCACCCTGAATGGGCAGGCAGAGTTTGTGCGCCCAAGTGTTTTTAAGATATAAACATATAGCAATAATTCAAAACGGGGTGAGCAAGCGCGCAATGCGGACCAATCTTCAACGTGGGTTATTTAAATGATCCGGTGGCTGCTCCGCATCCTGGGGCTTCTCGTGCTGGTAATCCTTGTGGCGATCGCTGGGTTGGCCTGGGTGAATCGTGACCTGCCTGCGAGCACTGTGGACGCGATCTACGGTGGGCCGGATGTGCAGCGCGTGAATATCGATGGGGTGAGTTTGGCTTACCGGGTTACAGGTAGCGGGCCGCCTCTGGTTTTACTGCATTCACACTTTCATTCGATGCGGCAGTGGGAGCCCTGGGTGGAGGTGTTGTCACCCCACTTCACGGTGATCCGCTACGACCTCACCACTCACGGTCTTACCGGTCCCGACCCGAGCGATGATTATTCACGCCAACGCGGCGCGCAGCTGCTACTGGGCCTGCTACAACATCTCGGGTTGGAATCCACAGCCTTGGCGGGAAGTTCCACTGGTGGAGGGCTGGCGTGGTACTTTGCCGCCCACTACCCGGAGCGCGTGGAGCAACTGGTGTTGATCAACGCCCCCGGCATGCCGCGTATCACTAACCCTTACATGGAAACGCCGTTGCCTGACTGGGCGGGTTATGTCCTGTATTTATTGCCCGAGTCCTTGTTCCGACCCTTCCTTGAAGCTGCTGTGGTCGACGACTCGCTGATCACGGATGCAGTCCTGACGGAATTTTTTACCCTTTACCGCCGCGAGGGTAACCGCATGGCGGAGTTTCATCGCCTGCGCGCCTGGGAGCGCGGTGATATCAGCGAAGACCTGGCGCAGATTACAGCGCCCACCCTGATACTCTGGGGCGAACAGAATCCGCAGTTGCCGGTGGCGCATGTAGCGCAGTTCCGTCAGGGCTTGAGTCGGGCGGCACAAGTGCAGGACAAAACCTACCCGGGCGTTGGTCATGTGATTCCGCTGGAAATTCCGTACCAGTCAGCGCAGGACGCCCTGACCTTCTTGCAGGGTGGGAACGTCCAGTGATCAGAGCCTGGGTGTTGATCCTTGCGGGTTTGTTATCGGCTTGCGGCGATGATGTGGTGTTGCCTGCAGCGCCCCAACTCAGTACACAGCAGAGCCGCGAGCTGGGCGCCACCGCAGGGGCAGGCGAGGGGCCCCATGCCGTTGTTTCCAGACGGGATGTGGCCTTGGCAGTGGCAGGTCGCGAGCTGTTACTCAACCTGTATTTTCCGCTGGACGGGGAGGCCTTCCCCCTGTTGCTGTTCTCCCACGGCAACTGGTCTGATAAAGACAGCTACGATGCGCTCCTGAGACACTGGGCAAGCCATGGTTACGCGGTGGTAACGACCAATCATGCCGATTGCTGCGGGGCGCCAAGGGGAATCTTTAACAGCCTGCGCTACGGCCAGTTTGGCCTGGTGCAGCGACGTGTTGAGGAGTTGCAACTGTTGCTGGATTCCGTCACGCAGTTGGAATCGATGCTTCCGGCCTTTAACGGCAAGGCAAATCCGTCGCAGCTGGCCATTGCGGGTCACTCTTTTGGCGCTTTCACAGCGCAGCAGTGGGGTGGGGCGACTGCGGTTGACCCCGAAACCGGCCGTCATGTGGGGTCGCTGCGGGCAGAGGTGAGTGCGGTGATAGCACTGTCACCGCCGGGGCCGATGTTCGACATCATCACCGAAGATAGCTGGCAGACGCTGGCAAGCCCAACACTGGTGACCACGGGTACCTGGGACATTCAGCCGGCATTCTGGCCTGACTGGCGTAGCCATCTCCTGTCATACGAAACGTCACCACCGCAAGGCAAGTATGCGCTGGTTGTTCAGGGGGCTGATCACTACCTCGGTAACTTAATATGCCGTACGGAACGTGATGCGCTGCCGCAAACCGATGCGCTGAATGCTGTGCTGGCGGCTACCACGACCTTTCTGGATGCTTACGTGAAGCGTGATGAGGGTGCCCTGGAACGACTGGATGGCGGCCTGTTCAAGGGGGTGGACGAGTTTGTGGCGTTGTCTGCTCGAACGGAGTGAGGGCTCAAACCAAAACGAGCCCCTGAGGGGCTCGTTGGTACAACCGGCGGGATTGTTATTCGAAACTTGTCCAGACGCCGCCGGGTACGAAGTTACAGCCGAAAGACAGGCTTGAAGCTTCACCCGAGTAGTAGAACGTGGAACTTTCAGTGCCATCGCACACGCCTACTGCCCCTTCCAGCGGACAGGCACCAAAGGCAAAGGTACCGCTCTCTGCATCACAACTTGCGACATCGTGGGCGGTTTCGCACACTTCAAAACTGCCACCCGGCGTGGTTTGCGTGTAATTGCATACTGACAGTGTTTTCACTTCGGCGGCGAGCATTGCAGCATCACCCTCGAACACCGCCTGGGCCAGCGCTTTCAACTCGTCCTGCGTATGCTGCAGTGGATCGGCGTCGTAGTAGGACGATACCAGCAGATCCCGGTAGTTGATTTCCCCGTCTTCCGTGATGTCGCTGGTCACCAGAGACGCGGCAATGCTGTCCAGCGTGTCGATCACCTCTTCCTCGGTGGCACCGTTATCGATCAGCGGTTTCACGGCCTGGTACACCAGCTCGGTGAGCCCGTTCAGCCGGCCGGTCTGGATGTCAGCATCCCGGGCGGGAATGATCACATGGACTTCACCGGTAAAGTCCTCCGCGTCGGTGAGCATGCCAGAGAAGTCATCGCCAACCCGCTGCCCCCCAGCAGCGGTGACGATGAAATAGCCACTGTCGGTGTACTGGCTAAAGTCTTCCTGACGTAGATCGATAAAACCGCCACCCGCTACGAGTAGGGCTTCCTTGCGGTTGGGCCCGCCCCATTCCGTAGTGGTGGTGGTGTAGATAGCCTCTTCCTCCCCAGAATGGAAGATACTGATCGTTGCCCCGATGATAGGCCCCCCCAACTCCACCCGAGCGCAGGCGCCCAGCGTGAGCACGCCGGCGGCGGCGATGGTACGTAATGTTGCTTTTTTCATTGTTGTTTCCCCCTGACCCTTGCCGTGCAAGCGCGATTTGTTTCTTTGAGCTATCAATAGCACAAAGTAGTGGGGCGAAATTGACCAATGTCAAAAAAGCGCATGGCTGTTTGAATTCAAATTGCAGGCGGCTCAATGGTCGTGCACACGCCCACGGATGGGGCGGGATTCGCCCTGAATCAGGGCGTTGATGGGGCGGCAGGCGCCTCGTCGATGGTATCCGTGTCGTACAGGGTTGCGCAGTTTTTACCCGCGGCCTTGGAGGCGTACAGAGCCCGGTCGGCAGCTTCGTAGAGTTGTTCCGCTGTGGCACAGCCGGGGCCAAATTCCGCTACACCGGCGCTGGCGGTCAGGCGTGTAGTTCGCCCGGGGCCAACGGGGAAATCCCGCTCGCGAAGTTGTGCCAGCAAGCGTTCGGTTATGGCTCGGGCATCCTCTGCGCTGGTGCGGGGTAATACCAGGAAAAACTCCTCGCCGCCCACGCGCGCCAGCACCTCGCCGTGGCGTAACTGGCGGCTGAAGGTGCTGGCCACGGCACGGATAACGGCATCACCGGCCGGGTGGCCGTGTTGGTCATTGATCTTTTTGAAGTCGTCAATGTCGATCAGGGCAGCGGCGAGTTGGCCGCGATCAGGCGGCAGTTCGGCGAGCTGTTGGCCGAGCAGCCGGAACAGGTGGCGCCGATTGTGTAGTCCAGTCAGGTCGTCCTGGGTGGACAGGCGCCGGAAGCGCAGTGTGCTACGCGCCAGCAATACCAACAACAGAAGGATAACGACGCCAGCGATCACGCCCAGAATCAGGAGTTCCCGTTGCCGTGCAAGGCTGCGATTGGCCTGGTGGTTTTCCAGTTCCATGCGGCGGGTTTGTTCACGCAACAGGGCGATTTCCGCCGACTTCTGACGATCCTCCAGCGCCAGGCGTAACTGTTCCATGTTGGCCGAGGCATTGCTTGCCTGCAGGTTGTGCATGGCGGTGTGGTAGTCCTTGAAGGTTTGCAGGGCTGCGGCATGATTGCCTTGTGTGGCCAGCGCTTCAGCGCGAATTTCGTGTACCTCCAACTCCCATCGGGTGCCGATCAGGCTGGGAATGGCATCGAACAGGGCCTGAGCGCTATCCAGTGCCTCGAGCGCGGCGGGCACATCCTTTAACTGGATCAGGCAACGCGCCCTGGCTTTGAGCAGTTCCGCTTTAAAGTCCAGTGGGCCAGACAGTTCCATTGCTTGCTGGATGTGAGGCAGGGCCTGGCGACAGCGTCCCATTTGCGCGTAGGTGGTGCCCAGCCCGTAGTAGGGGGAAAAACGGTCCTGCTGACTGTCAGGCTGTTCGGTTAACACGCGGTATTCTTCGAAGGTAGCCAGGGCCTGGTCCCATTTTTTCCAGTAGCGATAAGTCACGCCAATGCCGTACAGGGCCTCGGCCTGATAGGCGAGGTAGCCCAGTTCCCGATAAATCGCCAGAGAGCGCTCGTAATGCCGGATGGCGGCGGGATAGTCGTCGACATAGCCGTAAACCACTCCGTAGCCTTCTTCCATCTGGGCGATCAGAAAGGGATCGTTTTGTTCCAGTGCCAGTGTGTGGCCGATCTGCAAATCGTTAAGCGCGCCTTCATTGTCACCCTGGAGGCTGCGTGTGAACGACAACTCCGCCAGGGCGAATACCTGCTCGTCGACGAGTTGAAACTCGGTGGCCAGCGCTGTGGCTTCGCGCAGGCGCGCCAGAGCCTGCTCGTAGTCACCCGCCCGGCGCAGGGACACACCTTCGAACAAGCGCAGCAGACAGTGCGCCTGTGGGGGACTGGATGGCTGCAGCGAGTTGATCCCCTCTTGCACCAGCGCATCGAAATCTTCCTGGCGATCCAGGAATTGCAGGGCATGTGCACGGTAGGCCAGGAACAGGGCGGGGTCGAGGTCGTAGCCGTCGTTAGCGACCGCCATGTCCTTATCCGCCTGCCAGGGGTTCTGCAGTATCTGCTCGCGCAGTGAATCGGCATCTGGTGACGTGTTGTTGGCCAAGGCGGTGCCCGCCGCGCCTAATAGCAGCAGTACCAGCAGGTAGAACGCACGACGAATATTGGCCTGTGGCATGTTCAGTATGAGCCAGTAGGGCCTGTCAGGGAGAGTCAGGAATAGTATTGCCGTTGCTGGAAAAGGTAGACACAAAAATTCTCCTTATAGTGTTCTGGTATGCAGAACCGCACGTCCCATGCGCGCATAGACCAGCTAGCAGTGTAGTCCGGATTTCGGGACCTGCTACTACATTTATGGTGGATTGTGTGCGCTGGCCCGGAAATTGGGCTCGCAATTGGGCAATAGTGTGAAACGAGTCAGGTGGCCCGCCTTGCAGCAGGCCACCCGGGAGGGTGCTATTCCTGTGCGGCTTTGGCCCGCTCCGCCCGCTCGATAATGTAGGACTGGATATTGCGGGCCTGGGCTTCGTCCAGCTCGCCGCCAAAGCCCACCATGCCGTTTTGCCAGTGCTTGCCGCCGAGTACGGTGGCCAGCCAGTCATTGTGTTGCTCGCGGCTCAGCCCCCGCAGGTCGGTGGTGGCGCCGCCGCTAACAGCGGCATCGCCGTGGCAGAACACACAGTATCTGAGGTACAGGTCTTTGCCGGCGGCAATTTGCTCGGCACTGCCCGACTGGGGCGGTGGGTCGAAGACCAGTTGCGGCGCAACCGCAGGCGGTAATTGCTTCGTGCCGTCCAGTTTGAACACCAGCAGGCGGCTGCGATTGGGGATAGCCCCGGCTTTCAGGGCGTCGCCTCCCACCAGGGCCAGCGCGCCGCCCCAGCCCGCCACCACGGCAACGTATTGTTCGCCATCCAGGCGATAGGTGACTGGTGGTGCCACGATGCCGGTTTGGGCATCAAAGGACCACAGTTCCTCGCCATTGTCGGTGCGATAGGCCACGAATTGCCCCTCGGCATTCCCCTGAAAAAGGAGATCCCCCGCAGTAGACAGCATGCCGCCGTTCCAGGGGCCGGCATGTTCCACCTCCCAGCGCGTTTCGGCGGCGACCGGGTCCCAGGCGACGATGCTGCCTCTGACCATGCCCAATACCGCGGCCTGAATGGTGGGGTCGTCGGGCATGCTGGCAGGTGCTGCGTCGGTACCGGTATTCCAGTAACCCTCGCGGTAGCTGAACTGCTCATCGGTAGCGAAAATCCAGGGCACGTCCTGTTTGGGGATATAGACCAGTCCAGTGTCCGGGTTGTAGCTCATGGGGTGCCAGTTGTGGCCACCGATGGGGCCGGGCAGGTGCAGGCCGGTGGGTCCGTCGGTGTAGCGCACACCATCCGCCTCAACTGGCCGGCCGGTCTCCATGTCCACGTGGGTCGCCCAGGTCACGGTGGCGTAGGGTTCAGCAGACAGCAGCTCGCCAGTGGCGCGATCCAGCACGTAGAAGAAGCCGTTTTTCGGCGCCTGCATGATCACTTTGCGCTGCTCGCCCTTCACCTCCAGGTCGGCGAGGATCATGTGCTGGGTGGCGGTGTAATCCCAGGACTCCCCCGGGGTGGTCTGGTAGTGCCACACGTAGCGGCCGTCATCGGGGTTCAAAGCCACGATGGAAGACAGGTAGAGGTTGTCACCCCCCTCCGGTGAGCGAATTTGCTGGTTCCAGGGGGCGCCGTTGCCTACGCCGATGTACAGCAGGTTCAGGTCTGGATCGTAGGCGATGGAATCCCACACCGTGCCGCCACCGCCAATTTCCCACCAGGGGCCGCCGCCCCAGGTTTCGGCGGCGCGCTCTACGGCAGGGGTTTCGAATCCGTCCTCGGGATTGCCCGGTACCGTGTAGAAGCGCCACAGCATCTCGCCATCTTTCAAGGCGTAGGCGGATACATAACCGCGAACGCCCAGTTCACTACCGCCATTGCCGATGATCAGGCGATCCTTGACGATGCGCGGGGCGCCGGTGATGGAGTAGGGGCGTTCGCGGTCGGTGGTTTGCACTTCCCACACTTTTTTACCGCTGCTGGCTTCCAGCGCGATCAAACGGCCGTCCAGTGTGCCGAAGAACAGCTTGCCGTCGTTGTAGGCCACGCCACGATTGACCACGTCGCAACACAGATGCACCGCCCAGTTTCGCGGTACCTCTGGGTCGTAGAACCACAGCAGCTCGCCGCTGCGGGCGTCGTGGGCGAACACCATGCTCCAGGAGCCGGTGGTGTAAATCACACCGTCGATCACCAGCGGTGTAGCTTCCAGGCCCCGATTGGTGGGGTAGTCGAAGTACCAGTCCAGGCCCAGCTTGGCCACATTGTCAGTGTTGATCTGGTCCAGAGCGCTGTAGCGTTGCTCGTCCGGGCCGTTGCCGTGGGTGCGCCACTCGATATCCGGAATCGCTGCGGGAGGAGGCGTGAGTTGAACCGCCTCGGAGGGTGATTCCGGAGTGCTGCGATCACAGGCAGCAAGACAAAAACAGACGGCCAGTAACAGGCCCGGTAGTCGATAACCGTGCGGCATTGAGTGGGTTCCTTATTATGTTATTGCCCGCAAACTGTAATGCATCCCGCGCCTTGGTGTCACGGTTTCAGCACTATCGTTTGGCGGCGATGCACTCCACTTCCACCTTGGCTTCCAGCGCCAGATCGTCGGCACCGAAGGCGCTGCGGGCGGGGTAGGGCGGCTTCAGAATCTCCATGTAGATCTTGTTGAAAGCCGGCCAGTCATCCATGTCGTCCAGCATCACGGTGCATTTGACGAGGTTTTTCAGCCCCAATCCGTTGCCTTCCAGAATGCGCTGGATATTGGCCATGGTCTGCCGCGCCTGGCCGTCCAGGCCACCGGAGGCGAGGTTGCGAGTGCCCGGTTCGATGCCGATCTGGCCGGAAAGATAGTAGGTGTCGCCCACGCGTACGGCTTCCGAAAAGGGCAGATCCGGTGGCAGCGTGCCAGCGTTTAAAAATTCCACATGGCTGGTGTCGGCGTGTACCAGGCTGGCACCGCCGAGAAAGGCCAGCGTGGCGAGGCACTTGCGTAGAGTGATCATGATGGCATCTCCGAATGGGTGTGCAGGGTTCTTAGCATAGCCCAGCTAATGCAATCGGAGTGGATTGTTTGTTGGCTCAGGCGCTGGTTGCCGCCAGTTGGCGTGCTTCGATGCGGATGGCGACAGATTTGAACGCCGGGGTCTTGCTGCGGGGGTCGTGTTGTCGGCCTACCAGGCAATTGGCTTCCGGAAAGTAAGCCATGGTATTGCCGCGAGGCAGATCAAAGCTGTACACACGTACGGCCGACATACGGCCGGCCGGGGAGACGAGGTCAACCCGCGCGCCCTCACTCAGTCCCATTGCCGCCATATCCTCGGTGTTCAGCATCACACACCAGCGCTCGTCTGTGCCGCGGTAACTGTCTTTTTCCTCATAGATGATGGTGTTGAACTGTCCCTCGCTGCGGACCGTCATCAGGGTGTAGGGATACTCAGACGCCGACTGCACAGCTGGCAGGGGGTGTACGGTGAAGGTCGCTTTGCCGCTGCGGGTTTTAAATATTGGTGTGTGCAGCAGGCGGCCATTGACGTGAAATTCCCGCCGCGCCACGTCGATATCCTCCAGTGCTTCCATGCCCGGTACGGTGTGAGCGATGGCTTCGCGAATGCGCCGGTGGGATTTAAAAGCCTCAAAGTCCACCGGGCCGTCGGGCAGCAGTCGCCGGGCGATATCGCAGAGGATGTCGACTTCCGGGCGGACCTGGTCGAGCCGCTCGATACCGCCGTCGCTCAGTCGCACAAAGTTGAACATGGACTCCTGCGTAGTGGGCTGGCGCTCCTCGTCCCGCGCGGTCACCGGCAACACCAGCGCCGCGGAGTGTTCCATGCCGGTAACGTGGCCGCGGTTGAGCGTGGTGGTGAGGAAGATCTTGAACCCGATGCGGTCCATCGCGTCGCGCGCCCACTCGGCATCGGGGGTCGCGCCGTAAAGATTGCCGCCCATCACCACCGCTGTATCCATGGCGCCGGCGTGGGCAGCTTCCAGGCAGGCGAGTGTGTCTAGGCCGCGATGGGTGGGCAGGTTCACGCCGAATTCCGCCTCGATGCGCTCAAGCACCACCCGCGCCAATACCGGTTTAACGCCGATGGTGCCAATACCCTGCACATTGCTGTGCCCGCGCAGCGGCAGTAGGCCCGCGTAACGTTTACCCACCATGCCGCGCAGGAGGGCGAGGTTGGCGATGTATTCCACGTTCTCCACCCCGTGGGTGTGGTGGGTCATGCCCATGCCCCAGGCGAACACGGCACGTTTTGCCTTTATGTAGCCCCGCGCGACGCGCTCCATATCGCTGCGCGTTACCCCGGAAGCTGTTTCCAGGCTATGCCAGTCGCTATCCGCCAGGTCCTGCGCGAAGGCCTCGAATCCTTCGGCGTGTTCGCTGAGAAAAGCAGCATCCTCACCGCCCGCCTCCAGTACCGCCTTGGCCAAACCCTTCAGCAGGGCGATGTCGCCGCCAATGCGGGGCTGCAGATAATCCGAAGCGATCCAGGTGCCTCCGGAGAGCATGGATTTGGCACTCTTGGGAACGGCAAAGCGCACCAGGCCCGGCTCCTTCGCCGGGTTGATCACGATCACCTGCCCGCCCCGGTCCCGACAGGCTTTCAATTGGTGCACAAAACGGGGGTGGTTGGAGGCGGGGTTGGCGCCGATCACGAAAATTAGGTCGCAATCCTGCAGGTCGTCCAGTTCCACGGTGGCCGTGCCCACGCCCACGCTGGATTCCAGCGCCACGCTGGTGGCCTGGTGGCAGTAGTAAGAGCAGTTGTTGACGTTGTTGCTGCCGTAAAGCCGGGCGAACAGTTGCAGCACGAAGCCAGCTTCGTTGGACGAGCGGCCCGAGGAGTAGAAAAAGCTGCGCTGCGGTGCGGTCTGGCGCAGTTGGTCGGCAGCCCTATCCAGGGCTTCATTCCAGCCGATAGGCTGGTAGCAGTCGCTTCCTGCGGGCTTGTAGATTGGCGCACCGAGGCGGCCGAGATGTTCCAGTTCGCGCCCACTGAGTTCCTGCAACTCGCTCAGGGAGTGTTGGAAAACTTCCGGGGGAATGGGTGGCTGGATATCCGTGGACTGCGCCTGGATGGACTTGTTGCACACCGCGGGGAATTCGCCCAGTTCATTGGTCATGCCGCCTTTTTGGCCGCCCATCCCCAGGCCGCAGGCTTTGCAGGCATTGTTGGCACTTAGCGCCTTGGCGGAGTTCTTTAGGCCGATGCGCCGTACCGTATTCAGGGTGTACAGCACCTTCTTGGGGCCGCCACCAACGGGTGTGGGATGTTTGGAGGAAGCGTCAGTCATAGTCGAGCCGATATCGCGTTTCTGTCGCGCTCAAGGTATCGCCAAGGGTACCACCAGAGGCGGGTGGACGCCCCGTAATCGTTGGTAATCGTATTTCCACCGGAACGCGACAAACTGGCAATTCTACCCAGCTTGCGGCATGTTGTTCCCGGTTCCGTTTCGCGTGAGCCGACAAGGCAGGCCGGACGGCTTGAGATACCAAAAACAAGGAGAGTAGTGCGATGCAATTCAATGTCCCCAAGGGCGAGAGCAAGGTCAGTCATTTCGTGGTGACACCCCAGGAACCGG
The DNA here is from genome assembly GCA_030427085.1 of Gammaproteobacteria bacterium. Classification (GTDB taxonomy): domain Bacteria; phylum Pseudomonadota; class Gammaproteobacteria; order Pseudomonadales; family Halieaceae; genus JAUHXH01. The sequence goes on along the minus strand of JAUHXH010000005.1, from coordinate 171,204 downwards.
CGAACGGCGTAGTGCAAACCTGGAAAGTTGTGCCCTATGACAATCCGGATGAGCAGGTGGATCAGTTCGATATTCGCTTCGACCCGGCCTCATGCCGTCAGACCCGCCAGACCGAGCGCATGACACTGGTGTTTTCCATTGATCCGGCGGCCAACCAGGACGGGGGAAGCTGGCGTTTTATGCCACCCGGCATCATGTACTGCGACGGCAAGAGCGATTACCTGGATCGCATCAAGGTGCGCCTGAGCGACAACGACATGATGATGACCGCGATGTTCAAAGCGTTAGGTGACGGCATCGAAGATTTCAACTTTGCCTTCGTCGCCATGCGTCGCGACAGCACCTCCGGCGAGTGCAAGATTTACTCATCCGAAGATCCGGGCGGTACCGTCGGCCGGGAAAACTGAGTCAGGGCAAGGGCGTGACGCAGCGCTCCGGCTGACCGGCCTGCGTCATTGCCTGCTGAAACTCCGTGTACTGGCACAGGGGGTCAAACCAGGGCAGGGTAAACCACAGCCCGCTGAGCCCCGCTGCCAGTGCGCGTTTCACTTCCACGTGGGCAGACAGATGCTGGCCGGTCAGGGTGTGAACCAGGGCGGCATTGAAGGCGGATTCGCCATGGCCGATCTGCGTTTTTTCGATGTGCTTTAGTGTGTTGATGGCCAGTTCTGCCTCGCCCAGTTGTGCTGCGGCCTGGGAACGTGCCAACAGGCTAAAACGGTCGCTGTTTCCGTCCGTTCCTGAGAGGATCTCCCGGTACACCACGGCCGCCGTTTCCTCGTTGCCCCGCAGCTGCTCCGCGTCAGCGTAGTTGAGCAGGCTCATGGGATTGCGATCGCCACGCTCGTAGTGGGAGCGGTAAATGTTGGTGGCGCCCTGGTAGTCGCCTTTGAACAGCAGCGCGAGGCCGAGGTTGGTTTCCGACTGTACGCTGGGGCGAATGGCCACAGCCTGTTGCAGTATTGCTTCCGCCTCGTCGATGTTGCCTTTTTCCAGTGCCACCAGTCCTAGCAGGTTCATCGAGCGCCCGTCAGTGGGTGCCAGGGCAAGCGCCGCTCGCAGGGCTGTTTCAGCGTCATCCGGACGGCCCCAGAAATAGTAGTTAGTGCCCTGGGAGTAACGCGCTGACCGTGTGTCCCGCAGGGCTACAGCGCGATCATAGTGCTCGGCCGCGGCGGCAAAATCGCCCTCCCGCGAAGCGACATTGGCACGCAGTCGCTCCACCAACGCGCGATCGGCGCCAAGCTGCGCCATCGCCGTCACTTCTTGCAGCGCTTCACCATAGCGGTCACTGTCGCGGTAGAGCATGAAGCGCATCTTGCGATAGAGGATGGAATCCCCGGCCCATACCCCGGCTTTGTTCAAGGTTTGCTCCAGTTCGTTGATCAGCGCGGGGTCGTGGCTGTTGTCGTAGGCTTCCAGCACCGACTCGGTGTAGAGCTCGTACAGCGGCAGGAAGCGCGGCGCTTGCGCCAGTAACGCGGCCGTGTCGGGGATCAGCTCTGCGTAACGCTGGTCACCGAAGTGCGCACGTTGGTACAGGTCCAGATAGCTGGCGTAGGTGCTGTCATCCACCACTTCGTGAATGTCAGGGGGCAGTGCTTCGTCCGGATAGAGCAGCGACCACTGGTTTTGCACGATGGTGTAGGACTCCAGTGGCATGCCCATCAGCAGCTCGGCATCGCGCTGGTCGATAACCGCGCCGTCCACGGCGCTGGTACGCTGTAGCGACAGTTCACAGCTGGATCGCACACAATTCAATGAGGTGAGCAAGACTTCCTCGGCGCCCAGCGCGCGGGCCAATTCCGGCAGGGGCAGGTTGAGCAGTTGTTCGGCTTGCCGGACTTCACGCTGGTTGACCAATTGCAGGCCCTTTGAATTCAGTACGGCCTGCTGCAGGGCCTGCTGCACCGTGCTGCGCAGTGCTTCGGCCTGTGCGCCGTCGGGTAGTGCATGCGCCGTGAGATCAGTACTGAGGACGGCGACCGGGCGCCGTTCGCTCTCGAGCGTAGCAAACCACCATATCAGTACACTCACCGCCACCACCGTTGCACCGGCGAAAAGCCAGCGCCACCAGTCTGCCAGTGCCGGGCCGGATTGCTCAGTTGGCAGCGGCGTTTCCGCCTGGTGTGCGTCGATTACAGCGCGGCGCAGGGTCTGGGCGGCCTCAGCTGCCGAAGGGAGTTTTTTCAGGGGTGCATCGCGCAACTGTTGGACAAAGTGCGCCACCACCGGGCTCAATTCGAGGCCGTCCGGCAGCAATTCACGGGCAAGCTCGCCCAGTGCCCGCAGGTCGTCCGCTGCGCCGCCCGTTTCGCCGGCGATGCCAAAATCCACCAGTTTGGCCGTGCCCTGTTCGTCCACCAACACATTTTCGGCCTTGATGTCGCTGTGCACGATGCCCTGGCTGTGCGCGTAGGCCAGGCCTTCTGCGATTTCCGCCAGCCATTTGAGGCACTCGCCCATGTGGGGGCGAGATTCCGCCTGTACTACCCGCAGATTACGGCCCTGTATGTATTCCATCACCAGGGCGGGCTTGCCATCCAGGGTTTCCAGATCGTATACCTGCACAATGTGCGGGTGGTTGAACTGGGCCAGGTGGCGCGCTTCCTGCTCCAGCCGCTGCTGAAATCCGGGCTGGGTGATGTCTTCCCGAAGAAACTTGATGGCTACCCGGCGGCCTAAGCGCTGGTCTTCAGCGAGGTAGATCTGCCCCATGCCGCCGCGGGCGATGGGTTCAAGTAGCCGATAACGCGCGGAAGGCGCGGAAGGGGTGTCAGCGCCTGACATGGACTAGCCGGCGGGCGAGGGGTGGCAGGGCAGTTCGTCCGTGAGTTGCTCGCCCTTGAACACTTTGCACTGTACTGGCCCGAAGCGAACTCGACCCTTGCGGCGTTCCACCAGATGTTGGCAGTCCAGATCGTCGCCGAGTTCGTCGGTGAATTGCTTGCGGGCGCGATAGACCATGATGTTGAGGTGCGCCTGCTCCAGGCCCAGGTCGTGGGCCAGGTCCTCGTTGCTGATCCAGCCCTGAGAGCGTTTGTCCAGGCCGTCGCGAGCGTCGCGGGCCCGCACGCGCGCCAGATGCATCAGCAGGTAGTGGTGGGAGCGTTCGCCGAGATCGAGCAGTTCCTGGTCACGCCGCAGTTTGATGCGGGTGCACTCCTCGTCCAGCGTTACGTCAAACAGAAACTCGTAGTCGTCCAGGCTGTGCTGGTTGGCGGCAGGGAGCTGGGTTTCGTGGTTTTCGCCCGTCAGGAAAACGCGCCAGCGGCGGCCGTTGTGACTGAGCACCTCGCCGTGAACCAGCTTTTCCTCGTGGCCGCCCTGTAATCCGTCGCCGAGGGTGGAGTACATCCAGCGGGCTTCGTTGCGGCTGTAGAACACCACCCACTGAGGGTTGAGTTCGCCGGGGATGAAGCGGAACTGATCCAGTTCGTAGTCATCCTCGCCGGGCGTCAAAGCCTTGAGCAGTGATACCGGCGGGCCGCAGTCTTCCAGAATCCAGGGTGATTCACCGGGGGCACCGAAGTTGAGCCGGTCGCCCGCCGCCAAAGGCATAGGGGTGTTGCGCGGCAAGGATTTGCCGTTGTGCCAGGTACCATTGGTGCTGAGGTCGCGGATGCGCCAACTCTGGCCCGTCCACTCCACACTGGCATGCAGGCGGGATATCAGCGCCTGGTACAGGCAGGTGTCCACCTTGTCGGCATCGCGGCCGAAGATGTGATGGCTTCTCAGCGGGAAACGCTCCCCCGTCTGCTCGTTGAGAATTGTGCCCATTGCAACCCTTGTCCCCCAAAGCTCCTGACCGTCGTGGCGGCCGGGATTTCCTGACGAATGTAAAGGAAGACGTGAAAGTGAACAAGGGGACACGTGGGCCGTAATCCGCTGTAACCGCCTGTAATGGTGCCGAGGGCCCGACTCGGCCAATATCTAACCCGTGCACTGAAGTGCCATGGCGAACAGGGAAGTTTGCCACCCTTCAGGTCCGCACCGTCTTCTATCTATGCAAACAGAGTGATTGCCCTCCGAACCTCGGGGGGCTTTTTTATGTCCATGGATGGACGGTACGTCCCGAGAGGCATGGATGCCGGCAGGGACGCGCCTAAATTCACTACCGAGCCCGGAAAACAGGATGGCGGCAGCGACGCGGTCAAATTCACAGCCGAGCCAGGCGATTAGGACGCCGGCAGGGTTCTCTCCGCTAAATCCCAGTGATCAAAAAATCGATCGCATTGATAATTTCATCTCGGAAAGCCTCTATGCTCTCAACTGGCTTCTTCAAAATAGATGTTGGAGCGCTGGTCAGTTGGTGCGTGAGCAGTGCGTGCTCAATACCGTCAATTTGGATGGTCGGACATAACCGTTCGGGTGCCGGAGTTTCAAGCTTATGCGCGGGAACGACTGGAATGACAACTCTGGAGTTCAATGCAGAGACGAGGTCGCTCTGGATATCAAGAAAGTAGGGGTAAGCCTTCTTGGTCGTTCCGTCAGTGTTTTCGTAAAGCGTAAATTGGCCCACTAGAAGTCCCTGAATGCGTCTGAGAAAAGACCGTTCTTTTCCACAAAATCATTACACGCTTCAAGGTTCTTTTTATTTGCTTCCAGCCATTCTTCCGCTTCTCTTTTACGGACTTCAGCAGCTAAAGCCTTCTCCAGCGTCGCGGATAGATTGATGTTCAGTTTCTTGGCCCTGGAGAGCAGGTCTTTATTCAAGCTGAGGTTTGTCGGCTTTTTAGCAGCGGAAAGATCATAAGCTGATTTCATGGGCGCAATTTCCGGATAAGCAATGTGCATACTTTATGCGCATAACACTTGTGCGGCAACTGCTCGTATCAACGCACTTAACGATAGTGGCGACGTGGCCCCTGAGCAACAAGATGGCCAAATCGGACTAATCGTCCAATCCGGCCCCCTTCAAAAACCCGCAATAAAAATCCTGTGCATTAGTTACAAAGGCTCCCATTAAAGCCGCCACATATGCCCCCTAGAATGTGCCCAGAACTCAGGCGTATGCCGATTTGTTCGTCTTAACTAATAAGACCCGAGCAACAGGGTCGCAGAAAAACTACACACTAATGGTAGGGAGATACCAACATGATGCCCGCATTCAAAAAATCTGTGCTCGCCGCTTCCATTGTGGCACTGACACCGGCCATGGCGCCGATGGCAGTGGCCCAGGGAGACACCACGCTGGTCGAGGAAGTGATCGTTACCGGCACCCGCAAAGTGGGCCTGTCGCCCACTGAAACCCTCTCGCCCATCGACGTAATCGGTGGCGAGGATCTGTCGCAACAGGCCTCGTTCAGCCTGATCGATTCACTGACCAAAGTGGCGCCGTCACTCAATACGCAACGCTTCCCGATTGCCGACGGTACCGCGTTCATGCGCCCGGTAACCCTGCGCAACCTGTCGCCGGACCACACCCTGGTGCTGGTTAACGGCACCCGCGCCCACCGCAGCGCACTGGTAAACCTGCAGCTCGCACCGCTGGGCACCGTGAACCAGGGCTCCCAGGGTGTGGACTTTGCGTCCTTCCCCTCCGCCGCCATCAAGCGTGTGGAAGTGCTGCGTGACGGCGCCTCGGCCCAGTATGGCTCCGACGCCATTGCCGGCGTGGTCAACCTGATTCTGGACGACGCCGACGAAGGCCTGAACATCTCCGCCCAGTTCGGTGAATACACCGAGGGTGACGGCGACCGCATGACTGTGAGTGCCAACGGCGGCCTGAGCCTGTTCGACCGCGGCTTCCTGAATCTGACCGGTGAATACTCCGAGTCCGATATCACCAACCGCGGCCAGGCTCGTCCGGATGCGGCGGGAGTCACCGCTTTCGTACCCAAGAGCGACGTGCCCTACGATGGCTTTGGCCAGCGCTGGGGTGACCCGGACATCGAAGCCACCAAATTCGTAGCTAATGCGGGCTTCGATGTGACCGACAGCGTGCAGGTGTTCGGCCACGCCACCTACATGGACAACGAAACCCTGTCCGGCTTCTTCTACCGCGGTCCGGTACTGCCCGGCACCGCCAACGCTGCATTGCCAGCCCGCACCACCCTGAAGATCGATAACGACGGTGACGGCATCGCCGATGCTGCTTCCATGGATCTGGTGAACAGCATTCTCGCCCAGGGCCTGAGCCCCGACGACTACCTGACTGCCGACGGCTCCAGCCCCAGCGGTTATGCTCTGCTAAACCCCATCCACACCCAGTTCCCCGGTGGTTACAGCCCGCTGTTTGGCGCCAACATCACCGACTACTCCTTCGTGGGTGGTGTGAAAGGTGGCTCCGACAACTTCACCTGGAACGTGCGCGGCCGTTACGGCGAGAACGAGGTGGAATACGTGCTGCAGGACAGCATCAACCCCAGCCTCGGCCGCCTGTCGCCCACCACTTTCAACCCGGGCACCCTGACCCAGGAAGAAACCAGCTTGAACGCTGACTTCGTGAAAACCTTCGATAACTCACCGCTGAACATTGGTTTCGGTGCCGAATGGCGCAACGAGACTTACGTGATTGGGCAGGGTGACGCGGCGTCCATCGACGTAGGCCCGACTTTCGTACAGTTTGGTGTGGGCTCCGACGGTTTCCAGGGCTTTGCGCCTGAATCCGCCGGCGAGTTCGAAAGCGACAGCTACGCGCTCTACGCCGACGTGGAAACCGACCTCACCGACAACATCACTGGTGCGATCGCAGTACGTTACGAAGACTACGATCTGTTCGACACCACCACCGACTGGAAAATCTCGCTGCGCTGGGACATCACTGAAGACTTCGCCATCCGCGGTACCGCCAACACCGGCTTCCGCGCGCCCACCCCGGGGCAGGTGAACACCCTGAACGTGACCACCACCTCCGACTCGTCCGGCAACCTGATCCCCAACGGTACCTACCCGGTGAACAACCCGGTGGCCCTGGCGCTGGGCGCGGATGAACTGGTGCCCGAGGAATCCACCGCGTACACCCTCGGCCTGGTGTGGAACGCCACGGATGCGACCTTCATTACCGTGGACTACTACAACATCACCATCGAAGACCGCATGGCGCTGCTGACCAACACCGTCACCGACGCCGACTTGCCGGCGCTGATTGCGGCGGGTGTGCAAAACCCCGAACTGCTGGTGGGCAGCAACGCCAACTACTTCGTGAACGGGTTTGAGTCTGAGGTGAGCGGCATCGACATCGCACTGACCACCAGTTGGGGCTGGGGCAGCGGCGACATGCTGTTCGACCTGCGCCACAACTTCAACGAGCAGGAAGTGTCCAATGTGAAAGCTGGTTCCATCGGCCCTGACCGCGTGTACGACCTGGAAAACCAGGTGCCGCAAAACAGCACCGTGGCCACCCTGCACTACGACCAGGGCGGCTTCTCGGCACTGGCGCGCCTGAACTACTACGACGAGTGGTCCACCACCGCCGGCCTGTTCGGCCCGGGTGATGCCTCCGACGCCCACACCTACGGCGCCACCGCCCTGATCGACCTGGAAGCCAGCTACACCTTCAACGACACCTACACGGTAACCGTTGGCGGCGAGAACGTATTCGACGAATACCCGGATGACGAGGTGGACCCCACCCTGAACTTCCTGGGCACCGTGTATGCGATTACCTCACCTTATGGCTTTAACGGGGCTTACTACTACCTACGCTTGTCGGCGAATTTCTAAACGTCGATTGTAGGGAGTGATTCAACAGCCGCCTTCGGGCGGCTGTTGTTGTTCTGGCCGGTGGAAAAGCCAACCGGTAAGATGCCGACTGGCCCGAGAGTGATGCAAGGGAACTCCCGCCAATGAAAGTAACTCGCCAAAGTGGCGCCGCCTCCAGTACGCCGTCTCGATTCAAGCGCTGGCTGGGGAGTCGTGTGGTGCCGCGCCTGTTGAGTCCCGCCCGCCTCGCGAAGCAGCGCGCTGACGCTGAATCCGCGCGGTTAAAGGCAGGCTTGCCGCACGTGGTTGAATACTTCCATCAGGTGGATGACCCGTACAGTTATCTTGCGGTGCAGGTGCTGCCGGCGTTCTGCGAGCGCTACGATGTGGAACTGCGCTGCCACTTGGTGAGCGGGCCCGGCGGCAACAACTTGCCCGAGCCCGACCTGCTGCCCAGTTACGCACGGCGGGATTGTGCCCAGTTTGCCCCGCACGTCGGCCTGCAGTTTCCCAATCCCGGTCTACAGCCCAGTGCCGATGCCATTGCGCAGGCGCAGCGGGAACTGGCAGCCTGTGAGGGCACGCAGGCCTTCCTGTTGCGGGCGATGGTGTTGGGTGCGGCCTTGTTTGGCGCCGGTCCGGCCTCCGTGCGTGAAGGCGCAAGTGATGCCGAGACTAAAGCGGCACTAAGCAAAGGCGATGCGCGACAGCACGAGTTAAAACATTACGCCGGCGCCATGCTCTATTACGGCGGTGAATGGTATTGGGGCGTGGATCGGCTCTACCACCTGGAGCAACGTTTGGTGGAACTCGGTGCTTCCCGCCATCCCGATGAACCCTTGCTCTACCCCCGCCCCGCCGTCGACGTGGGCCCGCACCGCGATCACGGCAAACTCACCCTGGAAGTCTACCCCTCCCTGCGCAGCCCCTACACCGCCATCGCCTTCGATGCGGCCATCGCAATGGCCGAAAAAGCCAATGTGAACGTAGTACTGCGGCCTGTGATGCCGATGGTCATGCGCGGTGTGAGCCTGAGCGCCGAGAAAGGCCGCTACATCTTGTTCGATGCCAGCCGCGAGGCGGCAGCGCTGGGCGCGGAAGGCTTCGGCGGCATGTACGATCCCATCGGTGAGCCGATCCTGAAGGCTTTCTCCCTCTATCCCCACGCGGAATCCCAGGGCAGGGCGGCGCAGTTCATCAGCGCCTTTTTGCACGCCGCGTTTTACGACCGCGTGAACACCCTGTCCAACCGCGGATTGAGAAAGGTGGCGGAACAGGCGGGACTGGATTGGCAGCAGGCGCGAGAACACCTCGGCAAGCCCGGCTGGGAAGAGGACATCGAGAACAACCAACAAACCCTGTACGCCTGGGGCAGCTGGGGCGTGCCGTCGTTCCGCTTGTTGGGTCGAAACGGTGCGGTGTACGCCGAGTTTTGGGGGCAGGACCGCCTGTGGGTAGTGGCCGCTGAAATCCGGCGACTGCTGGCCGAAGACGCACAACCGTGAATATCCTCCACATCGGCAAATACTTCCCGCCCTTTTTCGGCGGCATGGAAAACTACCTGCGCGATTTGATGGTGGCCCAGTCACGCCGCGGCGATTCCGTGTCGGCCCTGGTCCACGCCGGTGAACCGAGCCTACGTGGCAGCGACGAAACCTACACCTTTCGGGGGCAATCCTTCCGCATCAGCCGCGCTGCCCTGTGGCTGCGGATGTTATTCACGCCGATGAGCCCCGGCTTCCCGTGGCGGCTGCACCGAATGATCAAGGAAGAGCAGCCCGACATCCTCCATCTGCACATGCCCAACGTGTCGGTGTTCTGGTGCCTGTTTATGCCCAGCGCGCGGCGCGTGTCCTGGGTGGTGCACTGGCATGCGGATGTGCTGGCGTCTACCCACAGCACTGGCCTGCGCTGGTTTTATCGTTTGTATCGACCCTTCGAGCGCGCCGTGCTGAAACGCGCGGCGCGGGTGATTGTGACCTCGCCGCCGTATCTGGATACCAGCGAACCGCTGGCGGATTTTCGGGACAAAGCCGTGGTGGTGCCGCTGGGATTGGATCGTGAATTTGGCGATGGCGTGGTGAGTCAACGCAGCGCATTGCCGGGTGAAACCGAGGGGCGGCCCCTGCGCCTGCTGGCCATCGGCAGACTCACCTACTACAAAGGCTTCAAATACCTCCTGCGCGCGATGGAGGGCCTTGAAGATTGGGAGCTCACGATTGTGGGAGAGGGTGATCAGGCCGAATCATTGGCGCGCCTGTGCCAGTCGTTGGAATTGGATCACCGCGTGCACCTGGTGGGCCGCGCCACCGAGGACCAGCTCAAGGACTTGTTCGCGGGCGCGGATTGTTTGTGCCTGCCCTCCATTGAGCGCACCGAGGCCTTCGGCATGGTGCTGCTGGAGGCGATGTCCTGCGGCCTACCCACCATCGTTACCACCGTGCCGGGGTCGGGGATGCATTGGGTGGTGGAGGATGGTGCCACCGGTCATCACGTGCCGCCACAGAATCCGGATGCTTTGAGATGTACCTTGCGGTCGTTGGCGGGTAGTCGGGCTACATTGAAGGCGTTTGGGGCAGCGGGAAGGGCTCGTTTTGAGGCGAGTTTTGAGATTGGGGCTTCGGCGGCGGGGTTGGATGGGGTGTATGGCTCAATCTTGAAGGCTAGGGCTCCGTAGGCCCAAGATCAAACTTGCTCCACCACACTCATCGGTACAAACAAGCGCTCAGGGTCATCGGTGAACGGCTGAAATAGATCAAACGTTTGGTAAAACGCCAGAGCATCACTATCCAGTACATCGAGAATCAGGCCAATCGCGGGCAACCCCCGCTTCGTCAGGAGTGCGCCTTATCCAGGCGTTTGGCTGCCCGTAGGATGCGGGGGCTTGGGGCAGCGGGTTCACCCATGCAGGCTGCCATGAAACAATCGAATTGCTGATTACTTAGCTCTATGGTGGTATGAAGCTTAAGGATTTTCGGGGCGTTCTCCAGGATGAGGTGGGTTACGAAGTCGGTGAGTGAGGTGTAACCAGCTGCAGCTGAGGCTCGCTCTGCCAATTGTTTGATCTCTGGGGCTACTCGCATTTCCAGGCGTTCTTTGCGGGTGGATGTTGTCATCTCAGGCTCCAGAATGTTGAAGATTGCGATTGATATTAATGTTCGGCAATGTGCCGTACGCATTGAGGCGCTGTCCTCGCTTGCTTAACTAGCGTCAATTGGATGGCTGGGAATAGTGGAGGCGCACTGTCGTAGAGGGCTGATTAGATTTTAAGATGTCTGAAAAGCTCTTCGTCACTTGAGAACGATTCACCGTGGCCGCTCTCGATTTCATTCATAGCTTTAATCGTTGTCTTGTTGGGCGACCGGGTTTCGTCCGGCGGAGTGGCCCTGGCAAATAGTGACGCAGGATACAAATAGTCCTCACCAGACTCGTCGATAACGCGAACAAACCCTTCCGCCTCTACTTTGGAGTCCGAAAGCGACTGATACACTTTTTCCCGTACCAAGGAGGCCGGGTAATCAGAGTTATTGATACAAATCAGAAGATCAGATTTTTGTATGGCTCTATCTGGCATCTAGTCCTTACTTCGTAGTAAGCGGCAGCTTCCTCAAGCTCTTTGGCGGCATCCTTGCCAATGTGTACCTACTTTATTCACTGCGTATGCGTGCTCTAACTCGGTCTAATACATCTTGTGGATTAAGGGGTGAGTCGGGGATGGTTTCTATCTCGTTGATTCTTCGGCAAATTTCTACATCCCATGCGTCGGCAAGCCCTGCGTCGGGAGGGCCATCCAGGCTGGCAACAAGGTCGCTTGCGAGTTTGGCCCGCTCTTCTTCGCTCAGAGCCAGCGCTTCAATTCTTAATGTTTCTAGCTGTGCAGAGGCCATAATCTCGTCCACATATTAATGGGGCGTCACTTTTAAAAGCATACACCTTTGGGTGCTCCCGCCTAAGATCAAATGCGCTCGCAAGTTCGTTGGCCTTACCCGGCTCCAAATTCGCGGGCCAGGTCCATACGCTTATGCAGTATCCGAACGATCTCAATTTCAGTACCTGATAGCAGTCGATAGAAAATCACATGGCTGCCATTAGGAAACTTCCGATAGCCGTACTTGATCGCTTCGCAGGCGACGCCGACTTCCGGGCTATCGGCCAAGGTATGAAAGGCGTCGTCAAATTGTCTGGCGTAAATTCTGCGCTGCTCTTTGCCCCATCGGAGCTGCGTATGGGCCGCGATCGATTTCAGGTCTGCTTTTGCCGCCTTGGTAAGGGAAAACGCCCTCATTAGCCAAGCTCTTCATCGAGCTCATTCATCAGTGCCTCATAGCTGTATTCAGCAGTGCCACTACTTTCACCCTCTTCGAGCAAACGCCTGAGCGTTGCTGCTTTTTTCTCGGAGTCTTCAAATTGCCGTAATGCGGCCCTGACGACTTCGCTCGCCGAGGCGTATCTGCCATCGGCGAGAAGTTGCGCGATAAACCCCTCAAAATGCTCACCCAGGGTAATGCTGGTGTTTTTGGCCATTCGTCTCCGACTCCTCGCTACCTGTAATACCAATATATACCTAATATTGGTGCTGGGAGTGCGGGCCGTCAAGGCAACGAAGTTGCTACCAGCATACATATGCCGTTGGCTGCGACCTAAGATCAAATGAGCCCACCCACCCCACCATGCTAAACTCCCCACCTGGCCGCCCACCCCAAAACACCAAAGCCAAAACACATGGACGTAATCACCCTAATCCTGGCCATCAGCATCCCCTGGCTGTGCGGCTACGCCCTGCTGGCGCTGTTCGAGCGGGTGGTGATCGGCGGCCCGGCTAACCCCCTGCGGCAAATTGGCTATGGTCTGTTCCTCGGCTATGCGCTGCTCACCGGGAAGATACTTTCTTTCCATGCCTTGGGCCTGGGCATGTTGTTCTGGCCGCTGCTGATTTTTCTGGGACTAACCGCCGCTGGGGCCATCTGGCTAAGCCGAAAATTCGCAGACTCCGAAGCAAACTCGGTCCCTAAAGCACCAGCGTCTACTCCAAAATGGGAGAAATGGCTGTTCATCGCTCTCGTGGCCTGGTCCGCCGTCCACCTCATCCTGGTCGCCATCGAAATCCTGTACCGCCCCATCTTCCCCTGGGACGCCTGGCTGAACTGGATGTATCGCGCCAAAGCCTGGTTCTACGCTGGCGAATTGCTACCCTTTGATCCCCCGCAGCTATGGGCGGCGGGGCAGGCCGAGAACACCTACAACGTGGCGGGCGCGCACTATCCCCGCTTCCTGCCCACGCTGGCCCTGTGGTGTGCCACTGCGCTGGGCCGCTGGAGCGAAACGCTGGTCAATCTGCCCACTCTGTTTGCCGGTATTGCCCTGTGGCTGGCGATGTTCGGCCAATGCCGGGAAATGCGCATGCCGGCGTGGTTGGCGGCGCTGGCGGGGTGGTTGTTGCTGTCTATCCCTCTGATTCACACTCACCTGGCGCTGGCGGGGCAGGCGGATATCTGGATGGCGGCCTTTGTGGGCCTGGGCTTTGTGGCACTGCTGCGCGGCGTGATTCAACAACAAGGTGGGCAAATCGCGCTGGGCCTGTTGCTGGTGGTGTTGGGTATCGGTGTAAAAGTGGAGGGCGCCGTGTGGTTCCTGCTGGCGCTGGCGTTTGTGGCCCTGATGCTGCGCCCCCGCGCCAGCCTGATCGCGTTAGCCGCTCTGGCGGCTGTGATCGCCATTGCCTGGAGCGCTGGTGTTACCAGTCTGCAATTGCCCGGGGGATTGTATCTGGGCGTGCGCGATGGTGCGCTGCACATCCCGCTGCTCGGCCAATACCGCCTGATGGAATGGGAACTGGCCGATGACTACCTGATCAGCTTCCTGGTGCAGGGCTCGTGGCACCTGTTGTGGCCCTGCGTGGCATTGGCAGGCATAGGCGCGGCAACGCTGTTTGCTGGGAGAGAGCGCCGCGCAATTCTGCTGTTTCTGGTGCTGTTTGTTATCGGCCAGGCGGTGATCTTCACCGTGACCGAACAGGGCGCTTGGGCCGAAGACTGGACCGCCATCAATCGCCTGCCCATGCATTTCGTGCCCGCGCTGGTGTTCTGCCTGGTGCTAGTGGTGCAGCGCTTGCTGCAATGGCGGGAGGAACCGCAACCCGGCCCCGCTATTGAGTCCCATTGGCCGGGTTTGATCGTGCCCCTGTCACTGGGCTTCAGCCTTGCTGGCTTATTGGGGTGGTTGGTACTCACTTACCCCGGTGGCAAGGCCGATGCTATCCACACCGAAGCGGCCAAGCTGCGCCCCATGGTCGGCGCCACCACGGCGCTGGCGGGCGGTGAGATGAAAGTATCCCGCTTCGACAACGGCCTGGCCCTGCTGTCCAGCGGCCCTGTCAATCTGCAAGCCGACGATTTCCACCTGTTAAACGTAGACCTCACCAGCGGCCGAGCCGCCGGCATCAACTTCTTCTGGCGCCCCCAAGGCTACGAAGGTGGCGTGATCTCCGCCAGCCTGCCCTACAGCGGCAACACCGTATTGGACCTGGGCACCGTAGAAGGCTGGGCCGACACCATCACCGAATACGGCCTGGTGTTCATCGAAGAACCCGGCCACAACCCGCAATTCACCGGACTGAGCTTGGCGCCTTACTCACTGGGCGCCAACCTGGGCAAGCTGCTAAGCGACTGGAGCATCATGACCCGCTGGGACATGCGCTCCGCCCACTGGACCGACACCGGCGCCGCCGAAGTGATGGCGCCATTGCCCGTAGTTATCCAATCCTGGCTGGCCGCTGCACTTATACTCGGCCTGCTCGCCGCCATCTTCAGCCCGTTGGCGCGCCCCTACCTGTTTCCCTCGGTAGCTGCCGTATCCATCGCCGGCTGGATGCTGCTGGATATACGCTGGAGCGCCAACGCTATCCAGCAAGCCAAAGCCACCACTAACCACTTCGACATTGCCAGCGATGCCCCGCTGGATGTGGGGGATGACCACCGCACCGCAGAACTGTCGGCAATGACCCGCGAAACCCTGGGCGAGCAGGGCGGCCCGGTAACCGTAGTGGCGGAGGATGAACTGATGCGCTTCCAGGTGCTGCGGGCGAAGTATCTGCTGCTGCCGATGGGGTCGTATGGGCATGATCGGCCGATGGAGGCCCTGTCGAAGGGGGTGCCGGGGGCGTTTTTGGTGTTGCGGGAGTGGTATTTGGAGTTGGGGGCGGCGCCCCTGCCAGCTTCGCAAGTGCGTGGGCTGATCCCGGAAGGGCCGAAACGTGCTGTTAAGTTAGAGCACGAGAGCGAATTCGGCGTGCTCTTCACGCCCCAGAAGGCGCCCTCAGCCCCGTAAATAGCCGAGAAATGAAGGGCTTGGGCGTGGTAGACTTCGCCCCCAATCCCGTACACAGGGTGTGGCGCCACTGACCTCCGCAGTTCGCGCCATCACCGGAACCCAAATACATGCAGAAGCACGCGACAGCGTCCAGTGAGCCCAACGCGGTTATCCTGATTCCCGCCTTTAACGAGGAAGAGAGTCTTGGTGCTGTGCTGGCGTCGATTCGCGCGCACTGCAACTTCCCGGTTGTGGTCGTGGATGATTGTAGCCGTGATCGCACTCGCGAGATTGCTGAGGCTGCCGGGGCGACCGTATTGCCGCTGTCGGTGCAGCTTGGTGCCTGGGGCGCCACGCAAACCGGCATGCGCTATGCCATGCGCAGCGGCTTTGATTACGCTATTTGTATGGATGCGGATGGGCAGCACGAGGCTGAAGAACTGTCGCGGGTGCTGGCGCCTGTATTGGCTGGTGAGGCCGATGTTGCCATTGGCGCCTGTACTGAGCGTGGTTCATTTGCCCGCCATATCGCATGGGGGATGATGAAGCGCACTTCCGGCCTGTCTCTCAAGGATTTAACCTCGGGATTTAGAGTTTGCAACCGCTCTGCTATTCGCGTGTTGGCGAGTTGGCGGGCGACCTTGCTGGATTATCAGGACGTGGGTGTTTTGCTGCTTTTGCAGTCGTGCGGCATTCGCATTGCGGATGTGGAAGTGCGCATGCAGCCGCGCATCAACGGAGCTTCCCGTGTCTTTTATTCCTGGATGATGGTGGGGTACTACATGGTTCACACACTATTATTGGGTGTAACAAAGCGAAAAATACGTGCTTAGTTATCCGCAGTGTGGCTGAGCAGATTTCATAGATTTAGGTGGCAATGGATCAGATGATCTCACTCGTTACTGGAGCAATAGGTGTTGCTGTTGCGATTGCAATTTTGGTGTTGATCCGAAAGGACCAGTTGCACGTCCGTCATGGGTTAGGTTGGCTTATAGTTGCTGGTCTTTTTGCTTTGCTGGGACTATCTCCAGCTATTATAGATCAGGTCGCCGGTTGGCTTGGGATTGCGTACCCACCGGTACTTGCGATGATGGTGGCCGTGGCCCTTCTGGTTCTTAAAATACTGCTAATGGACATTGAGCGAGCTGAAGGGGAAGTTCGTCGGCAGCGACTTATTCAAAGGGTAGCGCTACTGGAGTCAGAGCTGCGATCAGTGACCAAAGAACTCAGATCAAGTTCTCAGGAATCAGAACATTGAGGGCTCAGGGGTCGCCCTTCGCAGATTGTACCGAAATGAGTCCGGCTCTATTGCGCAATACAAGTAGCCAAAATAAGCGCGCATAAAGGTGAAGAGCCAACTGATAAAAAACAGCTCTTTTTTAGTTGCATCTCGATTCGACTGCGAGAGCACCTATCCGATCGTACGGATGCTGAAATCGAGATATCCTCATCCGATGCGACCTTCCATTGGTCTCTGTGTAGAGGGATATCCCAGGTCGGGAAATAGTTTTCTAGTTGCAGCAATCAATCGATGGAACCCAGAACTAGAACTCGCTCATCACACCCATCTTGCGTCAACTGCCAAACTGGCCGTCAGAAACGGTGTGCCAACCGTAATTGTCATTCGGGACCCTCAAGAGGCTGCAGCTTCCGCCTGTGTTTGGGATGACTGCCTATGGCCAGACACCGCCTTGAAGGCGTACATCGCATTTTACGCTAAGCTTTCAAGCCTGAGAGAGCATTTCATAACGGCAACATTTGAAAAGTGTATAAGGAATCCGGACAAAATTATTGCCCAGTGCAATGAAAAATTTGGAACCGCTTTTGAGAGTTTCGTATCAACAGCACGTGAGTTAAATGAAGTCAAAAAAAGGTTGGCAGAGCACGATCTAAAAATGGGCAGGGAGGGAAGAAATTCCACTCTGCCAACAGCTGACAAACGTCAACGTAAATCGGAGATTTATGGAGCTATAGCAGCCAGTCTCCATTTAAAGGAAGCGAACGAAATTTACAGATCTTGGGTGCGTTAAGGTGCCCCTGCGCCCTGACCCAGCTATATCGGAACAGTTAAGTGAGGAGTTCACAGACCCAAAATGGATAGTCAGTCAAAAAATGCAGTAGTCACTGGGATCACAGGGCAAGATGGTGCTTATCTTACCGAAATACTCTTGGATAGGGGGTATACCGTATACGGTACATTTCGACGGACCAGTTCGGTAAATTTCTGGCGATTGAGTGAGCTTGGTCTGGATGACCACCCAAGACTTCATCTGGTGGAGTATGACTTGACCGATCTCTCATCCACGATACGCCTATTGGAACAAGCTGAGCCGGATGAGGTTTATAATTTGGCTGCACAAAGCTTCGTCGGTGTTTCATTTGAGCAACCAATTACCACGGGAGAAATTACAGGTTTGGGAGCCGTGCATCTTTTAGAAGCTATACGGATTGTTAATCCCAAAATAAAATTTTACCAGGCATCGACTTCCGAGATGTTCGGAAAAGTTCAAGAAATCCCTCAGTGTGAAAGCACGCCTTTCTACCCGCGAAGCCCTTACGGCGTGGCAAAACTCTACGCACATTGGATGGCGGTGAACTATAGGGAGTCGTACGGTATTTTTGCAAGCAGCGGGATACTCTTTAATCATGAATCCCCCCTCAGAGGCAAAGAGTTCGTCACTCGTAAAATTACAGATACAGTCGCCAAGATAGAGTTAGGGCGTCAGGAAGTGCTGGAGTTGGGTAATCTTGATGCCAAGCGAGATTGGGGTTTTGCGAAAGACTATGTTGAGGGCATGCGGAGAATACTGCAGGCACCAGAACCGGACACGTTCGTACTTGCCACTAATCGAACAGAGTCTGTTAGATGTTTTGTGGAAATGAGTTTTAAGGCCGTAGGCGTAGAGATCAATTGGTCTGGCACTGGAGAGGACGAAGTTGGTCGCGATTCAGAAAGCGGTGTGGAGCGGGTACGGATTAACCCGAAATTCTACAGGCCGGCGGAGGTGGATCTGCTCATTGGTGATTATGCTAAAGCAAATGAAGAGTTGGGCTGGAGTCCAGACACTTCTTTGGAAGAGCTTTGTTCAATGATGGTTGAGGCCGACCTTCGTAGAAATCGCTCGGGCTTTTCGTTTTGAGCAGAAAAGGTGTCATTCTGGTAACAGGGGCGGGCGGGTTCACTGGTCTGCATGTGAGACGTCGTGCGAAGGAGTTAGGATACCAGTGCATAGGTCTGGCACACAGCGCCGACGAGTTCCCCCCCGACGAGGGATCTACGGTTGTTCAGGTAGATTTGCTTGATCGATCCGAAGTATTCCGTGTTGTCTCCGGTCTGGATCATATTGAATATGTACTACACCTGGCTGCAGTTTCTTTTGTGGCTTCGGACGACATTCCTTCGATGTATAGCACCAACATTATTGGAACCCTAAATCTGATAGATGCTCTTTCCGCAAGAAGTCAGCGGCCGAAAAAAGTTCTGATTGCTAGCAGTGCGAATGTATATGGAGAGGCACGATCGCTACCGATTACGGAAGATACGCCCATTAATCCAGTGAATGACTATGGTGTTTCCAAAGTATCTATGGAGGCGATGCTAGCTATAAAGAGCAATATCCCACTGGTGATTGCAAGACCTTTCAACTACACAGGACGTGGGCAAAATGAGCGATTTCTGATCCCGAAGATAGTGCAAGCGTTTCGAGAGGGACGAGACGAGCTAGAACTTGGTAACCTTGATGTGGCGAGAGATTTTTCTGACGTGCGCGATCTTGTCCGAGCTTATTTATTGCTGTTGGAGCACCCTGGTGCGCTAGGTGTATTTAACATTTGTAGCGGCAGCCCTACTACCTTAGGTGCTATCGTTGACGCAATGAACAACATATCAGGGCACTCGCTTGAAATTCGAGTTAATCCGAAATTTGTAAGAGAAAACGAAATCAAGGTCATCTACGGAACTCCTGAGAAGCTTGAAAATGTTATCGGGGATTTTCGTGCTTACTCGATCGACGATACTCTCCAATGGATGTATACGAGCGAGCAGAACTGAATGAGGCTGGTAGTAAGTGGGGAGCCGCTCACCGGGCAATTAACCGGACTTGGTCAATATACTTACCATCTCACTAAAGAATTCATTGAAAGGGAGGTCGAACTAAAGCTATTGGTACATGGCCGACTCATTGACCCCCACGGTATCCTAAGCTCCATCGAAGGCCGGCTATTCGAGGAGAACGCAAGCTCAACAACAAACTACGCACTAGATGGCTTAGGCAGGCTTCGGGCGATACTTGCCTCAAATCGATTCGTGATTGGGGCGTACAGTCTAATCATCCCGTATGTAGAGGCCAGGGCCTTACGAGATTACGATGCGACTGATGTGTTTTTCTCAACCAACTATATGCTTCCTCCTTTTCCAGGAAAGCGTGTCGTCTGTATTCCAGATTTGTCCACTTACGAATACCCTCAATTCCATCCTGCCTCGCGAGTATCTTTCGTAAATGACCACATTGAGCGGGCCATTCAGTCCGCTGAGCAGATAATAACTATAAGTGAGTTTGTCAAAAGAGGCATAGTTGATCGTTTTCAGATTGACTCGGCCCGTGTTTCGGTTACACCCCTTGCAGCAGATTCAACTTTTCGACCCATGGATGAAAGCGAGTGGGTTAGGGTGATGGCAGATGACTCCCTGGGATATGGAGAGTACTTTCTTTCTTTATCAACATTCGAGCCGCGGAAAAATTTGAGCGGCTTGCTGGATGCCTATCTACAGTACCGTGAGGATTCCGGTACGTCTGCCATTCCTCTTGTTTTAGTGGGCAGCAGGGGTTGGAAGAGCGATGGTATCAGGCAACGAGTGCGCCAGCTTCAAGAACAGGGAGTGTTGGAATGGCACGGGTATTATCCACAACACAAACTTCCTTCACTTCTGGCTGGTGCAAGAGCCTTGCTGTTTCCTTCTCAATATGAAGGGTTTGGTTTGCCGGCTTTGGAGGCGATGCAATCCGGTACTCCTGTTGTGACAACAGCAGGCTCCGCGATGGAGGAAGTTTGTGGTGACGCCGCTTTATATTTTGAGTTTTCAGATACTGGCACCCTAACCGAGCTCATTTCCATCGTGGCAAATGATGACTCACTATACAATCGATGCGTTGCGAGAGGGACGAGAATGGCGCAGAAGTATTCTTGGAAAAAATGCGCGACCGCGACGATGAATGTGATTGAACAAATTCCCTATCTACCTTAGACAATCTACGGATCAGAATTTTGTAACGACCTGGGGGATTGTAAATTTGAGTCTTGGTTTCGCAGATTTGGCTAGGCAATACTATGGATGCTGTATTCTTGAATCTTGAGCTAGGATGCAAGCGCCTTTGCTAACTCTTCGATGCGATCTGCCAACTCGATGTTGCGCTTGTCGATCATCAGTACATTAGTGAATAGTTTTGTCGAGATCTTGAGCTCTGTATCGCATAACTCCATGAGTTCGTCGAGATCAGTTGGTTCGGGAATGGCCGACCATCTTCCGATGTTCCAATATAAATAGTCAAATTCTAATAAGCTCCTCAAAAATTCCTGATGAGATGAGCCGCTCTCTGAAAGACCATAAGGCCAGAGTTCGAGTATCATGCTTGAAGGGCGCAAGAGAGGATCTCTCAAGGCATCTTGAAGGCCACAAATAATCTCGTGTTCCGCTCCCTGACAGTCAATTTTTACTAGTTGTGGTGCATACCCCACAGTCTTAATAATACTACTCAATGTAACCGTTCTAATTTTTCCAGCTTCCGTTAGGTCGCTACTAGCAAAGATTCTGTGATCGCCAAAGTTAGATTCGGAGCGATACAGTGTTCCGAACCCTTTGGTCGCCGCGGCTCCGGCTTGTATGGTTTGGACACAGTACGAATTGTTCCTGCAAACATTCCGTTTCAATAAACGAAAGTTGTCAGCATCAGGCTCTAAAGCAACTATTTTTCCTGAGCTGCCAACGAGGTGATTCATTAATACGGAGTAGTATCCGATATTAGCACCGACATCCAGTGCAAAATCGCCGGGGCGGAGTATGCTCTCAACGCACTTTGTTTCCGTAGGCTCCCAATTGCCGACACTCTGAAGCTTCCTTGAAACGTGCTCAGTTTCTGGGCCATGTGTTTCGAGCTTTATGCGTTGGGTGGGGTTCGAACATTGAAGCAAAACGATGTTCTTGTACTCGAGACTATCGTAGATGGACAGCGCGATCCGGCAGAAAGCTCTGATAATTTTCTTCAGCATGCGATTAGATTTCTAATTGTCGATGTTTGGCGATTTAATTCAGTCACGAGGTTTGGAATATATGAAGATGCTGTGCCCGTTAGTGTTTCGAAAAGTTTCGGCTGGTATATTGCTTTCTACTAACTGCGCTTCGCTGAAATACTGTTCTACCTCTAGTCTTTTTACCGCCCCCCCAAAATTAACCTGGAGAAACTGTGGAAAATCCACCGTCCCAAAGATTCTCATGTGGTCAGACTGAGCAAATCTAGCGGTACGTTCACTGGGGGTTAAATTTGGAGACAGGTCTTCGTCAGTTGATTGCCCTCTGAATGGGACGGAGAAAAGATGGGTCCCGCCCGGGGCTAGTACCCGGTTTAGTTCCTTTAACACCATCTCGACGCTGCATGGGAGGTGTTCAAGGACATGGTTGTGAATCACGATGTCATACTGATTTGATTCAATCGAGGCGAGATCTTTGCACAGATCGATTTGATGAATTCTACACAAATTATTTTTGTATCTTTCGGGAGCGATGTCGCATGCGAAATATGAATCCGGCCAGCGAGTTGCAAACTGCTCCAGTAAGCACTTTTCCGGGGCTGCATGAAAGATGCTTACATTGGGGCGATCAAGAACGCCAATTTTGTCCAGAACCAGCCAGAGCAACCGTGAGCGCTCGAGAGATCTACACTGTGCACAGCAGACATCCGGACGATTATTATAGTCTTTGAACTCAGTGCCCCCACATATCGGACAGTTGGCTGCCTTTGATTGTTCGTCTGACCGATTTTTCCCGGGGGATAACAATTGAAGTACTTTTTTGAGCATACCTAATTCAACCTTCGTATTCGGTAGTGTTGTAAGTTTGATCGGGCGCTGCTAGCGCCTGTGTCGTTGGTTGCCAAAGCACGTTGGGCTGTACGTCCGCCAACCCCGTCAATTTTCCTTCAACTTTAAAAACTAATGATGGGGTATAGCAGATAAGATCATGTCCGTTTGGGGCTATGGCTTGTACATTCATTCGGTAATATCCCCCATTCAACTCCATTGCCCCGAGATTTACCGAGACTAGCTCCTCCCCTCGGTATTCGTATCTCGATCTGGAAGAATGCCATTCAAGTACATGCTTCCTGTGTGCATTATCTAGGGTAATGAAAATCTGTGAGCCTGGGGGAATATCTTGAATATTCAACAACACAGAGAGAGCGTCACCATAGCGGATTGAACCTCCGTCATTGATAGTGACGCCACCGGATTCTAACTTGAAGTTTATTCGTTCCTCGTTGAGAACGGCGTCCTTGGAAGATTTTGTGTTATCAGAATTTAATTCTGAATAAACATCGATGGCATCCTCAACTCCACCATCATGGATCATTCTACCCTTTTCAAGAACTACACCGCGATTACAAAACCTTGCTATTTGGGACAGGGAGTGGCTCACGAGAATGAGTGAAGTATCTTTCAAGTACTCTTCCAAAAATTCATAGCACTTCAGTCTGAATCGTAGGTCCCCAACCGCAAGCGCCTCGTCCACGATGAGGATATCTGGCTTGCGCATAGTAGCTACGCAAAATCCTAATCGAGCTTTCATTCCTGAGCTGTAAAATTTTGTCGGCGAATCTATGAATGTTTCAAGCTCACTGAATTCGATTATCCTTTCAATCTCGGATCTAAATTCTGCATCTGTCAATCCCTTTATCAATGCATGTAAACGAGCGTTCTCTCTTCCGGTCAAATTGGGATGGAAACCTGCAGTTAGTTCGATGATCTGATCCACGCTACCAGTAACGGTCAACTTTCCTCGGTCTGGAAGCGAGATGCCACAGATCAATTTGCTCAGGGTACTCTTCCCCGCTCCGTTTCTCCCGATTACACCAATTCGCTCACCAGGTTCAATACGCATATCGATGTCTCGAAGCGCCCAAAACTCCCCGGTCCTGAGCGTTGAACGGTCGGCTCGCCCTGCCCCGGCCTTTAGTGCATCTCTTAGCCCATACTTGAGAGAAGTTTTCAGGTTTCTGCTGTATTTTTTGCAAATGCCTTCCAGTAGTACCGTCATGCTCTACAGTCTCTCTACAATTAGGGGCCCTACTCGACGATAGAGTAGGATTAGCAATGGAAGAATTAGTAAGAGACCAGAACCCCAAGCAAGAAAGGGAGAAAGCGTGGGAAAGGTTCCCCCATGTAGCGTGCCGTGAAGTACGGCGAGGGATGCGCCAAACGGGTTCCACACATTCAATTGATACAAGACTGCGCTCGTATCGTTGGGAACGGCATAGAATATCGGTGATGCCAGAAACAATCCGAGAGAAATCGATTGCAGAGATTTCACAATGTCGGAGAAGAAGCTACCAGGTAGTGCGAGTAAAAACCCGATAACATTGGCTGTCATGAGGAGAATAATAGCAATTGCTGGTGTCCAAACAGCGTAACTACCTGGAGGTTCCAACATTACTATCATTGCAATGGCTATCAGTAATAATCTTACGAAGAGGTCGGCGAATGAAGACAGGCAAATCGCGAAAAAGAAAACTTCAGGATTCATTGGCTGGGCACGTAGAAAAGGCTTTCCATACTTAAAAACATCTATCTGTTTCAGCAGTGTGTCAAACCATACCTGCCACATGAGGACGCCAATGAAGGCATACAATATAGGGTTTACACCCCCAGTATCGATGGTAATTCCAGAAGCAGAAAGTTCTCGTCTCACAAAATAAAAGACCACAGCATAAATAGACGGCCCTGCAATTATCCAAGCGTAGTCCAATATAGAAGTTGAATATCTAGACTTCGACTCTCTCTTGGCAAGCATGAGCGCAACCGCCAAGTCGCTTCGCAGGGAAGAGAAGCACTTTGTAATCAATATTGGCCCCCCTCTAGTTGTTTAAGGTGTCGTTTGTGGACAAGCGCCAGTGAGACACTAGATTCCTACAGATGCTCGTCCAGTTGAACTTATCTTCAATTTGAACTCTCGCATTGTTTACCAGAAATTCATAGAAGCCCTCAGTCTGCTCAGTCTCCTCAATGGCGCTCCGGATGGCCGTAATATCATCGACCGGCACTACAAATCCTGATTCCCTATTTTTTACGATGTCGACCATGCCGCCGCTATCGCAGGCTATTGTCACAACACCAGCAGCTGTAGCTTCAAGCAAGGCTATTCCAAAACCTTCTACCTGTCCTCCGGCTAATTCTTTGGAAAGAAGGCAGAAATAGTCCATGGTTTTTAACAGAGACCACTTTTCGTCTTCGCTCGAGTTCTGAATCCAAGTGATCCTTTTATGTATGCCAAGCTCCTCTGAAAGAGACCTCAAAGCCTGAAGTTCGGGGCCGTTACCAACTATCAAGCCATGGAAATCTTCGCGAAGCTGAATCGCGCGCACCAACATTGATACATTCTTGGATTCCACCAATCGACATACAGTGCCTATTATTACCTTGTCCTCTGGGAGTGAATGTTGTCTTCTCTCCAGAAATTTCGCATCGTTTCTACCTAGTGGAGCTCTGCTGGCTTGGCGATGGTATTCATCGATATCTAGGCCGCACCCGATTACTCGAATTGGGCGACGCGTTTTGGTTTTCTTTACCAGGCCAGCTGTGTAGTTACTTATTGGTAACAGCTCGTCCGCGTTCCTTGCTAAATCAATTGTCTGGTCGCTCAATGTTGGGCCCTGCTTTTTGAAGGCCATTAGTAGACTGTTAATCCGATTTTTGACGAGAAGCTGACTTCTGAGTTCAAAGCCAAGAAAGCAAACACTGATGGGTATATTGCGAGCACGACAAAACTCCAGCAACGCTGGACCATAATAAAAAGGGTGTATTAGTACAGCTCTTGAGAAAGGATGCTGCTCAAAATGATCTTTTAGGAATCTATTTAGTCTAGGGGCTTCAGACTTCGTCCAATTTTTTCCGGCGCGATGCGCAGTTTTCGCATTGACATCAATGGTGAGGCTATAGTTTCTCGGGTACTCACCAGAAACATCTTCTGGACCAGTTGGCGCTAGTACCCTCGTGGGAACGCCTATTTTTGAAAAGGCATTCGCTAGGTGGTGGGTCATGAATGAGACTCCGCCTATATTAGGGAGGTAGTCCACGGACACTATAAGTAGTTCTTTCATTAGCAAACTAATCCACGTATTTTGTGCCGAATGCGGCTGTGTTCTTCCCTGATCGCACAAACTCTAATAGGGTCCATATTTCTGAGGTTTCTTCCATCAATAACCGAATTGACTCGAATACCTCCCAAATTTTTTTCTCAGATCCATCTTCGTTCTGAAGTGCAAGGCGTTTTAGTGACGACAATTGCCTTTTTAGTTCTCGGTAGCGCTCGTCTGAGCTTCGTAAATTGTGACTACGTGATTCGGGGTGAAATCGTTCGAAATTGTAGCTGTATACATCCAAAAAACCGGCTGAGGCGAGCAAATACTCTAGTAGCTCCTTCGGGTATGGCCGCACGTGCGTTGGGTCCCTATAAAAGGAGTGGAGTGAAACTCTTGGGTCAGAGACGTTTGGAGTTTCGATGATGATTGTTCCGCCGTCGCTTAGGCACTCGCGGCATTTCGAGATTAGTACATCAGCTTCCGAAGGTTGCATATGTTCGATCAGGTGTAGGACGCTGATGACATCGAACCTTAGTTGTGAGGTGACTATGTCATCTAATACATCTAGAGCCGAACCGAAGAATATGGTGTGTTGCTTATGGTGTGCCTCTACTGCTAGTTGATAGCTCTGCTCAATACCGTATGTATGCGTGACCCCATTCGATTTGGCCACGTCTAGCGCGATTCCCCTTCCGCAGCCTATGTCCAGCCAGTTGTCGAGGGTTCTGGTAGCTGTTTGTGCAAGGTGCTGATATAGGCTGGAGATCTCCGATTGCCTACCCTCTTGGGCGTGCCTCGCTCCTCGAAAATACTCTTCAAAGTCAAGATAATTGGAGGTGTCGCGGCCAGCGCTGGGTGTTGTGAGTTCGCGAGAGCTCTCGGGCTGAGGTTTGGGGCACCATTTGTTAAGAAGAACAAACTCAAGCATGTGTGGATTACCTCTCGGTGACGCTTTGCCAAACCTTTTCAAGAGCACTTGTCGATTGTTCGACTGAATAGGTTGAGATCACGTGATTCCTTGCATTGTCACCTATTTCGGAAGCCAGCTGAGGATTTGCTAAGAGTGTTCTCGTTGTTGCAAGAAGCGCCTCTTCATTTTGTGGTTCTACGAGAAATCCCGTCTTACCGTGAATGATGGTCTGAGCCGGTCCGCCAAACCCATAGGCTACTGTTGGCCGCCGTGACAATGCGGCTTCTAAGGGTACTCTGCCAAACGGCTCTGGCCATACATTGGGGGCAACCACGACGGAAGATCTCGCATAGCAACGGTATAGAGCCTCTCTTCCAAGAAATCCTGGAGTTGCCAGATAATCCGAATCACCATTGGCCGCTACTTCCATGCGAATTCGTTCCAACATTCCACCTCGGCCTGCTAAAACAATTTTGAAATCTGGGATATGTCGCTTGAGCTCAGTGATCCAGCGAGCTACATGTCGTTGCCCCTTGTTGTGATTGATCATCCCCACAACTAGTATTTCTGGCGGATCGGCCCGGGTAATTCCTTGCTGAATTCTGTCAACGTCTTCAACGTTGTCTGCAGGGTTCGGGACTAGGAACACATTGCTTGAACAGTCTAAGCCTTTGATTTGGGACTCAAGGTAATGACTGGTTGCTATTATCGCTGTTGCCGCCCCTAATGAAGATCGACGAGTAGATTGATCTGATTGTAACAACGGCTTCACTGCCTCGGCGTGTGGAGTTGGAAGCCGGCTCAGGCATTCGAAATCACAGCTTTTACATATTTTCCCTGCAATGTTCGTCGGCTGGTCACGGAGTGAGCATAGAAAACGATTGTCTCTAACGTGAGCAATAAAAGGAGTTCCACCCCTAGAAATATTGGCTGCGAAAAGTATCCCGCGATAGTTATCAGCGTGGATCATATCTGGCTTGATCTGGTCAAATACATTTTGAAGGGCATTGGAAGTGGGGCTGAAGTCGACTAGATCCAAGTCCATCAGCGGGAACCATCCACCCAATCGCTTTCTAGATAGACGAAGGTGAAGGAGCAGCGCCTTTAGTCGTTGAATTCTAGAGCGTTGTCCAGACTTAGTGCAGTAGGATGTTGCTACCGAGAAAAGACGTGCTAGCTGTTGGAGTTTCGTGTTTGTTCCACCCAGAGAAAAGTATGGCCTCATATATGGCCATGCGGCTATGTTTGGGAGTCGGTAGACCGATACACCCTCGTGATCTAGAGGTTTTCCTCCTCCGCCATTGCCGCTTAACGTCGCGACAAAAATTTCGTAATTTTTCTTTAGTAACGGCTGGAGAACCAGCGATAGGCTGATTTCTGCACCCCCTACAACTTCTGGGGGATATCTGTCTGTGACAACAAGTACTCGTTTTGCTGGTGTAGACGCATTCAATTTAGGTTTGCTTTTCACTGCGGGTTGCTCCCGGCTTGTATTGCTCAGTTTTTGGTGAAAGTGAGGGAGACCAACACGTGTTCACACTCCGGGTAGGGGAAACCTCCCTTTCCCAATATCGATTTTGAATCCAGGCCGTAACAACCATGAGAGATCCTCTTGAAACAGTGACGCTTAGATTACTTGGCTCTTGAACGTTGGAGCGGCTCAGTTGACCGCCCAATCGCAAAGTAACGAATCCCCAGGCGCTCCATCTGCGTCGGACTGTATAAATTCCGCCCATCGATGATCAGTGGCTCACGCAGCCGTTCCTTGATCAGCTCGAAATCCGGTGACCAGAAAGTCTTCCACTCGGTGCAGATCACCAGCGCATCGGCGTCTTCCAGGGCCTCGTGCTTGTCACGACACAACACCAGATCGTCCCGCTTGCCGAACATCGCCCGGCAGCTTTCGGTTGCTTCGGGGTCGTACGCCTGGATCTTGCCGCCCAGCGACCAGACGTGTTCCATCAGGTGGCAACTGGGCGCTTCGCGCATGTCGTCGGTATTGGGTTTGAAGGCCAGGCCCCACACCGCGATGGTTTTGCCGCGCAGATCACTGCCTAACTGCTGTTCCACCCGCTGGCCCAGTACGGCCTTCTGGCGCTGGTTGGTGTCGTGCACAGCGGTGAGGATAGCGGCGCTCTGGCCGCGATCCAGCGCCAGGTGGCGCAGGGCGCGTACATCTTTGGGGAAGCAGGAGCCGCCGTAACCGGCGCCCGGGTAGATGAACTGGTAGCCGATACGCGGATCGGAGCCCATGCCGCGACGCACGTCCTCGATATCGGCCCCCACTGCTTCAGCCAGGTTGGCCATCTCGTTCATGAAGCTGATTTTGGTGGCCAGGATGGCGTTGGCGGCGTACTTGGTCATTTCCGCGCTGCGCGGGGTCATCGACATGATCTTGTCGTGCTGGCGGTTGAAGGCCCGGTAGATCTGGCGCATTTCATCCAGTGCCTGCTCCGAGCGGGTCCCGATGATGATGCGATCCGGGCGCTGGCAGTCCGCCACGGCGGAGCCTTCTTTCAGGAATTCCGGGTTGGAGACCACATCAAAGGGGATGTCGGCGGCGCGCCCTTCCAGTGTGTCGCGTACTACTTCCTCCACCTGATCGGCTGTGCCCACCGGCACCGTGGACTTGGTAACGATGACTTTGCGCCGGTCCATGTGCTGGGCAATGGTGCGGGCCACTTGCAGCACGTATTTCAGGTCGGCGGAGCCGTCTTCATCAGAGGGGGTGCCGACGGCGATGAACAAATAGTCACTGGCGGCGATGGCCTGGGCGGCATTGTCAGTAAAGTGCAGCAAGTCTGAGTCCAGCCCGCTGCGCACCAGCACTTCCAGGCCGGGCTCGAAGATGGGCACCTCGCCAGCGCGCAGTCGCGCCACGCGGTCGCTGTCTACATCCATGCAGGTAACGGTGTGGCCCACATCGGCGAATATGGCGGCCTGAACCAGGCCCACATAGCCGCTGCCGAAAATGCTGATATTCACTAGACGGGGTACTTCCTTGGTTTTATTGGAGTGAGTTTCGACTCGAGTGAGCGCGGGGGAAGTCGCTATGATATTGATTTACTTTAACAAGTGAAAGGAGCATGTACCGAAAAACGGGGGTGAGGGGCGGCGACGGGCGGATTTTCCCCGGATCGAACTTGCCCGCAATCAGAGAGGGTTCGGCGCCAGCATAGAGGGCGTGGTGCTGGCGCCGAGCGGTTACGATGTAGCTAAACCCTCTCCACAACAGTAGAAATCCCCTGCCCCAACCCAATACACATAGTCGAAACCCCAACCGACAAATCCCGATCCTGCATAACAGTCAACAGCGACCCGGTAATCCGCACCCCGGAACACCCAAACGGGTGCCCCAGCGCAATCGCACCACCGTGCACGTTAACCTTGTCGTCCATCTTGTCCAGCAGATCCAGGTCCTTCAGCACCGGCAGGGCCTGCGCTGCGAAGGCCTCGTTCAGCTCCACCATGTCCACATCATCCATGGTCATGCCCAGTTGTTTCAGGGCTTTCTTGGTGGAGGGCACGGGGCCGTAGCCCATGATCGAAGGGTCTACGCCGGCCAGGGTCATGCTGCGGATCTTGGCGATGGGCGTCAGGCCCAGGGCCTGGGCTTTCTCGGCAGACATCACCAGCATGGCGCTGGCGCCGTCGGTTACCTGGGATGAGGTGCCGGCGGTTACGGTGCCGCCCTGGGGGTTGAAGGCGGGCTTCAGGCTCGCCAGGCCTTCCAGGGTGGTTTCGGGGCGGATGGTTTCGTCCGCATCGATCAGGCGCAGGCTGCCGGCGTCGTCGTGGCCTTCGATGGGGATGATTTCCCGGTCGAATTTGCCTTCAGCGCGGGCTTTGTCGGCCAGCTGGTGGGAGCGCAGACCGAATTCGTCCTGTTGTTCACGGCCGATGCCGTGCAGCAGGGCCAGGTATTCGGCGGTCATGCCCATCATGCCCGCGGCTTTGGCCACGTTCAGGCCCATGCGGGGGTTGGGGTCTACGGCGTCCATCATGGGCAGGTGGCCCATGTGCTCCACGCCGCCGACTAAATAGACGTCGCCCACGCCGGCCATGATGTTGGCAGCGGCGGTGTGCAGGGCGCTCATGGAGGAGCCGCAAAGGCGGTTTACAGTCTGGCCGGGGATGGTGAAGGGCAGTTGTGCGGTCAGCACCAGCATGCGGGCCAGGTTCATGCCCTGTTCGTTGCGCTGCATCACGCAGCCCCAGATCAGGTCGTCGATTTCGGCCGGGTCCAGTTTCTCGTTGCGGGCCAGCAGGCCCTTGATCACGCCGGCGGAGAGGTCGTCGGCACGCACGTTGCGGAAGCAACCGTTCTTGGAGCGCCCCATGGCGGAACGGGCGTAGTCGACGATTACTGCGTCTTTCGGGTTCAAGCTCATCGTATCTATCCTCTTTGCCCGTGGCTTAGTAGTAGGTTTCGCCGGCGGCGAGTTTGGCTTTCATGCCTTCGGTGAGCTCGTAGCTCTTGCCCAGGTGGGCGAACTTCTCGGAGGCCTCGGCGATGTGGGCCAGGCCCACGGTGTCCATCCAGCGGAACACACCGCCGCGGAAGGGGGGGAAGCCCAGGCCGTACACCAGCGCCAGGTCGGCTTCTGCCGGGGTTTCCACAATGCCTTCTTCCAGGCAGCGGGCCAGTTCGGTGGCCATGGGCAGCATCATGCGGGCGATGATGTCCTCGCGTTCGAACTCGGTGCGCTCGGCGCAGTGGGGGGCAATCAGCTCGTAGGTGGACTCGGTGACGGTCTTCTGCGGCTTGCCGCGCTTGTCGGCCTTGTACTCGTAGAAGCCGATATTGTTCTTCTGGCCCAGGCGGTCCGCTTCGAACATCAGTTCGGGGGCGGATTTGAAGTCCAGTTTCATGCGGTCGGGGAAGCCTTCGGCCATCACTTCAGCGGCGTGTACGCCGGTGTCGATGCCCACCACGTCCATCAGGTAGGCCGGGCCCATGGGCCAGCCCCAACGTTCCATTACTTTGTCCACGGCCTGGAAGTCGGCGCCGTCGCGCAGCAGTTTGGAGAAGCCGTCGAAGTAGGGGAACAGTACGCGGTTTACCAGGAAGCCGGGGCAGTCTTTTACCACTACGGCTTTTTTGCCCATCTTGTTGGCGTAGGCCACGGTGGCGGCGATGGCAGCGTCCGAGCTCTTCTCACCGCGGATCACTTCCACCAGCGGCATGGCGTGTACCGGGTTGAAGAAGTGCATGCCGCAGAAGTTTTCCGGGCGCTTCAGGGCTTCCGCCAGGTAGGTGATGGAGATGGTGGAGGTGTTGGAGGCGAGGATGGCGTCCTCACGGATGTGCTGCTCGGTTTCTGCCAGCACGGCGTGCTTCACCTTGGGGTTTTCCACCACCGCTTCTACCACGATGTCCACTTCGTCGAAGCCGCCGTAGCTGAGGGTGGGGTCAATGTTGTTCAGTACCGCGCCCATCTGCTCGGCGCTCATGCGGCCGCGGTTCACGCGCTTGGCCAGCAGTTTGTTGGCTTCAGACAGGCCCAGGTCCAGGCCGGCCTGGTTGATGTCTTTCATCTTGATGGGGGTGCCCTTGTAGGCGCTCTGGTAGGCGATGCCGCCCCCCATGATGCCCGCGCCCAGCACGGCGGCGCGTTCGATTTTCTTGGTGGCTTTCTTTTCCCAAGCCTTGGCTTTGGAGCCCAGCAATTGGTCGGACAGGAAAATACCTACCAGCGCGGCGGCCTGCGGGGTGGTGGCCAATTCGGCGAAGCCTTCGGCTTCCACTTCCAGCGCGGCCTCGATGCCCAGGGTGCGGGCTTTTTCGATCACATCTACCACTTTTACCGGGGCGGGGTAATTCTTGCCGGCTTGCTGGGCCACCATGGCTTTCATGGTGAAGAAGGCCATCATGGCCTCGGTGTCGTTCATGGCCAGCGGGCTGTGCTTGATCTCGCGGCGCTTGGCGTAGTCCAGGCGGCCAGCGATGGCTTCGTTCAGGGTGGCCAGCGCCACGTCGCGCAGTTCTTCCGGTGCCGCTACAGCGTCAACCGCGCCGCCTTTCAGGGCGTCGGCGGGGCGTTTTTCCTGGCCGGCGGTGATCCACATTACCGCTTCATCTACGCCGATGATGCGCGGCAGGCGCACGGTGCCACCCCAGCCGGGGAGGATGCCGAGTTTGGTTTCCGGCAGGCCGATCTTGGCAGCAGTGCTCATTACGCGGAAATCACAGGCCAGGCACACTTCCAGGCCGCCACCCAGGGCGAAGCCGTTGATGGCTACGCAGGTGGGGTAGGGCAGGGCTTCCATGCGCAGGAAGTTAGCGTTGTTGGCGGCGGTAAAGCCCTTGATCTCGTCGGGGCCGGCGCCGAAGGTATCGCCGAATTCGGTGATGTCGGCGCCCACGATGAATACCGGCTTGCCGCTGGAAACCAGCAGGCCCTTGATGCCGCTTTCGGCTTCCAGCGCGTCCAGTGCGGCGCCCAGGTCGGCCACGGTGGCCTGGTTGAATTTGTTGACTGACTCGCCCTGCAGGTCGAAATGCAGTTCAGCCACGTCGCCGTCCAGGCGTTTAACCGTGAGTGCGTCACTCTGATAAATCATGTGGGATACCTGTGTGGTTAGTTGTTCTGCGCCGGTGTGGGCGGGTGGGCGTTTCCGGCGGGGCCCGTAGTTTACTCGCGGGGGATGAAGGATTAAACGGGTGTTGAGGGGTTCAATTTGGCTTTTTGGCCGGAATTGACCCTAATGCGGCGATCAGTGGTGTCTGACCTAGCCTGGTGGCGCTACGCACTGCGCTCCCGCGCCTGCCGCTGCGCATAATATTTGGCAATCACCTCATCCAGATAACCGGCGCTGAAGTCTATCCCCTGCGCCTCGGCGACCGATGCTGCCTTCGCCGTTTCTATGTCAAAGCTCTCCCCCGCATCAATCAGGGTGCAGTTGGCGGTGGTGCCCAGTACGCGCTCGAAGGTGGCTACGATGTGCGGCATTTTGGTGGAGTAGGGGCGGGCGATGCTGGTGACCTCGCCTTCAACCCGGTGCTCCTCCAGTAGCTGGTGGGCGATGCGCACCACGTCATCAATATCGATCAGATTGCGAGTGGCGTGTTGCCACACCTCGAAGTGGTTACCGCTGCTGATCTTGTTGTAAAGGAAGTTGCCCAGGGTGTTGGGGTTGGGTGTGTTGCCCAGTACTTGCGGAATGCGTAGCACGGCGTTGTCCGCCCCGCTCATTACCATCTGCTCCATCAGCGTTTTGTGCGCCACATAGGGGGCCTGTTTCAGATGGGGGTCGAGTAGGCTGCAGGTGCCGAAGTAAACCAGCCTTTTGCCCTGATTGAGCGCAGCTTCCAGCAATCGTTGTTCGCGTTGAAAGGCTGCCGGATCTTCTTCGCGGGAGTTGGACACGCCGGAGGCGAAGATGATCGTATCGTTACGATCCTGATAGAGCTCCCTGAACGCCCGGGCGAACAATCCATTGCCAATGATCATGGGTTCGGCGAGTGCCTCCCGTAGCGTTGACCCGAAAACGGTTTGGTTGCTTTTGAGTCAGTATACGCAGGCGGGGGAGGTGTGGCCAAAATGGGGGGCTTCCATCGTCGGTTT
Source organism: Gammaproteobacteria bacterium (assembly GCA_030427085.1). Classification (GTDB taxonomy): domain Bacteria; phylum Pseudomonadota; class Gammaproteobacteria; order Pseudomonadales; family Halieaceae; genus JAUHXH01. The sequence goes on along the minus strand of JAUHXH010000005.1, from coordinate 137,425 downwards.
ACGTGGAGCTCTCGCTCGTGAGATGAGGAGCCGGCCCCCGCCACTCAAACACCACCCGCAACAACGTCGGCAGCACCAGCAGCGTCACCAGGCTCGACACCAGCAAGCCACACAGCACGATCGCACCCAGCCCGCGATAAAGCTCGGCGCCGGCGCCCGGCAGGAACACCAACGGCGACAGACCACACACGGTGGTGATGGTAGACATCATCACCGGCCGCAGGCGCACGCGGGTGGCTTCTGTCACTGCATCTGCCACGCTCATGGCCCGTTCCTTGATGTTGTTGACGGTGCGGTCCACGAGCAGGATGGGATTGTTGACCACGGTGCCAATGAGGATCAGGAAGCCCAGCATGGTGATCACATCAAGCGGTTGGGTCAGGGGTTCCTTGCCAAACAGGGGCATCGTGGCGCCCACTGCGTTCAATAGCCACAGTCCGACGATGCCGCCGCAGATGCCGATGGGCACGGTGGTCATGATCAGCAGCGGATAGCCCCAGTGGGAGAACACCGCCACCAACAGGAAGTAGGCAATGAGGATGGCCAGGGCGAAGTTGCCCGCCAGGGCGCCGCGGGTTTGCTCCAGCTTGCTGGTGGCACCGGCCACCTGCAGGGTAATGCCTTCGGGGATCTCGCCGCTGGCGCGCATGGCGTTAAGGAGTTCGGTGCGAACCTGCTCGGCGCCAGTCTCCAGCGGAATAGCGCGCGGGAAAATGATGTTCAGGGTAACGGTACGCAAGCCGTTCACTCGGGGAATGCTGTTGGTATCCACGGTTTCTTCCACCCGCGCCAGGGCGGACAGGGGCACCAGTGAACCGCTGGCGGTGTGCAGCATCACCTGGGCCAGATCGGCGGGCTGGTTGATGGCGCCGTGGGCGGAGAACAGGTAGATGTCTACCTTGTCGTCGTCCATAAAGAACTCATCCACGAAGGCGCCGTCGCTGTAGGCCCACAGGGTGTAGCCCAATTCGCTCTGGGACACGCGCAGCTCGGCGGCGCGGTCCCAGTCCGGGCGGATCTGCACCATCGGCTGGGACATCACCAGGCTGGGCGGCGGCGGGGTGGAATTGATCTGGGCGTCGGGGAACAGGCTGTCGGCGCGGCGCAGGATGGTCAGCGCGGTGGCGAACAGTTCATCCAGGTTGCGACCGCTCACTTCCACGTTAACGCTACGGGACCCGCCGCGGCTGTCGGAGAATATCGAGCCGCGAGTGGAGAACGAGCGCAGCCCCGGCACTTTGCTCACCAACTCGCCCATACCGCGTATCAGGGCGGGGGTGTTGCCGCCATCCAGTGGTTCGGTCACAAACATCACCCGACCGGTGTTCACGAAGGAGACGTTGCCGGCCAGTGGCGGAATGGGTGTTTCCCCTGCGGCAAAGGCGGTGCCGTCCGCATCGGCCTGGCTGCTCACGGCGGGGTCGATAGCCTTGAAGGCTTCGTCCATGGTTTGCAGGTTGTAGCCGGCGGGCGCAAACACGAAGGTGAAGACTTTGTTTTCTTCGCCTTCGGGGAGGTAGGCGGTGGCCGGGGTTAAAAACTGGAACACGCCCAGTGCGAGTAGCGCCGTACCCGCCAGCGTGATGACCCGGCTGCGCCGAGTACGTTGCAAGCGCGAGGACAGCGCCAGAATGCCATCCGCGAGCCGATTGCCGGTGCCGGGTGCGGCGTGCAGTTCTACTTCGTGGGCTACTTCTTTGCTGCTGAGGAAGCGCCGGGAAGCGGCCGGCACCATGCTGATCGCCACCAGCATGGACATAAATATACTGGCGGAAATGGCCACGGCGATATCGGAGTACAACTGGCCTGCCTCGTCCTGCAGCAACAGGATGGGCAGGAACACCAGCACGGTAGTCAGGGTGGAGGCCAGAATGGCGGGCCACACTTCGGTGATCGCATCGAGCGTTGCCTGATAGCGCTTTTTGCCCATCGCCAGATGGCGGCTGATGTTCTCCAGCGCCACGATACTGTTGTCCAGGGTCATGCCGATAGCGAAGGCCACGCCGGCAAGGGAAATCACATTGATGGTGCGGCCGGTAATCGACAGGCCGAGGAAGGCCGCCAGGGTACAGATGGGAATGCCGAAGGCGCCGATCAGGGTGGCGGGTACCGAACGCAGGAACAACAGCAACACGCCGGTAGCCAATACCGCGCCGATGATGAGGTTCTGGAACACTGTGCGCACGGAGGCCTTCACGTAGCGCACATCCTCAGAGCTCAGGAGAATGACCATACCCCGGTCACCGACAATCCCCGCATTCAGTTCGTCGATCACCGCCAGCGCGTCGTCCAACACGCGCACCACATTGGAGCCGGATTGCCGGGCGATCCGCAGGCTCAGGGTGCGCTCGCCGTTGGCGTAGCTGTAGAAGCGGGCCTCGGCTTTGCCCAGTTCCGCGTGGCCCACGTCGCGCAGGCGGATATAGGCGCCGTCCTGCTCAGCCAGAATCAGGCTGTTCATTTCTTCCACGGAGGCGAAGCGGCCCATGGTGCGCACCAGGAAGCGGCGCTTGCCAAAATCCATGTCGCCGCCCGACACATCGCGATTGCGCGCCCGCAAGGCGTTGCGCACTTCCATCAGGCTCAGGCCGCGGGCGGCCAGTCGATCTGGGTCGAGATAAACGTTCACCTGGCGGCCGGGTACGCCGGACAGATCCACGCGCGCGACACCGGGCACACGTTCCAGGCGCCGCTGGATGTTGTTTTCCGCCCAGTCCAGTTGTTCGGTGATATCTACCTGTTTGGGGTTGCCCGGCTGGGGCACGATGCGGAAGAAGGCGAAGGATTGTTCCGAGGTGGAGCTGGTGGAGATGCGCGGCTGGTCCACATTCTCCGGGTAGTTGCTCATTTGAGAGAGCGCGTTGTTGACGCGGATCAGGGCGTCGTTGATATCCACGCCGAAGGGGAATTCCAGTTCGATGTCTGCGCGGCCGAAGCTGGCCTGGGAGTCCATCCGCGACAGTCCGGTAATGCCGCGCAGGAACTGCTCCTGCTCCACCAGAATTTCGCGCTCGATGTCTTGCGGCGTGGCGCCCGGCCAAACGGTTTGCACGGAAATCACGCGCGGATCCAGATCGGGAATCATCTGGATCGGCACCCGTAGCACCGCCGCCAGGCCAAACAGACACAGGATCAGCGCAGCGGCGCTGATGATGGTAGGGCGTTCCAGCGCGAAGCGAAGCATCTACCTGCCTCCGGGCTCACCGTTGATCAGGACGGACTGGCCGGCCTGCAGGTTTTCATTGCCGCGGATCACCACTTTGTCCCCGGCCTTCAGGGCATCGCTGATTACTTCCACGGTTGCGCCGGTGCGGTGGCCGGTGGCCACTTTTCGCGCCTGTGCTTTTTGTTCGCTGCCTTCTTTGGTAACCACCCAGACCTGGCTGCTGCCATCGGGCTGGCGGGTAATGGCATCCACGGGTACCTGGAGGGTGGGGGTGTTGGCGCCGCTGCCCAGGCCTAATTCCATGCGGATTGTCATGCCGGGGGCGAGTTGCCAATCGGTATTCGCCAACTCGGCCCGCACCAGAAATGTTCGCGCGGTGCCGGTGCTGACAGGCACGATACGGCTCACACGGGCATCAATCCAGGCATTCTGCAGCGCGGGAATCTGCACGCGTAGCGGTGCGTCCTGCTGGATGCGGCTGAGATACTGTTCTGGCAACTGCACCTCGGCCCACACCGGGTCCATCGATGCCAGACGCAATAGCGGCGTGGTGCCACTCACCTGTTGGCCAACTTCCACCAAACGCTGTGTCACTACCCCGGCAAAAGGCGCCTCCACGCTGTGGTAATCCACCCGGGTACGCTGGGCGATGGTTTGCGCTTCCACCTGGGTGGCGCGGGCCTGCCGTGCGGCCACTTCGGCTTCCAGGCTTTCCAGTTCGCTGCGGGAAAAACTGTTCTGGCTGGCCAGATTGCTCGCTTCGCGGGCGCGGCGGCGCTGGTCGGCCAGCAGGGCTTTGGCTTCTTCCAATGTGGCTTCCAGGCGCTGCAGTTCCAGTTGCGGCAGGGTATCGTCCAGCGACACCAGCAGTTGCCCTTGTTCGACCCTGTCGCCTGCTTGTACGGCCACGGCAGTGACATGCCCACTAACCTGCGCATTGAGCGCGCTGTCGCTGGGCGAGCGCAGCCCGCCGCTGAGGGTGATGCGTTCCTGCAGGGGCGCTTCGATCACTGCCGCGACTTCCACGCGAGCAGCTTGTTGGGCCTGGGCGGTCAGCGAAAATACTGTAAGCGCACTCGCGAAGGAGGCGGCAAGCACACGCCGGCACGAGCGGTGTAGGGAGTTAAGCATCTGAATTCTATTCCACGAAGATGCTGTCATTGTCACATGTGGGCTTGTCTTGGGGAAGCAAACGCTTCTCATCCACGTTTGTATTGCTGGCTCTTAATAAAACCGCAACGCCGACGCCAACTCCCAGCCATCGGAGTGCGCATCCAGCTTCTGGTAGTGGAGGCTGTCGATACGCGGGGTGTCGGCACTCACGTTCAGGTTTGCAGGGCCAAAGCTCTGTAATGGCTGGAAGCCCTCGTCCAGACGGTCCAGGCACGGTACCTGTTTGATCTGGGCGATGTAGGCGGCCAGGTCGTGGGGCAGGCTTTGGTCGATAGGATACTGACGTTCCAGGTTGGGCATCACCGCCTGCTGCGCGCCAATCAGGGTTTCGCGCACTGACGCGGGTAAATCCAATGTGTACTCACGTTGAACAAAGGTCAGTAATTCGGCGAGGTATTCATCCGCTTGCTGGAAGAATAACCCGGCCTCGGGCGTCCAACTCAGCAGCGCCCAGTCGCCACTGCGGCTGTCCATGGCGATCAACTCGCGCCACACACGGGCGGCCAATGGCATGGCGGGATCTTCGCGGCGCACTGCATCCAGCCAGCGGCGCAGCAGCGCAATGGCCGGCACCGCATGCTCCAGTTGCAGGTAATACAAGAGGTAGCGTGCCAGCCCCAAACTCACGTGAAGCTGGTACACCATAAACAGGGCCTTCATCTGCGCCATGTCATCGGCAGTGAAGCTGCTGGTGGCGCTAATCAGCCCCTCTTCATCGGTGGCGATCATGTGTTCGCTGCGATAGTCGGCCTCGTTCATCGGCGCGTTGGGCATCATCGAGGTGTAATTGCCGTTGGCGGAGACTTTCCAGTCAAAGCAGAACTGCAGGTCGGCGGCCAGGCTGTCTACGGTTTGGCCTGGCAGGCCGATCATCAGGTCGGAGGACATGGGAATGTTTTCCCCGTTGAAGTACTCCATCATTTTTTCGTAGGACGCGGTGCGGATATTGTCGCGTTTGATGGCCTTCAACACTACCGGGTCGGTGGTTTGCAGGGCGATCACGCCGTTGGGGAGCAAGCCGCCGCGGTGGAGGATTCGGATTACCGACATCAGTCGGCGCCCGCCATTTTTGGCGAAGTTGGTGTACAGGCGTTGCGGGTAACCTAGCCGTTCGCGGATAGCCACCAGGCCCTCGGCGATTTCGATGTCCTGCTCCAGCATGCCGAAGTTGGCGTCGGCGATGAAAATTGAGCGAGCTTTGTGCTCGGCCATGTACTCCACTTCCGCAATCACGCGCTGCGGATCGAAGCGGGTGACTTTTTGCAAAGTGGCGGAGCCCCAGTCGCAGTAGGTGCAGCCGTAGGGGCAGCCGCGATTGGTTTCGAGGATGGCGGTGGGCAGGCCGTCGAACCAGGAACCGAACTCACCGCTCAGGTAAGGCGAGGGCAGGACGTTGATATCTTTCAGCCGCTGGCGTTCGGCGGTTCGAGTGATGGTTTCATCGTCCCGGTAGACGAGGCCGGTCACCTTGGCCAGTGCGCTCAAGTCCCGTGCCTGCTGCCCCGCAAGGGCCTCCAGAATTTCCGCGCAGGCCAATTCCCCCTCGCCCAGAACGGCTACATCAATGAATGGGTGTTCCGCCATAAAGGCTTCGGTGTCGCCGTTAAAGCGGGGTACCTGTGGGCCGCCGATCAGGATCAATGCACCCGGGAAATCGCGTCGGATCCGTTTCGCCACACGCAGGTTGATGGCCTCGTTCCACACGTAGGACGAAAGCAGGCACACGGGGGCGGGGTGTGCCTCAAGCGTGTCGTAGAGGGCGTTTAAGGGATGAGGTTTGGGGCCGCCGGGGAGCAGTGGCTGGATGGCGTAGTCGGTAGCCAGAGCGCCTTCGTTGTGCACGCGCAGGTAGGCGGCCACCATGCCCAGTGGCAGGTAAGGTAGCGTACCCCGGTTGTTGGCCAGCACCAGGGGGAAGACCGGGCGCCGGGCCTGCGTCACCGGTTGCAATACGGCCTCAGCGGTAGCCATCGGGATTTTGCGACTGCCAGCGCCACGCATCGCGCATCATGGTGGCCAGGTCCCGCTCGGCGCGCCAGCCCAATACCTGCTCGGCGTATTGTGGGTTGGCAAAACACTGCACCACATCGCCGGCGCGGCGGGCAACGATTTCATAGGGTACGGCTTGCCCGGTTTCCTGCTCAAAGGCTTTCACTACATCCAGCACTGAATAGCCGGTACCGGTGCCAAGGTTGATCGCGTCTACACCGGGATTGCTCGCCAGATGATCTACCGCCTTCACGTGCCCCCGGGCCAGGTCCACCACGTGGATGTAGTCGCGGATGGCGGTGCCGTCGGGGGTGGGGTAGTCACCACCGAACACGGACAGTTTTTCCCGTTTCCCTACCGCCACCTGAGTGACGTAGGGCAACAGGTTGTTGGGAATGTCGGTGGGGTCCTCGCCGATCAGGCCGCTATCGTGAGCGCCCACCGGATTGAAGTAGCGCAGCAGTATAGCATTCCAGTTGGAATCAGACGCGCAGAGGTCGCGCAGCATGTCTTCCACCACCAGCTTGGTGCGGCCATAGGGGTTGGTGGGGGGTAGCAGGGGCGAGCCTTCGGAAATCGGCACGGTCTCCGCCTCGCCGTATACGGTGGCGGAGGAGCTGAACACAATGTTGCGCACACCGGCCGTATCCATTGCTTGCAGCAGGTTGAGCGATCCGGCCACGTTGTTGGCGTAGTACTTCAGTGGGTCGCTAACTGACTCGCCCACCGCCTTGGCGCCGGCAAAATGAATCACTGAATCGAAGCGGTGTTGCTCGAACACCTGTGCCAGTGCCGCGGTGTCGAGAATGTCGCCCTCTACGAAGGCCACCGGATCGCCGGTGATCTGCTCCAGCCGCTTGAGTGCCTCGGCGGAGGCATTGGACAGGTTGTCCAGCACCACAATGTTGTGGCCGCTGGCGCGCAGTTCCACACAGGTGTGTGAGCCGATATAGCCGGCACCGCCGGTCACGAGAATTGTCTGCACTGGGGCTCCCATCGCCTGTTAAAACCGAGTGTCTTCGCGCGGGCAATCATAAACCAGGCGGGCCCGTACAGCCACGCGGCACGGTTGGGCTCAGCCGTCCACCTGCGAGTGGAGGACAGGCGGGGTAGGGCTTGCAGGTTGTCGATCTTGGTTCAATTTTCCGAACCAATTTGACTGTGGCAAGCCTCAAAAACCAGCTTTATTTTCGCCTAACACATTGTAAATAAAGGAGAAATATAGAATTAGACCCCATATAAATCATATGGCCGATATCCACAAAAAGCTTTTTTTGTATATTGCGATGAGATGTTCCGCGTCCGAATACTCGGCGCCCGCAATCAAATAGCAATACCAATAAAATGTGGAGAGTCGTCGTATGAGTCAGCAACAAATCCGAGCACCGCTTGCAGCGGCCATTGCCCTCGCGATGGGCACCGCGGCCCCCGCCACGCTTGCCCAACAGCTGGAAGAAGTGATCGTTACCGCGCAAAAGCGTGTGGAGTCGATTCAGGACGCCCCGCTGTCGGTGGCGGCGTTCAGTGAATCCATGTTGGAGAATCAGGGCATTCAGACCCTGGGTGACCTGACCCTGCAAGCGCCCAGCCTGCAGGCTTATGACTTCCCCACCAGTACCAGCAATGTGTCGCTGTTCCTGCGCGGTTTTGGCAATACCGACTCCCAGACGCTCACCATCGACAACCCCATCGGCATTTACATCGATGGGGTTTACATTTCGCGCACTTCTGGCGCCACCCTGAACGTGCTGGATCTGGAGCGCGTGGAAATCCTGCGCGGCCCGCAGGGCACCCTGTTTGGTCGCAACTCATCGGCCGGCGCGGTCAATTTCATCACCAAAAAACCGGCGGAAGAATTTCGTGCCAGCTTCAATGCGGGGGTGGGCAACTTCGGCCAGTACAGCGCCGGAGGGGATTTTGATGTGCCCCTCGGCGATCGCCTGCGCACCAAATTGAGTTTCGACACGGAAAAGCGCGACGGTTGGGTAGAAAACACCGGTCCTAACGGCTTGAACGGGCAGCCCGGCAACGACTACTACTACAAGGATCAGCAGGGTGGGCGCTTTGCCCTCACCTGGGACGCCACCGACAACCTCACGGTGGACTACGCCTACGACCGCTCGGAAATCGACAGCACGGCCCAGTACTACCAGCAAAACCGCAATGGCCGGCAGGAGGAGACCACTCACCTCTTGCTGGGCGGGCAGCCTTATCAGTACGTGTTGCCGGAATCCAGCACGGAAATGTCTGGCCACAATCTCACCGTGCAGTGGTTGCTGGGTAACGGGATGACCCTGAAATCCATCACCGGCTACCGCGACATGGAAGAGCTGGCCTGGCAGAACTGGTCCGACACCCTGTTTTTCGCCACTATGCTGGACTGGTCCACCGAGTCCTTCAGCCAGGAATTCCAGTGGCTGGGCACCGCGCTGGATCAGCGGCTGGATTACATCGTGGGGCTGTACTATTTCGATGAAGACGGCAGTAAGGACGAGGAACAGTTCACCAACGGCGCCAGTTTCTCCCTCGATGCGCTGGCGGAACCGCTGGCCTCTACCTCGATCTTGCTGGGCGGCAACAACCTCGGTATTCACACTATCGAGACCAGCCTTGAATCAAAAGCAATCTACGGCCAGTTCACCTACACGCCGACCGTACTCGATTCGCGATTGTCCTTCACCCTGGGCCTGCGTTACACCGAGGACGAACGGGACGCCACTCGGGGCGTGGACCCTGCCAACCCCACGATACAGTTCCCGCCCGGCGCCAACTCGCTAAGTTATGAGCGCACGGATTACACCGCGGTGGTGGATTTTGATTTTAGCGACAACATCAGCGCCTACGCACGCATCGCTACCGGCTACCGCGCCGGTGGTTCCGGCGAGCGCACGCTGGACTTCAGCCAGACCTTCGACGAGGAAGACAACATCAGTTACGAGTTGGGCCTGAAATCCGAGATGTTTGATCGCCGCGTGCGGGTGAACGCGGCGTTGTTCGCTACCAACTACGACAACTACATCCTGACTATCTCCGGGCAGCCACCGATGTTCGCCTCGTTTGTGGAAAACGTGAACGCCGGTGAAGCGGAAATCAATGGCATAGAAATCGACGTTACCGCGGCGCTCACCGAATCCACCACCCTCACGGTGAATTACAGCTATCTGGATACCTCCCTTAGCGATGTGATCGTGCCCGACGACAGCTTCCTGCTGGGTGGCCCGCCGGCCAGCGCGGTGGACAGGCGCGGGCAGGACATCTCCGACTCTACCTTCATCGCCTTCGCCTCGGAAAATGCACTCTCACTCGCGTTGGATCACGCCGTGTTGCTGTCGGGTGGATCGGTGATGAATTTCCACCTCGACTACGCCTGGCGTGACGAGGTGTTTTCCCAGCCCGGGATGGGATTGCCGGTTAATGATCTGGGCCTGTTGAATGGACGGGTGAGTTGGTCGGGCCTGGAACTGGGCGCTACCCAGTGGCAGGTTTCCCTGTGGGCGAAAAACCTCAGTGACGAGGAAGAGATCGTCTACAATCTGTCTAATGCCGGTTTTCAGTACAGCATTCCGCGCACTTACGGCGTGGAGCTGGAACTGCAACTTTAGCCGTCCCGTTTGACCCCGACGCCCTGTTTTTACGGGGCGGCGGGAACTGGGTCACGCGCCACCGGAAAAGGTCGGCGCTGCGCTTGACCAATGGCCCTGGCGGGAGTATCCATAGGCGATCAAGTCAGGGAGTGACTCGGCGCAATGGTCCAATCCGGGGACAACACAGGCCAGGTGCAACTCGTATCCGTCGCACGCACCCATGCCGGCCTGCGGCGCGAACATAATGAAGACGCCTACATTGATGCCCCCGCGCAAAACTTATGGGTGGTGGCCGATGGTGTGGGCGGCCACGCTCACGGCGAAGTGGCCAGCCGCCTTGCTTGCGACACCATTCACGACCGCGTTGCCGCCGGTGACACTCTGGAACAGGCCGTACTGGCCGCTCACGATGCCGTGCTCGCCGAGATTGCCCGCAACCCACCCAGCGAAGACGACGGCGCCATGGGCACCACCGTGGTGGCTCTGCGCATGCAGGGCGCCCGCTATGAACTGAGCTGGGTCGGCGACAGCCGCGCCTATCTGTGGAACGGTCGACTGAAATTGCTCACGCGTGACCACAGCCGGGTCAATCAATTGCTGGCCCGCGGCCAGATCAGCCTCGAAGAAACCATTAATCATCCCCAGCGCCATGTGCTCACCCAGTCCATCGGTATTTCCGAAGATCAGTACCTGCGGCCGGGCAAGACAACTGGCGAGTTGCAACCGGGGGAGAGCCTGTTGCTGTGCAGCGATGGCCTGACCGATGAGTTGTACGATCGCCAGATGACGCAGGTGATGGCGCGCAGCACCGACCCCAAACATCATGCCGATGACCTGCTACAGGCCGCCCTTAAATCCGGTGGCCGGGACAACATCACGCTGGTGATTGTGGCGGAGCGCAGCGAGGCAATCGCCTCGGGTAAACGCTGGCGTTTGTTCTGGGCGGGGGTGGCTGTGGCGCTGGCGGTCCTTGCCGGGTTCCTGCTGGTTTAGCCGCCACGCGGCGCAAACACAAACTGGCCGTTTTCGTGGCCGGCATCCTCGATCGCGGCGAACTGGGGTTTCTGGTCCAGATAGCCCAATTGCGCGGCGTCGCGCACCACCTGATCGTGCACAAAGGTGTACAGCATTTCGGCGTTGAAGGCGCCGCGGGCCCGTTGCAACGCGGCCAGTAATGCTCCGGCGAATACCGAATTATCCGAGGGGCCGGTGTCCAGCACCGGCTGCAGGCCGCCGGAGGTGAGCGCGGTACGCGAGCGATTCGCCAACCAGAAGTCGATCAGCGCTGGCACCTGGGCGCTGGCCACCGGGCCGCTCTCGCGTAACAACGCGCCGGCGTAGCAGGAGTCCGCCACCAGCAGTACGTGTTTGGCGGGGCTCTGGTTCAGCGTTTGGGTGATCTCGCTGTTGGACACGGCCTCAGACCAGCCCTCGCCCTCGCGGTAATCGGTGGGCAACCAGTAGCCGTCACCGTACTCGTCCATCTTGCCGTGACCGGCGTAGTACAGCAGCACGAATTCACTCTCGCCGTATTGCCGTACCGAGTGTAAGGCGCGGTACATGCCTTTGCGATCGAGGTTGATGCGCAGGTCCACCTCGAAGCCATAGCGCTGTTCCAGTATCTGCTTCAGTTTGCGCGCATCGCTGGGCGGGGTGGTGAGATCGGGCAGGAAGCGGTAGTCGTGGTTGGCGATAATCAGCGCGCGGTAGGGGCCGGTGCGAGTGCGCTCTGGCAGGGGGATGGGTTCGATCTCGCTGCCGAGGCTGAGGCCACGCATGGCGATCAGGTCACCTTCCTGACGGGCGTTTAAATCATCCAGTGTTGCCTGTTGTTGTGCGCGCTGGCGGCGCAGGTCGGTAACGTTGTAGTCCAGCCTGGCTAACTGGCTGCGCTGCCGTTCGAGTTCCTGGAGCAGGCTGCGGCGGTCCTGATCGCCGCGTTGTCGTTCTGTGTCCAAATCTCTTTCCAGTCGTTCCATATCGGTGCGCAGTTGGGCCTTCTCAAATTCCGCATGGCTAAGGGCGCGATCGGTGGCGCGCAGGGCTTCCTGCGCCTGCGCCGCCTCACTGCGCGCGGCTTCCAGTTCAACCTCCAGCCAGCGGCGTGTTTCGCTTTCGCCGCGTAGTTGCAGGGTCAATTCTGCGTGCTCGTTGCGCAGCGTCTGGAGGTGTTGGTTTTGCTGGTTGCGCTCGGCTTCCAGGTCAGCTATCTGCTCACGGAGATTTTGTAGAGCCTGTTGCCCTCCTTCCAGCCATTCCTGTGGCGGGTCGGGGATTGCCGCCTTGATCGCTTCCACGTTTTCGTTGACCTGGTCGTTCAGGCTCGCCAGTTGTGAAGACGCCATTGCCAGTTCGGCGCGGGTCTCCTCCAGCTCGGCTTGCGCGGCCGCCGCCTGGTTCTCGCTGGCTTGAATTTGCCGGGCCAGCGAAGTGCTGCGTTCTGCCTCCCGAGCCAACGCGGCGTCGGCGGTGGCCTGCTGTTGTTCGCTTTGCGCTGCCAGCAACTGGTTTTCCTCCCGGGCGCGCAATAGTTGGCGCTTGCGCAGATCGGCCTGCTGGTTGCTGGCCTGAATCTGTTGCTCGGCGGCAGCTACCTGCAGTTGCAGCACGTCGATGGTGTCCTGCAAGGCGAGGGCCTGAGCCTCCCGTTCGGCCAGTTGCTGTTGCAGTGCTTCGTTTTCGCTGGTGTCGGCGGGTGTTGTCGAATCCCGTAACGCGGCCAGATCCGTTTTTACTTGCTGTAACTGGCTGGCCTGTGAGTTCAGCTGTGCTTCCTTATCCACCAGCGAACGCTGCAGGCGCCCGGTGGCCAGGTTCTGTTGTTCCAGCTCTGCCAGCAGGCGTTCCACGCGTTGGCTTTGCGCAGACTGATCGGCTCTGGCGACGGAGGCCAGCACGACCTCGTCCTGCAGGCCGAGTGCATCACGCCACAGGCCCATGGCGCGCTGCGGGTCGCGGTCCACACCAAGCCCTTGTTCAAACAAATATGCCAGGCGGCGTTGGGCGCGCGCATCACCTTCTTCGGCGGCCTGTTGGTACCACTTCGCCGCCTCGGCGTAGTCGGGGCTGCCAAGCCAGCCTTTTTGGTAAATCTCGCCCACGTATAGCTGGGCGGTGGCATCCCCGGCTTTAGCCTGATCGAGCCACACGGCAAGCGCCGTTTCGGCGTTGGTGCGATCGTAAACGGTGTATTCGCCGCCGCGAATTTCACATTCGGTGGCGAGCAGTTGCTCTGGCCGGCGCCGTTCCTGATACACCATCTGACCGCCAAGACGACGTACGCGCCCCGGCAGCAGACATAGCACAGGCTGGTTTTCGTCCACGGCGTTGTAGTTCTTGCTCAGCCCCTCGGGTTCGAGGGTGGCTGACAGCGGCAGGGTGAGCAGCAGCGTTGTCAGCAGGCAGATGCGCAGCTTGATCACGTCAAAAACTCCCATTGCCATCAACGGGTGGCTGTTGTGTGAGCAACAGGGATTTACAACCGTAGCCCTCAGCCGGGTTGGTGGTATCTGCAGCCAGTTGCCCGGCCAGTTCATTCAAGGCGCGGTGGCGGGGGTGAATGTTCAGGCCCTGGCAGGCCATCCACAGGGCAGCCTGCGGTTGTGTGCTGGCCAACTCGCGACTCCAGTCGGCGTAGGTTGTTACCACTGACAAAACCCCGTCGCGTGCTTCCGGTGAGTCCAGTGCTTTTGCGGTTTCCTGGAAGGCCCATAAGGCATTGTCCGCGCCGCCGGCGAGGATGTGGTGAGCGGCGGGGATGCGCCCCTGCGTAAATTCCCGGCGGGCAATCTCGAGGTAGGCCTGCCCCTGTTCCAGCCAGCGCTGGGTGCGGGCGAGTCCAGCGTCGTCCAGTGGCGGTGGATTTTTGGGGGTCAGGCTGTTGAGAAAGAGGATGTCCGGATCCGGGTCACGCAGCGCAATCCCGGCGCCCACCATCGCAGCGATTAACGCCCCCAGGGCTACACCGCGCAGCAGTCGCTGGCGAAATCGCTGACTGGCTTCCCGATCCAACAGGCCCTGATAAAACGCCCCTGCGCTGTCGGTTCGCTGTGCGCGTTGGAAGTCCAGCCCCCTGGCGAGCGCTTGCTGCTGGCGGCGATTGAAACCGGCAATGGTGGGCGCGGATTTGGCTTGGTCGCGCGCCTCGGGTGCGGTGAGGCCGCCGAAAGGGTGCGCACCGGTGAACAACTCCACGGCGATGCAGGCCAGCGCGTAAACGTCATCTGCAGGGTGTGGTGGCAGACGCTGGAAGATTTCGCAACTGGCATACGCGGGGGTGTAGGCGCCGAGGGAGCCGGCGTCGAACTCGGTCTCAACCACAGTGGTGTTCGCGGTGGACGCCAGTCGGGCGATGCCTAGGTCGAGCACTTTGACCACGTCGCCGCGCTCCACAAACACATTGGCCGGCTTTACGTCGCAATGCACCAGTTGTTTGCTGTGCATGTAATCCAGCGCGGCGGCCATGCCCTGCAGCAGGTTTAGGGCGCGCGACAGGGGTAGGGGTGCCGAGTGAGCGAGCACGGCGTCGAGCGATTGCCCCTGCATGTACTCCATGATCATGTAGGTCTGGTCGCCGTGCTGATCGAAGTGGTATACGCGCACAATATTCGGATGGGACAGCTCCTGCGAACGGCGTGCCTCCCTTTGCATCGCCACGCGCGATGCGCTGTGCTCCGCGAAGCGTTGCCCGAGGAACTTGATGGCAACCTGGGCCTTGCGATCGCCGAAACCGTCTTTGTACAGGGTGTCGGTGGCGAGGAATACCTGTCCCATACCGCCTTCACCGATTAACTGGTCCAGATGGTAGCGGCCAGAGACGAGTTGGCCGACGGCTAGCGGCTCGCGCGGCGCGTGACTCGAGGCCTCGTCCTCAGTGGGCGGTGGCATAGGGGCGTGGTCGTGGGCGCGATACATACATCCGCCGCGGTCAGAAGGCGCCCCGGATGCCGAGGGTGATGAGGTTGGCGCTGGTGTCGTCGATGCCGAGGCTAGTGCGGTAATCGATGAAAGCAGTGAAGCGATTGGCAAACACGGCGTTAATGCCCAGGCCCAGTTCGACGAAGTCCTCGGTGGGGTCGTCGGTGACCACTTCCAGCGTGAGCTCCGACAACACCGCTTCGTGCGCCGCGTAGTAAGTGCGCAGTACCTCCGAGTCATTGCTGAATTCGTGGCGCCAGTCCGCGCTCACATAAGGAATGATCACGCCGGCGCTGGTGCTCCAGCGGTAGTCGAGAGTGGCGGCCACGCGCGACTGGAGGGAGTCCACGTCCTGCTTGTGGTAGCCCAGATTGAGTCCGCCATTGGTGGTGGTGTCGATCTCTTCGTAGGCATCGATACTGAGATCGAGGTAGTTGAGTCCGCCTTCCACATAGAGGCTGGCAGCACCGAAGTCGAAGGGGGTGCCGATACTGGCGCCGATTGCCAACGTGTCGCTCTCGGTGCTGCCGAGCATGGTGCGGTCCTCACCCGGATTGTTTGAACCCGGCCCTGCGCTATAGGCCACCCGGCGGCGGGTGTCGAAATCGCTGTTGCTCCAGGTCAGAACTCCCTCCACAAAGAAGCGGCCGATTTGATTGACGCCATATCCTGACACGCTGAACCCGTCGCTCTCAGTGCTGCCGCCGGAAACTGTGCGAGTCAGGTTGCGGGAGGAGGAGGCGGAGGACGACTGAAAGTCCACTTCGAAGTCGGAGTAACCAAAGGCGGCGCCCAGGACAAGGCCGGAGTCGAAGCGGAAGTCTGCACCGAAGGTGGCACCGTAGGCGTCGTATTCGTATTCGTCCTCGCGCCGCGTAGCATCGCGATCACCAAAACCGGCCGCGCCGTTCAAAAACCAGCTCCAGCCACCACCGTCACTGTGCTCACCCGCGTTGCCACCAAACACCGGCGCTCCCTGCAGGGCGAGGCTCATGCCACCGGCGGAAAAGCGCGCGCCCTTGCGGATGGCGTCCATGCGCAGGGCGAGGTTGGCAAACTGGCCGTTGGAACTCTCAGTGGCAAGCCGGCTTTGTGAGGCCTGCTCCTCGCCGCTGAGCTGCTGCATGGAAGCGGCCAGTTCGTTGTTGGTCCAGTTGAAGCTTCTGCCGGCGTCGTCCTGTCCCACCAGTTCAAAGCCGGTTCGGACCATTTCACCGCAGCGGTTCAATAAATCCGCTTGTGGCGTATTTTCTGCCGGGTCAAACGCCACGAGTTGCAAACAGGTGGCCTGCACGCCCGCTGCCGTTTGCACCTGCAGGTCGGTACTGTCATCCGCTGCGCTGACAGCATCCTCCAGCTGGTTTTGGGCCACTACAGGTGCGGCCAACAAAGTGGTGATGGTGAGAGTAGCTGCAACTCTGGTCTTCCGGGGCATGGCAACCTCCCGCTCTTCCGTGGCCGGGCACTGGCGTGCCGGAAACTAGCCGGGAGGGATTGCCCGCAGGGGGAGTACGGGAATCGCCGTGAACCCCGGTATCGACTAAAGTGTAGACGCGGTTGCTGGGGTCCTCAATGTGGAGATGCCTGCCATTTTTGACCGAGTGAAAACGTACACCTGTTTCTTCGCCCCCTCGATCACTGCGGTCGTGCTGACGCTGGTGGGTTGTGTGTCAAGCCCTGTCCAGGAGAATCGTGCGCGGGCAACAGCGGCTGGCGCGCAGCAGGAGGTGATCACTGGAACACAATTCCGGCATGTGGTGTATGGGCGCGTACAGCCTGTATTAGCCCATTTGAATATCTATTTTGGGGGCGATGGGGCGGCCTGGCTTGCCCGGGATCGGGTGAGTACTGACCCCACGGCTGACTCAGACCTGGCGTTGTCACTCATGCT
Source organism: Gammaproteobacteria bacterium (assembly GCA_030427085.1). Lineage (GTDB taxonomy): Bacteria > Pseudomonadota > Gammaproteobacteria > Pseudomonadales > Halieaceae > JAUHXH01. The sequence goes on along the minus strand of JAUHXH010000005.1, from coordinate 120,705 downwards.
GAAAGATACAGCGGCTGCCTATTATGTTGCTCGCCCCTGTTATCACGGTACTGCCTCCGAGCCGCCCTGTAGCCCTTTCTGGTGGACCAGTGCGCGGTTCTCGTCGGATGTGGTAGAAAGCCTGGTGGCCGTTGTTGGCGTTCTACAGGCGCGGCATCCGCAAGCCCGATTACGGCTGATTGGCTACAGCGGCGGAGGCACGCTGGCGCTGCTAGTGGCGAGGGAGTTAACGGGGGAGGTCGAGGTGGTAACACTGGCTTCGCCGTTGGATGTTGCAGCGTGGGCCGCTTACCACCAGTACACACCCTTGTCTGACTCCCTCGATCCGGCACGGGTGACCGATTGGACTGGCGGTTTGCGTCAGGTTCATCTGATGGGTGAATTTGATTTGGAGGTACCTGCCGCGGTTAATCTGGGGTTTCGGGCACGCGTCCCCGACGCACGATTTGTTGTGCTCCCCGGCTTCAACCACCATTGCTGCTGGCTCGATCATTGGCCGGATCTTATTGATTTATGTCGATTGCCCGACAGTTCCTGTCGCTGAAAAGCAGGGGAAGGAGTCGATCTTGTGTGCTGTGCTGAATAGCTTGCGTAGTCTCGCGCAGATTCAGTACAACGTGATTTTCTGGGACTCTGCCAGTAAAAAAACCATGCTGCAATCTTCGAGGGTACATCAGGGTCAATAAAGGGCTTTCCCCAGTGAGAGCAACGTCGCCCTGACCATGGCAGGTCAGGGCGAAAAGATCGTCCTGTTATTCAATCAGAACTCGTAGCGTGCATTGAACGAGATCGTGCGAGGTCTGTTAACAGACCTGTAAATGTAGGGGTCCTGATACTGAGAGTTTGCCGCCTCATAAAACCGGCTCAGGTCGGCGTATTCATTGAGCAGGTTATCGACGTCGACTCGGGCAGACCAAGGTCCGCTACCAATACGAGCCGATAATCGCAGCAACCAATATTCGTCTAGGTTGAGGAAATCAGGATTGGGCACAGCTACGTCGTCGAAAGTTGGACGAGTGGCACCAAAGTCTGTTGCTGAACCCCCCGTGTAGGTGGCCAGGAAGTTGATACCTGCGTCCAGGTTGTTTCCCAGCAGGAAGTTGTAGTCGAATCCTAGTGACCCACTATTTTCCGGGACGTAAGGAGCGCTGTCGCCATCAAAACCCAGGCCACCAACCGTCTCATCAAGTTCAGTACTGGTAAAGGAGTAAGTCGCGAACAGGTCCATGCCTTCGATCATTACATCCCGTGCCTGTATTTCAATTTCGGCACCGCTGGAATGGGCTTTGCCGGCATTCCCCGCCACGGCAAAGCCGGTGGATGTCCTGACATTAGTTTGGATATCTTCCCAGTCGATGTAGAACAGAGCGGCGCTAAAGAAAACACCCTGCTCACGGAAGTCTGACTTGTAGCCCACTTCGTAGTTCACGATGGAATCTGGATCGTATTGGAATTGGTCGGGCGAGATTCCGGTGTTCTCTCCCACCAGGTTGTAACCGCCGGGACGATAGCCCTCGGCAACGGTGGCGTATACCAATGAGTCGTCGTTCAGCTGGAAAGAGCCATTGAGGCGGAAAATTGTGTCCTCAAACTCTGCCTCCGCAACGCTAAATTCATCTGGGTAGGGCTCGGTACGAGCTGTGCCGTCTGGATTGCGGCCGCCGAAGTACTGGTCGATGGCATAGAAATCGACTTCGGATTTGTACTCAAAATATCGCGCGCCCAATGAAACGTTCAGTCGCGTAGTGAAATCGTAGCCAAGCTCACCGAAAACGGCGACCTGCTCGAAGTTTTCTTCACCCTGGAAGTAGTAATCGTAGGTATCAGTAATTTTCGCTCCGATGAGTTCTTCGAACTGGGCTTGGCCGGGGAAGGGAATGGGGACCTCTTCCTGTGATTCGGTTTTGTGGTCCAATTGTTCCCAGTAGAGCCCGCCAATCCAACTGAGTCTGGAGTCACCGTTGGAGACCAATCGGATTTCCTGTGACCAGTAGTCCTCTGTGATGTCCTGGGTGGTGAAGGATGTGAATTCAGGGAGCGCTTCCGGTGGGAGGAAGCTGGCGTAAATCACGTCTCTAACGAGTGACGTAATATCGCGGGTGGTTTTAGCATCCTTCTGCCGGTTCGAGGTGCTGGAGGTCAGTTGAGCGAATCCGAAGTCATAGCTGATGTTCAGATTGCTGACAGATTCGTCGCGGTCGCTACCGCCAATGAAGTATTCAGTATTGACATACTTGCCAACATTTTCGAAAGCCACGGTATCTGAATCGAACGTGTTGTTCTGGAGCAGGTGGCTCAGCGTAATACTGAGGTGATCAGTGGGGGTTGCGGTGAGGGCGAAGCGTCCGGTGAGTGTTTGATTCCCGTCTATGTCTTCCTTGCCCAGACGTTTGTTGTCGATAAAACCAGAGTTGTCGTTGTATGCGAGTCCGCCACGGAACGCGAGCCAGTCTTCAAAAATCGGTAAGTTCACCAAACCCTTGACGCCATAGTTGGTTCCACCCTCCTCGGTGCTGCCCACAGAGGCCTGGAGACTACCGGAGGTTTCATCGAAGCGGGGCCTCTCGGTTATATAGCGAATCGTGCCTCCAATGGCGCCGCTACCGTATAGGGTACCTTGAGGACCTCTGAGAACTTCAATGCGTGCGATATCCACCAGATGCGGATCAAAGTTTGAGGGGATTTCCACATCGTCGATGTATACAGAAGTGGTGCGCTGAATGGTGGAAGAAACTGTGGAGGTACGGAGTCCGCGCAGAACCAGGTCCATCCCATAGGACGGTCCTCGATCAACAAAACTGAGACCGGGTACGGTTCTGACAAAATCGCTCAATTCGGTCGCGCCGATTTTGTCCAGGTGGGCCCCAGTGATGGCTTGAATGTTGTATGGCACCTCAACCACCGATTGGTTGCGGCGTGTTGCAGTGACGACGACCTCTTCCAACACGGCTTGATTACTGCTCGCGGTGGACTGGGCGCCGGCAACAGTGGCGGCCAGCATCATGGGGAAGGCACTCAACGCGATGGCCGGGCCCTGCAGGCTTTGCAAGGTAATGGGAATAGGCTTGGTTTTACTTGTAGGTTTTTTCATGATCGTTCCTCAGTTTCCCGGAGAATGTGTGATTCCCGATCGAATATGACAGATGCATGAAAATGGTAAATAGCATGAATGTGATAGATGGCGTGGAAACGTTTCGGTTTTGTTCACCTGCTCAGCGAAGTAGTAAATTGAAATGCACGCCTGTAATAGACGCAATTATCTGGCTGGTGTAGGTGACGAGTTGGGCGCGGTTTACACCCTCATCGTTTACCTGGATGGCCACCACGAGGGCCGCATTGGGCATCACTGCCAACATACTGCGAGCGCCGGGTTGTGCACCTGAGTGGTACCAAAGCGTATGCTCGCCCTGTTCTACGACCATTACTCCGGAGGCGTAATGACTGCTGTTGATGGGTCCGACCTGAATCCGCTTTGTGAGCGCGGTAGCGAGCGAGCCGTTGGACATCAGATTCAGGGATTTTTCGCTGAGAAGTTTCCCCTCTAGCAAGCTCAGGCCGAAGTTGACCAGGTCGTCGGGGGTGGATAAATGGCCCCCGGCAGGTACGTTGCCGCTTAAATCCACATACTCTGCTGGGACCTGCTTCCCGCTTGTGGTACGCCGGTAGCCTGCTGCTCGTCCTGGTATCAGCCTGGTGGTGTCGTCCATAGTTGTGGCCGTCATCCTGGCGGGGTCGAAAACCAGCTCCTGCATGGCCTGGTTGTAAGAGGTGCCATTGGCGCCGCTTATCACACAGCCCAGTACTCGATAGCCCGGTGAGGTGTAGTGTTGCTGGGTGCCCGGTTTGTACAGTAGGGGGTCGTGTTTGAAAATGTCGAGTGCATCGATGACGCTGTCAAAATGCAATACTGCTGCACTGAGTTCAGCGGCGTCTCGCTCGTTCAGCAGTGCGCGTTGTTCGTCGGTCTCCGGATTTTCACCATTTAACGTGATGTAGTGCCTGACGCCGGCGGTGTGATTGAGTAATTCCCGAGTCGTCATTCGCCATTGCTTGACCGGATACTGTGGGCAGTAGTCCTGTATCGGGGCATCCAGTGCCAGTTTTCCAACAGCTTCGAGTTTTAAGGCAGCGACGGCGGTTAGCCACTTGCTCACTGAAGCTGTTCGAAAGCGTGTGTCAGCGGATACGGCGACCTGAAGTTCGAGATTGGCCATGCCGTGGGTAAAGAGGACACGGTCGCCGTTGGTAGTGCCCACAGCCATGGCCAGGCCTGCTAATCCATGCGTTTTTTGGAAGTCACTGGTCAATGTGGCCAATGTAATGCGGCTTTCACTATTGATTCCCGGAAGGGTTGTAGCGTATTCGTCGGCGCGTGTTTCTGCAGTCGACAGACTGACAGCTGCCAGACAAAAAATTTGGACTACACGCTGTATTCTTCGCCCGGCACCTAATGATTCAGACCTGTTCATAGAACCAGATGGTCGGTGTTGAGCTGCCCCTGTCAGACTCATTCTTCATTCCAACCGATCCAGCCAGGGCCACGCACTACGCGGCCGGGTGTGGCGCCGGTATGGCTGCCGTCCCGTATCACCTCAACACCATTGATGAAAACGTGCTGTACGCCAGTTGAATACTGGTGGGGAGATTCAAATGTGGCGTGGTCGACGATAGCAGCTGGATCGAAAACCAGAACGTCAGCGAAATAGCCGGTCTCCAGCCTACCGCGTTGCCGGATTTTCAAATTCTCTGCTGGTAAGGCTGTCGCTTTACGAATAGCTTCCTCCAGTGGCATTAACCCCTCATCGCGGACGAAACGACCCAGTACCCGCGGGAAAGTCCCATAGCCGCGGGGGTGAATACTATTGTCCAGCGTTTCCCCTTCGGCGGCGACGGTCTCGGTATCGGTGCAAAAGCTGACCCACGGTAATACAGCAACCTGCCGAACAACGTCCTCCGACTGGGTGAAATAGACGGCGCCTACGCGACTGCCATCTTCGACTACCAGTTTCATGGCAGTTTCCTCGGGCCCAAGGTTCATTTCTTTTGCCACCGCAGCAAGTGTTTTGCCTGCGTATAGCCTAAGCTGCGGATTGCGAAAACCTACCAATAATATCTTCTCTGGACCTACCGCAGCATACATGTTCTCCCAGTCCTGCGAGGGTTGGGATACTTCTTCTTTGATGCGCAGGCGAATGGCAGGGTCCTGTAAACGCTTCACCCATGCTTCATAGCCGCCTTCCCTGACCCAAGGTGGGAAAATTGCATCAAGGCCGGTGCTGCCCGCGGCGTAGGGATACATGTCGGCCGTAATCCGCAAGCCGTTTGCTCGGGCTGTTTCGATTTTTTCGATCAGTTCAGGAAAACGTGCCCATACTTCCGGGTGTGCTGCTTTCAGATGGTAAATTTCCGCTGGGATCCTTGCTTTGCGGGCAATAGTGATCAGTTCGTCCACTGATTCAAATAATGTCTCACCTTCGCCCCGGATATGAGAGGCGTATAGCCCGTTGAATTCGGCGGCAGCAGTAGCGAGGGCGACTAACTCGTCGGTTTCAGCAAAGGATCCGGGCGTATAAATCAGTGCTGAGGCAACACCCAGAGCGCCCTCGCGCATGGCCTCGCGAACCAGCTCCTGCATAGCGTGCAGTTGCTCTGTATTGGGCTTGATGTTGCCTTGGCCAAGCACGTACACACGCGGTGTAGTGGCCCCGATGAAGGAGGCGATGTTCGGCGAGACGCCTCTTGCCTCCAGAAACTCAAGGTAGCCACCCAGCGTCGTCCAGGGAGGATCAACAATTTCAAAAGCGGCTGCCAGTTCCTCGCGGGTATTGTCATTGAGCGGGCCCATGGAGTGGCCCTCTCCAAAGACTTCCAGCGTTATGCCCTGAGTGACATCGCTGATAGCGCGTCCGTCAATGATCAGGCTCTTGACTCCCCAGCTCAGTGTGTTGATGAATCCCGGGCTCACCGCCTTGCCACTGGCGTCGATTACGCGCTTGGCCTTAGCCTCCACGAGGTCGCCAATAGCCGCTACTTTATCGTCCTCAATAGCGACGTCGGCGCGAAAAGCTGGCTGACCGCTACCATCGTAGACAGTGCCCCCCCTGATTAGTACATCGTACACTTCGCCGGAGCCCGGCGTGGCGTACACTCCTGTACTAAACACCAGCGCGGTAATTCCCTGAGCGATGCAGCGAGCGAGGGAGGGCTTTCTCCAGTTCCTGTTGTCGGGCATGGGTATTGCTCCTGGAATGTCTGGGCGAGAGTGGTGGGCTGGAAGTTTCGATGGTGCCTGACTATGGCGGTTATAACCTCAGTGAGGAATGTCATAGATATGACATTCCGGTGCCTGGAGGGGAAACGCTAGACTCCGTGGTACCAGCTCAATGTACAGCAAGCAGGTGCAATAGTATTGCCCGGGAAGAATATGAAACCGTCGCCACAGTTCAAGCGATCGATGTCTATCTGCCACCTTGTGTTCGGTACCCTATGTGCGTTCCTGGCCGCCCTTGCGTCCGTTAGCTCAGTGGCCTCCACTGTTTCGGCTCCTGCGCTGCTACAGAGGGCCGCACCATCAGCATGGGCACCCATCCCCCAGAACGGGGCTCAGTTGGAATCGGAGGATATCGAAAACTTCGTGGATTCCTTTGTCAGGGAGCAGAATGAGCTGGCACCGTTTGCAGGTGCAATGGCCGCGATAGTTCGGGGCGGTGAAGCTCTTTTTCTTAAGGGCTACGGTAGCGCGGACATCACAACAGGCAGAGGGGTGGACGAGAGGGAGACGCTGTTCAGATTGGGTTCTACCTCCAAGCTATTCACCTGGATCGCGGTAATGCAACTGGTTGAGCAGGGCAGGCTGGATTTGCATGTCAATGTGAACGCCTATCTGACTCAGTTCCAAATCCCTGATACGTTCGAGAAGCCTGTGACACTTTGGCACCTGATGACTCATACAGCCGGGTTTGAGGACGGCTGGGCCGGGTTTCTAATCGTTCGGGACCCCGGGCAGATATTACCGTTATCGAGTGCGCTAAAGCAGCACATGCCTGCACGTGTACGGCCAGTAGGAGAAGCTGCTCTCCCTCTGGCGTCGGCCTATTCCAATTGGGGAGCTGCTCTAGCGGGCCTGATAGTGTCGAATGTGTCGGGACTGTCGTTTGAGGAATACGTCCAGCGCTTCATTTTCGCTCCTCTGAATATGAAGTCGAGCACGTTCAGTGAGCCGCTGCCAGCGTCTCTGGAGGCACGTTTGTCACGGGGTCATCAACTGCAGGGTGACGCGTTGGCCACTGGATGGATGGAATATCTGGGTAATTATCGGCCTGCTGGAGCTATCAGCTCCACGTTGCATGACATGACTCGATTTCTTCAAATGCTGACCAATGGCGGTAGTCTTGACGGACGCAGGGTGCTTGGCTCCCTCGAGCTGGGACAGATGATGACCACTGCTTATCGTCCAGGACAATACCTGCCTGGTTTTGGTTTGGGTTTTGAGGAATACCACGTGAACGGCCGGACGCTTTTCGGACACGGTGGAGACACACCCTTCTTCCATACCGAACTGTTGGTGATGCCGGCTACCCGTGTCGGCTTTCTGTTTTCGGTGAATACAGCCCAGGCCGGCCAGTTGCCCAGAGACTTCATCGTGGAATTCATGGATCGTTACTTTCCGGCAATAACTCCAGACGTCGCAGGTTTCCCTATACAGGCAACTCAGCTGGAGGCAATTGCTGGCACTTATCGGAGCTCCCGTCGGGCCCATACTACTAACGAGAAAATGCTGGTGCTGCCGAAAGAGCTTCGGATCAGTGTTGGCGAAGATGGGCAATTAGAAATTGATGATTTTGGTGAAATTCTGAAATTTACTGCCGTTGAGAAGGATGTCTTCCGAGAGAGTAGCGGCAATGATGTTATCGAAATTGTACGAAATAGTGAGGGCGAGGTGATCGGACTTGAGGGGATGGGTTCCTTTGAGCGCGTCCCCTGGATCGATCGGCTAACTACTCAGCGGCTGTTGCTTGCGGTGATAATTGGCGGTTTTTTCGTGGTTATTGTGCGAACCATACGTTATTGGTCGGAAGATCGTTTATTGCCTATGGTGTTGTGTGCCAGCCTGCGTGTGAACGCGGTCGTTTCAATAGGTTGCCTGCTGGCCCTGTACCTGGTGACCCGCTTATTCGACACCAGCCCTATCGTACTCGCAAATGCCTTCCCCACTAGTTTCGTCGCAGGCCTGTGGTTAATTCTGGGGCTGCTGCCTTTGCTGGCGGCCAGTAATGCGATTCTAGGCTTGTGCGTCGTTCGCGGCGAAGTGGGCAGGGCGCAGAGTCTGGCGATAATTCCCTATTCACTTGCTAGCGCTGGATTTGTATGGATGGCTTACCACTGGAATTTGATTGGCTTCAAATTTCCGTGACAGCTTGTCCCTTACAGGCCCCTGTCTACAAGGCTGGAAAGAAACAAATTGAATAGCTCTGCCTGAGAGTGAATTTCCAATTTGGCGTAGAGATTACGCTTGTGATTGGCAACAGTACCGTGATCGATGCTTAGTACCTGCGCGATAGATTTGGTGGAGTGCCCCTTTAGCATGAGCTCAACGGTATCCACTTCCCGAGGTGTGAGTGTGTCCGGCTTCATCTTTCTCACCTGTTCCTGAAGATCGAAATACCGCGGTTGGGTGTCCCTCGCGTAATCCGGAGAACTGGTTAGCCAGGTGAGATGTTCGCCGAGAAAGGTGACAATAAGAGTCTTCAGGCAGTGTAAGGCCCGGACGGCGTCTGGGCTGAAACGGTTCCCGCTGCCTTCCCTCTCCACGAATACATGTACAGACCTGCCTTCTGATAACGCGACCACATAGCGTAACTCATCGGCTACATTGGTGTAGCGATAGAAGTGATTGTAATACTCCGATTCAGGGAAAGCCGGCGGCATAATGTCCTGCATGCGAAACAGGCCAGTACGTTGGGTTTTGGTGAGTGTAAAAAAGGGATCCAGGGTAAACAGGCCATGGATATAGTCCTGCATGCTGTTGCGGAATGACTCTATGCGATTGCCGTAGATTAGTTCCGGTTCTTCCTCGCCACGAAATAGATAGACAATAAAATTTTCAAAGGGGCCAAAGCGCGCCAGCTCCTGACAGAGAATTTCGAGACCGTTTTGCTGTTGTACAGCAGCTAGTAGCTTTGCGGCAAATTCGGCGACTAACTCTCCGTCGGGATTGGGTGGCCGACTCAAAGTAGATTCTTTGTGTTTCTTCGTCATTCGGACCAGTTTCCGGTCGACCCACTATATTCGTGATATACAACTCTCGCGTGGGCGTGGTTAAGCTTAAGTACAACTTCCGATGGCGTAGGCGCTCCGGTTCCGTTAAGAGGTCCGGAAAGCCTTAGTTCACGATATATAAAAGACGATCTGGAGTATGAAAGAAACTATGATCGAAGCACATCCCTTCAATTTCCCCTACACCGGTAAGTTGAACCCGCGCACTACTGCACTGATCGTAATTGATATGCAGGTAGATTTCATCTCGAGTCAGGGCTATCTGGCCCGTAAGGGCTACGACAATTCGGCCTTACGCGAGATCGTACCCAATGTGAGCAATTTAGCAGATTCCGCCCGATTGGCAGGCTGCCTCGTCGTGTGGACCCGCCAGGGGTTCCGAAGAGACCTGGCTGATGTGACACCCTATGATCGCTGGCGCAGCGAACGTTCAGGTATCGCCTTGAACCCCAACGGAGATGACACTTTCCTGCGGGGCTCTGGAGGTCACAGTATCGCACCAGAGCTGATGCCGGATGAGCATGATGTGATTATTGATAAGACTGCCAACAGCGCTTTCTATCAAACAGATCTGGACCTGGTGCTACGTTCCAAGGGCATTAGCCATCTCATGTTTACGGGCGTAACTACGGATGTTTGCGTGCACACTACCTTGCGCGAAGCTAACGATCGCAAGTACCAATGCTTGTTGATAGAGGACGCCTGCGCAAGTGGTGACAGCTATGCTCACGAAGCGGCGGTGCACATGGTTACCGTCGAAGACGGTGTTTTCGGTTGTGTTGCGAAAAGCCAGGTTGTGCTTGATGCACTTCGCGACTAGGGAGATTCAGCATGCTTCCTGAACTCCGTACACCTTATCTGTTGTTTCTCGGTGGCGAATCCCGACTAACTTTCGCCAAGACAGCATCCGGTATCGCACAATGGTGTCCCGAGCGAGTGGCGGGCCAGCTGCGCTTTCCCGGCAATACGCTTGATCTGGGAGTGATGGATCTAACTGTCGCAGAGGCGGTCGATGCTGGGGTAGGCAGTCTCGTTATCGGTGTTGCGCCGGTCGGTGGTGCCATCGGAGCGGAATGGGTAGATGTGCTACTTGAGGCCGCCACAGCTGGGGTGGATATTGTTAACGGTTTGCATCATCGTCTGGAAAACGTACCTGGTTTAAGCGCGGCCGCAGCCGCTTCCGGGTCGGCGTTGGTGAATGTCAGAGTCCCACCGCTGGAGCTACCCGTTGGCGACGGACGAAAACGCAGTGGCCGACGATTGTTGACCGTGGGCACCGATTGTGCGGCCGGCAAGAAATACACTGCACTTTCATTGAGTCGTGCACTTGTTGCCAGAGGTGTTAACGCTACATTTCGAGCAACTGGCCAGACCGGGATCATGATCGCCGGGGCCGGCATTCCTATCGACTCTGTACCTGGAGATTTTATCTCCGGTGCGGCAGAAACTATTTCGCCGGATAACACGCCGGACCACTGGGATGTCATCGAGGGACAGGGCTCTCTGTTCAATGCATCGTATGCCGGGGTTAGCCTGGGTTTGCTGCACGGCTCTCAACCCGACGCCATCGTTGTTTGCCATGAAGCAGGTAAAACCCACATCGACAGCTGCCACGATCTGCGTCTACCGTCTCTGGCCGAATGTATTGATCTGAATCTGGCTTGCGCCCGCCTCACCAATCCGTCTGTTCGTTGCGTGGGCATCAGCATTAATACCTCAGGGCTCAAGGCTTCTGAGCGCCACGCCTACCTGCAACGAATGCAACAGGACATCGGCCTCCCCTGTATAGATCCGATACTTCAGGGTTGTGAAGCAATTGTGGAAGAGCTTTTAGAGGTGCCGCCCACTGAGGTGGGAGCGGCATGAGAAAGCTGACCTGCGCGCTCGAAAACTGGCCATTGAAATCTCCCTTTACTATTACGGGGCATACCGTGAGGTCCATGGACCTGCTCTACGTCACCATTGAACAGGACGGTTGCTTGGGTAGAGGAGAAGGCGCGGGGGTGTACTATCTGGGCGAAACGGGTGAGTCCATGCTGGATCAGGCTCGGTCAGTCACGAAGGCCGTAGAGTCAGGCATCGACCGCCTTGGCTTGCGGAGTCTCTTGCCTGCGGGTGGTGCTCGCAACGCTATTGACTGTGCGCTTTGGGATCTGGAGGCGAAATGTGGATATACCTCCGTCTGGTCATTGCTTGGACAAGCTCCCAGACCGCTTAAGACGGTTAACACCGTGGGAATTGATACACCTGAGCGTATGGCAGAGCAGGCGCGAGCCTTTGGCAACCCCAATCTGAAAGTAAAGCTGGATGGTGTGGATGTCTTGGCGCGTATCCGGGCAGTGCGAGCCGCCCGACCTGAAGCCAACTTGATGGTGGATGTGAATCAGGGCTGGAACTTCGAGCAACTGCACGAGCTGGCCCCGAGTTTTGCCGATCTGGGCGTGCAAATGATCGAACAGCCATTACCTCGGGGCGAAGACGCTGAGCTGGAAAACTATGACTCGCCGCTACCGCTGTGTGCGGATGAGTCTTGCCTGGATACGTCAGAGCTGGCTGAAGCGGCACGCCGCTACCAAATGATTAATATCAAACTGGATAAAACCGGTGGTCTGACAGAGGCGCTGGAGCTTGCGCAGGGGGCGAGGGACCAGGGCCTCGAGCTGATGGTGGGCAACATGATAGGTTCCTCGCTCTCCATGGCGCCCGCCTTTCTAATAGGCCAGTACTGTTCCTATGTGGATCTTGACGGTCCGACTTTTCTGACAGCCGACCGGCCTCCAGGGCTGGTCTATTCAGATGGCAATGTTTTGCCGCCATCAGCGGGGCTGTGGGGTTAGTTCATGAGTCCCGCAGCATGAACAGGCATTGTCTGACTAGTGTTCTATTTCCTGGCCTACTGCTCCAGTCAGCGGTCATTGGCGGAGGCTATGCTACTGGCAGAGAGATTGTTGAGTTTTTTCTATCCCTGGGGCCAGTGAATGGTTTGATCGGCATGTTAGTGGCGACTGTGCTGTTTAGTCTGATTGCCATGCTGTGCTTTGAGTTTGCAAGGATTGGCAAAAGTTACAACTACCGGGACTTCTTCATCAGGTTGATAGGGCCGGGGTGGCGAATTTACGAGCTTGCTTACTTTATCCTGGCAATACTGGTGCTTTCCGTTCTTGGTGCTGCTGCTGGGGAGATGGTTAGGCAATACCTCGATGCGCCAGCAATTCTTGGTACGGCTCTGTTGATGCTGGCTATCACTTATCTTGTGTTCCGAGGTTCGCTCTTAATAGAGCGTGTGCTCGCATCTTGGTCGCTGGTTCTCTATCTGACTTTCGGACTGTTCTTGCTGATCTTTCTTATGTCGTTTGGCGAGGAGGTCCCTCCGGCGCTGGCTACATCGACTCCTTCCCTGAATGCAGTGTCCAGCGGGTTAGTTTATGTGGGATACAACATTGTTGCGTTACCCGCTATTCTCTTTTGCGCCCGGCGTATGGAGGGTCGTCGTGAGGCTATTCTGGCTGGCTTGATGGCCGGGCCATTGACCATGCTGCCCGCACTGTTCCTATACCTGGCGATGCTTGCGGTGTACCCGGAAGTTCTCGGTGAGTCGGTCCCAACGGACTTCATGATGCGTAAGCTCAATTGTGAATGGCTTACGGCCATATTTCTGGTCGTAATTTTTGGCACCTTCATAGAAACTGGCAGCGCGTATATTCATGCGATCAACGAGCGGTTTGCGTCGAGCTATCGCGAAAGTGGCAGAGGATTACCTCGCTGGCTCCGGCCAGCCGTTGCGCTACTGCTTCTTGTACTAGCCATGGTGCTTGCTGATCAATTTGGAGTGGTTCGGCTGATTGCCGAAGGGTACGCCGCTTTGACCTGGGTTTTCATTGCTATTTTTATTGTGCCGCTGTTTTCGCTGGGCTTGTGGCGGATTCTACGCTACTCCGCTTCGGTACAACGTTCCAGCCTTGATATGAGTTGATATGTCACCGAATAACACGTTAAACGAACCAGGGATTTTGGTTTCGCTATTGCCTGTCGTTCTTTTGATCGCCGGACTGGCGTTAAATGTCATCTACTTCGAGGGCAACTCTTTGGGTGGCCCTTCCCAGCTGGTTCTCGTTCTGTGCAGTGCCTTCGCCATGGGGCTTGGTTTCAAGTCCGGACGGAGTTGGAGCCATCTACTCAAGCATGTTGTGTCGGGCATTGAGAGTATTTTCCCGGCCATACTGATGCTTCTGCTGGTCGGTAGCCTCGTTAGCTCCTGGGTGGTCTCCGGCATTGTGCCTGCGATGATTTATTATGGTCTCGCCGTGCTGGACCCGGCGTGGTTCCTGGTCAGTGCCTGCTTGGTATGTGCCGTGGTTGCTGTGTCCTCTGGTAGTAGCTGGACCACAATCGCGACGGTGGGAATCGCTCTTATGGGTATCGGAGTGAGTATGGCCATCCCTGCACCGGCAGTCGCTGGCGCAGTGATTTCTGGCGCTTATTTTGGTGACAAGTTGTCGCCGCTGTCTGACACCACCAATCTGGCAGCAGGGATGGCAAATGTTGATGTGTTTGTCCACATTCGCTACCTGCTCTATACCTCGGTGCCGTCGATATTGATTGCGTTGGTGGCATTTATGTTTCTCGGTGCCGTATACAGTGAGCAAACCAGTGAAGTGGACACCTCAGCAATTGCCTCCGGCCTGACCAACACCTTTGTCATCTCTCCTGCTCTACTGTTGGTGCCGGCACTCGTGATTGCGCTGATCATCAAACGGACTCCCGCTCTTCCGGCCATTTTTGCCGGGATTTTAGCCGGTGTTCTGATGGCCTGCTTCACACAGCGAGAAGCGCTCTTGTCTTTCGCCACACCTGGAGAGGAAGGCTTTGGGGGCTACTATTCGGCAGTGCTCTCAGTATTGTCGCAAGGGGTTAGCTTCGATACCGGGAATCAGGGTGTAGATGAGTTGCTTTCCTCCGGTGGAATGGCAGGCATGCTGAACACCGTATGGTTGGCTATAACTGCGGTATTGTTTGGGGGGGCTATGGAGGGGGCCGGGTTTCTGCAACGCATCACCGCCGCCATACTGACTCAGGTACGCTCAAGTCGCGGTTTAATTCCCGCTACGGTCGGATCGAGTGCTTTCACTAACCTCACTGCTTCAGATCAGTACCTGGCCATCGCATTGCCAGGGCGCATGTTCGCGCGGGTATACGCAGAGAAAGGTCTTGCCCCGGAAAACCTCAGTCGGAGCCTGGAGGACGGTGGCACAGTGACGTCGGTACTGGTTCCCTGGAATGCCTGTGGCGTATTCGTGGCAGGGGTGTTGGGTGTATCCACGTTGGAATATGCCCCCTTTGTTATTTTCTGTTTTGTTAGTCCCCTGGCCAGTATCGTTTACGCACTTTTCGACATACGTATTCGTAGAGTGTCGCCCCAACACTGAGGTAACTCGCTCGAAGGTCTGTCGGCCAAAGTCTGAATTGAGGAATAGCATCGTGAAGGTTTTTGCGCACATTTTCATTGGTATGGCCTTGTTCTGTTCGCAGGCCTGGGGACAATTGCCCGAAAACACCGCTGTATCGCGAGCAGCGTTAGACCATGCCAGACAGTTGCTACGGACTCATCCGCTGGTTGATGGTCACAATGACCTCCCTTGGCTACTGCGTGAAGAATCTGGTGGTGATCCTACGGGTTTTGACCTGAAACGTCGCAACCAGTTTGATACGGATATTCCCCGCCTTAGAGAGGGGTTAGTCGGCGGGCAATTCTGGTCCGTGTGGATTCCCGGTGAAACCCCCGTAGATAGCGTCGCCGAAGTTCAGTTGGAACAAATCCAGACTGTGAGAAGCATGATTGAGGCCTATCCAGACACCTTTGAACTGGCCCTGACCGCAGAAGATGTCGAATCAGCCTTTCGATCCGGCAAGATTGCCTCTCTGATTGGTATGGAGGGGGGCTATGCACTGGAAAATTCGATCAAATCGATTCAGGCTTTTCACCGGCTCGGCGTGCGATATATGACGCTGACACATAACCTCAGCCTGGATTGGGCTGATGCAGGGCTCGGTGATCACGCGCACGGTGGTCTCACTGAGTTCGGACGTGATGTGGTTCGGGAAATGAATCGTGTTGGTGTGCTAATCGACCTGTCACATACCTCTGACGACACGATGAGGGATGTGCTAGATACTTCCAGCAAGCCGGTTATCTGGTCGCACGCAGCCGCCCGTGGGCTGGTTGATCATCCCCGAAATGTGCCGGATGACGTGCTGCGCCGTGTACCCGCCAACGACGGGGTAGTGATGGTGACCTTTATCTCCGCTTTTGTATCTACCGAAGTGATGGCTGTAGACGATGCAATCTGGGAGGGTGAGGGGCAGTTGGAAACCGTTCGTGATTTTCGGGCTGTTTGGTCAGCCTACGACCGTCAACACTCCGTGCCTCGCGCAACCGTCAGTGATGTTGCGGACCATATTGAATATATTCGCGATATGGCTGGATCTGACCATGTCGGCATCGGTAGTGACTATTGGGGAATGAACGATATGCCAGTCGGTCTGGAGGATGTCAGTAAATTCCCACTGCTATTTGCGGAACTCATTGAACGTGGTTGGTCGGATGAGGACCTGATAAAGCTGGCGGGGGGGAATATTCTCCGGGTTCTCAGGCAGGCCTGTCGAGGTAAGTAGCCGGCTTGCAAAGTGCCGCATGTTCCGAAGTGCCTCTTCGGAACATAGGACTGCAGAGGCTATGTTTTTCCTGCTTTAGTGGAAAGTTCCGGGTGGACCTGGAGGGTTTTGATCAGCATTGCTGTTGGCTGGACACCTGGCCCTGGCGCGACAACACGGAGCCTTAACTGCGCGGCTTCAGTGGCGCTGCTGCTACGGACTGGGCCAGGCCGAACAGGTTGCCGTCCGGGTCGTGGGCCCACAGTAACCATTCGTCCCCGACTTGCGAGGGGGGCGACAGGAAGTGCAAGTTCAAGGCTTGCAGTCGGTCGTATTCGGCGTGGATGTCGTCCACTTGCAGGACAAAGGAATAACCTGGCTGGTCTGGGGCTTGCTCGCCGGCGCGTTCCGCGGTTTGCGGCTGCCGGTACTGCCACAACTCCAGCACCGCGCCACGAGGACCCATGCGGAACCAGCCCCCGTCCAATGCGATGTTGTCCATGCCGGCAACTTTGTCCATCTGCGGATGGTCGCTGTAGCTGCCGCGACGATAGGGCGGGATGCCCAACACCTTGGAATAGAAACCCAGCAGTCGATCGATGTCTGGCGTGGCGATAGCGGCCTGCGTTATCCAGACCGAACTGCCGTCGTGTCGCCAGGCTGAGTCGTAGCTTTTGGCTTCGAGAAATTTGTTTTCCAGCTCCTCCAGTTCCAGCATGTTGCCTTCGGGGTCGCGCACATAAGCGTACCGTACACCGTACCCACCCAGGTCAACGAGTTCGCCGCCACGGCTAACGGCCTTTGCGCCGGTATGGAGAAACTTGTCATACAGGCCGGTGCCAGCCTTCGCCTGGAAACAGGTATGGGTCATTCCCGGGCCCTGAACCGCCATCATCTCGGTGCTTTGCTGGTGGGCATCACCCAAGAATTCAACCAGTCGCAAGGTCAGGGTTGCTGAGTCCAGGTCGGCGTAGCGAAATGCCTGCTCACCCGCGTCAGATGTAAGCGTTGCCGAGCCGGTTTTCGAGACGGCAAGGCCGGAAGACGCCTTGAAGTAGGCAATTTGGCTGTCGAGATCGGTCACGACTAATCGAATACGCGCTATGCCCGAAATACTGGTTGCGGTATCGGCGATGCTGGCGTTCTCATCAACCTGGATGGAAGTCTCCGCGCTCGCCAGCGGGCTAACTAGTGCTGCTGCCAGCAATCCACAGACTGGAACGTAGCGGCGAGTGAGGACGTTCAGTGCCTTCACGATGGTCTCCTCAAAAAGATCGGGCGGGGAAGCCCCGCCCGGTTGAACCTTTGCAGGCAATTAATCGAACAGATAATTCAATTCAATGCCGTAGGTACGCGGCTCCAGAACTGTAACACTGCGGAAGCGACCAACCAGAGGGCCGTCCTGGCCGCGGCGAGTTACGTCGTTCTCGTCGGTCACGTTTTTTGCATAGAGTTTGACATACCAGTTCTGCGCTGACGGAGTGAGCATGAGTTGCAGGTCGGCCTGCGTCCAGCTGTCGATCACGTCGGACGGCTTGTTGAACTCGTTGGCAAAATACTGATCCTGCCAGAAGTAGTCCATGCGGGCGGTCATCTCATAACCATCGAACACCGGCATTGAATAGGAAAGTCCCAGCTTCGCAGAGTATTCCGGCGCATTGCGAAGCGCATTGCCGTCGAGATTTTTGATCAGCAGGCCCGCATCGGTGTAGCGGATGTTGCCGTTTGCATCCACCGCGGGCACGGTACCCGGTGCAATACCATTGGGATCACCTTCGTCGGCAGACTCGAAGTCGTTGATGTCCACGTCCAGCCAGGACAGGCTGAAATCTGCAAGCAGTGACTCGGTGATGGCAAAGTTAAATTCACCCTCAGCACCAGCGATGGTGGCGTCTGCATTCACAGTCACTGCTGAGGTCTCGCTGACCTGACCGATTTGCAGCCCCTCATAGTCGTAGAAAAACGCACCGAAGTTAGCGACCAGGCGGCCATCCATAAAGGTATTCTTGGAGCCGACTTCCAGCATGTTGATGTACTCCGGCTCGAACACGGCGCCGCCTTGGGGACCGCCCGGGTTGAGTCCACCGGCCTTGTAGCCACGGCCGGCAGTGGCGAAGACCATGGAGTCCTCGTTGAGGAAGTGTTCCACGGTTATCTTGCCGGTGGTTTCTTTCCAGCTGTCTTCCGACTCTACCCAGGACGGGTCGGTGAGCACCAGGAACTGCTGCCGAGTGCGTACTGATTTGTCGTCGTCGGTGTAACGCAAGCCAGTTGTCAGTCGGGTTTGTTCGGTGAAATCAACGTAGAACTCGCCAAACAGCGCCAACGATTCGGAGGTGATGGGATCGCTTTCGATATTGAACCACTCAAACTCCTCGGGAAGGCCAAGGGCTTGTTGTGTCGCGGCCAGCGCGGGATGCGTGATTAGCGCTTGATTGCTGCGCTCTTCATCAAAGTAAAAAGCGCCGAGCAGGAAGTTATATTTGCCGTCAAACTGGGAGGCAACTCTGAATTCCTGCGTGAATTGTTCGGCTTCGCCAATGTCGCGACGACCCGACTGGATCATTGTGGTTGTAGTGACGTCCTTGGCATTGGCTTTGTAGGTCACCGGGCGAAACAATTCCACGTCGGTGGCGAAGCGATCGAAATCCTGGAAAACGTCAGTTTCGGTTTTGAAGTAGCCGGTCAGCGACGTAAAAGTGTAGTAGTCACTGCTGTAGTTAAACTCCAGTGAGGCGCCCAATTGCTCCGCTTCGAACGTGGGCTCCTGGTCGATATTCACCGTGCGATATTCCGAAGGATTGTTGGCGTTGGCGAAATAGTCTCCCGCAGGCATCAGGGTGCCACCCAGGAAAGCAAGGTTCAGTGTTTGGAAAATCGAACCACTGACATCCGGAGTGCCGAAGCCGGCAGACAAGGCTGAACAGCCAGTCACCGCGTCTTTAGTACAGGTGCCCTTGGTTTCATTGGCGCGATTACTGTCTTCATTGAGGTAGTAAAGAATCAGGTCCGAGCTGAGGTTGTCGGTGAACTCGAAGCGCGTGGAGCTGCGTAATTCGTAGCTGTCTCGCCCGTCTACATCGTTTCCGGTGTAAAGGTTGGTGTTATAGCCGTCCCGTTTGTTCACCAGCGCGGCAAAGCGTTGGTAGACATTGTCGGTAATGGGGAAGTTAACGGCGCCCTTCGCGCGGCGCGTGTTGTAATTGCCCACGCTTGCGGTGAATTCGCCACTCAGGGACTCATCGGGTTTGCGGGTCAGGATGTTGATTACGCCCGCAGTGGTGTTCCTGCCGTACAGCGTTCCCTGAGGACCGCGTAACACCTCGATCCGTTCAACGTCGAAGTACTCCGAAGAGCGCACCAGTGGTGTGTTCAGGTAAACACCATTGATGTGATAACCCAGGCCACCTTCTGCGGTGCTGGAGATGGCGTTATTGCCTACGCCGCGAATGGTTATCCGCGCGCTGTCGGCGAGCAGGTTGGGCACGGAGAACTGCAGATCCGATGCGTCTTCGATAACACGCTGGTCCAGAGCCGAACCGGTGAATGCGGTCAGTGACATGGAGACGTCCTGCAGGGACTGTTCGCGTCGCTGTGCGGTTACAACGACTTCTTCCAGATTGTGCATCCCTTGTGCCAGCGCCGAGAAAGGCGCTCCTGTGGCAGTAATGCCGAGTGCGGCGGACAGGGCGGCAGGTAACAAGCGTGGACAAAATTTGCGGTGCATAGCGGCGGTGCTCCTATTGATATATTCATGGCGCCTTTTTCACTGACGGCGACTGTTCGTCGATCAGCGGTATGAAAAATAGTCCTTATTGTTATAAACGTCAATAATAAAATGACCACGAAATAACTATATAAATGGAAATTTATAGTTATCTAGTCGATAAATATAATGTTTATATTGACTATAAATACAATAAGTGACTAATCTAGGTCGCGTTAAATACTGTTGAGGAGCAGCAATGGAACTAGGGTTGAGTGGCAAAAAAGTCATTGTCACCGGTGGGAGCCGAGGGATCGGCCGCGCCATTCTCGAAAACATGGCGCGGGAGGGGGCTGTGATTGCTACCTGTGCCCGAGGGCAGGCGCAATTAGACGAAACGCTGGCGGCGCTCCGTGCCATGGGTGCCACAGCGATCGGCAGTGTGCTCGATGTCAGGGATAGTGCGGCCTACAGTCAGTGGTTTGAATCTGCCGTTGAGGAACTGGGTGGGCTGGACGTATTTATCAGCAATGTCACCACCCGAATCGAGTCCAGCGGAGAGCAACGTTGGAGAGATACCTTCGACGTGGATTTCCTGCAGCACGTCAATGCTACCGAACTGGCGATTCCCTATCTCGAAAAGAGTGGCAGCGGAGCGATGGTGTTTGTATCCAGTATTGCCTCGGTCATGGCTAACATCGTGCCCATGGAGCGTGAGTACGGGGCGATGAAAGCTGCATTGAGTGCTTATGCCGCGCAATTGGCCCATCGGCTGGCCGATAGCGGCGTGCGTTCCAATACGGTTACGCCGGGACCCATCACCTTCCCGGGTGGCTTCTGGGACCAGGTGAGCAAGGTGCAGCCAGAGCTCTTTGACCGCGCGTCGAAACTTGCCGCATTGCAGCGCCACGGTACGCCTGAAGAAGTGGCAAATGTCGTCACTTTCCTGGCGAGCCCCGCAGCGTCGTATGTAACAGGTGCCAATGTGAGAGTGGATGGTGGGGGGCTCAAGCACACCCACTTCTGATTCCGGTGCGCTCCGGGATTTCCTGAGTCGCCGCCCGCAGCCATTTTTTGGCGGGCGGCGTTTTTTTTTGCCCCCACGACACCGGCACCGCTCTGGTGCAATCGTGTTACATTAGCCCCGCCATTTATTGCCATTGCCTTACCGTGTATGAGTAGCACTCGCAAGAAAAAACCGCGCACACGACTTTCTCCGGAAGTACGTCGGGAAATGATCCTGGATCACGCGGCTACCGTCATCGCTGAGGAAGGTGTGTCAGCGATTAATATGGAGCGGCTGGGCCGCGAAGTGGGTGTGAGTAAGTCGCTTATTTACGCCTATTACCCCAGCCAGCAGGCGCTGTTGAAAGCGTTGTTGATGCGCGAATACAAGCACTTGAGGGGGCTGCAGTCGGAGGCTGCAGCGTCTGCGGAAACATTGGAGCAACTGGTGCGGCGCGTTACCAATGCCTACCTGAGCTACATCGAGAAGCGCGGCCTGATTCTCGACCGTTTAGCGGCGGAGCCACAATTGGCGGACGCAGGCGACCCCACTGAGTACAGTCGTGCCTCGGCCGTTAACTACCTCGCCGAAATGATTGCTGATGCGCTTGAAATTGAACGGGAGCTCGCCGTTCCAGTCATCGATATATCCTTCGGTTTGCCCGCCGCCGCTGGGCACTACCTGACGCGACACGACATCAGTCGGCAGACCATCGAAGATATTACCGTCACTATGATCCTGGGCAGTATTGCCGCGATCAAGGATCGGTACGCCACCTCGCTCAAGCGTATCAAGCACCCTGTCAACTAGCTTCGCTCTCTTAAAGTAATCGGACGGTTTTGCTGTCTGTGGGCTTTGGCGGGTTGAAGGCTTTTGCCATTATTGTATTATTCGTCAATAAAGCGCGTAAAGCGCAGCGAAAAGGCGCAGTTCATGATCCCGTTTTGGTTACAGCGAAGAACCCCTTCTGCACTGGTGGCACTGCTCACCGCACTGTTGGTGGCCACCCCGCAGGCATCAGCCAGCGCAGACGGCGCCTCGCTGTATCAGCAATATTGCCAGGCTTGTCATGAAAGCGGTGTTGGTGAAGCGCCCTCGGTAGCGGCATTGCGGCTTTTTCCTCAGGCGCGTCTGCTTGAAGTGATGACAACAGGGGTGATGCAGCCCCAGGCGAGTGCCCTGTCAGCGAGCCAGAGGCAGTCGATCGCGCAGTACCTGGGGCAGCCGGACGGGGAAGCAGAGGGTTCAGTGTCCGGCCAATGTACACCTGCCCAGCGCGAGGGCCTCAGCTTGCACGGGAAGACACTCTGGCAGGGTTGGGGCGCTGATGAGCGCAACACGCGCCATATAGCTGCAGGTGGGTCGGATATCACACCGGAAAACGTTGCCAGCCTTGAGCTGAAGTGGGCGTTCGGGATTCCGGGCGGCAGCCGGGCGCGATCACAACCGGCGGTGGCGGGCGATTATGTATTTTTCGGTACGCAGGACGGTACCGTGTTCGCGTTGAGCCTCCATTCAGGGTGTGAGCTTTGGCGCCACACGGTGGCGGCGGAAGTCAGGCATGCCATTTCAATTGTTGCCGATGCCCAGAGCGATGGAATCAGCCTGCTCTTCGGTGACTTCAAGGGCACCGTGTATTCGCTGGACGCCACCACCGGCGCATTGCGCTGGACGCAAAGCGTTAGTGAGCATCCCGCCACCACATTGACCGGCTCACCGAAGGTGTACGACGGCACCGCCTATGTACCGCTGTCTTCCCTGGAAGTGGTGTATAGCCGCGATCGCGAGTATGACTGCTGTACCTTCAGTGGAGGCATTGCTGCCCTGGATGTGGAGTCCGGAGCCATCAAGTGGCGTACAGATTTGTTGCCTCCGGCAAAACGGGTGGGCAGAAACCGCGCAGACACTGCCGACGTTTATGCACCCTCCGGCGCGCCGGTGTGGAATTCGCCAACCATCGATGCTCGGCGCGGCCTGTTGTACTTCGGGACGGGTGAGAGCTATACCGCACCGGCCAGTCCCCTGAGTGACGCCATCGTAGCCTTGCGCATGAGCGATGGTGAGGTGGCCTGGGTGCAGCAGTTAACGGCCGATGATGCGTGGAATGCATCCTGTGGCTGGGAAGATGAGGCGAACTGCCCCGAGCCGATGGGGCCGGACTTCGATTTTGGTGCGCCGCCGATATTGCTGCCCCTGCCTGATGGTAGCGAGGTGTTGGTGGCCGGTCAGAAATCCGGCATGGTTTATGGTCTGGACCCGGCTCGCAAAGGTGCCTTGCTTTGGCAGCAACGCGTGGGTCAGGGTGGCTTCAACGGCGGCATTCACTGGGGTATGACCACGGATGGGGACTGGCTTTACGTGCCGGTGTCTGATTCGCCTTCCAACAATATCGGTGTAATGGGCCCGCCACAGCCCGGTATGGTGGCCCTCGATCCCGCTACCGGCGATCTGCGCTGGCGTCGGGATGAGCCCTTGAAGCCTTGTGAAAGTTTTGACTATCGGTGTTACCCGTCCCTGTCTGCGGCAGCCAGCTCCACAGCTGGTTTGGTGTTCGCGGGCGGTCTCGATGGGGTGATGCATGCCTATGGTGCGGAGAATGGTGCTGAGCGCTGGCGCTTCGATACCTTGCGCACCTTCGATACCGTTAATGGCGTTCACGGCTTTGGTGGCAGCATCGATTCCGATGGCGCTGTGCTGTTGGGTCCCTACCTGCTGATTAACTCGGGCTATGACAAGTTCGGTGAAATTCCCGGCAATGTACTGCTGGTATTTGGCCCGGCGGAAGGACAAGTTCAGTGAGAATGTTTACCAGCATCACCGCTCGGATTCTGGCTGTCATTCTGGGCTATCTGACGGCGCAGCACGTCTCGGCCAATGACGGAGCGGCGCTGGCTTTGAACTCGCACTTCGTCCAGAACGGAGATCAGCGTATTCACTACATGCGCGCTGGCGAACACCAGGACGCTATCGTGTTTCTCCATGGCTTCCCTTTGTTCTGGCGGGCCTGGCTCCCTCAGCTTCAGCACTTTTCTGCAACACATACTGTGGTAGCGCTCGATGGTCGCGGTTATAACCTGTCGTCCGCCCCGGCGGCAATTGAGGCGTATCGGCTGAATGAACTGGTGTCGGATGTTCGCACCGTACTCGAGTCATTGGGCGTATCCGGTCGCATTACCCTGGTCGGGCATGATTGGGGTGGCGCACTGGCCTGGGCTTATGCGCAGGCATTCCCGGAAACCATCGACCACTTGGTGGTGGCGAATGCGCCGCCCGTCGATTTGTTGGTGCGCTACTTGACGGATGATGAGGATCAAAGGCGGGCTTCAGCGTACATTGGGCGCTTGCAGGCTGAAGGTTCGGAAGTGCGGCTTGCGGCAGATAATTACCGCGCACTTCGAGGCCTGTTCGAGGGCGCCGGATATTTCACTGGCGAAGAGGTGGATCGCTATATTGCGGCCTGGTCCCGGCCTGGCAGGCTGCGGGGGCAGGTGAACTGGTACCGGGCCAATCTTTCTCTGCCAGTGAGTCATTCGGCTTCGGAGACGCTCGAAAAAATTGAGCTGCCCACTCTGGTTATCTGGGGAGTAGACGATCCGGTGTTTGTGCCCTCGCTCCCTGCAGAAATGGGTGCTTACGCTCGCAATTTGACGGTAAAGCGGCTGAGCGGGGTGGGTCACACGCCAAATCTGGAAGCGCCTTCTGTGTTCAATGCCGAGCTTGCTCGATTTATTGCGAGCCAGACAGCCCCCAAAAGTGCCGTATCCGACTAATCTAATTACTCTCGCCCAGCAGTGATATGCCCCTCAAGATACTTGAAGGTATCGCAAACATACTGTATGTTCGATTCTCTTTTTTGGCGCCTGCGGCGATGCCATGCCGTTCCCCTGTGTCCGTTTGGGTGAGGGGGTAATGCGGATGGCCCACAGCGGTACGCGCCGAGTCGAACCAGTGAGGCAAGCCCATGAGCGAAATCGAGCAGTTCCGCGAGGAAACCCGGGAGTGGCTTGAAGCCAACTGCCCAGCCAGCATGCGCACCCCTGCGCGTGGTGAGGAGGACGCCTACTGGGGCGGCCGCAACGCCAACCCGGCCAATCCCGACCAGAAAGTCTGGTGTGATGCCATGGCCTCCCGGGGCTGGACGGCGCCACACTGGCCGAAAGAATTCGGCGGTGGTGGCCTCGACAAGGAGCAGCTCAAAGTGCTCCGTCAGGAAATGGCCCGCATCGGCGCCCGTAGCCCGCTGGAGAGCTTCGGTATTTCCATGCTCGGCCCGGCTCTGCTCAAGTTCGGTAATGAAGAGCAGAAGCAGGAGCACCTGCCCAAAATCGTACGCGGTGAGATTCGCTGGTGTCAGGGTTATTCCGAGCCCAACGCCGGTTCCGACCTCGCCAGCCTGCAAACCCGCGCCGAAGACAAGGGCGACCACTACCTGGTCAACGGCCAGAAAATCTGGACCTCCTACGCCGACAAGGCCGACTGGATCTTCTGTCTGGTGCGCACCGACAACTCGGGCACCAAGCACGAAGGCATCAGCTTCCTGCTGTTCGACATGGCCAGCGAGGGCGTAACCACCCGCCCGATCAAGCTGATCAGTGGCAGCTCCCCCTTCTGTGAAACCTTCTTCGACAACGTTGAAGTACCCAAAGCCAATCTCATGGGTGAAGAAGGCAAGGGCTGGACCATTGCCAAATACCTGCTGACCCACGAACGGGAAATGATTTCCGGCTTCGGGGTATCCGGCTCCGGCCGCAGCCTGGGTCAAACTGCGGCCGAGATCGTTGGCACTGATGCCACCGGCCGCCTGCGCGACAGCGCGCTGCGTCACGATGTGGCGCAGTTCCAGCTCGACTCACTGGCCTTCGGCGCCACCATGCAGCGCGTGGGTGACGAAGCCAAAGCCGGCCAGGGTTTGGGTGCGGCATCTTCCATCTTCAAATACTACGGCTGTGAGCTGAACAAGCGCCGGCACGAACTCAACCTGGCGGTGCAAGGAGAAGCTGCCCTGGGCTGGGATGGCGAGTTGTACAACAACGGGGCCATGCCTCGCGCCTGGTTGCGCTCCAAGGGCAACTCCATCGAGGGCGGCACGCTGGAAGTGCAGCTGAACATCATCGCCAAGCGCGTACTGGGCCTGCCCGACTGAGTCGCGGCGTCACTTAGCAGAGGAAACAGTCATGGCACTGGTATTGAACGAAGAACAGCAAATGCTGAAAGATTCGGCCGCGGGATTCCTGGCCGAGAAAGCGCCGGTTTCGGCCCTGCGCGCGCTGCGCGACAGCGAAGATGCCACCGGCTACTCCGCCGATCTGTGGCGAGAGATGGCGGAAATGGGCTGGCCCGGTATCGCCGTCCCGGAAGAGTTTGGCGGTATCGATTACGGCTACGTGGGTCTCGGTCTGATTTTGGAACAAGCCGGTCGCACACTGACCGCTTCTCCCTTGCAGAGCACGGTGCTGGTCGCCGCCACGGCGATTTCCCACATGGGTTCTCAGGCGCAGAAAGAGCAGTGGCTGCCGGCCATTGCGGCGGGCGAAAAAGTGGTCAGTCTGGCACTGCAGGAAGGCGCGCATCACGCGCCCGAGCAAACGGCAGCCACGGCCGCTGCCAATGATCAGGGCTTTGTCCTGAATGGCGAGAAAGTCCTGGTGCTGGACGGCCACGTGGCGGATTGCCTGATTGTGGTAGCGCGTACTGCCGGTGAGCCGGGCGACGAACACGGCATCAGCCTGTTCCTGGTTGATTCCAACGCGTCGGGCGTATCAGTGGCGCGCCGCAGCATGGTGGATTCGCGCAACGCGGCGGCGGTCAGCCTGAAAGATGTGCAGGTGGGCGCCGACGCGCTGCTGGGCGATCTCAATGAAGGCTCGGGTGGACTGTCTTACACCCTGGATATCGCCAACCTGGGTCTGGCCGCTGAGTTGCTTGGCCTGTCCCAGGAAGCGTTTGAGCGCACCATGGAGTACCTGAAAGAGCGCAAGCAGTTCGGCGTGGTCATTGGCAGCTTCCAGGGCCTGAAACACCGCGCGGCGGAGATGTTTGCCGAACTGGAGCTGTGCCGGTCACTGGTGCTGAAAGCGCTGCAATCGGCGGACACGGGTGACGAAAACCTGCCCGCTCTGGCCAGTGCTGCCAAAGCCAAGTTGTCGCAGGTTGCCCAGCGGGTGACCAATGAAGCGGTGCAGATGCACGGCGGTATCGGTATGACCGATGAATTCGACATCGGCTTCTTTATCAAGCGCGCCCGAGTGGCGCAGCACACATTTGGCGACTACAACTACCACCTTGATCGTTACGCCCGCCTGAGCGGGTTCTGATCCAGGCAAACGGGAGGGATAACAACAGCCATGACACAGAACCCCTTGCAACAGTTTGAAGCGGCGGTGGATGCGCTCACCGCCGAAGGTCAGCCCTTCGCCGTGGAAACCACAACCATCCACGGTAGTGAATATCGCAACTTCACTGGCCTGCCGCCCAATATGGGCGCCTATTACCAGTTTATGCTGGGTCATGCGGAAAAACCCTTCGCGGTTTATCGGGAGGAACGCTACACCTTTGGCCAAGCCTACCAGCACAGTGCGGAACTGGCGCGTGCGCTGCTTGACGATTACAACATTCAGAAGGGCGATCGCGTTGCCATTTTGATGCGCAACACCCCGCAGTGGATGATGGCCTACATTGCCATCACTTCCATCGGCGGCGTGGTAGTGCCGATGAACGCCTGGTGGACCACTGAGGAAGTGGATTACGGTCTACGCGACTGCGGTGCCCGGGTGGTGTTCGCCGACGAGCGTCGGGTTGGCGTATTGGGGCCGCTGGTGGATGAGCTGTCCCTGCGCATCATATCGGTGGATGATTGTAGTGCTACCGGTGTGCCCAATACGCCATTTAGTGAGGCGATTGCTCCCTTCGCCGGCCGTGAAATGCCGGCCGTTGAAGTGGCACTGGATGATCACGCCAGCATCATGTACACCTCGGGTTCCACCGGCCATCCCAAGGGCGTCCTGTCATCACACCGGGGTATTCTTTCGGCATTGATGAGCTGGATGCTGATGGGCACCGCCTCGAAAACCCTCGAATCGCCCCCGGCCGAGCCGCAGGAATCCCTGCCGCCCTCCGGTTTGCTTACCATCCCGCTGTTCCACTGTACTGCCAGCCATTCCGGCTTCCTGCTCTCCCTTATTGTGGGCCGCAAGCTGGTGATCATGCACAAGTGGGACGTGCAGGAAGCGATGCGCCTGATTGAGGCGGAGAAAGTGACCTGGGTTACCGGTGTGCCGACGATGACGGCAGAGCTGCAAGCGGCAGCGGCCGACAGCCCCTACGACCTGTCTTCCCTGAAGGAGCTGTTTTCCGGCGGCGCTGCGCGCCCACCGGATCAAGTTAAAAAAATCGCCGGTACCTTCAAGGGTTCCAGTGTGGGCAGTGGCTACGGCCTGACCGAAACCAATGCCCTGGGCGCAGTGAATTCCGGTGCTTTCTATTTGAACAATCCGCACAGTACCGGGCGTGCTGTGCCTGCAGTGACCGAATTTAAAATCATCGACGAAACAGGCAAGTCGCTGCCCACGGGCGAACGCGGTGAAGTCTGCATCAAAAGCACGGCCAACGCCCTGGGTTACTGGAACAAAGCCGAGGCCACGGCTGAAGTATTTGTTGACGGCTGGTTCCACACGGGTGACGTGGGCTACCTCGACGAGGAGGGCTACCTCTACATCGTGGACCGGATCAAGGACATCATCATCCGCGGTGGCGAAAACATCAGCTGCCTCGAGGTGGAAGCTGCCATCTACAGCCACGATGATGTGGAGGAGGCTGCAGTATTCGGGTTGCCCGATGAGCGCCTCGGTGAAATCGTTGGTGCCGTAGTTACACTGCGCGAAGGCGCCAGTATGGAAGCCGAAGCCCTGCGCGAGTATCTGGTGCCTCATCTGGCCGCCTTCAAAATTCCGCAGCACATCTGGCTGCAACACGAGCCCCTGCCACGGATTGCGACAGGCAAAATATTCAAGCGCCAGCTCAAGGCAGACTACAGCGCGCAAATTAGCGGCGAAAACGCCGCCTGAACACGCACAACGGGAGATTTGCGATGGATTTGGGAATCAGCGACAAGCTTCGCCCCCTGCTGGACGACGTACAGCAATTTATCACTACTGAAGTGATGCCTTTGGAAGAGGAGTATATCCACGAGATTGGCGTGGGTGACCGCTGGCAGCTAACCGCGCGCCAGGTGGAAATCATGGAAGGCCTGAAAGCCAAGGCTCGCGAGCGCGGCCTGTGGAACTTCTTCCTCACCGACGGCGAGCACGGCAGTGGCCTGACCACCGTGGAGTACGCGTACCTCGCTGAGGAAATGGGCAAATCCCACATCGCCGCGGAAGTGTTTAACTGTGCGGCGCCGGATACCGGCAACATGGAAGTACTGCACAAGTACGGCACTGAAGCCCAGAAAAAACAGTGGCTGGAGCCTTTGATGAATGGCGAGATCCGTTCTGCTTACGCCATGACCGAGCCGGATGTGGCCTCCTCCGACGCCACCAACATTCGCACCCAGGCGGTTCTGGATGGCGACGAGTGGGTCATCAATGGCGAGAAGCACTACATCTCCGGCGCCGGCGACCCCCGCTGCAAGATTATGATCGTGATGGTGAAAACGGATCCCGATGCGGCCAAACACGTGCAGCAAAGCCAGATTCTGGTGCCCATGGACACCCCTGGAGTGGAAAACCTGCGCCCGATGAATGTGTTCTCCATGGATGATGCGCCTCACGGTCACATGCACCAGCGCTACACCAATGTGCGCGTACCGAAAGAGAACATCATCCTCGGCGCCGGTCGCGGCTTCGAAATTTCCCAGGGTCGCCTCGGCCCGGGCCGTATTCACCACTGTATGCGAGCTATCGGCGCGGCGGAAAAGGCGCTACAACTGCTGTGCGAGCGCTCCCTGTCCCGCACTGCGTTCGGTAAGCCGCTGGCTCGCCTTGGCGGCAATATCGATATCATCGCCCAGGCGCGCATGGACATTGAACAGGCTCGCCTGCTGACCTTGAAAGCGGCCTGGATGATGGACAACGTGGACGCAAAGGAAGCGCGGATCTGGATCTCCATGATCAAGACCGTGGTGCCCAATATGTCCATCCGCGTGGTTGACCAGGCGATCCAGATGTTCGGTGCACTGGGTGTGTCCCAGGATACCCCGCTGGCGGCCATGTACATGGGTCAACGCACTCTGCGTCTGGCGGATGGCCCCGACGAAGTTCACCGCATGGTGGTGGGCCGTCAGGAGTTGCGCAAATACCAGGATCAGGGCGATGCGGTTAACGCCACCTTCCGGGACGGCTGAAGCGCCTCCCAACCAAATACCAATCAATTAACGAGGAAAGTAGACATGGCCACGATTGTTGTCCCCAAGGAAAAGATGGTCGAACAGGCCGGCACCAAGTTTGAGCCGGGCGAGTGGGTGGAAGTTACCCAGCAGCGCATCAACGAGTTTGCCGATTGCACCGGCGACCACCAGTTCATTCATATCGATGAGGAAAAGGCCGCGCAGACGCCCTTCGGCGGCACTATCGCCCACGGCTTCCTGACTCTGTCCCTGCTGGTAAAAATGTGTGAAGGCCGCAGCATCGTGCCGGAAAACACCGTGATGGGCATCAACTACGGCTTCGACAAGATCCGTTTCCTGATGCCGGTTCGTGCCGGTAAGCGCGTGCGGGCCCACGTGGAAGTGATGAGCGTGGAAGCCAAAGACGACAACCGCTTCCTGATTAAAAACGCGGTGTCGGTAGAAATTGAAGGGGAGGAAACTCCCGCGCTGGTAGCCGAGTGGCTGTCGATGGTTGTTGCCGCCTGATCGCGGCTCAGAATTTTTTGAAGGAGAGTTACACATGACGATTCGTTACGACGGCAAAGTTGCCATTGTTACCGGTGCAGGCCAGGGTCTGGGCCGCTGCCACGCGATTGAACTGGCCAAGCGCGGTGCCAAAGTTGTAATCAATGACCTGGGTGGCGCTGCCGACGGTACCGGCGGTTCCAGCGAGGCAGCCAAATCCGTTGTGGCTGAAATCGAAGCCCTGGGCGGCGAAGCCATCGCCAACGGCGCCAACGTGGCCAAGTACGACGAAGTGGAAGCCATGGTCAAGCAGACCATGGACCAGTGGGGCCGCGTGGACATACTGGTTAACAATGCCGGCATCCTGCGCGACAAGAGTTTCGCCAAAGGTTCTCTGGAAGATTTCCAGATGGTGGTAGATGTGCACCTGATGGGCACCATCAACTGCATCAAGGCCTGCTGGGACATCATGCGCGAGCAGGAGTACGGTCGTATTGTGGTCACCACGTCTTCCAGTGGCCTGTACGGCAACTTCGGCCAGACCAACTACGGCGCGGCCAAAATGGGCGTGATCGGCGCGATGAACACACTGGTGCAGGAAGGGGCCAAGTACAACATTCGCGTTAACGCGCTGGCGCCCACCGCCGGCACTCGCATGACCGAAGGCCTGCTGCCGGAAAAAGCTTTCGATCTGCTGACGCCGGAAACCGTTACCCCCGCGGTGCTGTACCTCGTAAGCGAAGACTCCCCGAATCGCACCATCCTGTGTGCCGGCGCCGGCGGCTTCTCCGTATCGAAGATCGTGGAAACCGAAAGCGTGTGGCTGAGTCCGGAAGAGCAGAACCCGGAAGGCATCGCCGCGCACTGGGCGGAAATTTCCAGCGACGAGGGTGCCCGTGAACTGAAGGGCGGCTTTGAACAATCACTGAAAATGCTCACCGTGGCCTCTCAGGGCCTGGGCATCAAACTGGATTAAAAGGAAAGAATCATGAGAGAAGCAGTAATTGTATCGACCGCTCGTACCCCGATTGGCAAAGCCTATCGCGGCGGCTTCAACAACCTGACCGGCGCCAGCCTGGGTGCCGCATCAGTGGCGGAAGCGGTCAAGCGCGCCGGCATCGATCCGGCTCGCGTGGATGATGTGATCATGGGTTGCGCCCTGCAGCAGGGCTCCACCGGCACCAACATCGCTCGCCAAATTGCCCTGCGTTCCGGGCTGGGTGTGGGCGTGGCCGGCATGACCATCGACCGCCAGTGTTCCTCTGGCCTGATGGCTGTTGCCACCGCTGCCAAGCAAGTGATCGACGACGGTATGGACGTTGTTGTGGGTGGCGGCCTGGAGTCCATCTCCCTGGTACAGAACGACAAGATGAACACCTTCCGCGCACGCGACGAAGAGTTGCTGAAAATGCATCCGGACATTCACATGCCCATGCTGCAAACCGCAGAAATTGTGGCCAAGCGCTACGGCATTACCCGTGAGCAGATGGACGAATACGGCCTGCAATCCCAGCAGCGCACTGCTGCCGCCTACGAGGCGGGCAAGTACGCCGATGAGCTGGTGCCCGTTACCTGTAACCGCATTGTTTGGAACAAGGAAACCGGCGAGCAATCCGAAGCAGAAGCCACTGTATCTGCTGACGAAGGTCTGCGTGCCACCACCGCGGAAGGTCTGGCTGGCCTGAAGACGGTTATCGAGGGCGGTACCATCACTGCCGGTAATGCTTCCCAGCTGTCTGACGGTTCATCCGCCCAGGTGGTGATGGACGCCAAGCTGGCCGAGCAGGAAGGTCTGGAACCTCTGGGTATCTATCGCGGTCTGGCAGTTGCTGGCTGTGAGCCTGACGAAATGGGCATTGGCCCTGTATTCGCAGTGCCCAAACTGCTCAAGCAGCACGGCCTGAGCGTTGACGACATTGGCCTGTGGGAACTGAACGAAGCCTTCGCTGTGCAGGTGATTTACTGCCGTGACCAACTGGGCATCGACAACGACAAGCTGAACGTAAACGGCGGCGCGATTTCCGTGGGTCACCCCTACGGCATGAGCGGTTCACGCATGATCGGCCACGCGCTGATCGAAGGTAAGCGTCGCGGTGTGAAGTACGTGGTTGTCACCATGTGCATCGGCGGCGGTATGGGTGCGGCGGGTCTGTTCGAAGTCGCTTAATGCCCCATCCCGGGCCTGCCAGTGGCGGGCCCAAACAATCTAACAGGGCGCCCGCCTGACGGCCGGCGCCCAAGTCTTTACCTGGCGGAGGAAAGCACACGATGAAAGCCCTGGTATGTCGCGAACACGCAATGGCGGACAAACTCGACCTGGTCAACGACTGGCCGGAGCCGGAAGTTGGGGAGAAGGATGTTCTGATCAAGGTCAAGGCGGCGGGTCTGAACTTCCCCGACGTGCTGATCATTCAGGGCAAATATCAAATGCAGCCCGACCTGCCTTTCATCCCCGGTGGCGAGTGTTCCGGTGTGGTAGAGAAAGTTGGCAGTGGTGTTACCAAATTCAAGGAAGGTGACCGGGTGATTTCCATGGGGGGCTTTGGCGCCTTCTGTGAAAAAATCGCGGTCAATGAAAATGGCTGCTTCCCCATGCCCGACAAGCTGAGCTTCGAGCAGGCGGCGGGTGTGTCCATTACCTATTTCACCTCCTACCACGCGCTGAAGCAGCGCGCGCAGATCAAGCCGGGTGAAACCCTGCTGGTATTGGGTGCTGCGGGCGGCGTGGGCACTACAGCGATTGAACTGGGCAAGTTGATGGGCGCGACGGTGATTGCTGCCGCCAGCACGGATGAGAAGCTGGAAGTGTGCCGCAAGCTGGGTGCTGACCACTGTATCAATTACAGTGAGGAGTCGCTGAAAGACAAGATCAAGGAAATTACGGGCGGTCGCGGTGTGGACGTGGTCTACGACCCCGTGGGCGGCGATTACAGCGAGCCTGCGGTGCGCTCCATGGCCTGGAACGGTCGCTACCTGGTGATTGGCTTCGCCAGTGGCCCGATTCCCAGTATTCCCCTGAACCTGACTCTACTGAAAGGTTGCTCCCTGATGGGTGTGTTCTGGGGTCGCTTTGCAGGCGAAGAGCCGGAAGAGAACCTGAACAACATCAAGGAACTGTGGGAGCTGTTCGAGCAGGAGAAAATTGCGCCGGTGGTCACCGACCAGTTCCCCATCGAACAGTATCTGGAAGCCTACACTTGTATGACCGAGCGTCGCGCGCGCGGCAAAGTCATTCTGACCCTGTAAGCCCGTCGTAAAAAGAGGGGAGGCCCCATGAACGCCTTCGAATTTCACACTGCCGCCAGCATCGTTTGTGCACCGGGCGCGGCCCTGGAGCTGGCGCTACACTGCCAGCGCCTGGGCGTGCAGCGCCCGGCGCTGGTCACCGACCCTGGCCTGATCAAGATCGGACTGGTAGAACCCATCATCGCCGCGCTGGCGGAGGCGGGTTTGCCGGTGGTGTTATTTGATCAAGTGCGTGAGGACCCGCCGGAATCTGTGGTGCTGTCGGCTTGCGACACGTGCCGGGCGGAAAATGTGGACGGCGTGATTGCCGTGGGCGGTGGCTCGTCCATGGACGTTGCCAAGGTCGTGGCGGTACTGCTGGGCGGCGAGCAATCCCTGAGTGAAATTTATGGCGTGGGGCAGGTGAGCGGTAAGCGCCTGCCGATGATTTTGGTACCCACCACAGCGGGCACGGGCTCTGAAGTTACGCCTGTAGCGGTGATTACCACCGGCGAAACCACCAAGGCCGGGGTTTCCTCCCCTGTACTATTGCCCGACGTGGCCGTGCTGGACGCGGACCTCACCCTCGGCCTGCCGCCCTCCGTAACGGCCATGACCGGCATCGACGCCATGGTTCATGCCATCGAGGCCTACACTTCCAAGCACAAGAAGAACCCCATCTCCGACATGCTGGCGCGCCAGGCGCTGGTGCTGTTGGGCGGCAGCATTCGTACCGCTGTACACCAGGGTGGTGAGCGCGAAGCGCGGGCCAATATGCTGCTCGGTGCCATGTTCGCCGGCCAGGCCTTCGCCAATGCGCCGGTGGCTGCGGTGCATGCACTGGCGTATCCGCTGGGTGGCCACTATCACATCCCACATGGCCTGAGTAACTCGCTGGTGCTGCCGTCGGTGATGCGCTTCAACCTGAGTGCTGCCGCGCCACTGTACGCCGAACTGGCACCGCTGCTGGTGGATGGTGATCTGCCAGAAGATGATGAGGCGCGCGCCCTGTGCCTGATCGAGTGGCTGGAAGCACTGATCGATGACCTCAATCTGCCCGCGACCTTGAAAGCTGCGGGCGTGGCGGAAGAGATGTTGGTGACACTGGCTGAGGACGCTATGCTGCAGCAGCGCCTGCTGATCAACAACCCCCGCGACGTGGCCTACGACGACGCGCTGGGCATCTACACCGCTGCTTTCGGAGACGCCGCCTGATGGCCAAGCCTTCTGTACCCAACCGCAGCGACTACAAAGTCTTCTATCCCATCACCACCCGCTGGTCCGACAACGATCTCTATGGCCACGTGAACAACGTGACCTACTACTCCTACTTCGACAGTGCGGTAAATCAATACCTGATCGAACAGGGCGGCCTCAATATCCACGAGGGCAAGATTGTCGGCTTCGTGGTGAATTCCGGCTGCGAGTACCATGCCCCCATCGCCTACCCCGAAGCCGTCGAGGCGGGCTTACGCGTAGACCGCCTGGGCAATAGCTCGGTGCAGTACGGCGTAGGTATTTTCAAGCAGGGCGAAGAGCAAGCCGTTGCCAACGGCCACTTTGTGCATGTGTTTGTAGAGCGTGCGGAGAATAAGGCGGTGGCGATTCCGGATGGTTTGCGGGCGGCGTTGGAA
The DNA here is from genome assembly GCA_030427085.1 of Gammaproteobacteria bacterium. Taxonomy (GTDB): domain Bacteria; phylum Pseudomonadota; class Gammaproteobacteria; order Pseudomonadales; family Halieaceae; genus JAUHXH01. Next base: position 85,378 of record JAUHXH010000005.1, on the reverse strand, counting down.
AAGTTGGTGACCTGAGGTTAAGGGCCTGCCGACTAACCTTAGCGCCGCAACATCAACCACCCCAGTAACACCACAAACACCCCACAGCTGAACATCGCGGCGGTTACCGGCATCCACTGGTACAACGCACCCGCCACAATTGGCCCTACGGCGAAACCCAGGGCGGGGCACGAAGAGACCAGTCCGGCGACGGCACCTTGTTCTTCTGCTGTTACCGCCAGCGAGGCACCGGCGGAGATGGCGGGCATCATCAAGCCCATACCCAGTCCCATAAAAGCCATACCCACGGCGAGTTGCCAGTAGGCCTGGAACAGGGTCACGCCAATGCCGCCGAGCAGTATTAGTGAAAGCCCCACACGGATAAATCGCAGCGGCGGCCACTGCAGGCGCTGCATCAGGGTCATCTGACTGAAGAAGGTGAAAATCGCCAGCACCATCAGTGCGCCGCCGGTGTACTGCGCGGTCTGGATGCCGGAGAGCTGCATTTTGTCCTGCAGTTGGAAGCCCAGCGTTTGCTGGATGCCGGAGAACCCCACGAACAGACTCACGGCCGTGAGCAGGTAGTGGAAAATGCGTGGGTCGCGTACTTTCAGACGGGCTTTCACCACGCGTGATTTAATCTGCGGTGACGGAGTTACCGGTAGCCAGCGCCAGATTAGCAGGGCGGCAAAAGCAGACAGCAAGCCGGCAAAATACAGCGGAGCGAGCAGGCCCAGGGCGGCGAGTGCGCCACTGACCGCCGGGCCGAGAATGGTGCCCAAACTGTTGGCCGTGCCGAGTTTGGCCATGGCGCCAGTGCGCTGGTCGGGGGAGGTGTGATCGGCAGCGTAAGCGGCGGTGGCGGGCGCGGCGGCCGACATCACCATCGACTGTCCGCAGCGCGTGACCAACGCCACCACGTACAACAAGGTGCCGCTTAAGATGCCGGCCATGCCACCCCAGAACACACTGGTAAAGGCAACGGTGCCGATGGTGTAACCCACCAGTCCCACAATAATCACCGGCTTGCGGCCAATACGATCACTCAGGCGCCCCCACCAGGGCGATACCAGGCCGAACACCAGCGCCGAGGTGGCGATGATGGAGGTGATCTGCAACTCGCTCATCGCCACTTCCCGGCCCAGTGGCGCGAGAATGGCGAACACCAGCGACTGCCCGATGCTGGTGGCCATCAGGCTGAGGATTAATACCGAGAGCTGTTGCCGGCTCAGTTTCATGGAAAACCCCTGTGGTCGGGGAGGGTGCGCCCGCCGCGACACCGATCGTTGGGCGGGCGTGTTTACACGCGAGTTATTTCAACTCGCTGGACGACTTGCCCAACAGGCGCCTGGCGACGATCAGTAATTGGATTTGCTGGGTGCCCTCGAAGATGTCGATGATTTTCGAATCACGAGCGAACTTTTCCAGCAGGTGTTCTTCACTGTATCCCAGACCCTGACACAACTCCACACAGCGCAGCGTGACATAGTTACCCATGCGCCCGGCTTTGGCTTTGCACATGGACGCTTCCATGGAGTTGGGCTGGCCGTTGTCTGCCATCCATGCGGCGCGACGCACTAGCAGGCGTGCTGCATGCCACTCGGACTCCATCCGGTAGAGTTCGTCTTCGATGGCGGTGAGCTGTACGCCCTTCTCGGCGTAGTCTAGTGCGATCCCCTCTTTCGCCAGTAGCTCCTGGCACAAATCCAGCGCAGCCCGGGCCACGCCGATGGCCATGGCGGCGACCGGCGGACGGGTGTTGTCGAAAGTTTGCATCACGCCGCCAAAGGCTTTCTTGCGGCCCGCTTCGTCGTCGGCGATGTCGGCGCTACCCAGAATATTACCTTTGGGAATGCGGCAGTCGGTGAAGCTGATGGCGGCGGTGTCGGAGGCACGGATTCCCATCTTGTGTTCCAGGCGCGTGACTTCGCAGCCGGGAGTACCCTTCTCCACGATGAAGGATTTGATCGCCGCTTTGCCTTTGCTGCGATCCAGGCTGGCCCACACCACCAGGGTGTCGCAGCGTTCGCCGGCGGTGACGAAAATCTTCTCGCCATTGATTACCCACTCATCGCCGTCGAGCACGGCGGTAGTGCTGATATTGGCCGAGTCGGAACCCACGCCGGGTTCGGTGATGCACATGGCGGCGTAGCTGTCGGCGTATTTCTCTTTTTGCTCCGGGGTGCCTACGGCGCTGATGGCGGCATTGCCGAGGCCGCGGCCGGGCATGGACAGCATCAGGCCAACGTCGCCCCAGCACAGGGCTTCGTAGGCGGTAACGGACATCAGGTTACCGCCGTTTTTGACCACGCCGGGTTCTGGCTCCTGCTTGTCACCGGCTGCTGCGTTGCTGCCCGCACCGCGGGCGCCGGACAGCAATTTGGCCACTTCCGCCAGTTCCACCGGCTCGCTGTGCTCCTCGCGATCGTATTTGCGGGAGTAGGGGCGCATCATGTGCTCGGCTACCATCTTGAGCTGGTCCTGCAGGCCCTGGTGTTGTGCTGATAATTCCAGATGGATCATTTTCTGCCTCCCCCTTTATACCGTTGCCACGCCATCGAGAATGGCGATGGCGCGCAAGTTGCGATACCACATCTCTACCGGGTGCTCGCGACAGAAGCCGTGGCCGCCCAGCAATTGCACACCGTTGGTGCCGATTTCCATGGCCTTGTCGGCACAGAAACGCTGTGCCATCACCGCGTCTTTGTGGAAATCTTCGCCGCGTTCGGCACGCGATGCTGCCTGCCAGACCATCAGGCGCATGGCATCCAGTTCGATGGCGATGTCGGCAACCATAAAGGCCACCGACTGGCGGTGGCTGATCGGCTCGCCGAAGGCTTCGCGTTCGTTGACGTACTCGGTCACGTATTCCAGCACGGCACGGCTTACGCCCACGCCCAGGGCACACAGGCCGAGGCGGGAGAGGTCAATGAAGCGTTGCAGGTTGATGGTGCCGTCGCCCAACAAGGCGGAGGCGGGCAGAGCGACGTTATCGAAACTGAGGTCAGCCACTTGCACGGTACGCAGGCCCATATTGCGGCTCGCGCTGCGCTCCAGCCCCGCCACTTCTCCCTCGACGATGAAGGCGGCCGGCCCTTCACCTTCCAACTCGGCAATCACCAGCAGTAGCTGTGCTTCTACGCCCAGCGGCACGAGGGTTTTGCGACCGTTCAGCACGAAGCCATCGCCTTCGCGGCGAGCGGTGGTTTCCAGTTTTCCCGGGTTGAATGTGGCTCGGGGCTCCTTGAAGGCAATGGTCGCCGGGTAGAATTCCTCGCCACAAAACCGCGGCAACAGGGCTTCCTGTTGCGCTTCGGTGCCGTAGTCGAGAATCGTGTTCACCACCGCCAGTGGCGTCAGCGCCGCCAGCGCCAGGCCCATATCACCGTGGGCCAGGTCTTCGGCATTGAGTACGTTGCTCACCGGTGAGCGCGGTACTCCGGCGCCCCCCAAGGCTTCCGGAATGGGCATCAGGGCAAGCCCCAGTTCCATACTGCGCTGGCAGAAGTCACCGGGCATGGCGCCCGCTTCGTCGGCTTCCCGGGCCTGTTCGCGCAACTCGGCGCTGGCAAAGCGACGCATGGTGTCCTGGTTCATGCGCTGTTCGTCACTCAGGGTGAGGTCGAACAAGGCGGTCGATTCACTCATTTTTTCACATCCTCTTGAAAACACTCGGCGGTGAGGCCGCCGAGCAGGTAATCCACCAGTTGGCGTTGGAAATCTTCGGGGGCGATTCCGCTTTGGTCACCCAGCGGCGTGTTGGCCAGCAGGTTGACCTCGGCGATACCGTGAAAAATATTCACCGCCATGAATTTCATCCGTAGTCGGCGAGTGGCGTCGTCCAGATGGGGCAGTACGCTGGCAAGGCCGGCATCGGCATTTTCGTTGTAGACCTGAAAGTAGGGCTGCGACAGGGTCGAAATGGTGGGGTCACTCTCCATCAGCAATTGCGACATGAAGCGGATGGCGTCGCGACCCCACTCGCGGCGCTGGGCGAGCATGAAGATCGGCGCCACCGAGCGCTCCACACCCTGGCGAAGTGAGCGTATTTTGTCGCCCTTCAATTCACGGGCATAAGTGTTCAATTCGGCAGTGATCATTTCCAGCAAAGCGCGAAACACCCCCTCGCGATTGCCGAAGTGGTAGTGCATGGCCGCCGAATTCCGCGAGCCGGATTCAGTGGCGATGCTGCGTAGGGACACGGCGTGAATGCCGTTCTCCGCATACAGGCTGAGGGCGGTCAGCAGCAGCCGCTGGCGGGTATCCGCGGGGCTTTTGCGGGGAGCCGATTCTCCCATGGCGCTGGTTCCAGTATTGGTACGGACTGACCATCATAGGTAAAGCAAAAACTAAAGCAAGTGCTTTATTTGTTTCCCGGGGTGGCTACACGCTTACCCGGCGGTGGGCTGGTGCTCACTTTACGACCTTCGGAGAGAGCACTTGTGCCGGCGTTTCAGCTAGACAGTCGGGCCACTATCCCCTAAACTTGCCGGCCAGATTTCAAGCACCCGTGCGCAGCGTTCGGGTGTATTGTCCGCCAGCCCGGGCTTGCGTGTTCAAATGCGCGAAATTGCCCGGAATGAGCCAGAAAAAGTGCCGAAAACCATGCCAAAAAGCGAGATGAGTTCAACTTGTCTCGCTTTTTTGCGAGCGCGCGCAGCAGCGGCACAGTAGCAGATAGACAGCATATTTACGGAGGTGTGCTTGACCAGTCCAGCCCTGTTAGCCCTTGAAGACGGCAGTATTTTCAAAGGTGTTGCGATTGGTGCCACTGGCACCTCGGTCGGCGAGGTGGTGTTCAATACCGCCATGACCGGCTATCAGGAAATCCTTACCGATCCTTCCTACGCGCGCCAGATCGTCACCCTGACCTATCCCCACATCGGCAACACCGGTTGCAACAGTGAGGACGAGGAGTCCAGCGCGGTGCATGCCGCCGGACTGGTGATTCGCGATCTGCCGCTGCTGGCCAGTAACTATCGCAACGAAGAGTCCCTGCAGGACTACCTGCAGCGGCACAACATCGTTGCCATCGCCGACATCGACACCCGCCGCCTGACGCGCATCCTGCGCGAAAAAGGCGCCCAGAACGGCTGCATCGTGGCGGGCGACCATATCAACGAAGCCGAGGCCCTGGCGGCCGCGCGCGGATTTGCCGGCCTGAAAGGTATGGACCTGGCGAAGGAAGTCACCACTGACACCACTTACAACTGGCAGCAGGGCAGCTGGATCTGGGATGCGGGCCATCTCGATCACAGTGAGGAAGAGCTGCCCTACCACGTGGTGGCCTACGACTACGGTGTAAAGCGCAACATCCTGCGCATGCTGGTGGATCGCGGCTGCCGCCTGACAGTGGTGCCGGCACAAACACCGGCCAGCGAAGTGCTGGCGATGAATCCCGATGGTGTGTTCCTGTCCAATGGCCCCGGCGATCCGGAGCCCTGCGACTACGCCATCACCGCCATCCGCGAACTGCTGGAAACCGATATCCCGGTATTTGGTATCTGCCTGGGCCACCAGTTGCTCGGCCTGGCCAGCGGCGCCAACACGGTGAAGATGAAGTTCGGCCACCACGGCGCCAACCACCCGGTGCAGAACCTGGACGATGGCACGGTACTGATCACCAGCCAGAACCACGGTTTCGCAGTGGATGAAACGAACCTGCCGGACAACCTGCGGATTACCCACAAGTCGCTGTTTGACGGCTCCCTGCAGGGTATTCACCGCACCGACAAGGCGGCGTTCAGCTTCCAGGGTCACCCTGAGGCCAGCCCCGGCCCGCACGATGCGGCGCCCTTGTTTGACCACTTTATCGATCTGATTGAACAGCGCGCGGGGAAGTAAGAGAGCATGCCAAAGCGTACCGACATTGAAAGCATCCTGATCCTCGGCGCCGGTCCCATCGTGATCGGCCAGGCCTGCGAGTTCGACTACTCCGGCGCCCAGGCCTGTAAGGCCCTGCGCGAAGAGGGCTACCGCGTCATTCTGGTGAACTCCAACCCGGCCACCATCATGACCGACCCGGCCATGGCCGACGCCACCTACATCGAACCCATCGAATGGCGCACGGTGGCCCAGATCATCGAACAGGAAAAACCCGACGTACTGCTGCCCACCATGGGTGGCCAGACCGCGCTGAACTGCGCCCTGGACCTTGCCCGCCACGGCGTGCTGGAAAAGCACGGCGTGGAGATGATTGGCGCCACCAAGGAAGCCATCGACAAGGCAGAAGACCGCCAATTGTTCGATCAGGCGATGAAGCGTATCGGCCTGGAAACGCCGCGCGCTGCCACTGCGCACTCTATGGAAGAGGCCTACCAGGTACTCGACAGCATCGGCTTCCCCTGCATCATTCGCCCCTCCTTCACCATGGGCGGCTCGGGTGGTGGTATCGCCTACAATCGGGATGAGTTCGAGGAAATCTGTAATCGCGGACTGGATCTGTCGCCCACAAATGAGCTGTTGATCGATGAATCCCTGATCGGCTGGAAAGAGTACGAGATGGAGGTGGTTCGCGATAAGAACGACAACTGCATCATCGTCTGTTCCATCGAGAACTTCGACGCCATGGGCGTGCACACCGGTGACTCCATCACCGTGGCCCCGGCCCAGACCCTGACCGACAAGGAATACCAGATCATGCGCGACGCCTCGCTGGCGGTATTGCGCGAGATCGGTGTGGAAACCGGCGGCTCCAATGTGCAGTTCGGGCAGTGCCCGAAGACCGGCCGCTTCGTGATCATCGAGATGAACCCGCGGGTGTCGCGCTCCTCGGCGTTGGCCTCCAAGGCCACCGGCTTCCCCATCGCCAAGGTCGCGGCCAAGCTGGCCATCGGCTACACGCTGGATGAATTGCAGAACGACATCACCGGTGGCGCGACCCCGGCGTCCTTCGAGCCCAGCATCGACTACGTAGTCACCAAGATCCCGCGCTTTGCGTTTGAAAAATTCGACACCGCCGATGCACGCCTCACCACCCAGATGAAGTCGGTGGGTGAGGTGATGGCGATCGGCCGCAACTTCCAGGAGTCCCTGCAAAAAGCCATGCGCGGCCTGGAAGTGGGTTCGGCCGGTTTTGAACACCGCCTGGACGTGGACGCCGACGAAGCCCGCGAAACCCTGATTGGCGAGTTGACCAATCCCGGCCCTGAGCGCCTGTGGTATCTGGCGGATGCCTTCCGCGCCGGCATGACCCTGAAAGAGGTCTACAAATACAGCCACGTTGATCCTTGGTTCCTCGTGCAGATCGAAGATCTGATCATCACCGAAAACAGCCTGAAAACCGTCAATCTGGCCGATCTGGATCGGGACGGCATGTTCCGCCTGAAGCGCAAGGGCTTCTGCGACCGCCGCCTCGGCGTACTGCTGGGTGTGACCGAAGGCGAGGTGCGCCAGCATCGCAAGCGCCTGGGGCTGCGCCCGGTGTTCAAGCGGGTGGATACCTGCGCTGCCGAGTTTGCCTCTGCCACCGCCTACATGTACTCCACCTACGATGAGGAGTGTGAGGCGGCGCCGAGTGATCGCGAAAAAATTCTGGTGCTCGGCGGTGGTCCCAACCGTATCGGCCAGGGCATCGAATTCGATTACTGCTGTGTACACGCCGCTCTCGCCATGCGCGAAGACGGCTACGAGACCATCATGGTCAACTGCAACCCGGAAACAGTGTCCACCGACTACGACACGTCGGATCGCCTCTACTTTGAGCCGGTAACGCTGGAAGACGTGCTGGAAATCGTCGACCTGGAGAAACCCAAGGGTGTGATTGTGCAGTTCGGCGGCCAGACCCCGCTGAAACTGGCCCGTGCCCTGGAAGCCCTGGGTGTACCGATTATCGGTACCACGCCCGACGCGATTGACCGCGCGGAAGACCGCGAGCGCTTCCAGAAGATGATCCAGAAGCTGGGCCTGAAACAGCCCGCCAACACCACGGTGCGCAGCACCGAGGAAGCAGTGGCGGCAGCCCAGACTATCGGCTATCCGCTGGTGGTTCGGCCTTCTTATGTGCTCGGCGGTCGCGCGATGGAAATCGTCTACCGCGAGGAAGAACTGCTGCGCTACATGCGTCACGCGGTGCAGGCATCGGAGGACTCACCGGTACTGTTGGATCGCTTCCTGAGCGCTGCCGTGGAAGTGGATATCGATGCGGTATCCGATGGCCAAGAGGTGGTGATCGGCGCCATCATGCAGCACATCGAACAGGCTGGCGTACACTCCGGAGACTCTGCCTGCTCCTTGCCGCCCTACAGCCTGCCGGCCGAAGTGCAGGATGAAATGCGCGAGCAAGTGAAGCAGATGGCACTGGAACTGGGTGTGCAGGGCTTGATGAATGTACAGCTGGCCTGGCAGGACGGTGAGATCTACGTGATCGAAGTAAACCCGCGCGCCTCGCGCACCGTGCCCTTTGTATCCAAGTGCATCGGGCGTTCGCTGGCACAGGTGGCCGCGCGCTGCATGGCCGGACAATCATTGGCGGACCAGGGCTTTACCAAGGAAATTGTGCCGCCTTACTACAGCGTGAAAGAAGCCATCATGCCCTTCAACAAGTTCCCGGGCGTGGACCCCATCCTCGGCCCGGAAATGAAGTCCACCGGTGAGGTGATGGGCACTGGCGACAGCTTCCCCAATGCCTTCGCCAAGGCCATGCTGGCCGGCGGCGATACCGCGCCGCGCAGCGGCACGGCGCTGCTGTCCGTGCGCGATCGGGACAAGCCCGGCGCTGTGGCGGTGGCGCGCCAGCTCAGCGAGCAGGGCTTCAAGCTCGTGGCAACTGCAGGCACCGCTGATGCCATTGCTGCCAGCGGCCTGGACGTGGCACGGGTGAACAAGGTATCGGAAGGGCGCCCTCACATTGTTGATATGATCAAAAATGACGAGGCCGACCTGATCATCAACACCACCGAAGGTCGCCGCACCATCGAGGATTCCGCCGGTATTCGCGCCAGCGCCGAGGCCCATCGGGTGTTCTACACCACCACCCTGGCTGCCGCTGAAGCGATCTGCATGGCGATGATGCAGGAAGGCGACGAAACCGTGCGCCGCCTGCAAGATTTACACGGGAGTATCGAGGCATGAACAAGGTACCGATGACAGTGGCGGGGGAGGCCGCCCTGCGAGAGGAACTGGAGCATCTGAAAAAGGTGGAGCGCCCACGTATTACCACCGCCATCGCCGAGGCCCGTGAGCACGGCGACCTGAAAGAGAATGCCGAATACCACGCAGCTCGTGAGCAGCAGAGCTTTGCTGAAGGTCGCATTATGGAGATCGAGAGCAAGCTTGCCGCCGCTCAGGTCATCGATGTAGCGGCCATCCCCCACGCCGGCAAGGTGATCTTTGGTACCACTATCGAATTGATCAACATCGAAACCGACGACACCGTTACCTACAAAATTGTGGGTGATGACGAAGCGGACGTTAAAAACAACCTGATCTCCGTTTCTTCCCCCATCGCTCGTGCCCTGATCGGCAAGGAAGAGGGCGATGTGGTCGTGGTGCGCGCGCCCGGTGGCGACGTGGAATACGAGATCAGCGAAGTTTCCCACCTCTGATCGTTGGCGGTCCCGCGGAAGCCCCAGGGACCGCCGAATCCATCAAACACTGTTTCAGGGCGAGCCAACCGGCGCGTGATGATCGCGCGTTGAGGCAGCGGTATTCGCTGGCCACCAGTGCGCCGTCGTGCAATAGCCTGCGCAGTACCTCAAGCGGCAGTTCCAGTTGCACCGACTCCAGGCCTTGATCCTTGTTGAGTGCGCTGCCCATTCCCTGTCCTCCCCTGTTGAGGTGATTGGCCCCTAGTGCAGTACGGGCCGGCTGTCCTCCCGTTGAAAGAACGCAGCCTCCGGGCTGCCGCCCACGGCCAGTAGTTGCCGGCAGGCCGCCAGCACCGCGGGCCGTTCCACGTTGGCGACCAGCAATTGCTCCAGCTCTCCGACTGCTGCATCCACTGTGCCTCTGGCCATGTGCTCTTCACCCAGCCGCAGGAGCAGGCCGTGGAGCAGGGCAGCGGAATCTGCGAAGCGCGTAATTTCCGTGGCACCGGGATTTACATCCAGCAACATCCCTGCGGTTTCAAAGGCGGTGCCAGCCTGATTGGTGGCGTGGGTCAGGGCGCCGTCTTCACACAGGTCGAGGCAGCGTTGATGGGCGTTGTGCTAGGTGCTGAGGGCGGCGTCGGGGTTGTCGCTGAGCCAGCGGCGGTGGTTGCTACAGAGAAAGCGAAATTTATGCATGATTGTCGTCGCGTTTGGGTGAAGTGTCCCGATGATAATGAGAATTAAAATCATTTGTAAATAGAATATTTCCCCCTACTGTCCCTGCAGGCTGAGCTTACGCGACGAGTGTGCGAATAATTCACTTGTAAATGCGAATAGCTATCAATAGCATACGCATCCACAATTAAATCGATTCAGTCAATTGACAGGGATGCATACGATGAACAACAAAAGCAAAACACTGCGGCTTGCCGCGCTGCCGGCCGCGCTTGCGGCGGCGATACCAGCCTGGGCCCAACAGGACGATTCGAAGCTCGAAGAAGTGTTTGTATGGGGTACCGAGGTGAGCTCCAGCTCGGTGCTATCAGACGAGGCTATTGCGATACGCCAGGCCGACCATGTCAGTGACCTGCTGCGCACGCTGCCTGGCGTGGATGTCGGGGGCTCTCACTCGCTCAACCAGCGCATCACCATTCGCAGCCTTGGTGACCGCAACTTGCGGGTTAGCATCGACGGCGCCAACCAAAACACCTACATGTACCACCACATGGGTAATCTGCAGATTCACACTGACATCCTGCGCTCTGTGGATACGGCGGTGGGCACCAACTCCGTCATCGACGGCGGCCTGGGCGGTACGGTGCGTTTCGAAACCCGACAGGCGAGTGATCTGCTGACGAAAAACCAGCAGTTCGGTGCCCGCATTACCGGGACGCTGGCGGACAACGATTCCAGTGGCTACACGGCCACAGGTTATGGCCAGCTTACCGACAGTGTTGATGTGCTCGGTTACTACCATTATCTGGATCGCAATAACTTCCGCGTTGGTGGTGGCGAGATTCAGGACATCGACGGCAATAAAATCCCCGGAACAGATGGCGAAGTGAAAGGCCAGGAAGGGGAATTGAAAAACGCCCTGCTCAAACTGGGCTGGAACTTCGCCCAGGGTCAGCGCCTGCAACTCGCCTACGAAAGCTACATCGATGAAGGTGACTACAGCTATCGCCCGGATATGGGGCTGGCTACCGACATCTCCATCGGCGACTCCCTCGGCTTGCCACTGACCTTCCCCACCGAATTTACCCGGGACACGGTCACGCTGAAATACAGCCTGGAGTGGGGTGACAATTCCAGCCTCGACGCCACGCTCTACGGCAACGAAAGTACGCTGGCGCGCGACGAAACTGCCATTAATGCCATCTGGCCGACCGATCCTGCTCATGTGGAAGGGCGCGCGCGCAATAGTGGTGTGGACCTGTTAGGCACAACCACCCTGGGCGATGGCGTCGTTCACCGCCTGACCTATGGCGCTGAGTTGATTAACTACGACACCGAGTACCGCCCCGACGGACAGGTGGCGTCCGAGGAAGAGGCGAGTAATCGCGCGCTCTATATTGAAGACCGTATCGAGTTCGGTCACGGCTTGGCGCTGATCCCCGGTGTGCGATACAACAGCTATGACATCGACTCCCATGTGGTGGACGACAGCTACAGTGAAGTGACAGGTGGCCTGGCGGGCGAGTGGGCGATTACCGACGCCTTGCTGGTGAAGCTGAGCACCACGGGTCTATTCCAGGGCCCGGAAATTGCCGAGGTGTTTATTGGTGCCGGCATCCGCGATGTCTCCAATCCCGGTATTGATTCGCAGGGCGGCTACAACTCGGAATTCTCCCTGGCGTACGAAACCGCGGCACTGGGTGCTGATCGATTCTCCGCCGGTTTTACCCTGTTCGACACCGATATCGACAGCTACATCTATGAATATGCCCCGGCGCCAGCCGACACGGGCGCCCGCTACTGGAAGGACAATGTGGGCGATATGAATATTCAGGGTGTAGAAGCCTACCTGGGCTATGATCTTGGCGGCCTGACCACCTTGCTGACTTACTCAGTGTCCGACAGCGAGCTGTCTGCCTTTGGCGAATATGCCGCGCTGGAAGGCGCTCGGCTGGACCGCGAACAGGGCGATACCGTTAGCCTGAACGTGGACTACGAATTCGACGGCCTGAACCTGTTCCTGCACTGGGACCTGTTGTGGGTGGACGATGTGCCCGCGGGCCTGAACCTGGATGGGGCAACGCTGGATAACGCCAAAGACGGTTACACCGTCAACAACATTTCCGCGCGCTGGCTGCCCGCGGCCCTGCCAGGCCTGGAGCTGACGCTGGGGGTGGATAACCTGTTTGATGAGTATTATGCGTCCCAGTCCTCGCGGACCGGCGTGTCCTTCCACCCGCGTTTCGGTGAGTTGCAACTCACCGATTACGAACCCGGGCGGAACTTCAAGGGTACTGTGGCTTATCGCTTTTAAACCTGCCTACCGTTGCTATATCTGATAGGGCCGTGCCAGCACGGCCTTCTCTACTAGCGGCGGCTATCGCTTCCCCCGGCAGCCACACTACTAACCGTCAGTCCGCTCGTACTGAAAAAGCCGCAACTCGGTTAACACGAGCCGGGCCATGAGACGCACCAGCAAACTATGCTGGTCCTGGTGTACCTGCGCCAGGGCGGTGCCTACGGCTTGGTCGAGTGCTTCGCACTGTTCGGGCGTCAGGCCCGGAGGCAATTCCACGGCGTACTGTTCAGGCGTCGCCTCGGACAATTCGGCATAAATGGTGGTGAGCTGGTTGGCGGCGAAGTCGATGAGTGCTTCGTCGGCGCCTTTTTGGATCAGTAGCTTGCGCAATTCCCGATCGAGAAAGGTCAGCCCCTGGGCGCGGCTGTCGGGAAACTGTAGAACTTGGCCCATACACACTCCTTCACGTTCTGGCTCCATCATACAAACTGCGCCTGGAGGCGGGAAGAGGGTGGATTGCAGCGGGTGGACGGATCTGACGTGTACATTGATCGCGCGAAGGAGCAGTCTAGGCAGTAAGACTCAGGGGAGTTACCATGGCCTCACTGGCATTCGATACGCTGGACTACGCGCGCCGCCTGGAGGCTGTGGGCGTTCCGCGTACACAGGCCGAAGTGCAGGCGCAGACGATGGGTCAAGCTTTTGGGTATTACGTCGATAATCTGGTGACCAAGGATTACCTGGATGCGCGCCTTGCCGAGCAGGAAGCCCGTATCGAGACACGATTTGCTCAGCAGGACGCCCGGATTGATGCCCGGTTTGCGGAGCAGGATGCGCGATTTGATCGCCGGTTTGAGCGTATTGAAGGCGTGTTACGCCTCCATAGCTGGATGTTGCTGACCATAGCGGCCGCAATCATTATCCCGGCAATCAAGTCGTTGGCCGGGTTCTGAAGTGATCGTGCGGCGGGCCGCGTTGCTGCTGCACTACTAAGCATCAGCCTCCACTGCTGCCCGTTGAAATCCAGGGCCTAAAAAGGCCGCAACAAATTGGACTTCTGCGGGTCAGGCAGCTGGGCACGTCGCAGCACCAGAATGATGTTGCCAATACTCTGCACGATCTCGGCGCCGCTGCGCTCGCACAGTTCCTCGGCCACCGCCTTGCGGGCTTCACGACTACCCACTGCCAGCTTCACCTTGATCAGCTCGTGATCATCCAGCGCGCGATTTAACTCTGCCAATACACCCTCACTGAGCCCTTTGCCGGCCACAGTTACCACGGGCTTCAGTTTGTGGCCGATGGCGCGTAACTGTTTGGTGTCGATCTTCGTGGTCTTGCTCATGGCTTATCCAAGGTACAATGGTGGTTTCGAGGGGCGCGCATTCTACACAAGTCCGGCCCTGTCAGGAATGGCCAGTGCAGGCCGATCAAAGGAGTGTAAATGGCCAAGAAGAAATCCTCCAGCAAGGCCTGGCTGAAGGAGCACCGGGAAGACATCTTCGTCCAGCGAGCCCAGAAGGAGGGCTACCGTTCCCGGGCCTGTTACAAGTTGCTGGAATTGCAGGAGCGCGATCGGGTGATTCGCCCCGGTATGACCGTGTTGGACCTGGGCAGTGCACCCGGCGGCTGGTCGCAGGTGGCGGTGGATCTGGTTGGACACAAGGGGCGTGTCATCGCCTCTGACATTCTGCCCATGGACAATCTTGCGGGGGTGGAATTCCTGCAGGGGGATTTTACCGAGGATGAAGTGTTCGAGGCTCTGCTGGGCATTATTGGTGACGACCCCGTCGATGTGGTGATCTCGGACATGGCCCCCAACATGAGTGGCATGAGCGCCGTGGACCAGCCGCGTGCCATGTATCTGGTGGAACTGGCGCTGGATATGGCCCGGCAGGTGCTTCGCCCGGAAGGGTTATTTGTGGCCAAAGTGTTCCACGGAGAAGGCTTTGACGACCTGATTCGCGAGACCCGGGGCATGTTCGGCAAAGTACTGACCCGCAAACCGGAGGCCTCCCGCCCCCGATCCCGGGAAGTGTACGTTGTGGCCACCGATTTCCGCGGTTCGTGAATCCTGCCAGAGGGTGCTTGAAAAATGGAGCACGGCCCCCATCTGTAGTACATTGGAGGGCCGACCCGGCGGGGGGCTTCCCGCCCATCCTGCCTGCATTCAGCCTGTTTTTGCGCCCGTCGGGGCGAGCTTGAGCAAAACTGGCTATCATTTAACGAGGAGTTTCTGCTGTTAAAGTCCTGGCCACTGGCCGATTCAAGAGGTAAACAGCATTGAGCGATATGGCGAAGAATTTACTGTTGTGGCTGGTGATAGCCGCGGTCCTGCTGTCGGTGTTCAACAACTTCAGCATGCAGCAACCGGTGGAGCGAGTGGGTTACTCGGACTTCATCGAGGAAATCCAGCAAGATCAGGTGCGCAAAGTCGTTGTTGATGGCCTGACTATTCGTGGTGAGCGCTACGACAATAGCCGCTTCGAGACCATCCGTCCGATGGTTGAAGACCCCCAGTTGATGAATGACCTGCTGGACCACAAAGTGGTCGTGGAAGGTACCGAGCCCGATAAGCAGAGCGTGTGGACGCAACTGCTGGTGGCCAGCTTCCCCATCCTGATCATCATTGCGGTATTCATGTTCTTTATGCGCCAGATGCAGGGCGGCGGTGGTGGCCGCGGCGGCCCCATGAGCTTTGGCAAGAGCAAGGCTCGCCTGCTGGGTGAAGACCAGATCACTACCACCTTCGCCGATGTGGCGGGTGTGGACGAGGCCAAGGAAGATGTGCAGGAACTGGTTGAGTTCTTGCGCGATCCCAGCCGCTTCCAGAAACTCGGCGGCCGCATTCCTCGCGGCGTGCTGATGGTGGGCCAGCCCGGTACCGGTAAAACCCTGCTGGCCAAGGCCATCGCGGGTGAGGCCAAGGTGCCGTTCTTCTCTATTTCCGGTTCTGACTTCGTGGAAATGTTCGTGGGTGTGGGTGCATCCCGTGTGCGCGACATGTTCGATCAGGCCAAGAAACAATCACCCTGCATCATCTTTATCGACGAGATCGATGCCGTGGGTCGCCACCGTGGTGCCGGCCTGGGCGGCGGTCACGACGAGCGCGAGCAAACCCTGAACCAGTTGCTGGTGGAAATGGACGGCTTTGAGGTCAACGACGGTGTGATCGTTATCGCCGCTACCAACCGCCCCGACGTGCTGGACCCGGCACTGCTGCGCCCGGGCCGTTTCGACCGCCAAGTGGTGGTGGGTCTACCCGACATCCGCGGTCGCGAACAGATCCTGAAGGTGCACATGCGTAAAGTGCCGCTGGCCGAAGACGTGGATGCCTCGAAGATTGCTCGCGGTACCCCCGGATTTTCCGGCGCCGACCTCGCCAACCTGGTGAACGAAGCGGCCCTGTTTGCGGCGCGAGCCAACGTGCGCACTGTAGGCATGACCCAGTTTGAGCTGGCCAAGGACAAGATCATGATGGGCGCCGAGCGCAAATCCATGGTGATGTCCGAGGATGAGAAGCGCAACACCGCCTACCACGAGGCCGGCCACGCCATTGTTGGCCGCCTGGTGCCGGAGCACGACCCGGTTTACAAGGTCAGCATTATTCCCCGGGGCCGCGCCCTGGGCGTGACCATGTTCCTGCCCGAGGAAGACCGCTACAGTCACAGCCGCCGCCACATCATCAGCCAGATCTGTTCGCTGTTCGGCGGCCGGATCGCCGAGGAAATGACCCTGGGCAAGGACGGTGTGACTACCGGTGCTTCCAACGACATCCAGCGCGCGACGGAAATTGCCCGCAAGATGGTCACCCAGTGGGGCCTGTCTGAAAAACTCGGCCCGCTGAAGTATGACGAGGCTGATGAGGAAGTGTTCCTGGGTCGCTCTGCCGGACAGCCCAACAAGGCCATCTCCGGCGAAACGGCGAAGATGATCGACGAGGAAGTGCGCAGCATCATCGACGAGTGCTACGCCAAAGCCGAAACGATCCTGAAGGACAACGAGGACAAACTGCACGTCATGGCCGACGCCCTGATGCTGTACGAAACCATCGATTCCGACCAGATTGACGAAATCATGTCGGGCAAGAAGCCCTCCGAACCCAAGGACTGGGATGACTCCGCTGGTGGCAGCAGTGAGCCTCGCGCCAAAAAGGAAAAGGACGACAGCAAAGTCGGCCCCATCGGTGGACCGGCTCAGGAACACTGATTCCGCGCCAGCCGGTTCCCCTGTCATGACAAGTGAAACCCCGGTGCTCAACTGCGCCGGGCGCCCTCTGGATTGCTCATCACCCCAGGTGATGGGCATTCTCAATATTACCCCCGATTCCTTTTCCGACGGCGGTCAGCTATTCGGTCCTGGTGGCGCCCAACTCGACGCTGTGCTCAAGCGGGCGGAAGCGATGGTTGCTGCCGGCGCCAGCCTGTTGGACGTGGGGGGGGAATCTACCCGGCCTGGCGCTGCGACGGTCACAACGGCCGAAGAAGTAGACCGTGTATTGCCAGTAGTAGAGGCCCTGGTCGCGCGCTTCCCTGTGGTGGTGTCTGTTGATACCAGCACGCCGGAAGTGATCACTGGTGCAGCTGCCGCCGGTGCCGGCTTGATCAACGATGTGCGGGCTCTGCTGCGGCCGGGGGCATTGGAGGCGGTAGCGGCTTCCGAGCTGCCCGTTTGCCTGATGCACATGCAGGGCAACCCGGAAACCATGCAGGCCGAGCCGGCCTATCAGGACGTGGTGTCGGAAGTGGTGGCCTGGCTGGCAGAGCGCGTAACCGTGTGCGAGGCCACTGGTATCCCGCGCAGCCGAATCCTTCTGGATCCCGGCTTTGGCTTCGGCAAAACCCTCGAACATAACCTGGCCCTGCTGCAAAACCTCGACCGGTTGGCAGCTTTGGGCTTGCCGGTACTGGTTGGCTTGTCGCGCAAGTCAATGATTGGCAAGCTGCTGGGCCGTGAAGTAGACCGGCGCCTGCCGGCCAGCCTCGCATTGGCGGTGCTGGCGGTAGAGCGCGGCGCCCGTATCGTGCGCGTGCACGACGTGGCAGAAACAGTAGACGCGCTGGCCATGGTGCAAGCGTTGCAAGGAGCTGGATAATAATGAGCCGACGTTATTTTGGAACCGACGGTATTCGCGGTGAAGTCGGGGAAGGCCCGATCACACCGGATTTCATGTTGAAGCTGGGTTGGGCCTGCGGCCGCGTGTTCGCGGCACGCGCCGAGTGTGAAGGCCGGGCGCGAGTAATCATCGGCAAGGACACACGCGTGTCCGGTTACATGTTCGAATCGGCGCTGGAAGCTGGTCTGGTGGCGGCGGGCGTGGATGTCACCCTGCTGGGCCCCATGCCCACCCCGGCCGTGGCGCTGATGACGCGCACCTTCGATGCCGCTGCCGGCATTGTGATCAGCGCCTCCCACAACCCGTTTCATGACAACGGCATCAAGTTCTTCTCGGCCCAGGGCACCAAGTTGCCCGACGAGTGCGAACTGGCGATCGAGGCCGAACTGGATCGCGACATTAAAACCGTCGGCTCACGGGACATCGGCAAAGTGACCCGCCTGGAAGACGCTGCCGGGCGCTACATTGAATTCTGTAAATCCACCACCCATCGCCAGTTCAGCCTGCGTGGCATGCGTATTGTGGTGGACTGTGCCCACGGCGCCACCTACGCCATTGCGCCGGCCGTGCTGCGCGAACTGGGCGCTGAGGTGACGGCAATCGGTGTCCAGCCGGATGGTTTCAACATCAACGAAGGCGTGGGTTCCACCGATACCGCGGCGCTATCCGAGCGTGTTCGCGAACTGAATGCCGATCTTGGCATAGCCTACGACGGCGACGGCGACCGGGTGATGTTTATCGACGCCGATGGTTCGCAGGTAGACGGTGACGAACTACTCTACATCATTGCCACCTATCGCCTGGCGCGCGGCAAGAGCTGTCCCGGCGTGGTGGGCACACTGATGTCCAATCTCGGCCTGGAACTGGCCCTGAAAGATCACGGCCTGGGCTTTGTGCGGGCCAAGGTGGGTGACCGCTACGTAAAAGAAATGATGGATGCCAATGGCTGGAATCTGGGCGGTGAGTCCTCCGGGCACATCATCTGCTCCGATCTCACCACTACCGGCGACGGCATTGTTGCCTCCCTGCAGGTGCTGGCGGCGATGAAACTGGCCGATGCCTCGCTGGCTGAATTGCGCGCCGGTATGAAGAAATTTCCCCAAACCATGATCAACGTGCGTGCCGCCGGCAAGGTGGACCTGGCGGCTTTTCCCGCCGTGCAGGATGCGGTACAGGCGGTTGAGTCCGAATTGGGCAATAGTGGGCGGGTGTTACTGCGCCCCTCGGGCACCGAACCCGTGGTGCGGGTGATGGTGGAGGGCGAGCACAAACCCCAGGTGGACACGCTGTGCGCCGACCTGGCCTCTCGGGTGGAAAAAATCCTCGCCTGACGCCGGTTAGATTGGGCTTTGCCCAGCTTGTAGTTTGATGGCGTCTTGGGTAAGATTGCCGCCGCTTTTCGCCGGGAGAACACTATGCGCCGCGCCCTGGTGGCTGGAAACTGGAAAATGCACGGTTCCTCGGCGAGCGTGGCCAGATTGCTGGGCGAGCTGCTGCAGGGCTTGAATTCAGACGCAGCACAGTCGGATGCAGACATCGTCGTCTGTCCTTCGCACCCCCATCTCGCGCAAGCGGCAACGCTGTGTGCGGATTCGGCTATTGCCGTGGGCGGTCAGGATTGCAGTGCCCACGCCGAAGGTGCTTACACCGGCGAAGTGGCCCCCGACATGCTGTCTGACCTCGGTTGCCAGTGGGTGATCGTCGGCCATTCCGAGCGCCGCCAGTATCACGGCGAAAGCGACGCGGTGGTGGCGGCCAAATTGGCGGCCTCACACAGCGCGGGCTTGCACACCATGCTTTGCGTGGGTGAAACCCGGGCCCAGCGGGAAGCCGGGCAGGCGGAAGAGGTGGTTCGCCACCAGTTGGCCACTGCGCTGGAGAATCGCGCGGTACTCGACCGGTTGGTTATAGCCTATGAGCCGGTTTGGGCGATCGGCACGGGCCTCACGGCCACGCCACAACAGGCACAGGCGATGCACGCGTTCATTCGCGGCCTGTTGCGGGAATGGAGCCTGGATGCTGACGGTACACGCGTGTTGTACGGCGGCAGCGTCAAGGCAGGAAACGCGGCGGAGTTGTTCGCCGAACCAGATATCGATGGCGCCCTGGTGGGTGGAGCCTCACTGGAGGCGAAGCAGTTTTTGGCCATCATAGCAGCGGCAGCGCAACGTGCGCAGGCCGCGAACTAGATAGAAGAGACTATGGAACAAATTATTCTCATCGTGCACCTGCTGGTGGCCCTGGCCATCATCGGCCTGATCCTGCTGCAGCAGGGCAAAGGCGCCGACATGGGTGCGTCCTTCGGTGCTGGCGCTTCACAGACCCTGTTTGGCAGTGCCGGTAGCGGTAATGCATTGACCAAGGCCACCGCCTGGTTGACCGTGCTGTTCTTCGCCACCAGCTTTGGCCTGGCCATGGTTGCCAGCCAGGCGTCGCGCCCTACTTCTGATGATCTCGACTTGATCCTCCCCAGCAGTGTTGAGGGTGCCGCCGTCGAAACCATCGACAGCGACCTGCCGGCGGTTGACGATGAAGTCCCGTCCCTTCAGGCGGAAGACCTTCCCGACCTGACCGCGGAAGACATCCCGGCGGTAGAGCCCGAACTGATCTC
This sequence comes from Gammaproteobacteria bacterium, assembly GCA_030427085.1. Classification (GTDB taxonomy): domain Bacteria; phylum Pseudomonadota; class Gammaproteobacteria; order Pseudomonadales; family Halieaceae; genus JAUHXH01. The sequence continues at coordinate 65,171 of JAUHXH010000005.1, read as the reverse complement.
CTCTGAGATGCCTGCGGATGAGAATGCTGCAGAGGACCTGCCGGAGCAGTAAGTTTTAAAAATTAGCCGAAGTGGTGGAATTGGTAGACACGCTATCTTGAGGGGGTAGTGAGCTATGCTCGTGCGGGTTCAAGTCCCGCCTTCGGCACCATCCAAAACGAAAAGGCCTTCCAGATCGGGAGGCCTTTTTGTTTTCAGCTCGTATCACAAATTTGTGTCGTTCTTCGTTGAAAATCCGCTAAATACCCTATACTGGGCTCTTTTTTGCGGGTGAACTTCGGGCTATGCGTACTTTCGTTGGCATCTTGTTGGCTGTTTCCCTGTCTGCGTGTCGAATCGTGGCAATTCCGGGCGAAGGCGGCACCATTGTTGGCGATTCGGGTTGGTCGTGTGCGGCGGGCTCCCGTTGTGTGGTGCAAGTTACCGACACGCAATTCACGGAAACTTACCGGGCCCAGCCACAACCAGGCTATCAGTTTGTTGGCTGGAAGCAGCGGGACCGCGGGCTCTGTGGTGGCACCCGAGAACCCTGCGCGCTCTCCACCACTGAATTTGGTGCTAACTCGGCGCTACTCGCGTTTCTGGATTCGGACGAGCGTTTTTACCTCCACGCCGTATTTGAGCAGGCGCCATTGGCACTGGTGTCCGACCCCGCCCCCAATGCCCGGCAGGTCCCCCTGCTGTACGTTCTACTCGACTTTCCGGACATGGCGATCCGGGACACAGCACACCAGCACTTTCAGCGTATTTACCACGAACCGGACAATGCCCGGCATTACTTCCTGGAGAACTTCTATGGCCAGGTAGAACTGGTGCCCGCTGCCGAGTTCTCGGGCACACCCAATGACGGGATTGTCGCCGTGAGTCTGGATATGCCACACCCGAATACGGTGGAACTTCGCGATCCGCTGTTGGCAGAAGTCACTGAACGCGTGCTGGCGGACCTGTCGGAGCGCGTGGAGTTGGCACCATTTGATACTAACGGGGATCGCCGGTTGTCTGGCCAGGAGTTAGCTGTCGTATTGGTCTATGCCGGTGGTGGCATTGGCAGTGATGAGCGTTCCGACTGGAAGGTGATACGGGCACAGGCCAGTGCTGACGATTACTCTTTTGGTGAATTTACACTCGAAGCAGTCGCGCACGTGAACGAGACCTCCTGGTTCGAAACGGTGGGTTACGTTCCCTCCGCGCAGCGGGCCATTCTGGTCCATGAACTGGGGCACGTAATCTGGGGGCTTGCTGACCTGTACGACGAGGACGGTTCTTCAGACCCGGTGCAAACCTGGGATGCCATGTCGCGCAGTGTGGTGTGGGAAACCGAAGACCGGGTAGTACCGCCGCACATGAGTGGATTCAGTAAAATCGCTGCCGGCCTCAGCCAAGCCACAGAGCTTGTTCACGAGGAGAGTGCGTTGCGTATTGTGCCGCTGGCATATGGGCGTGGTGGGAGCGTACCCGAGGGCCAGCTCTACCAGGTTTGGCTGGATCGCTACAGGCTCCGGGAGTACGTCCTGATCGAAAATCGGCAGAGAGTGGGCTTTGATCGTGTCTTAGCGGGAGAGGGCATCCTGGTTACACGTGTGCAGGGCCTCGCGTCAAATAGTGATGACGACGAGCATCCCATATTGGAAGTGCTCCCCACCGCGGAAAGCGCCGATGTTTTGCAGCATCCGGGCGACCTTCTGATAGCCGAGGAGGCGGGTTCACCCGGAGCCCCTGTGGGGGGATTACGCAATGCCCTCGAAGTTCGCTTTGCAGCCTATGAAACCGATCGCACCGCCCTCGCTGACGTAATCATCAGGCGCTATGGAACTGCCGGTGGTCATCTGGGGTTCGTGACCAACCCTCACGGACTGTGGCAATGGGGCTATGGCCAGAGTCGTGCCGCTGCCGGGACTTTGTATACCAATACCTCGGAACTGGGCCTGCTCGATGGCGTGGAAGTCAGGTTGCTAACTGACGGAAGCACTGTCGATGTCAAAGTCTATGAGTCCCTTACAGGCGTATCCCCAAAGGTACCGACCAACCTGTTGTATTCCGAGCGCTTCCAGGGTGACGAAGGCTGGAATCGGCTGATTCTGGATGCGCCGCTGGCTTTTCCACCCGGAGAGAGTCGGTTTGTGGTGGTGATCGTTAACTCACCGGGCGAAGAATACCCCCTGAGCTTTGACGGCGCGGCTACCGAGACGGCGGACCTCAGCCGCTTCCACCTCAGTAAGGACGGCAATACCTTCTACGATGAAGGCAAGGTCTGGCATCAGTACTTGCTGCTTTCAGCTTCGCCTTAATCGGCTCGGGCGCCGGGTTCCCTCGACAAAGCGCCTCTTCGGTGCGATGAGTGACACTGGCGTTTTTTGGGTGAGATAGTAAGCTATATCACTATATCGGAGTTAGCCGATCGACTGTCCAAATACATGGAGCATTCACTGTGAACCTACCCGCCAAAATCCTCACCGCCAGCCTGCTGGCCCTGTCCGCCACCGCCTGTGTCTACGTTGACGGCGAGCGCGTTAATTTTGACCAGGAAGAATGGCAGGATCGCCAGGACAAGAACCGGGCGCGTATAAACGATCTTGAACTGGGTATGTCCCGCGATACCGTAGCGGGACGTCTTGGAACGCCGGACTTCACTGAGGCCTTTACCAAGGATGGCAAAGACATGCGCGTGTTGTTCTACCGGACGCAGCACCGCCACTCCGATGGTGAGACCACCAAGGATGAAACCACTCCGCTGGTATTCAGCGACGGCAAACTGATTGGCTGGGGCCACGACACCTACGACACCCTGCGCTGAGGCGTAGTGCCTGACGGCACCGACTGCCGCGCATCGCGCCCACCCTAGATAGTTTCTCTTGAAACTATTTAGGGTTTCACTATACTTCCTCCACCCTGATTTATCACCGCGCCTGCGGGCGCACACCGGCTGGGCCGGTTCGTAGGAGGATGCGCTAATGGCAGATCTGTTTGAAAACCCCATGGGCCTCGATGGCTTTGAGTTTGTGGAATTCACCGCGGCGGCACCGGGTGTGCTGGAGCCGGTATTCGAAATGATGGGTTTCACCAAGGTGGCCCGCCATCGCTCCAAGCAGGTAGAACTGTGGCGCCAGGGCGATATCAACTTCATCACCAACTACGAGCCGGGTAGTCACGCCGATTACTACGCCCGCGAGCACGGCGCCTCCGCCTGCGGTATGGCGTTTCGGGTGAAAGACGCCACAGCCGCTTACGAGCGTGCGCTGGCTCAAGGTGCGCAGCCGGTGATAGTCGAAACCGGCCCCATGGAACTGCGTTTGCCTGCCATCAAAGGCATCGGCGGTGCCACTTTGTACCTGATCGATCGCTACGAGGAAGGCTCCAGCATCTACGACATCGACTTCCACTGGCTGGAAGGCGTGGATCAAAACCCTGCCGGGCACGGCTTCCACACCCTCGATCACCTCACCCATAACGTGTACCGCGGCCGCATGGACTACTGGGCCAAGTACTACGAGGACCTGTTCAACTTCCGTGAAATCCGCTACTTCGACATCAAGGGTGAGTACACCGGCCTGCTGTCCAAGGCGATGACCGCGCCCGATGGCAAGATCCGCATTCCGCTGAATGAGGAGGCCAAGGGCGGTGGCCAGATCGAGGAGTTTCTGATGGCCTACAACGGCGAGGGCATCCAGCACATCGCCTTTGCCTGTGATGATCTGCCCACCTGCTACGATCGTTTGAAAAAGGCGGGCCTGAGCTTCATGCCGGCGCCGCCGAACACTTACTACGAGATGCTGGAAGAGCGCCTGCCCGGACACGGTGAGCCCACCGATGAGCTGCAAGCGCGCGGCATCCTGCTGGACGGCACCACGGAAGGCGGCGAGCCCCGCCTGCTGCTGCAGATATTCTCTGCCAACCTGCTGGGCCCGGTATTCTTCGAGTTTATCCAGCGCAAGGAAGACGAGGGCTTTGGTGAAGGTAACTTCAAGGCCCTGTTTGAAAGCATCGAGCGCGACCAGATTGCTCGCGGCGCGATCGAGACTGCTGATTCCCAGTAGGGGAGGCTGCCATGAACATTCAGAAAATCCACCACGTGGCCTATCGCTGTAACGACGCGAAAGAAACCGTGGACTGGTACCGCAAGGTGATGGACATGGACCTGGTGCTCGCGATCGCCGAGGACCAGGTGCCATCCACCAAAGCCCCCGACCCCTACATGCACATCTTTCTGGATGCGGGTATGGGTAACGTGCTGGCCTTTTTCGAGCTGCCCAATTCCCCGGCTATGGGGCGCGACGGCAACACACCGGAGTGGGTACAGCACATTGCTTTCGAGCTGGAAAGCGAAGAGGCATTGCTGGCGGCCAAGGCGCAAATTGAATCCCATGGCATCGAAGTGCTGGGGCCCACCCATCACGGTATCTTCAAGTCGATCTATTTCTTCGACCCCAATGGGCACCGCCTGGAACTGGCCGCCAATATCGACCAACCCGGTGATATGGAGCGGCTGCACGAAGTGGCGCCGGCGATGATCGAGGAATGGGCGCAAACCAAGCGCGCGCCCAAGCACGCGGCCTGGCTGCATGAACGGGAGTTTGGGGATAGTTAAAAAAAGCGGCCCCGGAGGGGCCGCTAAACACAGGAATTTGACCGCGAGTCAGGACTGGGCCGGGGGCTCAGGCAGGCACTCGTCGATCTTGCCAACACCCACGTGTTCCAATACGTGAGCCTTGGTCTCGGTTGCAGGCAGGGCGGTGTAGTCGTAGGGGGGCATATAGTCCACCGTTGACTCCACATCCGGTCCGGCGATAACACCGCTGGAACTGCTGCTCCACTCAATATTTTCAAAGATGTTGTCCGCCACATCCCAATAACCCAGTTCGTCGCTGTAAAAACTCACCAACGGGTTTTTGGAATCCTCGAACACATTGCCTTCCACCCGAATGGTCGCGCCCATGCGGGAGTTGATGGCGGTGGACGTAATGCCCTGGTACAGGTTGTTCAGCACGTGGGCCTCGCCAAAGCGATACAGCGGCATGCGTGACTCGGCATCGAGCCAGTGATTGGCGTAGAAGGTGACGCGGCGGTGGGCGTTGTCGCTGTCACTGGAGCCCCACAGCGACGTCTTCCAGCTGTCGTGCAGGAAGTTGTAGGAAATAGTGATGTTGTCCACGTTGCGTTTGCCGCTGACCAGCTCGTCGTAGTAGTCCTTATCGCTGGCCAGGTCGTTGTACAGCTCGTTGTGGTCGATCCAGACATTGCTGACCGGGCCGTCCAGGCTGATGCCGTCTTTCTCGCCGATGTCCACTCTGCGAATGGTCAGGTTGCGAATAACGATATTGTTCGCGTCCTTGATGCGAATGCCAATGCCGTCGAGCATTGCAGAATCGCCCACACCGATGAGGGAGAGGTCCGACATATCGCGAATGTCGAAACGGTCGCCGCTGCTGTTGTCTGGGGTGAGCACGCCGTCGATGAAGATGGTCAGCGGTGTGCCGTCCCGGCTGGCCAGGGCCTGTTCCAGTTCGGTACCGGTGCTGACGCGTACGCTGCTGCCGTCCGCGCCGCCGGAGGTGCCGCCGTTCATTGACGCGAAGCCCACGATGGCATTCATCATGTCGCACTGACTCGGTGGCTCCGTACCGGAAGAGCTGCCCCCGGAGGAACCGCTGGAGGAAGACGAACCGGATGAGGAGCTGCTGGAAGAGCTACTGCTCGAAGAGTTCCCACCCTGAGGTTGGGAGCCCCCGCCGGAACCACCACAGCCCACCAGGGTGAGGCTGAGCAGGGCGCAGCCCAATGGTAAAACCATCGGGTTGCGCGGAGTTGCGATACCACTCATTACCGGTTACTCCACAGGCGCGACGTAGGGCGCAATGTCAATATCGTCGAATTCAACAGTCACCTCGTTGTCGCCCGGTGCGCCGTAGAAGCCCACGAACCAGCTGGTGCTGTCGTGCGTGGCCTTGAAGTCGCTGGTGCTGTTGGCCTGCTCGAAGGTCATACCGCCGTCTTTCGAGTAGTAGCGCTTCAGGCGTTTGGTGTTGTCCTCATCGTTGTAGATCTCGATGCGCACGTAGTCGCCCACTTCCAGCTCGTCGATGTTGGAGCGCGAACGGCTACCGCTGGGCTTCATCTGGCCGCGCGAGCCGATCAATGCCACCGGGTCGCCGTCGGCGTACATGCCCACGTCGGCCCAGCCCGCCAGGTCGGCGTAGACATCACCCACTGGCGTCAGGTTTTCCATGATCATCAGGCCGAAGCGGTAGGAGTTACCCACGCCCATGTCGGCACCGGTAACGGAACCGATCCGCGCAGTGAAGGTGAATTCACCCATATCCACGTGCTGGTGGGCGAAGAACAGTTGGTGGTTGGAGGAGGACACGTTGCCACCCATGGCGGTTAGTGTCACCGCCGTGTCGGTGTTCACGCTGACCGAGCCGGTGGGAGGAAGATCTGCGCTGCCCGCAAGAGTCAGCACCTGGCCGTTCCAGGCTGCGCCCGGATCGGTGGGCTCGTCCAGATACTCGATGGTGACGTCCTGCAGGGTCAGGTTGCCCACCCGACTGTCGGCGCGAATCTGGATGAAGGAGGTGGCAGTGCCGATTTCCGGCTCCAGCACCAGCATGGCGGGCAGCTCACCCAGTTCTTCCGGAGTTACTTCGGATTCTTTGGAGTCGCCGCCGTGAATGGAATTACCGGAGCTGCTGGTGTTGTTGTCGATATACACCTGGAACTTGCCGGGATCAGCCGGATCGGCACTGGTGAAGTCGGTTACCGTCATGCTGATGCGGTAGGGGCGGGACAGGTCGATATCGCCAGCGGGTTCCACACCTTCCGCCGAGGGCGCGCCACTGTCACCAATGGTAAAGCGCGCGTTGTTCATGCTCAGCGCGTTGTTCTCGATGGTGATACGGCTGCTGCCACTGGTCACGGCGTAGAAGGGGGAAGCCGGGTTGGTCGACAGTGCCAGGAAGTCCGCCTCGGTGTTCTCGCCAAAGAAGGTCTCGGCATCAGCGCTGAAGTCCAGCATCAGGGGGAGGCCTGCAAAGGGCGTACCCAGGTGCTCGGGCTCGGGCGCGGTGCTGTCGGAGCCTCCGGTGGCCGGGTTCACTACGGTGTAGTCGGTGGTTTTAGCCGCGCAGTCGGGTTGGCTGGCGCCGTTGCTGTCGCTTTGCGACTCGATCACCAGGTCGTCGAACACCACCCAGCCACCGCTGGAAACGCGGAAGCTGAAGAAGGAGTTTTCAGTGCCCACGTGATCGGGTTTGGATGCAACCAGTTCGCCACCGGAAGTTAGCGTGGTGTCGCCCGGAATGTTGATTTCCACTCGCGAGCCGGGGATCAAGGTGTTCACCGGCTGGTTGAAAATGCGCGAGCCGCTGTTGCCACCGCCGTGAATGGAGCTGGCTTCGCTGGTGGTGTTGTTGTCGGCGTATACCTGCATCAGGCTGGACGTGGGGCCTTCGGTGGCAGCCACCACGCAGAACGAAATCCGGTAGGGCTCACTCAGGTCCAGTTCGCCCCAGCTCAGGCCTTCGTCCACACCGTCTCCGGGGGTGGAGTTTTTGCGCGGTTCGGTAACTTCGCCGGCTAGCGAAGAAACCGTTTGGCCAATGGTGAAACGGGCGTTGCCCAGGCGCATGGCCTGGTCATCATCGGCGGTGATCCAGTTGCCACCTTCCGGGTCTACCGTGCCATCGTCCATGTAAACGCCGGCCAGGCTGAAGTAGAAGTTGTCTTCGCCCGGTTCGGCTTCGCTGGCCAGGGCGCGGTAGGCGGCGTCGAAGAAGGCTTCGATATTGGCCGCGATAAAGTCTTCCAGAATGGGGAGCGGGGTGTTGGTGATAGTGGGCTCGTCGCCACCACCGTCGCCGTCGCCATCACCGCCGCCTGTGGGCGGGGGGTTGTTGATCTCGATGTTGATGTCGGGAGCGCTGTCGGGCTCGCTGTCGCAGCCCACGAGCAACGTGCTGCCCAGAAGTACGGCTGCCCAAATTGCTGAATGCTTCATATCAAGTACCTTTTTGCTTATTGTTGCTGCCGCCGGCACGCAACCGGCGGCGGATTAAAAACGTTTGTCGGTAATTCGCCTAGTAGAACTCCACGTTCACGCCGAGCTGGAACGAACGGCCGAAGTCTTCGGTTTCGAACATCATGTTGCCGCCCGACAGACTGTTGCCCTGGAAGTACTTCACGCTCTTGTCTTCGGTGAGGTTGATGGCGTCGAAGTACACCTGAATGCCGTCGCTGAACTGGTAAGTAGCCTTGAAGTCCACACCCACCACGTCGTCGTGATAGATGTCGGCCCAGTCGGCACAGTTCTCGGCGTATCCCAGTTGAGCGTCCGCGGCGCGGTCTGCTTCGGTACAGGAGCCAATGCGTTCCAGTACATCGCTGCGGTAGTTGCTGATCAGGCGCAGGGACCAGTCGTCGTTTTCCCAGCCCACGCTGAGGTTGACGGTGGTGTCGGCCTGGTCGGGCAACTGGATATCGTCGCTTCGGATGGTGTCGCCCACGTTGGCTTCACTGTGGATCAACGTGGCGTTGCTCTGGATAAAGAAGCCGTTTTGCCAGAACTGGCTGTAGGACAGCTCGATCCCGTACACCTTGGCCTGGTTGCCGTTGGTGGTGTAGTTGATGTTGTTGTACACCTGTCCCGGCGGGAAGTAGAACTCGCTGACCTGCTCCACCGGAATGCGAACCGGCAAGTCCTCGAAGGTGCTGGCTACGCCGCTCACGTCAACGATGAAACCGTCGATGTCCTTGTAGAAGAACGCGGCCTGCAGATAGAGGTTCTCGCTGGCGTACCAGCTGATCGAGGTGTCGAAGTTGACCGAGGTCATCGCCTCCAGGCTGGGGTTGCCCAGGTTGAGCACATTGTCGGGGCTGACGTAGAACTGCATGGATTCAGCGGTCAGGTCGTCCAGCGACACTGCGCCGATGTCGGTGGGCTGGTCGCTACACTCGCCGAAGTTGGGACTGTCGGCGATGTCATTACACACGCTGATACGCCCGGCGAACTCGGCGAAGGCCCGCGCCTCGTTGAAGGAGGGGCGGGTGTAGCTGGTCCACAGGGAGCCGCGCACGAGGATGTCTTCACGCGGCTCGTAGCGCAGGTGCAGGCTGGGGAAGAAATCGTCGTACTTGGAGGCGGAGCCTTCCAGCGGTACGGCAATATCCAGCACAGTGGCGTCGTTGGCCACTTCAAAGCGGTCGTTGCGGATCGACAGGTTGCCGGTGGAACTGAACTCGGTGCGGGCGTAGCGCACACCGGCAATCAGGCTCATGTTGTCGCGCAGCTGAAACTCCGCCATGGCGTAGGCCGCGGCGGTGTCCTCGGTGAGGGTGTAGTCGTCCGCCACGCTGTCCTGACCGACCATGTTGGGGTCGGTGTACTTGGCAATCGGTGTGGTGATCGCCAGCAGGCGCTCGGCTTCGTCGTAGGTGATGAAGTCGTACTGGATGTCCGGATGGTCGGGCGTAAAGGTGTCGAACACGCCCAGGCGCGCCCCGGACAGTTGCAGGCACTCCTCGTCGCCCTCACAGCCATTGGTGTAGTCACCGGGGATCACGCTCCAGCGATCCTTGTTGCGGTCCCGGTCGCGGTATTTGGCGGTGGCGCCGAACTTCAGGTAGTTGACCCAACCGGTGTGGCTGAGGTCTTTTTCCAGGTTGAAAGAGAACTGGTTGATGGTGTCTTCGCGGAAACTGTCTTCGATGAAGATGTTGTCGTAGAGCAGGTTTTCCTGCCGGCGCGTGTCGCCCTGAAAACCGTTCAGACCGCCGTAGCCGCCAGACTGGGGCACACTGGGTACGCCGGCCAGGCTCTCCATCACATCGGGCGATACCACCGCGCCGAGAATGTAGCCTGCGCCAGAAGTGCCGATCATCGGTAGGTCGCGGGCGCGGAACTGTACGCGGCGACCATTGGGTTTGGTCCACTCGCCCAGCGAGTAAGCGTAGGTGTAGTCCAGCAACCAGCTTTCGCCGATGTGGTGTTCACCGCCAACGGAGAAGGCGGTGGTCTCGGCGGTGCCGTCCTGAATGAAAAACTGTTGTTGCAGGTCGGTGTCTACCAGGCCGAACAGGCGGTTGTCGTGGTCGACGAAGGCGATGTCCCCACTGCCGGCCTGGCCGAAGCGATAGTACTCGCGCAGGGCGGTGTCCAGATCGTCATATTTGGTGTAGCTGGCTTTGATAAAGAACTCGTTCTTGTCGTTGGGCTTGAAACCCAGGTCGACCGAACCCGACAGGCGTTCGCGCTCGGCATCTTCCTGGCGAGCCTCGTAGCGGAAGGGGATCAACATCGGGTCGCCCGTGTAGTCAGCCGGCAAGGTGGAAATGTCCGGGCTGATGAAGCGGGGCAGGGAGTCTGCGTGGTGCTGCACCTGGTAAATGACCGAATTGCGCTGCTCCCACGACAGGGAGTAACCCACGCCGATGGTTTCCTCGGCGAACAGGTTGGTGCCGCGTAGCGAGACTTTCGGGTTGATGTCCCCCTGATAGCCCTGGTAGCTGCCCTGGGCCTTGACCATAAAGCTGTTGCGGCCGCGGTCGAAGGCGGAAACCGTTTTCACGTTGACGGCGCCGCCGATGGAGTTCAGGTCCATGTCTGGCGTGAGTGCCTTCACCACCTCGATGGTATCCAGCATGTCCGAGGGCAGGGAATCCAGTGCCACGGCACGGGAGTCCTCGGTGGCGGAGGCGAGTTCATTGCCGTTCATCTGCACGCTGACAAAACCTGGTCCGAGGCCGCGAACGGTCACGAAGCGGCCTTCACCTTCAGATTTTTGCAAGGTGACGCCGGGCAGGCGCTGCAGTGATTCGGCCACGTTCTGGTCGGCGAAGTTGCCGATGTCGTCGGTGGCGATGACCGAGCTGAAAGCGTCCTTGGCGCGCTCCTGCTCACGGGCGTTGAGCTCGGCATTGCGAGCCCCCCACACCATGATCTCTTCGAGGCGAGGTGGCGATGCCTCCTCTTCGGCCGGGTTTTCCTGAGCTTGCTGGGCCATGACCTGGCTGGCGGCAGTTACCGCAACCAGCATGGGCAGCAATCGAAATCTGGGCATAAAGCGTCCCCCTGTTTCCTTTTATTGTTGCTGGGTCACCACAGATGCATTGGCGTGCTGTGGTGGGATGGCCGAGCGCTGCCTGGGGCAGTTGGCGCGGCACAATTACCTGTTGTTCCCCGGGCCGTTTCTTTGGCGCAGCCGAGCGCGCCGGGCGGGGCCGGAGTCGGTATATGCAACGGAAGTCAGACGGGTGTGACCCTTACCGTATGCGCGCAATCGCGGTGTCGCGCTACAGTTATTGTTATGTGTGCATACTGTCTTTGGATAGAGAATAGGCAGGGCAAAAATGAAAGTAAATAGTTTGGGCAAAAAAAATGCCATCGGTGGCAGTCCGGGAAAAACGCACTTTTTTGTCACAAGAGCTGATTTGCCTGTCAGTTGAAGAGCGGCGCGTCATCCATCCTGACTGCAGATACTCAGGTGCGGTAGCTTGCGATTCATATAGTTGCAGTTGAAACTAAAAACCCGGACTTCTATACTGCCGACCCTGACCGGGCGGACTGGCCACCGGTCTTCTATTATTCACGCTGTTGGCCAATTGCGTCTGTCTGCAGCGTCAGGCGCGCCAACACCCCTTGCGCGAACCGGGAGAAAACGCATGAAACTGGCTTCCCTGAATGAGGGGCGCGATGGCGCCCTGGTAGTGGTCTCCACCGATCTGCAGCGTTGTCTGCGTGCCAACACCACCTTGCAGCGCGCACTGGATGACTGGGAATCCGCGTTGCCGGGCCTGCAGGCCCTGTCCGGTCGCGTGAATGCGGGCGAAGGCGAACCCTTTGATGAATCCGCCTGCGCCTCTCCGCTGCCGCGTGCCTATCAATGGGCTGACGGCTCGGCCTACGTCAATCACGTGGAACTGGTGCGCAAGGCGCGGGGTGCTGAAATGCCCGAGAGCTTCTGGACCGACCCGCTGATGTACCAGGGCGGCTCCGACACCTTCCTCGGCCCGCGCGAAGACATCGTTATGGCCGATGCTGGCTGGGGCATTGATTTCGAAGGTGAGATCGCGGTTATCACCGGCGATGTCCCTCAAGGTGCTACCCATGAACAGGCCGCCTCGCAAATTCGCCTGCTGATGCTGGTCAACGATGTCTCGCTGCGTAATCTGATTCCGGGGGAGTTGGGCAAGGGTTTCGGCTTTTTCCAATCCAAACCTTCCAGTGCTTTCAGTCCGGTGTGCGTCACCCCCGACGAACTGGGTGCTGCCTGGGATGGCGGGCGACTCAAGGGTGCCCTGCAGGTAACCTACAACGGCAGCGCTTTCGGGCAGGCCGATGCCGGCGTCGACATGACCTTCGACTTCCCCACGCTGATCGCCCACGCGGCGAAAACACGCCCGCTGGGCGCTGGCGCCATCATCGGCTCGGGCACTGTGTCTAACAAAGATGCCGACGGCAGCGCTGGCAAGCCGGTCGCCGAGGGCGGCCTGGGCTATTCCTGCATTGCCGAAATTCGCATGATCGAAACCATCGCCAACGGCTCGCCCAGCACACGGTTCATGGCTGACGGTGACACCATACGCATCGAGATGCCGGATGCAGACGGCGCCTCAATTTTTGGTGCCATCGACCAGCGAGTGGCCATACGCTAGGCGCGATTGGCGCCGGCGGGCATCGCACGCCCGCGCGCTCGCATTGCCGGGCGCGCTGATCTTGGGGTTAAATGGAAGCAGCCGGCCACGAGGGGGTGGTCGGGTTCGGCGTGCACGGCACGGCCGCTGACCTTTAGCACTGAACCGCGGGTACTGCATGTCCTTCACCCTGAAAATTCTGGTCGGCCTGTTCCTGGGCGTGGCCCTGGGGCTTTTTCTCGGCGATATCGCCGCACCATTTAATACGGTCGGTGATGTTTTCATCGGCCTGTTGCAGATGACGGTGCTGCCATACATCGTGGTTTCCCTGATCAGCAATATCGGTCGTATCAGTTGGGCTGAGCGGCGCGGTCTGTTGCTCGCTGGGATCGCGGTGCAGATTGTCTGCCTGAGCTTTGGCGCCGTGGTACTGCTGTTGATTCCTTTGGCTTTCCCCGAGTGGGAGTCGGCGTCGTTTTTTAGCGCCAGCATGGTCTCGCTGCCCAAAGAGCTGGATTTCGTCTCCCTTTATATACCCTCTAATCCTTTTGGTTCGCTGGCAGACAATGTGGTGCCGGCGGCAGTGTTATTCAGTATTTTGCTGGGCATCGGGCTCGGCGGTGTGCGCGACAGTGCCAGTGTGCTCAAGGGGCTGGACGTATTGGGCGATGGCCTCAATGAAATCAACAAGATGGTGGTGAAGCTCACGCCGCTGGGTATTTTTGCCATTAGTGCCGGTACCGCCGGTACCGTGTCCATCGAAGAAATGAGCCGCTTGCAGGCCTATCTGGTCACTTACACGGTGATCGCGCTGGTCATGAGCTTCGTTGTGCTGCCCCTGCTGGTTACCGCGTTTACGCCATTTCGTTTCGGGGAAATTATTGCCATCCCGCGCGATACCCTGCTGACCATCTTCGCCGTCGGCAAAGTCATTGTAGTGCTGCCGCAACTGGCGGAAAACGCCAAGCAACTGTTCCGTCGCCACGACATGGAAACCGAGGAAGTGGACAACGATGCGGACATCATGATGCCGCTGGCCTATCCTTTCCCGGCGCTGGGTACGTACATCATCCTGATGTTTATCCCCTTCTGCCTCTGGTACCTGGGGCGCAGCATGAGTCTTGGCGACCAGCTGTTTTTCCAGGCCAGCTCGCTTCTGTCGAGTTTTGTGGCACCCATCATCGGCATTCCCTTCCTGCTGGACGTGATGGAAATTCCCGCGGACATGATGGAACTGTTCGTGATGTCCACGGTGTATACCGACCGTATACGTGTTGTGCTGGGCGGCATGCACTTGTTTGCCCTCACCGTGGTGGCCGTGGCGATCGTGCGTGGCGGCTTCCGCTTCAGTTTGCGCCGCCTGGTCTTTGCCTTGGTGGTGTCGGCGGTAACGATTGGGGTTTCCCTGGTGGCAGTGCGCGGTTATCTGTCTCACGCGGTCAGTGGTGAATACCACGGCGATCGCGCGCTGATGGATATGCCGTGGATGGATCGTCCGGTGCCCGCGCGACAGTACTTCTTCGATCTGCCGGCGCCGGTTGAGCTCGCGCCGGGTGAAACACGCCTGCAGCATATTCAGTCGCGGGGCACGGTGCGCGTGGGTTATGTGCCCGACTCGCTGCCTTTTGCCTTCCGCAAAGAGCAGGGCGAAGTGGTGGGGTTGGATATCGAGATGGCCCACCACCTGGCACTGGACCTGGGGGTGGAGCTGGAACTGGTGCGGCTGGAGATGGCCAACATGCAGGAGCACCTGGACAGCGGGGTGATCGATATCGTGATGTCGGGGGTGATCGTCACGCCTCAACGGGCCCTGAAATGGAATTACTCCGAAGCTGTGATGGATGTGACAATCGGTTTTCTGGTGCCCGACCACGAACGCAAGCGTTTCACACGCATCGACGTGCTACGCCATATGCCGGACCTGCAACTCGGCGTGGTGAATTCTGATGACAGCTTTGAAAACTACCTGTTGGCACAGATACCCAATGCCCATGTGGTGCGTATCGACTCTCCCCGCGCCTTCGTGCGCGGTGAAATGCCGGAACTGGACGCCGTGGTGTATTCCGCCGAAGCGGGCTCGGCGTGGACCCTCATTTACCCGCACTACTCCATGGTAGTGCCCTTGCCCCGGACGGTGATGATCCCGCTGGCCTATCCGCTACCCTACGGTGAGCCCGAATGGCAGGACTATGTTGATCTGTGGGTCAGCTTGCAGCGCAAGAACGGCACGCTGGGGCTGCTGGTGGAGCACTGGATCGAGGGCGGCGGCGCCCGTCGGGAGCAGCCACGCTGGTCAATCATTCGCGATGTACTGGAGTGGGTCGAGTAGGCCGTTTTGCCCGGGGCGACTTATTACCAAAACCACTGGGGATTGCGGTTGACCCCTTAGGGGGCGATCCCTATAATGCACAGCCTCGATTGGGGAGGGCAGACGAGGTCTTCCCCTTTTGATTGCCAAGGGGCGGTCAATCGAGAGTGATTTTGATGCGGGGTGGAGCAGCCTGGTAGCTCGTCGGGCTCATAACCCGAAGGTCGTCGGTTCAAATCCGGCCCCCGCTACCAATTCGTGACGGATACCTACCAGCTCTGTCACGGCACATGAAGAAGCCCCTTTTCAGGGGCTTTTTCGTACGTGCGTGAAAAACATCGCACGTCGCTCCGGGAGGACTTCAGTCAGTGGCAGGCAGGGAACAGCAGTTACAGGAATTGCTGCAGCCAACAGTTGAGGCGTTGGGCTTCGATCTGTGGGGCGTGGAATACCTGTCGCAAGGCCGTCACACGCTGTTGCGACTCTTTATAGAAAGTGAGCAGGGCGTTCAGGTGGACGACTGCGCAGCCGTCAGTGAGCAAGTCAGTGCCGTGCTCGACGTGGAAGACCCGATCAGTGGTGAATACACCCTGGAGGTCTCCTCACCGGGCATGGACCGCTTGCTGTTCCGGCTCGAACAGTACCCGGCCTATGTGGGCGAGGTGCTGGAACTGCGTTTGCGCAGCCCGTTTGAAGGGCGCCGCAAGTTCAAGGGCATTCTGGCAGGCATAGAAGGTGAGGACATCGTACTTCGGGTCGACGACCACGAGTACCTGTTACCTCACAGCGTTGTTGATAAGGCGCGAATTGAACCCCGTTTTCAGGGCGGGTAATGACAGGCGAGGCTTGAGATGACTAAGGAAATTCTGATGGTGGCGGAAGCCGTCTCGAACGAAAAAGGTGTGTCGGAAGACATCATCTTCGAGGCGATTGAGCTGGCCCTGGCCACGGCGACCAAGAAGCGCTACGACGAAGACGCGGATATCGAGGTCACCATCGACCGCGAAACCGGCGACTACGAAACGGTACGCCGCTGGCTGGTGGTGCCCGATGAAGAACTGGCCCTGTTGGGTACCCAGTTCACCATTGAGGAAGCCCACGAGAAAGACACCAAACTGCAGCCCGGTGACGTTTACCAGGAGCAGGTGGAGAACGTTGGTTTTGGCCGTATCGCCGCGCAAACTGCCAAGCAGGTGATTGTGCAGCGCGTACGTGACGCCGAGCGCGCCCAGGTGGTTGAACAGTACCGCGAGTCAGTGGGTGAACTGGTTGCCGGTACCGTGAAGAAGGTAACCCGCGACAATGTCATCGTAGACCTGGGCAACAACGCCGAAGGCCTGCTGCCCCGCGATCAACTGGTTGGCCGTGAGACTTTCCGCGTCAACGATCGCGTGCGCGCTATCCTGCGCGAAATCAGCACCGAAACCCGTGGGCCGCAGCTCATTCTGAGCCGCTCCTGTCCGGAAATGCTGATCGAGCTGTTCAAAATTGAAGTGCCGGAAATTTCCGAGGAAGTGATCCAGATCCGCGCCGCAGCGCGTGACCCGGGTTCCCGCGCCAAGATCGCGGTAAAAACCAACGACCAGCGCATCGACCCGGTGGGTGCTTGCGTGGGTATGCGTGGTTCCCGTGTGCAGGCTGTGTCCAATGAACTGGACAACGAGCGTGTAGACATCGTGCTGTGGGACGACAACCCGGCGCAACTGGTGATCAACGCCATGGCGCCGGCGGAAGTAGAGTCCATCGTGGTGGATGAAGACAAGGGCACCATGGACGTGGCCGTGTCGGAAGACAACCTGGCCCAGGCCATTGGCCGCAGCGGCCAGAACGTGCGACTGGCCAGCGAGCTGACCCAGTGGACCATCAATGTGATGAGCACCGCTGAAGCCGCCGAAAAACACGAGGCGGAAGCCGGTCAGGTCATCGGCGTGTTCTGCGAGCAACTCGACGTGGACGAGGAAGTGGCTGAAATCCTGGTGGAAGAAGGCTTCACCTCGCTGGAAGAAGTAGCCTACGTACCGCTGGAAGAAATGATGGCGATTGAAGGCTTCGACGAGGACATCGCCGAAGAGCTGCGCGCCCGCGCCAAAGACGCCCTGCTGACCCAGGCTATTGCCTCGGAAGAGCAGCTCGGCGCCAACGAGCCGGCGGAAGACCTGCTCAACATGGAAGGCATGGATCGCCATCTGGCCTATATTCTGGCCAGCCGTGAAATCATCACCATGGAAGACCTGGCCGAGCAGGCCATCGAAGACTTGATCGATATTGAAGACATGACTGAAGAGCGTGCCGGTGAGCTGATCATGACCGCACGCGCACCCTGGTTTGCCGAGGAATCAGAGCAGGGATAACAGTTCACGCAAGTGAACTGCAGGCAAATCAAGGGACAGAAGGAGAGGATTGAATGGCCCAGGTGACAGTAGAGCAACTCGCCAAAGTGGTAGGGGCATCCGTGGAACGTCTGCTTACGCAGATGAAGGATGCGGGCCTGCCTCACTCCGAAGCGGGGCAGCCGGTGTCGGACGAGGACAAGCAGACTTTGCTGGCTTTCCTGAAGCGTAGCCACGGTGAGTCGGAAAAAGCACCGCGCCGTATCACGCTGAAGCGCAAGACACTGAGCACACTCAAAACCTCCGGTTCCGCGGGTAAGAAAACCGTGAACGTGGAAGTGCGCAAGAAGCGCACCTACGTGAAGCGCGAGGAAGTGGAAGAGCAGCCCGAAGCCGAACTGGAAACCGTGGTGGCTGAGGAAGAAGCGGTTGTTGAAGCCGTGGAAAGCGCACCCGAGCCGGTGGTGGAAGTTGCGCCCGAGCCGGAGCCCGAGGCACCGGAAGTGGTGGCCGAGGAAGAAGAAGCGCCTGTTGAAGAGCCAGAAACAGCTCCAGAGCGCGAACTGGAAGAAGACACTACTCTGCTGGATCCCGAAATCCTGCGCCAGCGCGCTGCCGCGCGTCGCAAGAAGAAGGAAGCCGAAGAAGCGGCGGCGCGTGCCGCAGCGGCAGCCGCCCGCAAGGCTGAAGAAGAGCGTCGCAAAAAAGAAGCTGCCGAAGCTGCAGCAGAGCGTGCGAAAGCAGCGCCGGCAGAAGGCAATGACGACGCACAGCGTCGCGGCCCCAAGCGTCTCCACGAAGCGCCCCGTCAGGAAGAGCAGCGCAAACGTGCCAAACACGGCCGTCTGGAGCGTGCGCCCGGTCGCGGCAAGCAGCGTGGGCACAATCTGTCGATCAACGATCTGGAAGCCGCCGAGTCCGGTTATTCCCGTCGCCGCGGTGGCCGTAAGCGTGTCCGCGCCCACGAGGAACACGGCAAGCACGGTTTCGAAATGCCCACTGAGCGCAAGCTGGCGGAAGTCCAACTGGGTGAAAACATCAGTGTGGGCGATCTCGCCCAGCAGATGTCCGTTAAGGCCGGCGAGGTTATCAAGGAGCTGATGAAGCTCGGCGTGATGGCCACCATCAACCAGATGATCGACCAGGAAACGGCACAGCTGGTAGTGGAAGAAATGGGCCACACCGTAAAACTGGTGAGCGCCGATGCACTGGAAGAAAAGCTGGAAGAAACCCTGTCCCAGCACGGTGGTACGCAGGAATCGCGTGCGCCGGTGGTAACCGTAATGGGCCACGTGGACCACGGTAAAACTTCCCTGCTGGACTACATCCGTTCGTCCCGCGTTGCCTCTGGCGAAGCCGGCGGCATTACGCAGCACATCGGTGCCTACCACGTAGACACCGACCACGGCATGATCACCTTCCTGGACACCCCCGGTCACGCGGCCTTTACCGCCATGCGTGCCCGCGGAGCCAAGAGCACCGACATCGTGATTCTGGTGGTTGCCGCCGATGACGGCGTGATGCCCCAGACCGAAGAAGCGGTGCAACACGCCCGCGCTGCCGGTGTGCCGCTGATTGTGGCCGTCAACAAGATGGACAAGGAAGGCGCCGACCCCGAGAAAGTGAAGGGTGAACTGGCGGCCAAAGACGTAATCCCCGAGGATTGGGGTGGCGACACCCAGTTTGTGCCGGTATCCGCACACACCGGTGACGGTGTCGAAGCCCTGCTGGATGCAGTGCTGCTGCAGGCGGAACTGCTGGAACTGACTGCCGCCGCCGACGTACCGGCTCAGGGTCTGGTGATCGAATCCCGCCTGGACAAGGGCCGCGGCCCGGTGGCTTCGCTGCTGGTACAAAGCGGTACCCTGCGCCAGGGCGATATCGTACTGGCCGGCCTGCAGTTTGGCCGCGTGCGCGCCATGCTGGATGAAAACGGCCAGCCCATTCAGGAAGCCGGCCCCAGCATCCCGGTGGAAATTCTGGGCCTGGACGGCACGCCCGACGCCGGCGATATCTTCGCCGTGGTGGAAAACGAGCGCCGTGCCCGCGAAGTGGCCGACTTCCGTCAGGAAAAGTCCCGCGACACCAAGCTGCAGCGTCAGCAGGCCGCCAAGCTGGACAACATGTTCGAGAGCATGACCGCCGGCGAGAAGAAAACCCTCAACGTGGTGGTCAAAGCCGACGTGCGCGGTTCGCTGGAAGCGATTCAGGCGGCACTGATGGACCTGGGCAACGACGAAGTGAACGTCAACATCGTTTCTGGCGGTGTCGGCGGTATCGCCGAAACCGATGTGACCCTGGCCATGACCACCAATGCGGTGATGTTTGGTTTCAACGTACGTGCCGATGGCTCAGCCCGCCGTATGGTGGAGGGCGAAGGTGTCGATCTGCGTTACTACAACGTGATCTACGACCTGATCGATGACGTCAAGGCAGCCCTGTCGGGCATGCTGGCGCCGGAACTGCGCGAAGAAATCGTCGGTATTGCCGAAGTTCGCGATGTGTTCCGCTCACCGAAGTTTGGCGCCATCGCTGGTTGTATGGTGATCGAGGGCACGGTGTACCGCGCCAAGCCGATCCGTGTACTGCGCGACAACGTGGTGATTTACGAGGGCGAGCTGGAGTCCCTGCGCCGTCACAAAGACGACGTAAACGAGGTGCGCAACGGTACTGAGTGCGGTATCGGCGTGAAGAACTACAATGACGTTAAGGTAGGCGACCTGATCGAAGTCTACGACGTTAAGGAAGTGGCCCGGAGCCTGTAATGGCGAGGGAATTCAGTCGTACCGAACGCGTTGCGGATTATCTGCAACGGGAACTGGCAGGCCTGATCCAGCGTGAGCTGCGCGATCCCCGTATCGGCATGGTCAGTGTCACCGGCGTTGATGTGTCCCGGGATCTGGGGCACGCGCGGGTGCACTACACGCTGATCGGTGCCGATAGCGCCGACGCCGCCAAGGAATGCACCGAGGCGCTGAATCGCGCCGCGGGCTTCCTGCGCAGCCTGCTGTCAAAAGACAGTAACATGCGTTCGGTACCCTCCCTGCGTTTTTACTTCGATGGCAGCGTTGGCCGTGGCCGCGCGCTGGAAGATTTGATTGACCGCGCCGCCGCGGCAGACCGCGATCTGGGTCTGCGCGACGAGGACGAGGCGTAAGTGGCCCGCCGTCGGCGCGGGCGTCCGGTAGATGGCATTCTGCTGCTGGATAAACCGGCAGGCATGAGCTCCAACCACGCCCTGCAGCAGGTCAAGCGTTTGTATTTCGCCGCCAAGGCGGGGCACACCGGCAGCCTGGACCCTCTGGCTACCGGCGTGTTGCCCATTTGCCTGGGCGAGGCGACCAAGTTTTCCCAGTACCTGCTGGACGCCGACAAGGCTTACACCAGCACCTTTGTGCTGGGGCAGCGCACCGCCACCGGCGATGCCGAGGGTGAGGTGCTGGACACTACCGATGCCAGCGGCTTGACCGAAGCGCAGGTGGTTGAAGCATTGCAACAATTTGAGGGCGAGATCGAGCAGGTCCCGTCCATGTACTCGGCGATCAAGAAGGACGGTCAGCCCCTGTACAAACTGGCCCGGCAGGGTATTGAAGTCGAGCGCAAGTCCCGTCAGGTGACCATCAGCCACCTGCGGGTACTGGACTTTCGCCCCGGCGAGCGGGCTGAAGTGGATATTGAAATGGCCTGCAGCAAAGGCACGTATGTGCGCAGCGTGGCCGAAGACCTGGGCGAGGCCCTGGGCCTTGGCGCCCACGTCAGTGTGCTGCGCCGCACTCAGGCCGGCCCCTTCGCCATTGCTGATTGCATCACGCTGCCGGCGCTGGAAGCGATGAAGCAGGCGGAACAATTGGCCGATATGGACGGTCTATTGTTGCCATCAGACGCCGCGCTGGGCAGTTTGCCCCTGCTGCGGCTCAGCGAATCCGGCGGATTCTACATCCGCCAGGGGCAGCCGGTACTGGTGCCTAATGCGCCCTGCTCTGGTATGGTGCGCATCGGCCTGGAAACCGGCGAGTTTCTGGGCGTTGGAGAAATATTGGACGACGGGCGCGTGGCGCCGCGTCGACTGATAGTCACCTGAAGGTGACGCGGAACCTGTCTGTCAATCTGCACGGACAGGCTCTTTCTATTGGAACGGTCGCATAGTGGCCCAGGCAGATTACATAGAGGAAATGAAAAATGGCTTTGAATGTCGAGAAAAAGGCAGAAATCGTCAAAGAGTACGCACAGTCTGAAGGTGATACTGGCTCCCCCGAAGTACAGGTAGCTCTGCTCACAGCTAACATCGAGCAGCTCCAGGGGCACTTCCAGTCGCACAAGCACGACCACCACTCCCGCCGCGGTCTGATCCGCATGGTAAACCAGCGTCGTAAACTGCTGGACTACCTCAAGCGCAAAGATGTGGCTCGCTACGCCGAGCTGATCAAGCGTCTGGGCCTGCGTCGATAAGCTGCCCAAAAACCGGGGCCTGGATAAGCCAGCGCCCCGGTTGTCATTTTAGAATCGGAGAAAGATAGTGAATCCAGTAACAAAAACATTTGAATACGGCGGTCAGACCGTCACCCTGGAAACCGGTCGCATTGCGCGTCAGGCCAGCGGTGCGGTACTGGTAACCGTCGAGAACACCTCGGTCCTGGTGACCGTGGTTGCCGAGAAAACAGCCAAAGAAGGCCAGCCTTTCTTCCCGCTGTCCGTACACTACCAGGAAAAGACCTACGCGGTAGGCAAGATCCCCGGTGGCTTCTTCAAGCGTGAAGGCCGCCCCTCCGAAAAAGAAACCCTGACTTCCCGTCTGATCGACCGCCCGATCCGTCCGCTGTTCGCCGACGGTTTCATGAATGAAGTGCAGGTGGTTTGCACCGTGATGTCCGCTGACAAGCACATCGACCCGGACATCCCCGCCATGATCGGCACCTCCGCCGCGCTGGCGATCTCCGGCTGCCCCTTCAACGGCCCCATCGGCGCAGCGCGCGTGGGCTTCACCGAAGACAAGGGTTACATCCTGAACCCCACCTACGACGCCCTGGCTGACAGCAAGCTGGACATGGTTGTGGCCGGTACCAATGACGCGGTACTGATGGTGGAGTCTGAAGCGAAAGAACTGAGCGAAGACCAGATGCTGGGCGCGGTACTGTTCGCCCACCAGGAAATGCAGGTGGTTATCCAGGCGGTGAAAGAACTGGCAGCAGAAGCTGGTAAACCCCGTTGGGACTGGCAGGCACCCGCCGTGAACCAGGAACTGCTGGCCGCTGTTGAAGCGCAGGCCGGTGCTGACCTGGGCGAAGCCTACCGCATCACCGAAAAAGCCGCGCGTTACGAGCGCGTGGGCCAGATCAAGGAAGCCACTGTGGCTGCCCTGGCCACTGAAGAAGGCCCCTCCGCTGGCGAAGTGAGCGACATCTTCAAGAGCGTTGAGAAAAACCTGGTGCGCAAGCGCATCCTGTCTGGCGAAGCTCGCATCGACGGCCGCGACAACCGCACCGTACGTGCTATTGCCTGTTCTGTAGACACACTGCCGAAGGCGCACGGTTCCGCCCTGTTTACCCGCGGCGAAACCCAGGCGATCGGCGCTGTTACTCTGGGCTCCACCCGTGACGCCCAGATCATCGACGCCCTGGAAGGCGAGCGCCGCGATCCGTTCATGCTGCACTACAACTTCCCCCCTTACTCTGTGGGCGAAGCGGGCCGCATCGGCTTCACCGGCCGTCGTGAAATCGGCCACGGCCGCCTGGCCCGTCGCGGTCTGGCTGCGGTACTGCCGAACGAGGAAGAGTTCCCCTACACCATCCGTGTGGTTTCCGAGATCACTGAATCCAACGGCTCCAGCTCCATGGCTTCTGTGTGTGTAGGCTCCATGGCACTGATGGCTGCCGGCGTGCCCCTGAAGGCACCGGTTGCCGGTATCGCGATGGGTCTGGTCAAAGACGGTAACCAGTTCGCCGTACTGACCGACATCCTGGGTGACGAAGATCACCTGGGCGACATGGACTTCAAAGTGGCCGGTACCGCCGAAGGTGTGACCGCGCTGCAGATGGACATCAAGATCGAAGGCATCAACGAGCAGATCATGGAGATCGCTCTGCAACAGGCACTGCAGGCACGCCTGCACATCCTGGGCCAGATGAACGAAGTGATCGCGGAAGGTCGTACTGTGACCTCCGAGAACGCACCGTCCATGGTTACCCTGAAAGTCGATTCCGACAAGATCCGCGACATCATCGGTAAGGGCGGCGCGACCATTCGCTCCATCACCGAAGAGTCCGGCGCCACTGTCGACATCGACGACGACGGCACCGTACGTGTCTTCGGTCAGGACCAGGCTGCTCGCGACAAGGCCGTGGCAATGATCGAAGAGATCACTGCCGAGGCGGAAGTCGGCGCGATCTACACCGGCAAGGTGGCGCGCATCGTAGACTTCGGCGCCTTTGTTAACATCCTGCCCGGCAAAGATGGCCTGGTACACATCTCCCAGATCGCCAACGAGCGTGTGGAGAACGTATCTGACCACCTCAGCGAAGGTGAGGAAGTGCGTGTGAAAGTGCTGGACGTAGACCAGCGCGGCCGCATCAAGCTGTCTATCAAGGAACTGCTGGAAGACGAGGCCGAGCAAGCGCCGGCCGAGCAGGCTGCGGAGTAATCCTCGGGCCTTAACTGCAGGAAAAAAAGGCTAAGTATTTGTTTTAAAAAGACAAATATGAGCTACATCAAAAGCCGGTTTCGACTGTTCGAAACCGGCTTTTTTTGTGCCACTCACCACATTCTGGCGGTAGTATTCCACGCGCTTTGCCTATATGCTTCGCTATCGTTTTACCGACGGCCGATTGTGCCGGTGCTCCAGCCCATGACTTATTGCCTTGCCATCGCCCTCGATGAGGGTCTGGTGTTCTGCTCTGATTCCCGTACCAATGCCGGTGCGGATCGCGTCAGCACGTATAGCAAAATGCATCGCTTCTCGGTGCCCTATGACCGCTCTCTCGTATTGCTTACCGCGGGTAACCTGGCCACCAGCCAGGCGGTAGTTGCCCAGATCCAGCGCGACCTGGAGGAAGACGAGGGTTTTAACCTGCTGAAAGCCCGTTATGTGTCGGAGATTGCCGATTACGTGGGCAAGCTGAGCGTGGCCGAGCAAGCCAAGTACACGGGCGACAACGCGCCGATTGCCGGTTTCGATGCCGGGGCCACGTTTATCCTCGGCGGGCAGATCAAGGGCAATGCGCCAGAGCTGTACATGATTTACCCCGAGGGCAATCACATCACCGCCTCGGAACAGCATCCCTACCTGCAGATCGGCGAAACCAAATACGGTAAACCGATTCTGGACCGGATCATTCGTTCCGACACGCCTTACGAAACCGCCATGCGCTGCGCGCTGGTGTCGATGGACTCGACCATACGTTCCAACGCCACGGTGGGGCCACCGGTGGAGTGCTTGTTCTATCAAACCGGTAGCCTGAAACCGCAGTCACAGTATTTCAAACTGGACGAGCATCACCCTTACCTGGCGGAACTGCGACAGTCCTGGGATGACAATATTCGCCAGGCGTTCAACAACCTGCCGTCACTGGCGGAAATTTTCGCCACCGAGCAGGCTTCCAGCTAGGTAGACCCTGACGTCAGGTGGGAAGCGCTTCCAGGCGTGTCACGTCCACTTCTACTTCCAGCGCGTGCCCAGCACCGCCGCCGAGGATCGTCCCTTTCATCGGGGTGACATCGGCGTAATCACGCCCCCACGCCGTGGTGATGTGTTGCTGGCTTGCCAACAGGTTGTTGGTGGGGTCGAAGTCGCACCAACCCTCCGCCGGGGAATACACCGAGAACCAGGCATGACTGGCATCCGCGCCCTGCAGTTTTTCCTGCCCGGGCGGCGGCTGGGTTTCCAGATAACCACTGACATACCGTGCCGGGTAACCCAGCGAGCGCAGGCAGCCAATGGCGAAATGGGCGAAATCCTGGCAGACGCCGCGCCGGTGCTTGATTACTTCGGACAGGGGCGTGGCCACATCGGTGTGGTGGGGATCGTAGGCGAAGTCGTTGAAGATACGCTCGGTCAGCTCCCGCACACAGGAGAGGAAGGGTCGGTCATCGGCGAAGCTCTCCTGCGCGTATTCCAGCAGGGCAGGATCGGCTGGCACCAGCGGTGAGTCGAGTTGGAATTCCCGCGCCAACAGGCTGCTTTCGTCTTTCGGCGCCAGCAGGATGTTTCGCGTCTCGGCGCAGCTGGCACTGAAGTCCAGCGCCAGGCTGCTTCGGTCGCCCAACACGTCCACTTCACTTGTGGCAGTGATTTCCAGCACCTCGTGGGGATATTGCACACTGAAGTGATAGCTGCGATTGCCAAAGTAGTCCCGCCGGTCACTGGCCAGGGCCGGCTGCGGTTGGAGGGTGATCTGCGCCGTGCGACAAAGCTGATGTGGGGTGTCTCGGGGCAGCAGGTGGGCCACGCTGTAACACTGCTTGACCACGCCCTGGTAGCGATAGCGCGTGCTGTGTCGAATGCGGTACCTCATGCGGACGCTCCACTGGGCTCCGGGGGCGGCATCAACGGGCGCGGCCCGTCGCTGTGGTCGAAGCACTGGTCGTTGATGGCGCTGGCGATGCCACCTAACAGATGATGGTTGCGCGCCAGCAGTTGATCCAGTCCAGTGCGAAGGTAGCTGTCCTCACCACCGGCCAGCGCGTCCAGGTTGGCCAGTTGTAACTGGGTGTCGGCTTCCAGTAGCAGTCGCAAATGTTGCGGCAGGCGCAGGTGCTGGCCGCTACCTGGAATTTGCTCCAGATGGAGTTTAAGTTCTCCCAACTGGAACAGCACTGAGCGCGGGTTGGCGGCGTTGAGCAGAAGGTGTTCCAGGCCGCTGGCAACATCCGGTTGGCGCTGGTAGCGCCGGCGATAGGTGCTGAGGGAGTCGAGACTCTGCAACACGCAGTCCAGCAACAGGTCCTGATCCTCCCCTTCCGCCTTGCGTACCCACAGGGAGCGCAGCAGCGACAGGGTTTGCAGTGCGCGTTCGATGCGCCGCCCGGCCTGCAGGAAATGCCAGCCCTGGCCGCGCACCATGGACTCCTGCACCAGGCCCGCCAACGCCAGCAGGGTGGTGATCAGCGCGTTCAACTCCTCTTCCTGCACCGGCCCGAAGCCACGCGCCAGCCGTTGCGGCAATTCCTGCATGTGGTCGCTGAGGTCGTTGAGGATGCGCTGGGTGTCAGCGGACATGAAGTCCTTCACCTGGCCTACGGTGCTGAGCAGGGCGGCCACGGAGTGCGCCACGCTGCCGGGACGTTGGTCGTCCAGGACAACCGACAGCAGTTCGGGCTGGGGGTCAAACTGTGGATCGCTCTCAACCATGAAGCCCGGATAGGTGCAGGTGAGTTGGGTAACCGCTCGCAGCAGCAGTGCCTGGTTGTCGGGGGTGGGCGGATTGGCACCGCTGAGTTTGGCAAACACGATGCGCAGCAGGCGCAGTGCCGATTCCGCGCGCTCGGTATAGCGGCCCAACCAGAACAGGTTTTCCACCACGCGGCTGGGTAGTTCGGCGCTGACGTGGTGCTCTTGTGCGCTGGCGGTTGTCGCCACCGGTTCCAGCTTTTCCGGTTCTGAGGCCAGCACCCAGGTGTCTTTGCTGGGTGAGCCGGCGCGGTTTGAAATTTCGAAGCTGCCGTCGGCCCGGCCTACGCGGGTCAGCCCACCGGGCATGACAATGTAAGACGATTCACCGGCCACAGCGAAGCTGCGCAGGATGGCCGGTCGGCCGGCGTCTGTGCCGCCCCAAACCGGGGTGAGGGATGGCTGTACGAAGGGCTGGGCGGCGTAGTGACCGGGGCGCGCCACAATGCGTTGGCGCAGCGCTGCGCGCTCTGCCTTGGGCAGGGAGCCGGCATGCACTGTGCGATTTTCACCGCTGCGGTGGGTGCCCTTGATAACCATGTTGTCCAGGTCGTCCAGCACCAGGGCGCAGTCGTCGGCGTCGCCACACCAGTAGGTGGGCACCGCTTCCAGGCTCGGTTCGCGGCCCAGTAAATGCCGTGCAGCGGCGGGCAGGTATTTGAGCAGGGCGGTATTTTCCAGCACGCCACAACCCAGGGGGTTGGCCACCGCCACACGGCCGGCTCGCACCACTTCCAGTAGTCCGGATACGCCCAGTTGGGAATCGGGCCTGAGCTCCACCGGGTCACAGTAGTCATCGTCCACCCGGCGCAGGATCACGTCGATGCGACTCAATCCGTTCAACGTCTTGAGCCAGACATAGCCGTCGCGCACGGTGAGGTCACTGCCCTGCACCAGTGAATACCCCAGGTGATTGGCAAGAAACAGGTGCTCGAAGTAGGTCTCGTTGTAGGACCCCGGCGTCAGCATCACCACCCGTGGTTGCCCGCCATTGGGCCCCAGGGCATTCAGTTTGGCCCGCAAGCTGTTGAAGTAATGGGACAGGCGGTGCACGTGGCTGTCGCGGAACAGGCTGGGGAACACCCGCGACATCACCATACGGTTTTCCAGCGTGTAACCTGTGCCGCTGGGTACCTGGGTGCGGTCGGCGATCACCCGCACTTCACCATCCGGGCCGCGCAGCATGTCCACCGCATACTGGATAATGTGCTGTTCGCCCGGCAGCGAGATACCGTTGCAGGCACGCAGGAAACCGGGGTGACCGAACACCAGTTCGGCGGGCACGATACCCAGTTTCACCAGATCGCGCGGGCCGTACAGGTCGCGCAGTACCAGGTCCAGTAATTCGGCACGTTCGCGCACACCCGATTCGATGCGCTGCCACTCACGGCTGTCCAGCAGCAGGGGCAGTGGGTCCAGCGACCATTCGCGAGCGCCGGCGGTGGAGCTGTAGTCGTTGTAGCTGGCACCGTCGTCCCGCAGCAGGCGTTCCACCATGATCTGGCGATCGCGACGTTCGTCCGTGCTGAAGCCGCCCAGGCTCCCCAGCAGGTATTGCCAGTGTGGGCGCAGCTCGCCGTTCGGCTCGAAGGCCTCGCGGAAGGCGGCACCGTCGACCTGTGCGGCAAGGCTGTCGGAGTGCTTCAGCATCTCAGCGGGCCACTCCCGTCAACGGCTGTGGCCTGGCCCGCATTGTGGATTCCTGCAAGGTCATACTTAAAACGGGCGACGCAGGTCCAGCGTGTGCGGGTACTCGCCCGCTGGCTCTTCCGGCGGCGGGGCCATCGGCCGCGGCGGTTGCTGGTTGGGGAAAAACTCGCGGATGCTGTCCAGCCCGCCTACCGGCGGCAGGATGCTCTGGCTGTGGCCGGCCTCCCAGAAACGGCTGACGCGACGGGACTCCGCCTCGAAGGCGTTCACCGGGAAGGTGTCGTAGCTGCGCCCGCCGGGGTGGGAAACATGGTAGGTACAGCCGCCAATGGAACGGCCGTTCCAGGTATCGATCACGTCAAAGACCAGGGGCGCATGGATTCCGATGCGCGGATGCAGCGCCGACGGTGGCTGCCAGGCGCGATAGCGCACCGCTGCGACAAACTCACCCTGGCGCCCCGTGCTGCGCAGGGGCACGCGGCGACCGTTGCAGGCCAGCACGTGGCGCCCCGGAGTCAGGCCGGTGAGTTTCACCTGCAGGCGCTCCACCGAGGAATCCACATAGCGCGACGTGCCAAAACTGCTGACCTCTTCCCCCAGCACATGCCAGGGTTCGATGGCCCAGCGCAGCTCCAGATTGATATCGTCGATGTCCAAGTTGCCATAGTGGGGAAAGCGGAACTCCTCGAACGGCGCCAGCCAGTCCAGTTGGAACGGAATATCGTGGGCGTTGAGGTCCTCCACCACGTCCTGCACATCCGCCCACACATAGTGCGGCATCATAAAGCGGTCGTGCAGTAGTGTGCCCCAGCGCACCAGCGGCGCCTTGTAAGGCGCTTTCCAGAAGCGTGCCACCAGGCTGCGCAGTAGCAGCATCTGTACCAGCGCCATCTGCGGATGGGGTGGCATTTCAAAACCGCGGAATTCCAGAATGCCCTGGCGGCCGCTGGCGGTGCCGGGGGAGTACAGTTTGTCGATGCAGAATTCCGAGCGATGCGTGTTGCCGGTGATATCGATCAGCAGGTTGCGCATCACCCGATCCACAATCCACGGCGCGGTGGCCTCGCCGTCGGGCAGTTGGCTAAAGGCGATCTCCAACTCGTAGAGCATCTCGTCGCGGCCCTCGTCCACGCGGGGCGCCTGGCTGGTGGGGCCAAGGAACAGGCCGGAGAACAGGTAGGACAGGCCGGGGTGGTGCTGCCAGTAGGTCACCAGGCTGCGCAGCAAATCGGGGCGACGCAGCAGGGGGCTGTCCTCGGGACGCTGGCCGCCGAGGGTTACATGGTTGCCGCCGCCCGTGCCCGAGTGGCGCCCGTCGAGCATGAATTTCTCTGTGCCCAAGCGCGCATTGCGAGCCTCTTCATACAGGATGTGGGTATTGTCGATCAGTGCCTGCCAGTTCGAAGCAGGGTGGATGTTCACCTCGATCACGCCCGGATCAGGGGTGACCAGCAAACGGGTCAGGCGCGGATCGCGCGGTGGCTCATAACCTTCGATCACGACTGGCAGATTCAGTTTGGCTGCGACGCTCTCCACCGCGTGAATCAGGTCAACGTAGTGCTCCAGATATTCCAGCGGCGGCAGGAAAACATGCAGCTTGCCGTCCCGCGGCTCCACACAGAGGGTGGTGCGAATGACCCAGGGTACTGCTTTGGTGGTGGAGTCTTCCGCTTTCTCCTCACTGTCGTCACTACTAGCATCACTAATGGCAGTCTGCAGTCGCGTGGTTGCGGGCAGGGGCTCGCGCGCGGCGAAGGGGTCGCGCTCGGGAGTCAGCAGGTCGGCCTTGTCTTCCGGCTGCTGCAGCGAATCCAGCGGCAGGCGCAGGCCCATCGGTGAGTCGCCGGGGATCAAATTGATCCGGTCTGCGCGCAGTTGCCAGCGGCTGGACAACCAGGGGCCGCCGTACTGGCGCTCTACCGGCAATACGAAGCCCGTGGCCTGGTTGAGGCCGCGGCTGAGCAGACGCGCCAGGCGACGGCGCTCTTCGTCGTCCTCCAGATTGGCTTTGGACGGATCAACATTGTCTGGCAATTGCTGCTCACGCCACAGGTAGTAGAGGTTGTCTTCGTAGGCAGGCTGCACGCAGTCGGTGGGCAGCGCCAGCTGTTCGGCCAGTGCTGTGACAAAGGCTTCCGCCTCGGGGAGTTCGTGACCGTACTGTCGATCCACTCGCGCCAGCAATTCCGGGCGGCGCCACAACACCTCGCCATCGCCGCGCCAGAAACAGCCCAGCGCCCAGCGCGGGGTGGGTTCGCCGGGGTACCACTTGCCCTGGCCGTAATGCAGCAGGCCGCCGGGGGCGAAGCGATCGCGCAGGCGCATCAGCAGGTCTTTGGCCAATTTGAGTTTGTGCTCGCCCAGCGCGGCCACGTTCCACTGCGCCGAGTCCATATCGTCGATGGACACAAAGGTCGGCTCACCGCCCATGGTCAGGCGCACGTCGTTCGAGTCCAGTTCGGCATCGATGGCATAGCCCAATGCCTTGATCGCGTCCCACTGTCCATCGAGGTAGGGTTTGGTGACGCGCGGGTCCTCGTGGATACGTTCCACTTCGTTAACAAAGCTGAACTCCACTTCGCATTTGGACGTGGCCCCGGTAATGGGGGCGGCGGAAATGGGGGAGGGCGTGCAGGCCAGCGGGATATGACTTTCGCCGGCGAACAGGCCGGAGGTGGGGTCCAGCCCGACCCAGCCGGCACCGGGGAGGTAAACTTCGCACCAGGCGTGCAGGTCGGTAAAATCCGCGGCCGGGCCGGAGGGCCCGTCGAGAGATTTCATATCCGGGGCTAACTGCACCAGATAGCCTGAACAGAAGCGCGCCGCCAGTCCCAGATGTCGCAGGATCTGCACCAGCAGCCAGCCGGTATCACGGCAGGAGCCGCGCGCCAGTTCCAGCGTCTCCTCGCAGGTTTGTACGCCCGGTTCCATGCGCACGTTGTAGTCGATTTCCTGCTCCAGGCGCTGGTTGAGCATCACCAGGAAGTCGTTGATCGGCATTTTCTCGCGCGGCACTTTCTTCAGCCATGCTTTCAATAGCGGGCCGTTGTCGGTGATTTCCAGATAGGGCGCCAGTTCCTTGCGATTCACCGCATCGTATTCGAAGGGGTACTTCTCGGCGTACTCCTCCACGAAAAAGTCGAAGGGATTGATCACCGTCATGTCGGTGATCACTTCCACTTCTACACTCAGGTGGTTCTGTTTTTCGGGGAACACCAGTCGTGCCAGGAAGTTACCGAAGGGATCCTGCTGCCAGTTGAGGAAGTGTTCCGCCGGTTCAACCTTGAGCGAGTAGCTGTAAATACGGTTGCGGCAGTGCGGCGCGGGCCGCAGGCGCAGGATGTGTGGCGCGATGGAAACGTGACGGTCAAACTTGTAGTAAGTGTTGTGCCGTACGGCAACGCGGATGCTCATAGCGGGATTCCTGCTTCGCTGTCACTCATATCACTTGTCAGTGTCACCGTGCCCGTGGCAGCACACAATGTGTCCGACATTCAGGGTAGTCTGTCTGGAGCCTTACGTGTTTTCGGGGTGGAACCAGGTGTCGTCAATCAAGTCGTGCAATTGGTTGATCAGGAGTTGGAAATCGTCGATATAGCTGTGAAACTGCTTCGGATTCAGCTCTTCCACATGTAGTCGCCTGAGTTTGCGGCGCAGGCGTTCCACCTGGCGCAATACCTCTTCATTGTTGCTCAGTGCTTTGGCCGCCTCGCGAATACCACGCAGGCAGTACAGCACCGAGCGGGGGTGTTCGCCCTGCTTGAGTACAAACTCCGCGACCGAAGTACCATCCAGCAGGGGGCCGACAGTTCTGCGATACGCGCCCAGTGCCGACAGTGAGTAGAGCAGCGAGCTCCACACCAGTGGGTCGATGGCGGCGAAACGGCTGTCCCGTTCCATCAGTTCCATCACGCCTACGTCCACCACACGCGTGGTCATGTCGCAGCGCTCGATCAGGTGGCCAAGTCGCGTAAAACGGTAGGCGTGATCGCGACTGAGAGTGGTCTGCACCATACCGCTAATCATCTGGCAGCGGCCGATAATGTCTTCCAGGAAGGCGCGGCGGTTGCGGCGCCCGATGGCCTTGTCGGCGCCGTCGCGGGTGAACAGGTGCAGTTCGTTAACCAGTTCCCAGCTTTCTTCTGGCAGTACGTCCCGCGTGGTGCGGACATTTTCGCGGGCGCAGCGCACAGCGTGGGCAATGCTGCTGGGGTTGTCCCGATCGGCGATCAGGAATTTCACCACATTCTGCTCATTGGGAACGCGGTAGCGACTGTAGAACTGGGGCTCGGCGTCGAGAATGCGCAGCAATACATCCCAGCCCAGCTCGGAGCCGCGGGGAATGTCCATGATCAGCATGTGGTAAGACGCCACCAGGCGGGCCGTATCCTCGCAGCGCTCGAGATAACGGGCAGTCCAGTACAGGCGGCTTGCCACCCGTGACAGCATGGTCATGCCTTGCCCTCCACAATCCAGGTGTCTTTGCTGCCGCCACCCTGGGAGGAGTTCACCACCAAAGAACCTTTGACCAGTGCCACTCGGGTCAGTCCGCCGGGTGTTACCCAACTCTCCTTGCCCTGCAGAATGAAGGGGCGCAGGTCGAGGTGGCGGGGCTCGATACTGCCTTCGCAATAGGTCGGGGCGGTGGACAGCGAAAGCGTCGGCTGGGCGATGTAATTGCGTGGATTCTTTTCGATCAGTCCGGCAAACTTGCGGCGGGTGGCGGCGCTGGCGTGAGGGCCGACCATGATGCCGTAGCCGCCGGATTCGTTGGCCGGTTTCACTACCAGCTTGTCCAGGTTGTTCAGTACGTACTCGCGGTCTTTTTCGTTCATGCACAAATACGTGGGCACACTGTCAATTTCCGGCTTTTCGCCGAGGTAGTAGCGGATCATCTCCGGTACGTAGGCGTACACAACTTTATCGTCGGCGACGCCGCTGCCCGGCGCATTGGCGATGGCAACTTTGCCCGCCTTCCACGCCCGCATCAGTCCGGGAACGCCCAAAACTGAATCTTCGCGGAAGGCCTCCGGGTCCATAAAGTCTTCGTCGATGCGGCGGTAGATCACGTCCACGCGTACCGGCCCGTCCACCGTGCGCATGTACACGCACTCGTCTTCGCCCACCGTCAGGTCGGGGCCCTCTACCAGTTCCGCGCCCATGCCATGAGCGAGGAAGGCGTGCTCAAAGTAGGCAGAGTTGAAGATGCCCGGTGTCAGTACCACGATGCAGGGGCGCTTTTGCTCCCTGGGAGATAAGGAAGCGAGCGTCTGGTACAGGCGTGACGGATAATCATCCACCGGCAAGATGCTGTAATTCTCAAATAGCTCGGGCAGGACCCGTTTGGTGATTTCGCGGTTCTCCACCATGTAGGACACGCCGGAGGGCACCCGCAAATTGTCTTCGAGCACATAAAAGCGGCCATCGTCGTTACGCACCAGATCCGAACCGCAGATGTGGGCCCATACGCCGTAGCGCGGTGACATGCCGGCGCACTGGGGTTTGTAATTGCTCGATTCCAGCACAATGTCCGCGGGCAGGATGCCGTCAGCGAGGATGCGCTGTTTGTTGTAGATGTCGTCGATGAAGCGGTTGAGGGCGCGGCTGCGCTGGATTAACCCGCGGCTGACTTTCTGCCACTGCTTGGTGGAAATGACCCGGGGGATAATGTCGAAGGGCCAGGCGCGATCGATATTGCCGCCCTCGGTGTAAACCGTAAATGAGATGCCCATTTCGCGGATGGCCAGATCCGCCGCTTCCCGCCGTGCCGCCATTTCATCGGCGGTGAGGCCCTGCAGGAGATTGACCGCGCCGCGCGCCGCGGTGCGGGGTTTACCCTTTTCGGTGATCAGCTCATCGAAAAATCCGGGGGACTTGTAAGACGACCAGCGCTTGTTCATTGCAGCCCCTGCGATCGCAGCGGGACTGGCTGCGATGCCTACCAAAACAGAGTTGAGATTCCGAGAGTACCGGAATCAGGGCAAGCCTGCTAGCACTGGTGTTACCCAGTGCGGGGGCGGTATCAGTTGGTGGCGAGCATGCCCCAGTCGGAAACCGGGTTGAGGCTCAGGCGCACGTTGTCGATCAACCGAGTCTTGCCCAGGCGAGCGGCGGCGAGGATGGCAACTTCCTCGGTTTGCGCGGTGACTTCCCGCAGGGTGCGGGCATCGCGAATGGAGAAGTAATCGGGGACGAAACCCGCCCGGTGTAATTGCATGCGGGCGTGGGATTCCAGTTGCAGGAAGTTGTCGAAACCACAGGCGATGGCTTCCCGGCAGTTGCCCAGTACTTCGTGGAGCAGCGGCGCCAGAGCGCGCTGTTCGGCATTGAGGTAACCGTTACGTGAAGACAGCGCCAGGCCGTCTGCATCGCGCGCCGTGGGCACGCCGACAATTGCGATGGGCATGCACAGGTCCGTCACCATTTTGCGGATGATGGACAACTGCTGGAAATCTTTCTCGCCGAAGACGGCGATGTCGGGCTGTACAATGTTGAACAGCTTGGAGACCACGGTGGACACACCGTCAAAGTGACCCGGTCGGCTTTGGCCGCACAAGGTTTCCGACAGGTCAGGCACGCGCACAATGGTTTGCACTTCCATGCCTTCGGGATAGATGTCGTGCACGCTGGGAGCAAACAGGATGCTGGTGCCTTCGGCAAACAGTTTTTCCTTGTCGGCTGCCAGGGTGCGGGGGTAGGCGTCCAGGTCTTCGTTGGGTCCGAACTGCAGCGGATTGACGAAAATACTGACAACGACCACGTCGGCCAGGGAACGGGCCTTGCGGACCAATTGCAGATGACCTTCGTGAAGATTGCCCATAGTGGGCACGAAGGCGATGGTCTGGCCCAGTTTGCGGGCGCCCAGCAGGGCTTCCTGCAGGCGCGAATTGCTGGTGTAAGTCCGCATATCTACCCTTCCTCGTAAGAGAACCCGGTGACGCTAAACATCGTGCAACGGCGTTGCACAAATTCTGTGCAATCGCCAAGGGAACGGCAGTATGCCGCAAGGGGTAACGCCCCGCAATGGATTTTCATGAAAAATTCACAGGGAAGTGTTACCAAATGAAGCACTATTTTGGTGCCTCTACCCAATTGGGTTACAGTGCCGAAAGTGAGCGCTCACTTATAGTGCATCTGCAGGGTGCAGGTGAGGCGTCGGAAGTGGGCCGGGAAGGTGCAGCAAAGGTGTGGCAATGATGTGCGAGGGCGGTGTTACTCGTAACTGTGCTCGTCGCGCGGGTACTCGCCAGCCTTTACCGCGGTAACAAAGGCCTGCAGGGCGCCCTGGATGGTGTCCTGCCCTTCCATGAAGTTATGCACGAATCGCGGCGTATGGGATGACAGCCCCAGCATGTCGTGTAGCACCAGCACCTGGGCATCGGTGCCGGCACCGGCGCCGATGCCGATGACGGGAATGCGCAGTTTGCTACTGATATCGGCCGCCAGGTGGGCCGGAACACATTCCAGTACCAACAGGCTGGCGCCGGCGTCCTGGATTTCCACCGCGTCGGCAAGAATGGACTTGGCGCCCTTGGGCGTGCGGCCCTGAACGCGATAGCCGCCCAGTGCGTGAACGGATTGTGGCGTCAGACCCAGGTGAGCGCACACGGGAATGCCGCGTTCCACCAGCATGTGAATGGTTTCACTGAGCCACGTACCGCCCTCGAGCTTGACCATTTCGGCCCCGGCCTGCATCAGTTCGGTGGCGTTAACCAGCGCCTGCTCCGGCGTGCTGTAACTCATGAAGGGCAGGTCGGCAATCACCAGCGCGTCGGTGCGTGCGCGAGCCACACAGGCAGTGTGGTAGGCCATGTCTTCTACGGTGACGGGAATAGTGCTGTCGTGGCCTTGCAGCACATTACCCAGCGAGTCACCCACCAGGATGGTTTCGGCGCCGGCCTCACTGACCAGTCGGGCAAAGGTGGCATCGTAGGCGGTGATGCACACAAACTTTTCGCCATTGGCCTTCAGCTTGTTCAGGGTTGTTGTGGTGATCTTGCCCATGGCCGCTCGCTACCCGAAGAAGGTGGGATTGAAGTAGTGACGTCCGCTGCGTATGTCCAGCATGTAGTCCACCAGGTTGTTGAAGTCTGCATCGCCCTGCGCCAGGTCGATTTCACTGGCGTTCACAATGAGCAGCGGAGCGCCATCGTAATACAGGAAAAACTCACTGTACACTTCGTTGAGTTGCTCGAGGTAGCGGCGCTCGATGGCTTTCTCGCACGCGATGCCCCGCTTTTCAATGCGTGACATGAGCACATCTGTTGAAGCCTGCAGGTAGATCACCAGGTCTGGCGTAGGGGCGTCGATGGTGAGCTGCTGGTAGATTTTTTCGTACAGGCGGAATTCGTCACCATCGAGATTCAGCCGGGCAAACAGTGGGTCCTTCTCGATCAGGAAGTCGGCCACCCGCACTGGCTCGAATATATCCTGCTGCCGCAAGTCCTGCAGTTTCTGGCTGCGCTGGAACAGGAAAAACAACTGGGTCGCCAGCGCTGCCTGGCGCTGGTTCTGGTAGAAGCGCTCCAGAAAGGGGTTGTCGCCGGCATCCTCCAGCAGCATCTGGTAGTTGAAGCAGTCCGCCAGCCGCCGGGCCAGCGTGGTTTTACCCACCCCGATGGGGCCTTCCACGGCAATGTAAGAGGGGGGTGTGCGGCCCTTCAGGTCCAGCGTGGGTACATCACTCATGGGGCCGGATTGCTCCCTCCGTCGAATTCTTCGTCTGTCAGCCGCTGTAACTCGCCGGCCGGACAATCCCGCAATAATGACGCAAGCGAGGGGCCGCTGGGAAGTCGCATCTCGGGTGCCAGTGCTAATAATGGCACCAGCACGAAATTGCGCTGGGCAATTTGGGGGTGCGGCACTTGTAGTCGCGGCGTGTCGATGACCTGGTCACCGTAGAGCAGCAGGTCGAGATCCAGCGTCCGCGGACCCCAGCGCTCACCGCGTTCGCGCCCCTGCTGGTTTTCGATGGCCTGCAGCGCATCCAGCAGACTCTCCGGTGGCAGGTGGGTTTCCAGCTGCGCCACGGCATTGATGTAGTCGCCTTGCCCGGCGGGCCCTACCGGCGCGCTGCGGTACAGGGGTGAGAAGCCGGTTAACTGTGTGTGGGGGATTTGCGCCAGCGCGATGCGAGCGAGTTGCAGTTGGCGTAAGGGGTCGCTCAGGTTACTGCCGAGGCCGATGAAGCAGGTGGTAGCGATGGACACGCGGCGGCGTCAGTCTGCATTTGCCGGGCGTTTGCGGCGGCGCTTGCGACGCGGTTTGTCGCCGCCCATCTGCGCCAGGCGTGCTTCCAGTGGCAGATTCTGGAACTCGGTCCACCATTGGCCCAGGTCGCCAATATCTTCGCCAGCCTGCTCGCGCAGTAACAGGAAGTCGTAGGCCGCACGGAAACGCTTATGGTCCACCAGCTCCGCCGCGCGTTTACCCTGGCGCCGTTCCAGACGCAGCTGCAAATCCCAGATTTCGCGCATCATCAGCGAGAAACGTTTGGGAATCGCCACTACCTGCACCTGAGCTGAAAGCACCTGTTGTCCGGCGCTGTGCAAGGCGGGAATGGGGGCGTCTCCGCGCTCGATAAGCTGTTCTTCTTCATAAACCACGGCTGGCCACAACAGGGCGGCCAGAATGAACGCGGGGGTAACGGGCTTGTCTTCGGCGATACGTCGATCGGTATTCCGGGCGGCTGCACGTAACAGTGGCAGAGCGAGCGGGTCGGCTTCCAGTTCGAAGTCGGTGGCCGGGAACAGGTAGCGGAACAGATCGTATTCCAGCAGCAGGTCCAGGGTGGCCGCGGCATAGCCGCTGAGGAACAGTTTCAGGCATTCGTCGAACAGGCGCGCCGCGGGGATATGGCTGAGCAATTCGGCACATTCGGGGATGGCTGCTTGCACTCGCGGAGCGATGTTGAAATCCAGTTTCGCGGCGAAACGCACCACGCGCAGCATGCGCACCGGGTCTTCCTGAAAGCGCTGCACCGGGTCGCCAATGATGTCGATGCGCCGCGCCTCGAGATCGCGCAGTCCGTCTACGTGATCGAACACCTCGAAGGTGCCGCCATCGTAGTACAGCGCGTTAACGGTGAGGTCCCGGCGCACCGCGTCCTCTTCCAGGCTGCCGTACACGTTGTCGCGCAGCAACAGGCCCTCCGCCGAGCGGTGAGAAGCGCTGTTTTTACTGGTGCGGGCATTGTCGTCACTGTCGTGGTGGCCGCGGAAGGTGGTGACTTCGATGATTTCACGGCCAAAGCGCACGTGCACGATGCGAAAGCGTCGGCCAATAATGCGGGAGTTGCGAAACAGGGCATTGACCTGCTCCGGAGTGGCATCGGTCGCCACGTCAAAGTCCTTGGGGTGCCCGCCGAGCAACAAATCGCGCACCGCGCCGCCCACCAGATAGGCCTGGTAGCCCTCGTTGCGTAAACGGGACATGACCTTGAGGGCGTTGTCACTGATGTGCTTGCGGGAAATGCAATGCTGGTCGCGGGGAATGACGTTCAAACGGCTGTCGCCCTGTGGTCGGGAATGCGGCGCAGTCTATCACATGCCTCCTGTTCGGGGCATGGCGCGGCGAAATCGTGGGGGGAAATGAAAGATGGGGAAACGGTGTTTCCCCATCCAGGTCACATGCGAGGCTGTTATTGTTATTTACAGCCAGGCCTTATTCTTATTTGCCCGGTATGTAAACACAGTCAGGTGAGATTACCCACCGTCTGGTCCAACAATGTAGCTATAAAAACTGTCGCTGCTATAACCCTGAATTTACAGAGCGTGGCTGCTTCAAAACCTGGCTGGGTATTGTGTACCGGCTACTCGAACACCCGTAACATCGGGAGGTGCCGGACCGAAAGAACAAGGGGAAGCGTGCTTCCCCATCCAGGTCCATAGTGAGTCTATTATTGTTATTACGCCGCAATTATTTTTATTTTTGAGGGCACGCATTAGATAGCAGCAGCTGTGCCAACTTTTGAAATTTCCTTTAAAAACAATAACTTGATAAAAACTAGCACCTGCTAAATATCGACTTTAGTCGAGTTTTGTTACCGATCTACCCCGGTGTTTGTAACAAAGTGGGGGTGTGGTAACAGCCTATTTGGCCTCGCCAGCGGACTTGCGGCCGCGAGTGCTACCGGGTTTCTGGCGCGGAATACCGAATCGTTGACGCCGTTCCCACAGGCACTTGCGACTCACACCCAGTTTCTGGGCCAGCTCGGTTTCACTCATGGAGTCCTGGTGTTCCAGCACGAAGCGCTGGAAGTAATCCTCCAGCGAGAGGTCCTCGGCCGGATCGTTGTTCATCGTGGGGCGACTCTGTTCCGGCTTGGACAGGGGGCGGCCCCGCAACTGGCTGACGTTGACCAGCTCCAGGTCGATGCCCAGGGCGTCGTGGTCGATTTCGTCGCCGGAGGTCAGCACGACGGCGCGCTCGATGGCGTGCTCAAGCTCGCGCACATTGCCGGGCCATTTATAGGTGGTGATCGCCTGGATGGACTTGGGCGACAGGTGCTTGGCACCGCAGCCCAGTTTTTCCACCTGGCGGGTGAGCATCCACTCCGCCAGTTGCAGAATGTCCTTGCCGCGATCCCGAAGCGGCGGCAGCAGCAGGCGCAGCACGTTGATGCGGTAGAACAAATCCTGGCGGAATTGGCCTTCGGCGGCCAGGGACTGCAGATCACGGTGGGTGGCGCAAATCAGCCGCACGTCCACCTTGCGGCTGTGGACGGAGCCAATACGGCGAATTTCACCCTCCTGAATAAATCGCAGCAGGCGTGCCTGGGCTTCCATCGGCAATTCGCCGATTTCATCGAGGAACAGGGTGCCGCCGTCGGCGGCCTCGATCAGACCCATGCGGCTGGCATTGGCGCCGGTGAACGCGCCTTTTTCGTAGCCGAACAATTCAGATTCGATCAGGGTGTCGGGGATCGCCGCGCAGTTCACGGAAATCAGTGTTTTGCCGGCACGGCGTGACAGCTGGTGGACGCTGCGTGCGACCAGTTCCTTACCGGTGCCCGTTTCGCCCAACACCAGCACGGTGGACTCGGTGGGCGCGAATTTTTCAATGTGATCGAACAGCGTAACCATCGGCGGGCACTGGCCGACAATACCGCTGACACTGCCTTCGTTGCTGCCGGCGATGGTTGGGGTGCTACCGTCTACCGCGCGACCCGTGGGATGGTCGGCAATGATGCGCTGCACAGCGTTGATCATGTCGGCGTGATCAAAGGGCTTGGCGATATAGTCCACCGCGCCCATGCGCATGGAGTCTACCGCCGAACGCAGGCTGGCGTAGCTGGTCATGATCAGGACCGGCACATCGCCTGCGTCCTTGATCAGGTCGGTCCCCGGCGCACCAGGTAAGCGCAGGTCGCTGATGATCAGGTTGAAGCTGGTCAGGGTATGGTTGCTGAGGGCCTCGGGTACGGAAGCAGCCTCGCTGACTTCGTAGTTATTGCGCTCCAGCAGCCGCCGCAGGGCGGTACGAATGACAGATTCGTCTTCAACGACGAGAATTTTGTGCATCGATTTGACCTTCCGGGTTCCTTTCCCTGTCAGCCCTTCACCATACCGCGAGCCCCCTCAGGGCTCAAGGCGCGCGTTTTCGGCGGCAGCTGATTGGGAATCAAGCAGGGCCTCGTAACTGGTTTCGGGAAGCTGCAGAGTGAAACGAGTGCCGCCCGCCTGGTTGGGCAGCGTGGGGCTGGTGAGGCTGATTGCACCGCCCATGTCTTCAATAATACTGTAGACCAGCGCCAGGCCCAGGCCGGTGCCTTCGCCGGGATCCTTGGTGGTGTAGAACGGTTCGAACACCCGACTTTGCACGGCGGGGGGAATACCGCTGCCCTGGTCATCGAAGTGAATTTGCACGGCGCCGGGCATGCGGTTTTCGCTGATGCGGATATCCCCATGGTCCTCGCTGGCGTCGCGAGCATTGCCCAGCAGGTTGAGAAAAACCTGCAACAGGCGTTGGCTGTCGGCCAGCACCAGGGTTTCACGGTCGCAGTCGTTGAGGAAGCGCACCGGCCGTGCGCTCGAGTCCAGCGCCAACAGGCTGGTGGCCTCGTCCACACAATCCGCCACATTGCAGGGCGTGAGGTTGAGGTCGCCCGAGCTAGAGCCCACGTGGGAGAAGTTGACCAGGGACTCCACAATCCGGGTGACGCGGTCGGTTTGCTTGAGAATGTCGGTAGCGGTGTGGCGAATCTCCCCGAGGTCGTCTTCGTATTCCAGGTTCTGGGCCAGGCAGGCGATACCCGTGATGGGATTACCTACCTCATGCGCCACGCCAGCGGCCAGGCGGCCGATCGAGGCCAGTCGTTCATTGTGCAGTAGATCCTGCTCCATGCGTTGGGCATCGGTGATGTCTTCCATCAATAACACCCGATCCTCGCCGGATTCCGCCAGGCCCTCGGGTGTTTTGTGAAGGCTGATCCAGCGGCTTGCACCAGTGTCGTCCGTGACCTCACGGCGCAATGCGGTTTCCGCGGGATCGCGGGAAAAGTTGCCGATTACTTCACCCCAGGGGGTGGCGAGTGAATCCAGGTGAGAGCCCAGCACGTCGTGCGCGGCGATACCGGTGGTCAGTTCCATGTTGCGGTTCCACAACAGGATTTCGCCGTCCGCGCCCAGCGAGCACACGCCGACGGGAAGGTTGTTGAGGATCTGCCGGTAATGGCGCCGTAAATTGTCCAGGTCCGCGGCCAGCCCGGTGAAGTGCACCTGCGCGCGCTCCAGGTTGCGCTCGATCAGGTTGATGTCTTCGGTGCCGGTATTGGCGGCCAGGGGAATACTGCGGTTGATAATGTCGTGGGCCACGGCCGGCCCCAGCAGGCCGGAAAGATTGGCTTCAATGCGCGCCCGCAAGCGGCGCAGCGCGTAGGGTCGGGTTTCGTCGGCGTCGAACTGCAGTTCCCTCAGGGCGCGCTGCACTTCATTGCGGGCTGTGGTTTCTCCCAGGGACGTCGACAGTGCCTGGATAAATTCGTCGCAGGAACCGAACACCAGGCTGTGCCGCACCGGGCGGCTGAGGTCGTCCATTGAACAGATCTCGGCGGCAACCTGCTCATCTTCACTGGTGCGGGTAACCAGCGACACCAACACAAACACCACGCAATTCAGGGCCAGCGAGGCGGTGGTGGGGCCAACCCAGGGGTGCTCGGAGGCGCCAAACCACTGCTGCTGCAACTGGGTCGCAAAGGCCGCTTCGCTGACCATCACCATTGGTAGCAACAACATCACGAACCACACCCCCAGACCGGCGGCCAGTCCACACAGCAGGCCGCTGCGGTTGGCCGAAGGCCAGTACAGGGTAGCCACGATACCCGGCAGGAACTGGAGCGTACCGGCAAAGGCCACCAGGGCCAGATGGGTCAGGCTCTGGTGGCCGCTGACGATTCGGAAAAACAGGTAGCCGCCCAGGATCAGGGCAGTGATCAAGGCACGGCGCAGCCAGGCCAGTTGACGATAGATGCTCTGGTTGCGATCGATACTCAGGATCTGGCGTGGCAAGACGAGGTGTTTCAGGATCATGTTGGCCAGTGCCAGGGTGGTCACAATAATGGTGGCGCTGGCGGCTGACAGGCCTGCCACAAAAGCGGCAACGCTAAGGGAGCTATTTTGCAACGACAGTCCCACGCCCAGAACGCTGTAATCCAGAGGGAATGGCTGTTCCATCTTCATTGCCGCCCAGGCAGTGGGCAGTACCGGAATACTGAGCAGCAGCAGATACAGCGGCATTCCCCAGGTGGCGGCCCGCAGGTGGCGACTGTCGGTGT
This sequence comes from Gammaproteobacteria bacterium, assembly GCA_030427085.1. Taxonomy (GTDB): domain Bacteria; phylum Pseudomonadota; class Gammaproteobacteria; order Pseudomonadales; family Halieaceae; genus JAUHXH01. The sequence goes on along the minus strand of JAUHXH010000005.1, from coordinate 22,107 downwards.
TCTCGGCAAAGGCCATGTGGAAGATGTGAGGCATGGCCACGGCGCCGGTGAAGAACACCAGCAGCAGGCCGCGCGCCAGTTCGCCGCGCACCGGTGTTTCCAGTACATCACGGGCCGCTTTTGACTCTGCCAGCCAGGCGTTCATGCCTTCAAAGCCGCCAAAGGCGCCGTAGACCGCGCCCACCATCACGCCCAGCAGGCAGATCAGTTTGACCAGTGATTCGAAGGCAATAGCGACCACCAGGCCCTCGTTGCGCGGGTGTTGCGGATGACTGCGGGTGCCAAAAAGCAGGGCGAAAATGGTGATGATGAAACAGAACAGAAAGGCCAGGCCGTCGTGCCGCGCCGGCCCCGACAGCAGGTATTCGCGATCGCCGGCCAGTACGTGGATGCTGTCCGCCACCGCCTGAATCTGCAGCGCCAGCAGGGGGAGTACCGTAATACACATGGCCACCGTGATCGCGGCGCCTACCCCGTCACTGCGGAAGCGGAAGGTCAATAAATCGGCTACCGAGCTTAACTGGTATACGCGGCTGATACGCAACAGCGGCTGCAGGAACAGGGTGCCCAGTACAAACATCAACACTACACCGAGGTAGTACAAGAGGAAGTTGTAACCGTGGAGGATGGCCAACTCGCTGACGCCATAAATGGCGTAGGCGCCGGCCCAGACCCCGAGCGACAGCACGTAGACCGCCGGATGGCGGGCGATACGGCGCGGCAGCCAACCGCGTTCGGCCACCAGCGCCACGGTGAATAGCACCGTGAGATACAGCACGATGCAGCCCAGGATTTGCAGCAGGCTAAAGCTCATCGGGGTATCTCGTGCGCTGGTTCCAATACGCTGCAATCACTACCAGCAGCCAGAGCTGGTAAGGCCGATACCAGGTGGTGTCACCGTTGGTGATCCACTCGGCAATGGTGGGGAAGAATATGATGGCCAGCCCGATCAGCAGGACCAGGGCCCGATTGATATACATGGCGAGGGTCTGTCGCTTTTTGCGACCGATACTACGCAGTCGCTGCTGGCCGGTAAAGTGCCGGCTCAGTGTGCTTCGGGAATGGCGGTGACTGCGGGGAGTGCTGTCGGGGACCAGTGGGCCTGGGCCCAGTTCAGCAGCGCTGCCGGTGTGTCCAGACTTGCGGGCGGTGGCGGTTGCTGCAGAAAGGACAGGGCCTGGCGCAGATTGCCGCTCGCCTGTTCCGAGCGCAGGGCGGGCGCGAAGGATTGCTTGCTCAGTTTCTGCCCGTCCGCGTGGGTGATCACCGGCAGGTGCTTGTAGCTGGGGGTGGAATAGCCCAGCTGCTGCTGCAACCAGAATTGCCGCGGGGTGGAATCCATCAGGTCCGCGCCGCGCACGATGTGGCTAATACCCTGTTCAGCATCATCGACAACCACCGCCAGTTGGTAGGCGAACAATCCGTCCTTGCGCCGTACCACGAAGTCGCCCGCAGTCGCATACAGGTCACAGTCTTGAGTGCCTTGGAGGGCGTCATCGAAGCTTACGTGCGCGCCTCCTGGTACCGCTACGCGTAGCGCCGTGGCCGCCTTGCCACGGATTTCGCAGCAGCCGTGATGCAGGCCCCCCGGCCCCAATTGTTGGCGGCTGCATTGGCAGGGGAATAACAGCCCGCTTGCCTGAAGTTGAGTCAGCGCCTGTTCATACGCGGCGCTGCGCTCGCTCTGGAACATGACCTCGCCATCCCAGTGCAGGGCGTGATCGCGCAGGGATTGCAGGATGGAGTCGGCGGCACCGGCTTGCTCGCGGGGTGGATCCAGGTCTTCCATGCGCACCAGCCATTGGCCGCCGTGCTGGCGTGCCTCCAGATAGCTGGCGAGTGCGGCAATCAGTGAGCCCAGATGCAGTGGGCCGGTGGGGGAGGGGGCGAAACGCCCCCGGTAAAGCGATGAATCGGGCACCAGAAACCGGTTGGTTTAACCCAGTTCCTGCTTTTCCTTGATCTCCGCCAGGGTTTTGCAATCGATGCACAGTGTGGCGGTAGGCCGCGCTTCCAGGCGCTTGATGCCGATTTCCACGCCGCAGGCGTCGCAGAAACCGTAGTCGTCCTGGTCGATGCGCTCCATGGTGCTGTCAATCTTCTTGATCAGCTTGCGCTCGCGGTCGCGGGTACGCAGTTCCAGGCTGAATTCCTCTTCCTGAGTGGCGCGGTCGGCGGGATCCGGGAAGTTGGCTGCCTCGTCTTTCATGTGGGTGACGGTGCGGTCTACTTCCTGCATCAGCTCGCTTTTCCACTTCAGCAAAATGCCGCGGAAATGCTCGCGTTGTTTCTCATTCATGTACTCCTCGCCCCGCTTCGGCTTGTAAGGCTCGAAGTTCTTGAACTCGGAGGGCACTGCTTTTTTGGCTGCTCTTGGCATGGTCAAAAGTCCCATACAGGATAGATGGTCAATACTCACAGTGGGTACGGTTCCAGTGCGCGCGGCAGCGGCGGCTGCACTCCGGGTGGCCTGTACCCAAGGGCGGAGAAACTACCAGATTCCCGGGGGGTTCGCCAGCGCAATTTGCGGCTTTCGAGAGCCCCGTCGCAGGGTGGCTTGAGGCCCCCCGATGCCCCTCTATAATGGCCGGCATGACTACCTTGATCGAAGGGCGGCTGATTCGCCGCTACAAGCGCTTCCTGGCCGATGTAGAGCTGGCCGACGGCGGTACCCTGACGGTGCACTGCCCCAACACCGGGGCGATGACGGGTTGCGCCGAGCCTGGCAGCCGAGTCTGGCTGTCGCGTTCGGACTCGGCCACGCGTAAGTATCCGCACACCTGGGAATTGGTGGAAACGGCACAGGGGCTGGCGTGTATTCACTCCGCCCGGGCGAATAAGGTGGTGCGGCAGGCGATTGAAACCGGACTGGTGCCCGCCTTTGCCGATTACCCGGAGATCCGCAGCGAGGTGAAATACGGCGAGGGCAGTCGCGCCGATCTGGTGCTGGCTGGTCCGGGCGGGGAGGTTTACATCGAGGTGAAGTCCGTCACCCTGTGCCGCGAGGGCGGTTGGGGCGCCTTCCCCGATGCGGTGTCCACGCGCGGTGCGCGACATTTGCGTGAGCTGGCGGCAGTGCGCGGCCCGAACACTCGCGCGGTGATGTTCTTCTGCGCCTTTCACACCGGGGTAGAGCGGGTTTGCACTGCAGGTGACATCGACCCGGCCTATCGCGAGGCCTTGATGGCGGCCCAGGCGGCTGGCGTAGAGGTAATGGCCTGGGGGGTGCGCATTGAGGACGGTGAAATCCAGCTCGACCGCGCCTTGTCGTTCGCGGTTGATAGCAATATGGAAGTGAGTGCGTGACGCCCGACCAATTAACCGGTCGCGATGAGTCCGGGCTCGTGGAGGTGGCACCGGGTCGCAGCATGCTACCGGAAGCGGCGCGGGCGTTGGCGCGTTTGCAGCAGCGGGCGGCAGCTGCCGGATTCGAATTAGCGGTGGCCAGTGCCTTTCGCAGCTTTGCCCGGCAATGTGCGATCTGGAACGGCAAGGCCAGCGGGCAGCGGCCGCTGCACGACGACACTGGGAAGATGCTGGACTGTGCAGACCTGTCGGTGGAGCAGCGCCTGCATGCCATTTTGCGTTTTTCGGCCCTCCCTGGCGCGTCGCGTCACCACTGGGGTACGGATCTCGATGTGTACGACGCCGCCGCGGTCGACTCCTCCTACGCCGTGCAACTCACTCCAGAGGAGGTTGCTCCCGGCGGTGTGTTCGATGCCTTCCACTGCTGGCTGGATGACTTGATGTTGCGCGACGACGCCGAAGGATTCCAGCGGCCCTACAATACCGATCGGGGTGGCGTTGCCTGTGAGCGCTGGCACTTGAGTTACGTACCGCTGGCGCGCGGGTTTGAACAGGCCTTATCGCCGCAACAGGTAGTGGCCGCCTGGGATACATTGTCGGAACCGCTGGCGCTGGAATGCGAACTGCGCGAGCAGATAGAACCGCTGTTCCAACGCTATGTGGCTCTGCCGCGGGACTGGTGCCCGCGGTCTGAGCCTTGGCCCTGATCGCTAGACCTTAAAGCGTTTCTTCAGCTTGCGCGGCACCAGCTCGTTGCGCAGCCGCACGTACTGGGGCATACCCTTGCGGTAGGGGGGATAGTCTTCGCCCTGAATCAGAGGCTCCAGGTACTCGCGCCCCAGATCAGTGATGCCGAACCCATCGCGGGTGATGTAGTTGCGGGGCATGGTGCGTTCCACGTTGGCCACTTTGTCCAGTGGCGCTTCACCGATGCGCCAGCTATAGCGCTTGCCTTTGCCGCGCTCAATAGTGGGCATTACCGCGCTCTTGCCGGCTACTGCCATTTCCACTGCGGCCTCGCCCAGGGCGTAGGCCTGCTCCACGTCGGTGGCCGACGCAATGTGCCGCGCGGAGCGCTGCAGGTAATCGGCCACCGCCCAGTGGTATTTGTAGCCCAACTCAGACTTCACCATCTGCGCCAGGCGCGGTGCCAGCCCGCCCAGCTGCGCGTGACCGAAGGCGTCGGTGGTGCCGGACGCGGAGAGGAAGGTGCCATCCTTATAGGCGGTGCCCTCAGAGGCCACGATCACGCAATAACCGTAACGCTTCACGCTGCGCTTTACTCGCGCCAGGAATTTCTTTTCATCGAAGGCGATTTCAGGGAACAGGATGATGTGCGGCGCATCCCCTTCCTGCTCGGCTGCCAGGCCACCGGCGGCGGCGATCCAGCCGGCATGGCGACCCATGGTTTCCAGGATGAATACCTTGGTGGAGCTTTCACACATGGCCGCAATGTCCATCGCCGCCTCCCGGGTGGAAATGGCCACGTACTTGGCCACAGAGCCAAAACCCGGGCAGTTGTCGGTGAAGGGCAGGTCGTTGTCGATGGTTTTGGGGATGTGGATTGCCTGGATGGGATAGCCCAGGTTTTTGCTGATCTGGGACACCTTGTGACAGGTGTCGGCGGAGTCGCCACCGCCGTTGTAAAAGAAATAGCCGATGTCGTGGGCTTTGAACACTTCGATCAGGCGCTCGTATTCGGCGCGGTTTTCTTCGAAGCTCTTCATTTTATGGCGACAGGAACCGAACGCGCCCGACGGCGTGTGACGCAAGCCGGCGATATTGGCTTTGGTTTCCTTGCTGGTGTCGATCAACTCTTCACGCAGTGCACCGATGATGCCATTGCGGCCCGCGAGGATTTTGCCAATCTTGCCGCGGTGGCGGCGGGCGGTTTCGATCACGCCGGCGGCACTGGCGTTGATGACCGAGGTAACGCCCCCGGATTGGGCGTAAAACGCGTTTTTCTTGGGCATAGGTGGGCCTCTTGTGGGCTTTGGCAGGGGCGGTGGGTGAATGTCGCGCATTCTACTGGATTCCCGGTGCGCTGTAGACCTTTTGCGCCGACCTTTTACCCTGACCTGTTACCACAAGAGAATCCCGCCCGTGTGGACTGCGTGCGTGCTAACATGGCCGCCTCGTAACAGGGGCAGGCAGTGAAGCAACACATTCATATTCTAGGCATTTGCGGCACTTTCATGGGTGGCATTGCCTTGCTGGCGCGGGAACTGGGCTTTGAAGTCAGCGGCAGTGATGCCAATGTCTACCCGCCCATGAGCACGCAACTGGCCGAGGCAGGGATCGAGCTGAAGTCAGGCTACCTGCCGGAACATCTGCAGCCGGCACCGGATGTGGTGGTGGTAGGCAACGCACTGAGCCGCGGCAATCCCGCCGTTGAATACCTGCTGAACAGCAATATTCCCTATATTTCCGGCCCGCAGTGGCTCGCCGAGAACCTGCTTCACCAGCGTTGGGTGCTGGCGGTGTCCGGTACTCACGGCAAAACCACCACCAGCAGCATCCTCGCCTGGATTCTGGAATACGCCGGCATGGCGCCGGGCTTCCTGATCGGCGGTGTGCCGGCCAATTTCGGCCTTTCTGCGCGCAGCGGCGACAGCGATTTTTTCGTGGTGGAAGCCGATGAATACGACACGGCGTTTTTCGACAAGCGCAGCAAGTTTGTGCATTACCGCCCGCGCACCCTGTGTATCAACAATCTGGAATACGACCACGCCGATATTTTCCCGGACCTGGCAACTATTCAGCGCCAGTTTCACCACCTGCTGCGCTGTGTGCCAGGGCAGGGTCTGGTGGTCCACCGCCACGGCGATGCCAATGTTGACGAAGTGCTGGCGCAGGGCTGCTGGACACCCGCGCAATCCTTTGCCGCCGAAGCGGGGGATGCCGACTGGACTGCCATCGCCGACAGTGCGGATGGCAGCGCGTTTACCTTGAGTGGCCCCGGGGCCGAGGGCTGCAGTGTGAACTGGCCCTACCTCGGGCAGCACAATATGGAGAACGCACTGGCGGCCGTGGCCGCTGCCCGCCACGTGGGGGTGCCTCCAGATGTGGCGGTGGTGGCGCTGGCTGAATTTCGCGGGGTGAAACGCCGGCTGGAATGCCTGGGTGAGCGCGGTGGCATCACCGTGTACGACGATTTTGCCCATCACCCCACCGCTATTGCGACCACGCTGGAAGGTTTGCGCGCACAGATGGGGCCGGTCGGCGAATCCGCGGGTAGGCTGGTGGCGGTGATTGAACCGCGCTCCAATACCATGCGCCTGGGGGAACACCGTGAACGCCTTGCGGTCAGTACCGCTCAGGCGGACCGTGTGTACTGGTATCAACCGCCGGGTCTCGACTGGTCGCTGGATCAGGTGTGTAGTGACAGCCCGGTGCCGGCCGAGTTGGCCGGAGACGTTGAGGCGCTTGCAACACAGCTGGCGCAGGAATCACAGGCGGGTGATCGCATTGTGATAATGAGTAATGGGGGGTTTGGCGGCATCCACTCCCTTGTAATGAATGCCCTGGACGAGCAGTACCCGAATGGCTGAATCCCTGTTGAAACTGTATGACCGGCTGATATTGAACCGGCCCTGGCTGACATTGTTGGTGATGCTGGCAATTGTCGTTGGGCTCGGCTCCCAGATGGGCAAAATCAAAATCGATGCCTCGGCGGATTCGCTGATGTTGCGCGGCGACCCGGCACTGGAGTTTTACCGGCAGGTGAGCCGCGGCTACCAGACCGAAGAGTTCCTGGTGATTACCTGGCAGCCGGGCGCGCCGCTGCTGGATGATGCTTCGCTGGGGCCGCTGGCCGCCATGGCCGATGAATTGCGTGCACTGCCCGGCGTTTCCTCGGTGGTTACAGTACTGGACGTTCCCCTGCTGGAGAGCCCGCCGCTGCCGTTGCGCGCCATTACCTCGGGTGATCCGCTGCCCTCCCTGCGTGACGACGACATCGACCGCGAGTTGGTACTGCAGGAACTCACCACCAGCCCGATCTACGCCAGCCTGCTGACCAGTCCCAGCGGCAAGGTGGCGGCGGTACAGATCAACCTGCAGCGGGACGATACCTACAGCGACCTGCTGTATCAGCGCGAAGACCTGCGTTCACTGGCGGAAGCCGGGGAACTGGACGCGGCGGGCCTGCAGCAACTGGCGCAGGTGGAAGCGGACTACAAAGCTCGCACCGCCCAATCTCTGGCGGGGCAGGCGGTGCTGGTGCAGTCGGTGCGCGACATCGCCGATCGCTATCGCGACCACGCGCAGCTGTTTGTGGGCGGCGTGCCGATGATTGCCGCCGACATGGTCAGCTTTGTCCGCAGTGACCTGAACACCTTTGGTCTGGCCATTCTGGCCATCATGGTTCTGGTGCTGGCGGTGATTTTCCGCGAGCTGCGCTGGGTGGTGATTCCGGTAATCACCTGCTTGAGTGCAGCGGGCACCATGCTGGGTTTACTGGCGGTGCTCGACTGGCGGATGACGGTGATCTCCTCCAACTTTGTGGCCCTGCTGCTGATCATTTCACTGGCGATCAGCATTCACCTGGTGGTGCGTTACCGCGAGCTGACACGTAAGGACCCACAGGGCGAGGTGCATCAGCGCATCCTCAACACCGTGCAATTGATGGTGGTGCCGTGTTTTTACACCGCAGTGACCACCATGGTGGCTTTTGTGTCGCTGGTGGTCAGCGGCATCCAGCCGGTGATCGACTTTGGCTGGATGATGACGCTGGGTATTGCCGTGGCGCTGGTGGAGTGTTTCATCCTGGTGCCCTGCCTGATCCGCATTTGGCCAGCGCGGGTAGATACCGGCGCCGACGAAAGTGAGGCACTGACGCTGCGCTTTGCCCGCTTCGCCGACCGTCACGGCCTGGCGATTCTGTGGTGCAGCCTGCTGTTGGCGGGAGCCAGTGCCTGGGGCATTACCCGGCTGGAAGTGGAAAACCGCTTTATCGACTACTTCCACGAGAGCACTGAAATTTATCAGGGCATGGAGCTGCTGGACGCTCAGCTCGGCGGCACCATTCCACTGGACATCATTCTCAGCGCACCGCAGGAGGATGCGCCACTGCCGGGCCTGGAAGTCCCCCCCGCTGTGGCTGCGGATGCGCCAGCCCTGGCTGAGGACGACCCCTTCGCTGAAGAAGTGGATGCCTTTTCTGAACCGGATGGTGCCTTCTCTGACGCTGGCGACGCCTTTGCCGATGGCGCTGACCCCTTCGCTGACTCGGAGGACCCCTTTGCGGCGGCGGATGATCCCTTCGCCGATCCCGCCGGAGATGAGTGGGGCGACGATGCCGGCTTTGGTGGCGAAGGCAGTGCCGGCAGCTTCAAGCCTAGCTACTGGTTTACGCTGGCCGGGATGAATCAGCTGGATGAGGTTTACACCTACCTGGACCAGCGCCCGGAAACCGGCAAAGTCCTTTCCCTGTCCACCGTGTTTGCGGTGGTCAAGGACCTGATGGATGGCGATGTCGGCTCCGTGGAACTGGCGCTGGTGCAGCGCAGCCTGCCGGAGGATATTGCTGCGCAACTGCTCAACCCCTATTTTGATGCCGAAAAAGATCAGGCGCGCATCAGCCTGCGGGTGATGGAAACCAGCAAGGACTTGCGGCGCGACGCCTTCCTGAAAGAGCTGCGCCGGCATTTTGAGAACGAGTTGGGCTTTGCGCCGGAGCAGGTGCATTTCACCGGCATGCTGGTGCTCTACAACAACGTTCTGCAGAGCTTGTTCCAGTCGCAGATCCTTACACTGGCTGCGGTGTTCGGCGCTATTTTGCTGATGTTCCTGCTGCTGTTCCGCTCCTTCAGTTTGGCCCTGATTGCGCTGGCGCCGAACATTCTGGCGGCGGGGCTGGTGCTGGGCGTGATGGGGTGGGCGGGTATCCCGCTGGACATCATGACCATCACCATCGCTGCTATCGTGGTGGGTATGGGCGTAGACAACTGCATTCATTACGTTCACCGCTTCATGCGGGAATTCCCCACCGATCGCGACTACCGCGCCACCATGTTCCGCTGCCACGGCAGCATCGGGCGGGCGCTGTACTACACCACCGTGACTGTGGTGATCGGGTTCTCCACCCTGGTGCTGTCCAATTTCAACCCAAGCATCTATTTTGGCCTGCTGACCGTATTAGCCATGGCGGCGGCGGTGATAGGGGCCCTGCTGTTACTGCCGCGCCTGATTATTCTGTTCCGTCCGTTGGGGCCTGAAAACAAAGCTGAGGCAGGTGTATGACCGAGCTGCCGCTCTTTCCATTGTCTGCGGTGTTGGTGCCGTATGGCCGTATGCCCTTGCAGATCTTTGAGCGCCGTTATCTCGACCTGGTGCGCGACAGCCTGCGCGATGCCACCCCTTTCGGCATTGTGTGGCTGCGCAGTGGGCAGGAGGTGGCAAGCCCTGATGCGCCGCCACCCGAGCTGGCAGCCGTAGGCACCACCGCCCGCATCGTCGATTGGGATCAGTTGCCCAATGGCTTGCTGGGTGTGACTGTAGAGGGCGGCGAGCGCTTCGACCTCAACTCCGCGCAGACCAACGATGACGGCCTGATCATCGGCAAGGTGCTGTCGCGCCCCGACCCCGAGCCGGAAGCGATGACGGACGAGTGGGACCCACTGCTGGATGTGTTGCGCAGCTTGCAGACGCATCCCCACGTGCAGCGGCTGCACCTGTCGCCGGATTACGACAATGCCTGGGAAGTGGGTTACCAGTTGGTGCAGTTGTTGCCGCTGGAGGAGTCAGTGAAGTTTGACTTGCTGTGCGTTGACGAGGTGACGGAACTGATGGACGAACTGGACGTTATCCTCCACCAGCTCAGCGGCTCGGATTAATCCCGCTAGTCCTCGAACTCGGGCATCCAACCGCCCGCGTCGCGCCAGCGATTCACTATTTCACAAAACAGTTCGGCGGTGCGCTGTGCGTCGTAGGCCGCGCTGTGCGCTTCCCCGTTGTTGAACTCGATTCCGGCCTCGCCACAGGCCTTGGCCAGCACCGTTTGCCCGTAAGCCAGACCGGCGAGGGTGGCGGTGTCGAAATGGCTGAAGGGATGGAAGGGGTTACGCTTCAGGCCGCAGCGCTCGACCGCCGCGTTAACGAAACCCGCATCAAAATGTGCGTTGTGGCCGACCAGGATGGCGCGATTGCAGCCCTGTTCCTTGATCTCCTTGCGAATCACCTTGAATAACTCGGTCAGCGCCTGTGACTCCTCGACCGCTTCGCGAAAGGGGTGATGGGGATCAATGCCGGTAAATTCGAGCGCCGCTTGCTCGATGTTGGCGCCTTCAAAGGGCTGCACGTTAAAGGCCACGGTGCGGTAGGGCGCCATGCTGCCGTCCGTATCCATGCGCACCAGGGTAGCGGCGATTTCCAGTAGCGCGTCGGTGCTGGATTGAAAGCCGCCGGTTTCCACGTCGATCACCACGGGCAGGAAACCCCGGAAACGATCGCGGATCAGGGCCGGTGGTGCTTCATTTGAAGACATCAGGCGGCGCTTTCCACAACTTGCCAGGCAACTGTTTCGCCTGCGCGTAGGGGCGTGAGGGTGTCCTCCCCCAACGGCAACTGCGCTGGAACTTCCACCGCGGCTGATTTCAAGGTAACGCTGTCGGTGTTGCGCGGCAGTTGGTAGAAATCCGCGCCGAAATGCGAGGCAAAGCCTTCGAGTTTGTCGAGTGCGCCGGCGGCGGCGAAGGCCTCGGCGTAAAATTCCAGCGCGGCATGGGCGGTGTAAACACCGGCGCAGCCACAGTCCGTTTCCTTGCGGTGGCGGGCGTGAGGTGCTGAGTCGGTGCCCAGGAAGAATTTGGGGTTGCCGGAGGTGGCCGCTTCGATCAGCGCTTGCTGGTGAATGTTGCGCTTCAGAATCGGCAGGCAGTAATAGTGTGGGCGGATACCGCCTACCAGCATGTGATTACGGTTGTAGAGCAGGTGGTGCGCAGTGATAGTTGCCGCCACGTTGCCGGGCGCGCCGGCAACAAACTGAGCGGCGTCGGCGGTGGTGATGTGTTCCAGCACTACGCGCAGTTGCGGGAAGCGCTCAACAATGGGCGCCAGGTGCCGGTCGATGAAGATCTTCTCCCGGTCGAAGATGTCGATCTCGCCGTCGGTCACTTCGCCGTGGATCAGCAGCGGCAGGTTGCTTTCCTGCATCGCTTCCAGCGTGGGATACAGGGCTTCCAGCTCGTTCACCCCTGCGTCGGAGTTGGTGGTGGCGCCGGCGGGGTAGAGCTTCACCGCGTGGACAAAATCGCTCTCAGCCGCGCGTTTCACTTCATCGGCGCTGGTCTGGTCGGTGAGGTAGAGCACCATCAGGGGCTCGAATTGCCGGGGCAGGCCGTCCATCGCGGCGAGGATGCGCGTGCGGTAGTCCGCCGCTTCGGCCACGGTAGTTACCGGAGGGGTGAGGTTGGGCATCACGATAACGCGACCGAAATAACGCGCCATGTCGGCGCAAGTGTGGGGCAGGGCACTGCCGTCGCGCAGGTGCACGTGCCAGTCGTCGGGCCGGGTAATAGTGAGCGTGGTCACGGAAAAGTCCTGTGGGGATTCAGGCGGCCATGTTACCGGAATGCGCTCCACAGGTGAATCTGCGCTGGGCTTTGGGCGGCCCAAAGAGTAGACTATGCGCCCGATTTTCAGGGGCTGTGGCAGCCCCGGGGACTTCACGGAGAGAGCATGTCAGACGTCAACAAAGTGGTATTGGCCTATTCCGGCGGACTGGATACGTCCGTTATCGTTCGCTGGTTGCAGGACACCTACAACTGCGAGGTTGTCACCTTCACTGCCGACATTGGCCAGGGTGAGGAAGTAGAACCGGCGCGCGCCAAGGCCGAGGCCCTGGGCGTAAAGGAAATCTACATCGACGACCTGCGCGAAGAGTTCGTGCGTGACTTCGTGTACCCCATGTTCCGCGCCAATACCGTCTACGAGGGCGAGTACCTGCTGGGAACCTCCATTGCTCGCCCCTTGATCGCCAAGCGTTTAATCGAAATCGCCAATGAAACCGGCGCAGACGCCATCTCCCACGGCGCCACCGGCAAGGGCAACGACCAGGTACGCTTCGAGTTGGGCGCCTACGCCCTGAAGCCAGGCATCCAGGTGATTGCGCCGTGGCGCGAGTGGGACCTGAACTCCCGCGAATCCCTGATGGCCTACTGCGCCGAGCGCGACATTCCCGTGGACTTTTCTTCCAGCAAGAAGAAGTCACCGTACTCGATGGACGCCAACCTGCTGCACATCTCTTATGAAGGCGGCATTCTGGAAGACCCCTGGGCCGAGGCCGAGGAAGACATGTGGCGCTGGAGCGTGAGCCCCGAAGCGGCACCGGACGAGCCCACTTACATCGAGCTGGAATACCTAAAAGGCGACATCGTAGCCATCGACGGCCAGGCCATGAGCCCCGCCACCGTGCTGGAGCACCTGAACAAGGTGGGCGGCGCCAACGGTATCGGCCGTGCTGACATCGTGGAGAACCGCTATGTGGGCATGAAGTCCCGCGGCTGCTACGAAACGCCCGGCGGCACCATCATGCTGAAAGCCCACCGGGCCATCGAGTCTCTAACGCTGGACCGCGAAGTGGCCCACATGAAAGACAACCTGATGCCGCGCTACGCCGAGATTATCTACAACGGCTACTGGTGGTCACCCGAGCGGCGCATGCTGCAGGCGGCCATCGACGAGTCGCAGGCAGTGGTGAACGGCAAGGTGCGGCTGAAGCTCTACAAGGGCAACGTTATCGTAGCTGGCCGTGAATCCACCGACAGCCTGTTCGATGAGAGCATTGCCACCTTCGAAGCCGATGAAGGCGCCTACAACCAGGCGGACGCGGAAGGCTTCATCAAGCTCAACGCACTGCGCCTGCGCATTGCGGCCAGCAAAGGGCGCTCCATGCTGTAAGGGGGGCCTTGCCGTCTCTCTCTCACGTAAGAACCAGATGAAAGGCCCGCGCTGAGTTTGGCAACTGCCAACTCAGCGCTCACCCGTCAGCGGTACAAAACTCACCGGTAACACACTGCGCTCGTTCATGCTGCCGCTGGCATCTGCCGTTACCAGCAATAATTCCTGCACACCGCCCTGCGGCCCAACCGGAATCACCAACTTCCCCCCGGGGCGCAGTTGTTCCATCAGTGGGGGTGGAATGTCTTCCGGCGCGGCGGTCACCACAATGGCATCGAAGGGTGCGTGCTCTGGCCAGCCGGCGTAGCCATCCCCCTGTTTCACCGCCACGTTGTGAACACCCTGTTCTTTTAGCGTGCGGGCCGCGCGCTCAGCCAGTTCCGGAATAATCTCCACGCTGTAAACCTGCTTTACCAAGTGTGCCAACACGGCTGCCTGATAGCCCGACCCGGTGCCAACTTCCAGCACCACATGATGCGCTTGCGGTTCGATGAGGTCCGTCATCAGTGCCACGATCAGAGGCTGGGAGATCGTCTGCCCCTCGCCAATGGGCAGGGGGTAATTTTCATAGGCAAGGGCGCGTTGAGTGCTGGGAACGTAGGCGGCGCGGGGCACTTGTGCCATAGCGTCCATCACCGCTGGGCTGAGTGAGCTGCGGCCCGTGTAACTGGCCGATCGGCGCACTGAATCGGTGATGGCGTCCAACATGGATTGGTGGGCCATGGGGATCTCCTTACGTGCTGTGGGCTGCGGCTCACTGTGTGCTTGCCCCAGAACGCATGGTGGAAGTGCTAGCAAGCTGACTGCCAGAGCTGTAGGGAAAACGCGAAGTTTCCGCTGCCTGCCGGGGGAGTTTAGGGCCTTCGATATACAGATGCGGGGGTGTCTATACATGCGTTGCCCTACGCGCAGATTTGCGTCTGGTCTGGCCATGATCGACGGTGTTTCTGGACAGTGTAGTTGTTGGTGTTGGTTCTGCCCGAACGAGAGTGTGACAGACTGAAGGCTGGATACGAGGCATCAGTGAAAATCTCGCGACTGCACCGGCAGTGTTTTCAGTGCATGGGTGTAGTCGAGCAGTGCGCCAGCAATGATGTGGGTTACATTGTCGTGGGTTTCCAGCGTGCCTTTTACCAGCAGCAATTTGCCGGTGAGTAAGGCCTGGCGAAAGCGCTCCTGCGTGCGCTTCCACACCACGATATTGCTGTTGCCGGTTTCGTCTTCCAGCGTGAGGAACAGCACGCCGGAAGCCGAGCCGGGGCGTTGCCTGCAGGTGACCAGGCCGGCAATGCGAATAAAACGGTTGTTGCCTACCTGTGCCAGATCCACATGGCGTTTGCAGCGGTCGAAGGGTGCCTGGTGCCGCAACAGGCTCATGGGATGGGCGCGCAGTGTGACGCCGGTGGCGCGGTAGTCAGCCAGCACTTCTTCCGCTACCTGAGGGGTGGGCAAGGAAACGCCATCATCGAAATAGTGCCCCGGTTGCCTTTGCTCTTCGGCGAGCAGTGGCCGGGGAGCTTCCAGTGCCATGATTTGCCATTGCGCCTGATGCCGGTGGCCGCTGAGTGATTGCAGGGCGTCGGCATCGGCCAGCGCTTCCATGTCGCGCCGATCCAGCTGGGCGCGTTGCCGCAGGTGGCTCACCTGTCGGAAGGGCTGTTGCTCACGTGCTTCAACGATACGCTGGGCACCCTCATTACTCAGGCCCTTCACCAGGCGCATACCCAATCGCACGGGAGGTTGAGCGCCGTTTGGCGCGGTGAGTAACTGGTGATCCCATTCGCTGTGATTGGCATCCACCGGGAGGAAGGTAACGCCGTGGCGTCGCGCATCCTGAATCAGTTGGGAGGGCGTGTAAAAACCCATGGGCTGGCTGTTGAGCAGCCCCACGTAAAAGGCGGCAGGGTGGTGGCGTTTCAACCAGGCAGAGACATAGGCCAGCAGGGCAAAACTGGCCGAGTGTGATTCGGGAAAGCCATAGCCGCCAAAACCCTTGATCTGTTCAAACAGCCGGCGGGCGAAGTCTTCGTTGTAGCCACGCTCGATCATGCCGCTGGTCAACTTCTTTTCGAAAGTGAGCAACTTGCTGTTCTTGCCCCAGTTAGTGATGGCGCGGCGCAACTGGTCGGCCTCGCCACCGGAAAAGCCAGCGGCAACCATCGCCAGTCGTATCACCTGCTCCTGAAAAATAGGCACGCCGAGAGTGCGCTCGAGCACATCGCGGATGGCGTCGCTGGGGTAGCTAACCGCTTCCTTGCCCTGCCGCCGGCGCAGGTAAGGGTGCACCATGTCGCCCTGGATAGGGCCGGGGCGCACAATGGCGATTTCGATCACCAGGTCGTAAAAGTTGGCGGGTCGCAAACGCGGCAGCATCGACATCTGGGCCCGGGACTCAATCTGGAACACACCCACGGTGTCGGCTTCGTGCAGCATCTGGTAGGTGGCCCTGTCCTCAGCGGGTACATCGCTGATGCCACGCAGGTGTGGGTGGTCCCGACGCACCAGCTCCAGGCTCTTACGGATGGCTGACAACATGCCCAGCGCCAGTACATCAACCTTTAGTAGCCCCAGCGCTTCGATGTCGTCTTTGTCCCACTGCACCACCGTGCGATCTTCCATACTGGCATTTTCCACAGGCACCAGCGTGGAGATGGGGCTGCGGGTAATCACAAAGCCGCCCACGTGCTGTGACAGGTGCCGGGGGAAACCGAGAATCTGCTGCACCAGCGTGTAGAACAACTCGGCCTGCTGGTTGTGTGAGGCCACACCCTGTTCTTCGAAGCGCTTTGCCAGATCCGCAGTGCGATCCCACCAGGCCATGGAGCGCGCGAGGTCGTCCACAAACACAGCATCCAGCCCCAGCGCCTTGCCCACATCGCGCACGGCGCTGCGGGCGCGGTAAGTAATTACTGTAGCGGCCAATGCAGCCCTGCGCCGGGTGTATTTCTGATAGATGTACTGGATCACTTCCTCGCGCCGCTCGTGTTCGAAATCCACATCGATATCGGGTGGTTCGTCCCTTTCTTTTGAGATGAAGCGCTCAAACAGCAGTGAGATTTTTTGTGGTGAAACCTCGGTGATGAACAGGCAGTAACAGACCACCGAGTTGGCAGCGGAACCGCGACCCTGGCACAAAATGCCCCGCTCTCGAGCGAAGCGCACGATGTCGTAAACCGTAAGGAAGTAGTACTCGTATTGCAGATCAGTTATCAGTGCCAATTCCGTATCGATGCGCGTTTGAATGTCACTGGGCACGCCATTTGGCCAGCGGTGTTGGCCACCCTGCGCTACCAGTTCGCGCAGGTATTGGTTGGCGCTGGCGCCGGGTGGCACAACTTCTTCCGGATACTCATAGCGCAGTTCTTCCAGGCTGAAGTGGCAGAGGCTGGCAACATGTAATGTTTCCTCCAGCAATGCAGGAGGGTACATCTGAGCGAGTTTCTCTGGTGGCCTTAGATGTTGTTGGCTATTGGAAAGGCGCCGCCGCCCCAATTGCTGGATGCTGGTGTTATGGTGCAAGGCTGTAAACACATCGTGCAGGGCTTTGCGTGAAGCGCAATGCATTTGTACGTTGCCACAGGCCACCATGGGCAAACCCAGAGCGCCGGCCAGTTGATAAAGCGACAGATAATGTTGGCGCTCGTCGTTCCCCAGCACATGTGTAAGGCCAAGCCAGACCCGGCCACGGCAAAGTCGTGCCAGTTGCTGCCCGTAAGAACGAGCAGCCTCGTCATCCAGCTGGGGGAGCCAGATGAGCAGGCAGCGTTTTAAATGGAAAATAATATCCCGCAGGGTAAGCCGGTACTCTCCCTTCGGGCTGCGGCGGCGAGCCATTGAAATCAGCCCGGAGAGCTCGCTGTAGGCTTTTCTGCTGGGCACCAGTGCAAGCAGGTGTAAACCTTCATCCAGATGAAATTCGCTGCCGATGATCAATGGCAATCCCACCTCTTTGGCCGCCACATGTGCCTTCACCACACCGGCTAGAGAGCATTCGTCGGTAATAGCCAGTGCGGCATAACCTAGCGCTGCGGCTTGCTGGACCAACTCGTGAGGATGCGAAGCCCCGCGCAGGAAACTGTAGCAACTGAGGCAGTGTAATTCGGCGTAGGTCATGGCTTAGCTGTCCAGCGGACTAATTACGCCCATGGCGCCTTTGCCGAGCACGTGAGTATAGATTTCGGTTGTTTTTACATCACTGTGGCCGAGCAACTTCTGGATGGTGCGTAAGTCATAGCCCTGTTGCAGAAGGCGGGTCGCAAAACTGTGCCGAAAAGTATGGCAACGAACGGGCTTTGTAATTTGTGCTGCCAGCCGCGCTTTTCTTAGTTGTTTCCGTAAGGAAGTGTGATGCAGGTGATGGCGGCGAAGTACACCGGACCGGGGGTCTGCCCCGATAGATGACGAAGGAAAAAGAAACTGCCAACCCAACTCACGTGCTGCACCGGGATACTTCCTGGCTAGTGCATAGGGTAAAAAAACTTCACCGAAGCCGTCTTCAGTGTCGCGTTTGTGAAGTACGGCAACGTGTTCGATCTGTTCCTGTAATGGCTGGGAGAGCGTTTTAGGTAGCAATGTGACCCTGTCCTTGTCACCCTTGCCAGATCTCACAGTGAGTGTGCTTAGCTCAAAATCAAGGTCCTTCACCCGCAGTGAAAGTAACTCATTTTGCCGCACGCCAGAGCCGTACAGCAGTTGAATCATCAGGCGATATTTGCCGTGCAGTTGTTCGACAATCGAACACACCTCCTTGTGACTGAGAACAACCGGAAGGCGGCGCTTATGTGCTGCATGCTCAAAAGCCAGGGTACCTAGTTCTATGTTCAGGTGTTTACGGTACAGATAAACCAAAGCATTGAGGGCAATCCGCTGTGTGGCCGGTGAGCATTCGCGTGTATTGCCCAGGTGAGTTAAAAACTGGTCCACGTGTTCCGCCCCCAGGGTGATTGGATGGCGCTTTCCGTGGAACAAAATAAAACGCCGGATCCAGTGCAAATAGGTTTTCTCCGTCTGGTAGGCGTACCCACGGCTACGCATATCGTGACGGAGTTGATGGAGAAACCGGGTTGAGTTCTCCGGGATTGGGCGGCGGATGTCTTCCATTGGATGTGCCTGAATACTGTATATATGAACAGTATAGTAGGGTTGCTGATTTCTCAAGGAAACTGAAGCCGGTTTTTTAGGGGAGCTGAGAGGTGGTGGGTGAGAATAGTGCTTATAAGTTATTGTTTTTAAATGAATATGCACTCTTGGTCGAATTGCTATGACTGGCCGAAAATGATGGGAAATGTGTTGAGAAATCGCGGTTTTCTGGACGAGGCTTGGAAGCGGGGGGGGTATGTAATTGAGTGTTAGGGAAATTTCGATTTTAATGGTCGAGGGAAAGGGATTAGGGGGAAGCTATGAACATTCGACCGGGCTTTGTAATTAGCTGTTATGCGCCACATCTCCCCCACGCCACGAGGTTCCAATGAGCACAAAACATGAACTAGAGCAGATGAAACGAGGCTGGGAGAAGCATGGCATTTCCAGGCGCTTTTCTAGCGTACATCATTTTTCCTCAGACAAATTTACAACTAAGCCCTCCGGTCTAAAAGGCTTCTACAATTGGTGCAAAGATCGAGACATTCTCGACGAGAACTACCAAACGGTTCAGCGGGCCAGCCGTGTAATCGCGCTCATCGAAAATGGCCAAAGCACTGATGCCGCGATTTCTCAAGCTTGGAAAGAGTTTCCCATATGCAAGCGGTAGCGCATAACAAGGCCAGGCAGTTCGCTCCCTTCGGTCGCCGGACGCGCTTACAGCGCCCCCGCTGCTGGCGGCGTTACTGGGCGTCGTCAGCTTTTAAATGAGATTGAGCGTGAAAAGGAATTCAATGCAAAGAATCAAATCCCTACTCGTAAGTTCATTGCCGGCGTCTGGTTATGGAAGCTTCGTTCCTGGTGCTGCCGTTCAGTTCAGTGCTAAGGCCAGCAAATCGCTGCTCGAAAGCTGTCGCACTGTAGCAGGCATTGGCTCAGCGTTCGCTTCGCATCGTGGCACTATCAAGGTTTTCAGTGTCGCCGCAGTAACCAGTAAGGGTTGTGGACGGCCTTTCGGCCGCCTCAACCTTCGGCGTTAGAGGGCCATTATGAACTCACGCGAAATACTGAAAGCCATTCTCCTGGGCTCGATCTTTGCCGGTCTTTGGCTACTACTCATGTTTTTACGAGTCCCCATGGAAACTCCTGCCTGGTGGTATCCAGCGCTAGGGAAAAACAGTGCTAGTGCCATTCTATGGATGCAAATCGAGCATTCAGTAAATTTGCTGATTGCAGGGCTGCCCGTGGCCATTGCAATAGCCTACAATTTTCCCTCCAATTGGAAAATTGCCACCCTTTTTGTCGCTCTCGTTCCGGCAATAGTAATGGCCTACGATATTTTCACGGGATTCTTTGTTGTTATGCCAACGGAAGCTCATGAAATAGAGATTTCACATATCTTCTCATCATCAGTCGATTTCATAAAAATTTGGGTATTTCTCTTCGTGCTGGTTTATGTAGCACGGGGATTGTGGCCCACTAACAAGTCAAGCAAGCGGGACGCCGTGAGCGGCGCCCCTTCTTGAAGCGTTAAGTGGCACTGTTGGTGTTCGACGCGTATAACAATTTCCTTTTCTATCTGGAGCCCGCAATCGGGCTCCTAGTCAGTTCACCTTTGATCCCGGTTGCGCTAGCAGCGCTACTTCTTCTTGCTTCATTTACGCTAAGGCTTCCACCTGGTTCGAGGAAGACGGCACGTATATGCAGTCTCGTGTGGCTGGTTTATGCTTGTTACGAAGTTTTCATCAGTATGTACTTCCACGCGATCGGTCATGCCAATGTGCGCAATGACATAATCTGGTTTGGCCCACCACTGCTACTTGTGCTTCTGGTGGGCGCATTATCTTGCGTAGTCGGGAGGTTGCGTGCCACTTAACAAGTCGCCCAAGTTTACTCCGGCCCTACGGGCCTCCGCGGGACGGCCGACAAGCGGCCGCCCCTTGGCTTGGCGTTACTGGGCGTCGCCAGTTCTTAAATGAGATTGAGCGTGAAAAGGAATTCAATGCCATTAATCAAATCCCTACTCACAAGTTCGCTACAGGCACTTGGCCCAAGCAGTTTTGTTCCTGGTGCTTTCGTTCAATCCTGTGCCAACTTCAGCTCTTCAGTGCTTGGAATCTGTCGCGCTGTAGCAGGCATCGGCTCCGCCTTCGCTTCACATCGTGGCACTATCAAGGCTTACGGTGTCGCCGCAGTAACCAGTAAGGGTTGTGGACGGCCTATCGGCCGCCTCAACCTTCGGCGTTATGGATACTTGGTTGCCGTATGATTAACGTTTTAGGACTTTTGATTCGAATTGGAATCGGTCTTATCGCAATTGTCCTCGCGATTGGTGCTTTCTTTGAGGGGGAGTACTTAACTTGGCTTGGTGGTTTGTTATTAGCACTTTTTTGCACTGTTAACCCAAGCAAGTTTCAAGAGTCTGCAAATACACCGTATTGGCTGTTATGCATTGGTCTCATAGTGCTCTTTTTGGGTTTATCGTATATCGATATTCGAATTGGAGCAGAATCTATTGTCTAGTAACGTATCCATAACAAGTCAAGGCAGCAAGGGCGCTTCGCGCCGGGACAGCCGCACAGCGGCTGCCCCTGCTTGAAGCGTTAGTATGCCTGGGAAAGTCACAAGCTTTATAGTTTTGAGCCTTCTTTCGGGAGCTGGCGTTGCGGCTAAGCCGTGCACGCATGATGATGCGGTGTTTTGCCCTGTGCCTGAGGCTCCACGAGTTACTGAGCTAAGGTCAGGCACCGTATCCGTCCGCTACATCGTCACAGCATCAGGGGAAGTCAGTGACCTGGAAGTTACAAACTTCTCCGGAGACCGTCGGTGGCTATCTGCAGTAACTGAAACATTGTCCAAATGGAAGTACGCTCCCTCGGAGAATTCGTATACTCGTACCTTCACGTTTACTGCGGAGTTCGAGTAGTGATCCGGCACACTAACAAGTCGCCCAAGTGTACTCCGGCCCTGCGGGCCTCCACGGGACGGCCGACAAGCGGCCGCCCCTTGGCTTGGCGTTACGTGGCTTGAGTCATGGATGAGGTATTCAACTTTATACTCGAAATAGTTTTATGGGGAGTAGGTGCGGTCGCTATCTTTGTGCTGAGCTTTGGCAGTGTTAGTGCTCTACCCGTGAAGGCCTCGAAACATGAGCGTCTTCCAGGTCGCGGCCACCTTTTCTTTATCCGAGATGGTCAGCGCTACATGTCGACAGGCGGTGCTCAAGCACTAGGTGCAATCGTTTTTGTCTTCTCTTCGCTACTCGTATGGGGTTTCTGGTAGTGCCACGTAACAAGTCGCCTAAGTGCACTCCGGCCCTGTGGGCCTCCGCGGGACGGCCGACAAGCGGCCGCCCCTTGGCTTGGCGTTACATCGCCTATCGATATTGAGGTCCATAACTATGAATTGGCGAACTCTCGCATTGGCGATTTCAGTTTTAATCTTTACGAATTCTACTAGCGCTCAGACTATGACCAAGAGCAGATGCGAGTCCTTGAGGGACGAGATCGAGCATTACTCTTCATTGCGCAGAAAAGGTGGTTCCGCATCTCAAATGGAGCGCTGGAAGCAAGAACGGAAAAAGCTCGAAGAGAAATATAAGGAAGGTGGTTGCAAGAAATATGGTAGAGCGTTTTGGTAGGCCATGTAACAAGCGCAGGCAAGAGGGACGCGCTTACAGCGCGCCCCTGCTGTGAGCGTTACTGGGCGTCGTCAGCTTTTAAATGAGATTGAGCGTGAAAAGGAATTCAATGCAAAGAATCAAATCCCTACTCGTAAGTTCATTGCCGGCGTCTGGTTATGGAAGCTTCGTTCCTGGTGCTG